>JAJQGO010000013.1:20015-310885 GCA_021200415.1 Ruminococcus sp. | reverse complement strand
GAAGAATCATAAGTGTCATAAGGGCGAATGCAAGGAATGTTGCAGGGCCTGTGTAGGACATGAAAATACCGTCCCAGTAGCACATGAAGGTGAAAATAGCACCTGTAGCCAGCGCGTACACGTAAATAAGCTTCATAGATTTGGATAAAGCGTTTGTTTTAGGTGCAGCTTTAACTTTTGTTGTTGCCATAATAATCTCTCCTTTTAAAATTATCCGAATAGTCTGATGTACCTTTCCGCAAGTCCGATTGTTCCGCTGAGGTAGCCAACAGAAAGCTCCGCTACAGGGCCGGATTCCTTGTGACTTGCAAGCCACGCCATAAGCTGAAGACGGCGCATAAGAATAAATGTGTCGATCTCCTCGAAATCCGTATCCGTAAAGGGCATTACCTTTTTGTATCCTCTGAGCCATGCGTTAATCAGATCAGGTACAATTTCCTTATGCTCAATAAAGCTGATGGACGATGCGAGATCGTGCAGATACCAGCCTGAGCCGCAGTCGTCAAAATCTATGACCTTGATTGTGTCACCTTCAACAAGAATATTCGCAAGACGCAAATCTGCGTGGATGAGTCCCCAGTTGTCCTGATTTCTGCCATATCTTTTAAGACGCTTTTTAATAATTCTGCAAGCCTCCTCAAGAAATTCCTCCGCCTCGGGCGTCATTCCCTCAAAGTCCTGCCAGCGTCCCCATGCAGCCGTTTCACCGATGATATTATCGTAGGTCCATTCTATTCTGTCGATAGTTTTAGTGCCGTTCCAGATTGATGCCTGTCTATGAAGGTAAGCTGTAGTTTCCCCGAGCATTTCAAAATCCCTGACAATTTTTTCGGGATTTCCCTCATCGGGTTCGCTGCCGGGGAGATAATCACAGATTACGCAAAAATAAATATTTCCGTCGCTGCCGTCAACAAGCTGAACAGGCTTGCCGTCAGCGCCGTTAATAGGATTTGCCACAATAAGGGGCGTGTAGTCGTTAATCTGACGCAGCCAGCTCATTTCGGATTCAAGCTCAGAAAGAGTATGGTATCCCGGACGGCTGACTCTCAGAACGCCTGCCGGCTGATCCGAGTCCTTATATCTGACCATATATGTAGCGTTTTCGGAGAGAACAATCATTTTAGCGTATGTTTCGCTCTCCCAGTTATATTTTTTTAGTGCGTTCGAAGCAATCTCGTCAAAAAAATCCTTGTTAAAAACCATTTATAATACCTCCAGCCGAATAAAAAAGGGCGTATACATACGGTAAAATCACCTGTATACGCCCTTGTATGGATTTAATTTATTATATCATTATGCCTGAGCAAGTATATCGCTCTTAGCTTCGGCAATTCCCTTTGCCATTTTTTCGAGAAGCTCATCGCAGTATTCCTTTGTCACGAGAACGCCCGGCTTAAACTGAAGCACGCTCGGATCAAGCTGTGAATAGATAGCCCAGACTCCGTTTTCGTAGAGGTGCTGCATAGCGACAACAGCTCCGTTTTTGCCTGCAAATTCCAGACCCATAATCAAGCCGTTCTGACGTATTCCAAGGAATGTATCGGGATTGTCAGCCATGATTTTTTCAAGCCCCTCACGAAGATATTTTGCGACAAAGTCAACATTTTCCTTTGTTTCGGGACGATTGAGAATTTCAAATACCTTGAGGGCGCAGGCGCATCCAAGCTCGCTTCCTCCGAAGGTTGCCATATGGGCGCTTCCGTCCTGAGTCATCCAATAGGAAGCCTTTTCGTTGAGAATTACAGCGGAAATCGGGTAAATGCCGCCTGAAAATCCCTTTGAGGTAACGATAATATCGGGAGTTACGCCATATGTTTCAATGCACCACATTTTGCCGCTTCTCATAAGACCTGTCTGAACCTCATCGGCAATGTAGAGCGCGCCGTTTTTCTCGCACAGCTCCTTTACCTTAGCGAGGTATCCCGGCTTGGACATTACAAATCCGTATGTTGCAGGAATTGTTTCAAGAAGAACTGCCGCAATATCGTCGTTTTCCGCAAAGACCCTTTCCATTGCCTCTTCATCATTGAAGGGCACCTTAATAAATTCGCCGGGTCTTTCGGCATGGAACAAATCGCAGTAGCGTGGAGCGCCGGCCGCAACGGCAAGTCCCGTATGACCGTGATAGCAGTTGTTCACGCAGACGATTTTCAGACGATTGGTTGCGCATCGTGCGGATTTTATTGCAAGGTCGATAGCCTCGCCGCCCGATGAGCCGTAGATAACGTGCTTCATGCCCTCGGGAGATGATTTAACGACTGTTTCGGCAAGCTTAGCCTTCAGCGGGGAGGGGAAGTGATGGTTTCCTATATCGACAAATTTAGCGGCGTCAACCAGAGCGTCAATAACCTCCTGATTTCTGTGACCGAGGCTGTATGTACCGCCGTTAATATGAACGTCCATAAGCTTTTTGCCGTCCATATCCCAGAAATAGTAGCCCTCTCTTTTGCCGATTACAAGGTCGATTCCCAGATCAAGCCATTCCTTTGTCTTGCCGCTGTTCCAATATTCTATGGATTTATCGAATACTTCCTTCTTAGATGTATTCTCAAAGATTTCAGATACGTTCATAAAGACATCTCCTTTAAAAAGTTAAGTTTACAGCGCGTCTGCACTTCGCCGTTGGAGTACAAACGAAATAATAATAAGAAAAGGAGCTTACTTGACCCATAAGGTACTTTGTAAGCTCCCTTGCTTTTATGAGTATATTATAGCACTGCCGCGGACAGTCCGCAACATAAAATCTTTAGGAGAATTAGCGAAATATTTATGCTGAGCCGCAAAAAGCCGCTATTTTTTGATAAGCTCCCTGTATTGTGTCGGGGTGAAGCCCGTATGCTTTTTGAAAATTGCGCTGAAATATCCGGAGCTGCCGAAGCACAGCATATCCGCAATCATACTGACGTTCATGTCGGGATAGTGAAGCAGCGTTTTTGCCCTATCGGTTTTGAGCTCCGTCACGAAATCATTGAAGCTGATTCCCGTCATTTCCTTGAATATGTGTGAAATATATGTTTTGTTAAGATAGACATCCCTTGCGACTGAATCCAATGTCACCTTGCTGTCAACCTGCCGTATGACGCTTTTCCCGATTGTATAAATTGTCTTGTTAACGTCGATGACGTTATATTTGGTGAACAATTGATTTACCTCGGAATAATATCGGCAAAGCTCCTCTTCGATTTCGCCCTTAGATTTCAGCTCGAAGCCAATATCCCGTATATAGTCGCCCCGATAAATGAACTTCTCCAGCCACGGCTTTTTACGAACAAAATGCTTGTAGGATTCCTGCTTTACGTGTTCGATTACCTGCTGACAGGCGATAGTGTTGTCATTCCAATCCGAGTAAATTGTATCGACAATATCCTTCACAAGCTCACCGACGTTGCTTCCGCCATCGAAAATATGACGTGCCAGAACAAGAACCTTGTCATAAATTTTTCCCGAAAAATACGCGCTTCTCTGTGTACGGGACATTCTCATAATTGTTTTTCCAAGCTCCTTTTCAAGCTCGTCAGTCAGAAGATAGTCGAAAGCTCCCAACAGAAAAATATTCCGTACAAAGTGGCAGCTGTCAGAATTGCCGATTACCACAACGAAAATGTCCGGATAATTCGCAAGGAGCTTTCTTATGAAGTCTATTCTCGTGAAGTCATGTTCGTCTGCGGCTGCAAGAACAACATCAGTCCGCTGACTCATAATTGATTCCTCCAGCTCTTCGGGAGATTTAGCGCCAAGGTAAACTGCGTCCTTAATTTTTTCCCAGCACGAATACCCGTATATCTCCTCGGAAATTTTACCCGAAGGGTCGTATGATGCAATTTGCAGCACGGTAATCACCTCCGACAAATCTTTGTGCGGTATTGCTCAGAAATTTTCCTTGCGCCGCTGCTTGCGCAGCCTTGCTCTTTTTTCAGCGGCTGCCCATTCGGATTTCTCCTCATCCGTTTCAAGAATGAGCCGCGGAACTTCAACCGGTTTTTCGTTTTCGTCCAGCGCAACCATAACAAGGTACGCAGTATTGATGAGATGTCTTTTTCCGTCAAGACTTTCAACGTAAGCCTTCGTGCAGACCTCCATTGAGGTTCTGCCAACGTAGGTTATGTATCCGCATATAATAATGGTGTCATTTGGATAGGCAGGTGCCTGAAACGAAAGCGTGTCCACGACAGCTGTTGTTACGTTGTGATTGGAGTGCCTTCGTGCGACAACGGCAGCGACAATATCAATCCATTCCATCAGCTGACCGCCGAAAAGCCTGTTGTAGCCGTTGATATTAGCCTGTGTCAGAACCTGTACCTGTTCAGCATATGAATCCTTTACTCTTTTTTCCATAAAATCAGCTCCTAAGCAGTTTTTCCTTGAATTGCATATCTTTTGTTCAGCTTCGATTTGACTGCCGCATAGCATATGACGTGTGCGGCGATAGTTATAATCCAAGATACCGGATATGTTATGTAAATCATTTCAGGCGAGTGGAATTGCTCCATTCTGAAAAAGGTGAAAAGCCAGATGATCCTCAGTCCGCACGCGCCGATAAGTGATACAATCATAGGCATAATCGAATATCCCATGCCTCGGAGCGAGCCTACCAGAACGTCCATAATTCCGCACAGGGCGTATGTCGTGCAGATAATAGTGAGTCTTTGCATTCCCGCGGCAATAACATCGCTGCTTGATGAATAGATGCCGAGAAGCTCATTGCCGAAAAATACAGCGGCGTTTCCCATGAGAAGTCCCGTAACCGTAACGCAGATAAGCCCCGAAGCAAGAATCCTGCCGATGCGTTTTATGTTGCCTGCGCCGAGGTTTTGACTTGTGAAGGAAAGTGTGGATTGGTAGAAGGAATTCATGGACATATATACAAATCCCTCTACATTCGAGGCTGCGGAGTTTCCGGCAATAACAATCTTTCCGAAGGAGTTGACAGAGGATTGAATCACAACATTGGAAAAGGAGAAAATAATCCCCTGAAAGCCTGCCGGCAAGCCGATTCTTAATATTCTGATGAATTTATCACGGTCAATGCGCAGAGATTTCAGCTCAAGCCTGATGCCGCTTTCCTCGCTTTCCTTCATCATGCACCTGATAATAAGCGCAGCCGAAACCGTTTCTGAAATCACCGTCGCAAGAGCAACTCCCGCAACGTCCATATCAAGGACAATGACGAAAAACAAATTGAGAATCACGTTTATAATGCCTGCCGCAAAGAGGTAATACAGCGGACGCTTCGTGTCCCCGACAGACCTGAGAACAGCGCTGCCGAAGTTATAAATCATTGTGGAGGTCATGCCGATGAAATAAATTCTCAGATAGAGAGCCGCAAGGTCAAGAATTTCCTTCGGAGCCTGCATCCATGTGAGAATTTGCTTAGCGCTTATAATTCCGACAACCGTAAGAATAATTCCGCTGTAGACGCTTAGCAGCATAGCCGTGTGGACTGTTTTCTTAAGGTCGGACTGCTTTTTCGCTCCCGAAAAAAGCGCGCAGGTAACATTTGCGCCAATAGAAAGCCCGACAAATAAATTTGTCAGGAGATTGATAAGTGCCGTGTTTGAGCCTACTGCCGCAAGGGAATTATCACCTGCAAAGCGGCCTACAACTACAATATCCGCCGCATTGAACAGCAGCTGCAAAATGCTGGAGAACATCAGCGGAAGAGAAAACCTGAGCATTTTAGTCAGAATCGGCCCGCTGCACATATCAATTTCATGTTTTTTCTGTGACTTAACCATGATGAAGACTTCTTTCCATAAAACTGAAGGCAACACCGCGCAAATCTGTCAGAGGGCCATTGCGCAGCGTCACCTTATACATTATATCATAAAGGTTCGAAATATGCAACTGTTCAAGAAGAAAGCTCCGGTCTTGTGATTAAAATAAGACCGGAGTAATGCTTTATTGCCGGAGAAGGCTGATAGGGTCCTCATAGCTGCCGTTGTGAGTGATTTCAATGTGCAGATGCGGCTCAAGAGCGCTTTCGATGTCGGCAGTATCCCCGATAGTACCGATTACATCACCGCTTAAAACCGTATCTCCTGCCTGAACGGACAAATCCTTGGCAAGGCTGCAATATTTGCTGATATAGCCGTTATGGTGATCAATGACAACTGTAGTTCCCCAGAGAGGATCGTCGTTTACGGCAGTAACCTCGCCGGGTGAGATTGCATACACCTCTGTTCCGACCTCCGCGGCAATATCCGCGCCGTTATGAGTCTGCCACGAACCGGTTGTTTCGTTTTTCACAAGCTCCGTGCCGCTGAACGGATTGATTACGCTGCTCATGTCGGCAAGGGGAGCAGTAGCTCTTACAAGCTTGTCAGCGGCAGCTTCTGTGCTTTCGGTTTCCGCTTCGGCAGTAGTTTCCTCGGCAGGCGATTCGGAAACAGAAATTCCCGCCGCAGGGATAGTTGCGATATGTGCTTCGGTTACAGCTGTGGTAGTAGTAACGGCAGCTGTGGTGGTCGCCGCAGCTGTACTTTGAGTTACGGGAGCATCGGTAGCTTTGGGAACGTCTGTATATTTTTTATCAACAGCCTCCTCTGAAACGGAGCTTTGACTCTCGGCAATATAATTATCATCCTCAAGCTTTTCGCCCTCGTTATAGGCAAAAAAACACGCAGAGCCTATCATCAGCACACTGATTCCCAGTGCGGCGTAGAAGCCCTTGGAGCTTTTGCCGGATTCCTTATCAGAAAAAATATTCTTTTTCACGTATAACACCTCCGCTTATATTTTTAACGGATATTTTGGAATTATACTATAAGTTACCTGAAATGCAAAAAAATTTCCGAAAAAAATGACAGCTCATATTCGAGCTGTCATTGAGACTTATTCGCTTTGCGTGTTCTGCTGCGGTTCAGTGCCTTCGGGTGTTTCGGGAGGCATTGACGCTACGCCGACCGCTGCCGTCTCATCGGTTTCCGTCTGAGTGCTTTCCTCCGTTGAGGAATCAGCTGTACTTTCGGTTTCCTGTGACGACGCATCAGCAGCTGTTGTTGTTGAGGTTGCAGTTGACTGAGATCCCGCAAGGTCGTCTGTTGTGGTGCTTGCGGCTGCTTCGGCAGCAGCATCAACGTCCGACAGTTCAACAGTAGGCTCAACTCCGTTAAGACCGTAGCATTCCTGATAAGCAAGGATAATATCACGAATCATGTATTTGGAGTATTCACCGCCCTCAATAACGCCTGCAAAGGCAATTTCCGGATCATCGGCAGGAGCGTATCCGATAAAGAATGAGTTCTGCTCGCCGTTTTCGCCGACCTGTGGCGTACCTGTTTTTATAGCTACGTCAAATCCGAGATTGGACAGGGAATATTTTTCGGGCATATTATGCGAAGCCGCAATCATTCCTTGTTCGATGTAATAGTAGACGTAATCGTAGTTAAGCTCAATTTCTTCGGCAATGGTTGGCTGCGTTTCGGACACGACCGTATTTGTGCCGTATTCGCACAGACTGTCAACAAGATAAGGCTGATAGCGGACGCCCTCGTTGGCAATGGTGCTTGCGACGCAAGCCATCTGGAGAGGCGTCATACCGCAGTCGATGTTGCCGATACCTGCCTGAAGAACGTATCCGATATACCAACTCTGACCGTTTGCAACGAATGTTTCGGGATTTGCAAGATAGCCTGCCGCATCGCCCGTTTCAAGACCCGTATGCTGACCAAGACCATACAGCTCGGCATATTCCGTTATCTTATCAATGCCGAGTCTTTGCGAAAGCTCATAGAAATAGATGTTGCACGAAACCTCAAGAGCCTTTGTAATGGCGATACTGTTGTGATAGCCCGTGCATTGGTAATCGGTATCCATGTAATGGTAAATCCTATTACAGGTAAAGGTTGTGTTGCCGTCAACGATACCCTCATTAAGACCTGCCGTAGCGGTAATGGTTTTAAATGTAGAGCCGGGACGGTACAGACCGTCAGTTGCACGGTTTACGAGAGGGGAGTTATCCTCATTCAGTATGGATTCATAATCATTTACATAGTCGATGAGATTATATGTCGGCGCAGTCGCCATGCCGCGTACAGCTCCCGTTTTCGCGTCGAGAACAACGATTGCTCCCGCGTTGACATCGTCAAGATCCGAGTTTGTATTTATACTCTGGAAATTCGCGATAAAGTTGTCGAGAATACTTTGAAGCTCAAGCTGATACGTTCCGTTTATGGTAAGCTTAACGGTATTTCCCGATTCTGTTGCGGTAATTGTTTCAATGTCGGTAACGGTGTCGTTCACGATGGTGACTTCCTCTTCGCCGTTCTGACCGCGCAGCTCGGTTTCCATGGCGGATTCGATACCGCTTTTGCCCACGACGTCGTCCATTGCATAGCCCTCATCCTTGAGCGTTTCGTATTCCTCAGCGTAGATAGGACCGACAGTGCCTATTTCGTGGGGAAGTATATCACCTCTGACAATTTCACGGCTTGCCGTTTCAACAGCGTCAACGCCGCGAAGATAAATGCTCATTTCCTTTAAATCAATGACAGTCTGGGAATCAACATCCTCAGCGAGTACAAGGTCGTTGCTGTAGGAAAATTCCTTATACAGCATTTCATATCTCAGCCCCGCAATTATTCGTTTTTCGCTTTCGGAGTAGTTGTCTGAAATTTCATAATCTGAAATCAGCTTGTCGATACAGTTTTCGGCAGTTGCGTAGACGTTAAGGTTAAGCTCCTCCTTCAGGGACTCGGCAGCCTCATCGTCCGTAAAAACATAGGGCGACGTTTCGGATATGGGCAGATTCTGTTCAACTGAATAGCCTCTTTCCGCAAGCTCATTGTAAATTTCGAGCAGTACATCGTTGCCCTCCTGATAATCCTCCGGAAAGAGAGCCTTTTGCAGAACAATATTCGTTTGAGTCGTGTTGCCGATAATAGTATTTCCGCTGTAGTCAATAATTTCGCCTCTTGTGGCATTTGAGCTTCTGGTGTAGACGAGAGAGGTTTCTCCGCTTATTTCCGAGCTGACAATTTCCTCATCGCCGACGATTTGTATCTTCATAAGGCGCATCGCGCTCAATATCCCCAAAAACAGAACTAATCCCACAATAATGACAGATTTCACTTTGTCAGAAAGGCTTTTCAAATTTTATCGCTCCTTTAATTGGTTTTAATGACTTCCTCCAGTGACAAATGCTCCTTTGGCATCAGAAAATGGTTGATCAGTTTAATGATAAGGAAAATAAATACTGTCGAGATAACCGTATAAATCCAGACCGGAATTGTAATTTCAGAGAAAATCAGCTCGACATTATCGTAATTCCAGATTTCGTAATAGAATTTGTAATCCAGCCAGCCCTGAATAAAGGAAACAACAGCGGTCGCGATAAGTACGTTGATGAATTTATATCTGAGATACAGCTCAAACAGCAGGGAAATGATGATAGAGAAAACAGTCAGTATGACGGCGTTGTAGCCGATCAGCTTATCACAGCTTATGTCTATGAGAAATCCGCAGACGGCTGACGTAACCGCCGAGCCAATCTGATTGTTGTTTACGGATATGCATACGGCAATGGGAATAAGCAGAACAGGCTTCAGCAGCGTACCGGAGGTCATAAAGACAAAGCTGAAGAAAATGAGAACATAGTAGAGAAGCCATCTGACAGCTGTCTTGATAATAAGAATCCGCTTCTCCTTTGTAGTTTTAATCCTCATCAGTCTCAGCCTCCTTCTTTCCGTCGAAATCGGTGATAACAGAGACGTAGGTAAGGCGTGTTATGTCGATGCACGGTTCAATTTCCGCACAGGCGGAAAGACCGCTGCTGTCGAGGCTGACGCTTTTGACAGTTCCTATGGCATATCCCTTGGGGAACAATCCGCTGTTTCCGTTGGTTACGATAAGGTCGCCCTCCTCCAGCTGATTGTCAATATCCACGTGTATAAGGCGTGTGTTGCCGTTGGCAGCGTCAAGTATAGTGCCCTCGATGATTCCCGTATCTGCGGCGGACGATGAGCAGACGGAGGCAATTGAAAGGTCAGGGGAAAGAATCGTCCGGACAGTTGAAACGTGTTCCGAAACCTCAACTGTGATTCCTACAAGACCCTCCGAAGTAATAACAGGGCAGTTCGGTTCAATTTCGTCTGCCGAGCCTTTATTTATAGTGAAGGATTTAAAGGGATCATTAGCCACATAGCTCAGAACCTCGCATGGAACGGAGAGAACATAGTCCTCATGCTCCTCCTTGATTGTTACAAGCTTACGCAGCTCCTCAACCTCGTCCTGAAGAGCCTCGTAATCGGTAAGCTGCTTGTTCAGCTCGCCGATCTGCTGCTTCAGACGCTGGTTTTCGTTGTAATATTCGGTAGCGTTGGAAATTTTATCAATGCTGTGTTCAATTTTCATGCTGATACTGTTTGCAGCGGAACGGAAGGGCTTTGTAATTGTGTTGACAAAGGAAGTTCCCGAAAGGGAGTAGCCGCCCTTTGTAACGCCGTAAATCATTATGCCGATGAGAAAGGCAAGAAAAGCAAGCAGAATTTTAAATCTGGTGCTTTTGAAGAAATCACGCATTTGACCCCTCCTTAATAGTACTTGACATTTTCGGTGAGAGCATCCTGATATTTGTCAATATTTTCGAGAATTTTGCCTGTGCCTTCGGCAACGCAGTCAAGGGGATACTCAGCGATATACACCGGCATACCGGTTTCGCGGTTTATGAGCTTATCGAGTCCGCGCAGAAGCGCTCCGCCGCCGGCAAGGGTAATGCCCTGATCGATTATATCCGCCGAAAGCTCCGGCGGAGTTTCCTCCAGAGTAGCCTTGATTGCCTCAATAACGCGGGCAAGAGGCTCAACAAGGGCATCTCTGATTTCCGCTGAATTTATCATAATATTTTCCGGTAGACCGTTCAGGAGATTCCTGCCCTTGATTTCCATTGAGGATTCCTTTTCGCTTGGGAATGCGGAACCGATTTCAATCTTGATATTTTCGGCAGTTCGTTCGCCGATAAGCAGATTATATTTCTTTTTGATATAGTTTATGATTGCGGAGTCAAATTCATCACCTGCGCATCTTACCGAGCGTGAAGCGACAATGCCGCCGAGTGATATAACGGCAACCTCGCTTGTTCCGCCGCCGATGTCCACAATCATGCTTCCCGACGGCTCGGTAGTCGGAAGTCCCGCGCCGATAGCGGCTGCCATAGGCTCTTCGATTACGAGGACGTTATTTGCTCCCGCATTTTTGCACGCCTCACGGACAGCTCTGCGTTCAACGGGAGTAACGCCGGAGGGAATACAGATTATGACATTTGCCTTAGTAAACAGAGTGCCTCTGAGAGCTTTTTTTATAAACTCCTGAAGCATAGTTGTCGTTATGTCAAAATCGGCAATAACGCCGTCTTTAAGGGGCCTTACCGCAACGATAGAACCGGGAGTTCTGCCGATGACATCCTTAGCCTCCTTGCCGACATAGCGGCATTTGTCAGTTCTGGTATTAACTGCAACGACAGACGGCTCTCTGATAATAATACCCTTACCGCGCATATAAACAAGTGTATTTGCAGTACCCAGATCAACACCAATATCTTTTGTAAACATTTTTGCAGCTCCTTAATAATGCATATTATCTTCGGGAAATACCGCATATGATTTTTTGCAGTATCACCTTATATTATTATAACACCAATAAGTGATATAGATTATAATTTTAAAAGTGGGAATTTTTTCAGTTATTATTTGCCCTCTGTAATAAGCTTAGGGGCAATTTTGTAATAAGCAAAAAGTGCCACGAAAATAAATATAAGCTGAGCAATATTGATAGTAATGGAGAAGCCGAAGGTAATTGTTAAAATTACAATATCAATTGTACCCGGCTGATATGAGAAGGATTTAGAATACGCAAGCCAGTCAAAGGCAGCGGAGTCCATACAAATATCCCCGACAAAGCCGCCAAGCAGAATTGCGGCGAGTACCAAAACAGTCATTAACAAAAATCTTTTCATATTAGCACCTCAAAATTATTATATTCCGGTAGAACCGAATCCGCCGCAGCCTCTGTCCGTTTCCGTAAGCGATTCGCTTACTTCAATTTCGGGAATAATTATCCTTGTGGGGATAAGCTGGGCAATACGCATTCCGTTTTCAACGGTAAACGGCTTTGTTCCGTTATTTATAAGGGGTATGAACCACTCGCCGCGATAGTCGCTGTCAACGACTCCCACGCAGTTTGCAAGGGTAACTCCGAATTTAGACGAAAGTCCCGAGCGTGGATAAATCAGCAGAGCGACATCGCTTTCGTCAACTGCGGAAACAATTCCTGTGGGAATCATTTTTATTTCTCCCGCTTCAAGCGTTACAGGCTCGTCAATGCAGGCACAGATGTCAAGGCCTGCGCTTTGCGGCGTAGCTCGTGAAGGGATTACTGCGTTTTCTTTAAGCTTTTTAAAAATTAGTTTCATATTATATCAAATACCTCTGTAATATAGTCCTCTTGTGATGGGGGCGGATGGCTTAATGCCGTTTATCGCGTCGGCAGCTTGGGCAGCGTTTTCGCTGCTTAGCATAACAACTCCAAATGATATGTAATCGGTCAGATCCGTTTTATCGAACATATAGAGCGTGTCGGAATTGAGAATTTCCGCATAATCGGGCGTACATTTTACCGGAAAATTTCTGCCTGTGCGGTCGGTAATAAAGCCGCCGCATTTGCCGCAGCCGACTTCATTTTTAATAGGGCAGCAGCGTGTAAGCATAAGGGGCAGTCTGCCGTAAATAACAGCTCCCATGGGAATATCAGCCGATAAGCCGTGAATCTGGGAGGTCCTTGCTTCAAAGGAAACAATAAAATCGGCAAATCCAAGGCTTTTCAGATATTCCGCACTGTATGAATTGTAAATGTTCAGGCTGAAGCTGCCATGCAGAGTGAATTTCAAATCCCTGCCGACAGCGGCGGAATCAAGGGTGTGGCAGAGAAGGTGAGAATAGCCCTTTTCCCGCAGCAATGACAGCTCCCGACATAATTTTTCCTCACTGACAATAAATCTCGGAGGAGAAATCATGATTTTTTCCTTTGGAATATCATCGTAATCCCGTTCAAGAAGAAGCTCATGGGGGACGATGACAAGCTCCGACAAATCAGCTGCGGCACGAACCTGTTCGTCTGTACGGCAGATTGTGCGTATGGGGAGGCTTTTAACGCCCGAAGCCGCCTTAGCTTTATTGATATGGGGAGAAAAATCGGTTATGCTGTACTTATGCCGTGCTTCGGAAATGATCCGTCCGCTGAGCTTTTCAATGAGAAGCCGCCGCAGCTCGTTTATCCTGCCGGCCGTAAGAATAAGACCGTCGTCGATTTCGGCAGTAACGCTTCCAAGGGAGAAAACCGTATCTCCGAGGCGTGACAGCTGCTTTTCCACCATCTGAAGATCTGTCGGGCGGTTTATGGCTTTTTCGGGAGGATCCGCCGTTACAGCTTCGGTAAATCCGCCGCAGGAGGCTGTTATTCTTACAGGCTCATGGGATTTTATAATTACGTGAAAATCCACTGTCCTGACCTTGCGTTCGCATCGGTAAAGCTCATGAATTTTGGGAATCAGCGATTGGGCGGCAATTACATCCTCCCTTTGTCTTACGCCGAACATATCATGCCGTCTGCCTGTAAAATATCCGTCAGTGAAGCCGCTGCGTGAAAAAATTCCCCTGAGCAGCTGCATATCGGGATTCTGACCGTCCAGAGCCTGTACAAGGGCGTTGACCGCAGACGCGGCATATTCGGGTCGTTTCATTCTTCCCTCGATTTTCAGTGAATCGACTCCAATTTTCTCGGCTTCGGAAATAATCGGAATGAGCGAGAGATCCTTCAGCGAAAGAGCCGCGTTGTTTTTATTTCCACAGGCGGAAAAGGGCAGGCGGCAGGCTTGTCCGCAGCAGCCCCGATTGGCGGAGCGTGAACCGATTACAGCCGACATATAGCATTGCCCTGAAACGGACATACAAAGAGCGCCGTGAACGAAAATCTCAACCTCGATACCGGTATTGCAGATTTTTTCAACAGTGCCTTTTTCAAGCTCTCTTGCGGGGACAACTCTCGAGAAATTCATATCTCTGAGAAGCCTTGCGCCCATAGTGGTATGTACAGTCATTTGAGTTGACCCATGAAGCACGGCGTTCGGAACGCATTTGCGGATAAGCATGGCAGCTCCGAGATCCTGAACTATAAAAGCGTCAATGCCCAAGCTTGCGGCGGATTTTATGTATTCGCAGAATTCCTGTGCTTCGCTGTCGGCAATGATTGTATTTACAGCCAGATACAGCCTTGCGCCATATAGATGGCACATATCGGCTGCCTGTGCAAGCTCCTCCAATGTGAAGTTCACAGCTCCGTTTCGTGCGGAAAATTTTTTTCCTCCCACGTAAACCGCGTCCGCCCCCGACCTGAGAGCTGCCACGAGAGTTTCCATGCTTCCTGCCGGAGCGAGAATTTCAGGCTTTTTACGCGTCATCAGATGCTGTCTTTCAATTCCTTCAGCTTGACGTTGTTTTCAAGCTGGGCGATTTTTGATTTAAGAACCTCAATTTCCTTGAGGGCCGCATCTCTTTCGATACGTGATTTGCCTGCCTCGTCCACGTATTCCTTAGTCTGATCCCTTACGCTGTCGAGCCTTTCGTTTGCCTTGTTCAGGTCGTCAAGAAGGCTCAGGGCAACCATAATCGAAGCGGAATAGGGAGATGTGCCGCTTGACGAGAGCGCATTGATTTTAGATTCAAGGGTTCTTGCGAGAGCAAACACATAATTCGGTGATTCCGAGGTTTTAAGCTTATATTCCTTACCACAAATTATAACTTTTACATCATTAAGCATTTTATGTTCCTTCCTTTAGTGTGCATGAAAATTTAAATTATATTACAGGCGACACCTGTACATAGGTCAATATACGGTATAGCCTATATTATACTACATTTTTCGGAAATAAAAAAGAGGTTTTTGAAAATTGTCATAAAAACTTTCATATTCAATCGTCATTGTCTTATTTGAGATATTATTTATAGTATCTTTTCAGACCGATGACTCTTCCGAGAATTTCAACCTCATCAACGATAATGGGATCCATAGAGTCATTTTCCGGCTGGAGGCGAAAATGTCCCTTTTCCTTATAAAATGTCTTGACTGTAGCGTCCGAGCCGTCCACAAGCGCAACGACAATATCGCCGTTTTCCGCATAGCAGCGTCTTTCAACTATAACTATGTCCCCATTGAGAATACCTGCGTTTATCATGCTCTCGCCCCTTATCTTGAGGGCGAACAGATCCTGCGGGTCGCAGCTCGGAGCTTCAAATCCCACGTATCCGATAATGTCCTCAATGGCGGTAATAGGCTGACCTGCTGTTACCGTACCGAGAATCGGCACAGAGGCGCTTTCGCTGTTGGGGAGGCGGAGAGAACGCATAACATTTCCCGTTTTTTCGAGTAAGCCTTCGTTTACGAGAGCCTCAATATATCTGTGGGCGGTTGAGGTGGATTTAAAGCCCATAGCCTTCATAATCTCACGGACGGAGGGTGAAACGCCGCTGTTGAGCCTGCCTTTAATATAGTTAAAGACCTCAAGTTCCTTATCGTTAAGCATCTCAGTCATCCTTTCTGCTTTTCAGTTTTTTCAGAATCATTTTTGCGATTTTGTAAGCGTCGCCGCAGCCGAGAGTAATTACAAGGTCGCCCTCCGAAGCGTTTTCGCAGATATAATCGCAGACCTGTTCAAAGTTGAAATATTTTCTTTCGTCAGTCCATTCAGCTGTTTCGTCCTGCGGAAACCAGATGGCGTTCGGAATTTTTTCCGCAAGGTGACGTGTGAATATTCCATACGTGTTTTTTTCACGTGAGCCCATAATATCCGTAAGAACGGCATGGTCGGGGATTGCGAGAACTCTTGCAAAATCATCGAGAAGAATTTTCGTGCGTGAGAATGTAAACGGCTGGAATACTGCCCATACGTTTTTGAAGCCCATGCCCATAGCGGCTGTGAGAGTTGCTTCAAGCTCCGTCGGGTGATGTGCGTAATCGTCAACAACGGTTATGCCCTTTTCGCATCCGAACTTCTCAAAGCGCCGCTTAGCTCCGTGGAAATCCTCAAGTCCCTTTCTGATAAAGGAGAAATCTATATCGAGATACCTTGCTGCTGCAACGGCGGCAAGGGAATTGAGAACATTGTGTACGCCTGCCACATTGAGGGTTATTTCTCCGAGATTTTCGCCCTTGTACATGACGCTGTACTTTGTCTGCAAGCCGTTAATGCATTGGATATTTTCGGGATAGTAGTCGCATGAGCTGTCCGAGCCGAAGGTGATAATATCCTTGCCGGTTATGTTCTCTACAGCCTTCATGGAGTTTGTGTCAGTTCCGTTTACGATAATAGCCTTAGTTGTTTTTTCGCTGAATTTGCGGAATGATTTTATAATGTTGTCAACAGTTTTGAAATAATCGAGATGATCCGCGTCGATGTTGAGAATTACGGAAATATCAGGATAAAGCTTGAGAAAGGTATCTACAAATTCGCAGGCTTCGCAAATCATGACATCGCTGCTGCCGGAGCGTCCGCTTCCTCCGATGCATGGGAGCTTTCCGCCGATAAAAGCCGAAAGGTCAACGCCTGCCGTGAAGAATATCTGAGTAATCATGGAGGTTGTTGTTGTTTTGCCGTGAGTTCCCGAAACGCATACCGCATTGTCATACCAGCTTGTAACGATTCCGAGAAGCTCGCTTCTTTCAAGGACGGGAACGCCGCTTGCTCTTGCAGCGACAAGCTCCGGATTGTCGTCCATGATTGCCGCGGAGAAAACAATAAGATCCGCGCCCTCGATGTTTTCCGCTCTTTGTCCCACGAAAACAGGAATACCCATAGCTCTTACCGCGTCAAGAGTTTCCGTTTCGTTGTTGTCCGAGCCTGTGAGGAAGTATCCCTGCGCATGAAGAATCTGAGCCAGAGGATACATTCCTGAGCCTCCTATGCCTATGAAATGAATGTGTTTTTTGCCTTTTAATATGTTTTTATTCAAATTTATCACCTTTTCCTTAATTTGGTTGATATTTCCGTAATTTTGAGTTATAATGAGGATTGTGGAAACCTAAACAGACTGCGCAGGGTTTCCTGCTATGAATATTTTACTCATTTTGAGGTAAATATATCCATAGACGCATCATCACACTGTGAGTCACTTACACAAGGAGGTCATTTTAATGGAAATCACAGATGTAAAAATCAGAAGAATTATGTCAGAGGGACGTCTGAGAGCTGTAGTGTCAGTAACAATTGACGATATGCTTGCCGTACATGACATAAAGGTAGTTCAGGGTAACGAAAGACTTTTTGTGGCAATGCCAAGCCATAAGGATGAAAACGGAATTTTCCGTGACATCGTTCATCCGATTTCTCCAGCTTCCAGAAAGCTTTTTGAGGAGTGCATTCTTGAAGCCTATGATAAGCAGATAGCAATGCTTGAAGCTGAGGAGGCAGAAAAATCAGCTGAGGAAGCTGCCGAAGCCTGAGGTACACCGCACAAAGCCGGCATTCCTGCCGTATATCTGCACTGCAATCCTTGCGTGAAAATCTTTGTGCGGTATTATCTTGAAATAAATCATTCTGAGGCCTGCTTTACGCAGGTCTTTTATTATATGTTGAGAATCCGTGCTGCCTTCAGAATGGCAATCTGTGTTTTGCCGTCCTTGATTTCGCCGTTCATGACCATTTCCACAGCCTTGGCAAGGGGAACCCTTATAACGTCAAGAAATTCGTCCTCATCGAGATTCTGCTGACTGAACTCAAGACCTCTTGCAAGGTAGATATGTGTGATTTCGGAATCATAAGCGGGAGTGGGATACATTTCGCCGAGATAGACGTATTCGGAACAGGTGCAGCCTGTTTCCTCCAGAAGCTCCCGTCTGCCGCATTCGGCATGGCTTTCGCCGGAATTAAGCTTTCCCGCGGGGACTTCGGTAGTTATCTCCTGAAAAGGGTATCTGAACTGCCTTACGAGAAATATTTCATTGTTGTCGGTTATTGGTATAACGCACACTCCGCCCGAATGATGAAGCACATCACGGCGTGCCGTCTGACCGTTTTCAAGCTCCGCCAGATCCCTTGTGATTGTGAAGATAACTCCGTCATACATAGTTTCGCTTGAAACAGTTTTTTCAAAAAGATGCATAAAAACCTCCGATTCCGCTGTAAACAGCCCGAAATTATTTTTTGTCAATAAGACTGCGGCAATAATCCTCAGCTGCGCTGATTTTAGATGCCGAGCTGTAGTCATAGTAATGAGTATGTGAAGATACACCGTTTTTTCTGCGGCGAATCCTGCAAACAACAAGGTAGATTATAAATCCCGACACGCCGATTATTGAGATGATAATTCCCATGGTAAGACCGGGCGTTCTGTATTTGAATACGATGGTATTTTCACCTGCGTCAGCCTTTACAGCCATAAATCCGTAGGAAACCTTTTCAATATCGACAGCTTCGCCGTTTACCTCGGCAGTCCAGCCCTCGCTGTAGGGGACGCTGAAGAAAACAAGCTGCGATTTATCGAGAGATATTTCCGATTCAAAGCCATAGGAATCATAGGTGAAAGAGGAGGAGCAGTTCTGCTGCTTTTCCGTGCAGAATTCAACGTAGTCGGCTTTTGTCAGACCCGATGAATCCGCAGGCGCAATTTCAGTCATAATGTCGGAATATTTTTCAATCTGCTCATCACTCAGCACAAGAGCCTTCATGAGAATGCTTTCAAGAATCGAGCTGCCCTTTTCATCGGCGTCCGATTGAGAGATATACGTGTCATAGGCAAATCCCATAGGGATATACAGGGTGTTTTCGTAGATTTCAAAGTAGTCGTTCTGATCGACATATTCAAATCCGGGGAGCGTTGTCTCAATGTCCTCGTCGTCGTCATCGCTGATAGCCTTGTAGTAATATTTAACCGATAAAAGACCTCTTATGGCATAATGGTCTGTATCGGGACGTGAAGCCACGTCACGCTGGATTCCGATAGAATCGTAAAATTCCATAATGGAGGAGGAAACAACGCTCTGGAAGGCACGTATTGAGGGAAGTCCCCATGCCATAGGGTAGTTGTCGTAATTTTCCGAAATATCGACACGGAAGAAATTATCCTCGCTGACGGATTCGTATACGTCGTCAGCACCGTTGATTGACGCATTGATATATTTTTTTGCGCTTTGAGGTGAAGCCGCCCCGTAAATTATAACAGACATGGTGCAGACAAGAGATGCGGCAGTCGTCATGGCAAGAGCAGCTCCCATATATCTGCGTGAACGGCGTTTTTTTCTGAAAATATAAACCGTCAGAATCAGGGAAAGTGCGGCAACAGCCAGTGAGAAGCCGAAATATCCTATATCTCTCGGCAGCTTGAAAAATTCGATGTTTCCGTCGTCGTCCTTTGTGGGGAGAACGGAGATTACAGCGAAAGCGGCAAGCATGGCGGCGCAGACCTTGATTCCGGGCATAGGCTCGGAGTCCTCGTCATCGAGAGTATAGGCAGTCATCATTGCCATAATCAGAATCGGCATATAGAACCATCTTGCGTAGTATGAGCCGTTAAACGCATAGAATGCGCTGTTCAGAATAGGAATGAATGCGCAGATGATGCAGATTAAAACAATTCTTGAAGCCCAGTGCTTCTTTTTGGACTTCATGAAAGCAATAACGCCCACCATCGAGAAAAGGGGCAGATAACCGCCTATGGAAGCCCATTTTGCACTGTTTGAGCTGAAGAGATTGGGTCTTGCGGGAACGTCCGACGGCATGAAAAATGTCTGGATAATTCGTGCGATTCGTGTTTTGTCGGAATAGAGAACCATGTCCTGACCGTAGAGATGCTCGCTGACACGGTAGTTTCCGAGAACGGTCAGTGCGGACGGAAGAAGAATAAACGCGGCAATCATAGTTCCGAGGACAGCTTCGAGAGCGAGAGTTCCGAATTTTTTCCAAGAGGTTTTGAAATCGGGACATCTCATGCGGACGAGATAATAGAGAATCAGGAAAACGACCTGTCCCGTAAAGAAGAAGTAGTTGATAATTGCCATTAAAGCGACTGTAAGGGCGAAAACTCCCTTGCGGCTGTTATTTATGTGTTCCTCCATAGCAATGAGCATGAGAGGGAAAAAGGCAGTAACGTCCTGAAAATGGTTAAAGAATATGTTGTATATCTGGAATCCGGAAAAGGCGTAGAGCAGACCGCCGATAAGGGCGGCATTTTTATTTCTGACGAATCTTCGTATATAGGCATATGCCGTCATAGCTGCCAGACCGTGCTTGACAGCAAGGAGAAAGGGCATAGAAAATGTTACAAGAGTCTGTGGAAGAAGCGTTGACAGCCAGAAAAAGGGACTTCCCGAAAGGTAGAAGGAATACGACGTCAGGAAATCCGAGCCGAGGTCGGTGAACCAGTTCCAGCCGAGCTGACCGCTGCGTACAGCGTTGTTTGCGAGTATATAAAAGGGAATCTGCTGAGCGTTGTAGTCGCCGTAATATATGAAATATCCGCCGTCTGAGATAATTACGGGAAGTGTGGAAATGAAAATGCAGATAAATCCCAAAAGAAAAGCCGGGAGATATTTTTCTTTTGTATTGTTATAGATCAAAGAATTACTTTTAGACATCATGCCCTCCGATGAAAAAACCAAAAATTCATATACATTAGTATATTATAACATACTTTCAATGAAATTAAAAGTCCTTTTTCCAAAAAAATGCACCTCAGGAGATAATTTTTTGAAAACTTAAAATAATGGTGGAAATTTTCATGAAAGTATGATATAATAAACGTTAAAGCAAAAATTCAGGGCGGATGCGTCCTTGAAAGGATGGGCAAAATGGCAGTTTATCTCGATAATGCGGCAACAACAAAGCCATGCCGCGAGGCTGTCGAGGCAATTAACAATGCGTTGACTGAAAATTACGGAAATCCGTCGTCGCTTCACAAAATGGGGCTTAACGCGCAGCTTGTGACTGACGGCGCAAGGAAAAAAATTGCGGACGCTCTCGGCTGCGACGCAGGCTGTATCTATTTCACATCGGGAGCGACCGAAAGCAACAATCTCGCCATAAGGGGAGCTGCCGCAGCTTACGGCAGACGCAAAAAGAGAATTGTTGTTTCATCGGTGGAACACGCTTCGGTTGCGGAAACCATGAATGACCTCGAAAAAAACGGCTTCGAGGTGGTGCGTGTTCACCCTGATTCAACGGGACGGTTTGCGCCTGCGGACTTTATAAACGCCGTGGATGAAAATACCTGCCTTATCAGCATGATGCTTGTGAACAACGAAACGGGATATATTCTTCCGGTAAAAGAGGTGTTTTCGGCTGTAAAGCGCCGATTTCCCGAAATTGCAGCTCACTGCGACTGCGTTCAGGGATTCATGAAGCTGCCTGTGAGAGTCTCCGCCCTGAATGCGGATTTGTTATCCCTGAGCGGTCATAAGATACATTCGGCAAAGGGCGTCGGAGCGCTGTATATCAAAAAGGGAATCCGTGTAATTCCGCAGGTTACAGGCGGAAAGCAGGAAAAGGGAATACGTTCGGGAACGGAAAGTGTTCCGCTTATAGCAGGCTTCGGAGCAGCTGTTGAAAAGCTTGCTCCAACTATAAACGAACGATACGAAAGGGCGTGCGGACTGCGCAGCTTTCTGCTGGGCAGACTTTCGGAAATCAGCGGAGTTACGATAAATTCGCCCGATGACGGCTCACCCTACATTTTAAATATATCGGCTGCCGGCAGACGTTCGGAGATTATGCTTCACTTTCTGGAGCAGCGGGAAATATATGTATCCAGCGGTTCGGCTTGCTCAAAGGGCGCTCAGAGCGGCGTTCTCGCGGAATTTGGCGTAAGCCGCAGCGACGCCGACAGCGCAGTCAGAATAAGCATCAGCTCAGAAACCACAGAGGAGGAGCTTGCGCTTTTTGCCGAAGCTCTTGCGGACGGAATCGGAAAAATAAAGACATGAACTGAAAGGAAAATTTAGAAACCTTATGAAAGAAATAATTCTTGTAAAATACGGCGAAATGGCGCTGAAGGGACTTAATAAAAAAACATTTGAGGATATGCTTACGAAGAATATTAAGCGAAGAATAAAAAGCCTTGGTAAATTTGTATGCACATCGGCACAGTCAACGCTTTATATAACTCCCGAAAGCGAGGATACCGACCTTGAGGAGGTTATGGAGCGTATCGGAAAAATTTTCGGAATTGCCGCATACTGCCGTGCCTGTGTCTGCGAAAAAAGCTTCGATGACATACGTGAAAAGAGCTTTGATTATCTGAATGAAATTCTCTCATACGCAAAGACATTTAAAGTAACGGCAAAACGTGCCGATAAGGCGTTCCCCATGAAATCGCCGGAAATATGCATGGAGCTTGGGGGAGCGCTTCTGGAAAAGTTCCCGAATCTTACGGTTGACGTGAAAAATCCTGAGGTTACGGTAACGGTGGAAATCCGCGATACAAACGCATTTGTTCACGCTGAAAATATAAAGGGCGCAGGGGGACTTCCTGTCGGCAGCAGCGGCAAGGCTCTGCTTCTCCTTTCGGGGGGAATCGACAGTCCTGTTGCAGGCTGGATGATGGCGAAAAGGGGAGTTCACATTGCGGCGATACATTATGTAAGTCCGCCGTATACCTCCGATCGTGCGCAGCTCAAGGTTGAACAGCTTTGTGAAAGGCTTACGGATTACTGCGGCGGAATTGCTTTTTACTGCGTTCCCTTTACCGAGATTCAGGAGGCAATCAAGGATAACTGTCCGGAGGAATTTTTTACTGTTATAATGAGGCGTCTTATGATGGAGATTGCGCAGCGTATAGCCGAAAAGGACGGCTGCCTTGCGCTTATTACAGGTGAAAGCGTCGGTCAGGTTGCAAGTCAGACTATGGCTGCGATTGCCTGTACGGATGCCGCCTGCAGAATGCCTGTGTTCCGTCCGCTTATTGGCATGGACAAGACGGAGATTATTGAGATTTCCAGAAAAATCGACACATTTGACATCTCGACACTTCCCTATGAGGACTGCTGCACGGTATTTACCCCGAAGCACCCGAAGGTCAGACCCGCACTGTCCGACATTGAGAAGGCACAGTCGGCATTTGACTTTGAGCCGCTGATTTGCAGGGCGGTTGAGAATACGGAGCTGAAAACCTTTAATTTCAAAAGATAATTTGTGGAAATGTATTTCTGGTGAGAAAATTATTTTTCCGTGTAATAAAATATTCATATGTTTTTTGTAAAAGTTGCGCAAAATTGAGGTGACGATTATATGCAAAACGGTCATTCTTCTGAATATAAATTCGATAATCTTGACAGAACGGTTACAAATGTTGTAGAATTATTAAAGCGCATGGGGCTGACTGCGTCTGTGGCTGAAAGCTGCACCGGCGGTCTGCTCTCTGAACTTATCACTTCTGTGTCAGGCGCGTCCGATGTTTTTGAGCTTGGTATATGCACCTACTCTGAAAAAATGAAAAATCAGATGCTCGGCGTTCCTATGGAGCTTATCGAAAAATACGGCGTTGTCAGCAGCGAGGTTGCATCGTCAATGGTAAGCGGACTTAAAAGAATTTCCAGAGCCGACGTGTGTATCTCGGTTACCGGCATTGCAGGTCCCGGCGGCGGAACCGCCGAAACTCCTGTAGGCACAGTCTACATCGGATTTGATGTATGCGGAGAACATTTTGTTCGGCTTCCGGAGCTTTGGAAGCTCGAAAATAAAACAAGAGACGCTGTCAGACGCTCAGCGGCAGCGTATGCATTCGGGATTGTGGAGAAAATGCTGATGGAGGCGATTCAATCAAATGAGTGATAAAAATAATGAATTGCAGCCGACTGAAAATTCTTCGTCCGAAGCCCTCAGTAAATCCGAAAGAATCAAGGCAATAAAAAATTCCATTCATGATAATCCGGATTTCTCCGAGGTAATTCCCGAAGAAAAAAGCGAGCCTGCAAATCCTGAGCCTGAGGTATCCGCCGAAGTGGATGACTGGGAAAAGGAGCTTGCCGAGAGAATTGCAAGACGTGTGCAGAAGGTAAAGGCTGAAAAGGAATCATCCGCTGAAAATCAAGGGGAGGTCCCTCTCGGGCATGAGGGAAATCCTGTTCCCCCCGTTTCCGATGAAGAATCCGCAGAAGAAAGCTCCGAAGCGCCCGTTTCCGCTGAAAGTGAAAAGGAGGCAACTCAGGTTTTCACGGATGCAAAGGAAATTGGCGATTCCGCGGCATTGGCTGCATCAGATGATGTGAAGCCTGCCAAAAAGAAAAAATCAAAAAAGAAAAAGAAGAAAAAAACTCTCAAGGAAAGTCTGCGGGATCTTTTTCCGCGCAAGGAGGATAAAATCTCCGAGCGCATAAGAAAAATTGTTTTTCTTGGCTCGTGCGTTGCAATCGTAGTCTGCGGCACAATGGTTTTGAGCTACTATATCGACACCATTCACACGCAGAATGTTTATGATGACATCGCAAACGTCTATATTGACTATAGTACAATTCCGACGCAGGAGGCAGAAACCGATACAGAGGCGGAGGAAATTTACACGCTTTTCCCATGGGCTGAAAAGCTCCTTGAACAGAATGACGAGCTTGTGGGATATATCACAATCCCCGGCAGCAAGGACGATCCCGATGAGGAGGATGTGCTTTCATATCCTGTGGTTCAGTCCGACGACCTTGAAAAATATCTCGATACAAGCTTCACCGGCGAAACGGCAAGGGCAGGTACTATTTTCCTTGACTACCGCAACAGCTTCGATAATGTCGAGGACGGCATTCTTCTTGAACCGAATTCCGATAACCTCATTATCTACGGTCACAATATGCAGGACGGAAATATGTTCGGAAAGCTCAAGTATTACCGCAATGACGTTAATTTTTACAGCGAGCATCCGATCATCAATCTTGATTCCAACTATAAGAGCTACCAGTACAAAATCTTCGCGTTCTTTATTGTAGATGCGGAGGATCAGACAGAAACAGCCTTTGACTGCTGGAATTACATAAATTTCGCCGATGAAACGGAATTTTACGATTACGTAAACGAGGCAAAGAAAAGATCTCTTCAGCTGAATGACGTTGACGTTCAGTACGGCGATCAGCTGCTTACATTGTCTACCTGCAACAGTATATTCGGAAACGACGGTCCCGGCAGACTTATTGTTATGGCAAGACTTGTCCGTGACGGCGAAGACCCTTACGAGGGAACTGAAAACAGCGTTGTAAATCCTAACATAAAATGGCCCAGCCTGTACTATGAATATAATGATGATGAAGAATATGATCCCGATGCCGAGTTCATACCCTACGGCGGAACAACGGCAGACGAGGAAACAACAGATGCAGAGGAGTAAGAAATGAACAAAACTGCTAAAATAATAACAGCCTGTGCGGCGTGTGCGGCGGCTGTGGGTCTGTGCGCGTACGTTATCAACCTTAGCAAGGACGATGGCGTTCCGACCTTCAGCAATGTTGAGGAAGTAGAAACAACAACAGAGGAATCCTCACTTCTGTCGGACAGTCTGGCAAGTCTTTATGACTATGTGCCGTCCCCCACGGGTATTACAGAGAAGGCTAAAATCTTTCTCAGACAAAACAGCGACTATATCGGCTGGATTTCAATTGATAATACGCAGGTCGACGGGCCTATAGTTCTTGACCCCGGCGAGATAAATCCCGAAGAGGGCGATGAGGGCTATGGCGATGAAGCGTATGAGGCTAACTCATACTACCTCGATCACGATATTAACAGACAGTCCTACAGGGCGGGTACTCTTTTCATGGACTACCGTGATGTTTTCGGCAGCTCAGAGGAGGATCAGTCTGAAAACCTAATCATCTATGGTCACAACATGGCGAACAACACCATGTTCGGATCACTCAGAAAGTATCGTCAGGACTACAGCTTTTATGATGAGAGTCCCTTTATCGAGCTAAGCTCGTTATATGAGGATTATCAATATGTAATCTTCGGCTTCATGATTACAAGCGGCAACTGGTATACGGATTTCCGCTACTGGGATATGGAAGAGCTTGATACCGAAGAGGAATTCAACAGCTATGTTGAAACAATTAAAAACGGTTCAATGGTTGATACCGGCGTTGACGTTCAGTACGGCGATAAGCTGCTCACCCTTTCGACGTGCTACGCTGACGAGGACAACTCCCGTTTCCTCGTTGTCGCAAGACGACTTCGCGATAACGAAACAGCTTATGATTTTTCTTCAATTGACAAAACTGAAGAATACATACAGCAGCAGGAGGAGGCCGAGAGGGCTGCTCTGGCTGCCGAGGAAGCCGAAAATACCTCCGGGGAATCGGAGGCTGACAGCGAGTAATTTCATATCCCGAAGGGCTGCTCGTTATCGGCTCGAAGAAAATTGGCAAAATGGCTTGAGTAAATATAAATTTTCAAGCCGTATATTTCAGGAGGAACAGCAGGACACGTTAATCCATCGCCTGTGCGGTGGAAATAAAACCGATCAAATCGGCAAGACAAGATGGAGTAATTTATGAATATGCAAAAACCACTCAAGTGTGCGGCAGCTGTTATTTCAGCAGTTCTCGTTTGCGCGGGATCTATGTCTGTGGTAACGGCGGAAACAACACTCAGCGGTTCGGAGGAGACCGCGCTTGTTTCGGAAATTTACGAAACGGCTGAAGCTCAGGATTCCTCTGAAGATGATGCTGAAACCGAATGGTGGAAGGCTGAAATCACAGATTATGATTCAAGCTTATCATTGATCAGTTATGAATTAACACCTGACATAACAGAAACTGAAGATGAAGAGACGGATGAATCTGATGAAGACGCTGACGATGAGGACGATGAATCGTCCGAGTATGAGGAAAGCGAAGATGCAGATGCATCACCGTCACAGGTAGAATCACAAACAACCGGAGGCGCAGTCGGCGAAATACCGCAGGCTCAAAGCTCCCAGTCAATCAATGCCAGCTCGGGCGAATTTGCCTTTGTTACCTATGGTTGGGGACACGGCGTCGGCATGAGTCAGAATGGCGCAAACTACTACGCAATGTACAGCGGCTGGTCGTATCAGGATATTCTGTACCACTATTATCCGGGAACATATCTCATGAATACCGGAACGGCAAGCTCGGAAACACTCACAGCAAACGGAGTTTCCGGTGACGCTCTTTCAATAGTTTCCGGTATCGTTTACAGAGAAATCGGCGGCTCAATGAGTACAGAGGCTATCAAGGCTCAGGCAGTTGCGGTTTATTCCTACATCAAATATTACGGAAATAACGCAAGAGACCTGAGCTGCAAATCAAATCCTCCCCAGAACGTAATTGATGCCTGTGCATCTGTTCTTGGAGAAGCTCTCTACTACGACGGCACATATGCCCTCACAATGTTCTGTGCTTCGAGCGGCGGATACACGGCTAACTGCTATGAGGTGTTCACAAACGATATACCATATCTCAGAAGCGTATCAAGCGATTATGACGCTTCATGTGACCCGCATTACGGAACTGTAAGCTATATAACCTCTTCAGAAGTCAAAAGACTCGTTGAGGCACGCTATGGCATCACCCTTTCAGGCGACCCCTCAAGCTGGTTCACGCTTGTGACCGGCAGCAGCGGATATGTTTCGGAGGTTGTCATAGACGGACAGATTACAGTAAAGGGTAACGATCTCAAGGCTTGCTTAGGTTTAAAGTCGCCTAAATTTGAAGTTACCTATACTGCATAAAAAGAACAAAGGGAATAAGTCTTTGAATACGGATTGCAGACAACAATCTATGTATTCAAGGACTTGTTTTTTCTTATCGGGTTGGGGTGAAAAGTGGTGAAATTTACCCTGATTTTTCCAAAAAGGTGTGATGAGGTGAAGAAAACCACACGTTTTTCATGGAAAAAACCGCCCGAAGTGGGATTGAATCCCTAAAAACAGGCACTTTTATAATTTTAGTTTAAGAAATGAAACATTTGTTTCGCTCGAAAGCTTAAAAAGGCAGGAAAAATCTCGAAATTTAGTTAGAATAACTAAAAAGCCGGAATTCATTAAGCCCATATTTGTGCAATTATACGCCTTGCTAAAATGATTGAGAAGTTGTATAATATATTCAAGGGGTAAAAAAAGGCATTTCGTGGTATTGATTACCAATTGAGAGGTGAAATTTTCCGTCGGAAGGTACGAAAGTGAGGCGAATGGGTTATGGCATCCAATATGTGCGGTACTTATTATCATAGTATCGATGCCAAGGGCAGGATGAGTTTCCCAAATAAGCTTCGCGAGGATCTCGGACCGGAATTTTATCTCTGTATCGGTCATGACGACCACTATATCGCCGTTTATTCTCCTGAGGAATTTGATGTGTATCAAAGTAAGCTTAACACTATCCCCGGTAAGGCAGGAAGTGATTTAAGACGTAAGCTGCTCTCTTTCTCTGAAAAGCAGGTTCCAGATAAGCAGGGAAGAATTTCTGTTTCTCAGCCTCTCAGAGATTACGCAATGCTCAATAAGGACGTTGTTGTTATCGGCTCGTCAAATCACGCTGAAATCTGGGATAAGGACGCATGGGATGAATTCAACAGCAAAATTACTCTTGCCGATATCAGCGCACAGCTTGAGAATCTTGTACTCTAAGGAGTGGTTTTATGGAATTTGTTCATGTTCCTGTTTTGCTTGACAAATGCATTGAGGGGCTTGATATAAAGCCCGATGGCATTTATGTTGACGGAACTGCCGGAGGCGCAGGTCATTCGTTGGCTATTGCGGGACATCTGTGCAGCGAAGGGAGGCTTATTTCCCTTGACCGCGACCCTGATGCCGTAGCTGTGGCTTCGGAACGGCTTTCCGCATTCCCTAACGCTCAGGTGATTCACAGTAATTATTCCCGGCTTCGGGAAGTGCTTGATTCTCTTGAAATCGACAGGGTTGACGGCGTACTCATGGATCTTGGCGTTTCCTCGTTCCAGCTGGACGAGGGGAGCAGAGGCTTTTCCTATCACACCGACGCGCCTCTTGACATGAGAATGAGCAAGGAGGGTCTGAGCGCGGCTGATATTGTCAACACCTTCTCCGAGCAGCAGCTTGCAAAAATTTTATTTGAGTACGGTGAAGAGAAATTTTCACGGAGAATTGCTTCAAATATTGCTGCAAAGCGTGCCGAGAAGCCGATAGAAACTACACTTCAGCTTGCGGATATTGTCAGAAGCAGCGTTCCTCAGAAGGCACGACGAGAAAAAAATCCCTGTAAAAAAACATTTCAGGCTATAAGAATTGCCGTTAACGGCGAGCTTGATCACCTGTCAAAGGGTCTGGATGAAGCATTCTACAGCTTGAAAATCGGCGGCAGACTTGCTGTAATTACCTTTCATTCCCTTGAGGACAGGCTTGTAAAGCAAAGGTTCGCGGGGTGGTGCAAAGGATGTATTTGTCCGCCGGATTTTCCCCAGTGCGTATGCGGACGCAAGCCGCAGGGAACACTTGTGAACAGAAAGCCGATTGAGGCTGATACAAAGGAACTTGAAAGAAACAACAGAAGCAGGAGTGCAAAGCTCAGAATAATAGAAAGGAGTGCGGAAAACGATGGGTGAACATGACTCGGCATTTTATTATAAGAACGGAACATATAACAGAGCCGAGCCTGCTGATAATTCGGATAATCACGGAGGCCGGCAAAATACACCTGAAAAGAAACCGCAAATTACTATGAGACAGAATAACGCCAAAAGCGGTTCTGTATTTACTATTATTCTGGTGTCTGTTCTGGCAGCTGCTCTGCTGGGTTCGGTTATTTATTCTCTGGACAGAAGAAACACTGTTTACAATAAGGTTTCAGATATGAATAACGCCCTGACCCTCGCAGAAGCGGAAAATGTCAGACTTCAATCTGAGCTTGAAAGCAAGGTGACTGCTAAAAACGTCGAGGACTATGCAGAAAATGTACTTGGAATGCAGAAAATCGATTCATCACAAATCGAGTACATTAAGATTCAGACAGACGACGTTGTAAATATTCCCGAACAGAATGAAGGCTTGGGGACGAAGATAAAGAACTTCTTCGAGCGCTGTGTGGAATATTTCAGAGGATAGCGACAATATATATATAAATAACAGCTATCCCGTTAATGAAAGAAGCTAACGGCACCAGAAAATATATACAGCCGTAGTAATAGTAGGACAAGGAGATACAGCGAGTGATCGGAAATATAGAGGTTTTCACTCCGGCGGAAATAAATAAAAGTCCGGAGTGAAAATTTCGGTGCGTCAAGCACACGTTCTTCGTCGTATCAGAAGAATCGAATGCCGGAAGGATCGGTATTCACAGGCGGGGTATCGTAAAGTTCCCTGCCTTATTCTATTTATGGAATAAATGCTCGAAAACGTCGAATGGAAAGGAAAAATGCTGATGAATAATGTACCGTCCAAATCCATGAAATTCAGGGTAAAAATAGTTATGGGGCTTGTTTTCTGCGTTTTATTTGGCATTGTTATTGCGAATTTTTTCAGAATTTCTGTTTTGCAGAATGATGAATATCAGGCAATGGCAAATGATATGCACTTTGGTTCGATAACCATTTCGGCACATAGGGGTACAATTTACGATTCCACCGGAACGACCTTAGCTAAGAGCGCTTCGGTATATAAGGTCTATATCGACCCCACGTTATTCAGATCCGATCTTGAAACTCTTCAGGAGGAGATAGACAGTCAGAATGCCGAAAAGCTTGCGGGTACATATACTCCCCAGTATGATGAAAACGGGGAGCAGACTGACGCGCTGCCTGTATCGGCTGAGGCGTTCAAGCAGTCGGCAATTACCTTTCTGGCTGAAACTCTCGGAATAACGGAGGAAAAGGTTTCATCGGCAATGGAGGATGAAAGCAAGTATGTCAGCCTTCAGGATCAGGTTGAACAGCCTGTAGCCGATGAGGTTCTTGAGTATTTCAATCAATATGGTCTGTACTCCGTCAGTGTTGAGGAGGATACAAAAAGATATTATCCGCAGGATGATCTTGCAGCCGCAGTTATCGGCTTTACAACCTCCGACGGCACAGGAATTTACGGTATAGAATCGTATTATGACGACTATCTTTCGGGAGTTGACGGAAAAACCATTTCCGCCAAGGATTCAAACGGAGATGAGCTTCCCTATAAATATTCAAAGACGTATCCTGCCGAAAACGGCGATGACGTTTATCTGACAATCGACATGACGCTTCAGTATTATCTTGAGAAGCATTTACAGGAAATGGTCGATGAGTATGAGGTGCAGAATCGTGCCTGCGCAATTCTTATGAACGCGAAAACAGGCGCAATTTACGCAATGGCAACCTGCCCGAGCTTTGATCTGAACAATCCCTATGAAATAGCCGATGAAAGCGAAGCGGCGGAAATTGCCCAGCTCACGGGCGATGAGGCTAAAACAGCCTTGTCCGAGGCTCAGGAGGCTCAGTGGAAAAACAAGTGCATTACCGAAATATATGAGCCGGGCTCCGTTTTCAAGGTTATAACAAGCGCTGCCGCAATTGAGGAGGATCTCATAGATCTGGAAAACGACAGCTTCTATTGCAGCGGCTCAATGGATATTGCAGGAGCTACCGAGCCTATAAAATGTTATAACACGTCAGGTCACGGCTCTCAGAATTTCTATGAGGCGCTTACAAATTCCTGCAATCCTGCATTCATGCAGATTGGTCAGAGAATCGGAATTGAAACATTCTGCTACTATTTTGACGCGTTCGGACTCAGCGAGAAAACAGGAATCGACCTTCCGGGCGAAAGCGTCGGAATCTCCTATGACGCTGATACCATGTCAAATGTTGACCTTGCCGTATGCTCATTCGGACAGGGCAATACAGTTACACCAATGGAAATGATAACATCATACTGCGCCGTTATTAACGGCGGCTATCTCCTTGAACCCTACGTGGTTGATAAAATTGTTGACGAGGACGGAAACGTCGTACTCAATAATGAGAGAACCGTTAAACGTCAGGTAATTTCAGAGGATACGTCCGCAAAGATGAGAGATGCTCTTGAAAGAGTTGTTACCGATAACGGCGGCGGAAATGTTACAATAAAGGGATACTCAATCGGAGGAAAATCCGGTACATCCCAGCGTCTCAGTCTTACAGGCGACGATGACGACAAGCAGGAATATGCAGCTTCGTATGTCTGCTTCACACCTGCTGATGATCCCGAAATTATACTTCTCGTTATGGCTGATATGCCTAACAAGGAAATTGCTTATTACGGAAGCAAGGTTGCCGTTCCTACGGCACGAGATATTCTCACGGACGTTCTGCCGTATCTTGGCTTCTCACCCGAATACACCGATGAGGAAATAGAAAATCTCGATGTGAAGATACCACTCCTTGAGGGAAGCTCACTCAGCGACGCGGAAGCAACTCTTGAAGGTCTGGGCGTTGAGTATGATATAATAGGCGAGGGCACAGAGGTTGTCGCACAGTCGCCGATTACAGGATCTTCAATTTCACAGGACGGCTGCGTATATCTCTACACTGAGGAGAATTACGAAACGGAGTATACCGAGGTTCCCGATTTGAGAGGAATGACAGCAAGCACAGCCAACGATACTATATCATATCTGGGACTGAACTTTGTTGCGACAGGCGCTTCAACCTCCCGTTCGGACGCCGTTGTAAACAGCCAGTCAATTGATCCGGGAACTTCTGTTCCAAAGGGAACTGTAATTGAGCTTGAATTCCTTGTAAATGAAAATTCAGATTAAATCTGATAATAAAACCGGCAGCGCATTCCCACAGAAATCCCTGTGGGCAATGCCTGAGATTTAAAAGATATGGAGGCGGAATTTATGAGATTATATGAGCTGCTTGAAAACAATGCTGAAACGAAGCTTGATGATATTGAAATAAGCTTCATTACGGATAATACAAAAAAGGTGCAGCCGGGATGTCTTTTTGTCTGCGTTAAGGGCGGCAGCTTTGACGGTCATAGTGCAGCTGCCGAGATGCTGGAAAAGGGCGCGGCGGCAGTTGTATGCGAGCATGATCTCGGATTGGGCGACAGGCAGATAATCACTGATAATTCACGCCGCCTGTACGGAAAGCTTTGCGCGAAATGGTTCGATCATCCCGAACGCAAAATGAAGCTTATCGGCGTTACGGGAACTAACGGAAAAACAACAATTACAAATGTTATAAAGCATATTCTGACGGCAAACGGCTTCAAGGTCGGACTTGTGGGTACAATTCAGAATGAGATCGGCGATGAGGTTGTTCATACGGACAACACAACTCCTATGGTTTACGACCTTATGGAGCTTTTCGACAAAATGGCAAAGGCAGGCTGTCAATATGTGGTTATGGAGGTTTCCTCCTTCGGATTGGTTCAGAACAGAATCGGCTCATCTTTTTTTGATATAGCTGTATTTACAAATCTGACGCAGGATCACCTTGACTATCACAAGGACATGGAGGATTATTATCAGGCGAAGAAAATGCTTTTCGATATATGCGGATGCGCTGTATGCAATGTTGACGACGAATACGGTCAGAGATTGTATAATGAAATTTCCTGCGAAAAGCTAACCTATAGCGTAAAGGATAACGCCGATTTTCATGCGGACGGAATAAAAATCAAATCCTCCGCAACAAGCTTTTGGTTCTGCTCAGGCGGAAAATCCCATCTTATAAAAATGAAGATGCCGGGTATGTTTAACGTATCAAATGTTACCGCAGCAATCGGCGTCTGCCTTAAATCAGGACTTACCATAGATAAGATTATCCCTGCCGTTGAGGAGTATAACGGTGTCAAGGGCAGATGCGAGGTAATCCCGACAAATCGTGATTTCACGGTTATCTGCGATTACGCTCATACTCCCGATGCGGTAGAAAATATTCTCAGAAGCGTTAAGGAATATACAGAGGGAAGGCTTGTCTGTCTTTTTGGCTGCGGAGGCAACCGTGATGCCGCAAAACGCCCGAAAATGGCGGCAGCAGCGGCAAAATACGCGGATAAGCTCATAGTGACGTCGGATAATCCGAGAAATGAAGATCCCGAAGCAATTATTCGTGAAATACTTGTGGGGCTTAGCGACAGCAGGGTTCCGTATGATGTTGTGACTGACAGGCGTGAGGCTATATACCATGCGCTGAAAACTGCCGAAAAGGGCGATATAATTGTTCTTGCGGGAAAGGGTCACGAGGATTATCAGATACTTGCGGACAATGTTCATATTCATTTTGATGAGCGTGAGGTTGTTGCGGATGGACTGAAGCTACTGTAAGCAATACCGTGCTGTGTATATATTGTCATAATAAATTTGGGGAGCAGTGAATAATAATGCCGTTTTGGATAAATATATCAGTTTCTATTCTATCACTTATAATAGCGGGAATATCGGGTTTTTTCCTTGTTCCGTTTCTTCATAAGCTGAAATTCGGTCAGCCGATTAAAACAAAGGACGGCCCCGAATGGCACGCTAAAAAACAGGGAACTCCCACAATGGGCGGATTTATGTTTATCATTTCAACCATTGTTGCCGCAATATGCGGATATTGCCTGTATAGGTGGAGATGCGGCATTGACGCAACCGACAAGGAAAATCTTAACGCCTTTTTTAGGTTTCTGACCTGTATAATTTTCTCTGTACTCTTTGGACTTATCGGATTTATTGATGATTATATAAAGGTTGCACGCAAGAATAACGCAGGTCTTTCGCCGAAGCAGAAAATGGCTATGCAGCTTATATTTTCCGTGGGATTCCTCTTTGCGATGTATAAATTCGGCGATACCTCCACGGTTATCGACCTCGGCTTCTTCAGCTTTGACGCAGGCATATTCTATTATATAATTATGATTCCCGTGATAATTTATCTGACCAACGCAGTTAATCTTACTGACGGCGTTGACGGCCTGTGCGGCATGGTAACATTTGTCGCAATGCTTGTCTACACTGTTGCCTGTTCGATTCTCAATGAAAATGAAATATCACTTTTCACGATGGCTGTTGCAGGCGGCTGCCTTGGATTTCTCATCTGGAATTTCAATCCCGCAAAGTGCTTCATGGGTGATACAGGTTCAATGTTCCTCGGAGCAGCAGTGACCTCTGTGGGACTTGCGCTTCACAAGCATCTTCTTCTCATTCTTGTTTCGATTGTGTATATCTGCGAGGCTCTGTCCGTTGTGATTCAGGTTTCGTATTTCAAGTACACCGCAAGAAAGCATTTCAAAGCTACGGGAGAAGCTCATCAGGGAAAGCGCATATTTAAAATGACGCCTATTCATCACCATTTTGAAATGAGTGGATTCAGCGAATATAAAATTGTAATCACATTTTCAATTGTCGGCATTATTTTTGGTGTGCTGGGAATAATTACATTGTTCATCTGAGCATACGGGAGGTAAAAATGGCGAAAAGTTCCAGAAAAAAAAGCTCGTCGGGCGGACTTGCAAGAGTTTTCCTCGGCGATAAAAGAAACGGCGATATAAGTCTTTCCTTTTTTGCCTATGTAATGATTTTGCTTGTCGTTGGACTTGTAATGATGTCGTCCGCGAGCTATGCGTGGGCATACAGCGAGCATGACGGGGACGGTCTTTACTACGCGAAAAATCAGCTTATCAATGCGGCAATCGGTTTTGTGGCAATGATTTTCTTTATGAAAATGGATTACCACAACTTTAAAAATATCAAGCTTCCGCTGATAAAAAAGTTCAACATTGCAGGACTTCTTTATTTTGTCGGAGTATTGTTTCTTGTTCTTGTACTGTTCATGGGTTCTGACGAAGGCGGCGATATGGGAGCAACGAGATGGCTTGTTATCGGGCCTATCAATTTCCAGCCCTCGGAGGTCGCAAAGCTGACGCTGATCATATACTTTGCATACAGCATGGAAAGAGACGGTCAGAAGATGGATAAATTCGGGACAGGAATCTTTAAGTATGCTTGCCTGATGGCTGTGTACCTTGTTTTGCTTGTTTTTGAACCCCATCTTTCCGGAACAATACTCATCGGAGTTATCGCAATTTCAATGATTCTCTGCGGAGGAGCTAACAGAAAGCAGTTTTTTGCTCTTGCTGTTGCTGTAATTATTATTGGCGTGGGTTATATATATTGGCTGGCAAACGTCGAGGGCAGTTATGTTGCGACACGTATAACGTCATGGCTTGATCCCTTTGCCGATATGCTTGATGATACGTGGCAGACGGCAAATTCGCTGATTGCCATTGGTTCGGGCGGCTTATTCGGCCTTGGGCTTGGCAATTCAAGACAGAAATATCTCTATCTTCCGGAAACAAAAAACGACTTCGTTTTCCCTATTGTATGCGAGGAGCTTGGATTTGTCGGAGCATTGGCAATAATCATCGTATTTCTTCTGCTTGTCATTGAGGGATACTCTATTGCTGCACGTGCCAAGGACAGATTCGGTATGCTTATTGCAGTCGGAATCACCACACAGATAGGTATCCAGACTGTTTTGAATTTAGCCGTAGTAAGCAATCTTGTGCCGAATACGGGAATCAGCCTGCCGTTTTTCAGCTACGGAGGTACAGCTCTTATAATGCAGCTGGCGGAAATGGGAATCATGCTGAATATATCTCAGCAGCGATATTATCCCGAAGCACCTCCGCCACCTCAGCCCGATACTAAAGAGGTTGAGGACGACGACGATATTGAAGAGCCGAAAATATCTTAAAGGAGTATTTGCGTGAGAGTATTAATGGCTTGCGGCGGAACAGGAGGACATATAAATCCTGCACTTGCTATCGCCGATATAATCAAAACAAAATATCCCGATGCGGAATTCCTTTTTGCCGGAACCCCCAACGGAATGGAGGCAAAGCTCGTTCCGCAGGCAGGATATAAGCTTGAAACAATTAAGGTTGCGGGCTTTCAGCGGAGATTGTCCCTGAAAAATATCGGGAGAAATATAAAGGCGGTATCCTATCTTGCCACGTCAGGCAGCAGAGCAAAGGAAATTGTGAAGAGCTTCAACCCCGATATTGCCATTGGCACGGGCGGATACGCGGCAGGTCCTGTAATCCGCAAAGCGGCAAGAATGGGAGTTAAAACGGCCATTCATGAGCAGAACGCCTACCCCGGCGTAACGAATAAGCTTCTTGCGAAGGAAGTGGATCACGTTATGCTGACGGTAATCGAAGCGTTGGATTTCATGGAAAAGGATAAGTTTGAATACAGCGTTACAGGACTTCCCGTAAGAAGCGGCATTACGAAAATCAGCAAACCGGAGGCTCGCAGACGTCTTGGATTTGATGACAGCTTCACGATTCTGTCCTTTGGCGGAAGTCTTGGCGCAGGCTGCATAAACGAAACAATGGCGGAAGTGATAAAATGGCATACCAAAAAAGGACTTGACATCAATCACATTCACGGCTACGGCGGAATGGGAAAGGACACATTTCCGGCAGAAATGGCGACATCGGGAATCCCCCTGAAAAGCAGTCGTCTGAGGATAACCGAGTACATAAACGATATGGATGTCTGCCTTGCCGCCGCGGATCTTGTAATCTGCCGGTCGGGAGCTTCAACACTTGCGGAGCTTCAGGCTGCCGGAAGAGCTTCGATTCTGATTCCATCGCCTGTGGTTGCAGGCAATCATCAATATCACAACGCAATGGTTCTCGGCAAGGCGGGGGCAGCTGTTGTAATGGAGCAGAAGGACGTTACGAATGAAAAGGTAATCGCCGCTGTGGAGGAGCTGTATCACGACAGAGATAAGCTTGAGCTGATGTCATGCAGCGCAGCGCAGCTTCACCTGAACGATACGCCGAAGCGTATTCTGGATGTAATCGATAAGCTTTACGCGGAATCCCTTAAAGAAACAGGGTAACAGAAAAAAATCTCACAGCATACTATAGAAAAAACGCTGTGAGGTGGTATAATGCAGAAATTAGTTGTTACGGGAGGACAGCGTCTGCGCGGCGAGCTTTCCCTACAGGGGAGCAAAAACAGCGCGCTGCCGATTATGGCGGCTGCTCTGCTGTGCGGAGAGGACTGTACATTAAAAAATTGTCCGAAGCTGACCGACATATATGCGGCTTCAAGAATACTTAACTGCGTTGGATGCAGATGTCTGTTTTCCGACGAATGCGTAGTAATTTCATCTGAAAATATAAGTGAAACTGCTATTCCCGAAGAGCTTATGAGGGAAATGCGCTCATCCATAATTTTTCTCGGAGCTATGCTTGGCAGAACAGGTGAATGCACCGTATGCTGTCCGGGAGGCTGTGAGCTTGGCCCGCGGCCCATTGATATGCATCTGACGGCTCTCAGAAAAATGGGTGCCGACATCAGGGAAAGCTACGGCAAAATAATCTGCCGTATTCCCGAAAGGGCGCATGGAGCGAGAATCTCCCTGCCGTTTCCCTCTGTGGGTGCAACTGAAAATATCATTCTTTGCGCAGTCACCGCCGACGGCGAAACGGTTATAAATAATGCTGCCAGAGAGCCTGAGATATGCGATCTATGCGGATTTCTGCGTGCCTGCGGAGCTGAGATTTCAGGTGACGGGGAGAGCAGAATTGTAATCAGGGGCAGGGAAGGGCTGCACGGCTGCGAATACAGCATAATGCCCGACAGAATTGCCGGAGCAACGTATCTTTCCATGACGGCAGCCACAAGAGGCGAGATAATTTTAAAAAATGCCTGTGCTGCCGCAATGGAGCCGTTTATATCAGTCCTCGAACAGACAGGCTGCAGTATTTACGCGTCAAGGGATAAAATCTTTTTGAGAAGCGGCTCAAGGCTGAAAGCTGTGAACGAACGCATACGAACCATGCCTCACCCGGGATTCCCCACAGACGCACAGGCGCTGCTTATGGCGGCACTTGTGACTGCGGACGGCACAAGTATATTTGAAGAAAATATTTTCGACTGCCGCTATCGTCATACGGACGCTCTTGTGAAAATGGGAGCGGATATACAGGTTCTCGGGAAAACAGCCGTAGTCAAGGGAGTTGAAAGGCTCTACGGCGCAAATGTCGAAGCAACTGATCTGAGGGGCGGCGCGGCTATGGTTGCGGCAGCTCTTACGGCTGACGGCAAAACGGAAATCGGCGGCATTTCTCATATTGACAGAGGGTACGAGAAAATTGAGGATGCAGTTCGCAGTCTTGGCGGAAATATAAAGCGTGTCTGAAAAATAATATTTTGGGAGTTCATATGAAAGACGTAGAAAAAACAAATGTCGAAAGAAATAACAGCAGCAAAAGAATGCGCAGAAGAAAGCGCAAAATGAATTTGTATGGCTTAATAGTGATTCTTTTGGTTTTGACGGTTGGGATAACTATCAGCTACACCTTTCTTTTTAATATCAATGAAATCCGTGTTTCCGGCGAATCGGATCAGTACACAGCGGAGGAAATTGTTATCGCTTCGGGAATTTCCAAGGGCGACAATCTCCTGCGGCTCAATACGAGCAAAAGCGAGCAGAATATACTCGATAATCTGCTTTACGTGGAAACGGCATCCATTGACAGGGATTTCCCTTCATCGCTGGAAATTAACGTTACGAAGTGCATTCCCGCATACAACGTCAGCTATGATATGGGAACGCTTCTCGTCAGCAAAAAGGGCAAGATACTTGCCGATAACGGCTTTATAACAGAGGGACTTCCGATTATTTACGGCTATGAACCGTCCGTGACAACTCCCGGAAAGATGATTGAATCATCTGACGAACAGAAAAGCGAAGCGTTCATGGAAATAATCGAAAATCTCAATTCAGCGGAAGAAAATATCGTTTCAAGCGTGGATATGAGCGATAAGTATTCGATTATAGTCAATTACAGCAACGGCATTATTTTCAAAATGGGCAATTGGACTGACATTGAATATAAGCTTAACATGGCGTGGGACGTTATGAATAATGAATACGTCGAGGGCAAAACAGGATATATTACAATGATCGGCTCAAATCAGTGTAGCTTCAGAAGCAGTGATGATCCGGTTTATATACCCGGAGTTACACCTGATACAACCGAGACTGACACAGATACGGATTCGGACGATGAGGATTCTGAGGACGATGAGGAAACGACAACTGAGGTTTATGACGAGGATGCGGAAATGTTCCGCGAATACAACGAGCAAAACAATACCGAAAGCGAAGATGAAGATGAAAATGATGATTCCGAGTGAAAATGCATTATTATTATAGAGGGATTTTGTACAAAATGTCCGGCATATTTAATTTCTAATTGGTAAATGTGCAGAAATTTAAAAATCTCTCAGAGGGGCTTGAAAAAAAGTCTATCGTATGATAAAATAATAAGTGTATTTTCAGCGAGTAATCAATATTTATATAAAACACAGGAATAAACAATAGGAGGAGTAAAAATGTCAGATTTTAATTATGAGGAAGCACTTGAACCCGATGTCAATATAAAGGTAATCGGTGTCGGCGGCGGCGGCGGTAATGCCGTAAACTGTATGGTTGAGTCAGGTGTGAACAACATTGAATATATTGCCGTCAATACAGACGCAAAGGCACTTAATAAATCGAAGGCAACTACAAGAATCCCGATCGGCGCAAAGCTGACTAAGGGAAGAGGCGCAGGAAATAAGCCTGAAATCGGTCAGCGCTCGGCTGAAGAAAACCGCGATGAGATTGAAACACATCTCAAGGGTGCTGATATGGTGTTTATCACTGCCGGAATGGGCGGCGGTACAGGTACAGGCGCAGCTCCCGTGGTGGCTAAAATCGCACAGGAGATGGATATACTTACTGTTGCCGTTGTAACAAAGCCGTTCCTTTTCGAAAGAGAACAGAAAATGGCTCAGGCTGAAAAAGGTATCGCTGAGCTTAAAAAATATGTTGACTCGCTCATAGTTATTCCTAATGAAAAGCTTCTTGTGGGACTCGATAAGCCTCTCACAATGATGCAGTCATTTGCACTTTCAGATGAAGTCCTCAAAACAGGTGTAAAGAGCATTTCCGACCTTATCGTTGAGGAAGGCTACATAAACCTTGATTTTGCCGACGTATCCACAATCATGAAGGGCGCAGGCTATGCACATATGGCTATAGGTCACGGCTCAGGCAAGGATAAGGCGAAAGAGGCAGCAAATGCCGTTATCTCCAGCCCTCTTCTCGAAACCTCTATTTCAGGAGCAAAAAGACTTCTCATCAATATCGCTATGTCGGAGGATATTCTTTCATCCGATGTTGACGCTGCAACGAAGATGATTACCGATACTGCCGCTGAGGATGTTGAATTTATCTTCGGTACTGCGTTCAAGGAGGATATGCAGGACGAGATGACTATAACTGTTATCGCAGCAGGATTTGAAGATCCCGATGCTGAGCTTTCCACAGCAGCTGAAGGCGATGACGTTATTCAGATTGATAATCCCCTTATTGACGATCTTGGACTCGGAGGCAGCAAAGGCTCCTCTAATCAGGACGATGACCTTGAGGCTATTTTCAAAATGCTCGGAAATTGATCAAATATCAGAAGCAAAGCGATTTCTACGGAGATCGCTTTCTGTTTTTTTGGCAAAATCGCCTAAAATTCGACACAAAATTCTACAAATTAGTAGTTGAAATTGAGAGAAATATGTGATATAATAACGTTAAGTATTAGTATCACTTCCATTTTGCCGAAAGAATAACAAGATTTGTTTTTTTACTATAGTGGTATTGACAAAATGCAAAATATGTGGTATAATGCTTGCGTAATGTATAGTGTACATTCAGAACGATAGGTGAATGGCTTGCTTGATTTGGATTTTAATTTGAATGATTTCTGCAGTATAAATGATGAGGAGCTTGCAGCTCTCGCGAAAAGCGATAAATCTGCTTTGAACGCTCTCATCTGCCGCTACTCAAAACTTGTTTTTATTAAATCAGAAATTTATGCAAATTATTTCACTAACAGTGATGATTTGCGGCAGGAGGGTCTTATGGGTCTGCTGAGCGCAGTCGGCAGCTTCAATCCGGAGAAAAATGTTAAATTTTCCACGTTTGCTGAGGTTTGTATTGAAAATCGTATGAAATCTCTTCTTGCTAAGGAAAATAAATTTGCATCTTCGGTTGAAAATATCGACGAGCTTTTCGAGATCAGTAATATATCCTCCGACGAAACTCCTGAAAGTGTCTATTTGTGTAAAGAGTATTTTTCTGAATTGTTCAGCAGCATACGTTCTGCTTTGTCCCCGACGGAGCTCAGCGCATTTAATTTCTGCATTCAGGGACTTTCATACAGAGCTGCCGCTGAAAAGCTTGGTATTACTGAGAAATCTGTGGATAACGCTATGCAAAGAGCAAGAAGGAAAATTCGCGCTCTGATGCGGCTCTGACCGTATCAAAAATGACCGGGTAGCTTAACTCAAGAGCGTTGTTTATCAAAGGTGTTGGTGGAAATCCAATCGTGGTCCAAATATTTTAAGCGAGGTATTTAAAATGTACGAAGACAAAACATTAGTGTGCAAGGAATGCGGAAATGAATTCGTTTTTACTGCAGGCGAACAGGAGTTTTACGCTGAAAAAGGCTTTGTAAATGAGCCGCAGAGATGTAAGAGCTGCCGTGCCGCAAGAAAGAATGCAGGCAGAAGCGAAAGAGTTATGTATACCGCTACGTGCGCTTCATGCGGCGGAGAGGCTAAGGTTCCTTTCGAACCCAAGGAAGGCAGAGCTGTTTACTGCAGCGAATGTTTCGCAAAAATGAACGAGGCATAATTGTTCCATTATTTTCCTGACAGCACAGCGTAAAGGCTGTGCTTTGGGTTTTTTATGGGAATATGTATAAATTTTTCTGATGTTCAAAGAATATAAAAATGAAAGGATGTGTGAATTATGCAGATTACAAAGGACACTATCATTGGTGATATTCTTGACGCTGATTTTGATGCAGCTCCGTTTTTTCTGGAAATCGGTATGCATTGTCTTGGCTGCCCCGCCTCAAGAGGTGAAACAATTGAACAGGCTTGCGAGGTTCACGGCACGGACGCTGATGAGCTTGTAGCAAAGCTTAACGCTCATTTTGCAAATAAGTAAGATTGATTGGGCAACGATTTTTTTCAGCGTGCTGTAATTTTCACGGCACGCTGTTATTTTTGTAAATGAGGTGCAATATGCTTGACAAAAGATTAAAATTATGTGCGGATATGGTTGTCGGAGAGGGCATAGTCTGCGATGTTGGCACAGATCATGCCTACCTTGCGGCTGATTTAATATTAAGCGGAAAATGCAGCAGGGTCATTGCCTCCGATGTGAATATCGGGCCTCTTGAGGCTGCGGAAAAAACGGTGGAGAGGTATGGAATTTCCGACAGGGTTCAGCTGATTTTGTCCGACGGACTTGATAATGTTCCCCTTGATGGCGTGAGCGATGTCGTAATTGCAGGTATGGGCGGCGAAACGATTGCGGAAATAGTCGGAAACGCAGCTGCAAATTCGGCGAAATTTGAGAGTATCCGCTGGATTCTTCAGCCCATGAGCAAGCCGGAGCTTCTGCGCAAAAGGCTGTATGAATACGGATTAAAAATTACATCCGAAAAAATCGCCGAGGACGGCGATAAGCTCTACGTGGTTATGGCAGCTGAAATGAATAATTGTTCTCAGATTCTCACGGAAGCGCAGTCGTATGCAGGATTTTTTGATGAAAACGATGAGCTTGCCGCTAAGTACCGCGGCAGGGAATCGGAGCGTATTTCAGGTATCGGAACGGCACTTGAACGTGTAGGAAAGCATGAGGAATCGGTTCATTATTATGCTCTTGCAGATAAGCTGAAAAATGGTGTCAGGTCTGCTGATATAAACGAAATTTACTCATATCTTAACGAAATTTATCCCTTTAATTCGCAGGAAAGCTGGGACAATTCGGGACTTCTTGTCGAAAATTATGACATGAAATGTGACACGGCTGTTCTGACTCTCGATATAACAAATCAAGCGGTTGCCGCTGCGGAGGCTATGGGTGCGCAGCTGATTATTTCGCATCATCCCGTGATTTTCAATCCGCTGAAGCGCCTTTCCGTTCATGAACCTGCATATCGTCTTGCCGAAAAAAATATTGCGGCAATTTGTATGCATACAAACGTTGACAAATCCCCCGAAGGCACAAACGGAGTTATACTTTCAAGGCTTGCGGAACGCTTTGAGCTTTGCGGACAGCCGGAAATTTTCGAAGAATGCGGCGGCGGCTTGGGAATCGGTTGGGTCTGCGAGCTGAATGAAGCAGTCAGCCGTGAGGAGCTTGGGGTAGCTCTCAAGGAGATTTTTGGCTGCGCTTTCGTAAAAATGAACAGCTGCGGCAAGCGCATGATAAAACGTCTTGCCTTTTGTTCTGGCTCGGGAGGCTCAATGCTTGAGCTTGCAATTGAAAAAAAATGCGACGGATACATTACCGGCGATGTGAAGCATGACGTGTGGATTGACGCCAACAATCGTGGAATTTCACTCTACGACTGCGGCCATTTTCATACGGAAAATCCTGTGCTGCGAAAGCTTCGCTGCGTTATAGAGGAGCGTTTTCCTCAGCTGAACGTGGAAATTTCTGAGTGCTCCGCTGACCCTGTCGAATATATATGAGGTGATACGTAATGGGAATTTTTATATGTCCGGTTTGCGGCGGGAGGCTTGAAAAATCCGATAAAAGCTACGTCTGCCCGAAAAATCACTCCTTTGACATTGCAAGAAGCGGATATGTCAATCTGCTGCTGTCAAAGCACCTCGGAAAAACCGTTCATGGGGACAATAAACTAATGGTTCAGGCACGGAAGAGCTTTCTGGATAAGGGCTATTATTCCCGTTTGAGAGATACCCTGTGCATGACGGTGAAAAAATATTTCAAAGGCGGCGTGATTATTGATGCGGGCTGCGGCGAGGGATATTATACATCGGCAGTTTCCGAAGCCGTTCCGCAGGCTGAAATTTACGGAGTTGACATCTCAAAAACGGCTGTGGAATACGCCGCAAAAAAATGTGTGAAGGGCAGCTTCGCGGCAGCCAGCGTGTTTCATATTCCTCTTGCGGACGGCTCATGTCAGATGCTTCTGACTATATTTGCTCCCTATTGCGGAAATGAATTCAGTCGGGTGCTTAGCGACGGCGGAATTATGATTATGGCGATTCCTTCGGAAAATCATTTGTGGGAGCTGAAACAGGCGATTTATGATACTCCCTACAAAAACGAAGTCAGACCGTATGAGCTGGAGGGATTCACGCTTGTGGGGAAAAGGCGAATCAGATATATGATTTCCCTTGATTCTCAGGAGGATATACAGTCGCTGTTTTCCATGACTCCCTATTACTACCGAACCGGCAAGGAGCAGCAGGAACGCCTTGCGCATCTGGAAAGGCTTCAAACGCAGGCTGATTTTGAGCTGCTTACATACAGAAAAAATAAATAGCAAAGGACTGATAATATGGCGCTTGATGGAGCATTCCTTTATGCGGTAAAATCGGAGCTTCTCCCTCTTGTGGGAGGGCGAGTTGAAAAAATACATCAACCCTCACGTGAGGAGGTAATTATCTCAATACGCACACGTCAGGGCAGCAGGAAAATCTTCATTTCTGCGAATGCGGGAAGTGCCCGTGTCCATATAACGGAAAAGGCTGTAGATAATCCTCAGACGCCGCCCATGTTCTGTATGCTCCTGAGAAAGCATCTTGGCAGCGGCAAGCTTATTGACGTGCGTCAGGATGGTCTTGAGCGTATTCTCTTTCTTGATTTTGAATGCGTCAATGAGCTTGGGGATGTTGTAACCGTGACGCTTGCCTGCGAGATAATGGGACGCTGCTCGAATCTGATAATTATAAACAACGAGGGAAAAATTCTCGACAGTATTAAACGTGTTGATGAGGAAATGTCGCGTGAACGCATGGTTCTGCCCGGAATGAAGTACACACTTCCGCCCCGAAGAGAGAGACTGAGCTTCCTGAGCTGCGAGCCTGATCAGATTACCGAAGCGTTGGAAAGCTCTGCGCCCATGGAGCTTTCAAAGGCGCTCATCAGGATTTTTGAGGGAATATCTCCTGTCCTTGCCCGTGAATGGACCTTTTTTGCAGGCAGGGGAGCGTATCTCGAAAGCGATAAGCTCAATGAGGATCAGCTGAGCCGTCTCCTTTTTACCGTGAAGCGTACCAAGGAGCAGCTTACAGAGGAAAAATGCTGCTTTACGGCTGCAAGCGACAAGGATGGAGTGCTGAAGGATTTTTCCTTTATACGTCTTTCACAGTTCGGAACGCTTATGTATACAAAGGAGCTTGCCTCGGCTTCGGAGCTGCTGGACTACTTCTATTTTGAGCGTGACAGGGCAGCCAGAACGAAGCAGCGTGCCAACGATTTGTTTAAGCTGCTGATGAATCTGACCGAGCGCACCTCAAGGAGAATTTCAGTTCAGCGCGAGGAGCTTTCAGCCTGCGCCGACAAGGACAGATTCAAGCTTTACGGCGATCTTATATCCGCCAATATGTACCGTATTCAGAAGGGTGACAGCTCTGTTGAGGCGGAAAATTTCTATGATGAAAATTGTCCGCAGATTGAAATTAAACTGGACGTTCGGAAAACTCCGTCGCAGAACGCGCAGCATTATTACAGCGAGTACAAAAAGGCTGTAACTGCCGAACGAAAGCTTGCCGAGCAAATTGAAAAGGGCGAAGAGGAGCTGCAATATCTCGACAGCGTATTTGACGCCCTGACACGAGCCGTTTCCGAAAACGATATTATTCAGCTTCGTCTGGAGCTTCAGGAACAGGGGTATATCAGGTCGGGCGTGCGCAAGGGCAAGCCCCCAAAGGCACTTCCGCCGATTGAGTATAAATCAAGCGACGGCTTTACTATACTCGTGGGACGCAATAATCATCAGAACGATCAGCTTACGCTTAAATTTGCGGAAAAGAACGATATGTGGCTTCATACACAATCCATTACAGGCTCGCACGTTCTGATTCTCACAGACGGTGCAGTGCCGCCGGACAGGACAATTGAGGAGGCGGCAGTTATAGCTGCCGTAAACAGCCGCGGCAAGGATTCGAATCTTGTTCCGGTTGACTACTGTCTTGCAAGGTATGTGAAAAAGCCCTCCGGAGCAAAACCGGGAAAGGTAATCTTCACGAATTATTCAACTGCGTTTGTAAAGCCAGATATTGAGCTTGAACAAAGTCTGAGGGTGAAATAACAGATGAATAAAAAGCTTGGAATGGATTTTTTCAGCCGTGACGCGCTTGAAGCCGCACCGGAGCTTGTGGGGAAGATTCTTGTGCACAGACTCCCCGATGGTACGGAGCTGCGTGAGCGCATAGCTGAAACGGAGGCGTACAGGGGCGAAGAGGATCTTGCCTGTCATGCCTCAAGGGGCAGAACTCCGCGGACGGAGCTTCTCTATGGGAAATCGGGCGTGATTTATATTTACCTCTGCTACGGAATGCATTGGCTCATGAACGTAATTACGGGAGATGAGGGTAATCCGCAGGGTATTCTTATACGTGCGGGAGAGGTTCATAACGGCCCTGCGAAGCTGACAAAGGCATTGATGCTTAACGGAGAATGCAACGGTCAGCCTATTTATGATAATCCGGATATATGGATTGAGGACGACGGATTTGCGCCTGAAATAAAAACTGCCCCAAGAGTTGGAATTGATTATGCGGGCGAATACTGGAAAAACGTCGAATGGCGGTTTATAGCAGAGGTGAGGTAGAAAATGAATGTTCACTGCATTGGCTGGAATTCCTTCCACGACAGCAGCTATAAAATTTCACGTCAGCCTGCCGATGACGGATATATGCTGATACTTCTGAAAAGCAGCGGAATATTCAGCATAAACGGCTCCGATGAGGAGGCGGACAGGGATACGGTTATCGTCTATGACGGCAGCTCCGAACAGAGCTACAGGGCGGACGGCGGAATGCTTATATACGACTGGATAAAATTTGACGCGGACGGGGACGCTGATTTTCTGGAGTCCCTTGAAATCCCCGTAAACACGCTCATACGCTATACCGATGCCGACTTTTTAAGCGGAATTATACGCAGCATCGCAAACGAATTTTATTCAGTCAGCGCAAGGCGTGTTAAGATGATAGATTCGCTGCTGAAAACGCTTCTGATTAAAATAAGCGAGGCGCAGTTCACAAGGGAAAATATACAGCAGAATGTTGATCCCCATTACAACATTCTTGTGGAGCTTAGGGAAAAAATCTACCGCAATCCTCAGCTGAAATGGAATGTTGACGTTATGGCGGCAAACGTAAATATGTCACGGTCGTATTTTCAGCACGTTTACCGTGAGCTTTTCGGCGTTTCGTGCATTTCCGACGTCATAAGCGCAAAAATCGAGAAGGCAAAGGAAATTTTAAGCGAAACATCATGTACCGTTTCACAGATTGCCGCAATGTGCGGATATGATAACGAGGAGCATTTTATGCGGCAGTTCAAGAAGCTTGTTGGAGTAACCCCCACAGCCTACAGAAAGAAATAATTTCAAAAACAGCCGTAACAGGCTGTTTTTTCTTTCTTTACAATAAAATTGCAAAAATTTGTAGGTTCATATTGCAAAAAATCGGGAATTGTAGTATAATATTCAGAAGATGATAAATAAATATAGTAGTAACAAGTTTCGGAGGTAATGCAGATATGTGCGGAATCGTAGGCTTCACAAATAATATCGACAATTCTAACGTCGTAATCGGCGAAATGATGGACAGAATAAAGCATAGAGGACCTGATGCGGAGGGCAAATATATTGACGAGGATATTGCTCTCGGTCACCGCAGACTCAGCATCATAGATGTAAGCTCTCAGGGCGACCAGCCCTTGTTCAACGAGGACGGTTCGGTTGTGCTTGTGTTTAACGGCGAGATTTATAATTTTCAGGGAATACGTGAAAAGCTTGTCGCCGCAGGTCACAAATTCAAGACAAAAACGGATTCTGAGGTTCTCATACACGGCTATGAGGAATACGGCGCAAGACTGCTTGATATGCTTCGGGGAATGTTTTCGTTCATTATCTGGGACAAGAACAAAAAGGAAATTTTCGGCGCCCGTGATTTCTTTGGAATTAAGCCCATGTACTACGCTCAGATGAACGGTACATTTATGTTCGGCTCGGAAATCAAAAGCTTTCTCGCTCACCCGAATTTCAGGAAGGAGCTTAATGAAAGCGTCCTTGAAAGCTACCTGACGTTCCAGTATTCGCCCACGAATGAAACCTTCTTCAAAAACGTGTTCAAGCTTCCGCCTGCCCATTACTTCACATACAAGGACGGCAAGCTCAGCGTCAAGCGCTATTGGGACGTTCATTTCAGTCCTGATGAAAAGCCCGACCTGAACGAATGGGTAAACAGAATTTCCGATACGTTCCATGATTCGGTTGAGGCGCATAAAATTGCCGATGTTGAGGTTGGCTCGTTCCTTTCCAGCGGAGTTGATTCAAGCTACGTTGCGGCAGTTGCCGATGTTGACAAAACCTTTACCGTAGGCTTCGGCAGCGATGAGAAGTACAATGAAATCGGCTGGGCAAAGGAATTTTCTAAGGCGATTGGCAAGGAAAATTCAAGCAAGGTAATATCCGCCGAGGAATATTGGGGAAATCTTGCGAAGATACAGTACCATATGGATGAGCCTCTTGCTGACCCTGCCGCAGTAGCCCTTTATTTTGTCTGCAATATTGCCTCCGAGAAGCTCAAGGTTGTACTTTCCGGAGAGGGAGCAGACGAAATTTTCGGCGGATATAACGTCTACAGCGAACCTGACGGAACCTTCTACGACAGACTCCCGAGAGGTCTGAAAAGGGGTATCGGAGGCATAGCACAGAAGCTGCCCGCAAAGCGCGGAGTGAATTTCTTCGTCCGCAAGGGAAAAGACCTTGAGGAACGCTTTATCGGCAACGCCTATATGTTTACTCCTGAGGAGCGCAAGGCTCTCCTTAAAATAAAAACCGACGCTCCTATGCCTCAGACAATCACAAAGCCGTTTTACGACAATGTTCAGGGCATGGACGACGTTACAAAGATGCAGTACCTTGATCTTCATCTCTGGATGGCAGGCGATATTCTCCTGAAGGCCGACAAGATGAGCATGGCTAATTCCCTTGAGCTGCGTGTGCCCTTCCTCGATAAGGAGGTTATGTCCTTGGCGGAGAAAATACCTCTGCGCTACAGAGTTACACATAAGGAAATAACTGACGAGAACACGAGGTACATTACGAAATACGCCATGAGGCTTGCCGCAAAAAAGGATACTCCCAAGCAGACGGCTAAGACTGCCGCCAAAAAGAAGCTGGGATTCCCCGTTCCCATTCGTGTGTGGCTGAAGGAGGATAAGTATTACAGCATAGTCCGCAGCGCCTTTGAAAGCGAAAGCGGCAGGAAATTCTTTAATACCGCTCCCCTGATAAAGCTTCTTGACGATCACAAATCAGGTAAAGCCGACAACAGCAGAAAAATCTGGACAGTTTATATCTTCCTTGTCTGGTACAAGGTATATTTTGAGAACGACGGAAAATATTAAGGAGATTTTATGGCAAGTGTAGTAACCTATAAGTACATTAAGCAGAATCCCGATATTATGGAGTATATCCGGCGTGCCGACAAGGCTCTTGAGGCGCAGGGATATACAGAGCATTCCTTTGCTCATGTGGAAAGAGTGGCACACGTTGCGTCAATGATTCTTGAGGAGCTGGGATATGACGAGAGAACTGTTGAGCTTGCGAGAATAGCGGGAATAATGCACGACATCGGAAATGTGATAAACCGTGTAGACCACGCTCAGAGCGGAGCTGTAATGGCGTTCAGGCTTCTTGATAATCTCAGAATGCCCGCAAGTGAAATATGCTCGGTTATCTCGGCAATCGGCAATCATGACGAGGGCACGGGGCTGCCTCTTGACCCGATTTCAGCGGCGCTGATTATCGGGGACAAAACAGATGTGCGCCGCAGCAGAGTGCGCAATTCCGACCTGCTGACGTTTGATATTCACGACCGTGTGAATTACGCTGTTCAGATGTCAAATGTGCGCTTCAATGAGGACAAAACTTCAATAATACTGGAGCTTCAGATTGATACAAAAATATCGTCTGTGCTTGAGTATTTTGAAATATTTTTAGATCGTATGCTTCTTTGCAAGAAGGCTTCACAGCGGCTTGGCGTGCGCTTTGAAATGCTTGTAAACGGCAGCAAGGTTCTATAAGGCAAAATTTCGGAGGTTTAATTTTATGTATTCAGATTATCAGCATCTTATCGACCTTAACGACTATTCGCCTATGTGGTGGAATGAGATTATAGAGCTTGGGGAGAGGATAAAGAACGACCCCTCCGGCTTTGCTCATGAGTGTGACGGAAAAATCATGGCAACTCTTTTCTATGAGCCGTCAACCCGAACTCAGATGTCATTCCAGACGGCTATGCTCAGGCTCGGCGGCAAAATCATCGGATTTGACAATCCGTCAAATTCATCTGTATCAAAGGGCGAAACGCTCAAGGATACAACAAAAATTGTCAGCAGCTATGCCGATATTCTTGTGATTCGCCATCCTGTCGGCGGAGCTGCAAAGGGAGCTGCCCTGACGGCAGGCTGTCCGGTAATTAACGCAGGTGACGGCGGACATCTCCACCCGACACAGACGCTTACCGATCTGCTCACCCTTAAAATCGAAAAGGGGAGATTATCCGGACTTACAATCGGTATGTGCGGCGATCTCATTAACGGAAGAACAGTTCATTCTCTCTGCAGGGCGATAAGCTGCTTTAAGGATAATAAGTTCATTTTCATCTCCACGCCGGAGCTTAGAATGCCGGCGTATGTGAAGGACGTTATAATAGCCAACGGCAGCACCTTTGAAGAGGTTGATACACTTGAAGAGGCTATAGGCAGACTTGATGTGCTTTACATGACGAGAATTCAGGAGGAACGCTTTGCAAGCCGTGAGGAGTATCTCGCCCAGAAGAATACATACATACTCGACAGAAAGAAAATGCTTGACGCAAAGCAGGATATGATAGTTCTTCATCCGCTGCCGAGAGTTGATGAAATTACGGTCGACGTTGATTCAGATAAGCGGGCAATGTATTTTACTCAGGCAAAGTACGGAGTTTACGCGAGAATGGCGCTGATTATGACGATTCTGAAAAATCAAAGCCCAACGGAGCTGCTCAAGGGCAGAGTTTACAATGGTGTACGCTGCGATAATCCGAGATGCATCACCAATCATGAGGAATACCTCCCCAAGAGCTTCCGTTCAAGCGGTGACGGTACGCTGCTTGAATGCGAATACTGCGATGAGAGAAAGCTGATATAAGGTTAAGGCAACACCGCACAAATCCGTTAGGCAATCTTTGTGCGGTGTTACCTAAAACAAAACCCGAAGCAAATTTAAATGCTTCGGGTAATTTTGTTTCAGTTGAGAGTCATAAGTGAATTAAACACGGCGTAGAACTTCAAGGGGATATGCTTATCAATATGACATTTTCCGAAAAACCATTTTTTGTAGCTGCACATTTTAATTATATCCTCAAAGAAGGCATGAACCTCAAGACGCTGAAATACATCAACTCCAAGGCAATCCTTAAGAGATGCGGGCGGTTCGTGAGTGATTATGTAGTCAACCTCATTTGAAACCTCATTGAGATTGCTGATAGCGTCAATTATTTCGGCATGAGTCGGCTGTTCGCGTTCCCACCAATTATCGCTGTCACGTCTGAAATCGTAATCCTGACTGTGACCTCCGCCGAAGGTGAAAATCCTTTTGCCCTCAATATCATAAACCTGACCGCGCATAAGATGAATAATATTTCTGCCGACCATATGGACGCTTCCGCCGTTCCATTCGGTAACGGGATAGCTTTCGAGAATATCAAAATTCTCATGGCAGCCGTCAATAAACGCTATGGTATAATCCTTTTCCTCAAGCTTTTTCAGTACGGATTTTTCACGTTTTGAGCCGTCCCAGATAAAGCCGAAGTCACCGCATATAATGAGAATGTCCCCTTTTTTTAGTTTTTTTAAAGCAGAGTCCTTGAATCTGCTCAAATCGCCGTGCGTATCACCTGTCACGTAAATCAAAGCAATTACCTCCGAAAAAAAGATAGTTCCCTATTATTGTACCATATAATTTGAAAAAGGTAAAGGGCATAAAAAAATTTTTTGAAAGGGCTTTTAAAATCCGGAAGAATCTGCTATAATTATGATATGGCTGTATCTCACATAAGCTTCAGGTGCCGCCATGTTTGAATTTGTTATCAGCAATAAAGCCAAAGGAGTTATTATGAAAAAATTTCTTGCCGCAATATCAGGCGCTGTTATGCTTTTGCCCTTTGTCAATTCCATGAATGCGGGAGCAATCAGCTTTCCTCTTAATACTCAGATACAAAGCGAATCGGCAATTGTTATAAACCTTGATTCGGATATGATAATACATGAAAAAAATGCTGACATTCAGCAGATGCCGGGGCCTCTTGTAAATATAATGACGGCGGTGATCTGTCTTGAAAGCTGCGATGACCTGAGTGAGGAGATAACAATTGATTCATCGGTTTATTCCTACCTGTATTCAATTGAGTATCCGGAGGATCTGCGATATGCCGATATAGAGGACGGAGATGTGCTGACAATCAGCGATCTGCTTTACGCGATGATGCTTACATCGTCGGTTGAGGCTGCCGAAACTCTTGCGTATTACGTAAGTGACGGCGATACGGAGGCATTCGTTGATATGATGAATGAGAAAGCGGCTGAAATCGGCTGCACCTCAACTAATTTTGAAAATCCAACGGGAATGTATGATATTAACCAGTACACCACAGCGAGGGATCTTGCTGTGCTTACGGAGTATGCTCTTGAGGTTCCGATGTTTGAAACAATTGCCACAACGGCTGAATATGTACCCTCTATTCAGAATGCTCAGAATCATCCTGATGCCGATGAATGGGTCTGGACGAATTCCAATCTGATGATGGATTCGCAGAGCGAATATTACTACAACGGAGCAAAGGGAATCAAGACAGGCAATCTGAGTGCCGCAGGACGAAATCTTGTCACTATGGCGAGCAAGGACGGAAATAATTACCTTGTGGTGCTGCTTAAAGCTCCTATAAGGGACTCGGAGGGCGAAAGTCAGTTCTATCACCTTGAGGACGCTATATCCATTTTTGACTGGGCGTTCAATCATTTTTCCTATCAGGTTATCCTCAGCGAAACCGCGGAAATTGACGAAGTAAAGGTAACTCTTGCGGAGGGCAATGATTATGTTCTTGCCCGACCGAAGGAAGAATTCACAATGCTGTGGTACGATGAAATTGACACGTCGCTCATAAAGAGAGATGGCGACAACATACAATTTGACCAGACGTCATTTCAGGCGCCCATAAAAAAGGGCGACAGGCTTGGGACGGTAACGCTTACATATTCGGGCGAGGTTCTTGGAACAGTCGAGCTTGTGGCGGTTTCAGATGTAAAGCGTTCCGCGTCAAAATACAATTTGTATGTAGCGAAAAGATTTCATGAGTCAAGATGGTTCAACAAAGCGCTGATAATATCCGCATCGATTTGTCTTGCATATGTAATTATATGCATTTGCTCCTTTGTGGCATATAAGAGGGATACAAAGCCTGCCTCCTCCAGATATGCGATTCCGAAGGTGAAAAAGAAGAAGAGAAACAAAAACAGCGGCAAATAAGATGAATCCTCTGTCTTTTAAGGCGGAGGATTTTATTTTTTGTAATTTAGTTATTTTTCCTGAATTGCTTCGGAGTCATGCCGTAATACTGCCGGAAAACCTTGCCGAAGTAGCTTATGTGATTGAATCCGCAGGCAAAGCAGATTTCCGTTATCTGCATATCCGTGGTCAGAAGCAAATCCACAGCGTGCTTCAGCCGGTATTCGTTAAGATATGTAACGGGTTTTTTGTCAATCATGCTTTTGAAGCAGCGGAAGCATTCGCTTTTACTGATGTTGGCGGATTTTGCAATCTCGTCAATCGTTATATCCCTCTGGAAATTGGAATGTATAAACGAAAGCATATCCTTCAGGCGCTTTTCATTTACGTTCATTTTATGATTTACAGCTGTATTGGGAGGCTCCTTGTGAAGGTTCAGGGCAAGGCTATACCACAGCTCGCTGAGCATATTTCGGCATTTCAGCTCATATCCCCACGATTTGCAGTCGGAAAGCTCCAGCATTCTCTTCACAATATCGAGCATTTCACCCTGCCAGGGAATTTCATCTGAAAGCTTTATGCCCTTTAGTGAGCTGTCGCTGACGATGGGACGTATATACTTGCGTGAAATAAGATCTGAGCCGCAGTCGCCGATAAAGTCAGGGAGAAAGCATACAGTCGTCATAATAGGCTGCTCGGAGTCGTCAAAGGGTATTTCCTTATGCATGGTGTTTGAGTTGATGAAAAAGCCCTCGCCCTCGTGAAGATCAATTTTCGTATCGTTAATGAAGCACGTGACTCTGCCGGAAATTACAGCCGCGATTTCAATTTCCGGATGCCAATGCCAGTCAATTGTACGGTTGACGTACCATGAAAAATCGTTTTTATAAATCTTCATAGGGAACTGCGGATTGCCATGTGAAGCAGCCTCACGGAACTGCTTTATGTTTTTGCGGTCGGCAAAATCTGAAATATCATCATTCAATGTAGATTCACCTCAATTGTTCGGGAGGATTTTTATAATTTCTGCACATATTATGATAGAAAAATATGTGAATTGCTGTTATTATTATAGCTGATGACAACGGAAGCGTCAAGTCCAAATAATGAAAAAAGGGGTAAATTTTTATGAAATTTTCTGACGGATTCTGGCTCAACAAGCCGGGCTACAGCATTAACTACGCAACGCAGATGTACGAAATTGAAGCTGACGACAGCTCGATTACCGTATATGCGACAAATCAGTGGATCGGGAACAGGGGTATGACTCTTGCAGGTCCTATGTTCACGGTGAAATTCACATCAACTCTTGAAAACAGCATCAAGGTTACAATCGACCATTTTCAGGGAGCAGTACAGAACGGTCCTGCCTTCACTCTCTATGAGGACGAGGGCTTCAAGCCGGTTGTAAACAAAACAGAAAACGGATATGAGCTTATTTCCGGCAAGACTATGGTAAAGGTCGGTCAGCAGGGCGGAGCATGGGACATATCCTACTGGTACGAGGACAAGCTTCTCACCAAGGAGGGCTGGAGAACAACATCTCTCATTGAAGAGGACGAGTGGCAGACTGAAAAGAGAATAGCAGGAAAAAGCGGTTCACGTTTCTATGCGGATTCGGAAAGTGATGATAACACATTTATCAGAGAAATGCTGAATATCTCAGTCGGCGAGTACATTTACGGCTTCGGCGAGAAGTTCTCCACATTTGTAAAGAACGGTCAGACTGTAGAGGTATGGAATAACGACGGAGGAACGTGCTCCGAGCAGAGCTATAAATCAATTCCTTTTTACGTATCGTCACGCAATTACGGTGTGTTTGTAAATCATCCCGAAAAGGTTACATTTGAGGTTGCAAGCGAAACTGTTTCAAAGGTTGCGTTCATGGTACAGGGTCAGCATCTGGAATATTTTATTTTCGGCGGAAATTCCGTTGCGGACGTGCTTTCAAATTATACAAATCTTACAGGCAAGCCTGCGCTTCCTCCTGCATATACATTCGGACTCTGGCTTTCGACCTCATTTACAACAAATTATGACGAGGCAACTGTTACGTCCTTTATTGATGAAATGGAGAGACGTGATATTCCTCTTGAGGTATTCCACTTCGACTGCTTCTGGATGAAGGAATTCCAGTGGTGCAGCTTTGAATGGGATAACCGTATGTTCCCCGACCCGAAGGGACTTATCACCCGTCTTAAGGAAAGAGGACTTAAAATATGCGTATGGATCAATTCCTACGTGAGTCAGCGCGCTCCCATATTCAAGGACTGCGCCGAAAAGGGATATTTTATCAAGAAAAAGGACGGCTCTATATTCCAGTGCGACCTGTGGCAGCCGGGACTTGCGATTATAGATTTCACCAATCCCGAGGCACGCAAATGGTTTGCGGGAAAAATCAAGGAGCTTGCCGCATTGGGCGTTGATGCTATCAAAACGGATTTCGGCGAGAGAATCCCCACAGACGTGGTTTATTATGACGGCTCCGACCCGTACAAGATGCATAATTACTACACCTACCTCTACAACAAGACTGTCTTTGAGGCTCTTCAGGAGGCTAAGGGAATGAATAATGCCTGCCTTTTTGCGCGTTCCGCAACAGCAGGCGGACAGCAGTTCCCTGTACATTGGGGCGGCGACTGCTTCTCGAACTATGATTCAATGTGGGAAACAATCCGCGGCGGACTTTCACTTTGCCTGTCGGGATTCGGATTCTTCTCTCACGATATTTCCGGATTCGAGGCAACAGGTACTCCTGACCTCTATAAGAGATGGACTGCATTCGGTCTTATGTCAACACATTCACGTTATCATGGCAGCTCGTCATATCGTGTTCCGTGGAATTTTGACGAGGAGAGCTGTGATGTCGCACGTCACTTTGTAAAGCTGAAGGGCAGACTTATGCCGTATCTTTTTGCAAATGCAGTTAAGACGCATAAGACGGGTGTTCCTATGATGAGAGCAATGGTTGTGGATTATTCCTATGACAGATCTGCTCTTACAGTGGATACGCAGTATATGCTTGGCGACAGCCTCCTTGTAGCTCCCGTATTCAGCGAGGACGGCGTGTGCAGCTTCTATCTGCCGAAATGCGGCACTTGGACTGACATACAGACAGGCGAGCAGCTTGAGGGCGGAAGCTGGTATACAAAGAAGTACGATTACTTTGGAATGCCATTGTACGCAAAGCCGAATTCGATTATAGCTTTCGGAAACTTTGAAAAGACAGTTGAATATGACTACGCTGACGGCATGAAGCTTGTTATCTATGGACTTGAGGACGGCAAAACAGCTGAATGCGAGGTATATGACAAGGACGCAGTGCTTGTTGCGTCAGTAAAGGCAGTACGCAGCGGAGATACAATAACAGTAACCGTTTCGGGAACTGATAAGCCATTCACTGCTGAAAGCTCACAGGGACTCAATATTGTAATAAACAAATAAATAAGAATAAACGCTCCTGAAATTCAGGAGCGTTTTCGTATACAAAAAATCCCCTTTGCATTAAAGGGGATTTTTGTAATCGTTCGGATATAGATTTCAGCAGAGTGAGAAGCTGCCCTTTTCGTCGTCAACAACATAGTAAACCATGTTTTCTTCAGGCTTAACATAGATGTTTACTGACTTGGGAGCCTTAACTCCTGATTCAGCCTTTGCCTTTTCAACAAGCTCAGCTGTGCTGATTTCAGCGCCGCCCTGCTGAATGACAATATTCTCAGCAGTCTTTTTAGCAGCTGTTGATCTCTTAGTGGTTGTTGTTTTCTTAGCAGCTGTTGTTCTCTTTGCGGGAGCCTTCTTTACAGCTTCATCCTTTACTTCCTTTGCAGCAGCTTCTATAGCTGCATCGGCCTCAGTTTTTTTAATTGCCATGATAATACCTCCGATAAAATTATTTTTTTAGAGTATCTTGCCTAAATAGCTTGTCCGAACATAAATGCCGGAACAATTATTTCTTGTTTGGGAATAAATGCCATATTCTGCCTTTTTGGCAGGATATTATGACGTTTTTATATCCGCCAATAATATTACCATACTTGAATTATATACCTTTGAGGTAATTTTGTCAAGAAATAAATAAAAAAATGACATTTCAACTGATATAGCCTTGCAGGGAGGTATTTTTTTATTGAAAATCTCTAATAAAATCGTCTTAATCAGCCGATAATACGCCGTTTTCATAGGTGATGTCAATGGTGTCGCCTGCGGAGAGATTGCATTCGATTATTCTCTTTGCCGCAAGAGTTTCAACGCTGCGCTGTATAAATCTTTTCAGCGGACGCGCACCGAAGTTCGGGTCGTAGCCGCAGTCAACGATGTATTCCTTTGCGCTGTCGGAAACATTGATTTTAATGTGCTTATCGTCAAGGCGTTTCTGCAAATCGTTAAGCATAAGGTCAACGATACTGATAATTTCAGTTTTAGCCAGCGGCTTAAAGAAAATTATCTCATCAAGACGGTTGAGAAATTCCGGACGGAACTGCTGCTTTAAGAGCGCGTCAACCTTGCTGCGGGCGTCATCTGTAATTTCGCCGTTTGCGTCAATTCCATCGAGAATATACGGTGAGCCGAGGTTTGATGTGAGGATAATGATTGTGTTTTTGAAATCGACCGTGCGTCCCTGTGAATCAGTAATTCTGCCATCGTCCAGAACCTGAAGAAGAATGTTGAACACATCAGGGTGAGCCTTTTCAATTTCATCAAACAGAATAACCGAGTAGGGCTTTCTTCTGACAGCTTCAGTCAGCTGACCGCCCTCATCGTATCCCACATATCCGGGAGGCGCTCCAATGAGTCTGCTGACGCTGAATTTCTCCATATATTCACTCATATCAATACGAATGATATTTCTCTCATCGTCAAAGAGAATCTCCGAAAGTGCCTTTGCAAGCTCTGTTTTGCCGACACCTGTAGGGCCGAGGAAGAGGAACGAGCCTATGGGTCTGTCGGGGGACTGAATGCCCGCACGTGAACGGAGAATTGCTTCGCTTACCTTTGTAACGGCTTCGTCCTGACCGATAACACGTTTGTGGAGGAGATTTTCCAGACCGAGAATTTTTTCCTTTTCGCCCTCCATGAGCTTTGAAACAGGAATACCAGTCCAGCGGCAGACAATTTCGGCAATTTCATCCTCCGTAACCTTATCACGCAGGAGCTTTCCGTTTTCAACGTCATGCTCAGCCTTTTGTTCAAGCTCCTCAAGCTGCTTCTGAAGCTGCGGCAGCTTACCGTATTTCAATTCGGCAGCTTTATTCAGGTCGTATTCACGCTCAGCCTTTTCAATTTCACCGCCCACGGATTCGATTTCCTCACGGAGCTTCTGAACGGCAGTAATATCGGTTTTTTCATTTTCCCATTTTGCCTTCATCTCATTGAACTTCGAACGCAGCTCCGCAAGCTCTTTCTGAATCTCTTCAAGATGTTCCTGCGAGATGTTATCGCTTTCCTTTTTGAGTGCTGCCTCTTCGATTTCAAGCTGAACGATTTTGCGTGAAATCACATCAAGCTCAGTTGGCATTGAGTCCATTTCCGTCTTGATGGTAGCGCAGGCTTCATCAACAAGGTCGATAGCCTTATCCGGAAGAAAGCGGTCGGTGATATACCTGTTGGAGAGAGTAGCTGCGGAAATAAGGGCGTTATCGTTAATTTTAACTCCGTGGAAAACCTCGTATCGCTCCTTCAGTCCGCGAAGTATGGATATAGTATCCTCAACGGACGGTTCGTCCACCATAACAGGCTGAAAACGGCGTTCAAGGGCAGGGTCTTTTTCGATGTATTGTCTGTACTCGTTGAGTGTAGTTGCGCCGATACAGTGCAGCTCGCCCCTTGCCAGCATTGGCTTGAGAATATTTCCCGCATCCATAGCGCCGTCAGTTTTTCCTGCGCCGACGATAGTGTGCAGCTCATCAATAAAGAGGAGGATATTTCCGTTGCTGTTTTTTATTTCATTCAGCACGGCCTTCAGACGCTCCTCAAATTCGCCGCGGTACTTAGCGCCTGCAACAAGCGCACCCATATCAAGTGAAAATACCTTTCTGTCCTTCAGGTTATCGGGCACATCGCCTGCGACAATACGCTGCGCAAGTCCCTCCGCAATAGCCGTTTTGCCCACGCCGGGTTCGCCGATAAGAACGGGGTTATTTTTAGTTTTACGTGAAAGAATACGAATTACGTTTCTTATTTCGCTGTCACGTCCTATAACGGGATCAAGCTTATTCTGACGTGCAAGTCCTACAAGCTCCTGACCGTATTTAGCGAGGACATCATAGGTATCCTCGGGATTTTCAGATGTTACGCGTGTATTGCCTCTGACGGATTTAAGAGCGTTCAGGAACTTATCCTTTGTAACGCCAAACGAGCTGAACAGCTGATTTACGTCCCTATTTCTTGATTCGATGAGAGCGAGCATAATATGCTCAACTGAAATGAACTCGTCCTTCATATTTGAAGCGATTTTTTCGGCTTCGATGAAAATGCGGTCGGTATCAGCGGAAATTCCGATATTGCTGCTTCTGCCGCTTCCGGTAATTTTAGGGAGAGCGTTGATTTTTTTGTCGCAATCCGATTCAAATGCATCGGCGTCGATGTCCATCTTTTTCAGCAGCTGGGGAATAAGACCGTTCTCCTGCTTAACAAGACCTGCGAGCATATGAATTGGTTCAATAAGATTGTTGCTCTGCGCAACGGCAATATCCTGTGCCTTTCTTACGGCTTCAACGGATTTCTGTGTTAATTTTTCAGCATTCATAAATAAAACCTCCTATATTATTTTTTGTTCAAGTAAATGTTTATATTCGCTTCTTATCTCCGGTTCAGCCTGAGAAAAGGAATTGGGCGCGGAGAAAAAGAGCTTGACAGTCTTATCGAGAAACATGATATAGGCGTAAATCAGCTCACCCGTTTCCTCGTCCGAAAGTGTACCGGTATTTATAAGACTTCTTGTAAAGCTGCCGGAGGATAGCTCATAATCATAATAATCATCCATAGACAGCTGCCTGAGCGTTTCCGCTTCAAGGCTTATCCAATACGAGAAAAAGCTGTTGAACAGGTTGATAAGCGAGACACTCTGACTGCGTATCTGCACACGAAGCGTGCCGAGATATTTTGCAGGAGAGCGTTCAAGCTCAACCTTATAATTTATTGTGGGACGGTACTTATATTCGAGGGCTGTTCTCAGCGTCATGAGCGAATCGGAGCGGCGCTGCTGAATCTGAAAATCCGCATTAACCATATCTGTGATTGCGGTGAAAATATCCCTCATACGCATTTCAGGTGTAACGCAGGAGAGGTGTTCCGCGAGAATCTGGTTGATGAGATTAGATCGGCTTGTGCCGAGTTTGTATGCCTGTTCATCGACGGCTCTGATAACATCGTCCATAAGCACCAGACTATATACACTTTTCTTCAACCTACAAACCTCCTTTGCTGTTTCTAATAATATTATATCACAATTATATAATTTGTCAAGGGGTTTATATAATTTTCCTTGCAAATTTTTTTCGGCGAAAAAAAGCATCCCATTCGGGATGCTAATTCGGTCTTTACGGCAATTGCCGCACAGCACTATAGACCAATGCTGCAAACGATTATTAAAAATAAAACAAATCTCGTTCATGAGTAGGAAAAGACAATGGAAAATGCTTCTAATTAACAAATTAAACATATAACCATCTACAGCAAACAGGCGCATTTAATATTCACTATCAAGCACATGAGAGGGGAGGATACTTGATATTGCACACTAAATTCCGTATCTGTTACCCATATTATATTGCAAACAGCAGAACAATGCAATAAACAAAAGTATACAAAACTGAAAGATAGTGTATTATAGAGGGATTTTTTTAAAAAACTTCTGTTAATTTTTAGTTAACAAGTAATAACATATCCTTAGGACACAATTTGTTTGATTATATTTGCTGCCTTAAGATAAAGTGAATACATTCTGCAAATCCGTAACTGCAAGGTCGCCGTACCAGCTGCCGTTAACGTCCACGGCAAAGGAGCTGCCAATGGAAATATCAGGCGCAAGCATCATAACGCACTTAAAATTGTTGTGGGGAACCATTGAAATCATTTCGTATCCGTCAAGCTGCAATGAAACGGTGCTGCCTGCCGCCTGTGAGGTGCTGAAGCCTGCGACAACATAGGGATAAGCAGTCTGTGTGGGAGCTGTTACCGTATTTCCTGCCGCGAAAACATATCCGCCGGTATAAATGAAATCGCTGACAGCGTAAATTGAGCTTTTCTCCTCCTTTGCGCCGCCGGAAACAACGGTATATCCGCCGTTGATATTAAGCGTGCCCTTTGACTTGATGCCGTTTGTGCCGCCGTAAATATACAGCGTTCCCGCATTTATGGTTATGTCGTCATTTGCAATAATGCCCGACTTGACGGAGGTAATATTGATCGTTCCGTTTTCAATTACAACATCGTCGTCAGAGCTGATTCCGTGAGCATTTCCTGCCACAATATTGAGAGAGCCTTTTCCCTTTATTTCAACCGTATCGTTGGAGCAGATAACGCCATCGTTGACAGAATCCTTGTTTACGTCCTGAAGATAGGAGGTTGTTCCCTCCATGAGAACGAGAATAAATCTCTTTGCGTCCGTAACCTGAATTGCAGGGCCGGAGTAATTTGTGATGCTGACGCCGTTAAAATAAAGCTTAACCTTTTCGGTTGTGTTTATTTCAATCTGACCATCGTCAACCGAGCCTGACACGAGATAATCTCCGCCGCCCGTAATGACAACTCTTGAACCGTCCGCAGTTGCATTGCTGCCGGTTATCTGAGGTGACGAGCCAAGAACTATTTCAGCTGCGTAAACCTTTTCTTCGCTGGCAGTATCATCTGTCGAATCGGACGAGCTGTCCTGTGAGGATGAGGAGGACGAGCTGCCTGAGCTGCTTGAATTGCTGCTGCCTGAAGATGATGAACTGCCGCCTGAGCTGTTTGAAGAAGAGCTGCCTGATGAACCTCCCGAAGAGCTGCTGCTGTCTGATGAGGACGAGGAGTTTCCGCCTGACGAGCCTGATGAGCTTCCGCCCGAGGATGAACTGCTGCTGTCTGAATCAGAAGAGCTTCCGGAAGAGCTGCCCGAGCTGCCTGAACTCGAGCTTGAGCTGCTGCTGTTTTTGGTGGTTGTAACGGTTGAGGTAGATGCAGAAGAATTTTTTGCAGTTGATGTGGTTGTGGTTTTAGTGGTTGTTGTTTTAGAGGAGCTGCCGTCAGAAGCTTCATCATCATCGCTTATTTCGCTTAGTGAATCATTTCCGCTTACTGAATTTACTGAAATAGACGAGTCCTCCGAGTCCTGAACGTCGGTCTGACCGCAGGAATATGTACCGGTTATAAGAGCTGCTGCAATTGCGAGGGTTAAAAATTTGTTTACTTTCATAATGAATCACTGTCCTTTATGGTGAATTTCTTATAAAACAGCATAGTCAGGCTGAATAAATCAGCCTGACAGCTTTTTTACTTTTAATTTTCGTATACCTTGTCGTCGTACTTGAAGAATACGAGGTTGATGTTGAGGTTTCCGTTCAATGTCCTCAACTCGTCAATGAATTCCTTTGTGTTCATATCTTCGTAAACGTCAACGCTGTAAATCAGCTCAAAGAGCGTGCCGTAATTTGTTGTTTTGATTCTTCTGAGCTTGTGATAGCTTGTATACTTTTTAAGCACAGGATCAAATACACCCTTATAATCGAGGTTTTCGGGAATAGTGATTTTAAGAGTCATATGATTGAGCTTACAGCCGCCGAAATTAACAACGTTCAGGGCAAATACTATAATTCCGAGAATGATGAAGAAAACGATTGCGAATCCGATGTAGCCCATACCGCAGGCAACACCTGTAGCCATTGCGTAGAACACGTATGTGATGTCCTTCGGGTCGCCGGGGACGCTTCTGAATCTGACTAACGTAAACGCACCTGCAAGGCTGAGAGCGCCGGAGGTTGTGTTAATGAGAAGCAGAATAAGCGTTACGATTGACGGGAGCATTATGATTGTGAGAACATAGCTCTGGGAATAGCCTTCCTTTTTATGAGTTATCATGTAGATGCTGCTGATTAAAAAGCCGAGAACAAGAGAGGTGATTACGCATAAAAAGAATTCGCTGGCTTTGATGTTGCTGAGGATTGAGGTTGATGAGGAATTTGTGAGGAAATCAGTGCTGTCCTCAGAATAATTTTTAGATAAAACATTTCCGAAAAATCCGTGATCAAACATTTGCAAGTATACTCCGATTCATTAAAATTTTTTGTTGGATATAATCCTGATAAGCTTTGCCGTATTTAGAAAAACTTGTTTTATAGATATGAAGTTCAGAAAGCTTTTCAATAAGCCATTCCGGAACGGAATCCGAGATTTTAATTTCCATAAGCCTCTGGTCTTCGCCGATAAGCTGATCTCCGTAGCTGGGCAGATCAAGCGACAGGTCTACTCGTCTTCCTGTAATCTGCCTGTCAAAGGTGACGCGGAAATCGCTGTTATCCTTGCCAAAAAAGGCGGTACGCTGATAGCTTATGTACTGCTTCGGTGAAACATCATACATATCAAGAAAAGCGTCGAGTTCGTGGAAAACCTGATTTGTAATAAACTTGCTCGACTGAGGTTTCTCGCGGGTTCTCAGGTATTCGTAGGATTCGTCGAGAGTCATCGTCACACGCCTCTTTGCGACAATTCCTCCGATTTTTTTCTTGATTTCAAGGAAAACAATGTCATCAGGCTTTGCAGGTGAAAAATAGCTGCGCAGACGTATTTTTTCCTTGTAGTATGGCTTGCTGAGTGATTCCCTGATAAGAAAGTCGTCGTAGGTGTCATAGTAAATGTTATAAACTCCGTATTCCTTGCCACCCACGCAGAATTTATCAGGATTCATGTACTTGGGAATCTCTTGCATTAAGTTTTCGTATTGCTCAATGTTAAGGAGAAACTTAACTTCTTTACGTGCAAAAGTGTTAATAGCCATAATTTCCGAAAATACTTTCCGAAGCCGGAATTACCCGAAATCAGAACAGTATTTAGGGTTTCAACTCCTTTCCTTGGATTTGTTGTTATTATAATACATAAATCTTAAAATAATCTTAAGGTTTTTATAAATTCAGACAAAACTTCCAAAGAATTTTATCCGCGTTTTACATGGACTTTACATTCCGCCTTTATATAATGTATATAGGGGGTCTGCGCATAAAAAACTTTGGCAATTTTCATATAAATTCTTTAAAACTTAAGATTATTTTAAGATTGTGTAACTATAATAGAAGCATCAAAAGGCAATGGTACTGTTAATTACACTTTATGTAAAGGAGATTATTGAAAATGAAACAGTATACTTTGAAGAAGTTCCTTGCAAGTATGTCATCGTTGTGCGTTATGGCAAGCGCACTCCCCATGAGCCCTCTTGCTCAGACGGCTGCCGCTGAAAGCGACATCATGTACGGAGATGTCACCGGAGACGGACAGATCACTATTGACGACGCAGTTAAAATTCTCAGCTACGTATCAAATAATGAAAAGTATCCGCTTTCGGAAGAGCAGCTTGATGCAGCTGACGTATACGCAAGAGGCGACGGACTCAGCAATATGGATGCTCTTGCAGTCCAGAAATATATTTCTCAGGTTTTGTCAGAGCTTCCTGAATCCTACTCGCCATCAAGCGGCAGCGATGACGACACGCAGAGCGACATCACCTACATTCACCTGCAGTACACCGCAATCACAACTGAAGGCGACAACGTAACAGTTGACGGAACAACAGTTACAATTACGGCTTCCGGTACATATTATGTAGACGGAACTCTTAACGACGGTCAGATTATTGTAAATGTTCCCGATGAGGTTGCAGATCCCGACACAGTTAAGATTTACCTCAACGGCGTAAGCATTACAGGACTTTCCGCACCTGCAATCTATGTAGTAAATGCGGAAAATACCTCAATCAATCTCGTTGAGGGAACAGAAAATGTTCTTTCTGACGGCGATACTGCTTATTCAGGCGATTACCTTGACACGGCTGTTATTGAGGCTAAGGATGACATCACAATCAAGGGTTCGGGAACTCTCGAAATCACAGCAAATACCCAGTATGCTATCCAGTGCAACAACGACATCAAGTTCACAGGCGGTACTGTAAATATTACAACTGCTCTTGAGGACGCTGTAAGAGGCAAGACATCTGTAACCGTCAAGGACGATGCAGTTATCACTATCGACAGTGAAGGCGACGGCATTAAGTCCACAAAGGGCAATGTTTCAATCGAGGGCGGCACTGTAAGCATTAAGGCAGGCAATGACGCAATTCAGGCTGAAACTACTATCGACATTTCAGGCGGCTCGGTTGTTGCAAGCGGCGACAGAGGTCTTACAGGCGGCACAGGCGTTAATATCACAGGCGGCTCTGTAATTGCTACAGCTACAGATAACCAGACTGATTCAACTCTGCTTACTGCAACTCAGGGAACTATGCTTCTCAATTGTATCGATGATACAACTCAGTCCGATGGATGCTGGAAGAAGGCTAATGCTATCGGCGTTGACAATACGTCAGTCAGCAGCTCCGTATTCAACAAGAAGTATAAGTATGTTCTTATCAGCGATTCTTCAATTTCCAGCGGAAGCACCTACACTCTCACAAACATAGGCACAGGCGCAACTGTTACTCAGGAAATATCAACACCCGCAGCAACAACATTCACAATGACAGGTACCATTACAACTTTTGACAGCGTAAACCCCGGCGGCTCGAGTGATTCTGATACCGGTACTGATACTACAGTTGACGGCGAATATACAATTACCCTTTCAACCACAGGCATTGAAACTAACGCACCTTCAAGCGTTGCAACAATCAGCGACGGCGTTTGCACAATCATTCAGCCCGCTGTATTTACCGTTACAGGTGAAATGTCCGAGGGACAGATTGTAGTTGATGTTGACAAGACTACATATCCCGAAGGCGTTGTAGAGCTTGACCTCAAGGGCGTAAACCTTTCAAATTCATCTGATTCCCCGATTTATGTTGCTTCAATCGGCGATGAGGTTCAGATTGTAGCAAAGAACGGCTACGAGAACACTATCTCCGATGGCACAAGCTACACTAATGCTGACGACAGCGTTGGCGCAATCTATGCCTGCGACGATATTAAGATTAAAGGCTCGGGAACTCTTACAGTCAACGGAAACTCTGAGGACGCAATTGTCTGCAAGAACGATATTAAGATTTACAACGGAACTCTTATCGTTAACGCAGTTGATGATGGTATCAGAGGCAAGGACAGCGTAACAATCGGCAACTCCGATGATACAGATTTCAGCACACTCAGCATTACTGTTAATACTCAGGGCGGCGATGGAATCAAGTCCACTGAAACCGATACAACATCAGGTGACGGCGTTATTACCGTAAACGGCGGTACAATCAATGTTACAGCTTACTCTGACGGATTCCAGGCTTCACAGGCACTGAATATCCTCAACGGCGATATTACTGTTAAAACAACCTGTCCCGCAACAAGCAGCAGCTCATCTTCAAGCTCATCAAGCGGTCCCGGAGGTATGGGCAACATGGGTGGCAACACAGATGAAGGAAACACATCTTCAACTGAGGTCAGCGCAAAGGGACTCAAGGCAGGCTGCACAGACGATGATACAGGTACTGAAATTGTCGGCACTATCGACATCAGCGGCGGAAATATCACTGTAGATTCTACAGATGACTCAGTTCACGCAAGCGGTGATATTACAGTTGTCGGCGGAACACTTCAGCTCACATCGGGCGATGATGGTATTCACTCAGACGCTAATGTTACAATCGGTCAGGGATCTTCCTCCACATATGACGACCTTACAATAATTATCAATGACTGCTACGAAGGCGTTGAGGGTATGATAATCAACCAGAACAGTGGTACAGTTATCGTAAACTCAGAGGATGACAGCTACAACGCAGCAGGCGGCGCAGACGGTTCAGGTACAACCTCACCCGGAGGCTGGGGCGGAAATCAGGGTAATACTTCTACCTCAAGCACAATGGCACTCAACATTAACGGCGGATTTGTACTTGCAAATGCATCTGACGGCGACCACGACGGCTTCGATTCAAACGGATCACTTGATATTACAGGCGGTATCGTTATTTCAAACGGAAACGAGCCTTTCGATTGCGGCGATGGCTACAGCATGACATACACAGGCGGCGTTTATGTTAAGGATACAAGCTCAACAAGCTCAATGGGCGGCATGGGCGGCACAAGCAGCAGCTTGACAGAATCTGTTTCAGTATCAGGTTCAATCAGCGCAGGCACGAGAATTACTCTTACCGACGGTTCGGGCAATGTAATCGTATCGTTCATTGCTGATAAGTCAGTCAGCAGCGTAGTTGCAGGCTGCATCGCATATTCAGGCGCATCAGTCTACACAGGCGGAACACTCAGTGGTTCGACCTACTTCCAGACTATTGACGATACACAGCTTGCAGCATACGGCGGAACACTTTCCGGCGGCACACAGCTGACAGGCAGCAGCTCGGGCGGTTCAACAAATCCTTGGGGCTGATAAAATTTAAGGCATAAATAAAAAGCAGGGCTGAGAAATCAGTCCTGTTTTTATGGAAAAGCACCGCATGAAGCTTTATGCGGCGCTTTTTTATTTACGAATAATTATGAGCCTTGTCCAGAACCATATCCTTAACCTTCATAAGGCTTGCGGTGTTGCTTCGTTCGTTTTCCGAAAGCTTCATTGTGATATATTTTATGGTTTCCTCATAATCGGGAATCATAATATTTTCGAGTGCGTTGACTCTTCGCCTTGTTTTTTCGATTTCGTCCGCCAGCAGCTGGCAGGACTTTTCAATTTCGGCAAGGCGAATCATCTTCGGGAAAATATCGCTCAGCGCCTTCACTGCGTCGTCGAGGTCGCAGGAGGTAAAGGCAGTTCCGTAGGAATAAATATCTCCCGCATTGCTCGTCTTGTATTTTGTATCGAAAACGGGAATCTTAACGCTCATTACATTCTGCTCACGAATATCAAGCTCAAGCTCCTGCTTCGGCAGCATAAGCGCGGTCTGGAGCTGCTCGCTGCTCATTACAGATCCTGCAACAGCCATATGAGCATCGGCACTGCGGATAGCCGCCTCAACCTCCCTGCGGAGCTGCTGATTTTCACGAACCATATCCATAAAGCGCCGCATCAGTTCATCACGTTTATCCTTCAGGAGCTTATGCCCCTTTCGGGCGGAGCTAAGCTTTTTCTTCAGGTTTGTAAGCTCCATACGTGTGGGATTAACATTCAGTCGGGCCAAAGAAAATCACCTCGCTTTATTTTTGATCGTAGTACATCTGTAGATACTCCTCGTGAATACGTCTAAGCTCACTGCGCGGCAGAAGCCTCAGAAGCTCCCAGCCGATTGAAAGCGTATCTTCGATTGTACGGTTGTTGTCAAAGCCCTGTGAGATGTATCTTTTCTCAAATTCATCGGCAAATTTCGCGTAAATTCTGTCAGTTGGGGTAAGAGCCGCTTCACCGAGGACAACCATAAGCTCCTTTGCGTCCTTTCCTCGTGCGTAGGCGGAGAAAAGCTGATTCATAGTGTCGGAATGGTCAGCTCTCGTTCTGCCCTCGCCGATACCCTTATCCTTGAGTCTTGAAAGTGACGGCAGAACGTCAATGGGAGGATTGATTCCCTTGCGGTAAAGGTCACGTGAAAGAATAATCTGACCCTCCGTAATATATCCCGTCAGGTCGGGGATAGGATGAGTTTTGTCGTCCTCCGGCATTGTCAGAATCGGAATCATAGTAATACTGCCGTCCTTGCCCTCCTGACGCCCTGCGCGCTCATAGATTGAAGCGAGGTCGGTATACATATATCCGGGATAGCCTCTTCGTCCGGGAACCTCCTTACGTGCGGCTGAAACCTCACGCAGAGCGTCCGCATAGTTGGTAATATCCGTAAGAATTACGAGTACGTGCATATTTTTCTCAAACGCGAGATATTCGGCAGCTGTGAGAGCCATTTTAGGTGTCGCGAGACGTTCGATTGCCGAATCGTTTGCAAGATTTATAAACAGCACTGTTCTGTCGAGAGAGCCTGTGCTGCGGAAACTGTCGATGAAGAATTCCGATTCCTCAAAGGTAATGCCCATAGCCGCAAATACAACGGCGAACTGCTCATCCTTGCCGCGAACCTTAGCCTGACGCGCAATCTGAGCCGCAAGCTGTGCATGAGGCAGACCGCTTGCGGAGAAAATCGGTAGCTTCTGACCTCTTACAAGAGTATTCAGACCGTCAATTGCGGAAACGCCCGTCTGAATGAATTCCTGCGGATATTTACGTGCAACCGGATTCATCGGCAGACCGTTTACATCCATTCTCATTTCGGGAATTATTTCGGGGCCGTCGTCAATGGGACGTCCGAGTCCGTCAAAGACTCTTCCCAGCATATCATCAGATACGCCCAGCTCCATCTGTCGTCCGGAAAATACAACGCTGCTGTCCTGCAAATTGATTCCCGCCGCATTTTCAAAAAGCTGAACGAGAGCGTTCGTGCCGTCTATTTCAAGCACACGGCAGCGTCGCTTTTCGCCGTTTCTCAGGCGGATTTCCGCAAGCTCATTGTACTTTACATTTTCAACGTCCTTAACGAGAAGAAGCGGGCCTGCGGCTTCTTCGATAGTTCTGTATTCTCTTGGCATCAGACAGCCTCCTCACGTAAAATTTTGTTGATTTCGTCAGATATTTCAGTGCGGATATTTTCATATTCCTCATCAATTTTGTTTTCGGGAACATATTTGAAACGTCCGATTTTCTCTCTGACGGGAAGGGAAGAAAGCCTTTCGGGGTCAGCGCCCTTTTCCGCAGCGTCATTTGATTCATCGTGAAAGGCGAGAATTATCTTCATCATACAAAGCTGCTTTTTCAGGCTTGTGTAGGTATCGACCTCATGGAAGGCAAGCTGATGCAGGAAGTCCTCACGAATTGAGCGGGCGGTTTCCATCTTCAGTCTGTCCGAAGGGGAGAGAGCGTCCATTCCCACAAGCTTTACTATTTCTTTAAGCTCGGATTCATCGTGGAGCAGCTCCATAAATCTTCCGCGGAGCTTCATCCAGTCAGGGGATACATTTTTCTCGTACCAGCCTGCGAGGGAATCGGTATACAGCGAATAGCTGGTCAGCCAGTTGATAGCGGGGAAGTGACGTTGATACGCAAGATTTGAATCAAGTCCCCAGAAAACCTTGACAATACGCAGAGTTGCCTGTGAAACAGGCTCAGAAATATCGCCTCCGGGAGGTGAAACAGCTCCGATAACGGAGAGTGCGCCCTCTCTGCCCTCAGCTCCGGTTGAGATGATTCTGCCTGCGCGTTCGTAGAACTGCGCAAGACGGCTTCCGAGGTAAGCAGGATAGCCCTCCTCGCCGGGCATTTCTTCAAGACGTCCCGACATTTCTCGGAGAGCCTCCGCCCAACGTGATGTGGAGTCCGCCATAAGAGCGACAGAATAGCCCATATCCCTGAAATACTCGGCAATTGTGATTCCGGTGTAAACCGAAGCCTCACGCGCCGCAACAGGCATATCAGAGGTATTCGCAATAAGAACGGTACGCTCCATAAGGGATTTTCCCGTATTCGGGTCAATCAGCTCGGGAAATTCGTTCAGAACGTCAGTCATTTCATTGCCGCGTTCGCCGCAGCCGATGTAAACGATAATATCCGCATCCGCCCATTTCGCCAGCTGATGCTGCGTTACAGTTTTACCGCTGCCGAAGGGTCCGGGGATTGCCGCAACGCCTCCCTTGGCAATAGGGAACAGGCAATCAATTACTCGCTGACCTGTAACAAGCGGCATATCCGGTGAAAGCTTTTTCCTGTACGGTCTGCCTCGTCTGACAGGCCATTTCTGCATAAGCGTCAGTTCTCTTTCGCCCTTATCCGTTTCGATTACGCAGACTGTATCGGTTATGTGGAAATTTCCTTCCGAGATTGATTTAACAGTACCGCTTATGCCGTTGGGAACCATAATTTTTTGAATAACAATATCGGTTTCGGGAACTGTTCCGATAACATCTCCGCCGACAACCTTATCGCCTGCCTTTACAGCAGGGGTGAAGCTCCAGAGTCTGTCACGCTTGAGGGATGGAACTTCAACGCCTCTTTTCAGATTATTTCCCGAAAGCTTTCTTATATCGTCCAGCGGACGCTGTATGCCGTCGAAAATGCTGCCGATAAGTCCGGGGCCAAGCTCAACGCTCATAGGCTCGCCGATAGATTCAACCGTTTCTCCCGTGCCAAGTCCCGATGTTTCCTCATAAACCTGAATAGACGCGCGATCTCCGTGCATTTCAATTATTTCGCCGATAAGACGCTGACTGCTGACACGAACCATGTCGAACATATCTGCGTCGCGCATACCCTCCGCAACAATAAGCGGACCTGCAATTTTAACAATAGTGCCTTTGCTGTTCATTTCCGATAATACGCTCCTTTCCTATTTCAGAATATCAGTGCCGACTGCCTTTTCAACGGATACATGGAGATTTTTCATGCCGTCGCCGGTATTGCCTGTAATGCCGGGAATCATGATAATTGCGGGCAGCTTGCAGCTTCTGTATTTGTCGATAATATCGCCGACTCCCGATGCGGCGGCTTCGGTTATAAATATTACCGCGAAATCTTTTTTCGCAAGCTCAGGAATAAGCCTTGCGATTTTATCACGTTCGGTTTCGGGAAAAACGCTGAGTCCGAGTGCGGCAAATCCGGAAACGCTTTCCTTGCTGCCGATAACAGCTGCTTTATACATAGAGCCTCCGCATCCTTTCCATAATAGTTTCCTTTGCAGCTCCGCAGTTCTTGCATACGAGAAGTATCCTCAGATTTTTTATTTCCGTTTCCTTTGCGACGAAGTATGCCGCAAGGGGAGCTGCGCCGAACGACTGCATTTTAGCCTCGTCGAAAACAGACAAAAGCTCATCGTCGCACCATTTTTCAAATGCGGCAGTGGATTCACGGAGCTTTTCAGCAGCCTCGGCAAAATGAGTGCCGTCAAGGTAGGAGAGGAGATTATCAGCCCCTCCCAGAGCCGCACGTATCAGGGATTCCCTGTCAAGCCCGGAGCTTCCGCAAATAGCAAGCTGCATGAAGGAATCCGTTTTATTCATAATGCTGCATCTGTAAGCAGTTTTAATATCCGAAAGAGCCGCCGTCAGATCGGCATATTTCATCATCAGCCGGCTGCCTGATTTTTTTGCCGAGGATTTCATAGCCTCAAGGCAGGCGGTATCAATAACGATCTCCGCAAGCTGACCGTCAAGACTTTTAGTTAAGATAGAGTAGGCGTCCTCGGCAGCTCCGCGCATATATTCGGGCAGCTCCTCATAGCTCTTTGAGGATACAATTTCCGTGAGCCTGTCAAGCTCAAGAGTTGTAGGCAAAACAAAAATGCTTTCGGGATTTTCATTCATAATCAAAGCCTTCAGAGCAGCCTTCAGATTGTGGAAATTATTTCTGTACAGGAGAATTTCAAGCTCCTTACAATCGGGCGCATAGCCGCTGATCATCTCCCATATTTCGCAAAGCTCCTTTTCCAGAGAGCCAAGAAGCTCGTCATACTCTTCGGGAACTCTTCTTCCGCTTGAAGCGAGTATGCCTGCAACGTCCCTGAAGCCTGCGGCATTCGCCATAGCCTCCATATCGGACTGGGAAAGCAGACTGCTCTCCATAGCGCGGACAGCGGCAACTGCGCTTGCATATTTAACAGAACTCATGACACACCTCACTTAAAGAGCAGGGCGGCAGCCTTATCACGGAGAACATCCCGATCGGCTTCGGCAATTGCGCTGAAGCTGCAATTTTCCGAAATGCTGCCGTATTGAAGAATAAATCCGTTTTCGATGTCGGCAGGTTCATCCGATATTTTCAGGGATGAGCCGTCAACGGAAGCAAGCAGATTCAGCCTCTTCCCGAAATCAGACGGAATCCTTGCAAGGTCACGGGAGCTGAAATACATAATCCCGTCTCCCTTTCGCATATTAGCTCCCGCAAGCCTGAGGACTGCGGAAAAATATTCCTCCTCGGGCATAGAATTTATTTTCTCGATTGCGTTGTTTATAACAGCGTCGATATATTTGATTTTATACGCGAGCAATTCTCTTTTCATGCCGGCTTCGGCGGAAGAACAGGCAGCGGCGTATTCATGCTCACATTCGACTTTGCAGTCTTCAATGCGTCTGTCGTAAGCGGATTGAGCCGCAGCGTCTCCATCTGTGCGGATTTTCTGTGCTTTTTTTTCAGCTTCACCTATAAGAGCGTCAGCCTGCCGTCTGCTTTGTTCTTCAATGGTGCTGAGAATTTTATTAAGTCCGGGCATAAGCATACCTCCGATTTATTGATTGGCGTGTGAATCAGACTTCGATATTATAGATGAGGAGAATTGACACGAGAAGCGCGAGAATAGCGTAGGTTTCAACCATTGCAGCCATAATAATTCCCTTGCCGCTCTGGTCAGGCTTTTTTGCGACAATTCCAACACCTGCGGCAGCCGATTTGCCCTGTGCGATGCCGGAGAAAAGTCCGACAAAGGCAATTGGCAGACAAGCGGCAAAGAACATAAGTCCCTGCGAGAGTGTAAGATCTGCGGGTGTTCCGCCGATTATGCCGATTCTGCTGATGAGAAGGATAGCTGTGAGAAGTCCGTAGAGTCCCTGCGTACCGGGGAGGAGCTGTAAAATAAGCACCTTGCTGAATTTTGACGGGTCAACGGAAACGACACCTGCCGCAGCCTCACCCACAAGACCTACGCCTTTAGCTGAACCGATTCCTGCGAAAAGCGAAGCAAAAACTGCTCCGAGAACTGCAAATGCGATACCTAAGTTAGTCATTGAAAATTTCCTCCTTGAGTTTTATATAATTTGTTTTAATTGAAAGCGGTTTAAATTCTCTGCCGCCGCCCTCATAGAATTTTGAAAACAGCTCTACGAATTGCAGACGGTCTGTGTGAACGTAAGCTCCCAGCAGATTTATTGCGAGATTTGCCGTGTGACCCACAATAAATACAACGACGAGAAGCACCGCTTTGACGACGGTATTTTCAGGCATTGTGCCTATGAGATTTATTACGCCTGCGATACTTCCGGTAGCAAGCCCGAGAGCAAGCAGACGCGAGTATGAGAGAATATCGCTCAGGTATCCGGTAGCCGTATTGTACAGTGCGTACAGACCGCCGAATATCTTGCCGAAAATTGATTTTGAGCTTCTGCCTGCGGTCAGAACGAGCAGAATTACACCGACTATTGCAACATATGCTCCGATTTTGGAAAGTATAGACGGAACATCGGTAAGAATGCTTGCGGCAAGTGGGCAGACGCCGAGAATCGTGAGATAAACAGGAATCGTATCAAGTACGGCATCAAGCTTTTTTCCGTCGCTCCACTGCATTTTGAATGATACGGCAAGACCGAGGAACAAATGCATGATGCCGAGAGCAAATGAATACAAAAGGAGCCTGATCGGGTCGTCAAGCGGCTCAAACCACAGCGCAAGACTTCCGATTTCCTTGTCGAAAAATTCGCTTGCCACGACCTGAACTATATCGCCGAACCAGCTTCCGAAAAGCGCGCCGAAGATGATCGTTGACACGCCGCAGTTGCGGAACATCACAAGTGTTTTTCGCATTTTATCCTCAAATTTGAATTTTTTCAGGGCGAAGGTTGTTCCGAGAACCATAAGCAGACCGTATCCCGCATCTGAAAGCATCATGCCGAAGAAGAGATAATAGAAAAACGACATAACGGGAGTCGGGTCAACGTCCTTTTTTCCGGGGAGAGAGTACATTTCGGTAATTCCCTCCACAGGCTCGGAAAATTTGTTGTTTTCGAGAACAACAGGAACGTCCTCGTCCTCATCGGGCGTATAGAACCTGACTGCCGCCGTATATTTCGAATCTATTTCCTTTGCGATTGAATCAGCATATTTTTCGGGAATATATCCCGTCAGCACGAAAGCGTTTTTCGTAAACGCAAGAGAATTGAGAGCCTCATATTTATCAATTCTCATTTGGAGATAATCGATAAAAAACTCAAGCCTGCGTCTGTTTTCGCTGAGCTGCCGAATGCTTTCTTCACATTCGCTAATTTTCCCACGGAGTCTTTCGGATTCATTTTCGAGAAGCTTTGTAAGCTGTCGGGGTGTTTTTCCTGCGTTTTCCCCAATAGGAACAAAGGAGCTTCGGCGGAGAACGTCAAGCGCCTCCTCCGCACAGCTTTTATTGCTTAGTATAAAAAGATTCGACTGCATCTTGTCGGAATAAATGATTTCCGCACAGCATCCGTCAGGGAGAATTTCCTCGATTTCTTCGGATGTCGCGGAGAACGGCACAGTTCCGATAAAAGCGGAGGTTGAAGCTGTTCCCTTGAAATTCATTGGAACGTCGAGATTCAGCCATGATTTCAGCGTGTCGATACGTAAATTATTCTGAGAAATAGCCGTTTCGTATTCAGAAATCATGCGGTTATTTTTGAGAATGTCGAGTGCGATTTGCAGGACGGCTTCGAGCTGCCCCGAATTTCTGCCGAATTCATGGATTTCGATTTCCTCCTTGCCTGACGTCAGTGAGGACAGCATGGACTTCCTTTCGGGCGCTCTTGTATTTATAATTTCGAGAGCCTGAGCCGCATTGCTGCGGAATTTTTCAAATTCCATAATTACCGAAGCAGCATTTGTTTTAACAAGCTCATCATCTGCGCAGTCGCAAAGCTCCACAACGCCGCGCCGCTGGAGAAGCTCGACAATTTTCTTGCTGTCGGTCAACAGGGCAATCAGCTCAATTTTCTGCATTTTCAGCTTTGCCATAAATTATGAAGCCTCCTTTCAGCATTCAAGCAGATAATCAATGACAATATCGGAAGCTGCGCTGAAATTTTCATCGGCAGTTTTTTTGAGCAGCAATTTCTGCTTTGAACATTCATTTTTCATATCCGCACGAAAGCTTTCGATACGTGCAAGATTTTCATTTTTCATAGCGGAACATTTTTTTTCAGCCTCCTGAATTTTAATCTGCACCGCATTTTCGGAATATGCTTCAGCGTCGGCGATAATCTGATCGCAGCGGTTTTTGGCGTCCGAAACGTTTTTTTCCGACATAGATTCCGCGTCAAGCACCTTTTTCACATTATCCGAAGCCAATGAAATCACTCCTTTCACAAAAAAGCAGAAGGGAGCTATCTCTACAGACAGCTCCCAAAATCGTAAATATTTTTTGAATGTGCCTATATAGTAACATATCAATAACATTTTGTCAAGTACATAGAAGCATTTTTGTTGAGTTGCTATAATTCTGCTATGTTAAAATTAAACAAAACCAACAAATGGCACAGCAGCCATAAAATGGGAAAAGATAGCGGACAACATCCAATAACATTATCTAATAATATTATAATCCCGCTGCCGCGGGATGTCAACATATTACGGGGTTAAACTCATGTTAATGTTATATTTAGGATATTCAAAATTCACGGTATTAAAACAGGTAAATATTCCCTGAAAGATTGTATGTAAAACTGCACAAAAAATGACACAGTGTTTTGTGCAATACATAGAAACCACAAAATTTCTCAAAAAATCTCAAAAAAACTATTGACATTCAACTAAGGGTGTGGTATTATATAGTCAAGGAAAGGGAGAGAAAGCTCGAAGATGAGCAAAACTTCCAAAGCTATATTTACTTGGTCTGAGGGAAACCTCAATGTAAATGAAATTGGCGGAAAGGTGAGTGAGTCCAATGGAAGGAACAGAAGAACAGCAGCGTGAAGCCGGCGGGCTTGCAGAGTAATTGATATTGTTTTTGGGATTATAGATTTTTAAGAATCTGATCCATATAAGTGATGTTGAATGTTAATTATAATGCGATGCGGACGTAAATCGCTGTATAGGATTTCGGCTTCTATTCTAAACTCTTTGGGATACAGGATTATCTGAAATTACGACATTGAGTCTTTAGATAAATAGCTGAAAATAGCTTGAAAAATCCGAATAAAGGTGAGTCCGATGAGAAAATAGCTTTTTAGTGATTTAAAATAAGCTTAAAAAGGTGAAACCAATGGATAATGAATATTATATATATCATTGATGAAAGATGTGATATTATGAAAATGTTTTTCAGGTGCTATATTAAAGAATAATCTGAAAGGGTGAGTCCACAGGGAACTTTAGCTAAGTGATGAAAGTCGCTTAATCTTAATACAATTTAATAGAAACTAAACCTCAGGTTATCCTGAGGTTTTTTGTGCGCTATTGAAAAAATCCACGAATAAATCGTGGATTTTCCTTATTTTTCATTATTTTTAAATTCCTCAAAAATTTCCTTGAGAGATTTTCCGGAATTGATTTTAAGTCGCGGAAATGCCTTTTCAATACGTTTTCTGTTGCTGCTTTTTTTCTCGTATTCTGCTTTGTATTTAGCCTTCAGCTCATCAAATCTTGCTTTCACAGCATCATTTTTATCGGAAATTACCTCGCTTTTTTCACGTATTCCTGCTACAGCACCATAAATCATTTCTCCGCTTACATCTGAAATTTTTCTCATTTCAGCTGAAATATTATCAAGAATACGAAGTCTCTTTTTAATATGCATAATTCCAAATGCTGTTATCACAACGTCGCTAAAGAAGCCTGCAAATAAAATAATTAAAATAACAACTCCCAACGTGTGGGGAATCCAGTTCACGAAGCGCTCAATCAGCGGATGAATAATCGTGACAACAATCAGACAGGCAACTCCCCACAGAAGCGAGAATTTCAGGCAAATGTAGCTTTTCAGATTGAAGCGCAAATCAGAGTAATCCCACCATTTCTGGTGAAAAATTTTTTCAAGAATAAAGCCTGTGAAGAATTCAAGTGCAGACGTTAAAATAACTGACCCGAAATACAGGATTAAAATATTATCTTTAATTGGATTCAGACACAAAATTACAATTATAACGCCGAATCCGTAAATGGGGCAATATGGACCGTTCAGGAAGCCACGGTTAATAAATTTTCCCTGTTCGACAGCTTCATAGATAACCTCAAGGCACCAGCCAAATACAGCGTAGATTATAAAAAATGATGACAATTGATAAATATTATATGTAATCAATATCCCAGTTCCTCACCTACGAGAATTACCTTGATTCTGCCCTTGTGGCGCTGGTATGCGGAAATAAGGTAATTGCAGCAGATTCTTGCGGGACTTGCGCAGCCGTCGCACATTTCTCTTTCGGGTTTCGCCAGCGACATACATTCTCCGGTTTCACGGCAGTATGTTTCACAGGAAAGTCTTTCGCAATTTGCAGGAGCAGCTATGCTTTTCACCCGCAGCTCAGCCTCGGCAAGATTTTTTACAATTTTGTTGTATCCTGCGATCACAATAACCGACTTCGGACCATAGGCAATTGCAGCCACACGGTTGCTGTTTCCGTCAACGTTGTAGAGCAATCCGTCCTCAGTTATGGCATTTGAGCTTGTGATGTAAACGTCGGCGGAAAACGAATCAATATACAGCTTCTGAATTTCATCGGGTGTCATGCAGGTACGGTCGAGGTATTTATATTTCGGGGAGGAAAGCAGCTCGGGGAGTTCGCATTCTGCCATAGTCATAGTGCCGCCGTTTGTTATAACGTCACTCTCCTTGATCAGGGATTCAACAATGCCTGCCACATCATTTTTTGTTTCGGCAAAGTAAAATTCCATGTTGTTCTTTTTGAGACTTTCTCCGGTTTTATTTATGCGTTTGATGATAACTGATTTCATATTATTATCCATTATTCATTTCTCCTTTTGAAGCTTTAATTTATAAACTCATGCCTTTTCGGAATAGTAAATAGCGGGATACCGAAGTATCCCGCTGAATTATTAGCCATTGTCAGGTTCAAGAACTGCGTAATTTCCCTCCGCGCGCTTGTAAACGACGTTTATTTCGCCGGAAGCCGCATTGGTGAACATGAAAAAGCTGTGTCCGAGCATATTCATCTGGAGGATAGCCTCGTCAATATCCATAGGGCGCATTGTGAATTTCTTGTGCTTGATAACCTCGTAATCCACCTGTTCCGGAATTGGTTCAGCGAAGGCATCCTTAAATGCGGTATCCTTGAGGCGCTTTTCAATTTTCGTTTTGTTTTTGCGAATCTGTCTGATAATTTTATCAATTGCGTCGTCAAGAGCAGCATTTTTATCTACAGCAGAGCGTTCAGCTCTGAACAGCATACTGTTGTATCTGACGGTAAGCTCTATAACAATCTGATTTTTGATTTCAGAAATAACGATCTTCGCCTCAGCTTCATCGCCAAAGAATTTGTTGAGCTTGGAGTCAATTTTCTTTTCTGCGTATTCGGTGAAATTCTGTGGAATCTGCATTTTTTTAGCTGTAATAGTAGTTTTCATAGTTAGTCCTCCTTTAAGCATTTGAAAATATATAAATGCTTGCGATTATTATATCATAATAATCAAAAAAACACAAGCATTTTTTCATAAATTAAGCATGATGCACAAACATTTGTAATTGCTTTGGTGATATTAACCATTTCTCATGAACACAGAGCGTCAAGCATAGTTTTCGCGATTTCCTCAGTTGTAATACTTCCGCCGTTTTTGTCTTCAATCATAATGCAGAAGGCGATAGGGTGGCGGGAATCGTCAACAAATCCCACAAGAAGAGAGTTTTCCTCGTCACCGTTCTTAACCTGAGCCGTTCCGCTTTTGACGCCAATCGTATATCCGCTGATTGAATAGCTGTAGTTGTCGGAACCGTTTGTAAGCAGAATCTGACGTATTGTTTCGGCAGTTGAAGAGGAAAAAATTTCGTCGCTGAATTCTGTTTCAGCCTGTTCGGTGATTTTTCCGTTTACGTCCGTAACGTAATCAATAAGGTGTGGCATAGTCATTTTGCCTGTGCCGTTCGCAATTGCGCTTTGCCACATCATAAGCTGCACAGGACTTACAAGTGTGTCGCCCTGACCGATACAACCCCATTGTGTCTGAAATTCATAGGAATTTTCAAGTGTCGTGGAAGCCGTCTCACAGATGATTCCGTCAATATCTATAGTTGTCTGTTCCTCACCGTTAATGGCGTATCCCATTTTCCGATAGGTATTTTTAATGCCGTCAAGCGGAAGATCCTCGTCCTCAACGAGCTGCGCAAAGAATGGATTGCAGCTGTTTTCAATAGCCTCCTGAATATTCTGAGTTCCGTGACCCGATGAATTGTGGCAGGATATGGTATCTCCGCTTTTGTTTATATATTCACCGGTGCAGGTGTAGCTTTTTGAAAAGAGGGTATCAGCTCCCATTACCTCCAGTGCGGCGGCAAGGGTAGAAACTTTCTGGGTTGAGCCGGGGACAGTTCCGTAAAGCGTTTTTGAAATAAGAGTACCTGTTTCAAAATTTTCTATATCCGCATATCCCTTTGTTACGTCAAGTGAAGGAAGACTCACGCTTACAAGAATTTCGCCTGTTTTGTAGTCGTAGGCAACAGCACAGCCGTTTCTGCCCTGATAGGCGTTATAAACAGCCTGATTTGCGTAGTGGTCGAGTGTGGTATATATAGCCGCCTTGCCGCCGCTTTCCATAAGTCCCGTTTCAAAGCTGTAGTTATTCAGCTTGTCAATGTTGCGTGCGACAAGTGTATTCGTCATCTGCCCCTGTGCGTCGCCGATTAAATTACCCACGTCGAGAAAGTGGTTTTCCTCATATTCCGTGCCGGAGTCGTCAAAAAGCACATCTCCGCTGCGGTCGTAAACCTTTCCGAGAACCTGATCGTCGGAATTTGACATATAGTAGGAGGATTCACTGTGAATCTTCACAACGAGAACAACCATTCCCGCAATAAAAAGAATTATAAACAGCGTCATTATGCGTTGTCCGCGGCGAATACTTTTCATATACGAGCCTCCTTTTTCCATGCCCTTGCAGGAGCTTTCTTATTATTTTGCTTTTTGGATCTCTTAAATACAGGTGACTGTGCAGCTGACAGCATTCCTATCATAAATCCGCTTGTAGCCATTGAGCTGCCGCCCTGCGAGATAAATGGAATTGTAACGCCTGTAAAGGGAATCAGGTTGCATGACCCGAAGATATTGAGAGCCATCTGAACTGTAAACGCGGCGCAGATTCCTGCTGCGACCGTTGCGTGGAAATACGAACGGGGCGGATTTATCAGCGGTATCGCCAGCATCAGAAGAATAGCGAAAATCATCATAAGTGCGTAAAGCATTCCCCACTCCTCGCAGATAGAGGCGAAAACCATATCTGATTCGTGAGCGAAAACGTCGCACATGAAGCCTTGTCCGGGGCCTTTTCCGAACCAGCCTCCTTCGGCAATGGCAATAAGTCCCTGACACTGCTGCCAGCCGTCACCGGATTTGTCGTTCCAGATGTCAACAAAAAGTCTTGCCTGAACGTAGCTCGGAGCAAATTTGATGGCAAGGGCGGCAACAACCAGCAGAGCTGCCACACCTGCAATAATCGTCTTTTTCGACAGCTTAGCCTTTGGATAGCAGAGGCGGAAAAAGAGTCCGCAAACGTAGATTGCCACAAATGTGGGGAGACTTCCGAGATCCCTGCACCACCATTGAAGAACGCAGATAACGGCAATTATCCCGAATAAAATCAGGTTTTCGTAAACCACATTGAAGCAGAGAATTTTATGCTTTCGCTGCTGCTCCATAACAGATGTTCCGCAGGCAAGAACAAGCAGCGGCTTTAAAAATTCGGAGGGCTGAATGGAAAACGAGCCAATGTCAATCCAGATTCCGCGGCTGCCGGTAAACAGGAGGATACAGAGAATAAGTATGCCGATTGCAATGTAAATATATTTTTTCTGCTGCTGAATCCATCTGTGATTGCGGCAAAGGAGGTGCCCCAGACGGCAGGCGACAAGAGCTGCAATGCAGGTTAACAGGTGCTTGAAAGACAGCTGAACTCCGCCGAAGCACGACTGAAAAATAAGACTCATATTCAGAATAAAAATGAGCAGAAAATCAATTGTATAGGACATCTGCTTGAAAAAAAGCATGGCGATGAAGTAAATCAGATCCAGTCCGAGAACTGCGCCTGCAAGGATAAAAACATCGTTTGTGGAATCATAATTGCCGTTTACAAAGACGTTCAGAAGCATAGCGGCGTGAGCGATAAGTACAAGGAATGAGGAGCTGAAATAGGTTAATCCGTTTTTATACATCTGTTTCTCTCCTTCTGCGTATTTGCAGGCGGTGATTGCCGAGCTTTATAACGTCATTTTCGTGAAGTCTTGCCTGCTTGACGAGATTTCCGTTGACGTAGACTCCCGATTTCGAGCCAATATCGCAAATCGACCAGACACCGTTTGTAACGGTCAGTACAGCGTGATACCTTGAAACTGACAAATCCGGAATCCTGATGTCGGCGGAGGCGTGTCTGCCGATGAGAATTTCATCGCCCTCCAAGGGATAGGTGATTCCCGGTTCGACAAGCTCCATGCAGCCGGAAATTTTATTCCAGCGTCTTTTTCCCAATTTTTTTTCGCGGTAAGCCGAAAGTATCATTACAAGAGCGCATATATCGAGAGCGGCTGCGGCAGCCGCGCACATAATCAATTTCATTGAATCCATAGACAAAACCTCCCGACCGGATATGATATAATAAATGCCTGCGTTTTGTCTATTATATCACAATATGAATTTTATTGCAACCCGAACAGACAAAAACCGGTTATCCAAGGTGGACAGCCGGTTTGCAGATATGATTCCAGCAGATTATTTTGCGGGATTTTTTTCAAGTCTGTTAATATTTTTGAATTCGATGGCAACCATAACAATAGCAACCACAGCGGAAAGAAAATCTGCGGCAGGGCCTGTATATGCAACGCCGTCTATGCCGAATATATAGGTGAAAATAAACAGGAAGGGCAGGAAGAAAATAATCTGCCTTGTGAGGGAGAGGAAAAGTCCCTTGAAAGCCTTTCCGATTGAGGTGAAGAAGGTTGTGGTTATAGGCTGTAGACTGAGGAGCCATGTAAAGAAAAGGAAGATGCGCATGAATCTTTCGCCAAATTCAAAATATTTGTCAGTACCTGTGCCGAAAAGCGAAATAATTTCGTGTGGGAAGATTTCAAAAAGTGCAAACGCGATAAGTGAAACAACTGTTCCGATTGCAACGGAAAGACGGTAGGAATCCTTCACACGGCTGTATTTTGCAGCGCCGTAGTTGTAGCTGACTATAGGCTGGATTCCTTGTCCAAGACCGATAATTATTGCAAGAACAAGCTGGTTAACCTTCATAACGATTCCGACGCAGGCGACAGGAATATCCTCGCCATAATCGGACAAAGCGCCGTAATGTCCGAGAACGTTGTTGAGGACAATCTGCACAATCATGATTGTAAGCTGATTGAAGCATGAGGCAATGCCGATTGAGGTTATTTTTGAAATTATTTTGCGATTGGGGATATAATGAGCCTTTCTCAGGGGAACAGTTTTAAAGCTGCGGAGCAGATAAACAATAACGATGACTGCGGAAATAATTTGTCCTATTATTGTTGCGTATGCGGCACCTGCCATGCCCATGTCAAGTCCCATTACAAAAATTGCGTCAAGTATCGTATTGATAACAGCTCCCACGATGTTGCACACCATGGCCATTCCGGGACTTCCGTCGGCACGTATAATGTGACCTCCGCCTGTCGTAAGAATGAGGAACGGGAATCCGATTGCGGTAATGCGCACATATTCCTCCGCGTAGGGGAGAACATTATCCGAAGCTCCGAAAAATTTCAGGAGGGGAGTCAGAAAAATAAGTGTGACAACGCATAATAAAATACCGCTGACCACAAGCATGAGTGCGGTATTTCCGATGTAATATGGAGCTTTTGACTTGTTGCCCTTTCCCATTGAAAGATTGAAGCATGAAGCTCCGCCGATTCCGAAGAGCAGTGCCAGCGCAACGCACGATGTGGAAAAGGGAAACGCGATGTTCGTTGCAGCGTTTCCGAGAGTTCCGACAGCCTGTCCGATAAACAGCTGATCAATGATATTGTACAGTGCGCTGACGAGCATGGCGACAATACTCGGAACTGCAAATTTTACCAGAAGTCTGGAAATTTTTTCTGATGCGAGAGGGTTTGTTTTCGATTGTTCTGTCATTATGATTTCTCCTTTATTTTTTACTATGTAATATTATAGCACTTTGTCGGAAAATGTCAAATGCCGCATTGGCGGAATATGTAAAATACGAGTAAAGCCCATAGCCGCTATGTAAAGATAAGGGCATAAAACTGAAAATAATGCTGTAATTTATGAGAAAAATATATCAGATTGCCGAAAATTTCATCTGTTATTGACAAATCTTAAAAAGGTGGTATACTTATTTATAGGGATGTAGGTCTACATAAGGCAACACCGAACAAACCATGCCTGAGCTGCCTGCCGCCTGTTGTAAATACAGGAGCAGTTACAGCTGAAGGCTTTGCTGCGCATCTGCACAACAATTTTTGTGCGGTATTGCCATAATTTTTATTGGAGGCGTTTTATGAATATCTGGCACAAAATAAGTCCGAAACGTATTACACCCGAGGATTTCGTCGCAGTTGTCGAAATTTCCAAGGGCAGTAAGGTAAAGTATGAGCTTGATAAGGAAACAGGTATGATAATTATGGACAGAATCCTGCACACGTCAACTCATTATCCCGCTAATTACGGACTGATTCCGCGAACCTACTCTGACGACGGCGACCCGCTTGACGTTCTGGTGCTTTGTTCGGAGAAGCTCGCACCGCTCACTCTTGTAAGATGCTATCCTATCGGCGTTATTAGAATGCTCGATAACGGACATCATGACGACAAGATAATTGCAATTCCCTTTAACGACCCGAATTATAATATGTATAAGGATATTGATGAGCTTCCTAAGCATATTTTTGACGAAATGACACACTTTTTCAAAGTGTACAAGGAGCTTGAAAATAAAACAACAGCCGTAAATGAAGTTGAGCATGCCGATATTGCTGAGGATATTATCGCAGGCGATATTGAAAGCTACATTGAAAACTTCTGCAAGTAATAAACTTTTAACCGCCGACTATATTAAAAATGAAAGGAGTTCGCTGCCGTGGGGCAGTGAAAAATTGCTTATGACAGCTGCAAGTGAAATTTTATTCAATCATGAAACAAACGTCGCTCCTCTTGGAATTATCGCGACCGAAAGCGTCAGGGAGCTTGGCGACAAAATCAACGGTTATCTCGTTGACTGGGCGCGTAAGGGGGGCTATGACAAGGACACCTTCCTGATCGAGAGCCAGTGCCCGCGATTCGCTTCAGGCGATGGAAAGGGCCTTATCAAATCAACAGTCAGAGGCTACGACCTGTTCATTATTGTCGATGTAGGCAATTATAACTGCAAGTATCAGATGTTCTCGCAGGAAAATTCAATGTCACCGGACGACCACTTTCAGGATCTGAAAAGAATTATTCAGGCTGCAAGCGGCAAGGCGCATCGAATCAATGTAATCATGCCTATTCTCTACGGCGGACGCCAGCACCGCAGAAACTACAGAGAGTCGCTTGACTGCGCCTGCGCTCTTCAGGAGCTTGAATCAATGGGCGTATCGAATATCGTTACATTTGACGCGCACGACCCGAGAGTTCATAACGCAATTCCGCTTATGGGCTTCGATAACGTAATGCCGACATATCAGGTGCTTAAAGCGCTTCTCAAGGATTTCAGCGATATTGATCTTTCAAAGGACAAGTTCATGATTGTAAGCCCCGATGAGGGTGCGCTCAACAGGAATATGTATTACGCATCCGTACTGGGCGTTGATCTGGGTATGTTCTATAAGAGACGTGATTATTCCACAATCGTCAACGGAAGAAATCCCATTGTCGCTCATGAATATCTCGGAAACCCCGTTGAGGGCAAGGATGTCTTTGTTGCCGATGATATTATTTCATCCGGTGAATCCATGCTCGATTTGGCATATGCGCTCAAATCCAAAAAAGCGGGACGTATCTTTGCTTATTCTACATATACCATCTTCACAAACGGACTTGAAAAGTTCGATAAGGCTTATGAGGATGGAATTATCGACGGCGTTCTGGGAACAAATCTTACCTACAGAACTCCCGAGCTGCTCAGCAGACCGTGGTTCCATGAGGTTGACGTTTCAAAATATATTGCATATTTCATTGCTGCTTTGAATCATGATGTATCAGTCGGAAGCATCATCGACCCACATGAGAAAATTCAGCAGCTCCTTAAAAAATATCACGGCTAAGCATAAATCAAAAACCGAAGGGCACATCGCCTTTCGGTTTTTTGCTGCAAAAAAGGTCACTCTCCATAATGAAGAGTGACCATTTTTTATCTTTTATTATTCATCTTCCATATATGATTCGGGAAGAGAACTAATAGTGTTTGAGATAAGACGCTGTATTGCAAGAGCATCAAGATTGTCAATTCCGTTGCCGCGCTGATTTACGTCTGAAACGTTAATCTGCTCGTCAGTCATAGGATATTTATTGGAATTTGAAATGTATGACATAATCTTAACAGCATCGGATACATCGACTGTTCCGCTTAAATCGGCATCGCCGTACAGAATGTCAGTATCATCAGTTACAACTGTAATATCGGTAATCTCACATGGAACATCGTTTGCGGTTTCCGTATCGGAATCCCAGAGATTCGACCACCAGACCTGAACCTCAGCAGTCGTTACATCGGTGCTGACATCATCAAGGGGAACAGTTATCGTCAGCTTGCCGTCGGAATCGAAATTGCCGCTCCATTCGATATTTACCCAGTCATCGGACGTTGAACCTGTGCTGTAGCCAACGCAGCCGCCGACGCTTGCCTCAGGTGTACCCTCAAGCTCAATAACGAGAGAATATTCAGTATCTTCGTTTCTTCCGCTAATATCAACAGTTTCGCTGAAAAGCTCGAATACATACTCATCGGGATCGGATGTAGTAGTTGTTGTGGTGGTTGTAGTTGTTCCGGAATCGCCCTCCGCAGTAGTTGTAGTTGTTACATCCGCGCCGTTTGTGTAAAGGTCGGCAGGAAGTTCGCCAAGGGTAATGCAGTAGTCGCTCTGATACATTTCAATAAGGTCTTCCTGTGTGTTGAAAACTTCATTCGTCAGGAAGTTCGTGCTGTCAGAACCACCGTCATACCAGGGGCAGAAGTAGAGCCAGCCGGCTTTTTCGTCAATGAGATTTGCAAGTGCGGGGATTGAATCGTTTTCGGACATGGCAACCATTTTCTTGCTGTCATATTTTTCCATAATCGTGTAGAAGGTGCTGCTGATTGCGCTGTCGTTGTGAGTCAGAACAGCCGAACCTGTTGACCAGTCTGTGCAGTTATACTTATCATAAGCGATAAGGTCTACATACTCATCGCCCGGATACCAGTCCTCGGATGTGCTGTAAGCGTAGCTGTTCCATTCCCAGATGATATTGTGAAGGTCGTATGTTTCGGTAAGTGTAGTGTAGGTAAGCTTCCAAAGCTCCTTGTAAACCTCAGAGCCGTCCTGACCCCACCAGAACCATGAGCCTGTTTCACCGCCGCTGCCTTCAGCTTCGTGAAGCGGACGGAAAATCAGCGGAACGCCTGCATCGTCAAGCTCCTGAATGCAGCTTGCAAGCGCTTCGAGGCAAGCCATGTAGTATTCGTATTCCTTAGTGCCCTCAATAATAACATTTGATGTATCAAAGTCAGTTGCAGGTTCATTGTTGTCGTTCCATACAGCGTAGGTAGCGTTCGACCAGTCAACGGAGGTTACGCCAAGCTCATAGTTTGTGAAGTCCACAGGAACTGTAAGATGCCATGAAGCCGTAACGATACCGCCCTTGTTTACTGCCCAGTCAATCATTCTGTCAGTCGTGCCGTCGTCGCTGCCATAGAGAATATTAGCCTGATTGAGAAAATCGAATCCGCGTATAGCAGGAAGCTCGCCGGTAAGATTCTCGATGTATTCAAACTCGTATTCAAAATCGTGCGGGCCGTACATATAGATTTCCTGCTGACCTGAAATGATATGCTCGCCGTAAACGCTTGCAAGATATGACATGAGGTTCTGAGCCTCTTCGGTAGCGTCAGGGTCGCAGCAGGTTACCTGTGTAGCAACTATATCGGGGAGATCGGCTGATTCAATTGTAATGTAGTCAATATCCGTCCAGCCCCAGCTGCTTTTTATAAGGACTTCATTTTCGCCTGCGGTAAGCTTGACAGAGCCGAGGTCAAGCTCAACCCATTCGCCCGTATCGGTTTGTGCGCAGCTGAACTGACCCTGATCAACGCCGTTTACATAGAGATTGTGGATTTTATCTCCATACGGAGCGGAGTAGCACAGGGTAATATTGTACATACCCGTTTCTTCCACGGTAACCGTAACAGCTGCGGTTTCGCCGCCGTCCTGAAGGAAAACGAACTTATCTCCGGAAGCGCCCTCAGCGTATCTTTCAGTTCCCTCCTCTTGAACGGTTGCGCCGGAAAGCGTTCCGTCCTCAAATTCATATTTTGTGCTGTCGGCGGCAACAGAAGAGAAAACCGAGCTTCCGATTGCCGAGCAGTTTGCGGCTAAAGCTGCTGCGAGAATTGCAGAGCCTGCCTTTTTGAAAAATTTCACCTTCATCGTAGTCCTCCCAAGTTTAAAAAAATTCAAGATACCTCAATTATATCGTGTTTTCAAAGGATATGCAATAATTTCCACTATTTTTTTTAATAATCAAAATAAAAATTGTATAAATACACAAATATTGTGAAACGATTTTGGTGAAAAAGTGTAATGCTCCGCGGTATTGTCAGAAGTGTCGATATGTGTTATAATGGAATTAGTAAAATTATGGTAGGTGATGAAATGACAAAAAAGGAAAAAGCGGAGCTTGCCTGTGCGGAGCTTGAAAAAATTTACCCCGAAGCGGCTTGCTCACTTAACTTTTCAAAGCCCTATGAGCTTATGTTTGCCGCACGTCTTTCAGCTCAATGCACGGACGCGCGTGTAAATATCGTGACGGAAAAGCTGTTCGTGAAATATCCGACTCTCGAAGCCTTCGCGAATGCCGACCTTGAGGAGCTTGAACAGGACGTGAAGCCGTGTGGGTTCTACAAAATGAAAGCAAAAAGCCTCAAGGGAATGGCGCAGAAGCTTCTGGAGGATTTTGGCGGCGAAATCCCCCGAACGTTGGAGGAGCTTTTGACTCTCCCCGGAATCGGCAGAAAAACTGCCAATCTTGTAATGGGCGATATATGGGGCAAGCCCGCAATTGTCACCGATACCCATTTCATACGGATTACAGGCAGACTGGGTCTTACCGAAAATAAAGAGCCTGCCAAGGTTGAAAGGGATCTCGTAAAGCTTATTCCGCCGGATAAATCATCGGATTTTTGCCACAGAATCGTGCAGTTCGGGCGTGACACCTGCCGTGCGAGAGCACCGAAATGCGGAGAGTGCGCGCTGAATTATTTTTGCGGATATGGATTAAAAAACGCTAAGGAGGCAAAATAATGCTGTTTGAGTTTGATTTGAAAACACCTGCGCAGGGCATGATTGATATAACGCGTGAGGTGAGAGAGGCTATAACCGAAAGCGGCGTGGACGAGGGCATATGCGTAATTTTCTGTCCGCACACAACGGGAGCTGTCACAATAAATGAAAATGCCGACCCTGATGTGAAAGCTGATTTTATTTTCGGCATGGACAAAATTTTTCCGGATATGAAGGAATTCCGCCACAGCGAGGGCAATTCCGACGCGCATTTGAAATCCTCATCTGTGGGGGCAAGCGAAACGGTTATTGTGACCAAGGGCAGACCTCTTCTCGGGACGTGGCAGGGAATATACTTCTGCGAATTTGACGGCCCGAGGAAAAGAAAATTTTATGTCAAGGTGATGAGAGGATAGAATTATGGATAAGATTGAACAATTTCTCGATATTGTCGGCAATTCCCGTAACATCGTTTTTTTCGGAGGCGCAGGCGTATCGACGGAAAGCGGAATACCTGATTTCAGAAGCGTTGACGGCTTGTATAATCAGCAGTATGATTACCCGCCGGAGCAGATACTCAGCCATACATTTTTCATGAATAAAACAGAGGAATTTTACCGCTTCTACCGCAATAAGATGCTTTGCCCTGACGCAAAGCCGAATACGGCGCATATAAAGCTTGCCGGGCTTGAGAAAAAAGGCGTTCTCAGCGCTGTTGTTACGCAGAATATAGACGGACTTCATCAGGCGGCAGGCAGCAGAAGAGTTTACGAGCTTCACGGCAGCGTTCACCGCAACTACTGCATGAATTGTCATAAATCATATGACGCGCAGTTTATGCTCAGCAGTGAGGGTGTGCCGAGATGCAGCTGCGGAGGCATAATAAAGCCTGATGTTGTGCTGTACGAGGAGGCTCTTGACGACAGCACGGTTACGGGAGCAGTACAGGCAATTGCCGATGCCGATACGCTGATAATCGGAGGAACCTCCCTGAATGTTTATCCTGCGTCGGGACTTATCCGCTATTTCAGAGGTAATCATCTCGTCATAATCAATATGTCGCCGACACCCACCGATAAAAACGCGGATTTGCTCATACATGGAAAAATCGGCGAAGTATTTGCCAACATAGGAGATTGAAATGAGAATCGTTTTACAGAGAGTTCTTTCCGCTTCGGTATCCGTTGACGGAAGGGTTTGCGGAAAAATTGGGAAGGGTTATCTCGTGCTTCTGGGAGTCGGCGAGGGTGATACGGAAGCCGAATGCAGACGTCTTGCGGATAAAATAATAAATCTTCGTATTTTTTCCGATGAGAACGACAAGATAAATCTTTCCCTGGAGCAGGTCGGCGGAGAGCTTCTTATAGTCTCGCAGTTCACACTTTACGCGGACTGCCGCAAGGGCAACCGCCCGAATTTTGTTCAGGCGGCAAAGCCTGACGCAGCCGAGAGGCTTTATGATTATTTTGTGGAATACTGCCGCTTAAAGGGCAAGCACGTTGAAACGGGAATTTTCGGAGCGGACATGAGGGTTGAGCTGCTGAATGACGGCCCGTTCACGGTTATACTTGAATAATAAATAAAGGGCACATCTGCATAACCTCGGTTTTCAGATGCGCCCTGAATTGGAGGAAAAAATGGATATTAAAAAATTGATTTCGGAAATGACTATAGAAGAAAAAGCATCTCTTTGCTCGGGAGCGGATTTCTGGCATACAAAGGCTGTTGAGCGTCTTGGAATCCCGCAGATGATGGTCAGCGACGGCCCTCACGGACTCCGTAAGCAGGATCTGACTGCGGAAAATCCCGGAGTCAATCTCAGCATAGAAGCCGTATGCTTTCCGTCAGCCTGCGCATTGGCGTGTTCCTTCGACCGTGATTTGATTTACAGAATGGGACAGGCTCTCGGCAACGAATGTCAGGCTGAAAACGTCGGCGTTATTCTCGGCCCGGGAGCTAATATAAAGCGTTCTCCCATTTGCGGACGTAATTTTGAATATTTCTCGGAGGATCCTTATCTTGCTTCAAATATTGCCGCAAGCCATATTAAGGGCGTTCAGAGCCAAAATGTGGGAACGAGCCTGAAGCATTTTCTTGCGAATAATCAGGAAAACCGCCGCATGAGCGTAAGTGCGGAAATAGACGAGCGCACGCTGAATGAAATTTATTTTGCGGCATTTGAAACTGCCGTAAGAGAGGGCAAGCCGTGGACTGTCATGTGTTCATATAACCGTGTGAACGGCGTTTATTCGTCCGAGAATAAAATGTCCCTGACTGATACGCTTCGCGACAGGTGGGGCTTCGACGGCTTTGTCGTCAGCGACTGGGGAGCTGTAAACGACCGTGTTAAGGGAGTTGCGGCAGGACTTGATTTGGAAATGCCCTCAAGCGGCGGAGTCAATGACGCGAAAATTGTTGAGGCTGTGAAAAACGGCACGCTCAGCGAGGATGCGCTTAATAAGGCTTGCGAAAACGTACTCGGAATTGTAAAAAAATATCTTGACGGACGCAATGAAAATGCTGTCTGGGATAAGGAAGCCGACCATAGGCTTGCGGCTGAAATTGCCTCGCAGTGCATGGTTCTGCTGAAAAACGAGGATAAAATTCTTCCCCTTGATAAAAACAAGAAAATCGCGTTTATAGGCAAATTTGCCGATGAACCGAGATTTCAGGGCGGCGGCAGCTCCCACATAAACGCTTTCAGGGTTACGGGAGCAATTGCAGCCGCTGCCGAGTATGCTGATGTTTCCTACGCACAGGGCTATCGAACCGATGAGGACGCAGCGGACAGCGAATTGCTTGAAGAGGCTGTAAGGCTTGCGGAGTCCTCCGATGTCGCGGTGATTTTTGCCGGACTTACTGATTTGTTTGAATCCGAGGGCTTTGACCGCAGCCATATGAAAATGCCGGAGTGCCAGAATGAGCTTATCAGGAGAGTTGCGCAGGTTCAGTCGAACACGGTTGTCGTGCTGCATAACGGCTCGCCTGTGGAGATGCCTTGGATTGACGATGTAAAGGGACTTGTAGAGGCTTATCTCGGCGGACAGGCTGTCGGGGAGGCGGAATGCGCTGTTCTTTTCGGCAAGGTGAATCCAAGCGGCAGACTTGCGGAAACATTCCCGAGGAAGCTTTCGGATAATCCCTCTTATCTGAATTTCCCGGGGGAGGGCGACAGAGTTGAGTACCGTGAGGGAATATTCGTGGGATACCGCTATTATGACTTCAGGGAAATGGACGTGCTGTTCCCGTTCGGATACGGACTTTCCTATACTGATTTTGAGTACAGCAATCTTAGCGTACAGACTGACGGCTGCAATGCCGAGGTCAGCGTTACGGTTACAAATACCGGCTCAGTCGCAGGATGCGAGGTTGTACAGCTCTATGTGCATGATTGTGAAAGCTCGGTAATACGTCCTGTAAAGGAGCTGAAGGGCTTCGAGAAAATTGAGCTGAAGCCGAACGAATCAAAGACTGTATCATTTCATCTTGACCGCCGTTCATTTGCGTTTTACAGCACGGAAATTCATGACTGGTTTGTTGAAAGCGGAGATTTTGAAATAATGATAGGCAAGTCGTCGAGAGATATTGTTTTATCTGAAACGGTGAATATTAAGTCAGATGACAAAATGCCGTATATCTGCACTTCCAATTCCACAATGGGCGATCTCATGAAAATTGACTGCGCAAGAAAATATATGGACAAGCTCATTGACGAATACTCAAGGATGATGCAGACTGAATCCGACAATACGGAGCTTGGCGAAAGCACAAAGCTGATGATGGAACACCAGCTGCGTGACAATCCCCTTAGAGTTATGGTAAGCTTTTCCGACGGAGCGATTACTCATGAGGACATTGACAATATAGTGAAAAGCATAAATGACGAATTGAACAGATAATGGATAAAATCACCTTTTTCGCGTAAAATACGAGAGAGGTGATTTCTTTTGATGAGAAGAAGAATGGAAAGCGGCATTATTATTCTCAGCGTGTTTTTTGCTATGTTTTTTATTGTGATTATAGGAAATTATTTTACTCTCGCAGCCGACAGCAAATATGCCGAAACAGCCGCTCTGCAAAGCAGCCTTACCATAACCGTCGAAAGCAGCGATGGCAATATCTACGACAGGAATATGAATCTTCTCGTGAACACAGAAACGAAATATATCGCCGTTGCTGTTCCGCAGGCGGTGGACATGGAGGAAACTGCCGCATATGCAGTCGATAAGGAGGATTTTTACGAAAAATATTCCGAGGGAGTTCCCTTTACCTTTGAATGTACGGAGGATACCGAGGAATCAGAGGGACTGACGGTATTCTGCGTTCCGGTGAGATATTCGGAAAATCAGATTGCACAGCACATTATCGGTTACACCTCGCAGGGAGAGGGCGTGTCGGGAATTGAATATGCCTATGACAGCGTTCTGCGCGGAACAGGCGGCGAAAACAGCGTGACATATGCTTCTGACGGATATGGAAGAGTTCTCATCGGAGAGGGAAAAAGCGTAGTCAGAAGCGAGGCTGTAAGCAGCGGCGTTGTAGCTTCAATTGACAGCAGAATACAGCGTATCTGCGAGGAGGCAGGCGAACAAATCGAAAAGGGAGCTATAGTTGTCACGGAAGTAAAAACAGGCGATATACTTGCTCTTGCAAGCTTTCCCGAATATTCGGTTTATGAGCTTGAGGAGGCTGTCAGCGATGAAAACAGTCCCATGATTAACCGCGCGCTGTATTCCTACAGCGTTGGTTCGATTTTCAAGCTTGTTACGGCGTGCGAGGCAATTCAGGAGGGCTACGGGGGATACATTTACAGCTGCGGCGGCTCAATATCCGTAAATGGAAAAATATTCCGATGTCATAAGCTGGACGGTCATGAGATGCAAACCATGACTGACGCAATGGTGAATTCCTGCAACACATACTTTATCAGCCTCAGCCGACTGCTCAGCATACCCGATTTCCGCACAACAGCATATAATCTTGGCTTTGGCAGAGAGATTCATCTTTGTTCGGGAATGACAGCCTCGGGGGGCGTTCTGCCCACAGTTGAGGAGCTTCTTGTTCCTGCGGAGCTTGCTAATTTTTCCTTCGGGCAGGGCAAGCTTACGGCAACGCCTCTGCATATTTCCCAGCTGACCTGTGCCATAGCAAATGGCGGAAAAATGCCTGCCCTCAGCCTTATAAAGGGACTGACAACAAGCGGAATTTCCGTTGAAAATGAAAAGGAACCCCGATATTCCTACGCAATTGAGGAGGATACGGCGGATATGCTGAAGGAAATGATGATTTCGGCAGTTAATGAAAACGACAGCTCAAGTGCCCGACCGTCTTGTGTCACAGCAGGAGCTAAGACGTCCACAGCGCAGACAGGCAGATATGACGATGACGGAAACGAGCTTTACAATGCGTGGATTACGGGATTTTTTCCTGCTGATGATCCGGAATACGCAGTTACCGTTCTCGTGGAGGACAGCGGCTACGGCAACGACTACGCAGCTCCTGTTTTCAGACAAATTGCCGATGAGATTGCAAAATTGGAAGAAAAGGATTGACATTCTCACGTAATTTGGTATAATATAAGATAGGTAGCGATGGGAATGACCGTTTGAAATGCCGTTCAGAGAGAAAGTGTTCGGTGCGAGCTTTTCGGCATACTGCGGGTGCTGCCCCTGAACCTCTTTGGGAAACCGAAGCGTTTTCCCGCGTTAAGGGTAATGAGAAAAGTACGGTTCTGCGCCGTTCTTTTGAATTTGGGTGGTACCACGAGAGCCTTCGTCCCATTATGGCGGCGGGGCTTTTTCTGTTGTACTTTACTTTGAACTTTTATTAAAAGGAGATAAATTTTTTATGCAGTGGACAGGTTTGAATGAACTTCGTGAAAAGTATTTGTCATTTTTTGAGAGCAAAAACCATACGAGAATGGCAAGCGCATCTCTTGTTCCTCAGGGGGATAAGAGTCTGCTTCTTATAAATTCGGGTATGGCGCCCCTTAAAAAGTATTTTCTCGGACAGGCTGTTCCTCCCAACAAAAGAGTTACAACCTGCCAGAAATGTATCAGAACTCCCGATATTGAGAGCGTGGGCAAAACCGCACGTCACGGTACATATTTTGAAATGCTCGGCAATTTCTCATTCGGCGATTACTTTAAAACAGACGCAATTGCATGGGCATGGGAATTTCTCACAGGCGTTCTTGAAATTCCCGCTGACAGACTCTGGATTACAATTTTTGAAAGCGATGATGAGGCTGAACAGATCTGGGAAAATAATATCGGCATCCCTCATGACAGAATAATCCGCCTCGGCAAGGCTGATAATTTCTGGGAGCATGGTTCAGGTCCATGCGGACCTTGCTCGGAGATACACTTCGACAGAGGCGAGAGCTACGGCCCGTTTGAGAGCTTTGAACAGGCAAGCGAATGCGACCGTGTTATTGAAATCTGGAATCTCGTTTTCAGCCAGTTCGACAGCGACGGCAACGGCAATTATGCTGAAATGAAGAGCAAGAATATTGATACCGGCATGGGACTTGAGCGTCTTGCCTGTGTAATGCAGGACGTTGATAATATTTTTGAGGTTGACACCGTTCAGAATATTATGAAGCACATATCAAAAATTGCAGGTGTTGAGTATAAAACAAACGCAAAAACGGACGTTTCACTCCGTGTTATAACCGACCACATCAGAAGCACAACATTTATGGTCGGGGATGGAATTATGCCGTCCAACGAGGGCAGAGGCTACGTCCTCAGACGCTTGCTCAGACGTGCTGCACGTCACGGAAGACTGCTCGGTATTGAAAAACCGTTCCTCTGCGAGGTCTGCGACACTGTTATAAATGAAAACGCGTCCGCTTATCCGGAGCTTGCCGAAAAGCGTGAATATATCAAGAAAATTATCGGCGTTGAGGAGGAGGCATTCGCAAAGACAATAGATAAAGGCTCAGAGCTTCTCAATCAGTTCACGGATAAGCTTTCCGCCGATAACAAAACTGTTCTGTCGGGCGACGACGCATTCAAGCTGTCCGACACATATGGATTCCCCATCGACCTTACAATTGAAATCTGCGGCGAAAAGGGAATTACCGTCGACACCGACAGATTCAGCGTTCTTGTGAAGGAGCAGCGTGAAAAGGCAAGAGCCGATCATCTTGCGAAGGCAGGCTCTTCGTGGGCGGACAACAGCATAAAAATCGAAGCTCCGAAAACCGTTTTCACGGGCTATACAGATTTTGAAGCCGGGGATGCCGAGATTCTCGCCATTTACAAGGACGGACAGGAGGTTGAGATTGCCGCCGAGGGCGAGGATGTTGTTATTCTCCTTGATAAGACACCCTTCTATGCCGAAAGCGGCGGACAGGTTGGTGATACGGGTATAATTTCCTGCGGAGAGAATATTGCCTCCGTGGGCGATACCATAAAGTCAGAGGGACATTTCCTGCACGTTGCCGAAATAACTCAGGGAGGTCTTTCAAAGGGTGACAGAGTCCTTGCGAAAATCGACAGAGAGCGCAGAATGGCTATCATGCGCAACCACACAACGGCTCATCTCCTCCAGTATGCGCTCAGAACCGTTCTCGGTGACCATGTTCATCAGGCAGGTCAGCTCGTCAACGCGGAGCATTGCCGTTTCGACTTCTCACATTTCAGCGCCATGACGGATGAGGAAATCAGCAGAGTTGAGGAAATCGTCAATTCCGAAATCATGAACGCTTATCCCGTAACAATGCGTGAAATGCCCATTGACGAGGCACGTAAGCTCGGAGCTATGGCACTGTTCGGCGAAAAATACGGCGATACCGTAAGAGTTGTAACAGCCGACAAGTCAATTGAATTCTGCGGCGGTACACATATTTCAAATACATCGCAGATTGGCTTGTTCAAAATCGTATCGGAAAGCTCGGTTGCGGCAGGTGTAAGAAGAATCGAAGCCGTTACGGGAACAGGAGTTATCAGCCTCATCAACGACTACAAGAGCGTTATTTCAAGGTCGGCAAAGGCACTCAAGCTTGCAAATACAAGTGAGCTTCCCGAAAAGTGTGCGGCTGTGTTTGCCGAATTAAAGGAAATTAATAGGAAAATCGTAAGTCTGAATCAACAGTTTGCAAATGCCCGTCTTTCGTCAATATTCGAGAATGCGGAGGAGATAAACGGCGTAAAGATTGTCTCTGCGATGATGACAGGAGCAACTCCCGATATGCTGCGTAAAATCGGCGACAGCGTAAAGGATAAGCAGGAGGATATTATCGCCCTCTTTGCGGGAGTCAGTGAGGATAAGGGAACATTCTACTGCGTATGCACCTCCGGAGCTGTTAGGAAGGGAGCTAACGCAGGAAAGATAGTTCAGCGTGTAGCCGCAATAACCGGAGGAAAGGGCGGCGGACGTCCTGACGGAGCTATGGCAGGTATCGGAAAAACCTACATGGTAGATGAAGCGCTTATAGCGTTCAAATCACTGGTAAAAGAATTTATATAAGGAGGTCTGAACATGGATTGTTTGTTCTGTAAAATTGTTGATGGGGAGGTCCCCAGCACTAAGGTGTATGAGGACGAGTATGTTTACTGCTTTAAGGATATTGATCCAATTGCCCCGATTCATTATCTTGTTATCCCGAAGGCTCACATAAGCGGAGCATCTGAAATAACCGAGGAAAATTCCGGACTTGTGGCAAAGGTATTTGAGGCTGCTGCGAAAATCGCAAAGGCTGAGGGAATCGAAAACGGATTCAGAATCATCACAAACTGCGGAGAGGACGCAGGTCAGACGGTTAAGCATCTGCATTTCCACCTTCTTGCCGGAGTTAAAATGGGCTGGGGCAAGGAATCTGTCAATGCTGTTGAATAGGAGCGTATTATGAGCAATACATATAAGCTTGAGGTAGCGGGACTTACAAGGGAGCTTCCCATATGTCCGCTGAATGATAAACTGGATATTGCCGCATTTGTTATGTTTTCGGATGTGGAGCTGACTGTTGCGTGCGCGGAGGAGCTTGCAAAGAGGTGTCCCGAGTGCGATGTAATTATAACGGCTGAATCAAAGGGCATTCCGCTTGCCTACGAAATGGCAAGACAGCTTGGAATCCCCTATGTTGTGGCAAGAAAATCAGTTAAGCTTTACATGACCGATCCCATATCGGTTACGGTAAAATCCATAACAACGGCAGCGGAGCAGACGCTTTATCTTTCCGAGGAAAAGGCGGAGATGATAAAGGGAAAAAAGGTTCTCATTGTTGACGATGTTATCAGTACGGGCGAATCTCTTAAAGCTCTTGAGAAGCTTGTTGAAAGCGCGGGCGGAGCGATTGAATGCAAGGCTGCTGTTCTCGCCGAGGGCGACGCTGCCGATAGAGATGACATAGTTTATCTGGAGAAGCTGCCGCTTTTCTTTAAATAGGAATTATATTATGAAGCGAAAAATGATTGGTGCGGCAGCTGCATATATGTCGGGATTGTTTTTCGCTTCCTTTTGTACGGAGGGAAGCGATTTGCTGCTGCTTGCAGGACTGCTTCCCGTCCTTTTTATAGCGGCAAAGCCGCTGAAGATTCACACCTCGGATATAATAATGCTTGCCGTATTTTTCTTTGCTGCCGGTGCAGTGGGAGTAACGTACAATAACTGCGTGTATGGCAAAATAACGTCCTACAGCGGAACGGAGGGCAGCTTTATCGGCGAGGTGGACGATGTCGGGTACTATGACAATGACAAGGCGCTCTACACGCTTGATGGCAGCATAAACGGCGTTCAGAATGCGAAAATCGTATTTTTCGGCGATTCGTGTGATGTTTCCGTGGGCGATGTGGTAACTCTTGAAAGCTGTACATTCAGTATACCCGATTCGGATTTTTTATTTGATTCCGAGGGGTATTATAAATCTCGGGGAATTTTCCTGACGGCTGAAAATATAAGCGGATTTTCCGTTGAGCATACTGATTCCCATAGGCTAAGACGGCTGATAAGCAGCTATCGTGAAAAGGTCATATGGGAGTTCAGGGTGAAAATGGGAAACACGGACGGGAGCTTTCTCGCAAGCATTGTTTTCGGCGAAAAATCGGGACTTGACACAGATGAGAAGTCGATTATGTATCGCTGCGGAATAGGACACATCATGGCGGTTTCGGGACTTCATGTATCAATTGCCGCGGCGCTTCTCATGCTTCTGCTGAAAAAGCTGAGAATAGGAAAGCTTGCTTCATTTGCCGCGCTGAATGTATTTCTCGGGCTTATGATAATCATGGTGAAATCTCCCGTTTCGGCAATCAGAGCAGCTATAATGCTTGATTTCATGTATTCGGCAAGGCTTTTCCGAAGGCAGAATGACACCTTCAATTCTCTTTCGGGAGCAGTCCTGATAATATGTCTTATGAATCCTTATGCCGTGCAGGATTCGGGATTTTTGCTTTCAGCTGCGGGAACATTCGGAGTGGGAGTTTTTGCGCCGTTTATGACATCGGGAATGAAAACGGAAAATATTTTTCAGCGTCTTGTGAAAAGCATGGCGGCAATGCTGTGCGTGACGCTTACGGTAATGCCCCTGAGCATTCTGTACTTTGATGAAACGTCGGTAATATCTCCCATAACAAATATTGTTCTTGTTCCGCTGACGGTTGCCGCAATGATAATCGGGTTCATCTACGTAATAACAGGCGGAATCGTATCGCTGCTTTCCGTGGCGGAAATATTGACAGATGCTGTTCTTGCGGCAGCTGATAAGCTCGGCAGAATACAGTTCACGCATTTTTCATGCGGAAACAAAAAGCTGTTTTTTATATCCCTTATATGTGTGGCATTTGTTATTTTTGCCGCGGCAGTCATCAAAAACAGGCGTTATATATCGCTGGCTGTGGCAGGCGCGCTGACTGTTTTTGTTTTCAGCTCGGCTGTAATGGGAAAAATTGAGCAAAATAAATTTAAGGTTGCCGTTCTGGGACGAGGCTCAAATGCGGCAGTTGTGATTTCGTACAATGGCAGCGCCGATGTTATAGATCTGAGCGGACATTATAAATCTCCGGAGTATGTGCGGAAATATCTGACCATGAACGGTACCGAGGACATCAGAACACTTTCCCTCACATCGAAAGCTCCCTCCCAGTATGCCGCATATCTTGCGGAGCTTGAGCTTTTCGATATAGATCAGATAATGTCGGGCGGCACACTTGGTCTGCCCGATGATAATACAGACGATATAATTTATTTTAACGATACGTCAGTCGAGCTGATAAATAAGGACTACTATGTCAATTACGCTGACGGAGCATTGGAGATTACCTATGGCGGCGTGACTGTCCTGATAGAAAAGGCAGGCAGCGAAGGCTCCGGCAGTGGGGATATTTCGGTGTACTACGGAAATATAACCGAGAAAACGGTTTTGAATACAGGTGAGGGCTGCATTTATCTTGACGCGGCCGAGGATGAAGCAAATGTAAATTCCGATATGAACAATTTTGAGATAATATTTTCTTCCGACAGCGGAGGAGCAGAAATCAGGAGGCTGTAATGGCGCAGGCAGATGTAAAAACAATAACGGCTCAGCTGAAAAAGGGCGAGCTGCATAATCTGTACTATCTGTACGGACAAAACGTCAGCGGTGTGGAGCTTCTGACAAAGGCAATAATAAAAAAGGCAGTCGGCGACAATGAGGAATTCGCGCTCAACAAGCTAAGCGGCAGGGAGCTGAATGTTTCGGATTTCCGTGATATGACGGAAATGATTCCCATGATGTCGGATTATAACTGCATTCTTGTGAATGATTACAACTGCGATGAGCAGAAGGAGGACAAGACGAAGCAGCTCATTGAAGCTCTTCGGGAGATTCCTCCGCATACGGTTGTTATTTTCAATGTCACGGGATTTGATGTGAAAAACGGCAGGAAAACTGTTTCGGGGAAAAATAAGAAGCTCATTGACTTTGCGGCAAAAAACGGAATCGTCTGCGAACAGGGAATAAAAACTCCCGCTGAGCTTGCGAAGGAGATAACGGCAAAGGTTTCGTCACGAGGCGGAATGATTTCCCTGAACAACGCACAGGAGCTTGCGGCAATGTGTCTGTCGGATACGCTGCTGATAAACAATGAAATTGAAAAGCTGTGCGCTTATGCCGATGGACGTGAAATCACGGGCGAAATGCTGGAAAAGCTTGTTTCACGGCAGAGGGACGTTACGGTATACAAGCTTGCGGGCGCAGTCTGCTCATTCAATCAAAAGGCCGCATTTGACGCTCTTGACGAGCTGATGGAGCAGCGTGTGAACAGAGGAATAATTCTCGGAACTATATCAAATTCCTTTCTGGATTTATACAGAGCCGCCTGCGCAAGGCAGTCGGGCAGAAGCATTTCAGATGTTATGGGTGATTTTGACTATAAGCGTGAATTTGCAGTCAGGAACGCCTTTCGTGACAGCTCAAGAATATCGGTGCAGCGTTTGAGAAAATGCATAGCTATACTGCGGAACACAGCTGCTCAGCTTAATTCAACCTCAGCGGATGAGAAGATAATGCTTGAAAAGGCTGTTACACAGATGCTTATGACAAACGACCGTCGGAGGAGCTTATGATAAAGATAAACGAAGCGATAATAGTTGAGGGAAAATATGACAAAATAAAGCTTTGCTCCATTGTGGACGCCGTAATAATCGTAACAAACGGATTCGGAATCTTCAAGGACAGGGAAAAGCTGGAGCTGATACGGTACTACGCAAAAAAAACAGGAATAATCATTCTGACGGATTCCGACAGCGCCGGAGCTAAGATACGTGGATACATCAGGGGAGCTGTCAGGGACGGAAGAATAGTGAACGTGTATATTCCCGATGTTTTCGGCAAGGAAAAGCGCAAGGTCAAGCCTTCCGCGGAGGGAAAGCTTGGAGTTGAGGGAATCAGTCCAAAGCTGCTGACGGAGGCTTTTGAGAAGTCAGGTATTACGTCATCTGAGAGCAGCACTGCGAAGGATATAACAAGCTGCACGCTATATGAGCTGGGACTGAGCGGAGGAAACGGCAGCCGTGAGCTGCGCAAAAAGCTTCAGAAAAGTCTGGGACTTCCGAGTCTTATGTCCGCCTCCTCGCTTATAGAGGTGCTTAACACCATGATGGATTCAGCCGAGCTTGCACGCAGGACGAGGGCAGTTAAGGAGGGCAATAATGATATTTAGCAGTCTGCTGTTCATATATGCGTTTTTTCCCGTGTCGGTTCTGCTGTATTATATCACGCCCGCGAAATACAGAAATTACGCTCTCTTTGTCCTGAATATCGCTTATTGCGGAATGTGCGGATTAAGCTTTCTCATATTCATGATACTGTACACATTGTGGAACTACGCCTTCGGGCTTATATGCGGTTCGCTGCGGAAGCATAAATTTCTATCGGGAGCATTTGCCTTTATCGGCATTGCGGCGGATGCTCTGGCGTTTCTCGTTTTGAGGGAGAATATGCTTGACGTATATGTCGGCAGATTTGGATTTATCGGCAGCATAGCTCCCATAGGAATCTCGTTCACTGTTTTATCGGCAGTCGGCTATCTTCTTGATGTTTGCAGAGAGCGAATCAGCGCGGAGAGGAATATCCTGAATTTTTCCGCCTACATGATGTTTTTCCCGAAGCTCCCGATGGGGCCTCTTGTGGGATACGCAAGATTCAGGAGTATGCTGAAAAACCGAATCATGGGCTTATCCGAGGTTGGGGCAGGAGCTTCGCTTTTTATCAAGGGTCTGGCGAAAAAGGTCATATTTGCCGACAATTTGTATATGCTTTACTCGGCGGTCAGCTCTATGGATGTAAAGGAGCTGTCATCTCTTTCGGCGTGGCTGGGAGTTTTTTCATATTCATTCTGTCTTTATTTTATGCTGTCCGGATTCTCTGATATGGGTGAAGGTATTGCAAGATGCTTTGGATTCCGTCTGCCCAAGAGCTTTAAATATCCGCTTCTCAGCGCAGGATTAAATGATTTTTGCAGACGCTGGCATATACCTGTTATGAACTGGTTTAACAGGTATATTGTACGTGCGGTTTCGAAGAAGCTGCCATACAGAGCAGTGAAATACTTTTTAATAATATCCGTGTGGGGATTGATCGGATTGTGGTATGATTTCAGCGTAAACAAGCTCGTATGGGGGCTGCTGATAGGCGTGGCTGTATTTGTGGAAAATCTCCTGAAAAACAAGAAGCCTCTCCGTTCAACGGCAATAATTTACACATTTGCGCTGACCTCTGTTTGTTCGGTATTCTTTTTCGGCAGCAGCTTATCCTATTCATTCCACTATTTATTTGCGATGATTGGCGGAAACAGCAGTATTGCCGATTCGGGTTCGCTTTATTTGCTGAAATCATATATAGTTCTGCTGCTTGTATGCGCCTATGCGTCTACTGATATGTTCAGGAATCTCATAGAGCGTTCAAAAATGAAATGGCTGAAGAAAACAGTTGAAATTCTCACGCCTCCGGTAATAGTCGGACTTCTCATAATCTGCACAATTGAGCTGTCCTACACCGGAGAATCCGAGATGATGCTTTCGATTCTGAGGGAGGCTGTGTAATGAGAAAAAGAGTCAGTCAGAAAATAACTGCGGTTATTGTTTTTGCGTTTATATTAGCTTTTCTTGCCGTAACTATTGTGAGGGAGAAGGGGAAGATGTCGTATCAGGAAAATCGTGAGCTTGCGCAAATGCCTGAAATTTCCGCTGCCTCTCTTCTTGACGGAAGCTATTTTGATGAGCTTGGGACATATTTAAGTGATCATTTTGCAGGGCGGAGTCATTGGATTTATGTTAAGGGTGAAATTGATGCCGAGGTTGGAGAAAGCATTGTAAACGGCGTTTTTATTGCCGACAATATGCTGCTCAGCACAAGCAGCTGCGAAATAGACAATGTTGAGGATATTGCGGCAGCCTTCAACGAATATACCGCATCCTACAGCGGCTCTGTTTATTTGGTTGCAGTTCCGTCCTCATCGGGAGTCTACAGCGAGCTGCTGCCTGACTATCTGGAGAATGACACAGAAAAGCAGCAGATAGACAGCTTGTATTCTCAGCTTGACAGCAGCATCAGGACAATTGATGCATATAATATTCTAAAAATGCTTAACGAGAACTATATATATTACCGCAACGATTCAAAATGGACGAGCTATGGGGCATATTGCGTATACAGAACGGTAATTCAGAAGCTTGGTTTTATACCCACAGCATATGATAAATACACCATAGAGCATATTACGGGAGATTTCAGAGGAAATTTATATAACATAACCCAATATAACGGAGTCAAGGCGGATATGCTTGATATTTACAATTATGCGGACGGAGCGGAGGTCACAGAATGCACAGGCTATAATGCCGAAGGCAAAAGCTTTGAGATGGAGCTTTACGACAGATCCGCCATTTATTCCTGCGATATGTATAATCTCTATCTTGGCGAAGCAGTTCCCATGATAAAAATTTCCACATCTGTAAACAATGACAAAAAGCTTCTTGTTATCAAGGACAGCACAGCGGATTGCTTCATACCGTTTTTGATTCAGCATTACAGTGAAATTGCGGTTATCTCTCCTGAATGTCTGACGGACGGAATGAGTACGCTTCTGAATAAAAACGGCTATGAGCAGACTCTGTTCCTGTTCGGAACGGATCAGTTCCCCGATGCGGAAACGCTTGAGGTTATAAATGATTAGAAAGAAATTACAGCAAATGGGCGCAAAAAACCGGAGGTAAATATACCTCCGGTTTTATTTATCTTCCGATAACTCTATCGGCAACCTCCGTTAATTCATCTGCTGTGATTTCTCCGTTTGCGTATTGCTGACGTGCAACCACAAGCTCAAAGGAATCATAGACCACATCATCGTCTGAACCCGGTTCAACCCAGACCGCGGTAAGACTTATTCCAAGACCGGGAAGCGCGCCGGGAATTACAAATTCCTCGCCGGGCTGATAAATAGTGTCGCCGTATTTCCAGCCTGCAAATTCGTATCCGCTGTACGTGAATGTACATTCGGGAACTGTAATTGCCGTATCCGTTTCGCCTGATATTTTAATTGACTGCGACGTGCCGTTGTTTGCGCTGAAAACAACCGTGTAGGTTTTCGCTGTCCAGACTGCTGTAAAATGCACCTCGGAGGCAGGCATGGTGAAATATGAACCCGGTGCGTAAACCTCGCCGTCATAGTCGCAAAGCCAACCCGAAAGGGTGAAGCCGGAACGTGAAATTTTTGAGGAATTGGCAAGATCAAAGGTGTTGGTTTCGTATCTCTGGTAGACAAATGTGGACGTACCGTTGATTCTGTCAACATCTCCTGCCTCATAGTATATTTTATAATACTTGTACCAGTTCGGTTCTACAACCACGTCCTCGGCAGGCATAATCAGCTTATCGCCTGTACTGAAAAGATAGCCTTTATACAGCCAGCCCATATGTGTATAGCCATCTCTTGTAATTGTGTACTTTGACAGCGATATTGCCTGTCCGGGGAGATAAGATGTGCTTGGGAAATATTCGTCCTTCACGTCCGTATAATCCTCACCTGAGGTATCATATGAAAGCGTGTAGCGTTCGGACGAGGGATCAACCCATACAGGCTCAAGGACAATATCCTGTTCCGGCATTTTGAAGCTGTCTCCCGGCTCATACATATAAATGCCGTCAAGAGTCCAGCCGCTTGTGTAGATTGAATCAATAAAAAGCTGTGCGTCAGGAATCTCAACATAATCTCCCGCTTCAAGCTCATATGATTCAAAAAGCGAAACATCACCATCCGTAATGCTTTCAGAGTCGATATTAAATGATACGGTATATGTCTGCTGTTCTTCTGTTGTTGTTTCGGCTTCGGAAACAATGCAGATGCTCATGGAGCATAAGGTAATTACTGCGGAAACAGCAACCGCAGTCAATGATTTGAATTTCATCTGATTTGCCCTCCCATAGCTCGATTACAGTTTACCTGAAACGATTCTGATTTACATCGTAGGCGTATCCGATTGATGAAAGCTTATTTTCAATTTCGCTTTGTGAAACGCACAAGCTTTTGCAAAGCTCCTCAAGACTTTCATATTTATCTCTCAGCTGGGTATTGATAAAGCTAAGCAAAATAGCAGGATCGTTAGGTAAACACATAGCAAACTCCATATTCCAAAATAAGATTTCATCACGTAAAACGGCACAGTGCAAGCCGAATACTATACGCATAGGTGTATATTATAAATATACAATAAAAATAAAGATTTGTCAATCGAATTTGGCAATATCGGAAAGTGAATTTTCAGTGTATTTATTCATAATAAAAACAAATTAAACAGCAAAATGCGGAATATTCCCGCAAAAATAAGGAATAATAGGATTATAAAAAGGAGGTAATATAATGCAGACAAATTTTATGACAAGTCAGACAAGAATAAATCTCATGCGTGCCTTTGCAGGTGAGAGTCAGGCGAGAAATCGTTATACATTTGCGAAGCAGGCGGCTCTGGAGCAAAATCTCTACGTTATAAGCGAGGTCTTTCGCTTCACGGCGGAGCAGGAGGAGCAGCACGCGAAAATCTTTTATGAGCTGCTGAAGGAGGGAGCAGGAAAAAACGTCGAAATCACAGCGGGGTACCCTGCGGACGTTTATGATGAAATCGAAAAGCTTCTCGAATCGGCAATTCATAATGAGCATGAGGAATTCAGCGACGCGTACCCGAGCTTTGCGAAAACAGCTCAGGAGGAGGGCTTCCCAAAGGCTGCGTCAAAATTCAGCTTGATTGCTGAAATTGAAAATATCCACAAGCTGCGCTTCATGCATTATTCGGAGCTTATGCGTGAGGGAAAACTTTTCCGTTCGGACGGCAATGAAAGATGGATGTGTCTCAACTGCGGTCATATTCACGAGGGCAGCGAAGCTCCTCTCATGTGTCCCGTCTGCGGAGCGCGTCAGGGATATTTCATCAGAGAAAACGAAGCGCCGTTTACTTCCGGAGGTGTAATATGTCAGGGCTGACAATTGATAAAATCTGCGGATTTGAGATTCTTGATTCAAGGGGGAATCCCACTGTACGTGCGGAGGTTATGCTTTCGGACGGAACAATAGGAGCTGCAAGCGTACCCTCGGGCGCGTCAACGGGAATTTATGAAGCAGCCGAGCTTCGTGACGAGGACGAGAGATATAGCGGCAAGGGCGTGCAGAAAGCAGTTTCAAATATAAATACGATAATTGCTCCGGCTCTGAAGGGGCTGAATTCATCGGATATTGCACGCATTGACAGTATGCTTATAAGCCTTGACGGAACGAAAAATAAATCAAAAATCGGAGCAAACGCGATACTTGCGGTATCTCTTGCGTCGGCGAAGGCTGCCGCAAAGCATTATCGCCTTCCGTTTTATCGATTTATAGGCGGAGCAAACGCAAATCGTATGCCGGTGCCCATGATGAATATTCTCAACGGCGGAGCGCACGCATCAAACAACGTGGATATACAGGAATTTATGATAATGCCTGTCGGAGCCTGCTGCTTTAAAGAGGGGCTTCGCATGGGCAGCGAGATATACCACAGCCTGGGAAAGGTTCTGAAATCAAAGAATCTCAGCACAACCGTAGGTGATGAGGGCGGATACGCTCCGAATCTCAGCTCCGATGAGGAGGCAATTGAGATAATAATCGAAGCAATAGAAAAGGCAGGCTATGATACGGATAAGGTAAAGATAGCTCTTGATGCGGCGTCAAGCGAATGGGTGGAAGACGGCGGATATACTCTGCCGAAGCGCGGCATAAAAATGACAACGGAAAATCTCATTTCCTACTGGGACGACCTCATATCAAAATACCCGATTGTATCCCTTGAAGATCCTCTTGGCGAGGAGGATTGGAAGGGCTGGAGCAGCATTACCGAAAAGCTCGGAGGTATGGTTCAGCTTGTTGGCGATGATTTATTTGTAACGAATACAAGGTATCTTCGAAAGGGACTTGATTCGGGTGCGGCAAATTCGATTCTGATAAAGTACAATCAGATAGGAACGCTCACGGAGGCTCTCAGCGCAGTAAGACTTGCAAAGGATAACGGTTATACTGTGGTTATATCACACCGTTCCGGCGAAACGGAGGAAACGGCAATTGCCGATATAGCTGTGGGAACAAACGCAGGTCAGATAAAAACAGGCGCGCCCTGCCGAAGCGACAGAACGGCGAAGTACAACCGACTTCTGCGAATTGAAGCCGATATATTAAAGCCTCAGTATTATTTTGGATAAATAGGATAGAATAAGAGCCGGTCATTTTCAATGGCCGGCAATTTTCTGTAACATTTTCCATGGCTGCGAATATAATACATTAGTTGGCAGGTTCAGATGTCGGTTATATTTGTCACAACGCCTGCGTCGGTAATGTCGATACAGCCGAAGGATGGTTTATTTCCGTCATGAGGACTTGACGCGCTCCCGGGATTCATAATGTAGACGCCGTTTTCATAGTGCATATATCTGTTATGCGTGTGACCGAAAAGAATAATATCGCACTCATTTGCGGCGGCAATTTTCTTGAGATGCTCAAGAGTAAGCTTTACGCCCTGAAGATGACCGTGAACGGCATAGATTTTATGACCGCCCAAGGGCATGGTATACACGCTGGGGCTGAGGCTGTTCCAATCGCAGTTTCCTCTGACGTGCACAAATCTCGAAGCAGTTTCGGGGTATCTGGCAATAACCCTGTCGACGTCACTCTCACCGTCGCCAAGATGAAGAAACATATCCGCGTCAATGCTGCGGCGCACTATTTTTTCCACTGCCGCGTAATTTCCGTGGGAATCAGACATAACAATAATTCGCATAGCAATTCTCCTTGAAGATGTTTTAATCTAAGTATATTGTATCACAAGGCAGGTCAAAATTCAACAGCTGAATTTTTACAGATAATAATGAATTTATGGAGGTACTTATGAATAAGAATAATATTGATCCGAAAAGCTTGAACGGACTTCTTGAGGTTGTGGGAAAGAAGGTGGGAGTTTCTCCGGAAAAGCTGAAAAGCGAGCTTGAAGCAGGGAAATTCGACAGCGCAATAGCAGCTATGAGCAAAAGCGACGCGGAGAAATTCCGGCAGGCTGTGAAAAATCCCAGGCTTGTCGAGAAGCTTATGAGTACGCCTCAGGCAAAAGCCATATATAAGAAGCTTACGGGAGAGTAAAGAGGTGAGAGCTGAATTGTGAGTGATATTATGGGAAAAATCGGGGAGCTGCTTTCGGATGAGGAAAGCGTCAGGCAGCTCTCCGAGCTGGCTCAGATGATGATGAATGATACGGGGGAGGACAAAAGCCCCACGGATACCGACAGCGGCGGCAGCGGTGAGGAAAGCTCGGAAAAGACCGATCCGGAGGGAACAGATGACGGACTGTTCCCCAAGGGATTTGATTTAAGCTCACTTATGAAGCTTCAGGGGATAATGGGTGCAATGAATCAGAAGGATAAGAATTCGGAGCTGCTCCTTGCGCTGAAGCCGCATCTCAGGGAGGATAAGCAGGAGAAGGTGGATAAGGCGATAAAAATCCTCAAGCTCCTTGCAATATGGAATGTAATAAAGGACAGCGGTCTGCTGAAAGACTTTCTGTAGGCGAAAGGAATGATGATCTCATGGCAATTTATGACAACAGGCAAATGAACAGAATGCGTCAGGATGCCATAAGACGTTCGCAGGAAATGCATCGGCGTTCAATGGTGAATACCTCCCATTACTCGCAGGGGCATAGTGAAGCAACTGATTTGCCTCCCACTCCCGCTGCGGAGAAAGGGGAAAATGCTGCTGCGGAGGTAAAAAAGCCTGCGCCGACTGCCGAAAATAAAAGCAAGAATCCGCTTTCCGGCATATTCGATATGCTTCGGGAGGGGGAAATTGACAGCGACAAGCTTATGATAATTGCTCTTATGGTGATTCTTGCGAGAGAGGGGGCGGATATGAAGCTGATTTTAGCCCTTGGATATATTCTTTTATAACGGAAAGGAAACAAAAAATGACGACAGATAATATCTTTTGGGGAATTTGCGCTGCAATTGTACTTGTAATGTTCATCTACTACATAAAAAGGGAACGAAAGCTCCTTTCGTTTTTGTTTGGCGGATTAACCGGATTTATAGCGCTTGTGATTCTGAATAAATACGGAACGCTTATTGATATTGACGTGCCCCTTAACAGCTTTAATATTGCAGGAAGTGCAGTTCTTGGAGTGCCCTTTGTGATTCTTCTTGTAATTATGTCACAATTTTGTTGACATTTAACGCTGTCGGATGTACAATATTATTATGGAGGTGTGCGATTGTGAACATTATTGATATTATAAACAAAACGAAACGTAACCGACAGCTCAGTGACGAGGAAATTACATGGCTCGTAAGCGAATATACATCGGGAAATATCCCCGATTACCAGATGTCCGCATGGCTCATGGCGGTCTGCCTGAACGGACTGACTGAGCGTGAAACCATAACGCTCACAATTGCCATGCGTGATACAGGCGATATTCTCGATCTCAGCGGCATTGGAGGAATTACCGCAGACAAGCACAGCACAGGCGGCGTGGGAGATAAAACAAGCCTCATTATCGGACCTGCCGCGGCAGCGTGCGGAATTTATGTGCCGAAAATGTCAGGGCGCGGACTCGGTCATACAGGCGGTACAATCGATAAGCTGGAAAGTATAAGCGGCTACAGAACGGAGCTGCCCTTTGACGAGTTTTCCGAAATCGTCAAAAAAACAGGCTTTTCCATAATTTCGCAAAGCGGCAATCTCTGTCCTGCCGATAAAAAAATATATGCTCTCAGGAACGCAACGGGAACAGTTGACAGTATTCCCCTGATCTGTGCAAGCATCATGAGCAAGAAGCTTGCTCTGAACGCCGATTGTATCCTGCTTGACGTGAAATACGGCTCGGGCGCATTTATGAAAAGCTATGATGACGCGTGCAGACTTGCCGGACTTATGGAAAAGGTTGGGGCATCGGCAGGAAAGAAATGCAGGGCGCTTGTTACGGATATGAATGCTCCTCTCGGAAAAAATATCGGAAACGCACTGGAGGTCAGGGAGGCAATAGAGCTTCTGCAAAACAAATCAAGAGGAAAGCTGTATGATTTGTGTATTGAAATTACGGCGAATATGCTTGAAATGGCAGGCAAGGGAAATCTTGAGGAGTGCAGGGCGATGGCGGAAAATGCTATATGCTCGGGCAGGGCACTTGACGTGCTGCGCAGGACGATTGAGCTTCACGGGGGAAATCCGCAGGTGACGGAGGACATATCGCTGCTCCCAAGGGCAAGCTACAGCTATGAAATCAAAGCGGCAGCGGATATGAAAATCCTGTCCGTGAACAGCGAGGAAATCGGCATGACCTCTCTTATTCTCGGCGCGGGACGCACCGAAAAGGACGGCAGGATTGATATGAGCGCAGGTATAGTTATGAACTGCGAATGCGGAGATAAGATCTATAAAGGCGAAACTATCATGACGCTTTATTCCTCCGTTTGCAGCGATTTTACAGAGGCTTCTCACAGAGCCTTAAATTCAATTGAAAAAATATTGATATAGGTCTTGACGAAGCTGAAATGTCGTGATATAATATTTATATACAATCTATTTTTTGGAGGTCATATTTATGAGCAGTTTTCTTGATAAATTCAATGATGCGGTAAAAAAAGGCAGCGAAAGTGTAAAGACCGCCTATAACAGTGCAAAAGACGGCACAAAGAAAATGGTTGACAAAGAAAAAATTAAAAAGGAAATCAAACAGGCTGAATCCGAAATTAACTCTATTTACGCTGAGATAGGTAAAAAGTATTTTGAAGCAAATTCCGATAATGATAAGGCAGAGTACGCTTCGGATATTTCAGGTATCAAGGAAAAGCTGGCTAAGATTGATTCACTGAAAAATGAAATGGCTGCAATGGACGAAAGATGCGTATGCCCCAAATGCGGAGCAGACATCGAGAAGGACAGCAAGTTCTGCGCAAAGTGCGGAGCTGTAATCAATAATGCTGCACAGCCGGTTGTTCAGGCTGTCCCCAACGCATCGGAAGCTCCCGCATCTGCCGCTGAAGCTGAACCTGTTGTTGAGGTAGAGCCTGTTGTTGAGGTTGAACCGGTCGCTGAAGCTGAGCCTGTCGTAGAGGCAGAGCCTGCTGCTGAAAAGGTTTGCCCTGACTGTGGAGCTGTCCTTGAGAGCAATAGTAAATTCTGTGAAAAGTGCGGAAAGAAGCTGGACTGATAGCTTAAATTCCATAAATGATGCTGCGCAGAATTGTCAGGCGGCGTTTCAAAAAAATTCCATAAAAATAAGGCGATGCATTTGCATCGCCTTTAATTTTGCCGACTAATCACATCAATCCCGATTGTTGCATAAACAGAAGTATGAACATTACAAGGAAATAAGCTGCTGCCATTGCGGCAAAAATAATAAGACCGATAATCAAAATATTAACAGGCTTAGCTCCGCCTTTTTCCTTGAGCATTCGGGGAGTCACAGCTCCATGACTGCGTTTTTTCATTTTATCTATTGAGTTAAGTGTGAATCTGTAATATATACGGTTTGCGAATATGCATGAGAAAATTTTCAGAATCCAGTCGCCAAAGTTACATATTTCGGATAGGGAAACAATAAATGATTCGTTGGCGTAAACATAGTTAATTATATCCTGCATAAAGGGAAACGGCGAGGACTGAACCGTGAGTGCGGAAAGCAGCAGAGGAATATTCAGAAGCACGGTAATCAAGGCAGTTATAATTGCAGGCAGCCACATTCTGCGATTGGCGAAATAAAAGTACGGAAACAGCAGACAAACAGCATTGAAGGATATTTTACTGCCTGTTTCCTTCATGCGCTTGAAAATGGGAATATAATAAATTGTATTAGAGCCGACAAATTGCGAAACCTCCTGAAGCGATGCGCCGCCGAGATCCTCATTCGGATTAAATCCGAGGAACTGATTTAAAGCATCTGCTCCGCCGGAACTGCCCGAATTATAGTTTGTCCGCTGATTTTGCCCCTCATAGCTGCCGCTTTGCAAAGGCAATCCGCATCTTCGGCAGTATTTTTCGCCGGCTTCATTTTTGAAGCCGCATCTTGGGCAGGCGGTTACAACCTCTCCTTCGATAGATTCTTCACCGGAGCTGACGTTATCATCGGATTTTTTTTCAGTTCTCTTCCAGCTTCCGCCGCTTTCGTGAAGCTGATGATTTATGCATTCTCCGGCTTCCTTGTAACATTCTCTGTGGTAGGGCGTACCGCATTCGGGGCAGACTACGACATCGTCGTCCTTTTCAAATTTTTTTCCGCAGCTGAAGCATTCCTCGCCAATATAATTCATATTATTCCTCCAAACAAATTGTTACTACCTATTATAACACTTTATACGCCTTAAAATCAAGTGTTTTGAGGATAATTTATGCGGCACTGCCGTGAAATAATCGCCTTCGGAGGTTGACGGACAGGGGAAAATGATGTATAATATTAAGAAGTAAGTATTTGGAGGAGCATAATGTGACAGATTTGTAATAAATTGATAGATCAGAGTTTACTTTGGAATTTGCATACATTTGATACGATTACGAAAGGATGAAAAATCATGATAATACTTGACGACCTGCGAGTTGAAATGGTCGGCTATCGTAAGGAGATGGCGGAGCTTGCTGATGTCCTTAACATAAAGGGCGCTCAGGAGGAGCTTGCGGAGCTTAACAAAAAGGCAGCTGAGGAGGGCTTCTGGGACGATCTGGAAAATTCTCAGAGGGTTCTTCAGAAAACAAAAAACCTCGAAAAGAAAATAGAAAAATATAATAAATTGAACGACAGCCTTGAGGATCTTATTACACTTATTGAGCTTTCTATTGAGGAGAATGATGAAAGCTCAATTGAGGAGATAAAAATAGAGGCTGCCACATTTAAATCAAAGCTTGAGGATGAAAAGCTTTCTACGCTCCTTACAGGTGAGTACGACAGCTCAAATGCTATTCTCACCTTCCATGCGGGTGCAGGCGGAACAGAGGCTCAGGACTGGGCGGAAATGCTCTACAGAATGTATAATCACTGGGCTGAACGCCATGATTATAAGGTGACTCTCCTTGATTACCTTGACGGTGATGAGGCAGGCATGAAATCTGCGTCCATATTGATTGAGGGCGACAACGCTTACGGATATATGAAATCGGAATCCGGCGTCCACAGACTTGTCCGTATTTCCCCCTTTGACGCTTCGGGACGCCGCCATACGTCCTTTGCCGCACTTGAGGTTATGCCGGAAATTGATGATTCGATAGAGATTGATATACGTCCGGAGGATCTTCAGGTTGACGCCTTTCGCGCAAGCGGCGCAGGCGGTCAGCATATCAACAAAACCTCATCGGCAATACGTATAACTCATATTCCGACGGGAATTGTAGTATCGTGCCAGACTCAGAGAAGTCAGCATCAGAACAGGGATTACGCAATGAAAATGCTGCGCTCAAAGCTTGTGGAAATCAAGGAACGCGAGCATCTTGAAAAAATTTCCGACATCAAGGGAGTTCAGCGTGAAATCGCATGGGGATCGCAAATCCGTTCCTACGTTTTTATGCCCTATACCCTTGCCAAGGATCACAGAACAGGCTTTGAAAACGGAAATATTCAGGCTGTCATGGACGGCGATATTGATGGATTTATAAATGCGTACCTTAAATCCCTTTCTCACGGAACTCTTGAAACAAAGTGATTTTTTTGAGATGCTTGTACAAATGTAATAAGCTTCGACAAAATAATTTGTAAAGGATTACCTATCTTCCCAAAAAAATATAGACAAGTATCGGAAAATAAGGTATAATTTATGTGACATCTGAAAATGTTTATTCGTCTAAAATACGGCGTCCGTATGCCGTAAAATGCGGGAACAGCGTTCCTGAAACGCTGTGGAGCTTAAAAATGAGAGTTATTACAGGCACTGCCCGAGGCCGCAGACTTGTTACACCTGAGGGATTTGATGTACGCCCAACTACCGATAAGGTCAAAGAAGCTATTTTTTCCGCTGTTCAGTTTGAGCTTGAAAATGCATCTGTTCTCGATCTTTTTGCAGGAAGCGGTCAGATGGGAATCGAAGCGCTCAGCAGAGGCGCGGCAAAGGCTGTCTTTGTGGACAGCTCATCGCAGTCAGTAAGATGCGTGAATAATAATCTTCGCGCAACTAAGCTTGAAAGGTATGCTCAGGTTGTCAGCCGCGACAGCTATGATTATATTAAGCTTACATCGTCAACATTTGATATTATAATTCTTGATCCGCCCTACAGGCATGGGCATATCGGAAATATACTTCCCTTTGCCGCAAAAAAACTGAACGACGGCGGATGTATCATTTGTGAATATGAATCGGATGCTGATGAACCGTCCGCTCCCGACGGTATGTTTCTCAGGAAAACCTACAGGTACGGCAAAATCAATGTGAGCATTTTCTGTAAAGAAATCGGGGAGGCTGATGAGAAATGAGTAGAATTGCGGTTTGCCCCGGCAGCTTTGATCCTGTGACGCTGGGGCATCTCGATATTATTACCAGAGCGTCAAAGCTGTTCGATGAGGTAATCGTGCTTATTTCACGCAATGCGGGGAAGGCTGCGCCAAGCTTTTCCGCCACGGAACGAATGAACATGATTCAGGCGGTTACCAAGGACATCGACAATGTTGTAATTGACATTCTGGACGGTTTGCTCGCCGATTATGTCAAAAAGGTCGGAGCAATTGCAATTGTCAAGGGACTTCGCGCTGTCAGCGATTTTGAATATGAGTTCCAGATGGCTCTTGCAAATAAAAAGCTTTACGCAGACGCCGAAACGGTCTTTCTTACGACGACTGCCGAGAATATGTATCTCAGCTCAAGCGTGGTCAAGCAAATTGCCTATTTTGGCGGAGATATAAGTCATTTTGTACCAGAAATTATTCTCGAAGATATAAAACAAAGATTAGTTAAGGAGAGGTAAACTTTATGAGTATTGATGAAATTCTTGAGGAAATGGACGAGCTTCTTGATAAGGCAACTTCTGTTCCGTTTATGTCCCATAAAAAGCTCATTGACGGTGAACGCATGAGAGAGCTGATAAACGATGTACGTTTGAATATGCCGCAGGAGCTTAAAGAAGCTAAGAAAATCGAATTTGACTGCCAGCGCATACTTAACGAAGCAAAAATCAATGCGGAATCCATTATCCGCAGAGCTGAGGATCGTGCGGCTCAGATTGTTTCAAAGGAAGCAATTATGGTTGAAGCTAAGAAAAAGGCAATTGATATGCTGACGAAGGCTCAGGCGGCATCTAAGAATCTCCAGCAGAATGCGCTCGCATCTGTAAACAAGATTTACAGTGACGCTGAAGGCTATTATGTGAAAAGTCTTCAGGAAATCAGAGCTGCAAAAGGAAAGTTAAGCGGCAGAAAAAACTAAGAATCTAATAGTGTTCATGAAAAATTCATGAAATATCAATGCAATGTTCATATTAAAGTGCTATAATAAAAGAATAGAAAAGGTTAAATAGTCGCAATGAGGCGTAGCTAATTTTTTTAGTTGCGCTTTTTTGCTTTTTTTCAGAATGGAGTTATCTTATGGACAAAATTGACGCAAAGCTTATCACGCTTCTTCAGCAGAATGCAAGAACACCCTTAAAGGTTCTCGCCTCAAACGTATTTTTATCAGCACCCGCAGTTTCATCACGAATAGATAAGCTTGAAAAACAGGGGATTATTCTGGGATATAACGCAGTCGTGGATAAACAGAAGCTGGGCTATCACATCACTGCTTTCGTGAATCTCGAAATTTCAGCAAATCAGAAGCAGGAGTTTTACCCCTTCATAGAAAATTGCCCGAATGTCCTCGAATGCAACTGCGTAACAGGAAGCTATTCCATGCTGATTAAGGTTGTTTTCCCAAGCACGCAGGAGCTTGATACCTTTATCGGGCAGCTCCAGCATTTCGGCAATACCTCCACTCAGATTGTGTTTTCAACACCTGTCCCTCATAGGGAAATCGGAGTGGACGTTCCCTGATTCTCATCATAGCGTGTAACTGCAAAAAGGCAGCATCTCACATTTTGTGGAATGCTGCCTTTATTTTGTTTTCATGAAATCATTCCAGATACGGCTTGAGATATTTTCCCGTGTAGGATTTCTCACACAGGACAATTTCCTCCGGTGTGCCCTCAGCAACAACAGTTCCGCCGCCGTCGCCACCCTCCGGTCCGAGATCGATAATGTGATCGGCAACCTTGACAACATTTAAATTGTGTTCGATAACGAGAACTGTATTTCCGCTGTCCGTAAGCTTTTGCAGTACGTCAATAAGCTTGTGGACGTCAGCCGTGTGAAGTCCGGTAGTCGGCTCGTCAAGAATGTAAATTGTTTTACCTGTTGCACGCTTTGAAAGCTCCGTTGAAAGCTTTACACGCTGTGCTTCGCCTCCCGAAAGGGTAGTTGCAGGCTGACCTATTTTGATGTAGCCAAGGCCAACCTCCTGAAGAGTTTTCAATTTTCTCGCGATTTTAGGAATATGCTCAAAAAATTCAACACCCTCATCGACAGTCATTTCAAGCACATCGTAAATTGATTTTCCTTTGTAGTGAACCTCAAGTGTTTCACGATTGTAGCGTTTGCCCTTGCACACCTCACATGGCACGTAAATATCGGGAAGAAAATGCATTTCAATTTTAATAATTCCGTCGCCCTCGCAGGCTTCACAGCGTCCGCCCTTTACGTTGAAGGAAAATCTGCTGCTGTTGTATCCATGAGCCTTTGCGTCAGCTGTTTTCGCGAAAAGGTCGCGAATATCCGTGAAAACGCCTGTGTAGGTTGCAGGATTGGAGCGAGGCGTTCTGCCGATAGGGGACTGGTCGATGTTAATTACCTTGTCGAGATTTTCAACGCCCTCCATTGAATCGAAGCTGCCGCTTTTAATGCGTGCCCTGTTGAGCTTGCAGGCGAGATGCTTATAGATAATTTCATTGACAAGGGAGGATTTTCCCGAGCCTGAAACTCCTGTTACGCAAATAAGCTTGCCAAGCGGAATTTTTACGTCAATATTTTTCAGGTTATGTTCCTTTGCGCCGTGAACCGTTAAATAAAGTCCGTTTCCGCTGCGGCGCTCCCTTGGAACCTCAATCTTCTTTTTTCCGCTCAGATACTGACCTGTAATAGATTCCTCACATTCAAGAAGCTTGTCTACAGTTCCCGAAAATACGACATTTCCGCCGTTTACGCCTGCCCCCGGGCCAATATCGACAATATAATCGGCGGCAAGCATTGTATCATCATCATGCTCAACTACAATAAGCGTGTTTCCAAGGTCACGCAGCCTTTTAAGTGTAGCGATGAGCTTATCATTATCACGCTGATGCAGACCGATGCTCGGCTCGTCCAGTATATACAGCACTCCCATAAGAGATGATCCGATTTGCGTCGCAAGACGTATTCTCTGACTTTCGCCGCCTGACAAGGTGCCCGATGAACGTGAAAGGCTAAGATATTCAAGTCCGACGCTTTTCAGAAATCCAAGACGCTCCTTGATTTCCTTTATTATACGTTCGCCGATAAACATTTCATGCTCAGAAAGGCGGAGATTTTCAAAAAAGCTCAGACAATCCCGAACTGACAGAGATGTCAGATCACTTATATTCATATTTCCGACAGTTACGGCAAGATATTCGGGGCGCAGACGCTTTCCATGGCATTCGGGGCAGTCGACCTCGCTCATATATGCTTCGATGTCGTTTTTGGAGTATTCGCTTGTAGTTTCCCTGTAGCGGCGTTCAAGATTATTTATAACGCCCTCGAAGGGCGCACTGTACGTGCCGCCGCCGATGCTGCTCGGACGCCTAAGCGTCAGCGTTGTTCCTCCCGTTCCGTAGAGGAAAATGTCAAGCTCGTCTTTTTTCAGCTCGCCGACAGGGACTTCAAGTGAAATATTATACTCCTTCGATATAGCCCTGTAGTACATCATAGCAATGGACGTTTCATCAAGACTGTTCCAGCCCGAAGCCTTTATAGCTCCCTCCATTATGCTCAGATCCTTATTTGGAACGACAAGCTCAGGGTCGATATGCTTGAATACTCCAAGACCCGTACACTTTGGGCAGGCTCCTATAGGATTGTTGAATGAAAACATAACAGGCTCAAGTTCATGGACGCTGATGTTATGCTCAGGGCAGGCGTATGTCTGCGAGAACAGCATTTCCTCTCCGCCGATTACGTCAACTACGGCAAGACCTGATGAAATTGAGAAAATAGTTTCAAGGCTGTCCGTGATACGTGATTCTATGCCGCTTTTTATGACAAGGCGGTCAACGATAATTTCAATGTTGTGCTTTTTATTTTTCTCAAGCTTTATTTCCTCGGAAAGCTCGTACATGATACCGTCGATACGTACACGTACAAATCCGCCCTTGCGCGCGCTTTCAAGCTCCTTGGCAAACTGACCCTTTCTGCCATGCGCAATGGGAGCGAGCAGCTGAACTCGTGTTCCCTCCGGCAGAGCCATAATTGCGTCAACCATCTGATCTATCGTCTGCTGGGAAATCTCACGTCCGCAGACAGGGCAGTGTGGAATACCGATTCTTGCATAGAGCAAACGAAGGTAGTCGTAAATTTCAGTGACCGTTCCCACAGTGGAGCGTGGATTTTTAGAAGTCGTTTTCTGGTCGATGGAGATGGCAGGGGAAAGTCCCTCAATGCTGTCAACGTCGGGCTTTTCCATTTGCCCGAGAAACATTCTTGCATATGATGAAAGGCTTTCAACGTATCTTCTCTGACCGTCGGCATATATGGTATCAAAGGCAAGGGAGGATTTTCCCGAGCCTGAAAGTCCCGTCATAACAATAAGCTTGTCACGGGGCAGCTCCACATCTATATTTTTCAGATTATGCTCCCTTGCGCCCTTTATAATAATTTTATCCGTCATATTATTCTCCTCTCAATTCCCTGATTTTATCACGCAGATATGCTGCGTGTTCGAACTCCAGCATTTTTGCGGCATTTTTCATTTCCGCGGTAAGCTTATCAATAAGCTCCTCTTTTTCCTTTTTGGACATATGCTTCGTCTTTGTTTTTGCCTCAACCTTTTCCTTGGATGTTATCTCAAGAACATCCCGAACGTCCTTTATAATAGTTTTCGGAACTATGCCATGCTTTCTGTTGTATTCAATCTGGATAGCACGGCGGCGTTCGGTTTCCGTAATTGCATGCTCCATTGAGCCTGTTACGGAATCGGCATACATGATTACCTGACCCTCACTGTTTCGGGCAGCACGTCCGATAGTCTGAATCAGAGATGTTTCGCTTCGCAGGAATCCCTCCTTGTCGGCATCGAGAATTGCAATAAGCGATACCTCAGGAATATCAAGTCCCTCACGAAGAAGATTTATTCCTACGAGAACATCAAAAACGCCGTTTCGCAGATCCTTGATAATTTCCATACGTTCGATTGTATCAATATCGTGATGAAGATAGCGAACCTTAACACCGAGATTATCATAATAATCCGTCAGATCCTCAGCCATTTTTTTAGTAAGAGTTGTAATCAGCACACGTTCATTTTTTTCGATTCGTTTGTTTATTTCCGATAACAGATCGTCAATCTGTCCCTCAGTTGGTTTAACGATTATTTCCGGATCGACAAGTCCCGTCGGACGTATAACCTGTTCAACGATTGTGTCTGTTTTTTCCCGTTCTATCTGACCGGGAGTTGCGCTTACGAAAACAGCCTGATTTATGTGACTGTAAAATTCATCAAAGTTAAGGGGTCTGTTGTCATAGGCACTGGGAAGCCGGAATCCGTAATCTATAAGAGTAGTTTTTCTCGCATGGTCGCCTGCATACATTGCACGAACCTGCGGAAGAGTCACATGGCTTTCGTCCACGAACAGCAAAAAGTCGTCCGGAAAATGGTCAAGAAGAGTTTGCGGAGTGCTTCCGGCAGGACGTCTTGCAAGGACTCGCGAATAATTCTCAACGCCGCTGCAATAGCCGACCTCACGCAGCATTTCCATATCGTAATGAGTTCGCTGCGCAATTCTCTGCGCTTCAATGAGCTTGTTATTTGCCGTGAAATACTCCACACGTTCAGCAAGCTCCTGATCAATATCTCTAAGCGCGTCCTCGATTTTATCATCGCCCACAACATAATGGGACGCGGGGAAAATTGCGGCATGGGAGAGTGTTCCCTTGACCTCCCCCGTAACCACATTGATTTCAGAAATTCTGTCTATTTCATCGCCGAAATACTCCACGCGAATAGCCGTATCGCCTGATCTTGCAGGGAATATCTCCAGAACGTCGCCTCTTACACGGAATTTATTTCTCTCAAAATTTATATCGTTTCGCTCATACCGAATTTTCACAAGCTCCTCAATAAGCTGTTCTCTCGGCTTTTCAGCTCCCTGACGTATGGAAACGACAAGCGAGCGGTATTCCTCCGGACTTCCCAAGGAATAGATGCATGAAACGCTTGCAACTATAATAACGTCACGCCGTTCGGCAAGGGCTGTTGTAGCGGAATGGCGAAGCTTATCTATTTCGTCATTTATGGCTGAATCCTTTTCGATGTAGCTGTCAGTGCTGGGAATATATGCTTCAGGCTGGTAGTAATCATAATACGACACGAAATATTCCACGGCATTTTCCGGAAAGAATTCCTTAAATTCCGAGCATAGCTGAGCGGCAAGAATTTTATTATGGGCAAGCACCAATGTAGGCTTATTGACCTGCGCGATAACATTCGCCATAGTAAATGTTTTTCCCGAGCCGGTAACGCCAAGGAGTATTTGTTCTTTTTTGCCCGAATTGATTCCGTCCACAAGCTTTTGAATTGCCTGTGGCTGGTCGCCGGCAGGCGAATATTGTGAAAACAGCTTAAACCTATCCATACGAAGCTCCCTTCATTCTAAAAGTTTACCAATATTTATTATAGCATAAAATTCGCCTGAAATAAAGACCTTTGATACAAAGAGAACATTTTTTCTTTTTTTAATTTTGAATGCTGTATATATCAGCCGTTCGCAAATAAAAAAACGCTGCAAAGAGAGGGTGGACTTTACAGCGTGGAATATTCTTGTCTGCCGCACTGATTCCGAATACGGCAGTGATAAGTTCGCTGCGGGATTTTCCGCAGTTCTTTTACAATTCTTATATTACTCCGGTTTTGTGTGAAGCTTATGATAATTCTGAGAAAATTTACGTTTCGAATGAGAAGCTATTTCTTTACGATTACGTCCATAATTCCTCTGCCGCAGTATCTGCACACATAGCTCTCATTGACAGCTCCGCTGATCGGACTTCCGCAGGACGGACACTGATCCTTGACGATTTTCTTAGCCAGTGCTGCCACAACGGCATTGTTGTGCATTTCCAGCGTGCAGTGAACGAGGTATCTGTATTCGACAGCCTTTCCGAATTTTTTCAGCTTTTTCTTTTCACGTGAGTGGAAAAATGACGGAAGAGATTTTACCTCCACAAAGGGAGAGCCGCACTTCGAAAAGAACTCAGCATAGGATTTTGCGTTGACAATGCTGCGCTGTCTTTTTATTCCCAGATATGAGAGTACGAAAAACACGATAAAGAAAATCGAAACATAAATAATTGAATCAAGAATATCTGCTTTTATCAGGTCGTATGAATAAAGGTGATTTTCGTTGGACAGCAGAACCTCACGCTGATAATCGTGATCGAAGTAGTTGGAAATGTAGGTGACATCGACAAAGAACATACATATCGCAAGAAATAATCCGATACAATTAAGCACAGAATATATCAGCAGCTTTAAATTCAAGCTCTTGCCCTTGTAGTAGTCGGGATTTTTATGCCCGATCTGAAAATCGCTGGAAATGCTGTAAAATCTGTCGTTTGCGAGAACCTTTGCAAATAAATCCGAGCTGCCGCAGTATGGGCAGGTGTTTGTGAAGAAAGCTCTTTTTTCCATATGCGCACCGCAGCTTCTGCATTCGCAGGTGATTTTTTTGCTGTAAAGCTCAACAATTTCCACATTGTCCTTTTTAGTCAGCCTGTAATTTTTCATGTAGATAAAACGAAAGAAGGTCAGCTGCGATTTAACGGTTGACGGCTTTTTTCCGGTAACTGCCGCAAGGTCGGAATATTTTACAAATCCGTCAAGGTCGCCCTCAAAGAAGCTTGAATAAAAGGCAGCTTTTTTAATCATGCTGCGTGAAACAGTCGACAAAACAAGCAGAACCGCACTGATGATAATCCAGATAATTGAAGATTTCATGGATACCGCTTCTAAGGCATATTCAATATTATCCCTGTAGTAGGTAAATTCCGAAATTATATATGTACCGCAGACCAATATGCTGAATACACTGACAATTATAAAAATTACATTTTTCACATGAAGAAGCTTGATTACATTTTCCTTTAAATACATTTTGTCTCTCCTGTTAAAAGAGCCTCATTGAGGCTCTTTTGCGTTATATGGATGTTCGGCAATATATTCATCGAGAACACGTGCAGCCGTTCGCACGAATCTTATACATGGTCTGACCTTATAGTACTGTTCAGTTCTCGGTTCGGGAATGGGAGAGCTGTTCACCTTGAGCGTTTTCAGCAGCTCACGGCAGATAATCGTGCCATGCTCCTCCTTGAATCTCTCCGCAAGATACTGGATACGCTTATAATGCTCAGCTTTTGCCTTATCGTCGCTGGGGGAGGAGTAGCCGTACAAAATTCCTGCCGTCATGAACATAGCGGAACAAGCTCCGCATACCTCCCTCATTCTGCCCATTCCCGCGCCGAAGGACGATGCGAGAGTCAAAGCGGTTTCGGTATCCATACCGGTTACATCACAGAAAGCGGCAAAAACAGCCTGAGAACAGTTATATCCCTGCGCGAAAAGCTCGGCAGCCTTTTCAGAGTGATTGATTTCCATTTGAATCACCTTCGTTTTTATTTATTTCGGTTTTGCAGCAGCAGGCGCAAAAGACCTGCGATGCGTTGTTTTCCTTGAGCAGTCTTGTAAGCTCAGATAAGGTAGCTCCCGTAGTGCATACATCGTCAATGAGGAGAATGCTTTTCCCCTGAATCAGTTCAGGATGCGCAGCAGCAAAGGCTCCGCTGAGATTGGTGAGACGCTCAGCCTTTGTAAGAGATTTCTGCGAGCTTGTATGCCTGACTTTTTCAACTGCCTTAAAGCACACGGGAATTTTCAATTTTGCGGACATCTGCTTCGCAATAAGCTCAACCTGATTATATCCTCTGGAAAATTTATCCCTTTTGTGAAGCGGAACGGGAATAATAACGTCCGCTTTGCCGGCAAATCCGGATTCAGAAACAGTCTGAGCGAGAGCGTTCCCCAGCGCAAAATCGGCATTTCCGCATATACCGTCCTTGAGCAGCATAATGGCAGGTGAAATATGCTCGTCATATATAAATGAAGCGCACGTTCCGTCAGCCTCTGCAATTGTGAAGCTGTCCTTGAATATATTGAGGCTGTCTTTGCATTTTTCGCAGAAGTCGTCATTATATCCGATAAAAGAGCCGCAGACAGGACATCTGCTGGGGTAAAATATATTCAGAATAAAGCGTATGAATTTGCTGTTCATAAAAACCTCGTTGTTGAAAGGCTTTGTTTAAGGCGGCTCAGAAATACATAAAAAGCTGACATTTTATCATGCCGTTATAGAGCTTTCTGCGTTTTCTCGCATTTGTGCCGAAAAAGGCTTCAAACTGCTCGTGAGGGGAGATAATGTAGCTTTGCTTTCCGCCGCCTCTTCCGAGAACCCTGCCCATAGTGCGATATATTGCCTCCGCTTCACGAAGCTCAAGAAGTCTTTCGCCATATGGCGGATTGCAGATAACGATTGAGGAGTCAGGCTGATGAAATTTTGAAATATCAGCCTGTTCAATTTTCAGGCGAGATTTTATTCCCGCCTTGTGGGCATTATCAAGAGTCAGAGCAACAGCGGAATCATCAATATCATAGCCGTATCCTATAAATTTCGCCGAACGGTCAACGCAGTCAATAGCGCGGCGGCGTTCCTCCTGCCATATGGAAGAATCGAAGCAGCTCCACTTTTCGGCTGCAAATCTGCGGTTTATGCCCGGAGCAATTTTAAGTGCCTTGAGTGCCGCTTCAATGAGAATCGTTCCGCTGCCGCAAAAGGGGTCGCAGACAATGGAATCGGGACGCACCCTTGCGAGATCGACAATTCCTGCGGCAAGAGTTTCCTTTATGGGAGCGGCATTGGAATTTCGCCTGTAGCCGCGCTTGTGAAGTCCCACGCCGCTTGTGTCCAGATAAATATTTACAACATCCTTAAGGATACTGAATTTTATCTGAACAGGTGCGCCTGTTTCCTCAAACCAGGAAATGTTATACTTTGATTTAAGTCGCTCCACAGCGGCTTTTTTTATTATGGACTGGCAGTCCGGAACGCTGTGAAGCGTCGAATTCAGGGAATATCCCTTAACGGGGAAGGCATCGTCCCTGCCGATAAAGCGTTCAAGCTCGGCAGCCTTGACTCCCTGAAAAATCTCCTCGAAGGTAGCTGCTTTAAATTCAGCCAATTCAATCAGAACTCTTTCAGCTGTCGAAAGGCACAGATTAGCTCTTGCCACCATATTTTCATCGCCGGTAAAGGTGATTCTTCCGTCCGTAATGTGGAGGTTATCTCCTCCGATTTTCAAAATTTCATATTTCAGAACGCTTTCCAGTCCAAAATGGCATGGACAGCAAATTTTTAAAGTATTATCCACAATAAACTCCTTTGGCAGCACTCTATGTTATTCGGCAGGCGTTTCGGCAGCATCCGCGGCATCTGCGGCAGGCTCTTCAGCGGCAGCCGCTTCTGTAGCCGCCTCCGCTGCCTGAGCCTCAGCAGGCGTTTCCTCTGCGGCAGTCTGCGTGTCGTCCGCACCTTCAGCTGCAGTTTCCGTTGCGGCTGTGGAATCGGTTGCGGCTTCGGTAGATGTTTCAGATGAAGATGATGATGATGAATAGTGATTTCCTGTGCAGACGGGAGCGTTGGTAGATTTCCAGTAGCCTGTAACACCCTTGGGGCAGTCGGCTCCCGCAATCATGCCTGTTACGGTACACATCGGAGCTTCGATTACGTTTTCATCTGCTTCAAAGTCGGAGGTTGATTCAATGCTGTCAGCGTAATCGCCGATAGCGTTTTTCCACACCTGAGCTGATTTGAGAGATGTCGGGAGTGAAAGAGATTCGTTGTAATATTTATAACCAATGGTTACTCCGCTTACGAAATCAGTCGTCAGACCAACAAATGTCAGGTCAGACCAGTTATCGGTAGTACCTGTCTTGCCGCAGACAACCTTATTTTCAAGCTGCGCAGCCGTACCTGTACCGTTCTCGACAACATTTTTCAGCAGACGGTTCATTACCCATGCTGTTTCAGAGCTTACAGCCTGATAGGGATTGCCGTTGTTCTCGTAAATTACCTCATCGCTGCCCTGTTCGATTCTTGAAACGATATGAGCCTCGCACTGAACGCCTGCGTTTCCGTAAGGAATATAAGCGTTAACAAGATTTTCGAGAGTAATACCATATGTCAGCGCGCCTACTGAAAGGGGAGAATACGCCTCATCGGCAGGGTCGAGATCCATACCCATAGTGTCAACGCAGAAGTTATATACAGCGTTAGGTGTCAGCTCGTCGCATAGCTGTGCGGGAATCGTATTGTATGATTTCTGGATTGCGTAGTAGATGTTGATAGTCTGACCGGATACGCTGAAGGATCCATCAGTTGAATAGTTGGTCGGCCACGGTTTGCCGTCTACCTCCAAAACAGCTTCATCCTTATACTGCGAGCCCCAGTGTATCAGGTCGGTTTCAAGGGCAAGACCGTATGTTGAGATAGGCTTTATGGTTGAACCGATCTGCCTCGGCTCGGTAACGGCATAGCTCGTGCTAAGGGAGGTTGTCTTTTTGCCCACATCTCCGACCATAGCTCTTACAGAGCCGTCATAATTCAAGGCGACAAAGGCGATATGCGGTATATATTCCTCCGATTCTCCGTCACCGTCTATATCCGCCCATTTTCGCACGGACTCGGGACTCAGGAGATTATTTATATCAAGGAATTTTTCCTCCACATACTCCTGCATTTCCTTATCAATAGTCGCGTATATCCTGTATCCTCCGCTGTTGATACGTTTAAACGCTTCGGATTGATCTATATTATATAGGCTGCATAGGTAATCCGCGGCTTCGTAGTACATCGCGTCAACCACCCATGAATAGGCTGTCTGCTCCTGTTCAAGATCCTCAGCGGTCGCTTCGGGATGTGACGCAAGATATTCCTCGGAGTCTGTATATATCAGCTCCTCATTCAGGCTTTCCTGATATTCGTCATAGGTAATAGCACCGTTCTGATAAATCTGCCATAGAACATACTGCTGACGCTCCTTGTTATTCGCGCGCCCGTCAAAGATAAGCTCGCCGGTATCCTCGTCATATGTTTTCAGATCGGGACGATAGTAGTTCGGGCTTTTTGGGATAGCCGCCAGAGTCGCCGCCTCCGCAGTATCAAGTTCCCATACGTTTTTTCCGAAATATCGCAGAGAGGCAAGCTGGATTCCGTTAATAGGCCCTCCGAAGCCGATATAGTTGAGATATTCCTCAAGAATTTCGTCCTTCGAGTATTTCTTCTCCAGCTGCATGGCTCGGAAAATCTCACGTATTTTACGTTGTGGTGACTGCTCGTCATCGCCCGTCAGATTTTTTACAAGCTGCTGAGTAATGGTTGAACCGCCCTGTTCCGTATCGTAAATATGAATGAACATATTCAGAAACGCTGAAAAGGTACGCTTATAGTCCACACCGTCATGGGAATAGAATCGTTCGTCCTCCGTATAAACGAAGGCGTCACGGACGTGCTGGGGAATCTGGTCAATAGTTACAGGCACACGCTGAACGTCTGTCTGCACTCTGTTCAGGATGTAATATTCCTCTTCGCCTGTTTCCTCATTTGTGGTGACTCCGTAGAAATAGGTATCGCTTCCTGATTCAAGCTCCTGAAGTGTAATGCCGCTTGTTTCCTCCATAAAGTCGAGAACGTACACAGTCAGTGCCGTTGCAACGACAGTACCTGTAATTATCATTATAAGGAACAATGAAAGAAGTGTTGTTGCGATTACGGTTACAATTTTCCTGAAAATGAGAAAAGCTCTGCTGTGCTTTTTCTTTTTCTTTTTCGGGGGCGTCTGGTTTCTCATATCCGCACCGTTAGCCATATCGGCGGTGCTGCGTGGATTACGAGATCTGTTGCTGCTGTCGGCTCTGCCGTAGCCGGCATAAGATGACGGCTGCTGCATACTTTCGGAATTTTTATTCTTATCGTTCATTTTTAACCATGTCATCATTGCGTCGGCGGATGATGACGGCTCCTTTCAAAGATTTCAATTATACATAATCCATTATATCATACTTTTTTGGGTTTGTTAAGCCTAAAGCGAAAAAAAACAGTGATTTGTATATTATAGAAAATTACGGTAATAATATTTACAGTAAATTCATTGGAAAGGTGATAAAATGATTAACAGGAGGATATTTTTCACGCTTGTAGGCTCTGTTACAATATCGGGCTTCATAGTAATATGCACCCTTGGGCAGTCCCTGCACAGGCAGAAGGTGGAGGCCAAGAGTGCGCATACACTTTCGGAGCTTGAACAGGTTGAATGTATTGTTCGGGAGTACGATGGCAAGCTTGGCGTATTCAGGGGCGACAGTGAAACGCCCTACCGCATAATTGACTGCAATGTGACGCTGCTGTCGGAATATGACCGTGAGCTGCTTGCGGACGGAATTGTAATGGAATCGGAGGAGGAGCTGAACACATTCATTGAGGACATGATAACATAATTACCGGCTTTTTCTGTGCTTTTTCCTCACGGAAAAGCCAAAATCTCCGAGCTTCCTGCCGAGGGCGAAGTATTCGCCGTGGGCGTAGGCGGCAAGTCCGCACTGCTGAAGATTAAGCTTGCCCTTGCTGTCGATGTATTTGTCGTCAACGTCAACGCCGACAATTTCCGCAAGAAACATGGTGTGCGAGCCGAGAAGCTTTGATTCTGTGACGCGGCATTCAAGTGCTGCGGGGCACTCTTCGATAACAGGTGCTGAAACCTTTTGCGCGGGAAGAATATGAAATCCGCAGTCGGCGAATTTGTCGGTATTTCGTCCGCTTTTGACTCCGCAGTAGTCCGTCTGACGGCACATAGCCGAGGTTGTGAGATTGATGACAAATTCTCTGGAATCCCTGATAATATCATGGGAATATCTTTCGGGTCGGACTGAGATGTAGGTCATAGGCGGACGGGTACATACAATTCCTGTCCAGCCAATGGTCAGAACATTTGGATTCTGAACAGTTCCGCAGGTTACGAGAGCCGCCGGTACGGGTGAAAGCAGAGCGCTGCCTTTCCAGAAGGTTTTCGACATATGATAAATTCTCCTTGAGTTACTTATACTCCTATTATATCACCGAAATCCCTTGATTTCAATCGTTTTGGGAAAAATAATAATTACGCAGGATACGACATATATCGCCTGTGGTTCGTATTATAATAATTCAAAAGGAGGAGTAAAAAATGAAGATTGATATTAAATCGGAGGACGGCGCAGCCGTTGCTGTTCTGAGCGGCGAGATAGATCATCACAACGCAAAGGAAATACGCAGGCAGCTTGATAAATATATAGTTACCGTACAGCCGAAAAAGCTTGCTATAGATTTCAGAAATATCTCATTTATGGACAGCTCAGGAATCGGCTTGATAATCGGACGCTATAAGCTCATTCACGAATGCGGCGGAAGTCTTGAGGTGCGCAATCCTCAGTCGTACATACGCCGTGTCATGAAGCTTTCGGGAATTGAAAAGCTTGTCCGCATTACAGGCGACAAATGTTAGGAGGAATCATGAAAATGGAAGTAATAAATGAAATAAAATTCGTGATGCCGTCACTTTCGGTAAATGAAAGCACGGCAAGGGCTGTGGTGTCTTCGTTTCTCGTGCAGGCTGACCCGACTGTAGAGGAGCTTTCGGATATACGCACGGCAGTTTCTGAAGCCGTAACAAATTCGGTTGTGCATGGATACCGCCGCGGAAAGGGGAACATTGAGCTGACGGTTAAGCTTCTTGCGGGACGCGAAATCTACATAAGAATCAAGGATCGGGGCTGCGGAATTGCGGATATAAAGCAGGCAATGGAGCCTCTTTTTACGACAGCTCCCGAGGAGGAGCGTTCGGGACTTGGTTTTTCCGTTATGGAATCATTCACCGACAAGCTGACAGTGAAAAGCGCATTGGGAAAGGGAACGACTGTCGTCATGCGCAAAAGGCTCGGAAATCATGGAAGCTGAAACAAAAAGACCGGCTGCCGAGGATAATCTCGGACTTGTTCATCTGTGCGCGAATAAATTCAGGGGCAGGGGAATTGAGTATGACGATTTGTATTCCGCAGGCTGCATAGGCTTGCTGAAGGCAGTCAGGGCTTTCGATTCGGAAAGAGGAGTCAGGTTCTCCACGTATGCTGTTCCTGTAATTCTCGGCGAAATCAAGCGCCTTTTTCGTGACGGCGGAGCAGTTAAGGTGAGCCGCAGCCTGAAGGAGCTGTCCATGCGTATTCAGAAAATGTGCGAGGTTTTTCGCCGGCAGGAGGGCAGAGAGCCGACAATCAGCGAGCTTGCGCAGCTTTCGGGGGAAAGCGAATCGGATATATCGGAGGCTTTGTGCGTAAGTCAGCCTGTAATATCCCTGACAGTCGGAGAGGATGGAGAGGGGCAGCTTGATATTCCCGTGGAGGCTCCCGATAATGAAATTGTTGATGTTCTTGCACTCAGGCAGATAATGGCGGCGCTTGACGAGAAGGATCGGGCGCTTCTTGAGCTTCGCTATTTCAGGGGCTTAACTCAGTCGAAAACGGCAAAGGCTCTTGGTATGACGCAGGTTCAGGTATCAAGGCGAGAAAAAAAGCTCCTGACGCAAATGCGGGAGGAGCTTCTGAAATAGCTATTCAAATATAAGATATTCAATTATCGAATTTGACATAAGAAATCCTTTTGGAGTCAGAGAGATATATCTTCCGTCAAATTCAGCATACCCGACTTTAACAAGGTCGGGAATTTTTTTTTCGATTTTTTCCCTGTGAGAGCCTGTTTCCGCAAGGTCAAGACCCTCCTTCAGGCGCAGACGGAGCATGGCTGATTCCTCAAATCCGCACGGAGAATTATCTGTAACATATGTTTTCTGAACCGGACTTTGAATGAAGGAATCAATGCTGCGTTCGGCTGCAAATCTTTTATTGCCAAAGCAGGAATGAGCTGACGGGCCAATTCCGATGTAGTCGCGGCATTTCCAGTAGCGGCAGTTGTGGCGGCTTTCGTATCCCGACAGCGCAAAGTTTGAAACCTCATATTGTCTGAACCCGAATTGTTCAAGCAGACCGACCATGCTCAGGTACAAATCAGCCGTTACATCGTCGTCGGGCAGAATTTCACGTATTTCATCGCAGTCAAAGGGCGTACCCTTTTCCGTTTTCAGAATATAAGCCGATACGTGCTGTATAGGAAGCTCCGCAAGGCGGCTGATTGAGCGCTTCATGGATTCGGCAGTCTGCTTTGGAATCCCTATCATCAGGTCGCAGGAAATATTTGAAAAGCCTGCGTCATGTGCGTCACGAATTGCCCTTACGGCTCTTTCGGCGGAATGAGTTCGCCCCAGAAATTTTAGCTCATCGTCAGCGAGTGACTGAACTCCCAGAGAAAGGCGATTCACGTTGATTCTGCGCAGCTCCGCAAGCTTTTGCGGAGTAAGTGTATTCGGGTTTGCCTCAAGCGTAATTTCCGCATTGCCGTCAAGAGAAAAATCACGTTCAATTTCCGAAAGTATAGATTCAATTTGAGCCGCAGTCAGCAGGGAGGGAGTACCTCCGCCGAAATAAACGGTATCGACAGTCCGGCCGATGTCGGAGTAATAACGCAGATTGCGCAGAACAGCGTCCGTATAGTCAGCGGCAGCCGTTCCCGAATACTTTACAGAGTAAAAATCACAGTATCCGCATTTTTTTCCGCAGAACGGAACGTGAATATATATTCCCGCTGAATCCATCAGTAATCCAGACGAATTGCCTGTTCCATTTTGAAAAAGAATGCATTGACGAGCTTCGGAATGATGATAATTGAAACAAGCAGCGCGGGAACGATAATAAGCTCCCAGTATGAAAGCCACTCAATATCCGGAGCCTTCAGATACGTGAAAATAATGCAGGCGAATGCGAGAAGGCAGTAAATTGCGTTGAAAATCGTAGCTCCCTTGCCGTTGACGCAGCGTCGTCCGCATTTCGGACAGGGCTTGCCTTTGGAGTTCATCTGACCAGCAAAAGCTTTAGTCCAAGGATTAAAAGATTTCTCACCGCAGTGAGGACAAGTATAAATGCTCATAATTTCTCCTTTATCATTACATTACGAATCAAGCTTCAGGACGCTCATGAAGGCCTCCTGAGGAACTTCTACAGTACCAAGCTGGCGCATACGCTTTTTGCCCTCCTTTTGCTTTTCGAGGAGCTTTTTCTTACGTGTAATATCGCCGCCGTAGCACTTTGCGAGAACGTCCTTGCGCATAGCCTTTACGGTTTCACGGGCAATAACCTTGCCGCCGATAGCGGCTTGAATCGGGACTTCAAAAAGCTGACGGGGAATATTTTCCTTGAGCTTTTCGGCAATTTTACGCGCTCTGCCGTAAGCCTTATCCGCATGGATTATAAATGAAAGGGCGTCAACGATTTCACCATTCAGAAGAATATCAAGCTTAACGAGCTTAGACGGCTTATATCCCAGCATTTCATAGTCGAATGAAGCGTAGCCCTTTGTGCGTGATTTAAGCACATCGAAAAAGTCGTATACAATTTCATTCAGCGGCAGCTCATAATGGAGATTCACCCTTGTGTCGTCAAGATACTGCATATCCCTGAAGATTCCGCGTCTGTCCTGACAAAGCTCCATAATATTGCCCACAAATTCCGAAGGGGAGAGAATATCAGCCTTGACCATAGGCTCTTCCGCGGAGGCGATAAGAGCTGGGTCGGGATAATTTGTCGGATTGTCAATATATTGAACCTCACCGCTTGTAAGAGTAACCTTATAAATAACCGAAGGCGCAGTTGTTATGAGGTCGAGATTATATTCACGTTCAAGGCGCTCCTGAATGATTTCCATGTGGAGAAGCCCGAGAAATCCGCAGCGGAATCCGAATCCGAGAGCAACGGAGGTTTCAGGCTCAAAGGAAAGAGAAGCGTCATTGAGCTGAAGCTTTTCAAGAGCGTCGCGGAGGTCGCCGTATTTAGCTCCGTCGGCAGGATAGACACCCGAATAAACCATAGGATTTACCTTGCGGTAGCCGGGCAGCGGCTCATCACATGGATTGTCATTGTTGGTGACGGTATCGCCGACACGTGTATCGCCGATGCTTTTGATTGAAGCGGAAATGTAGCCAACCTCACCTGCCTCGAGAGTACCTGTATTCACGAGTGAATCGGCGTCCATGCAGCCTGCCTCAACCACGGTAAAAACAGCTCCGGTAGCCATAAGGCGTATATTATCACCGATTTTCACCGTACCCTCCTTAACACGCACATAAATTATAACGCCCTTGTACGAGTCATAATAGCTGTCGAAAATAAGCGCCTTGAGGGGCTTTTCGGGGTCGCCCTGCGGTGCCGGAATATCCGTAACGATTTTTTCGAGGACATCTTCAATATTCAGACCGATTTTAGCTGAGATTCTCGGAGCGTCCATAGCCGGTATGCCGATTACATTTTCGATTTCGGAGCATACTCTGTCGGGGTCGGCGGAGGGCAGATCAATTTTATTGACAACGGGAACGACCTCAAGGTCGTGTTCGATAGCAAGATACGTGTTGGCAAGCGTCTGTGCTTCGATTCCCTGTGAAGCGTCAACAACGAGAATTGCGCCCTCACAGGCGGCAAGGGAGCGTGAAACCTCGTAGTTGAAATCCACGTGACCGGGAGTATCAATAAGGTTGAAGATGTAATCCTCGCCGTCCTTTGCGGTATATTTCAGGCGTACTGCCCGTGCTTTTATGGTAATGCCGCGTTCTCTCTCAATATCCATATTATCGAGAAGCTGATCCTCCATATCACGAATTGCGACAGTTTCGGTTTTTTCGAGAATACGGTCGGCAAGGGTAGATTTACCATGATCTATATGTGCAATTATGCAAAAATTTCTTATATTTTTATTTGCCAAATGAATACCTCTTTTCGATGTAATATTGCATCTGCACAGCAATTCTTGTGCGGTGCTGTCTTTAATTATATCAAATTATGGCGGATTTGTAAAGGCAATGCTCAGCGAGATTGCTGTGTGCTACTTGCTTAAATCCTCAATAATTTTCTCGAAAACAGGGAAGTCCTTGTCATAGGTTTCCTGCATATCCTCCTCATCCGCATACATAAGAGTCTGCGGAATACGGAATGCAAGGAACATATCATCGGAAATATCATCCTCACTGAGTCCAAGTCTTTCGGCAAAATTTGAGTCCTTGAGCCAATAGAAGCAGCCCTCTACGTTCGGGTTATCCGGAAACAGCTCTTCGAGGTTTACAAGGGTTTCATCGGTATCCATAATGTTGGTGATAAGGCTGTCCGCAATAATTATCATAGAATCGGCGGATTGAAGCTCTACAGTGAGCTTTGTATCAACACCGTTGGCATAGTTGCTGTTGGTATTTTCCGTGTATGGGATATAGTAAACAGAAGCAAGCACTTCGCCGTTATCATTGAAATCCTCAGAGAACTGCTCAACATATTCGGAAAGGCTGTCCGAATATCCAATTGAATCGTTTTGATTCAGAACCAGAATGATAATGTCAGGCTTTTCCTTTGCTGCAAGGTCATAAATCAGGTAAATTGCCACTGCCACAAAGAAGGCAGCCAGCCAGAGCCACCATTTATTGTGATAAATAAAATTTTTGAATCTATTCCAAGGCGAGAGCTTGACTATTTCAGGCGCTTCCTCATGAATAACCTCGCTTTCCTCGATAGTGCCCTGCTTCAGGCGCAGAAGCTCCTTTTTTTCCTCGAGGATTTTTCTGTCATAGGCTTCACGCCGTTTCTTTTCACGTTCCTCAAGCTGACGCTGCATTTCAAGCTCCTGAGCCTCAAGCTCAGCCTGTTTTGTCTGCTGAATGTCCTTTGCCGTCTGAAAAACGCTTTTATCCACATGGACTTTATCGTCATCGTCCTGATTTTCGGGAATTTCCTTATCCTTATCTTTCATATTACCTCCGCGTAAACGCAAAGGGGCGCACCGAAAAGCACACCCCGATAAATTTTGTGAGTAAATTAGTTTTCCTTATTCTCCTTGCTTTCGCCGGAATTCTGCTGAGGAATAGGCTTCATTGTCGGGAAGAGGAGAACATCTCTGATTGAAGGACTGTCGGTGAGGAGCATAACAAGTCTGTCCAGACCGAAGCCGAGTCCGCCCGTAGGAGGCATACCATATTCAAGAGCTGTTACAAAGTCCTCATCAACCTCAGCGTTTGCTCCCTGAGCGCGTTTAGCCTCAACCTGCTTAACAAAACGCTGCTTCTGATCAATAGGGTCGTTCAGCTCCGAGAAAGCGTTGCCCATTTCACGGCAGTAGATGAAATACTCAAAGCGCTCGGTAAATGCAGGGTCAGAGGGCTTTCTCTTAGCGAGAGGAGAATTCTCAACAGGATAGTCATAAATAATAGTCGGCTGAACGAGCTTATCCTCAACAAAAGCGTCAAAGAAGGCAATAAGAACGTGACCTTTTGTTGCGGCTTCACCTTCGTCAACCTCAACGCCCTTTTCCTTTGCGCAGGCACGTGCAGCTTCATCATCAGCCCAGTCATTGTAATCAACGCCGGCATATTTTTTAACTGCTTCAGCCATAGTAAGTCTTTCCCAAGGCTTGCCGAGGTCGATTTCAACGCCCTGATAGGTGATTTTTGAGGTTCCGCATACATTTTCGGCAATAGTTCTGTACATATTTTCGATGAGATCCATCATGCCGATATAGTCAGTGTAGGCCTGATACATTTCAACCGTTGTGAATTCAGGGTTATGCGAAGTATCCATGCCCTCGTTGCGGAAGATACGTCCAACCTCGTAAACACGGTCGAAGCCGCCGACAATAAGTCTTTTAAGGTAAAGCTCCGTTTCGATTCGGAGGTACATATCCATATCAAGAGCGTTATGGTGCGTAACGAAGGGTCTTGCGGCAGCTCCGATTTCGAGAGTGTGGAGAACAGGCGTATCAACCTCGATATATCCCATAGCGTCCAGATAATTTCTTACCTCGCTGATAATTTTGCTTCTCTTGACGAAGGTTTCCTTAACATCCGGATTCACGATAAGATCAACGTATCTCTGACGGTAGCGCATATCCTGATCCTTCAGACCATGCCATTTTTCGGGAAGGGGGAGAAGCGATTTTGAGAGAAGCGTGATTTTCTGCGCGTGAACGGAAATTTCACCTCTGCGTGTTCTGAACACAAATCCCTCAACGCCGACAATATCGCCGATATCCCATTTCTTGAATTCGGCGAATTCCCCCTTGCCAATATCGTTTGAACGCACGTAAATCTGGATACGGTCGGTATTGTCACGCAAATCTATAAAGTTAGCCTTACCCATATCGCGCCAGCTCATAATACGTCCGGCAAGCCTGAGTGTAACGGTCTTTAATGACTCAAGACCCTCTTTAACCTTTTCCTCATCTCCCTGAGCCGAAGCGATGATTTCGGCTTCATCGGATTCATATTTTGCCTTGACGTCAGCAGCCTTAGCTGTCACGTCATATTTAGTAATCTGATAAGGATCGGCATTGCGGCTTTTAAGGTCGTCAAGCTTTTCGAGTCTTATTTTTTTCAGAATATTTATATCCTGTGCGGCTTCCTCCGCAGCAGGAGCGTTATTGATCTGGTTTTCGCTCATAATACAATTTAACATCCTTTACTTGGAAATTTCGAGAACCTCGAACTGAAGCTCGCCGGCAGGAGCTTCAACAATAAAAATATCGCCGACTTTTTTGTGGAGAGCAGCCTTGCCGATAGGTGATTCATCAGAGAGCTTGCCCTCTTTTACATCGGCATGGTTAGTGCCGACAATAGTAAATGTTTCGACCTTGTCCGAACCCACGCGTCTGATTTTAATAACTGAGCTCATACCGATTTCGTCAACGGAAACATTGGAATCCTCAACGACCTCGGCATTGTCAATTGTATTTTGCAGCTCGGCAATCTGAGCCTCGAGGATAGCCTGTTCATTTTTAGCCTCATCGTACTCAGCGTTTTCGGAAAGGTCGCCGTAGGAGCGTGCTTCTTTAAGCTTCTGCGCAACCTCTTTACGTTTATTGATTTTAAGGTCGTCAAGCTCCTGAACGAGCTTTTCGTAGCCTTCTCTTGACATTTGTTTTTTAGCCATAGTTATTAACTCCTTAGAATTATTTGAAACAGCAAATATTTTTATCCGCACTGCAGCCTGACGTGCCTTCCGATTTCCTGTCATCTTGCACAAAAGCCTTATGGCGGATACTTAGTATGACCGCATTGCTTTTATACAATCTGACAAAAAATCGAAAAATGGTAATATCTCGCAATAATTGTGCGGTGTTACCTAAACATTATAATATATTCCGGAGAAATTGTCAATAGAGATGTTTTGACAATAGAATTAATTAATGATAGATTTTCCTCCGGCTGCCTCAAATAAGAAAAGGGGCGCCTGAAGCGTCCCTTTTTAAGTATAGGTTTTATTATTTCTTTGCGGGCTTGAGGAACTTATAAACCAGAGCAGCAAGAGCAGCTCCAACGAGAGGACCTACAATGAATACCCACAGATCCTTGAGTGCGTCGCCGCCTGCGAATAAAGCAGGGCCGATGCTTCTTGCGGGGTTTACCGATGTTCCGGTAAGACCGATGCCGAAAATGTGAACGAGAGTAAGCGTAAGACCGATTATAAGTCCGCCGAACGAGCCATGACCGGCTTCTTTCGAAGTTACGCCGATAATGGTAAGTACGAAGATGAATGTGAGAAGAATCTCAACAATCAGACCTGCTGCTGCGCTTCCGTTGACTCCTGCAAGACCGTTTGAACCATATCCGCCTGTCATATCGGTAATATCACCGAGGCTGAAAATGAGCTTGAGAACTCCCGAGCCTGCGATTGCTCCGAGAATCTGAGCAACAACATAGCCGATGAAATCGGTAACGGACATACCTCCGCTGATAAGTACACCAAGTGAAACAGCGGGATTGATATGACAGCCCGAAATATTTCCGATGCAGTATGCCATACCAACGATAACAAGACCGAATGCAAGTGCAGTGAGGATATAGCCTCCGCCGTTTACAGCGTCGCATCCCACGAGCATTGCAGTTCCGCAGCCGAGAAGTACAAGAACAAATGTACCGATAAACTCAGCCACATACTTTTTTAGTGAATCCATAAAAACCTCCTAAAACATATTAATAAAAATACTTAAGACGCCTGTACAGCTTCTATATACTAAATATACCATATTTATTCCCAAAATGTCAATAGAATATATAAATATTTATTATATAACAAAAACAACGTCCTCCGCAATGGGAGGACGTCATTTGAGTTGTATTATATGGATGGAGTTATCTTATATGGGATATTTTATTTATCTTTCTTTTGCTCCTTTGAGCTATTCAGTTGAAGCTTCATATTCGATTGAGATTTCATACTCGATGTCATCTTCCTGACTCAGCGCATCCGAATCCTCCTGCACCTGCGCAAGCGTTTCCGACCGGGAGTCGCCCGAATAATAAATATTGAGATGATAAGAGCTAAGGTAGTCATAGGAAAGCGTATATCCAAAAGCATCGTCGTCTGATAACGCTGTAATATCACTTCCCGTATCCGCCGTGTATATAACCCAGCATATGCGCAGATTACTGTTTACAGGCGGAATTATGCTGCAAAGACAGCTGCCGTTTTCATCATAAAGGGAAATAGCAGTTCCCATCATATCCGCGTTGAAAATATCCTCATCGGCAAGGGAATACGGTGCGACCTTCAGAACAGAGCCTGAATCAAAATCACTTTCGTCCTCGCCGCAGTAAATATCCGCCTCGTGGAAATAGGAAAGCTCTGTATCAGCTTCTGCGGAGCTGTCGCTGTAATAGACCACGTTGTTCCATGTATCATTCAGAACGGTTTTATCAAAATCAACAAGAGCCTCGCTGTCACTTAGAGATTCGCTGTAATCATAACCATATTCATATTCACAGCTGCCCGTTATATCGTAATAATATTCCGTATTTTCGGAATACCCATTTGTGTAATAGTAAAGAACCTGCGAAAAAAGCATAAATGAATCGTCATTATATTTGAAAATGCATTGATAAGCAAATTCCGCAGCGGTAACCGGAGCGCCCGATGAATCCGTCAGAGTATTTTCCGATAATGTGAAATTTTCGGATTGAGTTGTGTACGTACTTTGTATGCCGGTTGAACTATATTTATCGAAATCCTCGGATGTGAACTTTGCCTTTGTATCGGCAGCGGCAATGAAATTCTCATCATCGTAATCGCCCTCATATTCAATGACATACACCTGATTGGTGGGAATATCATTGTACGTTTTCGTATAGATTCTGACGTTAATATTATCCTTATCCTGTTCCTCAAAGGGACAGCTCTGGAGAGGCGTAATAAGAACGTCGTATTTGATGTATTCGTCAAGGGTGAAATCCTGAAATTCATATGTGAAATTTTCGGTTTCGTATTTAAGCTCGCTGATTATCTCGCGGAAGCTCATATTGTCAGATTTATCTACGTAGGTGTAGTAGAAATTCATAAAACCGCTGTTTTTGGGGATAAATGCCAGACAAATCACTGCTGCCGCGGCAATAGCTGTTGCAGCCAGAAGCTTCGGGCGCTTTTTCCTTCCGGAAACATTTTCAAGCTCATTTACAGTGTATTCGTAATCGGAATTTTCAGTCTTTTTTTCGGGAAAAGCACGGTTAGAAATTTTATCAAAGCAGTCAACCGAAGAAGCCAATTCGTCCATTTTATCGCGAAGCTGATTTTCAAATTCAGAATTTCCGAGATTGTTCTTTTTCATTTTCCGACACCTGCCTTTTTCTGTAAAATTTCAATAGCCTTTTTATATTTTGATTTGACGGTTGATTCGGGACATTTCATAATTTTCGCGATTTCCTTGAAGGTCAGCTCGCTGTAGATTTTCAGAACGACTATCTGACGCTGCTTGTCATTCAGATTTTTAAGTAGCTGATTGAGAAAAATGCTGTCCTCTACGGTTTTATCAGCCTCGCCGTATCCTTGAATTACTAAGCTGACGCATTCTCTTTTGTAGCGTCTGTGCTGCTCCAGCGCAACATTGCGTGCAATTGTAAGTATAAAGCCCTTTCCGTCGCCGGCTTTAGGCGAAAAGCGTTTAACCTGCGTAAGACGTATGAATGTTTCGGCAACACAGTCCTCAGAGATATGGAAATCGCCGGTAATACTGAAAGCAACGGCAAAAACGCTCTTTTTGAACATATTGTAAAGTCTGCACAGGCTTTCTTTAGATGTTTTGCAGCTGATTATCAGTCTGTTGACTTCGCTGTCAATGCAATCTGAAGAAATTTCCTGATCTGAATTTGTTATAATAATATTACCGTCACCTCCGGCAAGAATTTTCTGCTCAGCCGTCATGTATATCACTCCTTTCAGCTTGATATGCAATGCAAAATGCATTTTTGAAAGCTTTCATAATGTAGTGTATTTTGAAACGCAAAAAGACGAAAAAATCCGAAAATTTTTTTTGAAAATTTGTTATGCGATGCTAACTATACAATTTTTGCCATAGAAATCGATGATTCTGTGATTTTAAATAATTATATCACGTCCATTGTAAAATGTAAAGAAAATATTCTCAGGCTATTGACAAGACAGTTCAGATATGATATATTAAACACATGAACAATTATTCATATGAAAGAAGATGTATGTATGGAGAAAATGTATATTGTCAAAAATCTCGACTGCGCTCACTGCGGAGGAAAAATCGAAGCGGCAATCGCTGACTTTGAGGAAATCGAATCGGCATCTCTCAACTTTCCCATGAGAAAGCTCAGGGTAGTCGGTGAAATTACGCCTGCCACAGAAAAGAAAATGCTCAGAACAGCACGTAAAATCGAAGCGGAGGTTGAGCTTGTTCCCGAAGCCGAGGCCGAAAATGCACATGGCGAGGAGGGCGGCATGAAAAAGGAACTGCTTTCGCTTGCCGTCGGAGTTTTGGTATATGCGGCAGCTCTGATTCTCGATCACGTTATAGATTTAAATGTGCCGGGCTTGATTCTCTATATAATTTCATATCTGATTCTCGGATACGGCGTTCTTGCCGCAACTGTAAAGAATCTGCGCGGCGGAAATTTTTTCGATGAAAATTTTCTGATGACTGTTGCCACAATCGGAGCTTTCATACTTGGTGAATATTCCGAAGCCGTAGGCGTAGTTTTATTTTTCAAAATAGGCGAAATTTTTGAGGACTATGCCGTAAACAAGAGCCGCAGGGCAATTACAGCCGCTGCCGGACTCAAGGTTGATGAGGTTGATTTGCTTCGGGATAATGAATTTGTCAGAGTTCACTCCGATGAGGTGGCAGTCGGCGATATAATCAGAGTCAAGCCGGGCGAGCGAATTGCCGTTGACGGAACGGTGGAATCCGGCGAAACAAGAATAGATACCTCGGCAATAAACGGCGAACCTGTGCCGTTATCTGTAAGGGCAGGGGATGAGGTAATATCCGGCTGCATCAACATGAACGAGGCAATAACTGTATGCGCGAAGGCTGCGGCAGGTGATTCCATGATTGCGAAAATTGCCGAAGCTGTTGAAACCGCATCTGAAACGAAGCCTGAAATCGACAGGTTTATTACGAGATTTGCAAAGGTTTACACGCCTGTTGTAATTCTCATAGCTGCGGCAACGGCAATAATTCCATCGCTGATTACAGGCGATTGGAGCAAATGGGTTTACACAGCCCTGACCTTTCTTGTAATAAGCTGCCCCTGCGCACTTGTTCTGAGCGTGCCGCTTGCGTATTTTTCGGGAATAGGAGCAGCGTCAAGGCTGGGAATACTTTTCAAGGGCGGTAACGCACTGGAGGCTCTCGGAAAGGTTAAGGCAATCGCATTCGACAAAACAGGAACAATCACAAACGGCTCGTTCAGCGTAACGAATGTGAAATCCTACGGCAAGCTGACCGAGGAGCAGATAATTTCCCTTTGCGGAGCCTGCGAAACAGCTTCAACACATCCCGTTGCGGTAAGCATTGTGAAATACTGCGCTGACAGGGGCATAAAGCATGAAGCGCCGGAGAAAATTCGGGAATATTCCGGCAGAGGAGTCGCAGCTGAGCTTAACGGAAAGCAGCTTTTATGCGGCAGCGCAAGGTTAATGAATGAAAACGGCATAGAAATTCCCCATGAGGATGAAAAAATATCAGGCAGCATTGTGTACGTATCCTTTGGCGGAGAGCTTCTTGGACGTGTGATTGTGTCGGATTCCGTAAAGGCAGGCTCGGCAAGAGCAATTGAACTTCTGAAAAAAATGGGAATAAAGACAGCCATGCTGACGGGGGATAAAAAGGAAAATGCGGAGGCGACAGCCTCGGAGCTTGGAATCGATTACGTGAGGGGCGAGCTTATGCCAAATGAAAAGCTGGAGGAAATCGGCAGAATACGTGAAAAATACGGTGCGGTAATGTTTGTCGGGGATGGCATTAACGATGGACCTGTGCTTGCGGGTGCGGACGTTGGCGGAGCTATGCAGAGCGGAGCTGATCTTGCGCTTGAGGCTGCTGATGCGGTGTTCATGAATTCCGAGCCTGATTCTGTTGTAAAGGCAAAGAAAATTGCCGACAGAACACTCAGAATCTCTTATGAGAATATTGCCTTTGCTCTTGTAATCAAGGCTGCGGTTCTCGTGCTTGGGCTTCTGGGAATCCCGAGTATGTGGTTTGCTGTTTTTGCCGATTCGGGAACGGCAATGCTGCTAATTCTCAATTCCATAAGAGTTTTGTCTACAAAGAAAATTGAAAAAATCTGATATTCTCAAATAACTCGGGCAGCTTATGACTGCCCGAATTTTATTTGTAATTTAACATTATTGTTAAAATTTGAGAGATATTCCAATAAAAACAATATATTTATGTTTGTGCAAGATGCTAAAAAACAGTGTTGAAACTTGTGAAACAATTCAACTTTGCTTTGAAATTCCTGCAAATTTCTTCATTCCCACAAAAAATACTTGAAGTTTTTTGTGAAATGTGATAAAATATAGTGATACTAAATAATAATCGTTTGTAAAAGGAGTTTGACTATGGCGAAAATTAAGGCTGCTGTTATTTTCGGAGGTGTTTCAAGCGAACATGAACTGTCTCTTGCCTCTGCGGCGGAGGTAATAAAAAATATTCCTGCCGATAAATATGAGGTAATCTGCATCGGAATTACCAGAAAAGGTCGCTGGCTGTATTTTCCGGGAGATGTTTCCGAAATTCCAACCGGCAGATGGGAAACCAACCCCGACTGTACCTCCGCTTTCATTTCGCCTGATCCGATATATAAGGGAATCGTAACTATCGAAAACGGCGAAACCTCATTGAAAAGGGTGGACGTTGTATTCCCCGTTCTTCAGGGCAAATACGGTGCGGACGGCTCAATTCAGGGGCTTCTTGACCTTTCGGGAATCCCCTATGTGGGCTGCGGACTTCTTTCCTCAGCCTCCTGCATGGATAAGTCCCATACACACATGATTCTGGACAGCTACGGAATCAAAACTGCCGCATGGCATCTCATCACACAGCGCCAGATAAATTATCTGAACAGACGGTGCAGTGAAATTGCGTCGGATCTCGGATTCCCCATGATGGTGCGTCCCGCAAACTGCGGCAGCTCAGCCGGTTCGGGAAGAGCGGATAATTTAGAGGAGCTTGAGGCTGCCGTGAAAACAGCCTTTTCCCATGACAACAAGGTCGTGGTGGAGGAATACATCAGCGGCAGAGAGCTTGAGGCTGCCGTTTTCGGCTATGATAATCCGTTTTCATCATATATAGGCGAAATAAAGTCACGGGAGAGCCGCGAATGCTCAAGAGAGTGCTTCGTATCTGAAAGCGGCGATCTTGAAGTTCCTGCAAGCCTCGACAACGAAACCATGAATCTTATTAGGGAAACCGCCGTCAAAGCGTTTATGATTCTCGGCTGCAAGGGCATGGCGCGAATTGATTTCTTCCTGACGGAAAACGGCGATCTCTACCTGAACAAGGTCAGCACCATGCCGGGCTTTAAGGCAGACTGCATTTATCCTCAGCTCATGAAGCAGCTGGGAATGGAGCTGCCCTATCTCATCGATAAGCTTCTGGAACAGGCTATAGAAAACGCGGAGAGAACATATTAAATAGATGTGAATATATAAGGAGCAGGTTTTGGAAAATAATGTAATTATCTCGCTTATGAGCATACAGTGGCAGAACGGCGAGAAAAGTGAAACAGAGCTTATAACAAAAGCAAACTGCCGCATAGATGACGATTGCAGCGTGATTTCCTATGAGGATACGCCTGCAACGGGATTTGAAGGCTCGACAACCACAATAAAAACGGACGGAAAAACCGCGTCAATCGTTCGCAGCGGCACGGCAAATTCGTCCCTGAATCTCGAAAAGGAAAAAAAGCATTTCTGCCAATACGGAACACCCTATGGAATGCTTCAGATAGGCGTGTTCACGCATCTTATCGAGGATAATCTTCAGAAGGACGGAAGTCTGCGCCTGAAATATACCCTTGATCTTAATTCCTCGTATCTTTCGGACAACGAAATAATTCTTAAAATAAAAAATTCTGATATTACTAACTGAAAGGACTATTAAATATGTCAGATCTCATTAAAAATGCTTCGGATCAGCTTCATGAGCTGATTATGGAGGCTCTCGGAAGACTTGTTGCGGAGGAAGAAGTTCCGGCAATTCCGATTCCGGCTTTTAACATTGAAATTCCCGCTGATAAGGCTCATGGAGATTTTGCGGCAAATACCGCAATGGTCTGCGCAAAAAGCTTTAAAATGCCGCCAAGGAAAATTGCCGAGCTTATCTGCGGAAAAATTGATTTGACGGGAACTGTCTTTGAAAGAGCCGAAATCGCAGGCCCCGGATTTATGAATTTCTTTCTCGGAAGAAGGTGGTTCTCGGACGTCGTAAAAACCGTTAACACGGAAAAGGAAAATTACGGAAAAACTGAACTGGGCAAGGGCAGGAAGGTTCTTGTGGAATTTGTTTCAGCCAACCCTACAGGTCCGATGCATATCGGCAACGCAAGAGGCGGAGCTATCGGCGACTGCCTTGCAAGCGTTCTTCAGTGGGCAGGCTATCATACCGAGCGTGAATTTTATGTAAACGATGCGGGAAATCAAATCGAAAAATTCGGTAAGTCCCTTTCCCTGAGATATATGCAGCTTGCTTCGGATAAGGGAGCTGAGGTGCGCCGTGAATACGGCAACGACACCGAAAGGGTATGCGCAGTTCTCTATGAGGAAAGCGGCGAGGGCGGAAATTTTGAAATGCCCGAGGATGTTTATCTCGGTACGGATATAATTGAACACGCGAAAAATTATTTTGACGAAAACGGCGATTCGCTTGTAAATCTCAGCGATGAGGAGCGTAAAAAGGCGCTTGTGGATTTTGCTCTTCCGAAAAATATTGCGGGTCTGGAGCGTGACCTGAAAAAATATCGTATAGTTTACGATACGTGGTTCAGAGAGAGTACCCTTCATGAAAGCGGCGAAACAATGCGAATTGTTGAAAAGCTCAAGGAAACGGGTCACACCTACGAACAGGAGGGAGCTTTGTGGTTCAGGGCAACCGATTTCGGCGTGGACAAGGATTTCGTTCTCGTCAGGGCAAACGGTATTCCGACATACGTTGTACCTGATATTGCCTACCACTATGATAAGCTCGTTACAAGAGGCTTCGATAAGGCAATCAATGTTCTGGGGGCAGATCACCATGGCTATGTTCCGAGACTTAAGGCTGCTCTGACAGCACTCGGCGTTGACGCGGACAAGCTTGACGTTGTTCTCATGCAGATGGTTCGTCTCATAAGAAACGGAGAGGTTACAAAGCAGTCCAAGCGAAGCGGAAAGGCAATCACGCTTGTTACGCTTCTGGAGGAAATTCCCATAGACGCGGCTCGCTTCTTCTTCAATATGCGTGAAGCCAATTCGCAGTTCGAGTTTGACCTTGACCTTGCGGTGGAGCAGTCCTCCAAAAATCCGGTTTACTATGTTCAGTATGCCCATGCCAGAATTTGCAGCCTTATTGCGAATCTTGAAGCGGAGGGCGTTGTTCCGGAACAGAATGCGGATACGGAGCTTCTGACAGATCCCCGTGAAATCGAGCTGATACGTCACATTGCGTCATTGCCCAACGAGGTAAACCTTGCAGCCAAAAATTATGATCCCGCAAAAATTACGAAATATGCGGTGGAGCTTGCAACGCTTTTCCATAAATTCTACGATGCGTGCAGCGTGAAAAATGCCGAGTCGCCGGAGCTTCAGCAGGCGAGAATTGCTCTCTGCCTTGCAGTCAGACAGACGCTCAGAAACGTGCTGACGATGCTCAAGATAGAATGTCCGGAGAAGATGTAGGAAGAAAATTACATTTCTGCCACCAAAAAATTACTTTGCGGTTACAAAAAAATCAGGATTTGTCTAATTTAGACAGAATTCTCCTTAGAATTACAGTGCATATGTAGACTTTAAAGCAAGAATTAACAGAATGTTAACAAATCGCTGCTGAAAATGTGTTACAATTTGTAATATATTGAGGCGCTCTCGTTGATTCTCCTTGGAAGTGTACTCCAAATATATCATATTCAAATTTTAAAGAAGGGTTGTTATTATGTCAAACAGAATATTTCAGGGATTAGTAAACCAGATGCGCGATACCATAGACGCTACTATCGGTGTCGTCGATGAAACAGCCACAATTATTGCCTGCAGTGACCTTACAAAGGTCGGAACTACAAATGAGTTCGTTTCGCTGGATCTCAGCGACTCTCATGACATTTTCATCAGGGATGGCTACACCTATAAGCCGTTCGGCGCAAGAGTTAAGCCGAATTACGCTGTTTTTGTCGAGGGCGTTGATGATGCCGCTTCAAAATACGCAAGCATTCTCGCTATAACATTGGCAAATATCAAGCAGTATTATGATGAAAAATACGACAGAAATAATTTTATCAAAAATGTTATTCTCGATAACGTTCTCCCCGGTGATATTGTTATCAAGGCAAGGGAGCTTCATTTCAATGCCGAGATAAGCCGTGCCGTATTCCTCATCAGAATCGTTTCCGCAAACGATATTTCCGCATACGACGTTATCCAGAACCTCTTCCCCGACAAGAACAAGGACTTCGTTTTCAACATCACGGAAACTGATATTGTTCTCGTTAAGGAGCTTAAAAGCACGGTTGATTCAAAGGATCTTGAAAAGCTTGCGCGTTCAATTGCCGATACGCTCAGCGGCGAATTCTACACACGCGTTAATGTGGGAATCGGTACTGCCGTTACAGGCGTAAAGGATCTCGCGCGCTCATTCAAGGAGGCTCAGACTGCTCTTGAGGTCGGCAAGGTTTTCGATACAGACAAGGCTATTGTAAGCTATGATAATCTCGGTATTGCACGTCTTATCTATCATCTCCCCACGACTCTCTGTGAAACCTTCCTCCATGAGGTGTTCAAGCAGGGAAGCATTGACTCCCTCGACCACGAAACACTTTTCACAATTCAGAAATTCTTCGAGAATAATCTGAATGTTTCCGAAACGTCAAGAAAGCTCTTCGTCCACAGAAATACTCTTGTGTACAGACTCGAAAAAATCAAAAAGCTGACAGGTCTTGACCTTAGAGAATTTGACCACGCAATCATCTTCAAAATAGCTCTTATGGTAAAGAAATATCTGACTGCAAACCCGGTTAAGTTCTGATTATCAGGACTTCATCCGGCTGCCCATATTACAGCCCTTCGGCTCACACATATAAAGGATGGTGTAACCCAAGTGGTAGAACTTAAGAACGTATCCGTAACATACTCCAGCGGCGTTGACGCGCTTAACAATGTAAGCCTCAAAATAAATGACGGCGACTTTGCGTTTGTGGTAGGTTCGTCAGGTGCGGGAAAAAGTACCATGATTAAGCTGCTGCTCAAGGAAATTGATGCAACAAGTGGCGTTGTAACCGTAAACGGATATAATCTCAGTAAACTCAAAAAAAGAAAAATACCGGAATTCCGCAGAACTCTCGGATTTGTCTTTCAGGACTTCCGGCTTATCCCCTCAATGACGGTGTATGAAAATATTGCATTCGTACTCCGTGTTATTGACGCCCCCATAAAATACATAAGAAAAAGAGTTCCGTATGTTATAAGTCTTGTGGGGCTTCAGGCAAAGTCCTCATCATACCCCGATGAGCTTTCAGGCGGCGAAAAGCAGCGTGTTGCCATAGCGAGAGCGCTTGTGAATGACCCGCAGCTTATTATTGCAGACGAGCCGACAGGTAATATCGACCCTGAGCTTTCATATGAAATCGTTGAGCTGCTCAAGGGCATTAACGATCAGGGTACAACTATACTCATGGTAACTCATGAGCATGATTTGGTGCGCCATTTCGGCGGACGTATTATAAATATTACCGATGGCGAAATCGTTTTCGATGAGGTTATCGTCGGAACTAATGACGAGGTGATGGGAGGCGTTGAGGTTTAAATGAAGATCAGCAGTGTAAAATATCTTGCAAACCAAGGCGTTGAGAATATCTGGAAGAACAAGATGATGGCGTTTGCCACATTCTGCGTTCTGCTTATATCCCTGATGCTTGTTGGTATTTCAGCTCTGTTCTACATCAATATCAATTCCATGATAGACGGAATCGGCGATAAAAATGAAATTGCTGTTTTTATAAATAAGGAAACGTCCGCTGAGAGGGTCAGCGCAATCGGCGACGAAATAGGCGCACTTGAAAATGTTGACAAAATTGAATACGTTTCAAAGGATCAGGCTCTTGACAGCATGATTGCTACAATGCCGGAATATGAGGTTCTTTTTGAATCCTTAAACGGTGATAATCCCCTTGTTGACGGATACAGCATAACTGTCAATAATCTTGAGGAAATATCCGATACAGTCGAGCAGATAAAGCAAATTGATGATGTTTATCTTGTAAGAGCGTCCTATGATTTTGTTGAATTTCTTACGGAGCTTAGAAGAATTGTTACTCTGATTGCTGTAGCAATTATAATTGCGCTTGCAATCGTTTCAATGATTATGATTTCCAACACAACCAAGGCAAGCGTTTTTGCAAGGCGTGAGGAAATCCAGATTATGAAATATGTAGGAGCAACAAACGGATTCATACGAACCCCCTTCTTTGTGGAAGGCATGGTTACGGGACTTTTTGCCGGTCTGGGAGCATTTCTCGTTACATGGCTCGGCTATCGTGCCGTATTTCAGGCTATTGCCTCCCAGCAGGGAGTTATGAATGTAATCGGCGCGGGAAGTATTATTCCGTTCGGTGATATAAGGATTTACGTTTTCATCTGCTATGTATTGGCAGGCTCCTTTATCGGAGCTTTGGGAAGTGTTATAAGCACGAGAAAGCACATCAATGTATAGCGGAAATTCATGCAGAAATTATATGAAAGGAGTGCGGATACATCAGGTGTTCCGCAGATTTAAGTCATGTCAAAATTATGCATAATAAAAAGAATTCTGACAATTCTGACCTGCACCGTTCTTACAGTTACGCTTATGGCGGCTTATTCCGAGAATGCGGCAGATAACAGCATAGAGGCGAAAACCATAACGGAAATTCAAGAGGAAAGAAAGCAGAATGAGGAGAAAATTGCGGCTCTTCAGGATGAAATAGATTCCCTCGAAAACGATGCGGCGGAGGAAGAGGAGTACCAGAAAACCCTGTCGGAGCAGATTGAGCTTATTCAGGATAATATCGAGCTTCTCGATGTGGAGATAAATCAGCTGTCGGCTGATATTGCGGCAGCGGAGGAAAATATCAACGCTCTGTCCGAGGACATTGAAGCTCAGGAGGCTCAGGTTGAAGAAAATATCGAGCTTTTCAAGGAACGCCTCTGCGCAATGTATGTTACGGGAAACAACAGTCTTGTGTCTGCTGTTCTCGGCTCAACGGATTTTTACGATATGCTGTCAAGAGTAGAAATGGTGAATAATATTGCCGCTCATGATGAGGAGCTTGTTGATAATCTCCTTGAGGAAATCAATACGCTTGAAACGTCAAAGGCTAACCTCGAAACCGAAAAGCTGAATCTTGAGATGAACAAGACAACTCAGGAAACAAAGAAAAAGGAAAAAGAGGAAGACATTGAGCAGCTGAGCGAGGCAATTCAGAAATCACAGGATGAAATTGACCGTCTTGCTCTTGAAAAAGAAAGAACCGAAAAATCGGTTGAGGAGCTTGAAGCTGTCAACGAGCTGCTTGAGGCTCAGGAAAATGAAATCAGAGAGGCTGAGGAGGCTGCCGCTGCTGCCGAAGCAGCACAGAAGGCTGCCGAGGAGGAGGCTGCGAAAAAGGCTGCGGCTGAAGAGGCGGCTAAACAGGCAGCAACCGAAGCAAGCAATGACAATTCAGGCAGCAGTGATGATTCGTCGTCGAATAGCAGCGATGATACAAGCAGCAGTGACGACAGCAGCAGCTATACAGAGACTGACACATCAACCTCCGATACAACAACAACATCCACGTCCGTATCGGGATTCGCATGGCCTGCGCCGGGATATTACTATATTTCCAGCGGCTACGGCTACAGATGGGGCAGTCTCCATGCCGGAATAGACATTGCCGGCGGCGGAATTTCCGGAGCATCCGCCTGCGCTTCAAAGGCGGGAACGGTTATTGCGGTAAGCAACTCATGCAGCCACAACTACCCGAAGTCAAGCAACTGCTGCGGAAACGGTTACGGAAACTATGTTCTCATTTCTCATGGTGACGGAACTACAACTCTTTACGGTCATCTTGGAACAGTCAGCGTTTCTGTGGGAGATTACGTTTCACAGGGACAGGCTGTCGGAACAATCGGAAGTACAGGATACTCAACAGGCTATCATCTTCATTTTGAAATCCGTATAAACGGTACAGCTGTAGATCCGAGCAATTACTTATAATTATAACAGAAAAATAGACAAATAATGTACTGGGCAGTTTTGACAGCTGCCCGAATTTTTTCTATCGAAAGCAGTGATGAGTATGAACAGAAAAATAAGTCTTGGTCTGGCGATAAGCCTTATTGCAATCGCATCTGCCGTTACTTTTATATTTACCTCCTTTTTTTCCCTGCAAAGCTTCAACGAAAAGGTAGTTGACGTAAACGAAAAGTCACAGAAGTACAGTGCCCTGCAAACTCTCGACAGCTATGTGCGTGAAAATTACTACGGCGACATTGACGAGGACGCTCTGACGGACGGAATCCTAAAGGGCTACGTTGACGGACTTGACGACGATTATTCACGCTATCTTACAGCGGAGGAATACCGTATCGAATCGAGCGAGGACGCAGGCGAGCTTGTGGGAATCGGTCTGACGCTGACGGAGGACGAAAGCGGATATATCAGAGTTGTGGAAATAATGAGCGATTCACCTGCGGCGAATTCTGACCTTGTGCCGGGAGATATTATTACGTGCGTGGACGGAAATGACGTTCTCGTGGAGGGCTTTGAGGAGTCTATTGACGCAATGAGCGGTCAGGTCGGCACGGAAATTACGATAACTGTACGCCGTGACGGAATTGATACCGATATGGTGTTCACGAGAACCTCAATGGAGCTGACAACCGTAACAGGTGAGATGATAAACGGAAATATCGGATATATTCAGATAACGGGCTTCAAAAAGAATACGTCCGAGCAGTTTATAAGCGTGCTTGAGGAGCTTAATTCAGCAGGAGCTGAGGCGTTTATTTTTGACCTCAGAGATAACGGCGGCGGACTTGTTTCGTCTCTGGAGGAATGCGTAGATCCGCTTCTTCCGGAGGGAGTAATCGCAACGGCGGAATACAAGGACGGCCATTCGGAAACGCTTGTATATTCGGATGCGTCCGAGCTTGACGTGCCGATGGTTGTGCTTGTGAATGAGAATACGGCAAGTGCTGCGGAGCTGTTTTCGGCATCCCTGAGAGATTTTGACAAGGCGGTTCTCGTAGGCGTTCAGACATACGGCAAGGGCGTAATGCAGGTTACAACGGAGCTTGAGGACGGCGGAGCAATTGTGCTTACTGTTGCGGAATATAAAACGACGGAATCGGAATGCTATGACGGAGTCGGTCTGACGCCTGATTATATTGTTGAGGACGACGAGGATGATGAAAGCGACCCGCAGTATGACAAGGCACTTGAAGTTGCACAGCAGCTGATAAGTGAAAGCTGATATATATAACCTCCTGTGAATTATCACAGGAGGTTTTTTGTTCTCAACCGAAACTGACATAATTCCCAAAAATAAAATGGTATAATGCTAATATAACTTATTCGCCGATGTTTCAGGCGGCGAGCTTACATCGGGCTTTGCTCCGAGTTAAAAATTATACAAGGGTGATTCAGGATGTTCAGAACAACAGCAGTAAAAACAAGCACGCTCAGCCGCACGGGAGCTTTTTTTGCGTCATTTGCAGGAGGCTTTCTCCTTGCGGGAGCAACCATATCGGGAACGGCGTCATTTGCAAATATTTCACTTGCAGGTGCGCTTTCGCTGCCCTCCGCGGCGGCGGTACTGTGCGGAAGTATAATCCGCTACGTCATATCAGGTGATGTCCCGAAAAGCATTGTTCACATAGGGGCAATGATAATATGCATTATTTATAAAATGCTTTTTGAATCAAAATCCGAAGCGAAATATTGCGGAATCAGCACAGCCGTATCGGTTTTTGCGGCAGGTGCAGCTGTGTCGGCAGTTATAGGTGAGCTGCTGTATAAGCTGGCGTTTTATGCCTTCTATGGAGCGCTTGCGGGACTTGTGGCATACTCAATTGCATTGATTCTTGCAAGCCTGAAGCATCAGCTTGTGCTTGACCTTTCGACTGCTCTCAGCTGTGCGTATGCGGTTGTATATACGGTTATGATTGCGTCGTTCAGCTCAATTGAATTGCCGTATATTAACATTGGAATCATACTTGGCATTGCGGTAACGGTAACGGCGGCATATCACTATCGATACGTGGGAGGCGTTCTCTGCGGGGCACTGACTGTATGCGGAGCGTTTCTGGCGTCATCCTCCTGCGGAATGACGGTCGTCATGCTGCCTGCGTCAGGCTTGCTTACGGGCTATCTGTATCGCCGGAAATCCGGTACCGCGGCAGGATTTTTTGTTGGCGTAAGCTTTGTATTTTTAGTGTTCACAGGCGTTACTGCCGACAGCCTCATGCAAATGCTGAACGTTATTGCAGGAACGCTGATTTTCCTTGCCGTATCACCGAATTTTTCCGATAAATGGGTTCTTATCAGGAAGGACGGCGGAGCGCTTCCGGATATAATAAGCTCAAGAATGAGATTCCTTGCAGGGTCAATTGAAACGGTGCGCCGTGAATCAGGGAAAATATCGGAGGTTCTTGAGAAAAACGCCGAAAAAAAGGACGAGATAGAGCTGAACAGTCAGGAGGTATGCAGGAATTGCCACAGGCGTCTTGCTTGCTGGAGCAACAGCCGTGATATTACGCAGAGAGGCTTCAAAAAAATGGCTGAGCTGCCGGAGGTCACAAAGGATAATTTCCCTTATGAGCTTGAGGAATGTCTGCATAAGGACGAGCTTAAAGCAGCATTTGAAAACAGCAGACGTGAGAAAATGACTGCCAAGCTGCTGGCAATGCGTTACTCGGAAAGTCAGCGTCTGCTGTCGGAGCAGATAAAAATTATCGAGGAAATTGTAAATGCGGCAGGGGAGAGAATTGACGTGCGCTACAGCGAGCCGATCAGCAAGATAATTGCTGCGAAGCTTGTAAAATTCGGCTTTAATGCGAAAAATGTCATAGCGTATTACAACTCCCGAAACCGTTTGCTTGTGGAGCTTTATTTTACCTATGCGGACGCGCCGAAAAGCTGTGTCAGGATATGTGATTTGATAGCGGACGAGCTGAAGCTTAAGCTTGATTATATAGAGCCGATGAATTCGGGAAGAGAGGTTCGCATAAGATTGTTTGAGCGTCCGGAATATTCCCTTGAAGCGTACGGAGCAGCGTTATGTGCGGAAAATTCAAGTGAAACGGGTGATACATCAGCCGTGTTCAGCGACGGAACAGGCGTAAGCTATGTGATATTGTCTGACGGAATGGGAAGCGGAAAGGCTGCCGCAATTGAGTCGCGCATGGTGGTTTCAATGTTCAGGAAGCTTATCGGCAGCGGAGTCAATTATTCCTCGGCGATCAGGCTGATAAATTCAATAATGCTTACGAAATCCCGAAACGAAGCCTTTGCCACGCTTGACGCAGTGCGAATTGATCTCGATTCCTGTGAGCTTACGATGATAAAATCGGGAGCGTCGGCAACCCTCATACGCCACCGTGGACAGGTTATGAAAATATCCTCCCCCACATTTCCCATTGGCATTATTGAGGAAACAAATACCTTTGCTCATAGCTACGAGATAGAAGATAATGATATAATCATAATGTTCTCGGACGGTATAAATGAAAATGAATATCAATTTATCAAGGAATTGCTGCTTGGAGGAGATGATTTAAAGTATATAGTTGATGAAATATGCGCGAAAGCAGACTTGTTTAACTCAAATCTGCGTTCTGATGATATAACAGTTATAGGCATGAAGATTGACAGGTCATAAATACTAATTAAAGAACATATAAAGTATGTGTAAATATACAAAACGGGGCTGTCTCAGATTGGGCAAAATATGGCAAATTGCACTAAAGCATATGATTAAAATTAGCGTAATGACTGAAAATTTGACACATCTTATGGAAATCCTTGAATAATTTCTAATTTTCTGATAAAATAATATGTAGCAAAGGAGGTATATTATGTCACCTAACAATCATAAAGAAAATATTTACGATTTCCCCTTGTATCTGTTTTATCAGGGAAAAAATTATGAGGCTTATAAGTTCTTCGGCGTTCATATAAGAAAGGTCGGAAGAGGCAAAGTTTTTACATTCAGAGTCTGGGCACCTCATGCAGTGTCGGTTTCGGTTGTCGGCGATTTTAATAACTGGGACAGATCTGTAAATCCAATGAAGCTGATCTCAGACGGTATATGGGAGGCTGAAGTCAAAAAGCTGAAACAGTTTGATACTTATAAGTACAGCATAGAGACCTCCGACGGACGGGAGCTTCTGAAGGCTGACCCGTATGCGGCTCATTTTGAAACACGTCCCGGAACTGCCTCAAAAATTTATGAGAGCAGCTATGAATGGTCTGATAAGCAGTGGATTGACGATAAAAACAAAAGGGTAATTTATAAAAGTCCGGTAAATATTTACGAGGCTCATCTCGGCTCGTGGAAAAACACCAAGGAGGAGGGCTTCCCCGATTATATCACATTTGCCGGCGATATAATTCCCTATCTCAAGAAAATGTCGTATACCCATATCGAATTTATGCCGCTTACCGAATATCCCTATGACGGCTCGTGGGGCTATCAGGTTACGGGATACTACGCTCCCACCTCGAGATACGGAACGCCCGATGATTTCAAGAAAATGGTGGATATGTTCCATGAAGCGGGAATCGGCGTAATTCTCGACTGGGTTCCGGCGCACTTTCCCAAAGACGCAGGAGGTTTATATGAATTTGACGGAACCTGCTGCTATGAGTATACCGAGGAGAAAAAAAGAGAGCATAAGGCTTGGGGAACACGTGTGTTCGATTACGGCAGACCTGAAGTCTGCTCGTTCCTGATTTCCAGCGCGTGCTTCTGGTTTGATGAGTATCATGTGGACGGTCTGCGAGTTGACGCTGTCGCATCCATGCTTTATCTTGACTATGACAGACGCGACGGCGAATGGATGGCTAACATCTACGGCGGCAATGAAAATCTTGAGGCAGTACAGTTCCTGAAAAGTCTGAACGAGGCTGTTTTTGCCAAAAACCCCAACGCTATAATGATTGCCGAGGAATCCACGGCATGGCCGCTTGTCACGAAGCCCACTGATATTGGCGGACTCGGATTTAATTTCAAGTGGAACATGGGCTGGATGAACGATATGCTGTCATATATGTCCCTCGACCCGATTTATCGTGCCTTCAATCACGACAAGATTACGTTTTCGTTCTTCTACGCATTTTCCGAAAACTACATTCTCCCCATTTCCCACGATGAGGTTGTCTATGGAAAATGCTCAATGATCAATAAAATGCCGGGAACATATGAGCAGAAATTCAGCTCATATCGAGCATTCCTTGCCTATATGATGGCGCATCCAGGAAAGAAGCTGCTGTTTATGGGTCAGGAATTCGGACAGATGAAGGAATGGGATTACAATTCACAGCTTGATTGGAATCTTATGGAATTTGACGCCCACAAGCAGCTCATTAAGTTTTCGGAAAAGCTCAATAAATTTTATGTGGAAAATCCGCCCCTTTGGGAAAATGACGACTCATGGAACGGCTTCAGCTGGATTTCAAATGATGATTATAAGCAGAGTGTTATTGCTTTCAGACGTATTGACGACAGCGGAAATGAGATAATAGCTGTCTGCAACTTTGTTCCCGTTGAGCGGGAGGATTATAAGATAGGCGTTCCGCAGAAGGGCAGATATAAGCTTGTGTTCAACAGCGATGCGGTTGAATTCGGAGGAAGCGGAGTTACCGAAAAATCCTTTAAAACAATGCATTACGCAATGCATGGATTCGATGAAAGTATTTCCATGACGCTTGCGCCGCTTTCTGTTATTTATCTTAAATTTGCGCCTGTAAAGAAAAGGACTCCTAAACCTGAAAATGCAGATGCAGCAGTTAAAACCGAAAAAGCACCACGAAAAAGAACTGTAAAGAAGAAGATTCCGGATAACAATATTTAATATTTATATAAGTTATATTAAACCAATTTTAGGAGGAATATTATGTATACTAAGAAAAAATGCGTCGCAATGCTTCTTGCAGGCGGTCAGGGCAGCAGACTTTACGCGCTGACTAAAAATGTTGCAAAGCCGGCAGTGCCTTACGGCGGAAAATATCGCCTTATTGATTTCCCACTGTCAAACTGCACTAATTCCGGTATTGATACGGTTGGCGTTCTGACGCAGTATCAGCCTCTTGTTCTCAATGAATATATAGGCAACGGTCAGCCGTGGGATCTTGACAAAATGAACGGCGGAGTTCATGTGCTTCCGCCATATGAAACTCAGGCAGGAGCTTCATGGTATGAGGGAACTGCCAACGCAATTTATCAGAATATCCGCTTCATTGAGAGATATGATCCTGAATATGTCGTAGTTCTCGGCGGCGATCACATCTACAAGATGGATTACTCGAAAATGGTTGATTTCCATATCAAGAATAATGCGGACTGCACAATTGCCGTTATAGATGTCCCCAAGGAGGAGGCTTCAAGATTCGGAATAATGATCTGCGATGAAAATCAGAAGGTTGTCGATTTCGTTGAAAAGCCGAAGGAGCCTAAATCAACTCTTGCTTCAATGGGAATTTATGTGTTCAGCTGGGATAAGCTTCGCAAATATCTTGTTGAAAATGAAAATGACGCAAACGCAAAGCGTGAAAGAGGCGAGAAGTGGTCGAAGGATTTCGGCAAGGATATTATCACCTCAATGCTTGCAAACGAGGAAAGACTTTTCGCGTATGAATTTGAGGGCTACTGGAAGGACGTCGGAACTCTCGATTCACTCTGGGAAGCAAATATGGATCTTCTCAGCCCAAGTGTTCCGCTTGATCTCTATGACCCAAGCTGGAAGATTTATTCAAGAAATGTAAATATGCCTCCTCAGTATATCGGAGATAACGCAAATATTGAAAATTCCATGATTTCAGAGGGCAGCATGGTTGACGGAACTGTTGATTTCTCAATAGTGTTCTCCGGCGTTACGATTGAACCCGGAGCTACCGTAAATTACAGCATTATAATGCCTGGTACTGTTATTAAATCCGGCGCAGTTGTTGAATATGCAATTGTCGGCGAGGATTGTGTAATCGAAGGCGGAGCTAAAGTCGGAAAGAGTCCTGAAATGGTTGAAAACCGTGATGACTGGGGAATTGCTGTTGTAGGTCATAACGTAACCGTTTCGGAAAATAAAGCTGTTGAGCCAAAGCAGATTATCGGCGAAAATATCTAAGGAGGACTTACTAATGAGTATAAATTACAGCGTTTTAGGTTTGATCTTCGCAAGTATGCATGACAATACAATCACCGAGCTTACAAAGCACAGAACAATGGGCTCGATTCCCTATGGAGGACGTTACCGTCTGATAGATTTTCCACTGTCAAATATGGTGAATTCAGGTATTCCGGAGGTTGGTGTAATAACAAAGTCCAACTATGGTTCACTCCTTGATCATCTCGGCTCGGGACGTGAATGGGATCTGGCACGTAAAAAGGGCGGACTTCATCTTCTCCCGCCATACAGCCAGACAGGCGGTATCTATAAGGGCAGACTGGATGCTCTGAGCAACGTATGGAGCTATGTGGGACATTCGTCCGCGAAATATGTTATACTTGCGGACTGCGATATGGTTACGGCAATTGATTTCAATCAGGTTCTGAATCAGCACGTTGAATCCGAAGCAGATATTACCTGCGTTTATCAGAAAGCCATGTACGACAGCGAAATGAATCATCTTACGACGATTCTTGAATTTGACGAAGAAAACAGAGTTAAGGATGTTCTCTATGACCCGCAGTTCAAGGGCGAATGCAACGTATGCCTGAATATGTTCGTCATGAGTACGGAATTTCTGAAGAAAATTGTTATGGACGCCACAAGCCGCAATCTCTACAGCCTGACAAGAGATGTTCTTCAGGCAAAGAAGGATGAATTCAAAATAATGGGATATGAGCATAACGGCTTCTTCACGAAAATTGACAGCGTTCAGAGCTACTACCAGGCAAACATGATGCTTCTCAACACCGAAAAGAGAAATGCGCTTTTCAGCAAGGATATGCCGATTTATACCAAGGTCGGAGATAACGGCCCTGTAAAATACGGTCTTGAGTCGGAAATAAAAAATTCTCTCATTGCAGACGGCTGCATAATCGAAGGAACAGTTGAAAATTCGGTTCTTTTCAGAGGCGTCAAGGTTGGAAAGGGAGCTGTTGTAAAGAACTGCGTGCTTCTCCAGTCAACGGAAATCGGCAGCAAGTGTTCTGTAACGTCAATTATTACGGATAAGAACGTTGAAATAAGCAGTGAAAAGGTAGTGACAGGTTCTGAAACGTGTCCGCTGTATATCGCCAAGAACAGTAAAATCTGAAGCAGCGGAGGTTGACTTATGAAAATTCTTTTTGCTGCCAGCGAGGCAAGACCCTATGCGGCTTCGGGAGGGCTTGCGGACGTTGTAGGTTCGCTCCCAAAGGCAATTTGCCAAAAGGGTCATGACTGCCGAATCGTAATGCCCCTGTACAAAGCAATTTCCGATGAGCTGCGTGAGGAAATGACATTTGTAAACAACATTACTGTTGATGTTTCATGGCGTAAACAGTATTGCGGAATCTTTACAGCTGTGAAAAATGGAATAACCTTCTATTTCATAGATAACGAATATTATTTTTTAAGAGATGGTCTTTACGGCTTTTATGACGACTGCGAACGATTTGTGTTTTTCTCCCGTGCGGTTCTTGAAATGCTCAGATATATTGATTTCAAGCCGGATATAATAAATTCAAATGACTGGCAGACATCTTTGATACCGGTTTACTACAATGTTTACTATAAATATCAGCAGGGCTACGATAATATAAAAAATGTGTTTACGATACATAATATTGAATATCAGGGACGTTATGGCAAAGAGGTTCTTAATGAGCTTATGGGGATTCCGTTGTATCACTCAAATCTTCTTGAGTACGACGGATATGTAAATATGATGAAGGGCGCAATTGAAACAGCCGATATAATTTCCACAGTAAGCCCCAGCTATGCGTGGGAGATTCTTGATCCGTGGTATTCTCACGGACTTGACAGGATTCTCGTAACAAAGCAGCATAAAATCAGGGGAATACTCAACGGAATAGATACCGATGTCTTTGACCCGAAAACAGATAAGCTGATTCCGAAAAATTATTCCGCAAGCCGGCCTTCCGGCAAAACGGCGTGCAAAAAGGAGCTGATGAACGAGCTTGGGCTTGAAGAAAGCGAAGCTCCCATAATCGGTATAGTTACAAGATTTGTAAGCCATAAGGGCATTGACCTTATTCGCGGCGTTTTCGAGGAAATGCTGCAAATGGGAATGAGATTCGCTGTTCTCGGAAGCGGCGAAGGCGTGTATGAGAGCTTCTTCCGTGAAATGGCATTGCGGTATCCCGACAGGGTTTCTGCGACAATAGGCTTTGTTCCGGAGCTTTCCCATAAAATCTACGCAGGCGCGGATATGTTTCTGATGCCCTCCCAGAGCGAACCATGCGGTCTTGCTCAGATGATCGCCATGAGGTACGGAACGATTCCAATCGTCCGTGAAACAGGCGGACTGCGTGATTCCGTCCGCGACAACGGCGGTGAAAACGGTAACGGCTTCACATTTAAATCCTACAGCGCATACGATATGCTTGATGCGGTTAAGCGTGCGAAGGCTGTTTACGACACCTCCTTTGAGTGGAAAAAGCTTATAAAGCGTGCAATGGAATGTGATTACAGCTGGTCGGCATCGGCAGACGCGTATATAGAAATGTATAAAGAATTGATCTCAAAATAAAATTTAATGGATAAAATAAAAATAAAATAACATAAGGGGAATAGGAACATGGATCAAACAAACAAAAGCGGCTGGCTTACAGCGCTGTTCCGCATAGTTATTGCAGTTTTCATGCTGTTCTTTCTTGGAGTGCTTTCAATATCAGCTATAGTCGGCACTACCGGCATGGAAATTGTAAAAGAGGGCGAAGGCGTTGATACAGTAGTACAGCGAATCCGTGAGCAGATCGAAGCTGTTGTATTCTACAATGACAACATTCTCGCAAATCTTATCTGGCTCGTTCTTGGATTTTGTTTAGTATTTCTGCTTATGCCTCTGCTGAAAAAATTACCGTTATGGTCGGAGCTTACATTTGTCGCTGTATGGACAATTGTAATTGGCTCGATATGGATATTTTCTTCGCAGGTTGCTCCCAATAATGATTCATACCAAGTCTCCAATGCTGCTTTAAATTTTGCAAATAATGATTACAGTGCACTTACAGGTGATGACAGATATTTCAGCAATTATCCCTTTCAGTTAGGCTTTGTGTTTTTTGAGGAAATATTGATTCGTGGGGCAGGTTTGTTCGGGGATGTTGAAAATCTTCTTTTCATTCAGGAAGTTTCTGTTATAATGCTTGCTTCTTCATATGTGGCATTATTGTTAATGGTTAATCAGATTTTTGAAGATAAGCGTGTACGTCATACTGCGTTTGTACTTCTCATATTCTGCATACAGCCTATTATTTCATGCACATTTCTTTACGGTATAATTCCCGGATTTGTTTTTTCGGCATGGGCAGTTTATCTGGAAATAAACTTCATAAAGTCGGAATCATGGAAAAAGAAAATTCTGTGGGGAATTTTATCTGTACTTTGCATTACGGCGGCAGTTGTTATAAAATCGAATAATTTGATTGTACTGGTAGCAATGGTATTGCTTGCAATCGTTACCGCCTTCAGGAATAAGAAAAGTCTTTTCAATCTTCTTTTGTCGGCAGTAAGCGTAGTTTTATGTGTCGTGACGCCCGATATGGTTACATCCATGTATGAAAAACGTGCTGATGTGCAGTTCGGCGATTCAATTCCGATGATTTCGTGGTTTGCAATGGGATTGCAGGAGGCTGAAAATGCGCCGGGCTGGTATAATTACGGCGCAACCATAGCTAATTTTGAAAATTCCGACTATGACGCAGATGCTGCTTCAGAAAGCTCATTGGAGGAAATCAAGAAAAGGATAGATGATTTTTCAGCTGATAAGCAGTATCGCAACGATTTCTTCTATAAGAAATTCACATCTGTATGGAATGAAACATCATATCAAAGTATCTGGAATAATAATGTCCGAATGCAGTATAAGGAAAAAACCGGAATTGCGGAATGGGTCTGCAATGACGGCGAAACGGCAACAAAGAGCTATATGGACGCTTTTGCGCAGCTAATCTTTATCCTGTGCTTCTGCGGTATTCTCTACTGCCTGAAGCATAAAAACACATATGCCATGATAATGATGCTTATTACTCTCGGCGGAATGATGTATCATCTGCTTGCAGAGGCTAAATCACAATATGCGCTTCCGTATTTTATATGGATGACAGTTTTTGCTTCCTGTGGTTTTATTTTTGTATACGACAAGGTAAAGCCGTGTATCAGTAAATTTATTGATAAACACTTCAGAAGGAATAAAACGCTTACAGAAAACGGAGGTTAAAATGGATATATTGTATTTAGTAGTTCCATGCTACAATGAGGAGGAGGTTCTTCCGGAAACATCAAAGCAGCTTAAAGAAAAGCTTCTTTCGCTGATTGAAAAGGGAGAAATTTCTGATAAAAGCCGGATAATGTTTGTTAATGACGGTTCAAAGGATAAAACATGGGAAATAATCAGCCGACTTCATAATGAGGACAAAATCTTTCAGGGAGTCTGCCTTTCGAGAAACCGCGGACATCAGAACGCCCTGCTTGCAGGTCTGATGCTTGCCAAGGAGCATTGTGATATATCAATATCACTTGACGCAGATTTGCAGGATGATATTAACGCCATAGATGAGATGGTTGTGCAGTATCACAACGGCTACGATGTTGTATACGGCGTCCGCAATTCCCGTGAAACGGATACCGCATTCAAAAAGACAACAGCTGAGGGGTATTACAAGGCGATGAAATTTATGGGTGCGGATATTGTATTCAATCATGCCGACTATCGTCTTATGTCCAAACGTGCGCTTGAGGGTCTTTCGTCGTTCAAGGAAATCAATCTGTTTCTTCGCGGAATTGTCCCGATGATAGGTTATCCCTCAACGAACGTATACTATGCGCGTAAGGAGCGTTTTGCAGGTGAATCAAAATACCCGCTGAAAAAAATGCTTGCGTTTGCATGGGAGGGAATTACATCTCTTTCGACAAAGCCCATACATATGATAATGTGGCTTGGTGCATTGGTTTTCCTTGTAAGTATCGTTATTCTCATATGGTCGCTTGTGTGTCACGTTATGGGAAAAACTGTTGCAGGCTGGACCTCCACCTTAATGAGCATATGGGCAATCGGCGGAATACAGATATTCTCAATCGGTATGATCGGCGAATACATCGGCAAGGTTTATCTTGAATCCAAAGGGCGTCCCAGATACATAATTGCCGAATATTTAGGCGATATGGAAGAAAACAAATAAATAAATAAACTATACAGTGTAATGCTGTATAGTTTTTTTATTTTCCTTTACAACAAGAGGAAAATATGGTATACTGTTCATGATGAAAGCGTGGTGTATCAACTTTGGAGAGAATTAAAACTGACGTGGCAATAATCGGCGGAGGAGCATCGGGTCTTGCGGCTGCAATTGCGGCAGCTGAAACAAATCCGTCCATAAGCGTGGTAATTGCGGAACGCCTTGACAGAATTGGCAGAAAGCTTCTTGCGACAGGCAGCGGAAGATGCAATCTGAGCAACAAAAATCTTTCGGAAAAGGCTTATCACGGCTCTGTAAGGGCAATGGAGGTAATCAGGAATACCACATCCGCCGAGGATTTTTTCGGTAGCTTGGGCGTGCTGTGTACTGCCGACGATCAGGGGAGAATGTACCCAAACAGCAACAGTGCGGCAACTGTTCTCAATGCACTCAGACTTAGAATTGCCGAGCTTGGAGTTCGTGAGGAATGCGGCTTCGAGGTGAAAAAAATCGAGAAAACCGGCAGCGGATTTATTCTTAGCTCAGGCGAAAGGGAAATAGAGTGCAGCAGAGTTATTGTTGCCGCAGGAGGCTATGCAGCGCCGTCCTTTGGCACGGATGGAAGCGTAATGCGTCTGCTGAAGAGCATGGGCTACAAAACGGCAAAAATTTATCCGGCAGTTGCTCCTTTGAGGGTAAAGCCTGAAATTCTGAAGGGACTGAAGGGAGTTCGCGTTAAGGGAAGGATTGCCGCAGTTTCGGGTGAGAGGATACTCCATGAGGAAAATGGTGAGATCCAGTTTACAGATAATACAATATCTGGAATTTGTGTTTTTAATCTTGCCCATTTTATGACGGAATATGAGGGAAAATTGTTGCTGCGTGCCGATTTTATGCCTGATATGAGCCACAGCAATCTCGAAAAATATTTGCGTTTTGTGCAGCATCAACGGAGCAGATACAATCTCGAGGAGCTTTTGACAGGAATTTTTACAAAAAATCTTGCTGTGTATATAACAAAAAGGTCACTTAAACGTCCGCTGACGGGAAAAATTTCAGAGCTGAATGAAGACGAGCTGCATAACCTTGCGCAAATGATAAAAGCTATGGATTTTGAAATTTCGGGCTGTTCGCCTTGGCAGAATTCACAGGCAACAGCGGGCGGAATTCATGGCAGCTGTGTAGATGAAAACTTGCAGTCGAGGACGGATAGGGGAATGTACTTTGCAGGCGAGATACTTGACGTTGATGGCGACTGCGGAGGCTACAATCTGCAATGGGCGTGGTCATCGGGAATCATGGCAGGCAAAAGCTGCGCAAAATCTCTTAAATAGGAGTAAAAAATGATAAGAGTAAATAATTTGAGAGTTCCCTTGGATTTTGATTTCAAGGATTTGAAGATGTACTGTGCAGAAAAGCTGAATATAGGAGCTGATCAGATAAAAAGTGTGAAGCTTTCAAAAAAATCTGTTGACGCAAGAAGAAAAAATGATGTGCATTTTATAATTTCAGTGGACATTGAAGCTGCAAATGAAAAAAGTATTATAAAAAAGGTCAAGGGAGCAGCTGTGGTTGAGCCATATGAATACAAGATAAATCGTGTTGAGGGAATTCCTCATCGACCTGTTGTAGTCGGCTTCGGACCTGCCGGAATGTTCGCTGCGCTGATTCTTGCGGAGGCAGGAGCGAAGCCTGTGGTTCTGGAGAGGGGCGGTGATGTGGATTCACGCTGCAAGGCAGTTGAGCAGTTCCGCGCAACGGGAAAGCTTGACACGGAGTGCAATGTTCAGTTCGGCGAGGGCGGCGCAGGTACGTTTTCCGATGGCAAGCTGACTACGGGAACCAAGGATAAGCGCATGAGATTCATTTTTGAAAAGCTTGTGGAGTTCGGTGCGCCGGAGGAAATATTGTACATGGCGAAGCCGCACATAGGAACTGATTTGCTGCGAACAGTTGTAAAAAATCTGCGTGAACACGTAAAAAAGCTTGGCGGCGAAATACGCTTTAACAGCCGATTCTGTGAATTTGAAACGACAAATGAAAGAATATCTTATGTAAAATATATTAACGCTGGTCAGGAATTCACCATAGAAACGGATAACGTCATACTTGCGTCAGGTCACAGTGCCCGTGACGTTTTTGAGCTGCTGTACGACAGAAATCTGAAAATTTCGCAGAAAAATTTCTCTGTGGGAGTCCGCATTGAGCATCTCCGAAAGGATATTGACAAGGCGATGTACGGCGAATTTGCGGGTCATAGGGCGCTGAAAGCTGCGGATTACAAGCTTGCTGTTCACCTGTCGAACGGACGTTCGGTATATACATTCTGTATGTGTCCGGGCGGATATGTCATGGCGGCATCATCGGAGGAAAATCGGCTTGCGGTAAATGGCATGAGCTGTTTTGCGCGTGATGCTGAAAATTCCAACAGTGCGATTCTGGTGGGTGTTGGAAGTGAGGATTATGGCAGCAGTCATCCCTTGGCAGGGATGTATTTTCAGCGAAATCTTGAAGAAAAAGCCTATATTGCGGGAGGTGGCGGCTATAGCGCACCTGTGATTACGGTTGGCGATTTTCTGAATGGGACGCTCACAGGGCGGATAGGGAAGGTTCAGCCGAGCTATAGACCGTCTGTGAAAATTGCATCTCCGGAGGAATATCTGCCCGATTACGTCTGCGAATCCCTGAGAGAGGGCATAAGGGAGATGGGGCGAAAAATCAAGGGATTCGATGCTCCCGACGGAATCCTCACCGGAATTGAAAGCAGAAGCTCATCGCCTGTCAGAATTGAACGAGGCGAAAATTTGCAGTCGGTATCTCTCGGCGGACTTTATCCATGCGGAGAGGGCGCAGGCTATGCGGGAGGAATCGTATCTGCGGCAGTTGACGGAATGAAATGCGCGGAGGCGGTGATTGTCGAAGCGGGCGGATTAGAGTAGTGTATTTTAATTCTATTTCTCTCAACTTATATCAGAATAACAAATTCTGAAATCGATTATTGTTAATTAGCTTAAAAAACAAAAAAGAGAGCCAACAGGCTCTCTTAATTATTTATTCACTATAATTTTTTCTAAGGAATTCAATTTCCCTTGCGTAGCCGTCTATATCGTTGGGAGTTTCGAGAATAAACGGAAGCCCCTTGAGATACTTGCTGTTGATAATCCTGATAATTGCGTCAGCTCCGATAAATCCTTCGCCGATTTTAGCGTGGCGATCCTTATGCGAACCGCAGGGATTCAGGCTGTCGTTGAGGTGAACTGCCTTAAGGCGGTTGAGTCCGATGATTTTATCAAATTCCTCCATGACACCGTCAAAATTATTTGCAACATCATATCCCGCGTCCCAAACGTGGCAGGTATCAAAGCACACGCCAAGCTTTTCCGAAACCTCTGTTCGGTCGATGATTTCACGAAGCTCCTCAAAGCTTCTGCCCATTTCAGAGCCTTTTCCCGCCATAGTTTCCAGAAGAACTATGGTTGACTGGTCGCTTTTCAGGACGGTGTTGAGCTGATCGGCGATAAATTCAATTCCCACATCAACGCCCTGCTTCACATGAGAGCCGGGGTGGAAGTTGTAATAATTGTTGGGAGTCGCTTCAAGGCGCTGCAAGTCATCAGCCATAGCCTCACGGGCAAAATGCCTGATTTTCGGGTCGGCAGCGCAGGCATTCATAGTATACGGAGCATGAGCCACGAGCTTGCCGAAGCTGTTTTCGCTGCTTATTTTGAGGAATGCTTCAACGTCCTTGAGGTTGAGTGCCTTTGCGCTGCCGCCGCGCGGATTTCGTGTGAAAAAAGCAAATGTATTTGCGTTTATATCCACAGCCTGCCGACCCATAGCCTCATATCCCTTTGAAGATGCGAGATGACAACCTATATAAAACATATCTGAAATTTCCTTTCGGGAGTTCTGCTTAAACAAAATCCGAGGTTTATCTTAATCAACGATAGTAACCTTTTTCATAATCTGAGGCTGAACAGGCTTATCCGAATAATCTGTCGGAACCTCCGCAATTTCGTCAACAACGTCCATGCCCTCGATAACCTTGCCGAATGCGGCATACTGACCGTCAAGATGAGGAGCGTCATCATGCATAATAAAGAACTGCGAGCCTGCCGAATCGGGCTTCATGGAGCGAGCCATTGAAACTACGCCGCGTGTGTGCCTGAGGGAGTTTTTAACGCCGTTTGATGAAAATTCGCCCTTGATGCTCCAGCCGGGACCGCCTGTGCCGTTTCCCTTAGGGCAGCCGCCCTGAATCATAAATCCCGGAATGATACGGTGGAATGTAAGACCATCGTAGAATCCGCTTTTAACGAGCTTTTCGAAATTCTCACAGGTAATGGGAGCAATATCGGGATAAAGCTCAATTTTAATTTGTTTTCCGTTTTCCATTTCAATAATAACCATGTTAAACCTCCGAAAATTAGTATTATCTTAGTTTTGTATTATTATACCAAAAATTGAACCTGATGTCAAGGCAGCAATGTTCCGCTGAATTTTTTTTGAATGTAACGAAAAATGCAAGGTTTTTTCATTGAAATTTTCTGAATTTTGGTATTGCTTTTTGCTGAAAAAAATAGTAAAATAGAATATGAGATGTTTTGTAAAAGAGATCTTAGGCAGCACCGCACAAAGATTGATGCACAGGTGATGCCTTAAGTACTAAATAAAAAGGAGCTTTATCATGTCCATTAAATATGTATTTGTAACCGGCGGAGTCGTTTCGGGTCTTGGAAAGGGAATAACTGCTGCATCACTGGGACGCCTTCTGAAGGCAAGAGGATACAAGGTTACTATTCAGAAGTTCGATCCGTATATTAACGTCGATCCCGGCACTATGAGTCCTTATCAGCATGGCGAGGTCTTTGTTACTGACGACGGCGCTGAAACTGATCTTGACCTTGGCCATTATGAGAGATTTGTCGATGAGAATCTTTCAGTTAATTCCAATGTCACCACAGGTAAGATTTATTGGACTGTTCTCAATAAGGAGAGAAGAGGCGATTACCTCGGCGGTACAGTTCAGGTTATACCGCATATTACAAATGAAATCAAGGAGCGCATTTACCGTGTCGGCAAGGAAAATGCCACAGATGTTGTGATTACAGAAATCGGCGGTACTGTGGGTGATATTGAAAGCACGCCCTTCCTTGAGGCAATCAGGCAGTTTGTGGGCGAGGTCGGACGAGAAAACGCCATGTACATACACGTAACCCTCCTTCCCTTTATTTCGGGTTCAAATGAGCTGAAATCCAAGCCTACCCAGCATTCCGTAAAGGAGCTTCTTTCAATCGGAATCCAGCCGAATGTAATTGTCTGCCGTACTGAGCTTGAAATTCCGAAGGACATGGCTGAAAAAATAAGTCTTTTCTGCAACGTCCGCAAGGAGGATATTATTCAGAATATGACTGCTCCCTCCCTCTATGAGGTTCCCCTCTGGCTGGAGGCGGAGGGTCTTGCCGACAGTGTTTGTCATCATCTTCACCTTGAAAACAGAAAGCCTGATCTTGAAGAGTGGACAGCAATGGTTGAACGCCAGAAAAACGCACATAAGCACGTAACTATCGGTCTTGTGGGAAAATATGTTGCGCTTCCGGACGCTTATCTTTCTGTTGCGGAGGCACTTCGCCACGGCAGCATTATAAACGATACAGAGGTTGAAATTCTTTGGATCAATTCGGAGGAAATAACTCCCGAAACGGCTGAAAAAACGCTTTCCTGCTGCGATGGAATCATAGTTCCCGGAGGCTTCGGCGACCGCGGAATCGAAGGCATGATTGAAGCAATTCGTTATGCCCGTGAGAATAAAATTCCTCTTTTTGGAATTTGCCTTGGAATGCAGATGGCTGTTGTGGAGTTCGCAAGACACGTTGCAGGAATCCCCGATGCAAACTCATCGGAATTTCTTCCCGATGGCGAAAACAGCGTAATCGACATTATGGCAGATCAGAAGGATATTACGGAAAAGGGCGGCACTATGCGTCTTGGTCTGTATCCGTGCAAGCTTGCGGATAATTCCCTCGTAAGCAAAATCTACGAGGACAAGCTCATTTACGAGCGTCATCGTCATCGTTGGGAATTTAACAACAGCTACAGAACCATCCTCACGGAAAAGGGTCTTGCAATTGCGGGACTTTCGCCTGATGAGCGTCTTGTTGAGATTGTGGAGCTGCCTGATCATCCATGGTTTGTGGGAGTTCAGTTCCATCCTGAATTCAAATCAAGACCGAATAAGCCGCATAAGCTCTTTGCGGATTTCATAAGAGCTTCTCTTGAGAACAAGGAAAACAGATAAAAACAACCCTCGGCTTTTGCCGAGGGCTTTTCATGAAAAATGGGACGAATAAACGTCCCATTTTATTTTTATTATTCAGATAAGCCAAAGTCGGTATTATTTTTTGCAGTCTCAGACTGTTCAGTCTTTTCGCCAAGTACGTCTTCAGTTATTTCACCCTTCATGAGCTTTTCAAAATCCTCACCATCAATTTTCTCGAACATGAGAAGATAATTCGCAAGCAGATGAAGCTTATCCATGTTTGCATTGAGAATCTCAGCACAATCGCTGTAAGCCTTTTCGATGATGCTTTTAACTTCATCATCAATCTGAGCCGCAACAGATTCGCTGTAATTTCTTGTATGACCGTAATCCTTGCCGAGGAAAACCTCGTCATTATCCGAACCGTACACAACAGTTCCGAGCTTTTTGGAGAAGCCGTATTTTGTGACCATATTGCGTGCCGTATTCGTAGCGCGCTCAATATCGTTGGAAGCGCCTGTGCAGATGTCGTCAAGCACAAGCTCTTCGGCAACACGTCCGCCAAGGAGCATTATAATGCTCTCACGCATTTGATTTCTCGAAACGTGCATATTGTCGTTGTCGGGACGTGTAACAGTAAGTCCCGCAGCCATGCCACGCTGAATAATAGTAACCTGATGCACCTTATCCTGCGTCGGGAGGTTATATGCCGCAATTGCATGACCTGCCTCATGGTAAGCGGTAACACGTCTGTCATGCTCGGTAATGATTCTCGATTTCTTTTCAGGGCCTGCAATTACCTTCATTGTAGCCTCTTCAATATCGGATTCGGTAATAGCTCTTCTGTTCGAGCGAGCCGCAAGAAGAGCAGCCTCATTGAGAAGATTTTCGAGATCCGCGCCTGTGAATCCCTGTGTAGTCTGCGCAATGATTTTGAGATCCACATCCGGTCCGAGGGGTTTATTTTTCGCATGAACCTTGAGGATTTCCTCTCTGCCCTTAACATCGGGGTATCCCACAACAATCTGCCTGTCGAATCGACCGGGTCTGAGGAGTGCGGGATCAAGAATATCTCTGCGGTTTGTTGCGGCAATTACGATTACGCTTTCATTGCCGGTAAATCCGTCCATTTCAACGAGAAGCTGATTGAGCGTCTGCTCACGTTCATCGTGACCGCCGCCAAGACCTGCGCCTCTGTGACGTCCGACAGCGTCAATTTCGTCGATGAAAATTATAGCCGGAGCGTGCTTTTTTGCCTGTTCAAAGAGATCTCTTACACGTGAAGCACCGACGCCGACGAACATCTCCACGAAATCAGAGCCTGAAATCGGGAAGAACGGGCAGCCTGCCTCACCTGCGACAGCTCGTGCAAGGAGCGTTTTACCCGTACCGGGAGGGCCAAGGAGAAGGACACCTCTGGGCACTTTAGCTCCGATTTCCTTATACTTGTTGGGACGTTTGAGAAAGTCCACGATTTCCTCAAGCTCCTGCTTCTCCTCGTCAGCACCTGCAACGTCATCAAACGTAGCCTTTCTGGCGCTTGCCTGATTTTTCATATTTGCCTTGCCGAAGGAGCTATACTTGCTGCCTCCGCCGTTCTGCCTCATCATGAAGTATATCAGGAATCCGCCGAGGGCAACCATAAGCAGGACGGGAATCAGCGAATAAATCCAGGAGGTATCGGTTATGCGCTGATAATCCTGTTCCAGCGGCTCATCGGGATATAATTCGTTATATTCCTTGCGGTAATTTTTTGTATCCTCGTAAAAAATGCTTACATCGGGCACTTCATATTTTCTCTTTTGCTCCTCGCCTCTGAGCTGATAGGTAAGCTCTCCGCTGCCCAGATCGAGGTCGTAATAGCATACCTCATAGTTATCAAAATAGCTTATAACCTCGGTATACTCGGTATCCTTAGTGCTGTCCGAAATTTTGGACATAACGTAGTATACGCAAATGATTGCAACGACAACAATAAGAAGATAAGTAAAAATTCCTTTATTCTTTTTAGGTGTCAAAAATATCAACTCCGTTCTTTTTAAATTAAAATGTATTTATCCGTTCAGCAGCTTCTGACGGTTATTTTCAGATAGTTCATTGTATTTTCATCGGGTGCGATTCTGTCAGCAATACCGATTCCCTCAGCGAAAATCGTGCCGCCCGAATCCTCAAGGAAGTGCAGCTCACTGCGGAAATCCGGCGGAATTTTTTCATTGATTAGCTTTTTTACTGAGGAAGTGAAGCTTCTGCCTTGGAGGGTAATTCTGTCCCCAAAGCGTCTGTTTCTGATAAAGACTTTCCCCTTAATTTTATCATAATCAAGGTAATAGATTGTTAAGCTTGTGTTAACAATATCACACATTTGTAAATGTTTGCCTTTTAGTAGTTCAATAAATAGGAATTTGTGTTCAAAGATTGCATTTTTGCCGAGCTTCATTTCAGCGGAAAGCTGAATGTCGGCAGATTTTTTTGGTTCGATTTTTTCAAGACGGATATTTGTGCCGTCAGAGATAAGAAAGATATTTTTTGAAATATTGATTTTTCCGCCATTCACTGCAATTTCGTCACATTTTTCAAGACGTTCAAATGAATAGGGGAGATTGTTATCGGAAAGGAGCTTCGCAATACATCGCCGCCTGATTACAGCGTGATAGGAATTGATTCCGCAAAGGGAATTTCCTTTGCGGCACTGAGCAAGAGCTTTTGATGTTTCCGACTCAATAAAGCTGTTTTCGTTACGCATTGCATCAGAAGAGTTAACAAACGTACTCACAGCTGATGGGTTTATTTCGTTAATTATTGGAAGAATCTGATGCCTGATTTTATTTCTTGTGTAATTATCGGATAAATTTGTACTGTCAGTGACAAAAGAAATTCCCTTTTTATTCAGATATTCCTCGATTTCAGCACGTGTAACTCCAAGAAGCGGACGCACAATATTTCCGCGAACAGGCGGAATTCCCATAAGCCCTTTGATTGCCGAGCCACGGGCAAGGTTCAGAATTGCCGTTTCAAGATTGTCGTTTGCGTTGTGGGCAGTCGCAATAAGCTTGCCTTTAGAATTTTCGGCAAATGCCTCATACCTGAGCTTTCTTGCAGCCTCCTCTTCGGAAAGAGAATGAGCAAGCGCAAAGCTCCTTACATCGCACGAAACCGCGGTAAACGGCACATTCATTCTTTGGCACAGACTGCGGCAGAAATCCTCATCTCTGTCGCTTTCCGCACCTCTGAGGCAGTGGTTGACGTGGAGCGCTTCAACTGAAATTCCCAAGGCTTCGCTTAATTCGCAAAGGCAGGTCAGCAGACAAACGCTGTCCGCACCTCCCGAAAGACCGCAGACAACGGAATCTCCGGAATGAAACATATTATTTTTTTCGGCAAAGCGTTGAATTTTATCAAGCATAAAAACTCCTTAGCCTTCGGGCGGGGCGCTGTATTCGGGATTGGAGAAGCGTGTATACTGACCGTCCCAGATAAGCTCAACTGAACCTGTTTCGCCGTGTCTGTTTTTGGCGACAATGCATTCAGAAATATTCTGACGTGGACTTTCCTTATTGTAATAAGCGTCACGGTAAAGAAACAAAACAATATCCGCATCCTGTTCGATTGAACCCGATTCTCTCAAATCCGAGAGCATAGGGCGCTTGTCGTTACGGCTTTCAACGCCACGGGAAAGCTGTGACAGCAGAATAACCGGAACATTCAATTCCTTTGCCATAACCTTCAGCTGACGTGTGATTTCCGAGACGACCACAACTCTGTTATCAGATTTTGAGGTTGATTCCATGAGCTGTAAATAGTCTATGATAACCAAGCCGAGATTTTTTACACGTCTCAGCTTAGCCTTCATTTGCTGTACGGTCATGCTTGCGGTATCGTCAATGTAGAGGGGGAGTGAGCTTAGAAAGCCTGCGCTTGTGGCAAGTCTTACCCAGTCATCTCCGGAAATTCTGCCGTTCCTCAGGCAGTTTGAATCCACCAGCGCTTCTGTAGAAAGAATACGTGTTGCAAGCTGCTCCTTGCCCATTTCAAGGTTGAATGTAACCACGTCCTTGTCGGAGCGTCTTGCCACATTTGTAGCAATATTCATAGCGAAGGAGGTTTTACCCATACCGGGACGTGCGGCAATAATAATCAGGTCGGATTTATTAAGACCTGATGTAATGCTGTCAAGGGTAGGGAATCCCGTGCGTGCGCCAACATATTTTTCCTTGTCGGGACCGGATATTTTGCCGAGCCTGTCGTAAGCCTCTGTAATTGCGTCCGAAAGGGGGACAAGTCCCTTGACGTCGCGTCCCTGACGAATATCGTATATTTTCTGTTCGGCAGCGTCAAGGAGAAGCTGCGCGTCATGCTCACCGGATTGTATATCTTCGAGAATGCTTCTTGCCGCATAGCCCAGACTTCTGATAAAATATTTATCAGCAACTATCTTGCAGTAGCTCTCGATATTTGAGGTTGATGGGAGAGTATTGCCGATTTCGCTGAGATAGCGTCTGCCCTCGCCGGAGGATTCAAAAATGTGGAGCTTTTCAGCCTCGTTGAGGACAGTGATAATATCCACGGGCGAGCCGCTTGTGAACATACGGAGGATAATGGAATAGATAGCCTTGTGCTGTTCGCTGTAGAAATATTCGGGCTTGATTTTTTCCACTACCACAGGCAATACCGACGGATCGGAAAGTATAGCGCCTATAACCGACTGCTCGGCTTCAATGCTGTGAGGCAGCTCACGGCTTGAAATTTGAAAATCATTATTATCCATAAATTAAACCTTATTAAGCCTTAACGACCTCAATATCAACCTCTTCGGAAATTCCGTTGTAGAACTTGATAACAGCCTTAAACGAACCGAAGCCTTTAATTTCCGTATTGAGAGTAATTTTTTTCTTTTCAACCTTTACGTCAAACTGTTCGCTGAGCGCTTCGGAAACATGACTTGCCGTAACCGAGCCGAAAAGTCTGTCATTTGAGCCTGCCTTAGCCTTTATGACGACCTTCTTTCCCTTAACCTTTGCGGCAGCTTCTGCCGCAGCCTGTTTTTCCATGTCGATTTTATGCTGAGCAGAGGATTTCTGACCCTCAAGCTTCGTGAGATTTGCGGGAGTAGCTTCAACTGCAAGACCCTTTGGAATAAGCATATTTCTTGCGTATCCGTCCGCAACGTTTTTTACCTCGCCCTTTTTTCCTGAACCCTTAACGTCCTGTAAAAAAATAATTTTCATTGAAATACGTCCTTTCGGTAATATATATGTTATATTATGTAGAATCAGCCTGAACCTCGTCAATAGCCTGAATAAGCTGCTTAACGGCATCCTGACTTGAGCTTCCTTTAAGCTGTGCCGCAGCCATAGTCTGATGACCGCCGCCGCCCAGCTTTTCCATGATAACCTGAACATTCAGCGCGCCCATTGAACGTGCGGAAATGTTAATTGTGTCGTCTGTTTTGTAGATAACGAATGAAGCGTTTACACCTGTGATTCCGAGAAGCTCATCAGCGGCCTGCGGAGCAACAATTCTGATGTCGTCCGATTTGAAATCGGCTGCCGCAATTGCACAGCTGTTGTGTATTTTCGCGGATGCCACAATACGTGTTTTGCGCCTGTATGAATCAATTGAGTTGGAGAACATAAGCTTTACGGTTACCGTATCCGCACCAAGTTTCCGCAGGAAAGCGGCAGCCTCAAAGGTTCTGACGCCTGTTCTCATGACGAAATTTTTCGTATCGAGAGTAATTCCGCACAGGAGCGCGTCAGCGTAAAATGACGCAAGCGTTTCATCGCCGTCAAAACGGAAATATTGTATAAGCTCCGTAACCATTTCAGATGCGGAGGAAGCATATGGTTCGTGATGGAAGATAACCGAATCGTCAATAAAGTTGACAGTTTTTCTGTGATGGTCGATAACAACGACGTTTTTAGCGTTGTGATAAAGCTCGGGACTTTCAATAAAGTCCTTGTTGTGGGTATCAACAACAATCAGAACATCATTGTCAGAAATATTTTCAGCGGCTTCTGATGGGGAAATAAAGAAGTTTTCGCCCGAAGCCTCCTTCACCATATCAATGAGGTGGACTGCGAGATTTTTCTTGATGTCAACGGCAATATAGACCTCCTTGCCGAGGAGCTTTACAGCTCCCGCAAGACCTGCGGCTGAGCCGACAGAATCGAGATCCCCGAAGCGATGACCCATAATGTAGACCTTATCGCAGCTCATAATCAGCTCCTGAAGGGTATTTGCGATAATACGTGTTTTTGCACGGGATTTCTTTTCGACACCCTTTGAAACTCCGCCAAAGAAGCGGTAGCCGCTGTCAGTTTTAACAACTGCCTGATCGCCGCCTCTTCCGAGGGCCATATCAAGGCATTGACGAGCGTATTTTTCACTTTCGGCAAGCGTTTTTGCTCCCATTCCCACACCGATTGACAGGGTGAGGGAAAATCTGTCGTTGATTTTGATCTGACGGGCACCGTCAAGAATTTTAAACTTTTCGTCTATAATCTGATTCAGATGTTTGTCCTCTATAACAGCATAAAAGGTATTTGAGGATGTTTTTTTAACGATTCCGTTGGTTTCGCTCATAAAATTTTCGATTAACTGTTCTGTTTCAACAGAGGTTTTTGCCTTATCGCTTTCCTTGGCATTCTGCATAATATCGTCGTAATTATCTATAGTGATAACGAGGACTGTTTTATGTGTTTCGTCCATGATTTTTTTCAGGTCGAAATAATCCGTTTCATCCTGAAAATACATGATAGTGAGCTGCTGATCGTTTTCCTCAAAATTCTCCGAAGAGATGTGATATATACGGTCGTTTACCGTGCATATTGAGAAGCCGTCATTTCTGACTGCGTTCAGATCTATGATGACGCAGTCAGTGATATTTGTGCCGTAGACGTTGTTTCCGAAGGCTATTTTTTCATTGAACGCCTGATTGTACCACAGAAGATTTCCGTCCCCGTCGATAACAGCAACGGAAGCCGGCAGGAAGCTCATATATTCAGCGACAGAATTTTCAAGATGAGTATTCATTTTTGAAATCTGCCTGATTGAATTATTTATATGTGATGTGAACGCGTACACGAACATTCCGGCAAAAATAACTGCGGGAATCAGAGCAATAAGGCATTTTGTTTCATCGTATCCGTAAAGCATAAGAGCTGATACGATAACATCCGCCAGCAATATAAGGACGAGTGCGCAGAAAAATGCAGGAGTTTTTTTCTTCAATTATATCAGCTCCTTTGTTCGGAATCGAGCTATTGCTCTATATTTCCATAATAATCGGGAGAATCATAGGACTGCGCTTTGTTTTCTGGTAAATGTAGTCGGAGAGGGCATCGCGCATTTTGCCCTTGAGCGTATTCCATTCCTTCAGCTCGGCATTAGAGCAGTTGTAAAGCAGATCGGAGATAATATTTTTCGACTCAACGATAAGCTCCTCGGATTCCCTGACATATACGAAGCCTCTCGATATGATTTCAGGGCCGGTAAGAATAGTGTTTGTTGCTGTTTCAATTCCGATTACAATAATAATCAGACCGTCCTGTGAGAGATGCTTTCTGTCACGGAGAACGATAGCTCCCACATCGCCGACGCCAAGACCGTCAACAAGAACTCTGCCTGCCGGAACCTTTGAGGTTACACGCATACTGCCGCCGTCCGTTTCGATTACGTTGCCAATATCCGCCAGAAAGATGTTTTCCGCGGGTATTCCCATTTGCAGTGCAAGATCCGCGTGCTTTTTCAGGTGCTTGTATTCACCATGCACGGGGATAAAGAATTTCGGCTTTGTAAGGGCGAGCATGAGCTTCAGCTCCTCCTGACAGGCGTGACCCGAAACGTGAACCTCATACATAGCCTCGTATACGACCTCAGCGCCGGATTTCATAAGCTGGTTGACAACTCTTGTAACATATTTTTCGTTGCCGGGGATAGGTGTAGCGGAAATTATAATGAAATCCATAGGCGTTATGTTGACCTTTTTGTGGTCGTTCATAGCCATTCTCGTCAGTGCGGACATTGGTTCGCCCTGACTTCCCGTAGTAATAAGAACAATTCTCTCGCTCTCGTAGCGGTTCATTGTTTCGATGTCGATAATAATGCCCTTCGGGACGTCAAGATAGCCAAGCTCGATTGCCGTATTGATAACATTTATCATGCTTCTGCCGAAAACGGCGATTTTTCTGCCGTATCGCTCAGCGCAGTTAATAATCTGCTGCACACGGTGGATATTCGATGAGAATGTGGCAATGATAATTCTTTTTCCCTCAGCCTTTTTGAAGAGCTTGTCAAAGGATTCCCCAACGGTTCTTTCCGTATGCGTAAAGCCGGGACGCTCAGCGTTTGTTGAATCCGCCATAAGTGCCAGAACTCCGCGGTTTCCAAGCTCACCGAAGCGTGCGAGATCAATAGACTGACCGTCAATAGGCGTATAGTCAACCTTGAAATCGCCCGTGTGAACAATGATGCCTGCGGGCGTATGAATTGCCATGCCCACAGCGTCGGGAATTGAGTGATTGACCTTTATGAATTCAACTGCCATGCAGCCCATTTTGACGGTTTTCTTAGGCTCAACCACATTGAGGCTGACCTTTCCCGAAAGATTATGCTCCTTCAGCTTTCCGTCCACAAGCCCGAGAGTAAGCCTTGTGCCGTAAATGGGGACGTTTACCTTTTTGAGAAGATACGCAAGACCGCCGATGTGATCCTCATGGCCGTGAGTCAGCACGATTCCGCGAACCCTGTCAATATTTTGTTCAACGTAAGTAAAATCGGGGAGAACGATGTCAACACCGAGCATATCCGAATCGGGGAAGGCAAGACCGCAGTCGAGAATGAACATATCGTTGCAGCATTCAAAAACGGTCATATTTTTTCCGATTTCGTTAAGTCCGCCCAGAGGGATAATTTTTACGGGCGTGCGTTTGATTTCCTTTGAGTTGGCGTTACGTGGCTGCTTGTCCGCCGTGTGCGGAGCAGCTGCCGGAGTCAGGGCTGATTTTGCCGTTGAGGCCGGATTTTTTTTCTTGTAGTAACGTTTTTTTCCGGTATTGCCATTACCGGAGTTCTGTCGATTTCTTTTTGGATTTTCTTTTTCGTTCACTGTAGAACCTCTCTTTCAGCGAAGCGGAGAGCGCGGATTCCGTACAAAAGCAAATACCGGCAGACCGCTGATGCAAATGATGAATGAATTAAGCCTGCAAAATAAGAATCCGAGGTGAGCAGTCATACAGGTCACGGCAGCATTATGCATTAAACCGAGGCATGAGCAGCAAAATGAGAGTCGGAATTTTCATATCGTTCAGATATGCTTAAATAATGTAAAAGTGACAGAGTGAAAATAATTGTAGAACTGTTACATAAATTTCGTGCAGGATTAAAATATATTTTAAAGGCGCATTAACGCCAATAAAGTCGCAGCTTGATAGCAGAAGCAAACGAATCTGCATACTATTAGACAGTTTCAATTATACTCAAAATTTTGCTATCTGTCAATAGTAAATGAAGATAACTGTTAAACCTTGTTCAAACTGCATAGAATTATGAATCTGCGTGAAATAAATTAGTGTAGGCATTGCTCAATTTTTCGTCCCATTCGGAGCAAAGCTCGGCTGCTGTTTCGGCATCATATGACTGCGCAATGAGGGTAATTCTGTTTTTTCCGCCGGAAGTAATATGAATCCTGCCAAGAGCTTCGATTATATGTTTTTCTCCGTGAATATTTGCAGAATCTGCATAATAAATTTCTCTTTTAGCCGAAGCAAAGACAGGTGTTTCCTTTATAAGCCTAATAAATTTGCTGTATTCTGATACAATTTTAACGCACATAAAAAGGGGGTCGTTCAGAAATCTCTGCGAAACGGCTTCGTGAGGAATATCTGTATCGGAACAGAAGCGGTTCAGCCTGTAACCGTATTTTTCAGCCAGATCATCGGCGGCATAGTGGAAATTTTCCGGTAAAAAAACAGCCTGTCCCTGCCTCCAAAGCCTGAGAGAAAATGCCAGAATAAGCCTGTCGTGGGAGATAAACCCGATTTCAGAGCTGTAGGCGTTGACGTGCTGACCATCGTCGGAAACCTGAAAAATCAGGGAATCATTTTCGCTTTCGCTGCGGAAAAATTCATTCCAAAGCTTGCGTATGTGCTTATTTCCACAGCTTACACGAGCATTTACAGGAATTTGTTCTGACGAGATATTTTCACTGATATTCGCAATATAGATGTCATTTAAAGATGATACAGGTATTATTTTTCCCACAAATTCGGGAGTTTCCGAACGCTCAGAATTAAAAATACTGCGCATCTGAGCTTTGTTTGCGGGAAATCCCGTTCCCGAGAAAAATGAGAATGTCGGTCTGCGGCTGCCTGAAATGTAGATTCCAAGGTCGGGATTTATAATTGAAACGCCATGCTTAAACGACGGTAAATCGGTATTTTCGCAGATATACGCATCTCTGCCGCTGTCGGCGATTCCCGAGCAAAGGGCAAAAAGAATGTGACGCATTTTTTCATCTGCGCAGCCCACAGCTATGCTGCCGAATTTTGCGGGAAGGGAAATTCCAAAATCCGCCGCATTTGCCGATGTGAAATTCTTATTCGGTAGCACCTCACAAAAATTATCTCTGAAGCTTAATAAATCATTCTCACCTAAGTAACTCATAAAATCATCTCCTGATACGTTATCTATAGAGTAAATATTGCCAAATGCGGTGGAAATTATTCCTTTTTAACTTTATTGATCAGGAGAAGAAGTCCCAAAAGGTTCGGAACACTCATAAGTCCGTTAAAAATGTCGGAAAGTGTCCAGACCGTTTCAAGTGTCAAAACTGCTCCGAGAGAGGAGAAGGCTGCAAACAAAAGGCAAAATATTTTTGTTTTCGAGTTGCTGAAAAGATATTTGAAAGCTGTTTCACCACAGTAATACCAGCCGATAATTGTACAAAATGCGAAAACTGCCATAGAAATTGTAAGAAAAAGATCTGTCCTTCCTCCGAGAATTGTGCCGAACGAGTCGGAAACGGAAAAATCCGTGCTGTCGGTAGATGTCAGCAGAACAAGCGCCGTTATCGTGCAGCAGACAACGGTATCAAAAAACACCTCAAATGCGCTCCACATTCCCTGCAGCGCAGGCGAATCATTTTCCGAAGCGCAGTGGAGAATCGGCGAGCTGCCCAATCCTGCCTCGTTTGAGAAAATGCCGCGCCTTATGCCAGCCGAAACTGCCTTAGATACGGCAAATCCTGAAATTCCCCCTGCGGCAGATGTGAAGCTGAAAGCCTCGGTAAATATTTTCCCGATTGCTGACGGAACATTACTGCGGAATTTGAAAATAACAAGAAACGATATTATTAAATATGTAATCGTAATTGCCGGCAGAAGTGCTTGTGCCGCAGAACTTATTCTGCCCACACCGCCCTTTATAACGAAATAAATTACTGCAAAAATTATAACAGCTGCCGCGGCAGGCTTAATGCTGCTGCATTCGTAGAGACTGTCCGTGAAGGAGCTGACCTGTACCATTCCTCCCATTCCCAAGGCTGCGGCAAGGCAGAAAATCGCAAAAACAACAGGCAGAATCTTGCTGCCCAGTCCGTATTTCAGGTATGCCATAGGGCCGGAGCATTCATCGGACCTGCGGTAGGTTATTGCAAGATAGTTTTCGCTGTAAACAAGCGCCATTCCAAAAAAAGCGGAAACCCACATCCAAAAAATCGCACCTGCGCCTCCGATTGCGAGAGCCGATGCAACACCTGTTATGTTGCCCGTACCCATAGCTGTACCCAGGGACATACATACGGTTTTCAGCTGCGATATGCCTCCGCCGTCCTTGGATTTGCCCTTTTTTCGGGATTTTATGAGATATGGAATGAATCTGAACTGAATAAAGCCGAGCTTGATTGTATAGATAAGTCCGGTTGAAAGCAGAAGAAATATCAGTCCGCTGCCCCAGACAAATTCGCTTATTTTCTTCAATACACTGTTAATATCCATGTTTTTCTCCTGTTATAGCCGTGCGCAGAATATTTTTGCTTGCAATTATTTTAAAATATTGGTATACTATTATGGATATTTATGGTATAATAGATTTAGAACTGCGTAATGGAGGAGAATAATGAAATCATACAAGCCTGACAGGAGAAGTCTGACCACACTGAAAATTCTGGTGCTTGCGGCAGCTGTACTGCTTATCGTTCTGGTTAGAATATTTATAAAAATATACGTTCTTGCGCTGATACTAAGCATTGTTTTTGCGGCAGCTGCCGTAATTGTCGTATTTGCGTATCTTCCGCATTATTTTTCAAATTTGTCATACTGCGCCAATGAAAGTGAAATAAAAAAATCAAGCGGAGTTTTTTTCAAGGCAAGTCAGTCAATAAAATATTCCTCTATTCAGTATTCCACCTATATTTCAGTGCCCTTTTCAAAATTTACGGGATTTAACTTCATCGTTTTTTATGTTTACGGAGGAAGACTTATACTTCTTTTCCTCAAAAGGAGCGATGCCGATGAAATTCTGAAAAATTCGGGCTGTCTTTATTGTCGGGAGGATTAAGCCGTGTATCATGAACATCCGCTGCGAATACTGAAATATTCCATAAAAAATATATGGCTGCTTATTTTTCCGCTTCTCAGAGGACTTCACGCAATTACCTTTGATGCCGATAAGCTGTATCGCTGGCTGAAGGGTGCGTGGTTTGATATTGCCGTTATCGGAGCGATTATTATTTTTGGCCTTATCAGGTGGTATTTTTCCCGAATTACCCTGACTGATGAAGCCGTAATTCATACGGAGGGAGCGTTTGTGAAAATACGGACGGCGATTCCCTACAGCAGTTTTAGCTCCGTTACTGTGGAGCATTCCTTTTATCTCCGTCCATTCGGGGCGATGCGCATTTACTGCGATACCTCCGCAGGCATATTCAGCTCATCGGATATGAAGCTTCTCGTCAATAAAAATGTCTGTGAGGAGATGATGAAAAAAATTCCGAGGGTTAGAGAAAAGGACGGCATTGCCTACAATCATAAGCCAAATCTCATATCAATTCTGCTTTTTTCGGTATTTTTTTCCAGCAGCTTTTCAGGCGTAGTTTACGTTGCTGCGTTTTTCTTTAAGGGCGGAGATATTGCAAAGGATATAATATCAGCCTCCTTCGACAGAATAACTGCCGAAACATCAAAAATTCCATTTCATGTAATTCGGAAAATCCCCGCTGCCGCAATAGGCATTGGTTCGTTTTTCATCGTGACATGGTTACTGTCATTTACAATAAATATGCTCAGATACTACGGCTTTTTTATAAAGTCGGACAAAAGCAGAATTGAGGTAACCTGCGGAACATTTACAAAACGCCGATTCACAATAACTGCAAAGCAGATAAATTATGCCGACCTGCGTCAGAATCTGATTATGAAAATATTCAATGCCGTAACCGTAAACATCAGCTGCGCAGGATATGGTTCGCAGAATAAAAACATACCTGTTCTTTTCCCCATAAGGAAGAAAAAATATCTGAACAGCACTCTTGAAAAAATAGGAATCAGCTTGGGCAGCAAAAATGTGTTCCGCCCGAAATTGACAAGCCTCTGGCAGTATATCTGGCAGCCCGTAATAATAGGACTGTGCGCTTATCCGCTTTCGGAGGCGGCAGCCCTGTTTTTCCCGAAATTTGCGGATTTGTCATACTTTGCCATGATAATGGTTGAAATTCCGTCTATATGGATGATATTGGTCAAGGCTGCGGCTGCCGCTACGAGTAAAATTTCCATATATGAGGAAAAAATAATAATTAACTATTCAAAAGGCTTCGGATTTCATACGGTAATTGCCGACAGAAAAAGACTTGCCAAAATGAAGGTTACGCAGACTCCCGCACAGCGTGTTTTCAGGAAATGCACAGTGAGCTTTTATTTTAACGGCGAAAGCGTCAAGAGGCACTGCGTCAAGGGAATCAAGGTAAAGGATGCCTGTAATATAGGACTTCTCCTCGGATATAACGAGGCTGTCAATCTCCGAAGATAGCGTCACAGAAAAAAATCTCCTTCGGCAGAAATGCTGAAGGAGATGATTTTTTCAAAAAAAATCAGATTATTTGTTGAAATTCATTTTAAATTATGTTATAATGTGATTATCTTATTTCTGAGAGATAAGAGCGAGAGTATCTCTTGCAATGAGAAGCTCTTCATTTGTGGGCACAACCCATACCTCAACCTTTGAATCATCAGCTGAAATTCTGGCAAGCTTGCCTCTCAGGCCGTCGTTAGCTTTTTCATCGAGCTTGATGCCGAGAAAGTCCATATCCTTGCATACCTTTTCACGGATGTCATAAGCATTTTCGCCGATACCGCCGGTGAAGAGAACAGCATCAAGACCGTTCATTGCAGCGGCATAGCTGCCGATGTACTTCTTTATCTCGTATACGAGCATTTCAGTAACAAGCTGCGCTCTCTTGTCGCCGTGAGCCGAAGCCTCGGTAATATCACGGTTGTCGGAGGAAACGCCCGAAACTCCGAGGAATCCGGACTTTTTGTTCATATAGTCGCTCATTTCCTTGGGGGTAAAGCCGTGCTTTTCGGCAACATATGTAACTGCCGAGGGATCAACGCTGCCTGTACGTGTTCCCATTACAATTCCGTCAAGAGGAGTAAAGCCCATCGATGTGTCGATAGATTTTCCGCCCTCGACAGCCGTTATGGAAGAACCGTTGCCCAAGTGACATGAAACGATCTTGAGGTCCTTAATATCCCTGCCCATTGCTTCTGCAAGCGCAGCGGAAACGAATCTGTGAGATGTTCCGTGGAATCCATATTTTCTTACGTGATATTTCTCATAATCCTCATAGGGAAGACCGTACATAAAAGCCTTCGGAGGCATTGTCTGATGAAAAGCGGTGTCGAAAACGGCAACCTGCGGAACATTTTCAGGAATAACCTTTTTGCACGCCCAAAGCGCGAGAGCATGGGGGTGGTTATGTACGGGAGCAAGCTCCTGAAGGTCGTCAATCTGGCGGATAACCTCATCGGTAACGAGAGTAGTCTTGTCGAAGATCTCAGCGCCCTGAACGATTCTGTGACCTACAGCCGAAATTTCGTCCATGCTCTTGATAACAGCCGCGTCGCCTGTTGTAAGCGTTTCAACGAGCTTCATAAAAGCCTCGGTGTGAGTAGGGAAGCTGCAATCCTCATCAAGAGATCTTCCGTCAAATGTTTTGTGGGAGATGTGACCGTCGATGCCGATTCTGTCACAGTTACCCTTAGCGATAACACTTTCGTCGTTCATATCAATAAGCTGATATTTCAGTGACGAGCTGCCTGCATTTACTACCAAAATAATCATAAAAGCACAATCCTTTCAAATTAAAAAGTTATTTTGCATATATAATTATATACTTTTTTCGGCAAATTGCAAGAGCTTTTTTAAAATTTATCAGGAATTACACAATATGTTAAGTGTGTTATGGCAGCACTTTACAAAGCTCAAAAAGCAGTGCCGCACGGGATATAGGGCACTTTCCCGCGGTACTCCTTAAATAAATCAAATAAATCTATAAGAAAGAGGGAATTATAAATGAAAGTCAGCGGAATAGTCTGCGAATACAATCCATTCCATAACGGACACCTTTATCACATCAGAGAAACAAAAAAGAACGGTGCAACTCACATTGTTGCCATTATGAGCGGAAATTTTGTTCAGCGCGGCGAAACTGCCATTATGGACAAAATCGAGCGTGCAAAGCTTGCCGTTCGCTCCGGTGCGGATCTTGTTATAGAGCTGCCCGTACAGTATTGTCTGTCCTCAGCCGAAAGGTTTGCGGAGGGCGCAGTCTGGCTGCTCAATTCGCTGGGGGTTGTCAATGAAATATCTTTCGGAAGCGAATGCGGCGATATAGCTCATCTGTCAAAGGCGCTTGATATGATTGAGGACGTTATAAAAACAAAAAGCGAAGAAATTCGCGGTATAATGAAAATGGGATACACCTACCCCACAGCTTTAAGCTCGGTAATAGACGGAATTGACGAATCTGTCGCAGACATCATAAAAGAGCCGAATAACCTCCTTGCAATCGAGTATCTTCGTTCACTGAAAAAATTCGGGTCGTCCATAAAGCCCTTCACCGTTAAGCGCAAGGGCACGGAGCATGACAGCAAAACCACAGTTGACGAATACGCAAGCGCATCGTATATCCGTGACAAAATAGGCGATGGCTACGGCGCAGAGCTTGTCAGAAACTTTACAACCCCCCTGTGGGCGGACGCAATAGCAAAGGCTGTCGGAACAGGTGAAATCTCGGACGTTAACCGACTTGAACGTATTATTCTGTACAAGGTCAGAACATCTACGGCGGAGGAAATTGCCGAAATCAACGATGTGGGCAAGGAACTTGAAAACCGTATTTACAATGCGAGAATGTCAGGCTCTCTCGATGAGCTTTTATTCACAGTTAAGACGAAATCCTACACAATGGCGCGCATTAAGCGAATTCTCCTGTCGCTCCTCATCGGAATCAAAAAATCCGACCTGACACGCCTTCCTCCCTACGGAAGAATCCTTGCAATCAATGAGCGTGGAAAGGAAATACTCGGCGCGGCAAAGGGAAAAGCGAAAATCCCCTATGCGACATCTATTTCAAAGCTTTCCCAGAAGGGTTCTGTTTCAAAGCGTTTTGCGGAGCTTGAAATACGTGCCTCCGATATTTACGGGCTTTCATTGAAAACAATCACCTCAGCTCAAAGGGACTACAGAGCAAAAATAATGATAGACTTTGAGTAACATCCAGACTTGGAGTAAACAATGAATAAACGAATTTTTCTGATTTCTTTTTTCATGACAGCTGCTGTAATCACATCATGCGGCGAGGTAGGCTATCTCAGCTCAGATGAAAGTGCGGCTGATATTGCGGCGCTTGAGGAAATTGAAACCGAATCTGAATCTGAAACTGAAACCGAAGCTGAAACCGAATCTGAAATCGAAGCCGAAACTCAAATGCCCACTGAGCCGCTTAAAATGCCGGATGGGTATGAGCTTTCGGGTTCGTGCCGCCTTGATGTGGAAACGATTTTGCAGAATCCGGAGCTGCCAACAGGCTGCGAGGTTACTGCGCTTGCGACAGCCCTGAATTACTTTGGATTTGATATTGACAAGGTTGAGCTGTGCGATAATTTTCTGCCTGTCGAATATGACTCGGAATATACCTTCAACGATGCCTATATAGGCAATCCGAAGTCAAGCAACGGCTTTGGCTGCTACGCTCCGGTTATCGTCAGGACAGCTGAGGATTATTTTGAATCTATAGATGCCGAATGGGGAGCGCTTGACCTTTCGGATACTGATTTTCAGGATTTGTTTTATCAGCTCGAAAAGGGACGCCCTGTAATAGTCTGGGCAAGCATGGGACTCAAGGATGTGACAATGCGTCTGTACTGGACGACCGACGACGGCGATGAAGCATGGTTTGCGTCACTTGAGCATTGCATGGTGCTTACCGGATATGATTACGATGAGGGAATTGTCTATGCTGCCGACCCCCTTAAAGGAGATATGGAATATTCGATTGAACGCTTTGAAAGCGTCTATGAACAGCTTGGAAAGCAAGCGGTAATTGTTTACGAAAAGGAGAATTGATATTGATAAAAGGCGTTATTTTCGACCTTGACGGTACTCTTATCGACTCGATGAAGGTCTGGAGCAAGGTTGACAGGGCTTTTCTGAGGGAATGCGGAGTTCAGAATCCGCCCGAGGATATTTCCGAACGAATCAGGAAAATGTCGGTTGACGAGTCGTCCGAATACTTCATATCCACATTTGGATTAAGCTGCACAAAGGAATATGTGGCTGACAGGATAGAGGAGCTTGTGCGGATTCAGTATGAGGAGATTATTCCCCTCAAGCCCGATGCTCCGGAGCTTCTTGATTTCCTTGACGAAAAGAACATTCCCTTCGGAATTGCCACAGCTACATATAAATCCCTTGCGGAGGCTGTTCTGCGCAGGTGCGGCATAATAGACAGATTTCGTTTTCTGCTGACGGACAGGGACTTCCCCGCAGGCAAGACAGCTCCCGATATTTTTTACGGAGGAGCGTCACTTCTCGGATTTTCCCCCGAGGAAATACTTGTTGCGGAGGATTCGCTTCACTGCGTTGAAACGGCAAAGTCGGCAGGATTTTTTACCGTAGGCGTCTATGATGAAACCTCCGCCGGCGACAGACCCGCAATCGAGAGGATTGCCGACGCGTATGTTATGCGTCTTGGAGAAATCCGCGGATTGGCAGCTCATGAATGATTGGAAGTGAATGCATGAAAAAAGTTATGGTAGGAATGAGCGGAGGCGTGGACAGCTCCGTTGCGGCAATGCTTCTGCGTAATCAGGGATACGAGGTTATGGGCGTAACACTCAAGCTCTTTTCCGATGAGGATATTGTTCAGGCTGAAAAGGAGGGCAAAACCTGCTGTGCCCTTTCCGATGTGGAGGATGCCCGAAGTGTAGCCTACAGGCTCGGATTCGATCATCTCGTGTTCAATTTCAAGGATAATTTCAGGGAACACGTCATGAAGCAGTTTGCCGACAGCTATCTTGCCGGAAGAACTCCAAATCCCTGCATCGAGTGCAACAGGCACGTTAAATTTGACAAAATGCTTCGCCGTGCGCAGGAGCTTGGCTATGACTATATCGCAACCGGTCATTATGCGGTCAACGAATTTGACGAAAGGACGGGAAGATACCTTTTGAAGCGTCCTGCCGACCGAAGCAAGGATCAGACGTATGTGCTTTATTCGCTGACTCAGCATCAGCTTGCGCACACGCTTTTCCCTCTCGGAACACTTGAAAAGCCGCAGGTGAGGGAGCTTGCCGAAGCGGCAGGGCTTGTGAATTCATCGAAGCCGGACAGTCAGGATATTTGTTTTGTGCCCGACGGGAAATATGCGGAATTTATCTGTAAATTTACGGGAATCCAACCGCCCCACGGCAGCTTTGTTGATATGGACGGAAAAATTCTCGGCGAGCATAAGGGCATCATCAATTACACAATCGGTCAGCGCAAGGGACTTGGAATTTCCCTTGGCAAGCCTGCCTATGTTGTGAAAAAGGACGTTTTGTCAAATACGGTAACGCTGGGCGATGAAAGCGATCTCTATACGAAATCCCTTGTTGCGGAGGACATGAATCTTATTTCCGTTGAAAGGCTGACGTCACCCATGAGAGTAACCGCTAAGACGCGCTACAGCCAGACGGAGCGTTCCGCGGTTTTGTCGTATCTTGAAAACGGCGAGTATCTTGTGGAATTCGACGAGCCGCAGCGGGCTGTTACAAGCGGACAGGCTGTCGTTTTATATGACGGAGATACAGTTGTCGGCGGAGGAACTATAAAGGCAAGAGCGGAGTAAAAGCAAATGGAATACAAATATGAGAAGCTGACCGATAAAATATACGTGTGCGCAAGCTCCGACCATCGTTTCGGAACTGACGCTTTTTTGCTTGCGAATTTTTCGGGATACCGCCGAAAGGATAAGGTGTGCGACCTCGGAACGGGCTGCGGAATTATACCGCTGATAATGCAGAAAAGCAATCCTCCCCAGATAATTTACGGAGTGGATATTCAGGAGGGAGCAATTGAACAGCTCAGGCTTGGCATAGCGAAAAGCGAGGTAAGCGGAATTATTCCCGTCTGTGCGGATCTTAAGGAGCTGTGGGAGGGCGCGCCTCTCGGACAGCTTGACCTTGTAACCTGTAATCCGCCGTATAAGGCGGCAAATGCCGGATTTGAGAGTGCGCTGACAGCTCAGAAAATCGCCCGACATGAGATAATGTGCAATATTGACGATGTGTGTGCTTCGGCGGCAAGGCTGCTGAAATTCGGCGGCAGACTCTGCGTCTGCAATCGTCCCGAACGTCTGAGCGATGTGATTTTCGCTATGAAGAATCACGATATTGAACCAAAGAGGCTTCGTTTTGTATCGAAAAATCCCGATGAAGCTCCATGGCTTTTCCTTATTGAGGGCAAAAAGGGATCGAAGCCGTTTATGCGGGTTGAGCCTCAGCTGTACATTCGCACGGAAAACGGATTTTCCGAGGAGCTTCAGAAAATCTATAATATCGGAAAGGAAGAGCAATGAGCGGAATTTTTTACGTTATCGGAACTCCCATAGGCAACATGGGCGATATTACTCTGCGTCAGCTTGAAACGCTGAAAAATGTGGATTTTGTCTGTGCCGAGGACACAAGAGTTACCGTAAAGCTTTTTAACAGATACGAAATAAAGAAACCCCTTGTGAGTTTTCATGAGCATAGCACAAGAGGAGTTGCGGAGGGTATAATTTCCAAATTGCTGGCAGGGGAGAGCTGCGGAATCGTCACTGATGCGGGAATGCCCTGTATATCCGACCCGGGAGAGGTTCTTGTAAAGATGTGCGCTGAAAACGGAATTGATGTACGTGTCATTCCGGGACCAAGCGCAGTAGTATCGGCTGTAGCTGTCTCGGGACTTTCCACGTCCCGTTTTACGTTTGAGGGATTTCTGCCCGTGCAGAAAAAGCAGCGAAGCGAGCGCCTTGAAAAGCTGCGCGGTGAAACGGCGACAATGGTATTTTACGAAGCGCCCCATAAGCTCAGGGGAACTCTTGATGATCTGGCGGAATATTTCGGAGGCGGCAGGAAAATTTCAATTTGTCGGGAGCTTACAAAGATACATGAGGAGGTTCTGCGCTTCACCTTAGATGAGGCGGTGCAGTATTATTCGGAACACGAGCCGAAGGGTGAATTTGTTCTTGTTGCGGAGGGCTGCGGTGAATTATCCGGCAGTTCGATAACAATAGATGAAGCGCTTGCGCAGGTGCAAAAGCTTGTGGATATGGGCGAACGTCCTGTTGACGCCTGCAAGGCAGTTGCAAAGGAAAGCGGCTTCAAAAAGGGGGAGCTGTATTCAGCGTTCTGCGAATGATGCGTTTCGGGCGGTGACGCAAAAATCATGAAATATATTTTGATTAGATAAACTCTGAGTGAACTTTAGGCAGCACCGCACAAAGATTGTCGTGCAGATGCGCCATTAGATTTTTCGTCAGATTGTATAAAAGCGACGCAGGCATACTTGATGTATGTCAAGGAGTTTTTGTGCAAGATGACGGAAAATATACAAGCAGATGTGCGGCAAAGCCGTCAGGCGTGCTTTGTGCGGTGGTGTCTTTATATAAAAAGCTTGCAATTTGTTAGAAAATGAGGTATAATTTATAGGTACTTATAAAAGTCATGGCAGCTTGTTATTAAACGGTCAGCAGCGCAATATAATTGTACTGTGGAATTTACATAAAGGTTGCCGCAGCTGACTGACGTGATGGCTGCGGAGAAAGAGGTTATTATGATTTGCGATTTGCATTGCCATACAACGCTTTCCGACGGTTCACTCGGTATTGAGGACGTAATCGCTCAGGCGAAAAAAATGAATATCGAATACCTATCCATAACCGACCATGATACAATGGCTTCGTTTTCCCGTGCGGACGTACTCGGCGCGCGTCACGGAGTTAAGATAATTCATGGAGTCGAGCTTTCGGCATGGGACAAGGAACGCAGCAGCAAGGTTCATATTTTGTGCTACGCTCCGAAAAAGCCTGACAGGCTTGAGGGCTTATGCCTTAAATCATGCGAAATCAGAAAAGCTTGTTCAAAGGAAATGATTGAAAAGGTCATGGAAAAATATCCAATAACAGTTGAAAGCGTCCTGAAGTATACCACAAGCTCCAAAAGCATTTTCAAGCAGCATATAATGCGCGCGCTCATTGAGTACGGCTACGCTCTGGAATTTTACGGCGACCTTGACAGCGAGCTGTTTAATCCGCAGCATGGTTCATGCTATGTGGAGCGTGAATATCCGGACGTGAATTTCGTTCTTGACCTGATACATTCCGCACAGGGAGCTGCCGTAATGGCTCACCCTGCCCAGTACGATAACATGGAGCTTCTTGAGGAGCTGGCTGAAAAGGGAAAAATTGACGGAGTTGAAATAGGCCATTATACGGCTGATGAGGCTTACCGGAAATCACTGACGGAAATTGCGGAGCGCTACGGTCTGATTGTTACGGGAGGCTCTGATTTCCACGGACTTTATAATTGTGTTCCGACACATCTCGGCTGCGAATCGACAACAAAGGAAAATCTCGACAGAATTATTAAATTCTCAGGCAAATAACAATGAAAGGAAGTATAAAAAATGAAATATGAATTCACACCAAGCGGAGTTTGCTCAAGGAAAATTTACATTGACGCAGAGGACGGAATTGTAAATGATGTTACATTTGTCGGCGGCTGCAACGGAAATCTCAAGGGCATCGGTTCTCTTGTAAAGGGAATGCCTGTAAGCGAGGTTATTGACAGACTAAGCGGTATAAAATGCGGAATGAAAGCCACATCATGTCCTGATCAGCTTGCAAAGGCTCTGAAGGAGCTTTTATGAGCTTTCTTTTAGAAAGAATGGGAATGAGAGTTGTGCCGACTCTCATTTCTTTTATATTGCTGCTGCTTTTTCTTGCTCCCTTTTCTGCGGGGATAGTCAATCTGGGCAATTGCGTGGGAGTTGCCGTTTCAGCAGTCTGCACCGGAATCTTCGCCTTTTTCAAGCCCTTTTCACGCTTTATATCGCATCTCATGGGAAATCCGATTGGAAAAGCGGCTGTGATTATTGCCTCGGCAATTATTTCAATTTGCGTTGCTCTGGCAATTGTAATAAGCTGCTTTATGGTCAGAGCCGCCCATGATGAGCCGGACGGAGCTGATACAACGATGATTGTTCTCGGGTGCAAGGTGAAGAACGGCAATCCAAGCCTGATGCTCAGGCGCAGACTTGACGCTGCATATGATTACCTTTCGGAGCATGAGGAGGTTACTGTGATTGTTTCAGGCGGACAGGGGACGGACGAGCTTATAAGCGAGGCACAGTGTATGAATGATTATCTCGTTTCACGCGGAATAGCTCCGGAACGCATAATCATGGAAGATCAATCCTCGTCCACTTATGAAAATCTGAAATACTCCAAAAAAATCATTGACGAAAACGGTCTGAGCAGCAAAATTACCATAGTTACGGACGGTTATCATCAGCTGAGAGCTGAAATGATAGCGTCCGATCTCGGAATCGAATCATACAATATTTCAGCCGAAACATCATGGTGGCTTCTGCCGACATATTGGGTACGCGAGTGGTTCGGCGTTGCATATCAGTTTGTATTTGGATGAATGGAGAGAGCTTGAAATGAAATGGGTAGTTCAATATGACCTGAACGGAAAATATATCTGCTCATCGGGTGTTTTCGTTGACGTTAAGCAGTTTGCGAAAAGATTCAAGTCACGCAAGCAGGTGGGAATATTTCTGTCAAACAATGGCTTTGACAAAAAGAAATGCAGATTGCTTCAGTGGGAAACTGTCACCTACGAAGAGGACTGGATAGCGGAAAGAATAAATGAAGGCATTAAGAAAATAAAACGCGGGGATTGATCCAATCAATATTATTACGTGGAGGAGTAACATGAAAGTAAATTTAAAACGAATTATGTCGGCTGCGGCGGCTGCCGCTGTAACAACCGCTTCCGTGCAGATAAGCGCTTCTGCCATTGATTTCGGAGTATCCTCGGAGGGAGTATCTATCCTTGAAAGCAACAGACTTTCCATGCCCTCGGATGCTGACGTATCATTCGGCATACCGGAGTTCAAAAGCCTTATCGGTCAGGAGGTGGACGACATAACCGACCTGTCGCCTGTCGCACGATATGGAGCAATCAGCGATGAAATAAATATTCTTGGCACAGACGCTTCACTTCCCGAAAGCTTCGATATGCGCAGCGAGGGAACTATAACGTCCGTAAAGAATCAAGGCTCTTACGGAACGTGCTGGACGTTTTCATCCGCCGCAAGCGCTGAAACGAGCCTTCTTGATACCATCCCCTGGATAGACCTTTCCGAATGGCACACGGCATACTATCCATACACGGGAGGAAATCAGATTGACATTGGCGATGCAACGCTGGATGAGCAGCTGCAATACGGCGGAACAATTGACGTTGTGACGAATCTTTGGGCGCAGTGGATAGGCCCGATTTCCGAGGAAAAGCTGCCCTATGGAGATGAATCTCTGCTGGAGGACGCCTCAACTGTCAATAAATACAGCAGCGCTGCGGATTATCACCTTGAAAACGCGTATTTTCTTGATTACGATGAGGAGCTTGACAACAGGGACAGCGTTAATTCTGTTGTAAAGCAGTTCATATATGACGGATACGCCGTTGACGTTTCATTTTCAACGAAGGGATATTCCTATTCCACCAACAGCACGTATTCCCTGACCGACTACACAAAAGCAAATCATTCGGTAGTTATTGCAGGCTGGGACGACAACTATACCGCTTCGAACTTTGATGGAAACGTAGGGGCTTGGCTTTGCCGCAACAGCTGGGATACAGGCTTCGGGGATAACGGCTATTTCTGGATATCCTATGACGACACATCCCTTTGTGAATTTGCCGTTTTTGAGTTAAACGAAAGCGACAATTACGCTGAAAATTATCAGCACGATACATTTATTCCGACACAGACCATGTCGGCATTTTCCGATGAATCGACAAACGGCATATCATACATGGCAAATGTTTTTACAGCTGAAGCTGATGAGCAGATTGAAGCTGTATCTACATATATAAATAATCCCGACACGGAATATGAAATCACCGTTTACACCAACCTCAGCGACCCCTCCGATCCCTCATCGGGAACTGCGTCCTCTGTGACCTGCGGAGTATCCGAGCTTACGGGCTATGTTACAATCGAGCTTGACGAGGACGTATACATTGAAAAAGGCGAGCAGTTTGCAATATCTGTTGGTATGTACTGCGAGGAAACGCCTTTTGTTCTTCCTCTTGAAACGTGTATGCTTCTGATAGACGATGAAACAGGTGAGGTAACGGAGCTTGGAAGCTACACAACCTACGAAGCAATATGCGAATACACAGGGGAGAACGAGAGCTTCTACAGCGAGAACGGCAGCGACTGGATAGACGTAACCGAGGAGAATTATGAATATTCCGAGGAGGAAAAAAATCAGCTTGTTGAAAATACTATTGAGGCAAGCGGCGAGCTGACAGATGAGCAGATCGAGGAGTTCCGTGCCTTGTTTGAGGGCTGCACTCTGACTGTAGTTATGGGAAATTTTTCCTTTAAAGCGTTTGCAAATCCCATTAATACGGTAGATTTTTCACATATCTCAGGCAATGTGCCGACAAATGAACAGGTATCTCTCTCCGTAAAGGACGGCGAGGATATTTACTGCACAATTAACGGAGGCGAGGAGTTCCTGTATACCGAGCCTATAAGCGTTGATGAGGAAATGGAAATATCCGCAACAACCGATCATGTCAGCTACACCGTAAAGAATTATACGCCTGCAAAAGCGGAATTTATTGATATTGGGTACTTCACATCGGCTAAATATACGGATAATAACGATATTCTTTATGCCGAGCGTCAGGATTCCGGAACATACAATATAGAGCTTTCGGGAGCGGAGGATTCCGTGCAGCTGTTTTTCGTATCCGCTGCGGAGGTTTATCAGGATGGCGAAGAGGTTGAAAAAAATGAGTTCACAAGCAGTATTTCGCTTGATTATGGACTGAATCAGTTTGTGTTCGTGCTGAGTCAGGAAAATCGGCTGGATAACACTGTGACAGTGAATATTTACCGAAATCCCGTTGATATTGACCTTGAAACAGAAACCGTTACATTCAGCGGACTTACTCTTACGGCGGCGGACGGTACTGTTTTCGAGTCGGGGGACAGTGTCTCTGAATATGCAGGGCAGACGCTGACTGCCTCTGCGGACGGCACAGACATTGAGATTCAGGTGCCAGAACGTGCCGAGGTTCCCGAGCTTGAGCTTGATTATCTGAATGAAACATTGAATTTCCTGCCAAATGAAACGGCTGAATTTGCTGAATACGCAATCGGGGAAAATCCGGACGAGAGCAGCTATAAATCGGTTGAAGGCAGATGCATTGACGGACAGAATATCACATCGGGAATGGTTATGAATCAGGCGTTCAGGGTCATACCCGGCGAAACGATAACACTGAGAATTGCCGCAGGAAACGGAATGTTCGGCAGCGAAGCCGTTGTGTATGAGATTCCCGAAGCGAGAGCAGCTCCGACTGAAGCTGTCGAGTACAGCGTTGAATCCGGAAAAATAGTCCTTCAATACAGCGATACCCTTGAATACGGCGTGATTTCAGGCTCATTGACTGAGGACGAGCTGTCAGAGCTTGCGGAGGCTTTCGGCTATGAAACCGAGGAATACGTTTCGGTTATGATGAATCGATATGGAACATCAGATCGCACCGAGCTGCTTGAGCTGCTTGAAACCGAGTGGGACGCAGTATTTGAGGTTGAAACCGACTACAGCGGAAAATTGTCGGTTGCTGTCAGATATTATGCTGATGATGAGGGTTTTGCGTCAGAGGCAGTAATAAATGAGATTACATATACGGTCAAGGGCGATGTGAATTTCGACAAGGTAATTGACGCGATAGATGCTTCAATGGTTCTGTCCTACTACGCTAAGACGAGTGTCGGCATTGATCCGGAAATTTCCGGTGAGGTTTTTGAAGCAGGCGATTTCAACAGCGATAATGTTCTGGACGCAGTAGATGCGTCGGAGATACTTTCATACTATGCCAAAAAGGCTACGGGACAGATTTAAAATGTCCCGCAGCGCAGGGGAGTGCAGCTGATATGGATCATAAAAGCTCAATAAAAATAATTGTTTCAGGACTTGCTGCGGTTCTCTGCATCTCATTTGGCATAATATTTCACGACAGCGGCGGCGGAGATACATATGTTATCGTCAACAGCGGCAGTGAGATTGAATCTGAAACCGAAACAGAAGCTCAGACTACAATTGCGAATGCATCTGAAGCTGCGGAGAAAACGACAGCTGCCACAGCAGCCGCAACGACAGCTGCCGCCGTGAAATCACCGACAGAGGCGGAAGCCGAGGAAATTCTGTGGATAAACATTAACACTGCCGATGCGGAGGAGCTTATGAAGCTAAGCGGAATCGGAGAGGTTATTGCCGAAAGGATTGTCGAGTACAGGAATCTCTACGGGGATTTCCGCAACGTTGACGAGCTTTTGTATGTTGACGGAATCGGCGAAAGCAAGCTTGAAAAAATTCGGGATAGTATATATGTGGAAAATCCCACATATGATTATGTGAATGATGAAATTTCCGAAGAAACAGAAGAGGTAATCGAAGATGAAACGCAGGCGGAGATTTATACCGAGGCGGCGGCGGAAGAGCCTTTGACAGAGGCGGAAACTGTGACGGAGCATCAGCGGACACTGGAGGAGGCAGCGCCTATAGATATAAATACCGCGGATGCCGAGGAGCTGATGCTTCTGCCCTATGTTACGGAGGAGATTGCTGAGCAGATTATTGAGCTTCGGGAGAGCATAGGCGGATACAGCCACCCGTATGAGCTCCTTTACATTGAAGAACTTGAACAAAAACAGGTTGCGGAAATTATAGAATTTGTAACTGTTGGTGAATAGGCATAAATACGTTGACGCAGATTTGTTAAAAAGTGGCAAACGCAATTTTTACCGTTTTGTAACCATTAAGAAAACGGCGTGAAAAATATGTGCAACTAAACGAAAATGGAATGTTCAAAATGTACAAGATGCCCAAAAAAGATTAAAGAACGATACAAAGCATTGACTTTGAAAAAAAAATACGGTATATTTATGTTACACAGCAATTGAATTCTATATAAATTTCAGACAAGTTTTACAGCGCAAACGGTGTCTGTACTGCGTAATGAGATTTAATGACTGGAATTATTTAAGATACTGACCTGCATTGTAAATATTAAAGCGCAATTTATTCTGTTATTGCTGATAAACAGAAAACTTCTGAGCATCGGATTAAAACTTATGTGTTAATATATTTTGAATCATCGGACGGTATCTTAAATTTCTGTACAGGAAACTCCTGAGCAGTTCAATTGTGTAAATGATTACCTAAGACTTACGTCTTTAGTAATAAAAGGCTAATTGCCTGAGCTGCACCAAAGCCGATGCGTTGGCATTTTCGCTTGCCTCATGTCGGATTGAGCACATTCAAATGTCATGGGCAGGACGCGGCAAAGTGCGGGCAAACCAACATATTATATTTTAAAAGTATAATATTCATTTTAAGGAGGAAAATTCTAATGAACAAACTTAAGAGAACTTTAGCTTTAGTAGCTGCACTCGGTATGACTGCAACTGCTTTTGTAGGCTGCGGCGATGACGAGGAATCATCATCTTCATCAACAACTGAAAGCTCTGTTTCTGATGAAGAGTCAAGTGCAGACGAAGACGAATCAAGCGAGGAAGAGTCCAGCGAGGAAGAGTCTTCAGAGTCAACAGGCACAAAGACAACAGAGCTTGGCGAAATCGATTCTTCAGTAGGTACAGGCGGCGATACATTTACAGTTGCTGCTTGGAACGCAGACGATGTTCCTTACCTTATCGCTCAGTGGAAGGGCTGCACAGTTGAAGAAATTGATTCACTTGAAGGCGTTAACTTCGTTAACTTCGGTGTAGGCGGCGGCGAAGCTTCTGAGAGATATGACCAGCTCTTCTCAGCAGGTGATGACCTTGACGTTTACTTCTGCGAGGCTGACTGGGCACTCAAGTACATCAATGATGATACTAAGACTCTTGCTCTTGACAAGATCGGCATCACAGATGACAACCTTGCTGAAATCTACAGCTACACAGATGAAATCGGTAAGGATTCAAACGGCGTTCGTAAGGGCGTTTCATGGCAGGCTGCAGCAGGCGGATTCGCTTACAGAACTGACCTTGCTGAAGAGTACCTCGGCGTAACATCTCCTGATGAGATGCAGGCTCAGATCAGCAACTGGGATGATTTCGTAACAGCTGCTGAGACAGTTTCTGAAGCTTCAGGCAACACAGTTGCTTTTGCTGATACACTTGGCGGTCTCTGGCAGGCATATGCTTGTGGACGTACACAGCCTTGGGTTGTTGACAACACACTCGTAATCGATGACTTCTGCGAAGAATTCGCAAATACAGCTAAGGCTCTTTGGGACTGCGGCGGTATCACACAGAACGAGCAGTGGGCAGATGAGTGGACAGCTTCAGGCGTACAGGGTACTTGCATGGGTTACTTCACTTGCACATGGGGCTTTGCCGGATTCATGATGGACGCTACAGATGGTACTGAAGGTCTCTGGGCAGTATGCGAAGGTCCTCAGACTTTCTACTGGGGCGGTACATGGATGGTTGTTAACCCCGCTACAGACAACGGCGAAGAGGCTCAGTCATTCATCGCAACATTCACAGTTGACAATGACGCTATCAAGGAATATGCAACTTCTAAGCCTGAATTCTGCAACAACTCAACTGTAATGGAGGAACTCATTTCTTCTAACACAGTATTCAATGAAGAGGTTACAAACGTTTACGGCGGTCAGAACATCTACGAGGCTCTCTACGAGAACGCTACAACAATCGACTTCAGCGGACTTATCACAGAGTATGATGCTACAATCAAGTCAGACTTTGTTGAAGCTGTAAAGGATAACTACCTTAACGGCGGCGCAACATGGGATGAAACTAAGGAAGCATTCATGGATCTCGTTGCTGAGGATCTCCCTGATCTCAACTGGTAATTAAACTAATATACTGTTACTTATATGTTTTACCTACGGAATGCATTAGCATTCCGTAGGTGTATATTTATTTATTTTTGTTGAGAGGGTGTGTGTTATGGCGTCAGCTGCACAGAAACGTATAAAGTCTATTAGCTATGCCAGATATGGTTATTATTTCATTATACCATTTTTTGCTGTTTATTTCTTTTTCCAGTTATGGCCATTAATTAACACTTTCATCCTTAGCTTCCAAGAGAATACATCAAGCGGAGCAGATGTTAGTTATGTAGGCTTTGATAACTTTAAGGTGCTTTTATTTGGCTCTGACAGCAGACCTGAAAGAGTTGCTCATGAGTCGTTTATAAACTCCTTGAAAAACACTTTTATTTTGTGGATAGGCAACTTTATTCCACAGATTATTCTTTCACTTTCATTGGCAGTTTGGTTTACTGACGCAAAATTAAAGATTCCGGGAAAAGGTTTCTTTAAGGTTGTAATGTACCTCCCGAATATTATCACTGCTGCATCTGTATCAGTTCTTTTCCTTCAGCTTTGCGGACAGAGTACGGATACACCAGGTGCCATTAACTCCTTGCTGAGAGAAATCGGTGTGATTGACTCAAATAGCGTAGTTCAATTTGTTGAAGGTACGTGGCAGTCCAGAGGCGTGGTAATGTTCATCCAGACTTGGATGTGGTTCGGTAATACCATGATTATGCTTATGTCAGGTATCATGGGTATCAACCCATCACTTTTCGAAGCTGCAAGCATCGACGGTGCAAGCGGCGGACAGGTTTTCAGAAAGATTACACTTCCACTTCTCAGCCCGATTATGTCTTACACTCTTGTAACATCTATGATCGGCGGACTTCAGATGTTCGATATTCCTTACCTCTATCATAAGAGTACAAAGGTTAACGACGATTTGAAGACTGTGGCGGTTTATATTTATGAACTCTTCCATCCTTCTAATGGTTCTAAGGTTCAGTACGGCTATTCAGGTGCTGCATCTGTTCTCTTGTTCATCATTACGCTCATTCTTGGTTTGATTGCATTCTACATGACGCGTGATAAGGACGAGATTGCAAAGAAGAAGCAGCGTAAGGCTGCCGCTAAGCAGCTGAAGCTTGAGCAGAAGAATAAGTTAGGGGGTATGTCAATATGAGTTCACAGGCTGTAAAGTCATCTTCAAAGGATAGCAGTTATTCACTGAAGATAAAGCTCAAATCCGGTGTTTTATTTCTGTGGTTTCTCATTTTGGCTATCATCTGTCTTTTGCCGCTGTATATTATGATTGTCAATGCGACAAGAAATCATACTGAAATTGTTCAAGGTGTTTCCTTGATCCCCGGCAAAGATTTAGTTGAAAACTTCAAAACAGTTACGGATTCACAGGATTATCTGTATATCTTTGATGTATGGGCAGGTTACAGAAACAGTGCGTTCATTACAATTTGCGCAACAGTTTTAACTGTATTTTTCTCTGCACTTACCGCATATGGTATACGCGTATATGATTTTAAATTAAAAACCGTTGCTTATAATGTTATCCTTCTTGTAATGATGGTTCCTGTTCAGGTTACATCAGCAGGTTTTGTTAACTTTATGAACAAGATTGGTTTGATAAATACATATTGGCCTTTGATTCTTCCGGCAATTGCTGCTCCTGCGGTTGTATACTTCATGAGTTCATACATGAAGTCATCTTTCCCGCTTGACATTGTCGAAGCAGCTCGAATTGACGGCTGTAGTGAGTTCAGAACATTTTTGCAGATTGCTATTCCTATGATGAAGCCGGCTATTGCTGTTCAGGCAATTTTCGCTTTCGTTGCTAACTGGAATAACTTCTACACACCTAACATGATTCTTTTAACTTCTAAGCTGAAAGAGAAAACTCTTCCGATGATGATCAGCGCTATTGGTGCATCTGATACGCTTAATGACTATGGTGCAAAGTACATGGCTATTGCTCTTACGGTTCTTCCTATCGCAATTGTTTACCTGTTCTTGTCCAGATTCATTATTGACGGTGTTGCACTTGGCGGTGTAAAGGAATAATTTCAAACAGCACACATTATGTGTGCTGTTTTTTTTTGACGCCTCAGGGCGTCTTTTTTTTTTTGCATAATTACGGAACACTGCGAATATGATTGTAAAAAAGGAAAGAGGAAATCCCCATGAAACAATGTACAAGCTATGAAGTTGTCTGTTCATACCTGCCGCCGAATTTAAGGGCATCCATGAATCGGGTTTCGCCCGAATCAAAAGAAAAAGTTAACGAAATCAGAATTAGAGTCGGACGTCCCACCTCATTTGTTTTTTCTGATAAGACGTTATATCTCAAAAAAAGCGGTATGCTTGAGTATTCACACAGAGCAAATGATTTGTTAATCATCGAAAAAAGAGACATTGATAATATTACAGCCTCCTTGTGCAAATTTTCAATTCACAGCTGCAGCCGCGAGCTGACCGATGCTTTTTTCTCCATTGAAAACGGAATCCGTGTCGGAGTTGCAGGTACGTTCTCGACTTTTGAAAATGGTGTGATTAAGTATGTCAATTCACTGAACTTCAGAATTTCGCGGCAAATCAAGGGCTGCGCAGAGGAATTATACAATAAAATTTTTGCCGCAGCTCCAAAAAGCGTTCTGATCTGCGGCGGAGTAAATTCGGGGAAAACCACCATTCTGCGTGATTTGTGCAGGCTCTGCGGCGAAAAATACAAGACATCCCTGATTGATGAGCGAAGGGAGCTTTCGGCAATTGCCAACGGAATCCCCACCAATGATGTAGGAATTCAAACTGATATTCTTGACGGCTGTCGGCGTTCCTATGGTATAATTTCAGCTGTCAGGACGCTGTCTCCGACCGTGATTTTCTGCGACGAAATCAGCACGCAGGAGGACGCGGAAGCAATCCTGAACGGCTACGGCTGCGGAGTCAAATTTGCCGCAACTATTCATGCCGGCAGCCTGACCGAGCTTTACAGCCGAGATGCGGCAAGCAGCCTTCTGGAAAGGGGAGTTTTCGATTATGCCGTTATGCTTGAGGGCGAGGGAATGCCCGGAAAAATTCGGGAAATAAGGAGAATTAGTAAAAATGCTTAAAATTTTATCTTCCATCTGCTTTGTTCTTGCGGGAATGCTCTGGGGCATTGGCAAGTCTGATATGCTCCGCCGAAAAAGGGATTGCTGTGCTGAAATTCAATCCATGCTCATGCAGATTTCCGTCATGATTCGTTTCAGGGTGTTGACGGTTTACGAGATTGTAGGTGAGCTGCACGCTTCGGGGAGTTTCGTGAATCTTCATTTTCTTGACGAGCTGCCCGAGGAATACGAATCGGGGACGGATTTTCACGAGCTTTGGGCAGCTGCCGTATCAGGCGACAGGCTGATTCCCGATGAGGAAAAGAAAATTCTTCTCTCCTTCGGGGCTGACCTTGGGACAAGCGATATTGAGGGGCAGACTGCTTCAATTGAAGCGTCGCTGGAAAATCTCAGGGAGCTTCAGAAGCGCAGGAATGAGGATTATCAGAGAAAGGGCAAGCTTTATCGGAGCGTGGGAATGCTTTTTGGCACGATGGCAGGCATAATGGTCGTTTGATGAAAGGAAGTTTGTGAAATGGATATTGATCTTATTTTCAAAATTGCCGGAACAGGAATTATTGTCGCTGTTCTGAATCTTGTTCTGAAGCGTGCCGAAAGGGAGGAACAGGCAATGCTGACGACTCTTGCGGGGCTTATAGTCGTGCTGGTTGTTATTGTCGAGGAAATCGGCGGCTTGTTTGAAACGGTAAAGACGGTGTTCGGCTTATGGTGAACAGTTGTTTTTCGGTGGCTGTATTTTGCGTGTGCGCCTCGATTTTTGCCGTGCTTTTGCGTCGCTACTGCACCGAGCAGTCGCTGATGATAGCTATTGCAGCCTGTGCAGTCGTAATGATCGGATTCGTCACAATGGTTCAGCCGATTATAACTCAGGTTCAGAAATTATTTGCCGATGCGGGAATTTCCTCCGACTACATATCCCTGATTTTCAAGGCACTTGCAATATGCTTCATAACTCAGATAACCTGCGACATATGCCGTGACAGCGGAGAAACCGCAATTGCTTCGGGAGCTGAAATCTGGGGGCGCGGAGCGATAACCGTTATGGCGCTGCCGTTAATTGAAGCGTTGGTTGAAACGATAAGCGATTTCCTATAAGGCGGAGGAAAAATGAAACGATTTACAAAGATACTGATTTCTCTTATTTTCACGTTTTTTCTGATTCTCAGTCCCATCCTGTCGGGCAGTGCCGAGGAGTCAGCGAGTGACGATGAGATTCAGGCACAGGTTGATGAAATTCTGGCGGATTATGATATTTCATACTCCTATGGCGATATGAGCGGCTTGTCACTGAGTGAAATTATCACATCGGTAAAGGACGCTGTAGTTTCAAGAATCAAGGCGCCATTCAAAATGCTTGGAATTATTTTAATGATAGTGGTTTTCATATCCCTGATGAAGAACGTAGGCGAAACGGCGCTGTCAAAAAGCTCATCGGAAAATATGTATTCGCTCATATGTGTTTTGTCGGCAGTTGCCGTTATCAGCTCACCTCTTTTGCAGACATTTGAAAATGCGGCGAACACCCTTGAAAGAGGCGGCAGCTTCATGCTTGTGTTCGTGCCGGTATTTGCGGGAATAAGCGTGGTTTCAGGCGGCGTAACCTCCGCAGGAATATACAATGCTGTTATTCTTGCGGCAGCGGAGATTATGGTACAGCTTGCGTCAACAGTCATAATGCCCGTGCTGACCATGACTGCGGCACTTTCAATAAGCGGCAGTGTTTTTCCGAATTCAACTGTTGATAATATTGTTCAGCTCATGAAAAAAATAATCACATGGGGAATGACCCTGACGGTAACTCTTTTTACGGGATTTGTTTCAATGAAAAGCGCTTTGGGCGATGTTGTTGACGGATTTGCGTCAAAGGCGGCAAAATTTGTTATATCGGGCTTTGTTCCCGTAGTCGGAAGTGCCGTATCTGACGCATATTCCGCAGTAAAGGGGAGCTTTGACATAATGCGCTGCACTGCCGGAACAGCCGGTACGATTGCCATTGTGCTTATAATGTTTCCGCCGATATTGGAGATACTTGCGTTTCGTGCGGTTATGTGGATATCCCGGACGGCAGCGGGAATGTTCTCGCTGACACCTCTTGAGAAACTGTTCAAGGGACTGGACAGCGGACTTGCAATAGCGATGAGCGTTCTTGTGTGCTTTTCCGCGCTATTTTTAATAAGCACGGCAATTCTCATGAAAAGCATGACATAGGTGGTGCAAAATGGAAGGACTTGGAAGTGTAATAAAATCGGTATGTATTATATCTGCGGCAATATGCCTCATAGAGGGCATTGCGGCAGGCACGAGATTCAGGAATCAGATGAAATTTCTGCTGAACCTTGTATTTATAATTGTCGTGGCGACGCCTGTTCTGAAGGGAACATTTGAATTTGAGCTGCCGGATATTGAGAAGTACATGACCTCGGAATACAGCGAATCGGAGGAAATATATCTGGAGGAGCTGAAAAATCAGACAGCTGAAAATATAAGGTCTGTGCTGATGCAGCAGCTGGAGGCCGCAGGAATAAATTGCAGCGAAATTGAAATTGAGGTTAATATTTCGGAGACAAACAGCATATCTATTAGTAGTGTTACTGTAAGCGCTGATAATTATGAAGCTGCCGCTGAGGTAATAAGGAACAGTCTTGGTGCGGAAACGGAGGTATACAATGGCAATACGTGATCTGATAAGCTCAGTAAAGGGGGACAAAAAGGCGTTGACTGCCGTAACGGTTCTTGGGGCGGCAGGGTTATGTCTTGTCATGCTGTCGTCACTTCTGCCCACAGACAGCAAAGATAAGGAGGATGAGTCGGAAGGCGCAGATGAAGCGTCGGTAACGGCGCAGGACTATTGTGCGGAAACCGAGGAAAGACTGACTGATTTTCTGAAAAATATTGAGGGAGTAGGTGAGGTGCAGGTATATATTACAGTCAGCGGAGATGAGGAATACGTCTATGCAACAGAGGGCAAGACAAGTATTTCTGAAAATAAAACAGAGGAGGAGCATCAATATGTAATGATAGGGGAAAGCGGCAGCAAGTCGGCGCTTGTTGAAACTGTAAATTCTCCCGAAATAGTCGGAGCTGTTATTGCCTGTACAGGCTGCGACAGTGCGGCAGTTCAGGAGGAAATCTACAAGACGGTATCAACTGCCCTTGATCTGCCCACAAGTAAAATATATGTAACTAAACTCAGATAAGGAGCAAAAATTATGAAAAAGCCAACATTGATTATCGGAAAAAAACATATCATTATGACCTGCCTGACGCTTATGCTTGCGGTTGCGGTTTACATAAACTATGCGGCGTCGCCGAAAATATCCGAAAATGAAAATAATATTACGGATTCCGAAACAAGCGTCAGCGAGAATGTAAATTACGGCGAAACGGAATTTGTCAACGGCGATGTGGAGGAAGCAGCCGAAACAGACGCTGAGGATTATTTTGCACAGGCACGTCTTGATAAAATGAATAATCGTGATGAAGCCGTGCAGACTCTCCAGTCGATTATCGGAGGCGGCGACCTCACAGAGGATGAAATGGTGACAAACGCTCTTGATGCTGTTGAGGTTTCAAAGCTTATCGAATCCGAGGGAACGATAGAATCTCTCATAAAGGCGCAGGGCTTCGAGGACTGCGTGGCGTACCTTGACGGAGAAAGCGCAAAGGTTGTTGTGAAAACTGATGGACTTGATAAGGCTCAGGCTGCGTCCATAAAAGAAATAATTTTGGAGGAAACAGAGGTTTCCGCTGAAAATATCAGAATTTTTGAGGTAAAGTAGTTGTACAATTGAGTTTTTTTTGGTATAATATAAGGGTAAACGTATTCTAAAACAGATTCCGATGTGGACGGAGGTTTAAAATGAAGGGCGGAAATAAATCAGCTGCACATGGCAGCCTTAATGTATCAGAAGATGTTGTAATAACAGCTGCAAGGCTTGCGGCTCTCGATGTAAAGGGAGTTGCAGGTCTTGACGGCGAAGTCAATATGCTCAGCAGGCTGCGCGGGAACAGCCCCATAAGGGTCAGCTTTATGGGAGATGTTGCGGCAGTTGATATAAAAATTATCGTGAAAAGCGGAACAAATGCACGTATCGCTGCGGAGGCTGTACAGAAGGCAGTAAAGGAAAATATCCAAAATATGACGGGTGATGCCACGGCAAGAGTAAATGTTCTTGTTGACGGCGTTGAATTTGAATAAAATTAAGGAGAATATAAATGACAAGACGTGAAATAAGAGACAGCGCTTTCAAGCTGGTTTTTGAGCAGCTTCTGCGTGACGACGATATTGAAGAGCTTTATGATATTGCGGAGGAAATTGATGAGATAACCGTCAACGATGAGGTAAAAAAGCTCGTTGACGGAACTCTTCTGCATAAGGACGAGCTTGATGAAATTATTTCCGGATACAGCAAATCCAGAAGTCTTTCCAGAATTTCAAAAATCAATCTTGCCATACTCAGAATAGCACTTTATGAGTCGATATATGACGACAACACACCTGTGAATGCGGCTATAAGCGAGGCAATCAAGCTTTCAATGGTGTATACTTATCAGGAGGACACCTCGTTTATAAACGGCGTCCTCGGAGCGTTTTCCCGTGACAGAAATAAGGGAGAGAGCGCAAATGCCTGAATTTATCGGCATAGATACAAGCAATTATACAACCTCAGCGGCTATATTTGTAAGCGGAGAGATGAAAATATACCAGTCGAAAAGGCTTCTCCCCGTTAAACACGGAGAGCTTGGACTCAGGCAGAGCGACGCGGTATTTCACCATACAAAGCAGCTGCCGGAAATAATTGAGGAGCTGTCCCGACAGATTTCCTTGGGCAGCATTGCCGGAATTTCCGCATCCTCCCGACCGAGAAGCATCGACGGCTCATATATGCCCTGCTTTCTCTGCGGAGAGGGATTTGCCCGCTCATTTGCCGCAATTGAAAAAATTCCGCTTTATACGACCTCACATCAGGTGGGTCACGTTCTTGCGGCTCTTTATTCGTCGGGGCAGCTTGAGCTTGTGAACAGCCCTTTCATTGCATTTCATGTAAGCGGCGGCACAACAGACTGCCTTTTGTGCGAGCCTGACAGGGACGATATACTGAGGATTACCGAAATTGGCACGTCCCTTGATTTAAAAGCGGGACAGGCTGTGGACAGAGTCGGACTTATGCTTGGGCTTGAATTTCCCTGCGGAGCAGCACTTGAAGGGCTTGCCGTAAAAAGCGGAAAATTCTTTAAGGTGAAGCCTGTCATCAGGAATAACAGCTGCTGCCTTTCGGGACTGGAAAACCAGTGCCGTAAAATGCTTGATATGGGCGAAGGGCAGGAGGACATCGCAAAATATTGTCTTGATTTTATCGGGGAAACCATAATATCCATGACTGCGGCGGCAATTGATAAATGCGGCGAACTTCCCGTAGTTTTCGCAGGCGGAGTTATGTCGGACATGGTAATACGTGAAAAAATTATTTCCCGATTTAAAAATACATTTTTTGCGGCGCCGGAGTTTTCCTGCGATAATGCCGCAGGAATTGCAATATACGGCTGCATAAGGCATTGCCGTGAACATAACATAAATTTACAGGAGAAATAGTATGCCTGTTTTAACAGTTACACAAATAAACCGATATGTCAGCTTTAAGCTGAAAGAGGATAAAAATATTCAGGGAATAATGGTTAAGGGTGAGATTTCCAATTTCACCGAGCATTTTCGCTCGGGACACCTTTATTTCACTCTGAAGGATAAAGAAAGCGCAGTCAAGGCGGTTATGTTTGCCTCGGCGGCGTCACGTCTGAAGTTTCAGCCGGAGGACGGAATGTCCGTAATCGTTTCGGGGAGCATTTCACTTTACGAGCGTGACGGAGCGTATCAGCTTTATGTAAATGATATACAGCCTGACGGGGCAGGAGCAGCAAGCGTTGCCCTTGAGCAGCTTAAAGCAAAGCTTGCAAAGGCAGGTGTGTTTGACACAGCCCATAAGCGTCAGCTGCCTGTCATGCCGAAAAAAATCGGAGCTGTAACATCTCTCAGCGGAGCTGCCGTTCGCGACATTATAAATGTTCTGTCAAGACGTTATCCCATAGGCGAGCTGTATGCGGTCAATGCGCTCGTTCAGGGAGAAAACGCTCCCGATTCCATATGCAGCGGAATCCTGAAAGCCGAAGCCGCAGGATGCGATGTGATAATTGTCGGCAGAGGCGGAGGCTCATCGGAGGATCTCAGCGCATTCAATACCGAAAAGGTAGCCTACGGGATTTACAACTGCAAGGCTCCGGTAATATCGGCAGTCGGACATGAAACGGATTTTACAATTGCCGACCTTGCGGCGGATATGAGAGCGCCGACTCCATCAGCAGCTGCGGAGCTTGCCGCGCCTTCAATGGAGCAGATAGCCGAAAGGCTGAATATACTGGAACGGCGTATGAAAAATCTTGCTGAAATGAAGGTAAACAGAGCTGCTGAAAATTATGCTGCCCTGAACAGCCGCCTGATTTCGCAATCTCCCGAAAACAGGCTGAAAATCAGCAGAGAACGTCTGAATATTCTGGAAAATCGTATTGGCTCGGCATATGAAAAATATATATCGAAGCTCAATTCGGCTGTATGCGAAAGGGCTGCGAAGCTTGACAGCCTCAGTCCCCTAAAGGTTCTTTCACGGGGATATTCTCTTGTGTACAGCGGCGATAAGCTCATAAAGGACGCAGAAAAACTGAAGAAAGGCGATGTTGTCAGGATTCGCTTCGGGAACGGAGAAGCTGATGCGGAAATTATTGACAAGCGGTGATAATATGAATGAAAATTTAACATTTGAGGATAACATGAAAAAGCTCGGAGAAATTGTTTCGCAGCTTGAAAAGGGTGATATTCCCCTTGAAAAGGCAGTTGAGCTTTACGGAGAGGGAGTGGGTCTTTCGGCGAAATGCCGCAGACAGCTTGAAGAGGCTCAGCTTAAAATAATCGAGGACGGCGGCACAGCTCCGAAAGAGAATGAGGAGGCATGAGCATGAATTTTAATGATAAGCTTCGTGAATACGTTGAATTTACCGAATCAAATTTAAAAAGATACAATGCCCATTCTCCCGAAACCGAGCCGCAGAAAACCCTGATAGACGCAATGAATTATTCACTTGAGGCAGGCGGAAAGCGTATCCGTCCTGTTCTTGTTTATGCGTTCTGCGAAGCATTCGGCGGAGATTACAGGACTGCGGCAGCTTCTGCCTGCGCAATCGAAATGATACATACGTTTTCGCTGATACATGACGACCTCCCTGCAATGGACGATGACGATTTCCGCAGAGGCAAGCCCTCCTGCCATAAGGCGTTCGGCGAAGCTGCTGCAATTCTTGCGGGAGATGCGCTTTCGGTTCTGCCGTTTGAGATTATAGCCGATGATGAGCAGCTGTCAGCCGAGCAGAAGGTGAAGCTCATATCCGCCCTTGCGAGGGCAACGGGAAAAAGCGGAATGATTGGCGGTCAGGTAATTGACATGGAAAACGAGCAGCGTGCTGATGTGGACGAAGCAAATCTTCGCAATATGTACCGCCGTAAAACAGGAGAGCTTATTGCTGTTTCGTGCGTTATGGGCGGAATCTGCGCGGGAGCATCCGATGAGGAGCTTGCGGCTGCGGCGGAATACGCATTCAATCTCGGTCTGGCATTCCAGATAATAGACGATGTACTCGATGTTATAAGCTCAGATGAGGAGCTTGGAAAGCCGGTCGGAAGCGATGCGAATGAAAACAAAACGACCTTTGTCACCTTGTATGGAGTCGAGGGGGCAATGAAAAATGCCTCCGAAATAACCGACAGGGCAATGAAGATTCTTGAAGGAATTGAGAATAACGCGTTTTTGCGCGAGTTTACGGAAATGCTTTTGAGAAGAAAAAAATAGTTCAAAGGAGTGCAGATCATTCTGCTTTGAAAAATGAAGGATAATGATAAAATAAATGACGTAGTAAGCCTGAGCGATCTTGAGCTTCCCGAGGATCTGAAAAAGCTGACATTAAGGCAATGCATACAGCTTTGCAGCGAAATCAGAAATATTCTTATTTCCACAGTTTCAAAGACAGGCGGTCATCTTGCGTCAAATCTGGGGGCTGTGGAGCTGACAATGGCAATCCACAGGAATTTTAATTCTCCCGATGATAAAATCATATGGGATGTAGGACATCAGGCATACACCCATAAGCTTCTTACAGGCAGAGCCGACCGCTTTTCAACTCTCAGGCAGGAGGGCGGCATTTCGGGATTTCCGAAGCCCGATGAGTCGGTTCACGATTCCTGCATATGCGGTCACAGCAGCACATCTGTGTCGGTTGCCTGCGGAATTGCCGAAGCTATGAAGCATCAGGGAAAGGATAATTATGTTGTTGCCGTTATCGGTGACGGAGCGATGACAGGCGGTATGTTCTATGAAGCTATGAACAACTGCGGCAGGGAAAAGGATAATAATGTCATTGTTGTGCTGAACGACAATAATATGTCCATCTCGAAAAATGTCGGCGCTCTTTCCCGCTATCTCACGTCCCTGAGAAATACCCAGAGATACCTGCATACAAAGAGGGCAGTGGAGAAAACTCTCGTGAATATTCCCGTTGTGGGAATGCCTGTTGCAAAGAGCATAAAGAATGCGAAAGATTCGGTAAAATCCAGCCTTCTTGAGCAAAGCACGATGTTTGAGGATATGGGATTCATTTATCTCGGCCCTGTAAACGGACATAATCTCAAGGAGCTTGAGGAGGTTTTCAGTGTTGCAAAAAGCTATCACCAGCCTGTCTGTATCCATGTGAAAACCGTCAAGGGAAAGGGATATATTCCTGCGGAGAAAAATCCGGGCGAATATCATGGAATATCAAAATTTGACATTGTTACAGGAAATCCGGAGGTTTCGGCAAGCGAATGCTTTTCCACCGTTTTCGGCAAGGAGCTTGTAAAGCTTGGAGAAAACGACAAGCGTATATGCGCCATAACCGCGGCCATGAAGTACGGAACGGGACTCCAGTTTTTCTGCTCGGAATTTCCCGATCGTTTCTATGATGTCGGAATTGCCGAGCAGCACGCTGTAACCTTTGCGGCAGGTCTTGCTTCAATGGGTGAGATTCCCGTATTTGCGGTTTACTCGTCATTTTTGCAGCGTTCCTACGATCAGCTTATACATGACGTTTCAATCGGAAGGCTCCATGTTGTCCTTGCTGTTGACAGGGCGGGAATAGTCGGCGAGGACGGAGAAACTCATCAGGGACTTTTAGATGTGCCCATGCTCACATCAATTCCGAATACGGTTATATATTCGCCGTCCTGCTACGAGGAGCTGAAAATGTGCCTGAAGCGTGCCGTTTACGAGGACAAATGCATCGCGGCAGTACGTTATCCGAGAGGCTCGGATAATTCGGATTTCGACAAATCCAGACTTAACACGGAATATACGTTTACCGATTCCGAAAAAAGGGATATTCTCCTGATTTCCTATGGGCGCATTTACAATGAAATTTACAATGCGCAGACTGTTCTGTCAGCTGACGGAATTGAATGCGGCTTGCTGAAGCTTACAAGGATTTATCCTCTGCCAAAGGACATATTTGACAGAATTGCCGAATATAAGCAGGTCATTTTCTTTGAGGAAAGTATGGGTTCGGGCAGCATTTCCGAGAAGCTCGGAGCAGGTCTTGCCGAGAGGTCATACAAGGGAATCTACAGTCGGGTTACGGCGGATTATTTTGTTAAGCAGGCTTCCGTTCAGTCGTGTCTGGAAAAGCTTGGACTTACCTGCGGAAAAATTGTCGAATACGTAAGAAAAAGGAGCTTCGCCAATGGCACGTCTTGATGCGGAAATGGTGGCAAGGGGAATTGCCGGCAGTCGTGAGCGTGCAAAGCAAATGATAAAATCCGGCGGAATTTCAGTCGGCGGAAGAGCTGTGACGAAGCCGTCATTTGAGGTTTCCGGGGAAGATTTTATCGAAGCTCGGACGGCGGATATTCCCTACGTGGGGCGAGGAGCGCTGAAGCTTGAAAAGGCGGCTGAAATATTCGGAATTGATTTGAATGGCAGGAAATGCCTTGACATCGGAGCTTCAACAGGCGGCTTCACCGACTTCATGCTGAGAAGCGGAGCATCGGAGGTTATTGCCGTGGATGTGGGTCACGGTCAGCTTGCGGAATCTCTCAGAAGTGACAGCCGTGTGATAAATGCGGAGGGGACGGATATTAGGGAGGTTACGCCTGAATTTATCGGAGGCAGAGCCGATTTCATTTCAGCTGATGTTTCTTTTATTTCCCTGAAAAAGATTCTCCCGAAAATGTATGAGCTTCTGAAAGACGGAGCTTGTGCGGCTGCGCTTATTAAGCCGCAGTTTGAAGCGGGCAGGGAGCATATCGGGAAAAAGGGAATCGTCAGGGACAGAAGGGTTCATGAGCGCATTTTAAATGATATAAACAGCTTTGCCGTGTCGATAGGATTTTCCGCTGAAAAATATATTTATTCCCCTGTAAAGGGCGGCAGCGGAAATATCGAATATCTCGTAAAGCTTGTGAAATCCCAGTCGCCGCCTGTAAATCACAATTTCCGTCAGCTTGTAGATGAAGCCTTCAAACAACTGTAAAGGAGCGTTTATCAGCTATGAAATCAGCCTTATATCCGAATTTTCAGAAAAAGAACGCGCTAAGCTGCGCACGAAGGGTATGTGACGTTCTGTTTTCAGCAGGAATTGATGTTTTCGTAAGCGAGGAGTTCAGGGACGAATTTTCCGATAAATCGTGGGTGCAGTTTGAAAATATCAGCACATCAGCCCGCACAGCCGATGTTGTAATCGCAATTGGCGGCGATGGTACAATTCTGCGCTGCGCAAAGCATCTCATGGGAACCGATACGCGGCTTCTCGGCATCAATACGGGAACTCTCGGATTTATGGCAGGCCTTGAATCCGATCAGCTTGAGAAGCTCAGGCTGCTTAAAACGGGAGAGTACAACATTTCCGAGAGAATGACGCTTGATGTGAAAATGCCTGACGGAACAGTCTGTACTGCGCTGAACGACATCTGCGCACGCACCAGAAATTTGAAAATATGTGATTTTGAAGTGTATTCCGACGGCTATCTTATCGGGAGATACCGTGCTGACGGCGTACTTTTCAGCACACCGTCGGGTTCGACCGCCTATGCGCTTTCCGCAGGCGGCCCGATAATTGAGCCTGACCTTGAATGTGTTGAGATGACGCTGCTTTGTTCCCATTCGCTTTTTTCCAGAGCCACTCTTTTTTCAGCTGACAGAAGACTGCATCTCAGGAATACAAGCGTCAGCGGAAACAGATCAATGACGGTCTGCGTTGACGGCGAATCGTATACAGATATTGCTGTGGGGGAAGAAATTGAGATATACAGGGGCAGAAGCAAGATCAGCTTTGTTGACCTTATAGGTAATTCCTTTCATGAATCACTTTGCCGAAAAATGATGAAGCCCATAAAATGAGGTGAGAGAATGAAAAATCAAAGACATGAAGCAATTCTTGAAATAATTGCCGAAACGCCTGTCGCAACTCAGGAGCTTCTTATAAAGCTTCTTGGCGAGCGTGGAATTACAGCAACTCAGGCAACGCTTTCAAGGGATATTCAGCAGCTCTCACTTGTTAAATCACGGGACGAAAACGGCGTATGCCGATATATGCTTCCGGCATCGACCGCAGCCGAGAAAAGCTTGTTTGCCGAAGCGGTTTTGTCAGTTGATTACGCTATGAATACAATCGTTCTGAAATGCAGAGCAGGCATGGCTCAGGGCACGTGCGCCGCAATTGACGCGGTAAACCACAGAGGCGTCGTTGGAACGATAGCCGGCGACGATACAATTTTTATCCTCGTTCGTACTGAAGGTGACGCAAAAAAGCTGACAAAAAAATTCAAAAGCGAACTTTTCCCCGAAAAGTAATGAGGTGGGTAAATGCTCAAGGAAATTTATATAAAAAATCTTGCCGTTATTAAGGAGGCTGTAATACCTCTGACGGATAATCTTAATATTTTCACCGGTGAAACCGGCGCGGGAAAATCTATACTTATTAACGGAATCAATGCTGTTCTGGGGCAGCGCTGCACGAAGGACATAGTCCGGACGGGCTGCGACAAGGCAATTATAACTGCTCTTTTCACAAATCTTTCCGGTGAGGTTCAGGCAAAGCTGGACGAGCTTGGTATTTCCCACGATAACGAGGAAATTACGGTAACACGTGAGATAAGCGCCGATGGAGGAAGCGTAGCAAGGATCAATCACAGGACGGCTTCGGCAGCTGTTCTGCGGGAAATCGGAGGTATGCTCATAAATATTCACGGTCAGCATGATAATCAGATTCTTCTTGACAGCGACAAGCATATGGGAATTCTTGACGGCTTCAGCGGCGATTACACTATTCTCGAAAGCTATCGTGAAAGCTTTCGGGAGCTTCAAAGCACGGCACGCAGACTGGGAGAGCTGAAAAAGCAGGAGCAGACACGTATTGAGCGCAGCCGTTATCTCAACGAGCTGATTGAGGATATGAGCGGACTTGAGCTTGAGGAAAACGAGGACGAGGCTCTTGAAAGGGAATATGAAGGCGCAAGAAATTCAGAACAGGCTGTTATAGCTATAAATAACGCAGTTCAGCTTCTTACGGGAGAAGAAAATATATCCGAAATGCTTTCGGCTGCCGAAAATGAAATAAGCGGATTTACCGACAGCAGCGATAAGCTGAATGAGCTGTATGAGAGAATGGCTGCCGCTGAAATTGAGCTTTCGGACGTAGCGTCAGAATTGGGCGAAATTGCGGAAAAAATTGAGCTTGACGGTCAGCGTCTTGAATATATGAAGGAACGCCTGAGTACAATAAACAAGCTGAAAAGGAAGTATTCCTGCGATTGCAGGGAGCTGTGTGAAATGTACGCAAGCGCACAGAATGAAATCACGCAGCTTGAAAGCTCAGCTGATGAAATTTCCGAGCTTAGCAAAAAAAGGTCAGAGCTGCTTCACGTTGTAACCGAACGTGCGAAGGAGCTTTTTGATTACCGTGAAAGGACTGCGGAAAAATTTGTGCGTCAGGTCACTGCGGAGCTTGAATTTCTGAATATGCCAAGCGTTGTAATATCGGTCAGGCACGAAAAGGGCAAGCTGACGGTAAATGGAATGGATACTGTAGAGTTCCTGATTTCCGCGAACAGAGGCGAAGCGCCGAAGCCAATATCAAAAATTGCTTCGGGGGGCGAGCTTTCACGTATTATGCTTGCACTGAAAAGCGTTATTGCCGATAAGGACAGCATACCTACAATGATCTTCGATGAAATTGATACGGGAGTCAGCGGAAAGGCGGCTCAGAAAATCGGAATAAAGCTTCGTGAGATAGGCAGAGTCCGTCAGGTTATATGCGTGACGCATCTTTCACAGATTGCTGTTATGGCGGATAATCATCTGATGATAGAAAAGAAAATTATTGACGACCGCACGGAAACTCACGTCACTCAGCTGGATTTTGAGGGAAGAAAAGCTGAAATTGCCAGAATTATGGGCGGTGAGAATCCAAGCAGACTTATGCTTGAAACGGCAGAGGAAGAGCTTCTCAAGGCTAAAAATATCCAATAGATAAGGGGTTTTTTATGAAAATTTATTCAACGCGTCATGGTCAGACTGACTACAACAAAAAGGATTTAATTCTCGGAAATACGAATATTGAGCTGAACAGCACAGGTCTGGCGCAGGCACAGGCGCTTTCGGAGGATATAAAAAAATCCGGAATCAAGCTTGACATCATCATTTCGTCACCGCTGAAAAGAGCTTTGAAAACGGCTCAGATAATTGCTGAGGGCAATGATGTAAGGCTGGTGACCGATGACAGGCTGCGTGAATGGGACTACGGCAGCTATGAAGGACTTCACCGCATGACGGAAGGCTTCTATGAGAGCAAGCGTGAATTCGGAGTCAGAATGGGCGGAACTGGTGAGTCGATTTTACAGGTTGCCCATAGAGTTTATTCTGTTCTCGATGATGTAATATCAGAATACAAGGGAAAAAATGTGCTGCTTGTAAGTCATGGCGGAATTTGCCGCGTAATCGAAACATATTTTAACAATATGACTACAGATCAATACATCAGCTGGTTTATGGGCAACTGCCAGCTTATAGAATATGACACAGAGGATTGCTTATGAAAATAGGAGTCGATTACTATCCCGAGCAATGGGATAAATCTATGTGGCGCAGAGATGCGGAGCTAATGGCGAAAACAGGCGTTAAAACAGTTCGCCTCGGGGAGTTTGCATGGTCGCGCCTTGAACCTGCCGACGGACGCTTTGATTTTGCGTGGCTGGACGAGGTAATTGAAATTCTTACAGGATACGGACTTGAAATCGTACTTTGCACGCCCACGAACTGCCCGCCTCTATGGCTTTATGAAGCTCATCCCGAAATAATTCAGGTTGGAGCTGACGGAAAAAGGCTGCAAATCGGAATAAGAGGACACCGCTGCATAAATTCTCCCGTGTTCCTTGAATACGCAAAGCGAATTACAGATGCCGTGGCAGGTCATTATGCGGGTAATCCTGATGTTGCGGCATGGCAGATTGACAATGAGCTTGAAGCCTATCCGTGCAGCTGCGATGTATGCAGGGACAAATTCAGAAGATGGCTTCTCGGAAAATATGGTAGCTTGGAAAGCATTAACAAATCCTTTGGCAACAGCGTCTGGAGCGGCGAATACAGCAGCGAAGCCCAAATACAGCCGCCCACCGCATATCCAAAGGCATGGCAGAATCCTGCCCTTTGCCTTGAGTACAGCAGATTTACGTCTGAATGCACCGTGGAATATATAGGGCAGCTTAAAGCTGTAATACGCGGATATTTTCCCAATGTCCCCATTACCACAAATACGTGGTTCTGCGAGAATATGCCTGATTTTTACAAAATGTTCGGCAAGCTTGATTTCGTTTCATACGACAATTATCCTCCTGTAAGGATTCCTGAAAATCCGGAGGAGTTTTATTCCCACGCGTTTCATCTTGACCTGATGCGCGGCATAAAGAGAAAAAATTTCTGGATTATGGAGCAGCTTAGCGGTCCTACAGGAAGCTGGTCGCCAATGTCGCCTGCGCCCAAGCCGAATATGATAAAGGGATATGCTTTGCAGGCGTTTGCTCATGGTGCGGATACGGTAGTTCATTTTCGCTGGAGAACCGCAGCTACAGGAGCTGAGATGCATTGGCATGGAATACTTGACCACAGCGGCGTCAGAAACAGACGCTTCACCGAATTTGAAGAGCTGTGCAGAACGGCGTCAAAGCTTGAAACGGTTCGCGGAGCTTGTATTAAATCTGATGTTGCGATTCTCTATTCGCCGGAAAGTGAGTGGGCATTTAAAATTCAGCCTCAGACTGATGGATTTTACTATTTAGAGCAGCTGAAATATCTTCACAGAGCTTTTTCCGACTATGGCGTGAATGTGGACGTTATATCTCCCGATGAGGATTTATCGGCATATAAAATTGTCGCAGTGCCATCACTTTATATCAATAAAGAGTCGGTTACGGAAAATTTATACAGGTTTGCGGAAAATGGTGGAATCCTTATAATGACGGCACGAAGCGGCGTAAAGGACAGCTGCAATAATTGCGTTATGGATACGCTGCCGACTGTTTTCAGGGAGCTTATAGGGGCAGAGGTTACGGAATATGACCCAATAGGCTGGAGAGAGCAGACCATAGCCGACAGATACGGAAAAACCTTTGCCTGCAAGGAATGGTGCGATGTGATGAAGCTGAATACGGCAAAGGCTTATGCGGAATATACCGACAGCTTCTACAGCGGCAGTCCTGCGGTAACTGAAAATCAGTACGGCAGCGGCACGGTCTATTACATCGGAACAGTGTGCAAAAGGGATTTTTATGCAGACCTTGCAGGCAGACTTCTTAAGCGTGCGGAAATTCCCGCATATGAGAATCTCCCTGTGGGAATCGAGATAACTGTGCGAACCAATGGCAAAGAGGATTATATTTTTATTTTCAATAATTCCGAACAGGACGCTGAGTTTGAGCTGACGGAATCAATGTACAGTATCATTTGGAATGAGCAGAGAAAAAACATCCGTCTCAAGCCATTTGATATGGAGGTGTTAAGGCAATGAAGCTGCTTGCGGTAATTGATATGCAGAATGATTTTATTGACGGCTCTCTCGGAACGAAAGAGGCTGTGAAAATAGTTGACAGCGTATCCGAAAAAATAGAGCATATGCGTCAAAAGGGAAATAAAATTGTTTTCACGAGGGATACTCACCATGAGGATTATCTTAATACCTGTGAGGGAAAAAAGCTGCCCGTTGAGCATTGCATACAGGGTCGGCATGGTTGGGAAATATCGGAAAAATTGAATACGGACGGAGCTGTAATAATTGACAAGCCCACATTCGGTTCATACGAGCTTGCGGAATACGCAGCGTCAATCGGGAATCTTGACGAAATAATTTTAGTCGGACTTTGCACAGATATATGCGTAATTTCAAATGCGCTCCTTCTGAAGGCGAAGCTTCCGGAGGTCAAAATAACTGTTGATTCCTCATGCTGCGCAGGAGTCACGCCTCAAAGCCATGAAAATGCCCTTGAAGCAATGAAAATGTGTCAGATTGATGTAATATAGGAAAAACTCCCTGATGATAAAGTCAGGGAGTTTTGGTTTTGTTTTAGTATTCGATTCCTTTGCGTGCCTGAACGCCCTTTTCAAATGGGTGTTTCACAGAATTTATTTCGCTGACGTAGTCGGCTTCGGCAAGGTATTCATCGGACGGATCACGGCCTGTAATAACCAATTCAACTGAATCATAATGGCGAAGGGCAATGGAATCCGCAAGCTCTCTGTCAACCAGCCCGAGGCTGTATGCGTCAAGAAATTCATCAAGAATGAGCATATCTATTTTGCCCTGTGAGATAAGCGTTTTTGCGTCCCTGAGCATTTTGTTATGCTGCTCGGTAATCTCAGCCTTTTCCTCATCGGTCATCTGAAAGGTGAAGCCGAAGCCGCGGCTGCATCGTGCAACCGAGATATTTTTGATTCCCGACAGAGATTTCAGTTCCGCTGTTTCCGAACTCTTGAGAAACTGAATGATGTGTACGTTCATGTTTGCACCTGCGGCTCTCAGCGCAAGCCCGAGGGCGGCTGTGGTTTTTCCTTTTCCGTTTCCGCAGTAGATATGGTTAAAGCTCATAATTAACAGACCCTTCATGTAAATTTTAGGCACCTATATTATATCACATTTCCGCAGGCATAGCAATTGCCAAAAAGAAGGTTCTTGACAAAAAAATAACATTGCATTATAATTATTTCGGAACGAATTTCAAGGAGATTTTTATTATGAAAAAGGTCATTTTTTTTGATGTGGACGGAACTTTGATAACCGAGGATTCACGGTCAATTATTCCCGAAAGCACAAGGACAGCTATTGCAAAGGCTCGTGCGAACGGGAATCTGACATTTATCAATACGGGTAGAACAGCGTTCAATCTCAGCGACGAAATAAAAGGTCTTGGATTTGACGGATATTTGTGCGGCTGCGGGACGTATATCGAGTACAACGGTGAGGTGCTGATGTACAATAGGCTTGAACAGGGCTACTGCCGCAAAATTGCCGGAATTCTCCGTTCATGCGGAGCTGTGCCGGTTTATGAGCATCGCGACTGCCTGTTCTTCGACAAAAAAGCTCCCTCAACGCCTGATTTGAAATATTTCAAGGAGGTCTTTCTCGATAATGACGTTAGGGTAGATTTTGATGTATCGGACGATAACTTCGGATTCGATAAATTTGTTTTCTGGAAAACGGAAAATACGGATTTTGAAATGCTGAAAAAGCAGATTGAGCCTGACTTTATGATGATTGACAGGGGAGGCGGATTTTATGAAAATGTGCCTAAGGATTTCACGAAAGCCACGGCAATTGATTTTATACTTGAGAGACTCGGAATACCGCTGGAAAACGCATACGCAATCGGTGACAGCATGAACGATTTACCAATGCTTACGGCTGTCCCGAACAGCATTGCAATGGGCGGAGCTGAAAAAATCTATCTCTACGTTTCATTTATAACTAAACCTATTGAGGATGACGGAATTGAATTTGCGCTTCGTCATTTTGGTATTATATAGGCAGCGATTCTGACGCTGCTTTGAGAGCAATATAGTTATAATTCCCTGCAATTATTTACATGATTTGCATAATATGTACAAGTTTCAACATACATTTGAACTGATTTTGTAGGCAAATTCAGTTGTAAATTCGGCAATTTTATGCTATAATAACAAATGTACCGCGAAATCGGTAAAATTTGAGAGGGGAATTAGGTTCGGCAATATAGTTTTATTTTTATTGTGAGCCTGTTGTAAGATATGAATATTGCAGTTGCACAGTCAGGCGGTCCGACCTGCGCTATAAACGCATCGCTGGCAGGAGTGTATAATCAGGCTGAAAAATTAAACGAAATTGAAAAAATATATGGTTCCTTCAACGGCATAGAGGGCATAATCAATGACAATCTGACGGATTTGTCCGGGCGTCTGAAAAGCTCGGAGGACATTGAGCTTCTCATCAGAACGCCATCGGCGGCATTAGGTTCATGCAGGAGAAAGCTGCCTGAATATGCGGCTGATTCCTCTGTATATCAGGTGATAACCGAGTGCTTCCGTCGTTATGAAATAGGAATTTTTTTCTACATCGGCGGCAATGATTCAATGGACACGGTTGCCAAGCTTTCACGCTATTTTGAGGAAAATAAAATTGACATAAGAGTTATCGGCATACCGAAAACAATCGACAACGATCTTTGCGGAACTGACCATTGTCCCGGATTCGGGTCTGCGGCAAAGTACGTTGCGGCAACTGTGCAGGAAATTACCCGTGACAGCAATGTCTACAGCAAGCCGTCCGTCACGATTGTTGAAACTATGGGGCGTCATGCGGGCTGGCTTACGGCGGCTTCAGGCTGCATGAGAATGAACGGTGAAAGCGCGCCTCATCTCATTTATCTTCCGGAGCATACCTTCTGCGGAAAGAGATTTCTGAGTGATGTTACGGATATGATGAAGCGTCATAAGGCGGTTATTGCGGCAGTTTCGGAGGGTGTCCGCACATCTGACGGCAGGTTTGCCGCTGAGGATTATCAATCCTGCAAAAAGGACGCATTTGGGCACGCCTATCTGTCGGGAATCGGAAAGTATCTCGAAAATCTTGTTTCTGACAGAATCGGCTGCAAGGTCAGGTCAATTGAGCTGAATGTCATGCAGCGATGCAGCTCTCACTTTGCCTCGCTGACAGATATTGAGGAGGCTCAGGAAATCGGAGCTGCCGCTGTACGATTTGGTCTTGAGGGGAAATCCGGCTGCATGATGTCGTTCAGGCGGGTATCCTCAGCTCCCTACAGGTGTGAAATAGTCAGCGTACCTGCCGAAGAGGCGGCTAACAGCGAATGCTTTTTCCCAATGGAATGGATTAACGACTCAGGAAACGATATAACTGCCGATGCTCTTGAATATCTCATGCCCCTGATACAGGGCGAACTGAACCCGATTATGAAAAACGGAATGCCGCAGCATTTTATAGTTTAAGGCAGCATCGCACAAAGATTGTCGTACAGATGCGAAGATCATATTTTCGTCAGATGCAACAAAAATTTTGCAGGCATACTGACGTATGTCAAAAAATTTTTGCGAAAGATGGCGGAAATTGACGAGCAGATGTGCGGCAAAGCCGATAGGCGTTCTTTGTACGGTGCTGTCTTAAGAATAACCGCCGAAAACTTTATTTTCGGTGGTTTTTTCGTAAAATTCCCTGATTGACAATATGCGTTAAATGATGTATAATGAGCTTTGTGTGAAAAATAAATAGAAGCTGGTGAATTTAATGCATACCTTTGGGCAAAATCTTGTTTTCAGTCTGAATGCCACAATTCCGATATTCCTGATGATGGTTCTCGGCTGGATATTCAAAAAAGTCAATTTATTAGACGAACATACAACTCAAAAGCTAAATCAATTCGTATTCAAGGCGCTCCTTCCCGCACTGCTATTTATGGATTTATCAACTGCTGATTTTAAATCTGTGTGGGATACGAAGTTTGTGCTTTTCTGCTTTTTTGCAACTGTTTTAAGCATATGTATTGCTTTCGGATTCTCCCTTTTCCATAAGGATAAGGCTGAACGTGGAGAGATAATTCAAGCGTCCTACCGAAGCAGCGCCGCAATACTCGGCATAGCTTTTGTAAACAATATTTACGGAGAAGCAACTATGGCGGCGCTTATGATTGTCGGAACAGTTCCGCTATACAACATCATAGCTGTAATTGTTTTGTCGTTTACGGCTCCTGATAATGGGGTAAAAAGGAATCCTAAGCAGCTCTTTCTGCGCACGTTAAAGGACGTTATAAGTAATCCGATTATACTGGGAATTGCAGCAGGGATAATCTGGTCGTTAATAGATATACCTCAGCCTGTAATTATGTCAAAATCAATATCGTATCTTGGATCTATGGCAACGCCGCTTTCGCTCATTGCACTCGGAGCATCATTTAAATTCGGCGAAGCGAAGGATAAGCTGCCTATATCCATCGGAATCACCGTAATCAAGCTGATAATTTTCTGCGCAATATTCCTTCCCATAGCCATCAAGCTTGGTTTCCGCGGAGAAAAGCTCATAGCGATACTCGTCATGCTTGGAAGCGCAACAACCGGCAGCAGCTTTGTAATGTCACGTAATATGGGGCACAGCGGCACGATTACCGCCTGCGCTGTCATGCTGACTACGCTGTGCAGTGCGTTCACGCTTACGCTGTGGCTGTTCATTCTGAAAACTCTCGAATACATATAAAATGAAAATCCGGAGAAATTAAATTCTCCGGATTTATTCCTGTTCATGAACCGCCCGAAACTGTGATGGCGACAAATTTTCAGCTGCTCTGAACTGCCGCACGAAATAATTATACGTGGAATAACCACATTCATTTGCGATTTCAGTGACGCTTAAATCAGTTTCAATAAGCAATTTTTTTGCCTTGTCAAGACGGAACTGTATCAATTCCTCGATAATACTTTTGTTAAAGTATGATTTATAAATTTTTTGCAGATAGCTTTTGCTTATGAACATTTTATCGGCAATTTCACTGATGTTCCACGAAAGCTCGGGATTTTTTTTCATGCTGTTCCTAAGACTGCAAAGCTTTTCAAACTGCGGATTCACGGCGGTTTCCTGCTTTGAGTAAATATATGATTTATTTACCGCAGCCTTGTACATCATGTCGGGGAGGTTTATATCGCCTGACATTTCGCAGGTGCAGGAGCCGATTGTAAATGCAGTGCCGCTGCTGTCCTCGAAGCTGCCGGAATCCTGAAGCCTTCGTTTAAGCTCAGTAAACAGGGCATTCGTTCTGTCTGCGCCAAAGGAAACAACTCCATAGCATATGGGAGAAATTGTTCCGCATATGTCGTCTTCCGTCAAGCATGATTTAAGAATATCCGAGAAAACTTTGATTGTATATGATGTTTTTTCATGACCATTTTTGTAATAGAAATTTTTAATCTCAGTAAGCTCAATATGCATATATGTAATTGTCCTGCACTCATGACGGACAGATAATTCAACATCAAAAGCGTCGGAAAATCCCGTTCTGCTCAGCATACCTGTCAGCTCATCGTAAATTGCAAGGGAATCCAGCTTTTTCAGCGCAATATTCATAGCCGACTGCATTCTGACCTTTTCAATAGCGATGTTGACATACCCGATCCAACGAATATAAAGGTCGCTGTATGCCATCGGGTATTTTCCGAAGGAAACGGCAGCATATCCGAAGAAATTGTCATTGTAATGGAGCGGGGAAATATAGAACGCGGAGGGTTGATTGTGACTGTTTCGGAAGAAATCAATTGCTTCGCCGGAATTTTCAAATCTACCCGGAGGGGAATTTCTGCAAACTGCGGCTTTGTCGTAAACAATGTTAACAGGGTCATTACAGCTAAAATCAAGAGTGCGTTCATTTTCAGAATCAGTTACAGTCAAAAATTTTTCTGTCACACAGATAAACATATGATTCATTTTGTATACCAGATATGTGTAATGATCGATTCTGTCGAGAAGCGAGGAAAAATCTTTTGAATTTGATATATCAATCAGCATATCGCTGCACGACATTTTACTCCTGAATCGTTCGACATTGCGAAGCTGACGTTTCGTTTCACGTTTCAGCTCGGGATTTTCGGAGCAGCCGCAGCTTTTTCCGAGCCTGATTTTTTCGACTTCATCGGGAACCTTTCTGCAAATTCTTCCTGTGATGATTCGATACAGGCGTCTAAATGCTTCCGCTCCCAGCTGGTAATTCGGACGCTTACAGCTGGTGATAGACGGGTTGAACTGATAACCGTCCATTGAAGCGTCAAATCCCGTCACAGCAATATCCTCAGGCACTCTCAGACCGCCTTTAATAAGTGTGTCGGCAAAGGAAACAGCCATAAAATATCGCTTCCGCAGACAACGGCGTCCGGCTTCTCAAGCTTGCCGCTAAGAATTTTTTGTGCAAGCTCGATACCGGAGGTAATCCAGAAATCTCCGTAATGGTAATATGTTTTATCAATAGGAAGATTATGCTTCTTCATGGAACGCAAATATCCGCGGAGTCTTTCTTCGGCGCAAAGCACGCCCTTGTTTCCTGTCAGGCAGTAGATTTTTTTGCACCCATGAACATCAATCAGATGATCCGTCAGCAGCTCGAATGCGTCAATGTCATTAGCCATAGTTGTTTCAAATTGATTGTGATCGCCGTAGTCAAGGAGCATAACAGGCTTTTTTGAAAGTGTGCATAAGCCGTCAACATATTTTTGGATTTTCACATTTTTGAGCGAATTTCTGTCATAGAGAAATCCGTCGAAGATGTCCGATAATATGAGCTTGAAGATGGATTTTTCGTTGAGCTTATGCGGCGTTTCGATGAAAAAATTATCCAGCGGACAGAGTACGGCAACGTCGCATGAGCTTTTGAAAGCCTGTGAAATCATTCCTCGCATGATTTCACTTTGATATTCGGTATGGCAATCGGTGGTTATTATTCCAATAAGCAGTCTTGATTTCATATCAAGTTTGTCCCTTCATTATTTTCTATAGAATATTATATCATAGGCAGGCTCAAAACACAAGATGATTTTATATATAACCAATTTTGCGTTCAAAAAATCTTTTTATTCGAGATTTTAATTCATTGCCGAAATATGTATTAAGGCGTATAATATAAACAAATACAAAACCACGGGCAACACGGGGAATTCACACAGAAAGGTGAAATTATTATGAAGTTCAATTTCAGACGTTTTACTGCAACGGCGGCAGCATTGCTTATAGGCGCAGTTTCAGTAATAACACCAACCATGAAGCAGCCTGAAGCTTCAACAGAAGCGGCATACGGCACAGGAAGTAATATTGCCGAGTATCTGGACAGGGGAATTACTGCAATCAACACAGGCTCGGGTATGCTTGTAAGCTGGCGTTTTCTCGCAGATGACAACGATTATGCGGTATTCAAGCTCTATCGCAATGATACGTTAATCTACACAAGCAACGCGGGCGAGGCAACGTGCTATCTTGACGCAAGCGGATCGGCTTCATCGACATATCGTGTTGATACAGTTGTGGACGGCATTGTTACATCGTCCGATACCTGTACCATGATTTCCGGCAACAGCTATTTTGACGTTCAGCTTGATCAGCCTACGTCCTCATCATGTACATACAGTCCGAACGACTGCTCTGTGGGAGATGTTGACGGTGACGGCACATATGAGCTTTTCGTTAAATGGGATCCCTCAAATTCCAAGGACAACTCCCAGTCGGGCACAACAGGCAATGTTTATATTGACTGCTATAAGCTTGACGGAACAAAGCTGTGGCGCATTGATCTGGGCTGCAATATCCGTGCGGGCGCGCATTACACACAGTTCCTTGTAGCTGATTTTGACTGTGACGGATACGCTGAAATGACCTGCAAAACAGCTGACGGAACTATTGACGGTACGGGAGTTGTTATCGGTGACGCAACAGCAGATTACCGCAACTCAAAAGGCTATATCCTTTCGGGAAATGAGTATTACACACTTTTTGACGGTCTGACAGGTGCAGCTCTTGATACAGTTGACTACGAACCGGGAAGAGGTACGGTTTCAAGCTGGGGCGACAGCTACGGAAATCGTGTTGACCGTTTCCTCGGCGCAGTTGTCTATCTTGACGGAGTTCATCCCTGTGCAGTAACGGTAAGAGGCTATTACACAAGAATGACAGCCTGCGCATATGCGGTTGAGAATAAAAAGCTTGTCAAGCTGTGGCTCTTTGATACGGGAAATTCCTCCTCAGCCGAAGGCTACGGTGACGGAAATCATAACTGTATGCCTGCCGATGTTGACGATGACGGCAAACAGGAGCTTGTACTCGGCTCAACCTGTCTTGACGACGACGGCTCAGTTCTGTGGTGCTACAACAAGGGACACGGCGACGCTATGCATCTCGGAGATTTGCTCCCCGACAGAGATGGACTTGAGCTTTGGATTTGCCATGAGGACAGCCCCTATGGCGTTACACTTCTTGACGCCTCTGACGGAAGCGTTATCTTCCATTATGACGGCTCAAGCGATACAGGACGATGCGCAGCTGACAACGTCTGGTCAGGTAATGACGGCGCAGAATTCTGGGGACTGAACTACGATGTTTATGACGGTTCGGGCAATCTTCTCTCATGCAACAGACCTGCGATAAACTTCTTCAGCTACTGGGACGGCGACCTTGAACGTGAAATTCTCGACGGATATACCGATTCGCCTGCAACAATCACCAAAATGCAGGAGAACGGAACTCTTACAACACTGCTTTCAACTGACGGCTACTACACCTGCAATACGACTAAGGGAACGCCCTGCCTTTCGGCTGATATTTTCGGCGACTGGCGCGAGGAGCTTATTGTAAGAGCCGCTGACGGACAGTCAGTCAGAATCTACACAACAACATATGATACCGAATATCGTATAACTACCCTCATGCACGATATTCAATATCGCACACAGGTTGCAGGACAGAATGTTGCATATAACCAGCCTCCCCATACAAGCTTCTATCTCGGCTCGGACGAGGATTTGCCTGAAAGACCGGCAGTTACTATAAACGGAACTGCTGTACGTTCAACCAAGACAGGCGCAGTTATGGATACGACAAACAAGTATATGTTCAAGAACGTGAACAGCGGACTTTATCTCGAAGTAGCTGATGGTGTCGGGGCGGACGGCACGAATGTTCAGCAGGGCGAAGAAGGCGAAACAACAGCAAATACATGGAAGCTTGTCAGCGCAGGCAGCGGGTACTATTACGTTCGTTCATGTACAGGTGACGGCAAGACGTATTACCTTGACCTCTACTATGGCAACACCGCAAACGGTACAAATATAGGCATTTGGAGCGATACGCAAAGTGATGCGCAGCTGTTCAAATTTGTAGACAACGGTGATGGAACGTACACAATTACAACTAAAATGACTGACGATGAAAGCTGCGTTGAGGTTGCGAACGCGGATACGTCCGTTGGCGCAAATGTTCAGCAGTATGAAATAAATGGAAACGATTGTCAGAAATGGATTGCGGAGAAAATCACAATCAAGGATGGCATAACGCTTGACGAATCGAAATGCTATATGTTCAAAAATGTGAACAGCGGAATGTACCTTGAAATTGAAGGTGCGACCGAAGCTAACGGAACGAACGTTCAGCAGTGGGGAGCATATGGTCCTGCGTCCCACAATGTATGGCACGTTAAATATATCAACTGGGGATATTATTACGTTTACTCTGCTCTTGGGGACGGCGAAACGTGGCTTCTCAACGTCAACGGAAACGGTTCAGACGGAGTTAACGTGGACATCAACGAGAAAAACGGCTATAGCAGTCAATATTTTAAATTTGTTGACAATGAGGACGGCACGTACACAATTGTAACAAGAGCATCTCGTGACCTTTCGGCAGTTGCGGTAGAGTCCGACTCAACCACAAGCGGAGCAAATATTCTCCAGTGGACGCTCAATGGAAACGACAGTCAGAAGTGGATTATCGAGGAAGTGGATTATGAGCTTCCAGAGGTTACAACGACCACAACGACTACAACCGCGACTACTACCACAACTACTACGACAACTACGACTACAGAAGCACCAACTGTAACAACAGAGACACCTACAGTTACACTCTGGGGCGATGTGGATGTTGACGGTGACGTTGATGTTGCGGACGCAACAGCTGTTATGAGCTACGTAAACAATTCTGATAAATATCCTCTTACGGCACAGGGACTTCTCAACGCTGACGTAAACCAGAACGGCGATGGAGTAAGCGGCAATGATGCTCTTGCAATTCAAAGGCTGCTTTCACAGGTGATTACAGAGCTTCCTGAATCATAATCATCTTGATATTTTCAACCCTCTCTCTTAAAACAGCTTCGTTATATACGGAGCTGTTTTCAATTTGAAAAGCAAATTAAAGGAGCAATATAGGCAATGAAAGACAATCCATTTGTATACTCAAGTGACAATAAAAGGTATCATACGCTCAGCTATTACAATAAAAATAAATATGGCGGAAAGGTGTACAAAGCTGTGCTTGACTGCGGCTTCACCTGCCCGAATATTGACGGAAAAAAGGGTCATGGTGGGTGCATTTTCTGCGATTCCGGCAGCGGATATTTCACGAAGGGCAATCTTGACATACGAAGCCAGCTTAATGCGGAAATTGAACGCATCTCTTGCAAAAGCAGCGGCGAAATCCGAGTAATTGCCTATTTTCAGGCAAATACGAATACATATGCACCTGTTGATCAGCTCAGAAGGCTTTATGAAACGGTTCTCGAAAACGAGCACGTCTGCGGCATTTCAATCGGGACTCGGGCAGATTGCCTTTCGGAGGACGTTCTCGACCTTCTCACGGAGCTTAACGGCAAAACGAATCTCACGGTGGAGCTTGGACTGCAAAGTGTTCATGATGAAACGATCAATTATATTAACCGCTGCTGTACTCATGCGGAATTTCTTGATGGGTACAATCGGCTGAAATCCACGGGAATACGAACCTGTCTGCACATTATAAATGGTCTGCCGCAGGAAACTCCTGAAATGATGATTGAAACGGCACGTCAGGCTTCGCTTATGAAGCCAGATGCCGTAAAAATTCAAATGCTTCATATTATCAATGGTACGCCGCTTGCGAAAATTTATGAATCCAGTTCGTTTAAGCCGCTTACAAAAGACGAGTACATAGATATTGTTGTACGTCAACTGGAATTATTTTCTCCTGAGGCTGTAATTGAGCGAATAACCGGTGACGGGGACAAATCGAAGCTTATTGCGCCGCTTTGGACAACTGACAAAATTTCCGTTCTTGGGGGAATCGATAAGCTTCAGGCTTGCAGAGGCTCATGGCAGGGTAAAAAATATGTGGAAAAATGAAAATCTGTCATTGACTTTTTGTGCGAAATGATATAAAATTGCAGTAAGAGGAGCTGATAAAATGAAGCAAAATATTGTTTTAATTGGAATGCCCGGCGTTGGAAAAAGCACTGTCGGAGTTATTTTAGCTAAAATTTTAGGATATAAATTCATTGACACTGACCTTGTGATTCAGGACAAGGAAGATTGTTTGCTCAAAGATATAATCAATTCTGAGGGCGTTGACGGATTCGTTAAAAAAGAAAACAAAATTGTCAGCCATATAAATGCTGCGAAAAGCGTCATTGCAACAGGCGGAAGTGTTGTGTACGGCGTTGAAGCTATGAATCATCTTGCTGAAAACGGTAAAATTATTTATCTCAAATTGGATTATGACAAGCTTGAAAAGAGGCTCAGCGACATTCAGAATCGTGGAGTTGTTATCCGTGCGGGACAAACTCTGGCGGAGCTTTACAATGAGCGAGCGCCCCTGTATGAAAAATACGCCGATGTTATAATTGATGAAAATGATTGCAGCATAGAAAAAACAGTTAATAATATATTGAGCAGTTTGAGTGAAATTGTTGTTTAAAATGCACAATAAGTACATGGTGAAACGTACTAAAATACACAATATTGTGTTTTTCACCAAATTCTTCTTTGACAAAACGTATTTTTATGGTATAATAATATCTATAGGCATATTGTATATAATCCGTGGCATTGATTATGCTATTTTTTGGAGCAATAAATAACAATCCCAAATGCATATGCTTTTGAATCTGATATGAATATATATAAAAATAAAATGAATTAATCGCTTAGCGGTGGGAAGGAATTAATCATGACAATTGCAATTATAGCACATGACGCAAAAAAAGAACTTATGCTTCAGTTCTGCAGCGCGTACTGCGGAATTCTGTCCAAGCATTCGATTATAGCAACAAGCACAACCGGAAAACAGGTGGGCGAAGCAACAGGTTTGCCCATAAAAAGATACCTCAGCGGACGCGGCGGCGCAGAGCAAATATCTGCAATGCTGTCATGCAATGAGGTGGACGTGCTTCTGTTTTTCAGAGATCCGATTCATCCTAAGAACAGCGATGTTCAGGATATGGATCTTTTAAGATTGTGCGACGTTCATAACGTGCCCGTTGCTACAAATATCGCAACAGCTGAAGCATTGATTCTTGCACTTGAACGAGGCGATCTCGATTGGCGTGAAATCGGAAATCCCAGCATATAATCAAGAATTTTCCGCACAAGGACTGCACAACCTGTGATTGTCGGGCAAGCTGCGCCTGCCTCACAGCGTTTGCGTGATGCCCACTTAATTGTCCCTTTCAGGGACAATTTTCATGTTTTTATCCACAGAAAGGCTGAATTTTATGGCAATAAATATAAAGCGTCCAAACGGTACTGAGGATATTCTGCCAAAGAATATACATAAATGGTATACGGTTGAAAAGGTGGCGAAGGAAACCGCCGAATGCTTCGGATTCAAGGAAATAAGAATACCGACATTTGAAAATACCGACCTCTTTCTGCGCTCCGTCGGCGAAACAACCGACGTTGTACAAAAGGAAATGTACACGGTTATGGCAAAGGAAACGAAATTTACGCTCCGCCCCGAGGGAACGGCAGGTACAATTCGTGCTATGCTGCAAAACGGACTTCTGAATGAGGCAATGCCCCAGAAGGTGTTCTATTTGCTTTCGTGCTTCCGTCACGAGCGCCCTCAGGCAGGCAGACTTCGTGAATTTCATCAGTTCGGACTCGAAATGGCAGGCAGTGCTTCGCCATGCGCAGACGCTGAGGTTATCTCACTGGCTAAGAGAATCCTTGATAAGCTCGGCTTAAAAAATATCGAGCTGTATATAAATTCAATCGGCTGTCCCGTATGCCGTGAAAAATATCATAAGGCTCTGCGTGCATATTTTGAAAATCGCAGGGACGAGCTTTGCGAAACCTGCCAATCAAGACTTGTCAAGAATCCTATGCGAATCCTTGACTGCAAAAGTCCCATATGCAGCGAAATTGCAAAGGACGCTCCTCTGATTCTCGACTATCTTTGCGATGAGTGCAGCGAACACTTTGAAAAGCTCAAAACATATTTAACGAATCTTGGAATCGAGTACAAGGTCAATCCCAAAATCGTTCGTGGACTTGATTATTATACAAAAACTGTTTTCGAGTTCGTCACAACCGAAATCGGCGCACAGGGAACTGTCTGCGGCGGTGGCAGATATGACGGACTTATCGAGCAGCTTGGCGGTCAGCATACGCCTGCGCTGGGCTTTGCCATGGGAATTGAGCGCCTTCTCATAACTATGGAAAAACAGGGTCTGGATTTTCTCGACTCAAAGAGCTGTGATATTTACATTGCCACAATGGGCGATGCCGCACTTGAAAAGGCTATGGTTATGGCACGCAACCTGCGGGAATGCGGATATTGCGCAGAGTACGATTTAGTTGGCAGAGGACTTAAGGCGCAGATGAAATACGCAAACAAAATTGAGTCGCTTTATACCATTGTAATCGGCGATAATGAGCTTGCGGAAAACAAGGCTAAGCTCAAGAATATGGAAACCGGTGAGGAAACTGTCATTAGCTTGGGCGATAAATTTACAGATGATGTTGATTCTGTCTACATCAGCAAAATTATTGACAGCTTGGAGGATGAAATAAATCCACTTGCGGAAAATAATAATGGCAAGGAGAATAAAGAAAATGGCTGATAGCATGAAAGGTTTAAGACGTACCTGTTACTGTGGAGAGGTTACAGAGGCAGGCAAGGAGGTTGTTGTTGGCGGATTTGTTGACAAAATCCGCGACAAGGGCAGTCTGATTTTTATAGTTCTCAGAGATAGAACAGGTGTGGTTCAGCTGACATTTAACGATGAAACGGATCGTGAGGTCTTTGAAAAGGCGTCCGGCTGCAAAAGCGAGTATGTTCTTATGGCAAAGGGAATGGTTCAGCAGCGTGAAAGCGTTAACAATAAGCTGAAAACAGGTCAGGTGGAAATTGCCGTTACCGACCTGAGAATTCTTTCAAAGGCGCAGACGCCTCCATTTGAAATAACCAACGAAACAAAGGTGAATGAGGAGCTTCGTCTGAAATATCGCTACCTCGATTTAAGGCGTGAGCCTTTGCAGCGGAATATTATTATGCGTCATGAAATCGCAAGAGTTGCGAGGGAATATTTCTACGAAAATAATTTTATTGAAATTGAAACACCTATGATGATGAAGTCCACGCCGGAGGGCGCAAGGGATTATCTTATTCCGTCAAGAGTGCATAAGGGAAAGTTCTATGCGCTTCCCCAGTCACCGCAGATTTATAAGCAGCTGCTCATGATTGCAGGATTCGACCGTTATATTCAGCTTGCGAGATGCTTCCGTGACGAGGATCTTCGTGCCGACAGGCAGCCTGAATTTACACAGATAGACCTTGAAATGTCCTTTGTTGACGCGGAGGATATTCAGATGTGCATTGAAGGCTTCGTTCAGCGTCTTTTCAAGGAGATTCTTGGAGTTGATATTCCGCTGCCTCTGCCAAAGCTGACATTTGCCGATGCAATGAATCGTTATGGTTCAGACAAACCGGATACAAGATTCGGCATGGAAATTCAGGACATATCTGAAACGGTCAGGGATATTGACTTTGTTGTTTTCAGAAATGCTTTGGAAAACGGCGGTTCGGTACGTGCAATTAACGTAAAGAACGGCGCTTCAACGTACACGAGAAAAGAAATTGACAAGCTCACAGACCATGCCAAGGGTATTGGAGCAAAGGGACTTGCATATATCCGCTGGGCTGACGAACCTAACTGTTCGTTTAAAAAATTTCTTGGAGAGGGTGACCTCGAGAGAATTTGCTCAGCCGTTGACGCGCAGCAGGGAGATCTCGTGCTGATATGCGCCGACAAAAATAAAACAGTTCTTTCCGTGCTTGGCGCGCTCAGACTTATTGCGGCAAAGCGACTGGATATAATTCCCGAAGATACGTACAATTTCCTGTGGATTACGGAAATGCCCTTCTTTGAATACGATGAGGACAGTGAAACATGGGTTGCGGCGCATCATCCCTTTACAATGCCGATGGAGGAGTGTCTGGAGTATCTCGATACCGACCCTGCAAACGTGCGTGCGAAGGCATGGGATCTGGTTCTTAACGGAACGGAGCTTTCAAGCGGTTCAATGAGAATTACCGATTATGAGCTTCAGCAAAAAATGTTCGAGGCACTTGGAATGACCGATGAGGAAATTCAGGCGAAATTCGGATTCCTTGTTGATGCGTATCGCTATGGCGCACCGCCCCATGGAGGTATGGGAATCGGCATTGACCGACTTGCAATGATTATGTGCAAAGCAGACAATCTGCGTGACGTAACAGCCTTCCCGAAGGTTCAGAATGCAAGTGAGCTTATGTCGGAGTGTCCGTCAGCTGTTGATGACGAAAGTCTTAATGTCCTCGGCATTAAGCTTGATACAGAGTAAAATAATAAGGCTTGAATCCAGTAGATTCAAGCCTTGTTTTATTTGTTTAATTTTGCTGCTGCCTTTGCCATAAACCTATTGCCGAAAACCACAAATCTCTTGTGAACTCCGCTGCCAATCAGACCTGAATCGTCATAAGCCGAAACCTTGAAAACGATTTCTCTTCCGTTTATCTCGGTGACCTCAGCTTCAGCGGTAACATTCATACCTGCGGGAGTCGGCGATATATGTTTTATGGAAAGCTCCGTTCCGACAGTTGTTTCATCGCCTTCGAGGTATGGAGCAATGCAGCCGCAGGCGGCTTTTTCCATGAGCATTGTCATAGTCGGCGTTGCCAGAACCTCGAGACTTCCGCTGCCGACGTTTACAGCTAATGACGAATCATCAACGAAAAGCTCCGCACTGCCCTTGGCTCCGATGTTGAATGTCTTCATGACGCAGAATCAGTCCTCCTCCGAATCGCTCAGAGTTTCCTCCGGTATGGGGCAGGGTGACAGCACATCACCGATTACCCTGTCGTAGGTCAGCATATCCAATTCATCATCACGAGGAACAGTGCAATCGTAATTTGTTGAATATATTGGTATAGTTTCCATGTAATCATTCATCTTCTGAATAAATTCATCACGCGGAGCGTCAATAATATTCATAATTACATACGGCATATAGAAGAACGAAACGCTTTCCTCGGGAACGCTTGAAAAATCGGCATCATAGTTGCTCCAAAGGAGATATTTCTGCTCATAGAGAACGCTGCAATTGTCGCCGTTGATACCAAGCTGATTGTAAACGCTTGTATCACCTCTCAGTGAAGGGAAGTGATCTCCAACCATAAATACAAGTGTAGGCTCATCAATTTCCTCCAAATCGTCAAGGAATGCTGTAAGGCCTTCATTTGTATGCTGAATCCACTGCAAATAATTTCCGAACTCATCATCGGGATCATCACCCTGATCGTAGGGCTGGTGATTCTGCATAGTTGTTGTGTGAATATAAAGCGGATCGTCAGTTTCATTTATAAGCTGTTCAATCTGATTATATACGGTTGAATCGTCAACATAAGTTCCATAGTATTCAACCGGAACAGTAAAGTCAGTATTTTCATCGTCAGTGTGGAAAATCAGCTGATCAAATCCGAACTGACTGTAAACCTTTTCTCTGCTGTAGAAGCTGCCTGTAAACGGGTGAATGTACACCGTTTCATATCCCCAGCTGTTATAATACTGTGCAAGGGCAGGCTGCTCACGTTCAGCAAGCTCTCTCTGCGGCATATTCGGGTCATTCAGGGAGCGCACGGGAAGTCCGAAAAGAAGCTCGAATTCAGAACGAACAGTCCAGCTTGCGTATGTTGGAGTTATAGTAGTGCCTCCGCAGCCCTCAGCCACGGCATTATCGAAGCCCTCATAGTAGGAATCGTCAACGTCAAGCTCATCAAATACACGGAAATCGGCATAGGATTCACTCATAATGACGATAACATTCGGCTTAACGCCGCCGTTGAAATCCTCATCTTCGTCCACGTCCACATCCATGATGGTATCGACGCTTTCCTCACTGTAATCGTCAGGCTCAACAAGCCGGTTTTCGAAGCTTTCCGTAGCTGTTTCAACTATAAACGCCAAAAAGCTGTTGTTTTCAAATTTTTCATTTAAAATAAAAGCATTTGTAGCAGCTGTCGTATCGAGATTGAACAGGGAGTAAATCGGTTCTGAAAATGTCGGTGAAATGACGAGCGCAACGCAGGGAACAACGCAGGCAACGGATGTTGCAATTCTTTTTATAGGTCTAAGCCTGAACTTTGGATTAAAATAGAATACTAAGCCAATATATGCGATTACAATAATAAAATATATAATCAGACGCGGAGTTATCTTAATATACGCAAAAGATGTAAGACTTTTGACACTTCTGACAAGCTTCATGTCAGAAAGAATAAGATGATTTCCGTTTGTGCCGTATTTAAACAGCTCGGTCGTGCTGAGTGCCATATAAACGACGCTTTCGATTAAAACAGCAATCCAACCCTTTTTAATGATAGCGAGAAGCAGACAGAATATCAAAGCTGCGATAATAACATTGAAAAGCATGACTGACGGACGTTCGTAGAGGAACGTAAAATAGGACGAGAGATATTTGCCCTGATTTATTTCAGCCATACTGCATATGAAAAACGGAAAAAGAAGCAAAATACAAATATTGGTCTTTTTGTATTTTTCCGTGTTTAGATCACGTTTCGTGTTAAGACGTTTAACCCAAGCTTTAAGCTTATCCTTTCCTGATATAATTTTTTCCTTCATAATCATACCGTCCTTTAAATAAATTTAAGTAAAATCAAGGAAAAACTTGCAGATATTCCTTATGGCTTAATATACCACAATTATAATGAAACTTCAAGCCGTTTTTGCAAATATCATCTTATTTTCACCAAATTCAGCGCTTTAGTAAAAACCGACTAATTTAGAATGTTAAAATTGTGCAAGTTTTATACTCACCTTTTGAGCATACCTTTATCTGCGGCATCATCTATAATTGCGGAAATCAGCTCTGCAAGCTGTACCGAGGCTTCGGCTGCAGACGAATTTCTTTTCTCCACCTGTTCCTTGTAAACGCCATGCTCACCCCATGAAATGCCGCCTTTTGCGTAGTTAAGCGTGAGGGGCTGGAGCCTGTCAAGAGCTGCCGCAAATTTCGCCTCATCGGTGACACAATCCTCAAATTCCCGCCAAAGGCTGTAAAGCTCCTGTGCCTGATCCTCAGGGAGCAGTCCGAAAATACGTTTTGCTCCCTTTTTCTCACGCTCAGCCTTGGTTTTGTATCCCTCCTCATCGTAGCAGTAGGTATCGCCTGCGTCAATTTCAACAATGTCGTGAATCAGCGTCATTTTCATAACCTTCAGGACGTCGACTGGCGTGTTTGAATACTCCGAAAGCAAAAACGCAAGAAGCGTAATATGCCAGCTATGCTCCGCGTCATTTTCCTTGCGGTTTTCCCCGAGAACATAGGTCTGTCGGTAAATATTTTTCAGCTTGTCAACTTCAAGCATAAATTCGATTTGTTTTTTTAATCTTTCATCTATCATAATAACACCTCATTGTTATAGCATATACCTTATCATATCACCATGCCGCCGTTTACTCCTAAAATCTGACCTGTAATAAATTCAGCCCTGTCCGATGCAAGAAATGATACGGCATCTGCTATATGCTTTGGCTTTCCGAAGCTCCCGAGGGGAATTTCCTCCCTGATTGCGTTCAGCTCGTCATCTGAAAATCTGCTGTTCATTTCAGTCATAATAAATCCGGGGGAAACGCAGTTGACACGTACGCCCGACAGACCGACCTCCTTTGCAAGTGCCTTCGTGAAGCCGATTATTCCCGCCTTTGAGGCTGAATAGTCCACCTCGCAGGAGGCTCCGCACTGACCCCACATTGACGAAATATTGATAATTCCGCCGGATTTTTCCCTGATCATGGACGGCAGAAAAGCACGTGAGCAGTTCAGAGTGCCTTTCAGATTTATGTTTAATATTTTGTCGGCAGCGTCCTGATTTATATGTGTGAACAGCTCGATTTCCGAAACGCCTGCATTATTCACAAGGAGATTCACGCTCCCGAATTTGTCTGCAATTTCCGCAGCTGCCGAATGGACTTCCTTTTCATCGGACACATCGAACTGCATCGGATAGCCATGTATTTCCCTTGAAAGGGATTCGGCACGTTCAGCGGCTTTAAAATAATTTATAATAACAAAATAACCGTCAGACGCAAGCTGTCGGCAGACAGCCTCGCCAATGCCGCCTGTTCCGCCGGTAACTAAAGCAGTTTTTTTCATGGATAATTCCACACTTCCTCTCTTCACATAAATTATATCACAACATTATATGAAAATCCAGCGTAATACTTGAAAAAAGTTAAAAAACGTGATACAATAACCTTATATTGTTTGCAGAGGTGTAATTATGGAGCAGAAAAAAATTGACAGGATTAACGAGCTTGCGAGGAAATCCAAATCTGTGGGACTTTCGGAGGAGGAGAAAAAGGAGCAGACCCAGCTCCGCAACGAGTACCGTGAGGCTTTCAGGCGAAGTCTGTCCGCCCAGCTTGATAATACCTATATCATGACGCCTGACGGTCAGAAGCGCAAGGTAACGAAAAACAGGTAAGAGGTTTGCTATGAAATATTCGGAGCTTTTTGAAGAAGCAATACGTGCAGCGGAATTTTCATATTCAAAATATTCTTCATTCAGAGTGGGAGCTGCTCTGATTGCGGATGACGGTGAAATTTTCACGGGCTGCAACATTGAAAACGCGTCCTTCTCCCTGACAAATTGTGCGGAGCGAACGGCAATATTCAAGGCTGTTTCCGCAGGCAAAACGAAATTCAGGGCAATTGCCGTTGCGGGCAGCTCGGACGGCGATTTTTACAGAACACCCTGTGTTCCGTGCGGAGCGTGTTTACAGGTTATCTCGGAATTCTGCGGCGATGATTTTATAATCATTTTGTCCGACGGAGTATATAAATTCCGTGATTTTCTCCCCATGCGCTTCACTGAAGATAAAATGAATTTAAATTTCGGAGGAAATAATGCTTAGAAATAAAATTGAAAAATTTCTGCTTTCGGTGCAGAAGCCTTCCCGATATATCGGAGGTGAAGCCGGAAGTATAGTTAAGGATAAATCAAAAATTGACGTGAGATTCGCCTTTTGCTTTCCCGATACCTACGATATAGGTATGTCGCATCTGGGAATGAAGATTCTCTATTCCCTGATAAACGAACGTGAAAATTATTGGTGCGAGAGAGTTTTTGCTCCTGCGGAGGATTTTGAAGCAATCATGCGCGAAAATGATATTCCTCTTTACGGACTTGAAAGTCTTGAGCCAATAACTGATTTTGATTTTATTGGCTTTACCATGCAGTATGAGCTTTCATATACAAATGTACTGAATATGCTTGACCTTGCGCATATTCCTGTATTTGCCCGTGACAGAGGTGGCGAGCTTTCACAAATTATTGTTGCGGGAGGTCCCTGCGTCTGCAATCCCGAGCCTCTTGCCGATTTTTTTGACCTGTTCATTCTTGGTGAGGGCGAGGAGGTCAACCTTGAGCTTATGGATTTGTACCTCCGCCACAAAAAATCCGGAAGTACAAAGCATGAATTTCTGAAGGACGCGGCGCAGATTCAGGGAATATATGTTCCGATGTTTTATCATTTTCATTATGGTGAAAACGGAATAATCGAGAGCATGGAAACCTCCGACGGAGTGCCTGAAATCGTACATAAAAGGATAATCAAGGATTTTGACAAGGTTTATTATCCCGATAATTTTGTTGTACCGTTCACCGAAATCGTCCATGACAGGGCATCTGTTGAGGTTCTCCGCGGCTGCATAAGAGGATGCCGATTCTGTCAGGCAGGCTTCATTTACCGACCGTTCAGGGAGAAAACCACTGATACTGTTTGCAGAGAAACTCAGGCTCTTTGCGAGAATACCGGATATGACGAGGTTTCGCTGGCGTCTCTCAGCACGAGCGATCATTCGGAAATTGACACCATGCTTACACGGCTGATTGATTACACCGAGGGCGAGCATATTAACCTTTCGCTCCCGTCCATGCGTGTGGACAATTTTTCGGAATCTCTTCTGGAGAAAATCAAGCGTGTGCGCAAAAGCGGTCTGACCTTTGCTGCGGAGGGCGGAACTCAGCGGCTTCGTGACGTAATGAATAAAAATGTTACCGAAGAGGAAATAATGAATACCTGCCGCATTGCGTTTCAGGGAGGATATTCAAATGTAAAGCTTTATTTTATGATGGGACTTCCCACGGAAACGGACGAGGATATTGTCGGAATTGCCGAGCTTGCGCAGCGTGTTGTTGATTTGTACTACAGCATTGAAAATCGTCCCAAGGGCAGGGGAGTGCAGGTTTCCGTAAGCACGGCGACATTTGTCCCGAAGCCGTTTACTCCCTTCGAATTTGAGCCGCAGGACACACGTGCTGAAATAGAGCGCAAGCAGAAGCTGCTTGTTGATTCCATAAAGACAAAGAAAATAAAGGTCAGCTGGCATGACCCGAACGTCAGCATACTTGAAGCCGTCCTTGCGAAGGGTGACAGACGTCTGTGCGAGGTTATATACACTGCGTGGAGGAAGGGCTGCAAATTCGACAGCTGGAGCGAATATTACAAATTCGATTTGTGGCAGGAGGCTTTTGCCGAATGCGGTGTGGATATGGCATTTTACGCTAACAGGCGGTTTGAATATGACGAGATTCTCCCGTGGGATCATCTGGATTATTACGTTTCGAAGGAATTTTTTATCCGCGAGAATAAGAAGGCTCGTCAGGCTGAAACAACGCAGAACTGCCGTTTGAAATGTGCAGGATGCGGTGTAAGCAAGTGTATTGGAGGGAAATGCTTTGATTAAACTGAGAGCTGTATTTGAGAAAAGCGGACGTGCGAAATATATTTCACATCTTGACCTGAATCGCTGTATGCTGAGAGTTTTCAGACGTTCAAAGCTGCCTGTGTGGTATACCGAGGGATTCAATCCCCATCCGTATTTTTCGTTTGCTCTTGCTCTTTCCCTTGGCTTCGACAGCAAGTGTGAAATTCTGGATTTCAGTCTCAATGAGGAGCTGCCCTTTGATGAGGTTCGCGGCAGACTTAATGATGTTCTGCCGGAGGGCATGAGAATTTTATCGGTTTCCGAACCGAAGATGAAAATAACCGAAATCGCAAAGGCGGAGTATTCGATTGTCCTGAGCAGCGAAAATGCAGAGGAGCTGCTTGATAAGATTAGTCTTTTAATTGACAGCAGCGAGATATTGGTTGAGAAAAAGACCAAAAAAGGTGTAAAAACTATTGACCTGAAGCCCTTTATAGAGATTCTCAACATAGAAAAAGATAATGATAAAGTCCTCCTGCAAATGCGTCTGCCTGCCGGAACTCAAACCAACTATAACCCCACACTGTTCCTTGAAGCTCTGAAAAATACGGAAAATGCCGCCTTTGAAGCCGAAAATATCTGCCGCACAGGAATTTTGTGCGAAAATAATGATATTTTTTTGTAAAAACCCTTGCATTTTTTTTTGAAGTGTGGTATGATATAAAGGCATTTGAAATCCGTTCGCTTTCAGTGAATGAGAATTAATGCCGCAAGACATTAAATCGAACAGTCCGCTGCCTTGAGCTGCGGCGGCAATGTACAGCCTTTGCTGCTCCGCCGGATTTTTCCGCATGATTCCGTAATGCTGAATCGGTTTCTGCGGACAGGTATGAATGTTCGGAAATTTAGGAGGAAAATATAATGGATGCACTTAAAATGATCAGCGATTCAAGTTTGAAGGAAAATGTTCCACAGTTCAATGTAGGTGATACCGTAAAGGTTCACGTACAGATCAAGGAAGGCGACAAGAGCCGTATTCAGGTATTTGAAGGTACTGTTATCGCTAAGAAGCACGGTGGAATCAGCGAAACCTTTACTGTTAGACGTGTTGCGCACGGCTGCGGTATCGAAAGAGTTTTCCCTCTTCACTCACCTGTTGTTGACAAGGTAGAGGTTGTAAGAAGCGGTAAGGTTCGCAGAGCTAAGCTTTATTACCTCAGAGACAGAGTCGGTAAGGCTGCAAAGGTTAAGGAACAGATTCGCTAAAAAGCTGAAGGCTGAGATCGGGCAGTTTTACGCTGCCGGTTCTCCTATGCCTCGGAGGGACTTAATTGTCCCTTTTTTGCTAATTGAATGTTATGAAAGAGAAGGTTGACATGGAAAATACTAATTTAGAAATTGATGAAAAAAGTAATCAAGAAACAAAACCCGTAAAAGAAAAATCGTGGAAAAGCGATGTACTTGAAATTGTTGAATCAACATTTATTACGGTTTTTGTTATTGTATTGATTTTTACCTACCTGCTGCATCCCGTTAATGTTGTGGGACATTCGATGGTTCCTACATTGAACGACGGCGACCGCATATTCATGTCAACAATTACAAATATTTCATGCGGGGATATTGTAGTTATCAACAACGATGCAGCGTATTTATTTGACGATAACGGCGAGGTCTACGAAGCAAGCAGCGGTTCGCTCAACGAATGCATAATCAAGCGAGTTATCGCCTGCGGAGGTCAGACGGTTGACATTGATTTCGATACTTGGGAAATAACGGTTGACGGCGAGGTTCTCGACGAGGAGTATATAAATTCTGAGGCGTTTGAAGCGGGATACACGCTGAATAATGACGGAGCATTTGATTATCCGTTTACAGTCCCCGAGGGATACTATTTTGTTATGGGAGATAACAGAAATAATTCCTCTGATAGCCGTAATCCACGTGTTGGTTTAATAAAAGACGACCAGATTTATGGAAAAGCTGTAATAAAATATTCCCCTGAAATTGAAATTTTATAATATAGCAAAGCAGACAAATGAAAAATAAAACAAAAAAGCACGATGATAAATTACTCAATGAATTACTTACGCTGCTTGAAACTGCCATCATTACGCTGTTTGTGATAATGCTGATTTTCACATATGTGTTAAAAATTGTAATAGTTGATGGCGAATCAATGCAAAATACGCTTTTTCAAGATGATGCAATCGTAGTTTCACTGCTGTACTCCGAACCTGAAGCGGGCGACATTGTAATAATAAATGCCGATGACGCCGTTCTGCTGAACAGTGACAACACGCTTCGGTACGAGGTGGGACTCTGCAAGAAAATAGTTAAAAGAGTTATCGCAACAGGCGGTCAGACTGTTGATATTGATTTTGAAAAGGGCGCTGTTTTCGTTGACGGCGTAATGCTTGAGGAGTCCTACGTAACAGGTCTGACGCATCTTGACGAGGGAGCGTTCACAGATCAGTATCCCGTAACCGTTCCCGAGGGCTATGTTTTCGTAATGGGCGATAACAGGGCGTATTCCAAGGACAGCCGTTCGCTGGAAATTGGATTTATTGCTGTTGACAGCATAGTCGGAAGGGTCTTTTTCAGGCTTTCCCCGATAAGTGAATTCGGATTTGTCGATTAGTATGGAGGTTTTTGTGGATAATACAGAGATGAAAAATATACAGTGGTTTCCCGGACATATGGCGAAAACACGCCGCTTAATCAAGTCCAATCTTGCTCTTGTGGACGCAGTTGCGGAGATTCTCGATGCCAGAACTCCCATGAGCAGCAGCAATCCCGAAATGGATTCCCTGACTTCCGGTAAGCCCCGTATAATTCTGTTAAATAAATGTGATTTAGCTGATGAAAAAGCAACTCAGATATGGATAAACTATTATAACAGAAAAGGCATTACCGCAATTCCAATTGACTGTAAATCCGGAAAGGGACTTAAAAGTTTTCTGCCTGCGGTAAAAAACAAAGTCCTCAAAGAACTGATGGAAAAACGCAGATCGAATGGAATGGTCGGAGCTGCAATCCGACTTATGGTTGTGGGAATTCCAAATGTGGGCAAATCGTCATTTATCAATAAAATGGCAGGCTCTAAGCGTGCCAAGGTTGAGGACAGACCCGGAGTTACACGTACAAAGCAGTGGGTTAAGGTTGAAAACGGCGTTGAGCTGCTTGATATGCCGGGAGTTTTGTGGCCGAAATTTGAGGATCAGGACGCTGCGGTGAGACTTGCTTTTACCGGTGCGATAAGCGACAGTATTCTCGATATTGAAACGCTTGCGATGAAGCTTCTGAGCTATATTTCCGAGTTTTACCCCGCATCTCTGACCGAACGCTATAAAATCGAAATTGACGGCGGCGATACGGGAGTTACGATACTTGAAAAAATCGGAAAAAGGCGTGGAATGATGATTTCAGGCGGCGAAATAAATACGGAAAGAGCCGCAATTACGGTTATTGACGAATTTCGGGGCGGAAAGCTCGGACGAATAACACTTGAGCTTCCGGAAAAGGATTAACTATGTCGAAAATGATTTTACATGAGGAGCTTTTTTCATTTGACAGCGACCTGAGAAAAAAATATCCTGTTTTTTGCGGAGTTGACGAAGCCGGCAGAGGCCCTCTTGCAGGGAGCGTTTATGCCGCAGCCGTAATTCTTGATAAGGACACTTTGATTGAAGGATTGAACGACAGCAAGAAAATATCTGCAAAAAACAGAGAAAAATTATATGACATCATTGTAGATCAAGCCGTAGATTATTGTATTGCCGAAGCATCTGTTGAGGAAATTGATTCACTCAATATTTTGCAGGCGACAATGCTTGCCATGAAGCGTGCTGTGTCGGGGTTGAAAATTAAGCCTGATTTTGCCCTGATTGACGGAAATAAAGTTCCCGAGCTTGAATGTCCTGCTGAGTATCTCATAAAGGGCGACGCAAGGTCTGCTTCGATTTCCGCTGCGTCAATTCTCGCAAAGGTTGCAAGGGACAGGTACATGATTCGCATTGCGGAGGAGTATCCCCAGTATGCCTTTGAAAAGCACAAGGGTTACGGCACGAAGCTGCATTACGAAATGCTGAATAAATACGGCATTTCCGATATTCACAGAAAAACGTTTCTGAGGAAGCTGCATAATGACACGAAGTGAAATCGGAAAGCTCGGTGAGGATTTTGTGTGCGCATATCTTCAAAAACACGGCTATACTATAATTGACAGGAATTACAGAATTAAGGGCGGAGAAATCGACATAATCGCCGCAGACGGCATCTATCTTGCCTTCGTGGAGGTCAAAACAAGAAAGCCGGACAGCCTCGTAAGCGGTTATGATGCAATTAACAACAGAAAAAAGGGACTCATAATTAAAACGGCAGCTGATTATTGCTGTAAGCATCCCCATACCCTACAGCCGCGATTTGATACAGCGCAGGTGATTTTTGACGGGCAGAGGATACGCAGCATTGATTATATAAAAAATGCCTTTGATACAACAGGCTATAAATTCATTTTTTAAAGGGTGATATTATGTTTTACAACAGTACGAGAAATAGTGAAATAAAGGTCAGCAGCGCTGAGGCAATTACTCAGGGCATTTCTGCTGACGGAGGACTTTTTGTGCCTGATTCCATACCTTCAATCACACTTGATGAGGTCAAGGCACTGGGCGATATGAGCTATGCCGACAGAGCAGCTTATGTGTTCAAAAAATATCTGACTGATTTTTCCGACGCTGAAATTCATTACTGCACCGACAACGCTTACAGCACAAAAAATTTTGAAAGCGAAAGCATTGCTGAAATCTCCCACCTTTTTGACGGAACTTATATGCTTGAGCTTTGGCATGGCCCGACCTGCGCGTTTAAGGATATGGCACTTCAGATTCTGCCGTATTTCCTTACAACCTCCGCAAAGAAGATTAATCTTGACAAGAAAATTATAATTCTCGTGGCAACCTCCGGTGATACGGGAAAAGCAGCCTTGGAGGGCTTCAGGGATGTTGAGGGAACACAGATTCTCGTGTTCTATCCCGAACAGGGCGTAAGCCCCATGCAGAAACGCCAGATGAAAACTCAGGAGGGCGATAATGTCGGAGTCTGCGCGCTCAAGGGCAACTTTGACGACTGCCAAAACGGTGTTAAAGCAATTTTTACAAATGATGATATAAAAAATACTCTCGATGAAAATTCAATGATGTTCTCCAGTGCAAATTCAATTAACTGGGGACGTCTTGTGCCGCAGATCGTCTACTACATTTCCTCCTATGCGGAGCTTGTAAAGGACGGAGAAATTCAGCTCGGCGACAAAATTAACATTGTTGTTCCCACGGGTAATTTCGGAAATATCCTTGCCGCATACTACGCAAAGCATATGGGAATACCGGTAAATAAGCTCATCTGCGCGTCAAATATCAACAACGTCCTTACTGATTTTATAAATACAGGCGTTTACGATAAAAACCGCCGCTTCTACGCAACCTGTTCGCCGTCAATGGATATTCTCATTTCAAGCAATCTCGAAAGACTTCTTTATCTTATGACAGGCAGAAATGACGAAGCTATCAAGGATTGGTTCGGAAAGCTTGCGGCTGAGGGAAAATATGAGGTATCCGACGATACTAAGGCTAAATTGAATGATGAGTTCTATGCAGGCTACTGCGACGACGCCCAGACAAAGAAGACCATTCACGAAATCTACGAAAAATATTCCTACACCTGCGATACCCACACAGCAGTTGCGGTTAAGGTTTATGAGGATTACAAGCGTGAAACAGGCGATATGACAAAAACCATTATCGCTTCAACAGCAAGCCCGTACAAATTCAGCGCGAGCGTTCTTGAAGCAATTGAGGGAAAAGCATCTGACCTTGACGAATACGATATGGTTGCAAGGCTTGCGGAGCTTTCGGATATTTCCGTTCCTTCGGCACTGGCTGATCTGAAAAATAAGAATGAGAGATTCAATGATTCCATCGAGAAGGAGAGCATGAAGGACTACGTTCTTAAAAATCTCGGAATCTGATTGCAGGTGAATTATGAGCTTATATGTTATGGGCGATCTTCACCTGAGCTTCGGAGTTCCCGGCAAGACAATGAAAATTTTCAGCGGCTGGGACAACTATCAGGAGCTTATCGAAAAAAACTGGCTTGAGCTGATTCAGCCGGATGATGTGATTGTTCTTGCGGGCGATATTTCATGGGGAATGTCGCTGCTGCAGGCTTCGGCGGATTTTGATTTCATCAACAGGCTTCCGGGGAAAAAAATTATCATAAAGGGCAATCATGATTATTGGTGGACAACCATGAAAAAGATGGAGGATTTTATGGAATCGTCAGGCTTTGATACCATAAAAATTCTCCACAACAATCATTTCAGCTATGAAGGCTTCGGAATTTGCGGAACGCGCGGCTGGGTGAATGTTCCGGGGGAGGCTCAGGCACAGGATACAAAAATTCTTATGCGTGAGGTTCAGCGCCTTGAAATGTCGATTAAATCTGCTCTTGCGGAAAATCTGACACCCATAGTTTTTCTGCATTATCCGCCCATCTTCGGCAGCAGCTTCAACTATGATATACTTGAGGTTCTGTACCGCTATAGGATTCAGGATTGCTACTATGGCCATATTCACGGACGCACAGGACATAATATGTGCGTGCAGGGAGTGTATGACGATATAAATTTCCACCTGATTTCAGGTGATTATTTACAATTTGTTCCACAAAAAATACTGTGATTTGTGACAAATATAGAAGTACGTAAATTCTATAGAAAAAAAATTTGAAATGTGATATAATGTATAAAGTATGTTTTATAATAATAATGGAGGACATATAAATTATGAGTTTGAAATCTACGACTAAGACAGACGTTAATACTACGGAATTAGTAATCGCAATTGATGCTGAAACCTTCGAGAATGCCGTTGAGAGGGCATATCAGAGACAGAAGAAGAATATTCAGCTCCCCGGCTTCAGAAAGGGCAAGGTTTCAAGAAGACTTGCCGAAAAGGAATTCGGTTCAGGTGTTTTCTATGAGGAGGCTATCAATTCGCTTATCGGCCCCGAGCTTGACAGCGCTGTAAAGGAAACTGAGCTTGATCTTGTTGACAGACCGTCAGTTGAGGTTCTTTCAATAGACAAGGAAACCGGCGTTGAGCTTAAAGCTGTCTGCATAACAAAGCCTGTTATCGAAATCAGCGATTATAAGGGAATAAAGGCTTCAAAAACTGTCAAGGCTATTACCGACGAGGATATTGATAAGCAGATTGATATGATCAGAAGAAAGAATGCCCGCATTGTTTCCGTTGACGACAGACCCGCTCAGCTTCAGGATGAGGTAATCATTGATTTTGAAGGCTTCTTCGGCGACGAGCCTTTTGAAGGCGGCAAGGGCGAGGATAATCCTCTTCGTCTGGGCAGCGGACAGTTTATCCCCGGCTTCGAGGATCAGGTTGTCGGCCACAGCATTGGTGATGAGTTCGATGTTAACGTTACCTTCCCTGAGGATTATCAGATGACTGATTATGCCGGAAAGGACGCTGTATTCAAGTGCAAGCTCAAGGCTATCAGCTATGAGGAGCTTCCCGAAATTGACGACGACCTCGTTAAGGACGCTACGGAATTTGATACTGTTGATGAATACAGAGCTGACATCAGAGCTAAGCTTGAGGAAGCAGCTGTAAAGCAGGCTGAAAGCGCATTCGAAGGTGAGCTTCTCAACGCACTTATCGAAAAGGTTGACGCTCCTATCCCGAATTGTATGTATGAGCAGAGAATTGACGCTCTTATGCGTTCATTTGAGCAGCAGCTCAAGCAGCAGAATATGGATCTTAATCTTTACTTCCAGTATACAGGTATGGATATGGATTCGTTCAGAGATACATACAGGGACAGAGCTGTAAACGAGGTTAAGCTTCGTCTTGCTCTTGAGAAAATTGTTGAGCTTGAAAATATCGAGGTTTCTGATGAGGAAATCAATAACGGACTTGCTGAGTTCGCAGCTTCAAACGGTGTGGATGTCGAAACAGTAAGAAGAATTATCCCCATGAACGACTATGTAACCGATTTGAAGGTTCAGAAGGCTGTTGATCTTGTTAAGGAAAATGCCGTTGTTACAGAGCCTGCTTCAGAGGACACAGCAGAATAATTATCTCTGAAAACAATTTATACGACACATAAAATCACGCTGTCCCACATACTTTATTTGTGGGACAGGCGTTTTTAAAGAAAGGAAGATTATTATGAGCAGTTTAGTACCTTATGTAGTTGAACAAACAAGCAGAGGCGAAAGATCATACGACATCTTTTCACGTTTGCTTAACGACCGTATAATTATGCTTTCCGATCAGGTTAACGATACCACTGCAAGTCTGGTTGTTGCGCAGCTTTTATATCTCGAAAGTCAGGACAGCGAAAAGGATATATCTCTTTACATCAACAGCCCCGGCGGTTCGATTACTGCGGGCATGGCAATATATGATACAATGCAGTATATAAAGTGTGACGTTTCCACAATTTGTATCGGTATGGCTGCTTCAATGGGATCCTTCCTTCTTGCGGCAGGCACGAAGGGCAAGAGAATATCCCTCCCGAACAGCGAGATTCTTATTCATCAGCCTCTTATCTCGGGCGGACTTTCAGGACAGTGTACCGACATTAAAATTCACTCTGATCATCTCGTAAGAATCCGTCAGAAGATGAACGAAATGCTTGCTGCGAATACCGGTAAGCCGATTGAGCAGATTCAGCAGGATACAGAGCGCGATAATTATATGACAGCGCAGGAGGCTCTGGAATACGGTCTGATTGACAAGATAATCACTAAGAGGTAGTTTAAATGGCTGATAATTTTAAATCATGCAGCTTTTGCGGAAAGGGAGAAAATAAGGTAAGCAGTATGTTTTCTGCGGGTACGTCAAATATCTGCGATGAATGCGTGTGCTACTGCTACGAGATGATTTTCGGTCCCGGAGTCGCTAAGGCTCAGCGTAAGGCTGCAAAACCCGAAAAAGACAAATCTCTGTCTTCAATGAAGCTGCTGAAGCCCGTTGAAATCAAGCATTTCCTTGACGAGTATGTTATAGGTCAGGACGAGGCTAAGATTTCCCTTTCCGTGGCTGTGTATAATCATTATAAGCGCATATTGAGTCAGGAGAACAGCAATCCTGATGATGACGGCGTAGAGCTGCAAAAGAGCAACGTGCTTTTGTTAGGTCCGACAGGTGTCGGAAAAACCTTTCTTGCTCAGACTCTTGCAAAGCTTCTGAATGTCCCGTTTGCAATTGCGGACGCTACTACAATTACCGAGGCAGGCTACGTTGGCGACGACGTTGAAAATGTGCTTCTCAGACTGATTCAGGCTGCTGATTACGATGTAAAAGCCGCAGAACGCGGAATTATCTATATAGACGAAATTGATAAAATTGCGAGAAAATCGGAAAATACGTCCCTGACACGTGACGTAAGCGGCGAGGGCGTTCAGCAGGCGCTTCTGAAGATAATCGAGGGTACTGTTTCAAATGTTCCGCCGCAGGGTGGAAGAAAGCATCTGAATCAGGAAACAATTCAGATTAACACGAAAAATATTCTTTTCATATGCGGTGGTGCTTTTGACGGACTTGAGAAAAATATTCAGAAGCGTATAGGCAAAGCTCCCATTGGCTTCGGCGGCGAAATCAAGTCCCGCAAGGAAGAGAAGAACAACATATTTAAAAAGGTTATTCCAAAGGATCTCGTAAAATTCGGAATGGTTCCTGAAATTATCGGACGTCTGCCGGTTATAACAGTTCTCGATGAGCTGGACGAGGATTCCCTTGTACGTATTCTCACAGAGCCGAAAAATGCCCTTGTCAAGCAGTACAAAAAGCTTTTCTCTTACGATGATATTGAGCTTGAGATTGAAGATGAGGCTCTTGCCGAAATAGCGAAAAAGGCAATAGTTCAGAAAACCGGCGCACGCGGACTGCGTTCGATTTTGGAGTCGATTCTCATGAACACCATGTATACTGTTCCGTCTGACGGAAGTATAGCAAAGGTTACAATTACGGCTGACTGCGTTGTGAATAAGACCCAGCCTGTTCTGACCAACAGGAGAAACAAGGTCGTATCAATTGATGAGGCTTAAGGCAGCACAAAGATTGTTGTGCAGATGTATTGCCTTAATAAAAAAGCTGTTGCTTATGCAACAGCTTTTTGTTTTTTTAATTAGCAGCCACAGCCGCAGCCATTTCCGCAGCCGTCATTGCATCCGCATGAATTGTTGCCGCAGCAGCAGAAGATGAGAACGAGAATAACTAAAATGATGATCCACCAGCAGCCGTTACCCTCAAAGCATCCGTTATTACACATAAAAAAACAACTCCTTAAATATAAATGTATTTGAAACAGTTTCTTTGTTTCTGCTTCATAGTACATAATATGAAATTGGCAAAAAAGTGTTACAATTATTTTTCCGCATTATACAATTTCGACCGTTATCGCAGTTAAATCATGGCATACTATATATGAGGGCATCGGCGCATGAAGCTTGTATCATGCCGCCTGAAGATTTTTCCGGAGGTAGCATATGATAAATATGGATAAGTTTACACGAAAGTCAATTAAAGTAATCGATACGGCAATAAAATCAGCCTCTCAGATGGGGCACACCTACGTTGGCAGCGAGCATATTCTTTATGCCATATTGAACGAAGGCACTTCTGACGCGGCGAAAATTCTTGTAATTAACGGTATGGACGAGGAAACTCTGTATAACGAGATAATCCACATGATAGGGCAGGGGAATCCGTCATGCCTCAATCAGAGGTATTTTACGACTGCTCTGAAAAAGATACTGGAAGGCTCATATAATATAGCTGCTGCTGACAATAAAAAGCAGGCGTCTCCGGAGCATATTCTCATTTCCATTATAAATGATGATTCATGCAGCGGTTCAATGCTGATGAAAAAAATGAACATAAATATAATCGGGATATGCTCAAAGCTGAATTCCATAATGTCGGGGGAGGCGCGGAATGAGCTGAACATTACGATGAAGCCCAAGGCGTCACAGCTCCCGAACCTGTTTAAATACGGGCAGAATCTGACGGATATAGCGGCTGTAAAGAAGCATGACCCTTTAATCGGCAGGCGGCGTGAGGTGGAGCGTGTTTTGCAGGTTCTTTCACGCAGAACAAAAAATAACCCCTGTCTTATAGGTGAGGCAGGAGTTGGAAAAACTGCGATAGTTGAAGGTGTCGCGGAGCTTTTTGTAAGAAATCTTGTTCCGGATACCTTGAAAAACAGGTATATATTTTCACTTGATTTTACATCGCTTCTTTCGGGAGCAAAATACAGAGGTGATTTTGAGGAGCGCATAAAGGCTTGTATTGATGAGGCGATAGGCGCGGGAAATGTAATTCTCTTTATTGACGAGCTGCATACAATTGTCGGCGCGGGAGCTGCTGAGGGTGCAATAGACGCGGCAAATATAATGAAGCCACAATTGGCAAGAGGTGAGCTGCAAATAATCGGCGCAACGACCTTTGAGGAATACAGAAAAACAATTGAAAAGGATTCGGCATTGGAGAGGCGTTTTCAGCCGATTTACGTCAATGAGCCTGATACAGAAAAGTGCGTGGAGATAATCAGGGGAATCAAAAATAAATACGAAGCGTTTCATTCGGTTGTGATAAATGACGAGATAATAAGGCTTGCCGTTAAGCTTTCCTCCCAGTATATAACGGAGAGATTTCTGCCCGATAAGGCAATCGACCTCATAGACGAGGCGTGTGCTAAGGCAAAGCTGCGTAAAAACACGAGTAAAATAAATTCGGAAACGGAGCTTATAAGCTTGAAGGATTCGGACATAAGGCTGACGGATATAGGAAAAAATCTGGGCGGAAAGGATTCGATTGAGGTAATTGATGAGGACGATCTTTTGTCTGTTGTTTCAGTGAAAACGGGAATTCCCCTTAATAAAATAACAATCGAGGAAACGAATGATTTAAGTATGCTTGAAAAAAGGCTTTCGGAGAAAATTATAGGTCACGATGAAGCCGTGAGGAAGATTTCAAATGCGATTTTCCGTTCAAAATCGGGACTGAGGGACACCTCAAGACCCACGGCTTCATTTCTTTTTGCGGGGCCGACAGGTGTCGGAAAAACCGAGCTTGCCAAGAGCCTTGCCGAGCTGCTTTTCGGCAGCGATAAGAAGCTTATAAGAATTGATATGTCAGAATATATGGAAAAGCATTCAGTATCGAAGCTCATAGGAGCGCCGCCCGGATATGCAGGATATGACGACAACGGGAGCAACATCTGCGAGAAAATCAGGCGCAGTCCTTATTCTCTTGTGCTGTTCGATGAAATCGAAAAAGCGGACAGGGAGGTGCTGAACATTCTTTTGCAGATACTCGACGACGGAATATTGACGGATTCGACAATGCGGAAGGTCAGCTTCAGAAATTGCATTATAATTATGACATCAAATGTTGGTGCGGAGCTGATTACAGGTAAATCCGCATTGGGATTCACGGAAAACGCTCGTAATTCCAATGTCGAGGGTCTGACAAATGCGATAAAGTCAAGATTCAGTCCGGAATTTATAAACAGAATTGACGATATTATAGTTTTCAATACGCTTCAAGAGGAGGATTTGATAAAAATCAGTGAAAAGGAGCTTGAAAATCTCAGGGAAAGAGCTGAAAATCTAGGAATTGAAATCAGCTATTCAAGTGAGGTGATAGATGAAATTGCTCATGCCAAGGACACGGAAAAATACGGAGCAAGACCGATAAAGCGTAAAATTACGGAGCTTATTGAAAACGAGCTGGCAGTTATGATTGTGAATAAATCCCTGAACAAGGGCGATAAGGTAAGAGTTGAAATGAGCGATAAAAAAATATCGTTTTCAAAATGCGTCGCCGTTTAATATGCCCGAAAGGTCGAAATCAGGCACATATTTTTCCGAAGATGAATTCTGCTGCTGGCAGAATCCCTTTAATCCAAGCTCAGCCGAATAATTCACAACGCTGTTGTACTCCATCTTTGTGACACGCCGTTTAATTTCGGAGTATTTATCGGGAATAAAATCAAGCGGAGTATACTGGCACATGACACTGACAAGGACAGAATCAAGCGGTATATTTTCGGAAATCCACTTCATAATCTTCATTGAATCGTGCCTTAGCGTGGGCAAAACCAAGTGCCTGATGATTGTGCCCCTGATGATAGCTCCGTCCCTGCCGAAAACAGGCTTGCCCGTCTGACTAACCATTTCCAAAATAGATTCCGAAGCAAATTTGAAATAATCGTCAGCATTTGAGTAACGTGCCGATGCTTCGGGGGAGAAATATTTTAAATCCGGAAGATATACGTCAACATAGCCTTTAAGCGAACGTATTGTTTCGGGAAGCTCATAACCGCTTGTGTTATAAATTACGGGAATTTTCAGCTGAGGTTTAACTAAATCAAGGGATTTGATAATAAGTGGGACAAAGTGAGTGGGAGTTACAAGCTCAATATTATCAGCGCCCCTACGCTGGAGCATGAGAAAAATATCAGCCAATTTTTCTACTGAAACCTCAATGCCATAGGTCATATTGCTTATTGAATTGTTCTGGCAATAGCAGCAGTGGAGATTGCAGCCTGAAAAAAAGACAGCTCCCGCGCCGTTTTTTACGGAAATACAAGGCTCTTCCCATTTATGGAGCATAGCCTTTGCAAGCATCAGCTTGTCGCCTGTTCCGCAAAAGCCCTTTTGGAGAGTGCGGTTTACGCCGCATTTTCTCGGACATAAATTACAATCAGTCATTTGTTTCATTCCTTAAATATAATTAAGGCAACACCGCACAAAGCACGCCTGACGGCTTTGCCGCACATCTGCTTGTATATTTTCCGTCATCTTGCACAAAAACTCCTTGACATACATCAAGTATGCCTGCGTCGCTTTTATACAATCTGACGAAAAATCTAATGGCGCATCTGCACGACAATCTTTGTGCGGTATTACCTTAAAAATAAGGGCTACAAGCAATCTTGTAACCCTTATTCCGTTGGAAATTTGGTTGGAGTAGCTGGATTTGAACCAGCGGAATGACAGAGTCAAAGTCTGTTGCCTTACCACTTGGCTATACCCCAATGCAGTACCATAATATTATACACAAAAATTTGGAAAATTTCAATAGTAATTGCATATTTTATTTTATTTTAACTAATAAGGACGCAGAGCTAAAAAGTGTGTTTGTATTGCATTTTCCTGTGAATTGTGGTATTATTATAAAAAAGCCACAAAAATCGCAAGAGGTGAAATAAATGAAAAGAGAAAATTATATAAGCTGGGACGAATATTTTATGGGAATCGCACGTCTTTCAGCGGAGAGAAGCAAGGATAATTCCACGCAGGTTGGAGCTTGTATTGTAAATGGCGAGAAGAAAATAGTTTCTGTGGGATATAATGGAATGCCCACAGGCTGCTGCGATGATGAAATGCCGTGGGAGCGGGAAGCTGATTCCCCCCTTGATACGAAATATCCATTTGTATGTCATGCTGAGCTGAACGCGATACTCAACAGCAATGTAGGTAATCTTAAAAACTGCACGATTTACGTTACGCTTTTCCCATGCAATGAATGCGCAAAGGCAATTATCCAAAGCGGCATCAAGAGAGTTGTTTATTATGAAAATAAGTATGCTGAAACCGATGGAATCAGGGCATCCTGTATGCTTTTTGAAAAGTGCGGGGTGACTGTTGATAAATATGTCCCAAGCGGCAAGGAGCTGAAGATTATATTGTAAGGATACGCTCAAAAAATCTCTGTAAATATTGCTATAATATATAAGTCAGCAATTAACCCTCGCATTTTGCCCGCCATACACAGGCTCGATTTTTGATAATTCACTAATGAAAGGAAATAAATACATGAACTTAAAAAAGACAGTCATAAAGCTTTCGGAATCGTCCGGAGCTTCAGGCAGCGAGAACGCGGCAGCTGAAACCGCGCTGAAGCTGCTGAAAAAATATTGTCCCGACGCTGAAATAAAAAACGGCAATGTCATTGGCAGATTCGGCGAGCATGACGAATCGCTGCCGCTTCTTCTCCTTGACGCTCATATTGATCAGGTGGGAATGATTGTGACATATATCACCGATGAGGGATTCATAAAATTCGGCAATATAGGCGGACTTGACAGACGTCTGCTTCCTGCCCAGCAGGTTGTGGTTCACGGGAAAAGGGACATCAGGGGCGTGATTTGTTCTGTACCTCCTCATCTTCTGAAGGGGGAGAGCAAGGTGCCTGAAATTGACGATTTTGCCATAGATACGGGACTCTCCGCTTCGGAGCTTGAAAAGCTTGTTTCTATGGGGGATTCCGTAACATTTGACGTGAAATGTCAGGAGCTTCTGGGCAGCCGTATTACAGGCGGAGCAATGGACGACCGCTGCGGTGTGGCGTCTGTGCTTTACGCATTGGAGCTTCTCAAGGGCAAAAGGCTTCGGTATAACGTAGCCGTTCTTTTTTCGACACAGGAGGAGCTTGGCGAAAGAGGCGCGAAAATCGGAACGTTTGAAATCAATCCCGACCTTGCAATTGCCGTGGACGTGAGCTTCGCCTTTGCGGAGGGAGAAAACGAGCAGAAATGCGGCTATCTCGGAAAAGGCGCTATGATAGGCGTTTCGCCGTCACTTTCAAGAGAGCTTTCGGATTCTCTTGCTGAGGCTGCCGAATCGGGAAAAATCCCGTACCAGATCGAGGTCATGAACGGTCTGACATCCACAAATGCCGATCGCTTTTCCGTAAATCGTGAGGGAGTAAAGACCTGCACGGTATCAATACCTCTGCGCTATATGCATACGCCTGTTGAGGTAATCGACCTTGAAGATGTGAAGCATACAGGAATGCTTCTTGCCCGTTTTATAGAGGAGGCTGAATGATGAGGGAACTTCTTAAAGAATTGTGCCTGATTGACGGCATTTCAGGCGATGAAACAGCTGTACGTGATTTTATAATCGGCAGAGTAAAGGATTTGTGCGAATACAGAATTGATAATCTGGGCAATCTCATTTGCTTTAAAAAGGGGAAAAAGACTCCCGAAAAAAAGCTTATGGTAGCCGCCCATATGGACGAGGTCGGATTCATTGTCACATATATCAGAAATGACGGAACAATCTCATTCGGTACAGTTGGCGGAATTGACACATCAGTGATTATCGGCAGAAGAGTTAAGGTCGGCAAAAACAAGCTAAGCGGCGTTATCGGTTCAACTGCTGTTCACAATCTTTCAAAGAAGCAGCGTGAATCAGCACCGGAAATTTCGGAGCTTTATATAGATATCGGAGCAGCTGACAAGGCGAAAGCCGAAAAATACGTAAAGCTCGGCGACTGCGTTTATTTTGATTCGGAATATGCGGAATTTGGAAGGAGCTGCGTAAAATCCAAGGCAATTGACGACCGTGCAGGCTGTACGATTATGATAAAGCTGATGGAACAGGAGCTGAAATACGACACATATTTTGTGTTCAATGTTCAGGAGGAAATCGGGCTGCGCGGTTCAACCGTATCCGCCTTTTCGGTTCAGCCCGATATAGCAATAGTCCTTGAAGCCACAACTGCGTCCGATATTGACGGTGTCGGCGGAGCAAAGCGTGTCTGCGCGCTTGGGGGAGGCCCTGTGGTATCCTTCATGGACAGAAGCACCATGTACGATAAGGAGCTGTACCGTTTTGCCTTTGACGCTGCCGAAAAGGAGGGCATTCCCTGTCAGACGAAAACTATGATTGCGGGAGGCAACGACAGCGGAGCAATCCACATAAGCGGAAAGGGCGTGCGGACTCTTGCGGTATCAGTGCCGTGCAGGTATCTTCATTCGCCGTCGTGCCTTATAAATTACGAAGATTTTGAAAATTCCTACAGGCTTGTGAAATCACTGATAAAAAGGGCTGCTGAGCAATGATAAAGCTATTGACAGATGAAAGAGACATCGACCGTCAGCTGCTGCTGAAAACTCTTTCGGGGAAAAAGATGCTGGCATATCTCAAGGCGTACGGACTTGGATATGATTTCTGCCGCTTTTACGGAATTGCCGAAAAAAGCGGACGTGGCTTCATGTTCATAATAAATTCAACGCTGATAATATGTGCCGATGAGCTTCTTGAAGCATCGGAGGAGCTGGAGATGTTTATTGAGATGAATCTTCCGTTCCGCATAGAGGGCACGCAGAAGATACTGCGCTCGCTTAAAGGGGCAGGGCATTATCAGTCGCTGAACAGAACGGTGTTTGAGCTTATTCCCGATGAGAATACGGTTAAATTCAACGAGCAGTTTGTAAATTTTGACCCGAAGCTTACGGAGGTATATAAAATACTCAGCGAGGGCTTTCCGAATATTGCGGATTTTTCCCTGTGGTATACGGATACCTCTCACCGCTGCCGTCACGGAATCAGCAGAGTATTCACCTACAAGGACTGCACAACGGCTTCGGCTGTTTTTGACATAGAAAACGATATTCTTGTGGGACAGGTCGCAACGAAAATAGATTCCCGCGGAAGCGGCTATGCACGGGAGTTCTTGAAATGGCTTGCGGAATTTTTCAATACTCTCGGGAAAAGGGCGTATCTTTTTGCGCTTGATGTGCGTGTAAGCTTTTATCGTGAGATAGGCTTCAGAGAGGTTGAAAGAGAAATCGTTCTTGAACGCAGGGACGTTGAAAAGGAAAGCGTTTTGAAAGGAAAATTGGCTGATGAACAGTAAAATAAGTGAAATATACAATATTGATGAAAGAATTATAAAATTCGGCGAACAGGCTGAAAAAAACTGCGCGGAATGCTTTAGGGAAATTGAAAGCAGAGCTGAATACAACGGTGCAAGAGTGCTGAAGGCATTTGCTGACAATAGAGTAAGCGAGCCGTGCTTTTACGGCTCAACAGGCTATGGATACGGCGATATAGGACGTGAAACAATTGATAAGGTATATGCGCAGGTTATGGGTACAGAGGACGCTCTTGTGCGTCATAATTTTGTTTCGGGAACTCATGCGCTGTCGGTTGCGCTGTTCGGCGTGCTGAGAACAGGGGATAAGATTGTTTCAATAACAGGCAAGCCTTATGATACGCTTGAAGAGGTCATAGGTCTTAGCGGAGCTAAGGGCAGCGGTTCGCTTATGGATTACGGAGTTAAATACGGTCAGGTTGATCTGAATGATGACGGTTCACCGAGGCTTGATGAGATAACCGAGGCTGTCAGGGGAGCTAAGGTTGCCTATATACAGCGTTCGAGGGGATATTCTCTCAGAGCCGCGTTTACCGTTGCGGACATAGAAAAGATGATAAAGGCTGCCCGAAAGGGAAATCCTGATGTTATCGTCATGGTGGACAACTGCTACGGTGAATTTGTGGAGGAGCGTGAGCCGACCCATGTGGGAGCTGATCTGATTATAGGCTCTCTCATAAAAAACGCAGGCGGCGGAATTGCCCGAACAGGCGGATATATTGCAGGAAGAGCTGATCTTGTCGAGCTGTGTTCCTATCGTCTTACCTGCGTGGGAATGGGCAAGGAGGTTGGCTGTACGCTTGATATGAACAGGGAAATTCTTCTTGGACTTTTCTTTTCACCCGATGTTACGGCAAATGCCCTCAAGACGGCAGCCTTTGCGGGGGAGCTTTTTACAATGCTTGGATTTGAATGCTCACCCTCGAAAAGCGACGCAAGGGGAGATATTATAACTGCCGTAAAGCTGGGCGATGAGGAGCATCTGACTGCTTTCTGCCGCGGAATCCAGAAGGGCGCGCCTGTGGATTCGTTTGTCGTGCCGGAGCCTTGGGATATGCCCGGCTATAACAGCAAGGTGATTATGGCGGCAGGAGCTTTCACAATGGGAGCTTCAATTGAGCTTTCCGCGGATGCTCCCATACGTGAGCCGTACGCAGTATGGATGCAGGGCGGCATAACCTACACAAGCGGAAAAATCGGAATCATGCTTGCGGCACAGGAAATGCTCAGCAGCGGACTGCTGAATTTGTAATAGCTGCAATTATGAAATGTTACAAAAAGCTCACGAATCATCTCAGAAATATTACAGAAAAAATACAATTTTAATCGAATCGGCAAATAGGCGCCGTCAGCGGTTGACATTTTGGTCAAATGCTGATAAAATAAATACGATATGGTATTGCAGATACTATTAGAATATTGTGAATAAAGGAGGAGTTGCTTTGGGAGAATTCAAATACTGCTACAATTGCATGGAAACTCATGATCCGAATGCTTCGGTTTGTCCATATTGCGGATATGATGAGTATACTCCGTATAATCCCATGTATATTGCCCCGGGGACAATACTCCATGACAGATATCTCGTTGGCGTTCTTTTGTCGTATAACGGTGAGGGCGCTACATATATAGGATACGATCAGGTCATAAGCTGTAAGGTGCTGATCCGCGAGTATATGCCGATAAATCTTTGCACCAGAGTCAAGGATAAGGCTACAATCAGCGTTAATTATAATAATCTTGCCAAATATAAGGCTTTTATGGCTGAATATACCGAGCTTAATAAATCCCTTGCAAGACTTAGGGGAAACACAAATATAAATCCGACGCTTGATATGTTCGCCGAAAACAACACAACATACACCGTTTTTGAATATATAGAAAGCGTCCGCTTGCTGGACTTCCTCAAGGATAATGCCGGCGAGCTTACATGGGAACAGGTATCCAAGCTTTTCCCGCCCCTTTTTACAACAGTTGGAATACTTCACAACGCAGGCATAATTCATCGCGCTATCAGCCCCGAAACAATTTATATCAATGAAAAGGGCGATCTGAAGCTTTCGGGCTTCTGCATTTCCGCGGTCAGAACCGCAAATGCGGGATTGGAGTATGAGCTGTTTAAGGGATACGCTGCCCCCGAGCAGTATTCCGCAAGCAGCAGCAGTCATCAAGGCTCATGGACTGATGTTTACAGTTTATGCGCTCTTCTTTATCGTATGCTGACCGGATGTATGCCGACGGATTCAAGAAGCCGTCTTGAAAATGACGATCTTTGCGAGCCTCGAATGCTCAACGGAAATATTCCCCCTCATATATCGAGAGTTATCATGGAGGGTATGAATCTTTCGGGCAGAGACAGAATCCAGACCATCACAGAGCTTGTTACGAAGCTGTTTGAGCAGCCTGAGCAAATGAGAAATCTCTATCCTGTCGATGATTATGCATATAACAACGGCGGAAACGATGATTATTATGATCAGCAGGATAATTATGATCAGCAGGGCTATGATGACGGATATTATGACGATGGATATGATGACGGCTATAACGAAGATGATGATAAATATCATTATGAAAAGGTAAATACAATTGACAGGGTTAAGGTTCCGATAATTATTGCCATTTTGCTTTTTGCGATACTGATGATAATTGCCGTTGTGATTCTGAATATGTTCTCAAGTGACGATGATGAGGATCTGACGTTTACTTATTCGTCGGTTGCCGATAATATAGTCGAGGGAACAACCGAATCCACAACTGAAACAACGACTGAGGACGGCGACAGTGTAATGTTCGACCTCATAGGCAAGTATTACGAAAGCACTAAGGAAAAATATGCGGATTACTTCAATCTTGAAGCCATTTACGAGTACAATGACGAGTATGAGGCAGGTCAGATATTCGAGCAGAGTGTTCAGGCAGGTGAAAGCTTCAATACAGGCGATACAATCACCGTTAAGGTAAGCAAGGGCAAGTCTGTCGCAACCATTCCCGAATATTCGGGTCTGACGATTTCACAGTACGAGGCTGAGCTTCAGAAGGCAGGAATTTCCGAATATTCGCTCATTTCGCAGACATCGGCAAGCTCGGGAACTCCCAACACTGTTTTACAGCTTCAGGTTGACGGAGTTCAGGTTAATCCGGGCGATACCTTTGATAACACCGCCGGCAATAAGCTCATTGTTTATTATCTGTCCAAGGACGCGGTCATAACAACAACAGCTGCACCGACGGAAGCTCCAACTGAAGCACCTACAGAAGCCCCAACTGAAGCCCCGACGGAAGCACCTACAGAAGCCCCAACAGAAGCCCCAACAGAAGCACCTACCGAAGCAGAGGACTCACAGAGCGGGGAAGAGGAAACTGAACCGGAATACGGTTAATAAAAAAGGCAAGGCTTGTACCTTGCCTTTAATTTTTGGGAATAAATAAAGCCCCGATTGTTCGGGGCTTTCGTTATACTTACTTATCTAAACAGCTAAAAGCGTTATCAACAACCTCCGAATCAGGCTTCTTAGTAAAGCAGCTGATAATCGGAACTTCGATAATTGAAATAATCATTGCAAACGCTCCTGCGTTAATAGGTGAGAGCAGATTGAGCGGGAAATTCCAGCCTGCTACAGTCTGCTTGATTCCGTCAAAGGCTTCGATTCCAAATCCGAAGAGCGTCATGTGAATAATCGTGATTCCCACGCCCGTGCAGAAGCTTGCCCAGCAAGCGGCTTTTGACGTTTTTTTCTTGAACAGACCGAACATAAACGGTCCAAGGAATGAGCCTGAAAGCGCACCCCATGAGTAGGACATAAGAGTTGAAATTGACGCATTTTTATTGCTTGCGATTACAACCGAAATCACGAGGAAAACTGCAATGAGAACACGCATTACCGTCATTTGCTTTTTGTCAGTCATATTCTTGACGCGGGGCTTGATGAGGTCGTTTGTGAGCGTTGAGCTTGAGGTGAGAACAAGTGACGAAAGAGTTGAAAGGGAAGCCGAAAGCACAAGAACCACCACAAGTCCTATGAGCAAATCGGGCAGCGCGCTTTCCAGAAGCTTTGGCACCATTGCGTCATATTCCGGCTTGCCGTTTACAATGCTTACAAGGGATTTTGAAGTGTCGGTGGAATCCGTAGTGCAGTAAAGACGCACAAATCCGCCCATGAAGTAAGATCCGCCTGCAACAACCAAAGCAAAAAGTGTGGAAATAACCGTACCCTTTGCAATTGCCTTTTCACTTTTTATCGCATAGAATTTCTGCACCATCTGGGGCAGACCCCATGTACCGACAGATGTGAGAATTACAACTCCGAAAAGATTTATCGGGTCAGGCCCGAAAATAGTGTCGAGTCCGCTCTGAGATTCAATTTCGCCCAGCTGTTGAACGGCACTTGAAAATCCGCCCTTGCCGTTCAGGGTACAAATGACGACAGCTGAAATTCCGACGAGCATGATAATTCCCTGAACAAAATCATTTAACGCAGTTGCCGCATATCCGCCCAATATAACGTAAACAGCCGAAAGAACAGCCATAGCGATGATTATGTAGATATAGCCGTTGTCGCCGAGGTTGAAAACCATTCCGAAAAGGCGTGACAATCCGTTGTAGACCGATGCGGTGTAGGGAATCAGGAAAACAAAAACGATTGCTGCCGAAGCAGTTTTAAGTGCTTTGGAACCGAATCTGCGTTCGAAATATTCAGGCATTGTCTTTGCCCCGAGATGATTGGACATAAGTCTTGTTCTTCTGCCGAGTATCAGCCAAGGGAGCATACTTCCGAGAATTGCGTTTCCGATACCGACCCAAGTCGCCGAAATGCCGTAATTCCAGCCGAACTGACCTGCGTAGCCGATAAAGACCACGGCTGAAAAATAGGTTGTTCCGTATGAAAATGCCGTAAGCCACGAGCCTACGTTTCTTCCGCCGAGCATGAAGTCGTTGGTGGACTTAGTTCTGCGTGATGTATACAAGCCTATGCCAATCATAGCGGCAATATAAACGGCAAGTATACAAAAGGTTGCTGTTTGTGTACTCATAAATTTCTCCGTTTCTCCATAAAATTACCGCTGCAATTTTAATACTTTAAACAAACAAAGTGACAGCAGTCAGCATCACAATTTTACCATATTATTCCCCATATGTCAACAGCTTTTGACTGATTTTGCAAAGCAATCGCCCCTGCGGAATTTTCAATTTGCCTTGCAATTTATTCCGGAATGTGGTATAATAATGATATATGTTTCAAATATTACAGCAACGGAGGTTAATCTATGTTATCGGATATTGAAATTGCTAAAAATGCGAAAATGAAAAAAATATATGAAATTGCTGCCGGTCTGGGTATTGACGAGGACGACGTTGAGCCATACGGTCATTACAAGGCAAAGCTTTCGGAGAATCTCTATTCAAAGCTTGCCTGCCGAAAGGACGGCAAGCTTATCCTCGTTACTGCAATCAATCCTACCCCTGCCGGTGAGGGCAAAACAACTGTCAGCGTGGGACTTGCGGAGGCTATGAACAAAATCGGCAAAAAGGCAGTTCTTGCTCTCCGTGAACCGTCACTCGGCCCTGTTTTCGGAATTAAGGGAGGAGCTGCCGGCGGCGGCTATGCTCAGGTTGTCCCGATGGACGACATCAACCTGCATTTTACCGGAGATATGCACGCAATTACTTCCGCAAATAACCTCCTCTGCGCAATGATTGATAATCATATGCAGCAGGGAAATGAGCTGCAAATTGATCAGAGAAGAATTATGTTCAAGCGATGCCTTGATATGAACGACAGAGCCTTGAGAAATATTATTGTGGGTCTGGGAGGAAAGATAAACGGAATCCCCCGTGAGGACGGATTCAATATTACCGTTGCGTCCGAAATTATGGCGATTCTCTGCCTTGCAACCGACCTTGCCGACCTGAAGGAAAGAATCGGCAATATCCTCGTTGCGTATAATCTCAGAGGAGAACCTGTTTTCGCAAGGGAGCTTGGAGCCTGCGGAGCTATGACTGCTCTTTTGAAGGACGCTCTCAAGCCGAATCTTGTTCAGACTCTTGAAAACAATCCCGCATTGATTCATGGAGGCCCATTTGCCAACATTGCTCATGGCTGCAACTCCATACGCGCTACGAAGCTTGCGCTGAAGCTCGGTGACTACTGTATTACGGAGGCAGGCTTCGGCTCGGATTTGGGAGCTGAAAAGTTCTTTGATATCAAATGCAGATATGGCGGACTGAAGCCCGACTGCGTAGTCCTCGTGGCAACAATCAGGGCACTTAAATACAACGGCGGAGTTCAGAAGGCTGACCTTGCAAAGGAAAATATGTGGGCGCTTGAAAAGGGAATCGTAAATCTCAAAACCCACATTGAAAATATGTACAAATATCACGTGCCTGTTGTTGTGGCAATAAACAGATTCGATACCGACACAGAAGCCGAGATTAAATTCGTTGAGGATTTCTGCTCCGATGAGGGCGTTGAGGTTTCCATGTGTGAGGTATTCGCAAAGGGCGGCGACGGCGGAACTGACCTTGCCGAAAAGGTGTGCAGTACCATTGAGCTTTGCGCAGAGGGTGCGTCAGGCTTCAGAATGCTGTACAACAGCGAGATGTCAATCAAGGATAAGATCGAAACAGTTGCTATGGAGATTTATCGTGCGGACGGAGTAAACTATACCACGCAGGCTGAAAAGGCGATTAAGGAAATCGAGTCTATCGGGTTCCGCGACCTGCCTGTCTGCATTGCCAAAACTCAGTATTCCCTGTCTGACGACCCTGCGCTTTTGGGCAAGCCGAAAAATTTCAGGATAACGGTGCGTGACGCGAAGCTGTCCGCCGGCGCAGGATTTGTCGTTGTCTATACGGGCGATATAATGACCATGCCCGGACTTCCGAAAGCTCCGTCGGCATTGAATATCGACTGCGACAACAAGGGCAATATTTCGGGATTATTCTAAGACAGGCGGCGTTTTATGAAGATTATAACTCATTCCGCGGAGGAAACCATCAATGCCGCGGCAAAGCTGGGAGCGCTCCTGAAGCCCGGTGACGTTATCGCATATAAGGGCGGTCTGGGCGCAGGAAAAACCACCTTCACGCGCGGACTTGCAATAGGTCTGGGGCTTGGCGACAACGTAACGTCCCCCACATTTGCCCTTGTGAACGAATATCGGAGCGAAAAAATTACACTTTATCATTTTGATATGTACCGCATTGAAACAGAGGACGATCTCGAATCGACAGGATTTTATGATTATCCCTTTGATGAAAATGTTGCCGCCATTGAATGGTCGGAAAATATTGCGGAATTTCTCCCTGAGCATACTGTTTACATCACCATAAATCCTATGGGCAGCTCCGACAGGGAAATTATTATAGAGGACGGTGGAAGATTTGCTGCTGCTTGGAATTGATACATCGGGAAAAACTGCGTCGGCAGCACTTTTTGATACCGAAAAGGGCGTATTTCTCGCTCAGAAAACATTGTATACCCAAAAAACTCACTCGCAGGTGATTATGCCCATCTGCAAGGAAATCATCTCGCAGACGGAGCATGAAATTGCCGATATTGGGGCAATTGCCGTGGCAAACGGCCCCGGCTCGTATACCGGACTTCGTATAGGCGCTGCCGCAGTCAAAGCTATGTGCTTTGCCCTGAGCTGTAAATGCTGCGGAGTTTCCACGCTGGAGGGGCTTGCCTGTAATAACATCGCGTTCAGAGGCATTATCTGCGCCGTGATGAAGGCTCGCGGCGAGCTTGTTTACGTTGGAATTTACAGGAGCAGCGGAAATGCCGTCAGCCCCATTCACGAGGAGCAAATCATGGAACGCAGCCGTCTTTCCGAAATTCTTTCGGATTATGGCGAGGAGATTCTGCTGTGCGGAGATGCCGCCTGCGATTTTTACAATGATTTCCCCTCAGAGAAGCTTTCTGTTGCTCCGCAGAATGGTCTGATTCAGAATGCCGCGGGAATCTGTCTTGCTGCGCTGAATAAGGAATTTACTGCTCCCGACGAGCTTGAGGTTTCATATCTCCAGAAGGTCAAGGCGGAAAAGGATCTTGAGGAAAAATCGAAACCGAATCAATAAACAGAAAATTTTCACGGCAGCGTTGTTTTGTATTGCAATTTCAAGCTGTCTGTGATATAATAATAATAATACTGTATGATTGGAGATTGACAAATGATAGCTATAGGATGCGACCACGCAGGCTGCGACATGAAAAAAGCAATTATTGACGCTCTTTCCGAAAAGGGCTTGGAATGTAAGGATATGGGCTGTAACGGCGAAAGATGCGATTATCCCGTTATCGCCGAAGCTGTGTGCGGAGAGATAATTTCAGGCAGCTGCGAAAAGGGAATCCTTGTCTGCGGCACGGGAATCGGAATGTCCATCGCCGCCAACAAGATCAGGGGAATCAGAGCCGCACATTGCTCGGATTCATTTTCGGCAAGATACACAAGACTTCACAATGACTCAAATGTTTTGTGCCTTGGCGCAAGAATTCTTGGTGAGGGACTTGCTCTTGAGCTTGTTGACATCTTCCTCAGCACTGATTTTGAGGGCGGACGTCATCAGAAGCGTGTTGATTTAATTAAAGAACTGGAAAACAAAAATAACTAAAGGAGGTACTGACATGGCAGGATTACATATTATTGACCATCCCCTTGTTCAGCATAAAATTTCACTGATGCGTGATAAAAATACAGGAGTAAAGGAATTCAGAGAGCTTGTTTCGGAAACGGCAATGTTCATTTGCTACGAGGCAACAAGAGATCTTCCGCTTAAGGAAATCGAAATGGAGACACCGCTTGCCGTTGCGAAAACAAAGATAATTTCAGGAAGAAAGCTTGCGTTTGTTCCGATTCTCCGTGCGGGACTCGGCATGGTAGATGGCGTTACGGCTCTTGTTCCTGCGGCAAAAATCGGACATATAGGACTTTTCCGTGATCCGGAATCAAAGCAGCCGGTTAAATATTATGTGAAAATGCCTGACGATATTGCGGAGCGTGATGTTATAATAGTTGACCCGATGCTTGCAACGGGAAATTCCGCCTGTGCGGCTGTAACTGAGCTGAAGAAGCTGGGCGTAAAAAACATCAAATTCATGTGCATTCTTTGTTCGCCCGAGGGAGTTGAAGCGCTCCAGAAGGCGCATCCCGACGTTGAAATTTACACCGGAGTAATGGATCAGGGTCTGAATGAGGATAAGTTCATCATTCCCGGCGTAGGCGATGCAGGCGATAGAATTTTCGGTACGAAGTAATAATATTTCAATTGAATACAAATAATAAAAAAGGGCATCACATATCGTGATACCCTTTTATTTTAAGAAAACTACTGCATTTTATATGCGTCGATCATCTTTTTAACCATCTGACCGCCGATTGAGCCGGCCTCACGAGCTGTGAGGTCGCCGTTGTAGCCCTGCTTGAGAGTTACACCAACCTCGCTTGCGGATTCCATCTTAAATCTTTCAAGAGCTTCCTTGCCCTTCTGAGTAAACTCACCCTTCATAACTAAATTCTCCTTTAAACTTAATTTGATGCCGTGATAGTATTATAACTCAAAACAAAAATTATATTAAAGGGAAATAATTATAAAATTAGCAAAAAATGAATTTATACGAATTGCCGCTGCGTAATCCGGATAAAACAAAAGCGCCCCATAAGAGGCGCTAATTTGTTATTAAATGGTCAATGATTAGCCAAGCTCAGCGAAGTACTTGATAGTTCTAACCATCTGAGATGTGTAAGAATTCTCGTTGTCATACCATGAAACGACCTGAACCTCATAGAGATCATCACAAATCTTAGAAACCATTGTCTGTGTAGCATCGAAGAGTGAGCCGTATCTCATGCCGATAACGTCGGAAGAAACGATCTGATCCTCGTTGTAGCCGAAGGATGCAGAAGCAGCAGCCTTCATAGCAGCGTTGATGCCTTCCTTAGTAACGTCAGCACCCTTAACAACAGCTGTGAGGATTGTTGTAGAGCCTGTAGGAACAGGAACTCTCTGAGCAGAACCGATGAGCTTGCCGTTGAGTTCAGGAATAACAAGACCGATAGCCTTAGCAGCACCTGTTGAGTTAGGAACGATGTTAGCAGCGCCGGCTCTTGCTCTTCTGTAGTCGCCCTTTCTGTGAGGACCGTCAAGAATCATCTGATCGCCTGTGTAAGCGTGAATTGTGCTCATGATACCGCTCTGGATAGGAGCATAGTCATTGAGAGCCTTAGCCATAGGAGCGAGGCAGTTTGTTGTGCATGAAGCAGCAGAGATGATCTTATCATCAGCAGTAAGAGTATTCTCGTTTACGCTGAAAACGATAGTCTTGAGGTCGCTGCCTGCCGGAGCAGAGATAACAACCTTCTTAGCGCCTGCATCAATGTGAGCCTGTGACTTGTCCTTTGAGCAGTAGAAACCTGTACACTCAAGAACTACGTCAACGCCGATTTCTCCCCAGGGAAGCTCAGCAGCGTTAGCCTTAGCATAGATTGTAAGAGTTTTACCGTCTACTGTGAGAGTACCTGCCTCGTCATCAGCAGAAACAGTGTGAAGATTTTCGCCGATTTTACCGCAGTAGCCGCCCTGTGCTGTATCATACTTGAGAAGCTGAGCGAGCATTGAAGGCTTAGTAAGGTCGTTGATTGCAACTACCTCATAACCCTCTGCATCAAACATCTGTCTGAATGCAAGACGACCGATACGGCCAAAACCATTAATAGCAACTTTAACTGACATTGGAAAATTACCTCCTAAAATAGTTTACAGATATATTATACCTCAATTTTGAAGAATTTTCAAGAGGTTCGATAAAAAAATAACAGGTTTTTCCAGAAAAGTGCAGATTGCACAATTAAATGAGGAAAATGTTCAACAATATGCTGAAAATAGAATATGTTGATGTAAACTTTATGTAAAAGCCGCCATTTTTTCCGAAAATGTAGTATAATTATAGAGCAAGCCGATACAGCGCATGAAAATGTCTGCTTAAACCTTTCGGATAATCAGGGAGAAAATATGATTGATGATATAAAAATTTTTTTTGAGGGAATGTACTCGAAAAATGAAAATCCGATTGTTGTTTTCAACAAAACGGGAGAAACGTTCTGGCAGAACGCCGTTGCGGAGCGTTTTTTCGCTGCGGAAATGGCAGCTCCGGACGAGATTTTTGCGGATATTTTATGCTGCCCGAACAGCTCGGGAATCATTCACAATGGATTTGGCGGCAGATTCAACACTGCGGAATTTTCCGGTGTTCAGTTTTTCGTTGCGGAGCTTTACGATGACAATCATATTTATGAACTCATGACTGACAGGCGTGTTGCCGATTTTGTACAAAAAAACGATATTTCCGTCAGAAAAAATATTTCAACTATATCTGCCCTTTGTGAGGAGCTTAATTATATTTTCTCCGAAAGCGAATCCAAGGATTACGAGCAGTATTTGAGCGCAATTATAGCCTCATGCTGCCGGATGCTGAGCAATACGATAGCAGGCACGATGATTACCGAATTGGCAGCCGATAAGGGGTACAACGAAAAAACGCTCAGCGTAGATGCCTTTGTAAAGGATTTTGCGGAGGGATGCAAAAGCGCCTTTGACGGCAGATGTGATGTACGTCTGGGGGAGGTTTGCGGCGGCTTCGTCAAGCTGAATAAATCTAACATGACCTATTTTCTCCTGTTTCTGCTCCGCAGGTATGTTTCATATCAGAAGGGCGGATTTTATCTGAACATTTCCTCGGTTTCGGAGGATAAAAATTTTAAGATTACAGTTGAAGCTGTGCCTGATGATTCGGAACTTTCCGGCAATATCAGATACGATATGGAGGAAAATGTTGACGACAGCGTATTAAATATATTTGCAAGGAAGCTTGACGCGAAATATTCGTTCGCCGATGGAAAATTGGTTGTTTTTATAAAATCTGCTGAAAATAACGGAATTTTTACACTTGAAGCTCCCAGAATCTATTTTGGCAACAGAACCTTTTCACCTTATAATATCGTTCTCAACGACTGTGATAACCACAAGGACTTCTATTGATTTTACTGTAACGTAAATATATTTTTAATTCAACTTCATATTTTTTTATTAAGCAATTTAAACAGAAAGAATGGAAAGTTTTTGTTGACAATATTCAAATTTAGAGCTATAATATACATGGATGTTGAATTTCACATTCAATGAATATTTTTGATGTGTTTTATACGGAGAAGTGCGTGTTATGATTAAAGGCTATGAGATTGAAAGAAAATTTCTTGTTGAGTTTCCCGATATAGAGAAGCTTAAGGTGAAGGAAAAAAGATCGATTTTTCAGACGTATCTGAAAAACGACGAAAACGGAACACAAAAGAGAGTCAGAAAAATTGAGTGCGGTGATAATATAATTTACACCTATACCGAAAAGCTTTTCCTGACCTCTGTCACACGCAAGGAAATGGAATACGACATAGACGAATCGGAGTATCAGAGGCTCCTGACTCAGGCGCAGGAGGATTATCCCCCTGTGCGAAAGGTTCGCTATGTTTTTGAGTACGAAAATCAGGTGTTCGAGCTTGATACGTACCCTTTTTCCGCCGACCTTGCAGTCCTTGAAATTGAGATGGAAAATGCTGAGCAGCAGATAAATTTTCCGGAATATCTGAATATAATCAAAGAGGTGACGGATGACGTCAGATATTCAAATCTGTCCCTTGCGACGGCAGGGGAGTTTCCGGAATCCTGACAGAGCTGAATCTTGAGTAAATAAGAGCGTGTTCAGATAAACGATGTGCGTGCAGCAGCTGAGCCGCTTAAAGAATGGAGAACCAGATGTCGGAAAAAATAGTTTCATTTACACGTTCCGAGCAGCTTTCGGGCTTGTTCGGGCATCTTGACGAAAATATTAACAGAATCCAGAAGGAATATAACGTCATTGTCGTCAGCCGCGGCGATAACGTAAAAATAATCGGCGAGGAAAAAAATATCGAAGCCGCAGCTAAAGCTATTGACGCCCTCATAAGCATCAATGACAGCGGACAGGCTCTTACGGAGCAGACTGTGCGGTATGTGACATCTATGGTTGCCGAGGGCGCGGAGCAGGAGCTTTCCGAGCTTAAAGGCGATGGAGTCTGCGTGACGTCCTCCGGAAAAATTGTCCGTCCGAGGACTGTCGGTCAGAAGAAATATCTTGACTTCATAAAAAACAACACAATTGTTCTTGGGGTAGGCCCTGCCGGAACCGGAAAAACCTATCTTGCCGTTGCAATGGCAGTTAAGGCATTCAGAAATCATCAGGTCAAAAAAATTATCCTCACCCGTCCCGCCGTTGAAGCGGGAGAAAAGCTTGGCTTTCTGCCGGGCGATTTGCAGGATAAGGTAGACCCGTACCTTCGTCCGCTTTATGACGCGCTTTTCGATATGTTCGGTGCGGAAAGCTTCGGGAAGTACATGGAAAAGGGCATTATCGAGGTTGCGCCTCTTGCGTATATGAGAGGCAGAACTCTTGACGAGGCGTTTATAATTCTCGATGAGGCGCAGAACACGACCTCCGAGCAGATTAAAATGTTCCTGACACGTCTCGGCAACGAGAGCCGAATGGTTATAACGGGAGATATTACTCAGATAGATTTGCCCGACCCCAGAAAATCGGGTCTTGTGGAGGCAATGAAGGTTCTGAAGGGAATTGATGATATTGCTGTACACCGTTTTACCGAAAAGGACGTTGTGCGTCACAAGCTTGTGCAGGATATTATTAAGGCATATGAAAAATTCAATGAAGGGAGAACGAAAAATCATGCCTAAATTAAAGGTCTATGTGAAAAATAATCAGACGGAAGTTAAAGTACCAAGGGGAATAAGACTTCTTATAAGAAGATGCTGTCAGGCAGTTCTGGCAACGGAAGAATTTGAAAGGGACGCTGAAGTAAGCGTTTCTTTTGTAAGCAACAATGAAATTAAAAATCTTAATAAAATATATCGCAAAAAGGATAGTGTTACGGACGTTCTTTCGTTCCCTCTGACAGAAAGCGACGGAACTGTTGAAATCAATCAGGAAACAGGAGCTGTTCTTCTCGGAGATATTGTTATTTCCCTGGAAACAGCTGTAAAGCAGGCTGCAAATTTCGGTCATTCTCTTGAGCGTGAGGTAGGATTTCTGACGGTTCATTCTATGCTTCATCTTCTCGGCTATGACCATGAAACAGGTCAGCTTGATCAGAGAATTATGCGTGAAAAGGAAGAATCCGTCCTCGAAAAGCTTGGCATTTCACGTGATACCACATTTGTTGTTCAGGGAGATAAATAATGTCCAAGACTGCTTTTGTTACGATTGCCGGAAGAACAAATGCCGGAAAATCATCATTACTTAACGCTATTGTAGGCGAAAAAATCGCGTCTGTCAGCAGCAAGCCCCAGACGACACGCACACGTATAACGGGCATCAGAAATATCGGCGATGTCCAGCTTGTTTTCTTTGATACGCCGGGACTTCATAAGCCTGTCAATAAGCTCAGCGAGCATATGCTGAACACTGTCAGGGAATCTGTAAGCGATATTGACGCAGTTGTATTTATGATGGACTGCACGAAGAAAATCAATGAGCAGGAGCTTAATCTGCTCAAATCCCTTAACGAATCGGGAATGCCCGTCATATTGGTGCTGAATAAAATTGATTTGCTGAAAAACAAAAACGACCTTGCGCCGATTATTGCGTCACTTACGGAGCAGATAAGCTTTCAGGCGGTAGTACCTGTGAGCGTAACCGAAAATAACGGCATTGATATAGTTATCGATGAAATCATTAAGCTTGCCGCCGAGTCGCCCCATTACTTTCCGGACGATATGATAACCGATCAGCCGGAAAAGGTTCTCGCAGCCGAAATTATACGTGAAAAGCTGCTTACACTTCTCAACGATGAAGTGCCCCACGGAATTGCAGTTGGAGTTGAAACAATGACTGAACGTGAGGATAAGGATATTCTTGATATTTCAGCCGTTATATACTGCGAAAAGGAATCCCACAAGGGAATTATAATCGGCAAAAAGGGAGCAATGCTGAAAAAGGCGTCCACAGCTGCACGCATAGAGCTTGAGGATTTCTTCCAGATTAAGGTCAACCTCCAGTGCTGGGTAAAGGTCAAGGAGGATTGGCGCAACCGAGAGGGTCTTATCAGGAATTTCGGCTTGTCAGAAAAATAATACCATTCATAAAGTGAAGATCCCTGCGCAGACTAAGATTATCCGGAAATAGTTTCGGCAATAATTTGCGGAGGATTTGCAATGGATACTGAATCTCTTTGGAAAAAATTCGCCGAAAGCGGAAGCGTTGCGGATTACCTGCAATACTGTGCCGCCAGAGGCAATATGGATTATAAAAATGATAACATTAGAAGGAATTGTTCTTAAAGAGCGTTCTGTGGGTGAACAGGACAAATTTATTGATATTCTTACAAAAGAGAATGGAGTTCTTGAGATTTCTGTTAAAGGCGCTAAGAGAATTAACGGGAAATCCGGGAGCTCCACTCAGCTTTTTGCGTATTCACGCTTTTGCATTCAGCAGCGCAGGAACAGCTTCATTCTCAACAGCGCAGAGCCGATACATATTTTTTACGGACTCAGAAGCTCCCTGACAGGTTTGTCGCTGGCATCGTATTTTGCCGATGTGCTGCGGTTCTGCTGTACGGAGGAATATTCCGGAAACGGCGATGTTATGCGTCTTTTTCTGAATACGCTTCATTATCTCGAAAATAAGCTTCGCAGTGAGAGTCAGCTGAAAAGCATTTTTGAGCTTCGCCTTTTATCTGAAATCGGCTATATGCCCGATATAGTTGCGTGTCGCAAATGCGGCAGCTATGAGCCGGAGGAGCTTTTTTTCAGTGTTTCCGACGGCGGATATTACTGCTCCGATTGCTTTCCCCATGATAATGAAGGGGAGGGGAGTTCCGATTATTTTAAAATAAGACGTCCTGTGCTGAACGCAATAAGGCATATAGTTCTTGCGGATTTTGACAGACTTTTTAATTTCCGCCTTTCGGATTCGGCTCAGACGGAGCTTTCGGCAGTTTCCGAGGCGTATCTGACAGTCCGTCTTGAGCGCAGCTTCAGTACACTCGACTTTTATAAATCCTTGAGGTAACACGTGCAGGGACGCCATGCTCTGTCTGCCGCCAATCTGTGCGGCAAGCCCTGTGCCGTGATGCCTTAATGCTAAATGGGTAGATTATTATGAATAAATATTTGAAAATACTTGAACTTGACAAAATACTTGAATTGCTTGCAGGTCTGACTTCAAATGACGAAACCCGAAGAATGGCGCTTGAAATCAAGCCCGACAGCGACCTTGAACGCGTTAAATATGAAACGCTGAAAACCTCGCAGGCTTTGAACCTTTCGATTCAGTTCGGAACGCCGCCGTTTATCGGCTTCAGGGATATAACCTCAGCTGCCGCGCGTGCAAAGTCGGGGGCTGTCATATCCATTCGTGATTTGCTGGACATCGGGGCAATGCTCAGGCAGATAAAGAGCCTCCACGACTGGTATAGTCACTGTGAAAATATGGAAACAGAGCTTGACAATCTTTTTTCACGTCTTATGCCAAATGATTATCTTCTGGAGAAGCTGGAACGCTCAATTATATCCGAGGACGAAATTGCAGATGCTGCAAGTCCCGAGCTTGCGGCAATTCGCAGGAAAATCAACCGTGCAGGAATGCAGCTGCGTGAAACTCTCGATAAAATGGTAAAAAATCAGTCTGTTCAGAAATGCCTGCAGGAAAGCAGCGTAACCATAAGAGACGGACGCTTTGTACTTCCGGTTAAATCGGAATACAGAGGTCAGATAAGCGGTCTGATTCACGATACATCGGCAACAGGACAGACTATCTTCATCGAGCCTATGGCAATTGTCGAGGCAAATAATGACATCAGAATCCTTGAGGGCAAGGAACAGGAGGAAATTGAACGCATTATCCGTGAGCTTTGCAGCGAATGCGGACAGTACGCCGATATTCTGCGCGAGAATTATAAGGTCTGCGCGGAGCTTAATCTGTACTTTGCAAAGGCGAATCTTGCCGCAAAGCTGAACTGCTCACTGCCGAATATTACCGACGATGGCAGAATTGATCTGAAAAAGGCACGTCATCCTCTCATTGATAAGAAAAAGGTTGTTCCCATAAATATTTCCCTCGGCGAATCCTATCAGGCACTTATAATTACAGGTCCGAACACAGGCGGAAAAACCGTTGCGCTGAAAACTGCCGGACTTCTCAGCGCAATGATAATGTGCGGCTTGCTGATTCCCTGTGCGGACGGCAGCAGTATTTCCGTTTTCGATCATATTTTCGTGGATATAGGTGACAGTCAGAGCATTGAGCAGAATCTCTCCACATTTTCCGCCCACACGAATAAGGTTATCGAGATAATTCATACGGCTGATTCTCGTTCTCTCGTGCTGCTTGACGAGCTTGGTTCGGGAACAGACCCTGTTGAGGGAGCTGCACTTGCTGTTTCAATAATAAAGCGTCTGATGAATACGGGAGCAAGGCTTATGGTTACAACGCATTATCAGGAGCTGAAGGTGTTCGCAATCGACAGTCCCGATGTTGAAAACGCTTCATGTGAATTTGATATTGAAACGCTCCGTCCCACCTACAGGTTGATTGTAGGTTCTCCGGGAAAATCAAACGCGTTTGCAATTTCGGAAAGTCTCGGAATGCCGAAGGATATAATCAGCGAAGCGAAATCTCTCGTAAGCGAAGCAAACAGCCGTCTTGAGGACGTTATCGGTAAGCTTGAGGCTTCACGAATGGAGCTTGAGCATCAGAAGGATGAAATATCACGTCTTAAAAGGGAGACAGAGGAAAACGCCGCAGCCTTGAGAAAAGAGCGCGAGGAAACAGAAAAGACTAAGGCGGAGGAGCTTGAAAAGGCGAGAATTCAGGCTATGAGCATAATTGAAGCTACAAAGGCGGAGTCAAACGAGCTGCTTGACGAGCTTGAAAGGCTGCGTAAGGAAAAGGACAAGGAGAATTTCAGTTCAGACGTGTCAGGAATGAAATCAAAGACCAGACAAAGCTTCAACAAAATGTACGACACGGCAAATCCCGTTCAGAAGGCGGTTACAGACGATGATTACGTTCTCCCGAGAAAGCTTCGCAGGGGAGATACGGTATTTGTGCCTGAGCTGAACAGAAAGGGAATCATTTCGGGTGATCCGGACGGCGGCGAATTTGTATTTGTTCAGATGGGCGTCATGAAAACAAAAATGAACGTCTCGAAGCTTCGCCTTGTTGAATCGGAAAAGGTCAGCTATAATAGTCCCAAAAAGTCCGCGAAAAAGGTCGGACGAGTCGGTGTTAAGGCTGAACGCAGAGGAAAAATGGAGCTTGATATACGCGGCTGTACTTGTGACGACGGCGTTTATCAGCTGGATTCCTTCATTGATCAGGCAGTGATGTCAAATATTTCAACAATCACTATTATTCACGGAAAGGGTACAGGATTGCTCAGAAAGGCAGTTCATCAGAGGCTGAAATCCCATCCGTCCGTTAAGTCGTTCAGACTTGGCGTGTACGGCGAAGGGGAGGACGGCGTAACTGTTGCGGAGCTGAAATAATAAGGGCAGTATTGCCTGCCGAAAAAGCCGTATTCGGGGAGCTTTAATCTCCCTGAATACGGCTGACTTTATAAATTACTTTCAAGAAAGCTTTTTATGCCCTCCGCTGCGGAATCCTCATCGCTGCCGCTTACGGTAATTGTAACCGTATCTCCGCATTTAACTCCCAGTCCCATAAGGGACATAAGTCTTGTGCAGACAACTGATTTGCCGCCCTTCGTCATTGTAATTTCGCTGTCGTAGGACTTAGCTGTTTTGGCAAGCATTCCTGCGGGTCTTGCATGGATTCCCAGCTCGTCCTTTATGGTGTAGGTGAATGTTTTCATAGCAATATTTCCTTTCATCAGTTCATCATCAGCTCAGCTCAAGTATTTGCTCTCCTGCGGAAACGCTGCCCGAAGCCGATGTGTCAATTGAGCTGTAATCATCCGAATTGCAGATAATCATGGGGGTAGTCGCCCTGAAGCCTGCCTTCCTGATTTCGTCAGGGTCAAAGCTTATCAGGAGATCGCCCTTTCGTATTTCCTGACCATCCGAAACGTGCGTTTCAAAGAATCTGCCATTGAGCTTGACGGTGTCAATTCCTATGTGAAGAAGAATTTCGCAGCCCGATTTTGAGATGAGATTGATTGCGTGCCCCGTTTCGAATACTGTTTCCACCTTGCCGTCGCAGGGAGCGCAGAGTCTGCCGACGGTAGGTTCAACGGCAATTCCATCGCCGAGAGCCTTAGAGGAAAACGCCTCATCATCGACATTTTCAAGGCTGACGATCTGTCCCGTAAGATGAGAGTATAATGCTTCCGCTTTTGTCGGATTTTCCTTTGAAGCATTCACCCTGTCCGCCGGTTCGGGAGCATCCCCAATCAGAGCGTCAGCATTGTCGGATTCAGGCTTATCGAGGAAGTCCTCGAAATTGGACTTTACAACGGAAACCTGCGGACCGTAGATAATCTGAACTCCGTTGCCCTTGTGAATCACGCCCGAAGCCCCGCTTTCTTTAAGGAGGCTGTCGTTTACAAGCTCCGGAGCTTCAACGGTAATTCTGAGTCTTGTCGCGCAGCAGTCAATATCCGAGAGATTTGATTTTCCTCCCAGACCCTTCAGAATCAATGCGCTTACTCTGTCCGTGCCTGTCAGGGCAGCTTGTCCATTGGCGGATTTATTTCTTGCGTCGAGATCCTTTCGGGTATAGAGCTTTGTTTCCTCGCTGTCGGCTTCTCTTCCGGGAGTTTTGAAATTGAACCTTGTTATCATGAAATAGAAAACGAAATAATATATAAAAGCGTAGAAAATACCCACAATAACAATCCATATCCAGTTTGTTTTCTCGTTGCCTTGTAAAATTCCGAACAGGGTCAGGTCGATAATACCGCCTGAGAACGTCATTCCGACGCCCACGTTAAAGATGTGCATGAGCATATAGGAAAGTCCTGCCAGAACGCAGTGTACAGCGTACATAACCGGAGCTACAAAGAGAAACGTAAACTCAAGCGGCTCGGTTATACCTGTCAGCATTGATGTGAGGGCAGCCGACAGAAGCAATCCGCCAACAAGCTTTTTCTTTTCGGGACGTGCAGTCCGATACATTGCGTATGCGGCAGCAGGCAGACCGAATATCATGAACGGGAACTTGCCTGCCATGAATCGTGTTGCGGAAACAGAAAAATGCTCTGTTGTTTTTGAGGCAAGCTCCGCAAAGAAGATGTTCTGTGCTCCCTGAACCGTAACTCCGTCAATAATCATAGAGCCGCCAAGCTCTGTCTGCCAGAACGGCATATAGAATACATGGTGCAGACCAAAGGGTATAAGCGCACGTTCGATTATACCGTAAATCCATGTTCCCGCGTAACCCGATTCAAGAACAAGCTGTCCGAGGTGAGCAATTCCCGTCTGCACCACAGGCCAGATAAAGAACATTAAAATTCCCACGGCAAGATACACAATGCTGCATATAATCGGGACAAATCTTGTTCCGCCGAAAAACGAGAGAACCTGCGGAAGCTGTATTTTGTAAAACCTGTTATGGAGTGCGGCGACACCCAGTCCGACAATGATACCGCCGAAAACACCCATCTGAAGCGTGGTAATACCGAGTGTGGAGGTAGTTGAATTTGCAGCCATAGCATCAGCTCCGCCGTTGGCAGTAATGAGTGCGCTGATAGCTGTATTCATAATAAGGTAGCTTATAGCGCCGGCAAGCGCTGCGACCTCTTTTTCCTTTTTTGCCATGCCGATAGCAACTCCCATAGCGAAAAGGAGGGCAAGATTATCGAAAACAACACTGCCGGTTTTGCTCATGATGTCAAGAATTGTGTACAGCAGTCCGCCCTCTTTGATGACATTTGTTAAATGATATGTTTCAAGGGTAGTGGGATTGGTGAAAGAGCTTCCTATGCCGAGGAAAAGTCCCGCAACAGGCAGCAGGGCGATGGGCAGCATAAAGGAACGTCCGACTCTTTGCAGAACCCCGAATATTTTATCCTTCATAATAATCTCCGTTCTGCCGCCGAATGTGAAAAAAAATTTTTCAGCGACATAATTTTTTTGATTCCTTCAGCAGCACTGCATAAGGATTCTTGTACAGTACAGTGCTGCTTTTAGGTATTGCCTCTATTCTATTATGCTCCGTCGGCGGCGGATTATCCATAAAGAAAGCAGCACTGCCAATAAACAGTGCTGCTGAGAAAAATCAGAATAAAATATTTTTAATTTTTATTTCGCCATTTCCGCAATATCGCAAATACAGGGGATAAACACCGTCGGGAATGGAAATTTCAGCTGTAAAATCAGTCCAGACTTCTGAGGGAAAAACAGGGATTTCCCCGATAGGATTTTCATTCATGCCGATGCCTACAGCAATTTTTCCCGAACCGTTTCCGCAGGCTGTTACGCCGATTTTTTTATTTCCGCGGAAGCTGAAATATTTGTAGCCGAGAAATGTTCCCGAGCTGATTTCCGCGACAAATCGTTCATTGCCGCAGCTGCTGACATTGGGCAGACTGAATTTGTGGATTTTATTTGAGCCGTGGGGCATTTTTCCGTTGGTGATGTTGCAGGCGATAACGGCAGGATAAGATCCCTCGGCAATAAGAGGCTTTCCGTTCAGACCGCAGGACGTCACTTCAACCTGAGGAATACTGCCGTCCGGAAGAATTGTTATTCTCTCGGCGCACGCCTGACGGCTGTAGTCGGATTTATGAGTCAGGCGATGATAAAAAACATACCACTGACCGTTTATATTTTCAATGCTGCCGTGAGTTGTTCCCGTCATGTTAAGCCTGTCCTCAGCCTTTCTGCCGTTGAATCCAATATCTCCGTTGGAAATAATAGTTCCGCGGAATCTGAAATCCCTGTCGGGGAAAGGGCTTGTTGCGTAGCAAAGCTCGTGATTCAGCCATGAGGAGTAAATGAAGTAATACGTGCTGCCGACCTTTCTCATGGAGCTTGCCTCAAAGAAGGGATGCTCCTCAAAATCCGTACCCTTTGTTTTATATGGAATAATACGTGTCGGCTCGCCCTTTACTGTGAGCATATCGTCCCCGACAACAACCATATTCGCGCCCATAACGCTTTCGGGCGTATCGAGAATTTCCTGACGGCTTTTCCCGAACATTGAAGCCTGTTCAAGCACACGCTCCTCATTGGCAATATAATCATCGTCATTGTCATAGATATATTGAGTGCCGTAATAAATGCGAATTGTGCCGTTGTCGTTAATAACGCCGGGGTCGAAGCAGACATATTTTTTCATGGGTGTTTTGTCGGGGTACCTGACGAAGCCGAGATACTCAAATTTTCCGGCAGGGGAGTCGCATACCGCAACACTTATCGGACCAAAATATCCGCCCTTTCCGTATTCGCCTGACATACAGTAATAGAGGTAGTATCTGCCGTCATTTCCACGTACGACATCGGGAGCGTACATGAATTTCCTTTCGCCGTAGTCAGGGTCTTGCCCAGCACGGTAAATAGTTCCCTCGCAGCGCCAGTCGGACAAATCGTCAACGGGAGCGGAGTACACGGTATAATCAAGCATACAGAAGGTTTCGCCGCCCTCCTTGTCGTGAGAGCCGTAAAGGTAGACACGGTCGCCGAAAACATGGGGTTCACCGTCGGGGATATATTCATTAAGGGGAAGAAATGGATTAAAAGCTTGTTTTTTCATAGTGGAAAGCCTCCGTAATAATAACTCTATCAACAATATACAATATTTTGGAAAATCTGTCAATAATTTTTGCGGTAATTTTTCATCAGGCTTTTTTGTGCGTATTGCACAATGAATGCCCTGTTATTTGTTAGGTTTATATAATAATTCGTGAATTGAAATTTGAAATCTTGCTTTTTTATCAAAAATATGATACAATAAATAAAACAGATATTTTTCGGTAAATGAAAGCAGAGGTGCAGGTAAATGAATAGTATCATGCATATCTTCCTTGAACGATTCAAGGTAAATCGTGTCAAATCCCGCATAGCGGCAGTGCTGACGCCGGCTCTTGCGATTATTGTCGCGTTCTGCGTTTTCGGGCAGCTTTGCCTGACGGGAATCACTATGACAAATGAAACCTACTGCGGTCTTGAGGAGCATACACACACCGATGAGTGCTATGCGGATGTCTTAATCTGCGGTCAGGAGGAAAACGAAAGCCATATCCATACTGCCGATTGCTACGAAACACAGCTTGTGTGCGGACTGGAGGAGCATACCCATACGGCGGCTTGCGAAATTGCCGATATTACGGAGGCGGAAACAGCTGCTCCCTCAACTGAGGAAAGCAGCGAAAATACCGACAGCGAGGCAGTCAGCAGTGAAATTTCCACGGAGGCTTCAGCTGCCGAAGAAGAAACCGAAGCTGAGCTTGCCATTGAGGATATTACCCTTTCCAACAGCGAAATAACCGTTGCAAGCGACGATTCAGCTGTCATTGCCGAGCTGACCTCAGAAGATGTAAACAGCGTTTCTGATATGTACCTTTGGATTTATTACAACGATGGAACTAAGGCTGTAGGCTACTCCGACTATACCAATAACAACGATATACTTGATCCGATTGATGACGCACTATCATACACTGATTCGGATGCTACGCTCTGGTATCTGATACCCTTGCATTACTTTACTGAGTCTCTTTCCAGCTACGGCTACCGCTTCGATGCAAGCGAATGTCCTTTCAATTATGCGCCAAATGCAGGTAATACCAATACTAAAGTGCCTGCATACTATGTAAGTGTTGGCGGGGATTATTATGTCCGTGTACAGGATACATATAATAAAGATAATCCACGTACCAATATCTACTACACAAAGGACTATACACGTGTTTATGACACGGTTGAGGGCGTTACACCCTCGGGCACGATAATCAATCTGTTCGACTACTGGACGACAGGTCAGGATGATGTTGACGTGAATACAAATTCAAATACAGGTATAAATAAAGATCATGCTTTGAAATTCGCGTTCAATCCCGAACAATGGGATGTAACAAAAAATACAGCATATAATTACTGGACAAAAAGTTCAGCAGTTTATCCGGACATTGTGCAAAACACCCTTGGAACTGATGGTTATCCTGCGCTTAATTCAGCTGTAACCGGAGATAATGAATCCCTTGCATACCTGTTCAACCCCAATGTATCCCATGCTGGCAAGGAATCTTTTACAAAGGTGAAAAATCTGCTTCAGGTGGACAGCAGCGGATATTATTACTACGACTGCGCAGATAATTATGCGGTATATGACGAGGATGAGAATTCCTTTATTCTCTATGACGATTGGGCTGTAAAAAGCAGCGCAATTTCAGGTCAGTTCTTTCCTTTCGACAGCCTTGACAGCTTAGGCAACGACCCACAGACTAAATCATGCGATGATGAAGACATGAACCACTACTTTGGCATGACGCTGATCACACGTTTTACTCAGCAGTATGACGGATTCACGTCCTCAAAGCAGCAAGTCGCTACCACGTTCGAATTTTCAGGTGATGATGACGTGTGGATTTTCATTGACGGTGTTCTTGTTGCCGATCTGGGCGGAATTCATAGCGCCGCAAGCGTATCAATTGATTTTTCTACAGGCAAAGTTTATATAAATGATGAAGAGAAAAATACAATTGGATCGGCATTTAAAGACGCAGGAGTATACGACGATTATGTATGGAATGCAACAAACCCCGATACATTTGATAATAACACATACCACACGCTGAAATTCTATTATCTGGAGCGAGGAAATTCCGCTTCTGACCTTAAACTGAAATACAACCTGACGGTAATTCCCGAAACGGGCATATACAAGGTAAACCAGTACGAAAACCCCATTGAGGGCGCAGGCTTTGCGGCGTACCACGCAAATGTGGACGACGACGGTAATTATTATTATGTATTTGATGACGGCACAACAACCGAATCGGCAGTCAGTGTATCGGCAAAAATTGACGAGGGCACGTATACTATAGACGATAATGACAATATACGCGACAGCGGCGGAAATATTATAATTTCCTCTCTATACAGCGGAACAACTGACGCGAACGGGCAAATGATTTTCCTTGATGAATACAGTATGCCGTACACCCTGACGGAGCTTCAACAAATGTTCGGCACATATTTTATACTAAAGGAAACGAAGGTTCCGGAGGGGTATCGTCTTGTATCGCAGGATATATATTTGCAGATTGTAAGCTCTAAGGTGCTTGTGTGCAACAACACATACGATTCGGGCGTGTATGCGGCAACGAATATGCTTGTAACTGCACCTGATGTTCTGTGTTATCTTGATGAATCAGCCGGAGATTATAAGGGAATTGATTATTACGATGTTACAAACGGCAATGTGAACGGCACGCTTTTTGCGGTTGTGCTGAAATATGTGGGAGACAATAACGCCGCAAATGACCTGACGAAAACCAACTGGCGGCCTGTGTATGGTTCTGATGAAACGGGATATGACGTCATGGACGAATACAGCATTGATAACGTAATTTACGCCGCAAAGCAAATGGAGGCGAATGGCTACAGCGATTCTGTGTTCACAATATCGGGCAGCGGCTGTATGCAGGTGGCACTGACGGCTCTCCCCGGAGATATTCAAACGTATTATTATCTTGCGGAAAATGTGGATGACACGCAATATACAGTTGCCTATTACTGGACGAGTGCGTCCTCCCTTGAAGAAGCTGATTCCACGAACACTGTCAATGTGGAATCGGGAGGCGTGGTTGGCACCGGTGGCACTGAGTATTTGGAATTCTACCGAACATACGGAGTTACGATTGAAGTCCCGAACCTGACAAATGTTCTGTTGGTGCAGAAAATGGACGAGGACGGCAATTTAATTGACGGCGCAAAGTTTGCTTTATATGAGGTTGAAGAGGATGAAGCAAATTCCAAGATTTATTACATTGGATATGCTGCTGATGATACTGCTAAATCGAATGAAATTCTGATTTATCTTTCTCCCGATGATGACTGCGACAGCGCAGGCGAAGCAGCGCTGAAGGACGGCGGCACAGGAACCTACACGGTAAATCCGGGGGAGGGAGCTGACGGAGAGGAAAATGAGGGCGTAATTACCGTTACTATTGGCAGTGATACGTATTACATCTATCCTGTTGAGGTTGAAACAACCTCTCCTGAGGGAACTCAAACGTCTGCTGTCAGCGGCATGACCTATGATACCTCCGAGGGCGGAACGGCTGTATTCGACCAGCTTACGGAAACAACGTATTACGTTCGGGAAATTTCAGCTCCTGAGGGATTTATACTCAATCCTGCGGAAACAATGGTTCTTGTTACAGGCGATACGATTTACGCAAATGCAGGAAATTCAGATAACGGCGTAACTGTTGCACGTGCGGCAGGATATATCGTAGCAACGCTTGACCAGATGGCATCCGTGGGAGATATTGATAATACCTTGTCTTGGGTTTACACAACGATGCATATCAATACAAGTCAATCGAATACATTTGATTTCGATTACTATGATTCGAGTTCGGCTAATTGGTATGACTTGCTGACATCTGACGAAACTACTCAGCAGCACGCATATCTGACCTATGACGAGGACGAGAGCAGAAATGATTCGCTGTTCGACTATGTAATAAATCAATATCGGGCAAATGCCGAGGGAAATACAGGAACTCTCCGTCTGTACACGGACGTGGGCTGGTCTTATCTGGAAATTTATCAGGATACGGAGTATCATAATGAGCGTGAGGCATCAGGAGAAAGCACGTCTTATTCCTACACGTCGCTGGATGAGCCGATTACAAATCTGTTTTCGCGAACGGTATATATTCAGGTGACGAACAAGAAAACTGAGGTTTCCTTTGTGAAGATTGATAATGACACGGTTGTGCTTGACAGCAATAAATATCTTACATCTGCGACTGCGCTTTATGGTGCGGAATTTATCGCATATCCTGTTGATGACAATGGCGAGCAGATAGCGGACAGCAATACATACACGGTTACAAGCGATTCAGACGGAGTTGTAACATTCAGCGGTTTGCCTCTGGGACAGAAATATAAAATACAGGAAGCCGATTCACCTACAGGCTATACAATTTCCTCGTGGTACTGGCTTGTAACAATTTCGGAAAGCGGAGCTGTAACTTCTTTTGAAGCGGTAGATGACACTGGCAATGTTTCAATTGATCTTATATATACATCAGTTGATGAAACTGAGCCCGATGTTTACAGTGTTGAAGATGGAGGAAAATATATCACTTACTACTGGCCGAATGTGGTATCTCCAAGACTTCCGGATACAGGCGGTTCGGGCACACGAATGTACACAATAACAGGTCTGCTGCTTTGCAGCGGCTCGATAACCATTCTCTATGGCAAACGTAAAAAACGCTTGATGTGTAGCTGATGATGCGATGATGAGACTGCTTAAATATGCAGAAAGCTCAGAAATTAAAAAAGAAAAGATAAATCAAAACCCCCGCACGATACTGTGCGGGGGTAATTGGGTTGAGGCAGCATTGCACAAAAAGCACACGAACCCTCACCTTAACACTCCCTAATACTTCTCCCTCATCTTATCAATTTCCTTTTTCATATCATCAATCAGGCAAGCGGGGGAGAGGACCTTTACCCATGAGCCTTGCGACAGCAAATACATAATAATGCCGCGTCCGTAATTCACCTCCGCCTCTACAATGCTGATGCTTCCGTTCTTTTCGACTACCTTTGCAGTGGGCAGTCTGTCGAGTATTGCCTGTAAAGACAATCCCGAAAACTCAAAACGAATTTTAACGTTTTCTCCCGGAAACATAAACTGATTCTTTTCACGCAAATCGCCCTCGTCGAAATCATATTTCTTATCGAGTTTAAATTGATCACGATTTTCAGTGATAGCTGCAATACGGTCGATGCGAAAATATTTTGGATTATATTCCTCATCATCAGCCATATACGCAATTAAATAAAAATAATATTCACTGAACATTATTGATGCGGGCTTGATTCTGCGTTTGACCTCATCACGATTCATTTTGTAGTAGGTAATCGTAAGTACCTTTTTGTTTTCGATTGCCTGTATCAGCTTCCACATATTATCAATTACCGAATTGCAGTCTGATTTAACCTCGTGATAATGATAGACCTCTTTGCGAATTAAATTATCAAGCTTTTCCTTGTCAGCAACTGTCGTGAACCTTTTCAGCTTGTAAATAAGCGTAAGAATCTCGTCCTTGTTTAACGCTCTGCTGCCGAGCAGTATTTTTACAATCGCGAAAAGCTCCTTATTTTTCAGAAATTCATCATTGCTGAACCTATAAGACTTATCCTTGTGGGAGTATATAAGCTCCGCGTTCTGCATAAGCTCTCTATGCTCAGCAAGAAAGCTCTGAATACTGCTTATGTCACGGCTGATGCTTTTGGTTGAAACATTATATTCCTTTGCGAGTGATTTTATTGATATGGCTTCACCACGCAGAGAACGCATGAAAATTTCAAGCATTCGGTCGTTTTTATTATTTTCCATGTTCTCACCTCTGTTCCTTGCTATTATTATAGCACATGAACAGGACAAACGGGTGTCCCTTAAAAAAATTTCTATAAAAATCTTTCAGTACGTATCTGATTTTTAAAACAGCATTGCCGCATCCAGCATTTTTTTCCGCAACTCCAGCTTAACCTTCTGCACAAGAAATATTTTTGGAAACATCAATGCCTTCTCTTTGTCACGGATATTCTCAACGTTGATTTTTGCTTCGATTTCCGAATAAATACGATTCGCCAAAGGCGTAATATCCTCGTCTGCGCGGACTGCGTTACAGGCATCCGTTATAATATCCTCGTTATTCTTCAGCACGTTTTCACAGGCAGACTCAAGCTCGGGATATTCATTGGCAAATTCCCATAAATCATAGCCCTCCGATTCTTTGCATTCTATGAATATCGGAAAAAAGTCAGACATAACCGACTCTGCCTTTTGCTTGGGATTTTTCGGAATCTCTTCGTTTGGCTCGCAGTTTTCCTCATACCATTGCGACAGGTTGACATAGGCGGCAAAGCAGTAATCGGAAAATCCAATGTCAACCGAGCTGTCATCCAAAAAATTACTGCGCAGATTGTCGTACAATTCCAGCTTTGACTGATACTCTTTAAAATTTTTGCCATTATCCTTTTTTATACTGTACTTATGAATCTTAAAGAGATTATCCCAATTGAAATGAAAGCCTTCCTTTCCCATCATTTTATCGGTTCTGCTTGTCAGGGCAATCATATAGGCATAGGGCTTCAGGGATTTCAGCAGCTCATTTTCGTTTACGGATTCTACCAGATCCGCGATATTATCAGAAAAAATAACACTGTTTCTTCCTTTATAAAATAATTCATATTGCTTCACAATTTTTAACAGCAGATTGGATTCCCTACGGAAATTATTCCTTGTTCTTGCCTTATTCCTTTTATTTTTGAACGATTCGATACGCTTGCGATAATTCGGCAGCACTTCCAGATAACCCGACAGCTCCCGAATTTTTTCCTTCTGCGTGAAAAAGCTGCGAATATCCTGTTCATCATCTCTTTCGTCCGTACCGTCGTTAAGCAGCAGTCCCCGATCCGTAACAGCTGCGCAATACAAAAAAATCAGCGACCTTGACGGCGGATTTTCCTCCTCCTCCAGCTTATCACAAATGCCGCAGCAAATCTCTATGGGGCTGCTCCTGCGGATTCCCATTTTGTCAAGCTCTGCCGAAAAAAGCTTTTTAAAGCTCTCAACCTGACGCAGAGCTTCTTTCCGTGTGCAGCCGTTTTCTTCCAGTATATCATCAAGCTCCTCCCACGAATCCGCAGCATCGTCAATCATTTCATCAATCATGCTCCATTCATCATCAAACATATTCATATTTCCTTTCTGTAATGCTTTACACGGTGTTGCCTTTAGTATAACACATTTCTCGCGACCTGTAAATAAGGCGGTGAGCCGCAAAAAATTATCACTGTTTATGTCATTTCTATTGAGCGATAGCAGACTTTCCCTCTG
>JAJQGO010000013.1:0-19915 GCA_021200415.1 Ruminococcus sp. | reverse complement strand
TTCTATTGAGCGATAGCAGACTTTCCCTCTGATGCGATAAAAAACGTGATACGCCCGCAGTGGCTCACTGCCGCCGCTTGACTTTTTCGGACAAAAGCTGTATAATTATTTGTAAGACACGGCAATGCTTGGTAAAAAAAGTGTTTCAACACAGGCAAAATTAAACGATAGGAGATGTTGTTAATGGAAGTATCAATCCGCGAAATCGCAGAAAAGATGAAAGAGTTCGATAACTTTTGCATTATTTACCATATTCGTCCCGATGGTGACTGCATAGGTTCATCATTTGCTCTTGCTCTCGCTTTGCAGTCAATGGGTAAGAAATGTACTGTTGAGGGACAGGACGAGGTTCCCCATATTCACAGATATATGACGGACAGGGTTAAGCTTGACACGGTCAGCAATCCCACATATATTGCTGTTGACTCCGCAACACCCGAAAGAGTCGGTAAATATTCGGATAAGCACTTCACATTCTGCATAGATCACCACCAGAATACAATTGAAAACTTCGATTACCGCTATGTTGAGGAAAAATGCGGCGCTTGCAGTGAGATTATTTTTAAGATTATAAGGGAAATGGGAGTCACCGTCACTAAGCAAATGGCGGAGCTTCTTTATACTGCCATTGTAACCGATACCCTGTCATTCAGAACGAATGATACAACGGCGCAGACATTTCAGGTTGCATCTGAGCTTGCCAAGACGGGCATAGATGTTTTCCGTATAGGCAGACTTAATACATATATTAAATCGGCCGGAAGAATGAAAATCGAGAGCATTCTGAACGACAGCTTTCATTTTATGTGCAACAATAAGATTGCAACAGGAATAATCACTCTGAAAGATCTTGAAACGGCAGGCGTTCTTGATTCCGAAATTGAGGGGATCAATTCCTATGTGGAGCAGTTTGAAAGCGTCTGCATTGGTGTTACAATCAGAGAGCTGCCGGACGGAAAAATGAGATGCTCAACGAGAACCAACGGCATATATTCGGCTGATGAGATTTGCCGTATTCATGGCGGCGGAGGTCATTTTAACGCAGCCAACTGTATACTTGATATGAGTCCTGAGGAGGCAAGAGAGGTTATGGAGAAAACCTGCCTTGAATACTTCGAGAGCAAGAACAAGGCTGCATCGGAAAATTAATATGAAAATTAATATTTTATATAATAATACCGCACATAAGCTTTTGTGCGGTGTTGTTTTTTGAGGTGATAATATGAAGCTGAACAAGGTAACGGAGCGTATCCGGTATTATCCTTTTGAAAAGGAACGTGACCGCCCCATTCTCGGTTATATACAGGGCGATAATTTTAGTGTTGCCATTGATGCGGGACATTCTGAGGCGCATACAATGGAATTTTATTCCGCATTGAGGGAGGAGGGTCTGCCACTGCCGAAATTTACAATACTGACCCATTGGCATTGGGATCACACCTTTGGTATGCACGCCGTCAATGGACAATGCATTGCAAACAGCCTGACAGATTGTTATTTAAGACAGTTCAGTCATAGAATAGACGAAAAGGGAATAGAGGAGTTTCTGTCCCTTGACGAATGCATAAGAAAGGAGTATGATGGCAACAGACCTGTAATTATATCATTTCCCGACATAGTATTTTCCGAAGGCTTCAGCATTGATGCAGGCGGCTGTCTTATACGGCTAATCAGGTGCAGCTCGCCGCATACTGATGATTCAACACTTGCAGCGGTGGAAGGTGAGAGGGTGTTGTTTTTAGGCGATGCCGCAGGCGGAGTGTATCCGACGTGGAATAAAAATCCCGAATTGTGCAGGCGTCTTGCAGATACAATATCTGAACTGGATGTTGATATATGCCTGAAAAGTCACCACGCTCCGCAAACGAAAGCGGAAATTATAGAGGAGCTGAGGGTTCAGGTGTAATGAAATAATAAAAAGCCGTGACGGTAAATCAGACCAACAATAGTCCGAATCGCTGTCACGGCTGAAAATTTATGAGGTTATTTCTTTAATCTTAATCCGTCCTTAAATGCGTTGCCGACTCTGCCGCCTACTTTATAATAACCATGTGTATACGGATCAAATGCAATTGCATCTACCAGATCAATATCAACATTGTCATCTTTCATTACGCTTTCATCAACAGATACGTTAACTACCTTTCCAATAACGCCAAGACCATACTGGCTGTCCTGATATTCAATGAATTCGCATTCAAGGCAGATTGGGAATTCCTCGATTACAGGTGCATCAACATTTTCTGATTTAACCGCAGTAAGTCCGCTGTCAGCAAGCTTATTCGGTGTGTTTTTTCCGGAAACAACACCAAAGTAATCAGCTTCTACGACGTGTTTGCTGTCTGCAATGCTTACAGTAAAGCTCTTTCTTTTCTTGATGTTTGAAACTGTGTGATGTGTTTCTGTCAGATTCAGTGCCACGATATTTCTCTCAACCATAGTTCCCCACGCGGCATTCATTACATTAACACTGCCATCGTCGTTGTAGGTGGCAACCATTAACACAGGCATTGGAAAAATTGCTTCTGTAGTTTTTATATTTTTTCTCATAATAACAGCTCCTTAAACTTTTATTAGCGGTAATTACCGCTTTTGAAAATATTATATCTCGTTTTTGGTGGAAAGTCAAGATTGGGAAGGAAATGGAAATATATGGGTGGTTGAAACGAGTGCTTGCCATCATTGAAAGTTAAAGATTATGATTTTTATTTGTCTCAACTATAATTTCAGGAATGCAGTCGGCAATTATATCAATAATATGATCGCCGGTATAAACACCATAATGTTGACCTCTGCCCGGAAATGAATAATCTTCAGTGTGTATGATTGCTACATCATAAAAATCTATTAACCTTGATTTTGAAAATTTAACGAGATAGTTTCCATTTCTCACTTCATAGTCATCCCATACAGTATATGATTCATTTCTGGTTAAATGCATAATGTAACTTTCAAATTTTATACTAATATATATATTTGTTTCTGTAGCAATTTTTATAAGTAAAGAGTTGGTTGCATATTGTCCCTCCTTTATTTCCTCAATAGAAATGAGAACTGGAGGTACCTTACCAAATTCTTCATTTGTTTCTCCAAAACCAATCATTTTATCACTCCCAAAAATTATATATTCTATATAAATTTCGATTTGTATGTTACCAGTATACTACAAAATTCAGGAAAATGCAACTAAAAACTTTTTTCGTTTTGCACTGCTCAATTATAAACTATCATTGACAATTGAGCGCAATTGCTGTAACCTGATGCTACTCTAAAAAAACGCCAAGCAAGGCTGACCCTGCTTGGCGCATTTTTATATATCAGCTGAAATTCGCAAAAATCAGACAGAGAACGTTAGAGTGTAGTCATATAAAAATACAACGTACGTCTTTTCACCTTGTATTTGTCAAAATTATGCTCGAAAATCCACACATTTTTTGTGAGTACTCTCTAAAAAATCGTCTCAATGCTTTTACTCGAGCATTCGGGGGCGTACTGCCAGCGGTTCACATGGCGTGAGGAGCAGAAATATTTATGCTTTCCCACAGGTGAGGTGTCCTCGCACACATCAACTATGATGAGCTTTACCTTCATCTTCTCGGGAATAAGCGCTTTAATATACACACTGACATTCTGTCCGATTCCGAGACCCGATTTCGGTTCGGCAAGACCTGCCAGATTCGGAGTAAGCTCCACGAAAATGCCGTATTCCTCAATGGAGCGCACTATGCCCGAAACTGTTTCGCCTGCCTGAAAAGCAGCTGCATTTTCCTCCCATGTTCCCAGCAGCTCCTTGTGGGTAAGGCAGATTCTCTCGTTTTCATTTGATTTCACAATCGCTTTAATCATCTCGCCAACCCTGAACCTGTCTGACGGGTGAGAGATTCTTGACACGGAAATGGCGTCAATCGGTATAAGCGATGGAATCCCGCAGCCTATATCCACAAAGCAGCCGAATTGTTCAAGATGAGTAACCTTAGCGTCAATAATATCTCCGGAGGTCAGCCTCTGTATGTAATTTTCAATGCATTCCTCCTGAGCCGCTTTTCTTGAAAGCTCGGCGCAGAAATTGCCGTCAGGAATATTTTTTACCGCAGTCACCTTGAAGCAAACAATTTTATTCACACGTGAAATCAGCGCAATATCGCGTGTAGTGCCTTCGGAAATTCCGACAGCACCCTCCTCACGCGGAATAATAGCTCTGCCCCAAGGCAGCTCGACTATCAGGTTATGGGCACTGTCGCATACGGCTGCTCTTGCTTCGAGAATGATATTTTTTTCCATTGCTTCTGCGAGTCCGTTCGCAGATGATATAAGCTTCTGATTGGCTGACTCGCTGAAAAGACAGCCTTCCGGTTTGTACTGTTTCATTTTTACCTCCGTTATTGGAGTGCCCTTGATAAAAACTGCACGTTCGCAAGGGAAACTCCTGAATTAGTTGCCGACACAGGGCTTTGCCCGAAATCAGGGCAGAACCGCACAAAGACCTATTTATCGCTGTACATATCTGCACAGCAATCTTTGTGTGGCGTTACATTAGGCAACACCACGCAAAGACCGCCTTACCTGCCTGTTGAACAGGCAGACGGCTTTGCCGCACATCTGCTTGCCAATTTCCGCCATCTTTCGCAAAATTTTTTTGACATCCATCAGTATGCCTGCAAAATTTTTGCTGCATCTGACAAAAATATGGGCGGCGCATCTGCACAGCAATCTTTGTGTGGCGTTACCTAATTCTATGCCGGCAGCTGAATCCTTATGCATTGTTTTCCGGTGTCGTGATTTTGAGCGCGCCCATTGCACTGAGCATTGATTTGACGTTATTTACGCTTTCCGGTTCGCATATTATATATGCGGAGGTTTTTCTGCTGCGGGAAGGCTCTTCAATAATATCCTCAGATGCCGGAAATTCCATGACCTTTGTCAGGGAGGTGTATGAAGTAACAGCAGTCGGAATAACAGTATAAATAGTTCCGTTGCGCAGCTTCATTGCATAATCCGATGTTTTGTTATACATAATGTTTGTGGAATATATTCCCGATACGGAGCCTTTGATTCGTTTCAGCGCAAGCTCCGCAAGGTCGGGATCTTCAAATTCACAGGAAATTCTGGTCATTTAAATCATCATCCTTTCTAAAATTTAGGCGAGTTTGATATGTTTTATAGGGCGTTTTTATTATTTTTACACAAAACACAGAAAATATACCGCAAAAATATTGATTTGAATCTGAATTTGGGGTATAATGTAAATTGTACGATTTTGCATGAATCAATTTTGTTTGAAAGGGGAGAGGGCTTTGGATATACGTCCGGGAGATACTCTGACAATGAAAAAAAATCATCCGTGCGGTTCTAACGAGATGTATGTTATACGTGCCGGAATGGATTTCAGACTGCGCTGCGTGAAATGCTCGCGGGAATTCATGATACCCAGAAATAAAATTGAAAAAAATATTAAAAAGGTGAACCGACCGGGTGAAGGTTAGCTGTACTGTATGTTTTTGAATATTTTTAATAAATTTTGATTAAGGAGATTTAATATTATATATGTTTGAAAAACTTGCAGCAATGGAAAAGAAATTCGAGGAAATCAACGAAAAGCTTTCTGACCCCGACATTGTGAACGATAACAAAGAGTATACCCGACTTATGCGCGAATACAAGAATATGTCGCCTATAATTGAAAAATTCCGCGAATATAAAAAGGCTGCGGAAAGCCTCAGCGAGGCAAGGGAGCTTCTTGAAGCAGGCGGACTTGATAAGGACTTCAAGGAAATGGTGCAGTCGGAATTTGAGGAGTCCAGAGAAAAGGCGGATAAAATTACCGAGGAGCTGAAAATACTTCTTCTCCCGAAAGACCCAAACGACGATAAAAATGTAATTATTGAAATCAGAAGCGGTGCAGGCGGCGAGGAGGCTTCGCTTTTCGCAAACTCCCTCTACAGAATGTATACCATGTATGCCGAGGCAAAGGGCTGGAAGCAGGAAATTCTAAACGCCAATGGCACCGAGCTTGGCGGCTTTAAGGAGATAAGCTTTTCAATCGAGGGCGAAGGAGCTTACTCACGGCTTAAATATGAAAGCGGTGTTCACCGTGTTCAGCGTGTACCTGAAACCGAATCTCAGGGCAGAATCCATACCTCAACGGTTACAGTTGCCGTCCTTGTGGAGGCTGACGAGGTGGAGCTTGAAATTAACCCGACCGACCTGAAAATAGATTACTTTCGTGCAAGCGGCGCGGGCGGTCAGCATATAAATAAAACGGAATCGGCAGTCCGTATAACTCATCTGCCGACAAATGTTGTTGTTGAGTGTCAAGACGAACGCAGCCAGCATAAAAATAAGGATAAGGCTATGAAGATTCTGCGTTCAAGGCTTTATGAGGCAATGCAGGAGGAGCATGACGCGAAAATTGCGTCCGAGCGTAGAATGCAGGTGGGAACGGGCGACCGCTCCGAGAGAATCAGAACGTATAATTATCCTCAGGGACGCCTGACAGATCACAGAATAGGTCTGACTATATATCGTCTTGAGGATATTCTCAACGGTAATCTTGACGAGGTTTTTGACGCACTCGCTACTGCCGATCAGGCTGCGAAGCTCGCAAAACAGGAAGCGTAAGAATATGGAAACAGTTTTACTAAGCGACAGTATCAGGCAGCTTGAGGCTGCCGCACAATTGATAAAAGACGGAGAGGTTGTGGGAATCCCTACGGAAACCGTGTACGGACTCGGCGCAGACGCTTCAAATGAAGCTGCCGTAAGGAAAATATTTGCGGCTAAGGGACGTCCTGCGGATAATCCCCTCATTGTGCATCTTGCGGATTTTTCCGATGCTGTGAGCTACACGAAAAATATTCCCGCCCTTGCATATAAGCTGGCTGAAAAATTCTGTCCCGGGCCGTTTACCATGATACTTCCGAAAAATGAGCGCATACCCTATGTGACGTCGGGAGGTCTTGAAACTGTGGGAATCAGAATCCCGTCTCATCCCGTTATGCATCGTATTATCGAGCTTTCGGGCTGCCCGATTGCCGCACCGTCGGCAAATATATCGGGGTATCCCAGTCCGACATCGGCACAGCACGTAATGGACGATATGATGGGGAAAATCGCTGCCGTTGTTGACGGCGGACAATCTGAGTTCGGGGTGGAATCAACAGTTGCAGCCATTGAAAACGAGAATACCGTAAGAATTCTGCGTCCCGGCTGCGTTACGGCGGAGCAGCTCAGAGAAATCTGCGAAAACGTGATAATTGATAAGGCAATACTGAATGACATCGGCAGCGACGAGAAGGTTCCTTCGCCGGGTATGAAGTACAAGCACTACTCTCCCAAGGCTGACATTGTTCTTGTGGAGTCCTCATTTGACGATTTTGTACGCTATGTCGGAGCAAATGACGGAGAAAAGGTATATTCGCTGATTTTTGACGGCGATGCGGAGCGTTTTCCGTATAAATTTCTTGCGTACGGAGATAACGATCTTGCGCAGGCTCATAATGTTTTTCAGAAGCTTCGTGAGCTTGACGAAATCGGAGCGGAAAAGGTCTATGTAAGAGCGCCCTCATCGGAAGGCGTTGGACTTGCCGTATATAATCGCCTTATAAGGGCGGCAGGATTCGAGGTGATAAGGATATGAGTATTTTAAAGGATGTAATGGTTGTCGGGCTTACAGGTCAGACAGGTGCAGGGAAAAGCACCGTATCAAAAACATTTGCCGAAAACGGATTCGCGGTAATAAACGCAGATTATATTGCGCGTATTGTCGTGGAGAAGGGGACTAAGTGTCTGGGAGAAATTCAGGACGTATTCGGCAGAGAGGTTATTGACGGCGAGGGCAATCTGGACAGAAAGGCGCTGGCTTCTATTGTATTTTCCGATAAGAAGAAGCTTGAGATGCTTAATTCGATAACATATCCTTATATCACAGGTGAAATTCTTCAGGAGATACGCCGCCATTCATCACGGGGCGAGAAGCTGATTCTCCTTGACGCTCCCACGCTTTTTGAGAGCAGAGCCGATGATTTCTGCGAGCTTATAATATCGGTTGTGGCGGATGATAATATCCGTGAGGGAAGAATTATCCGGCGTGACGGTCTGACCTCGGAGCAAGCGCGAGGGCGTATGAATTCGCAGCTTGACGAGGAATTCTTTATCAGGCATTCCGACTACATAATAAAAAATGATCAGACTATTGAAACGCTGAATGAGATTTCAAAGGAAGTATCCGATAGAATAAAGGATTATTATTATAATAAAATAAATCCTGCCGCAAGGGGAGTTTTTTAAAATATTTTTCTTACGGTATGTAATTTCGGCAGCCGCTGCCGCAAAACGGCAATAAATGGAGGTTATTATGTCAGAAAAAAACAGTGAAACAAAGGAACTGAGAGATAAGCTCTTTGCAAAGAAGAAAAATGGATTTTTCCGCATGAATGATGAGGAGCTAAGTGCCTGTGACGCCTTCTGCGAGAAATACAAGAAATTCCTCGACAACGCGAAAACTGAGCGCGAGGCTGTGAAAGCAGCTGTGGCAATGCTTGAGGAAAAGGGCTTCAAGGAATACAAGTCCGGTATGAAGCTTGAGGCAGGGGATAAAATCTATCGCAACAACCGCGGCAAGGCAGTTCTTATGGCGATAATCGGAACTGAGCCTATTGAAACAGGCGTCAGACTTTGTGCTGCGCATATTGATTCCCCAAGGCTTGATCTGAAGCAGCATCCTCTCTATGAGGACAATGAAATGGCTCTTTTCAAGACCCATTATTACGGAGGAATCAAGAAATACCAGTGGACAGCAATGCCGCTTTCACTTCATGGAGTAATCGTAAAGGCTGACGGATCGGAGGTCTGCGTAACAATCGGTGAGGACGATAACGATCCCGTATTCTGCATAACCGACCTTCTTCCGCATCTCGCAACGGAGCAGATGAAGAGAAATCTTGCACAGGGCATAAAGGGCGAGGAGCTTAATATTGTTATCGGTTCAAGACCCTTTAAAAATGACGAGAGCAGTGAATCGGTAAAGCTGAATATTTTGAATATTCTTTTTGAAAAGTACGGCATTACGGAATCCGATTTCATTTCAGCCGAGCTTGAAGCTGTTCCCGCATTCAAGGCGAAGGATATAGGCTTCGACAGAAGTATGATAGGTTCATATGGCCATGACGACAGAGTTTGCGCATATACGGCGCTTTCGGCAACTCTTGACTGCGAAAATCCCAAGCACACAGTCGTAACCGTCCTCACGGATAAGGAGGAAACAGGCAGCGACGGAAATACGGGACTTTGCTCATCATATCTGAAATATTTCATTGAGGATATTGCCGAAGCGTTAGGCTCAAACGGCAGAACGGTTCTTTCGGCGTCCCAGTGTCTTTCAGCTGATGTAAACGCAGCCTTTGACCCTACATTCCCTGATGTAACCGAGCGTAACAACTGCGCATATATAAATAAAGGCGTGTGCGTGACTAAATTTACAGGTGCGCGCGGAAAATCGGGAACCTCCGATGCGTCCGCTGAATTTGTCGGCAGAGTAAGGCTGCTCCTTGACAAGGAAAACGTAATCTGGCAGACAGGCGAGCTTGGCAAGGTTGATATGGGCGGCGGCGGAACAGTTGCTGCGTACATTGCAAATCTCAACGTGGATACAATTGACGTAGGAGTACCTGTGCTTTCAATGCACGCTCCCTATGAGATTGTTTCAAAGATTGACGTTTACATGGCATACAGAGCCTTCGCTGTTTTCATTGCCGACTAAACAGACTAACAGACTAATAAAAAAAGCTCCCCTTTGTTTTACGACAAAAGGGGAGCTTCTTTATGTGAATCTATGTAAAGCAAAACCGACCCGTTTAAGGGCCGGCTTGCGAAAAGTAAGGAGAAGAATAGTGTGATAAAAATCACGGTGACGACAATCGTCTATGGAGAATTAAGTAGATTTCAATAATTAGTTTCGGGGAGTTTGCTCAGCCTCATCATTCTGAGAACCATTATTCTGTGATTCGGTTGTTTCCTCCTCGTCAGTGTCCTCCGATGCGGAGGTACTTGAGTTAGCCTCCTGAAGGACAAGGGTTATATCAATATCCTCGCCATCTCTTGTAATGGTCAGGGTAATTTCATCGCCCGCGCTGTATTCGTTCTTGATTTCGTTAAGCTCCTCCGATGTGGTAACTGCCTGACCCTCGATAGCGATGATAACGTCGCCGACTTCGATTCCTGCAAATTCAGCAGTGCTGCCTTCCGCAACACTTGCAACATAAACGCCCATAGGAATGTTGTAGTATCTTGAAACAGTTTCGCTTACATCTCTTGTGCTGATACCAATCTGAGGTCTGCCCTTAACGTAGTTGTAGTTAATAAGGTCGTCAATAATTGTTTTAGCCTCACTAATCGGGATTGCGAATCCAAGACCCTCAATGCTTGCCGATGAGGAGTAGCTTGACGACATTTTAGCCGAGTTGATGCCGATAACCTGACCACAGCTGTTTACAAGAGGGCCGCCGGAGTTACCGGAGTTAATAGCGGCATCTATCTGAATAAGGTTCATATTTTTTTCGTTTATGGAAATCTGACGGTTAAGTCCGGAAACGATACCGCTTGTTACAGTGCCGAAGAGGTCGAATCCAAGAGGATTTCCTATTGCGATAACAAGCTCGCCGACTCTGAGGTCGTCACTGTCGCCGAATGTAGCGGGAGTAAGACCGGTTGCGTCAACCTTGAGAACAGCAATATCCGTTTCGGTGTCGTATGCGATTATTTTTGCTTCTTTTTCGGTCTGCTCGTCGTCGGAGAAGATAACCGAAACCTCAACAGCCTCGCCGCAGTCATAATCCTCATCGTAAACAACGTGAGCGTTAGTAACGATGTAGCCGTCCTCCGTCATGATAATTCCCGTGCCGGTGCCGACCATTTCCTCAGTCTGTGTTGACTGACCGCTGTCGTAGCCCCAGCCCCAGCCGCTGCTGTATGACTGAGATGTGTATTCAAATGTTGAGGAAACTCCGACAACGGACGGCATAACAGCGTCTACAATATCCGGTACAGACATTGAATCTGTACGTGAAGCAAGCTCAATCAGACTTGGCAGATCCTCCTCGTCATCGTCGGAAGAGTCAGATGATGAATCTGTGTCGTCCTGACTTTCGGAGGAATCTGAGGAATCATCGTTCTCATCGTATTCGGAAACGTTGAAGCGGTCGTCATTGACGTACTTGTAAACCTGAACCGAGCCGCCGCCAACTATAGCGACACAAAGGATAAGAGCAATTGCCTTTAATCCTGTATGCTTCTTTTTCTTTTTCGGAGGCTCGGGATTGTTTTCGGACACATAGCTGCACGAGTTATAATTCTCGTTAGTTGTGTTCTCATTTTCATTGAATTCATTGTAATTTTCAGACATAAATAACATCCTTTCTATCATTAAACCATGCCTGAAGCATCTGTGCTTTCATGTCGGCCTGTTGTTTCTATGTTTATTATTATAATCTTAAATGTGATAAAATTATGATAGGGATTAGAAAAAAAAGGGATTTTATGTGAAATGATGATAATATGGATCTGAACCGAGGGACACATAAATGAATTGCCGGAGTGGATTGCAAAAAATGAAAAAAATGCTTGACAAGTCGTGGAGAATGTGGTAAAATAACATTGCCGCTTGTTGTCAGGCTTTAAAGTTATGTCTGCTGTATGTAACGCCTGATGCAGCGAGTTTGTTGAAAAGGCAGGTGCCACAATATGTACGCAGTTATCGAAACCGGCGGAAAGCAGTATCAGGTTAGCGAGGGTGACGTTATTTTCATCGAGAAGCTCCCAGTTGAGGCTGAAGAGGCTGTAACCTTTGATAAGGTTGTTGCTCTCGGAGCTGATGACGGACTTAAAATCGGAACTCCCTATGTTAGCGGTGCAGCTGTTGAAGCTAAGGTTCTGAAGAACGGCAAGTCTAAGAAAATCACTGTTTTCACTTACAAGCCTAAGAAGGGCGAGAAGAAGAAGCAGGGTCACAGACAGCCTTACACTCAGGTTAAGATTGAAGCTATCAAGGCTTAAGCAATGATTCGTGCTGAATTTTATGAATCAAAGGGGATATTGACCGGATTCAGGATGAGCGGTCATTCCGGATATGCTGAAAGCGGAAGCGATATAGTCTGTGCGGCTGTTTCGTCCGCAGTCCAGCTGACAGCCAATACGATGGAAGCCTTCGGCTGCAAAATCAAGGTAGCTGTCGATGACAGCGCTGTAAAATGCGTTGCTGAAGAGGCTGATGAAAATGCCGTACGATTAGTCGGCTCTTTGTTGCTTCATATTAAAGCCATATCTGAGGATTATCCCAAAACAATTAAAATCATTACTACGGAGGTGTAAGTATGTTAAGAATTAGTATGCAGTTCTTCGCTCATAAAAAGGGTGTTGGTTCTACAAAGAACGGCCGTGATTCCGAGTCAAAAAGACTTGGCGTCAAGAGAGCTGATGGTCAGTTCGTAAAGGCAGGAAACATTCTCGTTCGTCAGAGAGGTACTCACATTCACCCCGGCGAGGGCGTAGGTATCGGTTCTGATGATACATTATTCGCTACAGTAAGCGGTAAGGTAAAATTTGAGCGTTACGGTCGTGATCGTAAGAAGGTTTCTGTTTACACAGAGCAGTAATTACGGACATTACATGGCATAAATCCCGAGCGTATGCTTGGGATTTTTCATTGATTATCTTGTATAAATAATAAGTATAAATAATTCGCGGACGGTTAGAATAAGGATAAATTCAACTGAGGAGGCAGAAAATGTTTGTTGATCAGGCAAAAATTAAAATAAAAGCCGGTGACGGCGGCGACGGAGCTGTTTCTTTTCACCGTGAAAAATATGTGGCAGCCGGAGGACCGGACGGCGGCGACGGCGGAAAAGGCGGAGATGTGATTTTTCAGGTTGACGACAATTTCTCAACTCTGATTGATTTCAGATATAAAAGAAAATATGTGGCTGAAAGAGGTCAGAACGGCAGTTCCCGAAATTGTACCGGTAAAAGCGCGCCTCCTCTTATTGTGAAGGTTCCACGCGGAACTATAGTGCGTGAAGCCTCAAGCGGCAGAATTATGGCTGATATGTCAACTGACGAGCCGAAAATTCTCGCAAAGGGAGGTAACGGCGGCAAGGGCAATGTTCACTTTGCAACCTCCACACGCCAGATTCCGAAATTCGCAAAGCCGGGCTATCCCGGTGAGGAATTTGAAGTCACCCTGGAGCTGAAGCTTCTTGCGGACGTGGGACTTGTGGGATTCCCGAATGTGGGCAAATCCACCCTTATATCGGTTGTCAGCGCTGCAAAGCCGAAAATTGCCAATTATCATTTTACAACGCTTTCCCCTGTACTCGGAGTGGTAAAGGTTGCGGAGGAAAAATCCTTTGTTATGGCGGATATTCCGGGACTTATCGAGGGTGCAGGTGACGGAGTAGGACTTGGTCATGAGTTTCTCCGCCACGTTGAGCGATGCCGTCTTATTCTCCATGTTGTTGATGTTTCGGGAATTGAGGGCAGAAATCCTCGGGAGGATTTTGAAATCATCAATGCCGAGCTTGCGAAATTCAATGAGGAGCTTGCAGAGCGTCCGCAGATTGTTGCCGCAAACAAGTGCGATATGGCGTCCGAGGAGCAGATAGCGGCTTTCCGCAGCTATATTGAAGAGAAAAATATACCGTTTTTCTGTATTTCGGCTGCAACGACGCAGGGAACATCTGAGCTTATACAAAAGGTTGCCGAGGTTCTTAATACTCTGCCGCCAATCAGGGAGTATGAGCCTGACCCGATTCCACAGGCTGAGCTTGATGAAAGGGCAGGCGTTGGTCAGAAATTTGAAATAACTGTTGACGATGATGTATATTATGTTGACGCGCCTTGGATAGAACCGATTATGCGAACGATTGATATTGACGATTATTCGTCACTTCAATATTTCCAGCGAGTTCTTATAAACAGCGGAATTATTTCAAAGCTTGAAGAAATGGGAATTTCCGAGGGCGATACTGTAAGCCTTCAGGGATTCGAGTTTGATTACGTGAGATGAACGGATATGGATAAGGAATTTTTGACCGAACGTGAAGCGAATCTGTACAGTCCGCTGTCGCTGGCATTTCTCGGGGACAGCGTTTATGACACCCTTGTGAGAGCCTATCTTCTGCGCAGAGCAAATGTTCCCGCGGCGAAGCTTCATTCAATGAAAATCAAGCTTGTCTGCGCCGAATTTCAGTCTGAAGCGTATGAGCTGATAAAGGACGTTCTCACTGAAAAGGAGCTTGCCGTTCTGAAGCGTGGAAGAAACGCTACGGGAAATACAGTTCCGAAGCACGCTGATGCTGCGGAATATCGCAGAGCGACGGCACTTGAGGCTTTGCTTGGATATTTGTGGCTTTCGGGACAGATTGAGCGTGTATACGAGCTTTTTGGAATGATTATAAATGAAAAAGTAATTATTGAAAATGAATAGTTAGGAGCGAAATATTTTATGTCAGGACATTCAAAATGGAATAATATTAAGCGTAAGAAAGAAGCTACTGATGCTGTAAAAGGCAAAATCTTCACAAAAATCGGAAGAGAAATTACTGTTTGTGTAAAGGAGGGCGGCCCCGACCCGAACAACAACAGCAAGCTTCGCGATCTTATTGCGAAGGCAAAGGCAAACAATGTGCCGAATGACAACATTGAGCGTGTCATCAAGAAGGCAGCCGGCGGAGATGATAAAAATAATTACGAAACAATGATTTATGAGGGCTACGGTCCAAGCGGAGTAGCAGTAATTGTTGAATGTCTTACCGATAATAAAAACAGAACTGCCGGTGATGTACGTCATTATTTTGACAAATTCGGTGGAAATCTCGGAACAACCGGATGCGTGTCGTTCATGTTTTCCAAAAAGGGCATAGTGATTCTTGAAAATACCGGACTTGATGAGGATACCGTAATGGAGGACGTATTCGAGTTTGGCGGCGAGGATCTTGAGGTGAATGAGGAAACAATTGAAGCTGAATGCGCCCCCGAGTCACTTCATGAGCTTCGTGAGGGACTTGCAGGAAAGGGATATAATGTGCTTTCCGCGGAGATTGAGCAGATTCCTGCTACATACACGACGCTCACAGATGAGGAACAGATTAAGAAAATGAATCTTCTTCTTGAGCATCTTGAGGATAACGACGACGTTCAGAACGTATATCACAACTGGGAAATGCCTGCTGAGGACTAAAAATCACAGTATATAGGAATTTTCCGGCATGGTGATTGATGAATCTGACGTGAATTGTGATGTGCTGGTAATATGCTAACATGGCTCTTGAATAGGGATTTTGTAAAATCATGTTCACAAGAGCCATTGTTTTTGGCTACTTATATAGGCTAACTAAAATACATAAAGGGGTTATGGGACATGAAATCAATCTATAAATTTCTATACTGTTTTAATATCGCTGCAGCGTTTTGCTTTACGATGATATTTAACTGTACTGAAGCTTTTGCTGCTGAGACAAAATGGCGGGAGTCGTATATCGAGGTGATAGAGAATCGTCCGGAGAGAGAGGGAACGTCAACGTCATCAAGCTATTGTCTTTACAATATTGATGATGACGAAATTCCTGAACTGCTTATGTGGGATAGCAGCAATTATGTACAAGCTTTGTACACTTATTATGATGGCAAAGCGGTTTTATGCGACGAATTTTCTTATAAGACAACGCTATTGTTTTACCCAACGGAAGATGGCTATTTTTGGTCATCTGTCATTGAATCTGCAATATGGAGTTATAATAATTTTTATAAGCTGGAGGATGGTTCATGCACTGTATTGTATTCATTTTGTCATGATTTAAGTGATGAAGAAAATGGCGTGTATAAGATAAATGATGTGGTGGTAAGCAAAGAAGAATATGAAAATAAAATGACAGAAATTGAAGCTGAATATCCAATACTTTGGGAATATACGATCAATATAAAGTTGGGTTACAGCTACGATGAAATACGACAATATTTACTCAATTCGACGGAAGAACAGACAGTAGCTGCTAAAACATCGGCAGAAGATTTAACAACTACTGTTACACAAGCTGTTTCTGAATCAACGGAAGCAGATTCTACTTCATCTAATGAAACCTCAGAATCAAGTGTAGCAAATGTATCATCTGAGAATACAGATACAACGCTTCCCCAGACAGGACATTCGAATTGGTATAAACTGATTGAACTAATTGCTGTGAGCGTTCTGGGAATTGGCGTGGTATTCATCAAATTTGGATTGAGACAAGGGGAATGATGATGTGGTAAAAGTGAATAGTGTGCTGATATCGCAATTACATCGCATTCTTCACTATTTCCGCAACAAAACAAATACCAATTTCTGTTTTTTCTGCAGTTAAGCTTCCGCCATGACGTGTAGCGATTTTTTGCGCAATAGACAGTCCGATTCCATGTCCGCCTGTTTCGGAGCTTCGGGAACTATCCGGTCGGTAAAAGCGGTCGAATAATCTCTTGCAGTCCAGATCCTCCTCTATATCCGCAGTATTTTCAATGCGGAAGGTAACCCGCTTGCCCGAGGCAGTCAGGCTTGCCTTAATTAAACCGTCCTGTGTGACATATTTCGAAGCGTTCTCCGACAAAATTGAAATCATTTGCTTCAGCTGTTCCGTATTGCCTTTCACTGTAATATCCGGTGTGATGATTGTTTCCATCCGGACGTTCTTTTGCCCAATGACCTCCTGAAAGCTTTCCACCGTTTCCGCTGCCAAAGCACTCAAATCAACCGACTCCATCACTACATTCTCATCAAGCTCGTCCATCTTGGATAAGCTCAAAAGGTCGCTGATTAGCTTGCTCATGCGTTTTGTCTGCGTGATAATATTCTGCGTCCAGTCATTACTGCCGTTTTTGTACTGCAAAACCTCTGCGTTTGCGGAGATAATAGCAAGGGGCGTTTTCAGCTCGTGGCTGGCGTCTGTGATAAACTGCTTTTGCTGTGCGGCATTTTCGGCAAATGGCTTGACCACACGTTTTGCGCATATTCCAAAAATCACGGTGATCAGGATAATAATCACAACAGCCGTTATACCGACAATTCCCATAACAACCGATCTCGAAGCAAAATCGTCGCTGCAATCCAGAAATACAGCGAAGGTTCCGTTTGTGCCACTTGTGATACGGTAGCGATACTGTCCGTAATAGCCCGTATTCTTTTCATCCGCCAGAACCGTTTCGCCCATTTCGACTGCATCGTCCCAGCTGACAGAAGCAACGTGTTCCATGTTGACGTTTTCAGCTTCATCGTTCTCATCGAAATATACAACAAAATAACGTGTTTCAAACTCCGATTCCTCGTTGATTTTCAAATAGGGGAGAACCTCGGAGTAATTGTTGTTTTTATATTCCTGTATGTTGGGTACAAGTCCATTGTTAAGGCTGATAATCTGCGTCATGCTGTCCGCCTGTGAGGTGTTGTAATAGCTGAACGAAATGAACGTGATAAAAAATACTGCCAAAAAAACGCCCGAAACCGCCAGAAATACAATACAAATCAGCTTTCGCTGCAATCGTTTCATCTAAACCACCTCTTTTTCTCAAACCTCTGCAATATGATATGTATCACCGGATTGCTCAATATTAACTGAGGATTGAATCTGTCTCAGCTTCGTCTGCAAATAGGAAACGTACAGCGGCACAACGCCTTTATCATTGACGTTCGGCCAAAGCTTTTCCTGAATTTGCGCTGCGGAAAGTGTTCCCATTTTATTTTTCAGGAAGAGGGAGAGCAGCTGAGATTCCTTGCTTGACAGGCGCAGACTGCCAACGTCCGACTTCAGCTCCAGGGATTCGCAGTCCAGCGTAATATTTCCCATACTTTGGATTTGCACACGATAGCGTGTCGAGCGTCGAATCATCGCCTGCAAACGAGCTACAAGCTCCGCCGCCGCAAAGGGCTTACCGAAGTAGTCATCAGCTCCGCAGGTCAGACCGTTTATGCGATCCTCGACCTGTGTTTTTGCGGTGAGAAGCATAACGGGCGTAAAATCACCTGCATCCCGCATTTGCTGCAAAACCGTCACGCCGTCCTTTTTCGGCATCATAATATCGAGAACAGCGGCATCATACTCGTGAGTTTGCAGGTGTTCCAGAGCCTCCGCGCCATCGTAAACAGGGTCAACGGTGAAGCCCTCCATTTTTAAGATTTCAGTAATTGCCATAGACAGGCTTTTTTCATCCTCGGCATAAAGTATATTCATAAGTTTGCTCCTTTATTTTTAAATCTGTAATCTATTTTTGAATCATTTCACGAATAGCCTGCATGGTCAAATCGGTTGAAGCCATTTCCTCGGCACAGCGGAGAAGCTCCGACTGAATCAGCGCCGTATCCTGAATATTTTTCTTATAGCGCATCTGATGTTCCAGACTTGCCCAGCAATCCATTGCAATGGTGCGCAGCTGAATTTCTCCCCGAATAAAGGGAATCTCGCTATTGCCGAAGGGCAGCTGCACGATTACATGGAGGCTTCGGTAGCCGTTTGGCTTCGGCAGGGCGATATAGTCCTTGACATTCACAACCTCCCAGCAATCCGCCTGTTTAATTTCCTCCAGAACGGCATAGACATCGCCTACAAAGTGGGTGACAATGCGAATGCCGATGGTGTCTGAAAGTTCAGAGAGGGCTGCCTCCGGCGTTTCGGGCAGACCACGCTTGCGCAGCTTTTCGCACATACTTTCCGCGCTTTTGATTCGGCTTATCAGATGCTCCGCCGGCGTTGCTCCGTCCTCCTCCTGCGGAATCCGTCCAAGCTCCTGTATCAGCTCGTCCAGCATATTTTGCTGAACCGTCAGCAGCGGTTCGGCATATACGCCGTAAAAATTTTTGTCTTGCTGTTTCATGCTTTGTACTCCTTTTAATTGATGCGATTTATATTATTTTCAGTATAGCATGAAAATGTGAAAAAAGCATGAAAATTTTCGTTTTTTTTCGATTTTTGAGTGACTTTCTGTTGCCTTAAGGAGGATTTTCTTGAGGTACATTGATTTGAATCACGATTTTTTCTCTATCACTTGCAATTTTCTGAGAAAAGTGCTATTATAGTTCTATTATAATGTATAGAAACGGAGAAAAATAAATTGAAAACGAAAAACGACAAAAAATATCGTATACTTGCATCTTTAATTACGCTTATTATAACAATTATATGTGCTATTCTGACAGTTATATTGCCAATAGAAACAACATCAGTTAAGATAATCGGTTCAATTGCGGCAGTTTTCGCAATTTCGGCAGCCGCATGGAAATTTCCGCTGTATTTCTATATTTCAGCGTTAGTGTTTGATTTTTTTGCGGCAATTTTAGGCTCTGTGATAAATTTGTATAAATCAATTGGATTTTATGACAGATTTGTCCATTACCTTAGTGGAATTCTTTTGGCTCAGGCAGGAATTTTAATTGCCGAATATATGTTTAATAAACACGGCATAAAACAAGCGGCTGGAATCAAGCTTGCGTTTGCGTTTTTCTTTTCGTCGGCTTGCGCGGGATTCTGGGAAATCTACGAATTCACCGCCGACACGCTCCTGAAAATTGATATGCAGGGCGGAAATTCAAATACCATGGGCGATATTGTTTCCGGAACGCTTGGTGCGTTGACCTATACTGTAATTGGAATTATTATTAAAAGGTCAAAAAATAAAAATAAATCTTTTTGAGCTGACAGCTATTGACAACGATATGAAAATGTGCTATAATAAATAGTGTTGTCGAGGTGTGGCTCAGTTTGGTAGAGTACTACGTTCGGGACGTAGGGGCCGCAGGTTCAAATCCTGTCACCTCGACCATATCATCACAAGCACGCATTAGCGTGCTTTTTTGTTGTCTGAAAGCAATCAGAAGCAAATCATGTGCCTGAAGCACTCCGGA
>JAJQGO010000062.1:55040-61363 GCA_021200415.1 Ruminococcus sp. | reverse complement strand
GTAGTTGTAGTTGTACCATCAACAGGTTCTTCTGTTGTTGTTGTGGTTGTAGTTGTTTCTGATGTTGTGGTAGTAGTTGTAGTTGTTGTTGTAGTTGTTTCTGTTGTGGTTGTTGTTGTAATCGGTTCCTTCTCAAGGATTCTTACGAGGTCAAGCTGTACATAGCCTGAGCCTGTTGAGAATGCGTTTGCGTCAAATGTAACAGTAACTTCTTTCCAAGTGTTTGTTACATTTTCACCCATGTAGGTTGCGTAGTAATCGATTACTTCCTGCTGCTCTGCGTCTGCGAGGCAAGCATTGATTGTCCAAATGCCATCTTCAACTGTAATAGTGATGTCATAGAGGGAATCAAGTGCAGCTCCGGCTTCAGCAGCGGAGATGTTAAGGCTTACGCCTGCGATTGCTGTGAACTGATTCAGGATTTCCTCAAAAGCAGCTTCACCTGTTGCGGTGCTGAGTGCAGCTGTGAATGATGAAGGAATCTTAGCTGTGCCGGGGAGATTTCTGTTCTCTGCCCAAGTCTTAGCTGCAGCCAAAGCCTCAGCGCTGTTTGCGTAGGACTTTTCTGTGCTGAAATCAGCTGTAAGGTAAGTATCCATGAAGCTCTTTACCTTAGCGATCTGTTTGTCGTAGTTGTCAAACACCTCAGCAATTTCTGCCTGAGCGTCTGCACCTGCGGTCTGGTAAGCTTCATATGCAGCGTCATAGTCTGCCTGTGCATCAGCAAGCTCTGCCTTCTTAGCGTCAAGCTCTGCCTGTGCTTCAGTTGTGTCTGCGCCGTTTGCAATAGCTTCGTCAAGGTCAGCCTGTGCAGCAGCTACATTTGCGTTTGCCTCATCGAGCTGTGCGGAAGCGTCATCAAACTCTGCCTGAACCTCTGCGAAAAGCTCAGCAGCAGCAGCCAATACAGAATCTCTTGCTGCCTCGTACTTATCGTACACGAAGTCGAAGATGTTGTTATCGCCTGTGATTGTGAGAGATTCGCCGTCAGATGTAACTATAGTATATGTAATAGGCATCTGTGTGGAATTCTCAATGTTGCTGATATCGATAGTTGCTGTGAATTCGCCGGACATACCAACGAGGTTGCTGAAATCAACAGTTTCAAGGCTGCTGAAGTCAACCTGCGGATAGTCGTCCTTTACGTCATCGAGAGCAATATCGATTCTGCCCTGTGCCTCCTCAGCAATAATTCCGCTGAGTTCGTCAATTTCGCCTGTTGCTGTGATTACGCCGTCCTGTACGGTAACGCTGATGTTGCCGACCTCATCGAGAACCTTGCTTACAAGCTCGCTGTAAACTCCGGCATTTGATGCAATCATGCTCTTGAACGCGTCAGTGTCAACAGTTGTATCTGTTCCCTCAGACAAGAGCAGAACTGTTGTACCGTGCTTCTCGTTCCAGTCGGAAACCTGTACGTTATCCGGAGATTCAACGGTGTCAGGCTCAATGCGGAGAAGATCGTCAAGAGTTACCGACGTAAGCGAAGCAGCCTTGACATTCGTAGTGGAATCATCCACAGCGTTTGTTGTTGGAGCAATCAGGCACTGTGTGAGAGCCAGCGAAGCTGTTGCAGCTGTTGCTGCTGCTCTCTTAAGAAATGATTTTTTCATTGTCCTATACCTCTCTATAAATATAAATTTTTTTGAAAATCTCTGCGCAACGCAACATATCGAAGCACCGCTTAATATGTCTCCTCCTTATGTACAAGGCGTCACGTTCAGGAATTCCCGGAAATTTCAGGGGCGTTCTCAAATGAGTATAGCTATCCCGAAAGCTCATACCTCTATTTTATCATAACTTTCTTTGCAAGTCAAGCAAATTGATAATTTTTTCTTAAAAATTATCGACGATTTGTATTGCCCTTTTTTGTACGCATTTCACAATTTCGGGGATTTTCCAACATTTCCTGATTCTGTAGATTCTTTATAAATATAACTTTTTTCACTTCATCGCCCTATCGAATCCTACAATGTTATTTTAACACACTATTTTCATCTTGTCAACAGTTAATTCTTCCCTTATTTATAAAAAAAAGCAGACCTTTCGGTCTGCTTTTTATTTAAATTATACACGTGTAAGCATTCTGTCCGGAACTACGAGCATCCAGATATCGTACTTAGATGTGTCAGACATTGTCTGCTGCTTGCCGTAGTAAACAAGGATATAAGATGCGTCAACTGCGTCGAGAATTCTTGCAGTTTTCTCACGCTGCCAATTATCTTCATCAAACTCGTTCACGTCAACGTCAGCAAGGAATGCTGCAAGACCATCAAGTCTTTCATCATCCTGTGTCAGCTTGATGCCTCTGTCATGAGATGAGCTTGCCTGAACCTTAGCATAGTAGCTAAGTACATATGAAGCGTCAACTGAGTCAACCATGTTATTGAGGTCAGCGTCACCCTTAACGCCGATGTAAGCTGTAACTGTAGCTGCATCGCCATTCTCATATGTCAGTGCAACATCACCGTAGTAAAGCTGTACCTGATATGTGAATGTTGTATTTGTTCTTTCGTATGTGCTTTCAGGTGTAGCGTCACCGAAGTCAACATCGTCAGTAATATCTATTGTCTCAGTTGTGCCATCGGAAAGGATATTTGTCAGCGATACGCTGATGATCTGTCCTCTGTTGAATCCGCGGTTATCATGTGAGAAGTAGTATCCGTGAGTTGACTCAAGCTCTACGTAAGAGGATACGACAGCAACCTCAGTTGTAGTTGTTGTAGTTACATCTGATGTAGTTGTTGTTTCTGATGTTGTAGTTGTTTCTGATGTAGTTGTTGTTGTTTCTGTTGTTGTAGTTGTAGTAGTTGTTGTAGTTGTTTCAGGCTCAGGAATTACGATAGCACCGTCAGTAAATACGATGTTAGCAGTAATGTCGTTTCCTGCTTCGTCATATACGTTGCAGTTGGACCAGTCAATAGCATATGTTCCCGGCTCTGCATCGTCAGGAATTGTGTAAGTGAGCGTGAGGATAATTGCTCCGTCAGTAGCCACTACATTGTTTCCGTCTGCGTCAGCGAATGAGAATTCGCCAAGAGCTGTATTTACTTCGAGAGTTGCGCCGTAAGCGTCAGAACCTGTTGCGCCTGTGAGGTCGAATTCGCCTGTAATGCTAAACTGTGCGCCTGCAACGCCGAGCTTACCATTGTTGTACGGATCGTCTACGACAACCTCAAGAGTTACAGTCTCACCGGGCTCAGCTGTTACTGTAGGAATTACCCAGCCGATGTGACCTTCCTGATATGTTGTTGTAGTAGTTGTTGTAGTTGTAGTTGTTGTAGTAGTAGTTGTCGTTGTAGTTGTAGTAGTTGTTGTTGTTGTAGTTGTAGTTGTTTCAGCCTCAGGGATAACAATTGCGCCGCTTGTGAATACGATATTGCCTGTGATGTCGTTTCCGTCAGCATCATAAACTGTCATATTTGACCAGTCGATTGTGTATGTGCCGGGATCGATGTCATCAGGAATTGTATATGTAAGCGTAAGGATTACTGAACCGTCCTCAGCAACTGTATTTGAACCTGTTGCGAATGAGAATGTACCGCTTTCAATATCTGCTGCAAGGTCAGTACCGTAAGCGTCAGAACCTGTTGCACCTGTCAGATCGATAGCTGAATCGCCTGTGATTGTGAATGTTGCGCTGTCAACGCCAAGCTTACCATTTCCGTAAGGATCGTTTACGACAACCTGAACTGTTACTGTTTCTCCGGGTTCAGCTGTAACTGTAGGAATTACCCAACCGATATAGCCTTCCTGAAGCGTAGTAGTTGTGGTTGAAGTTGTGGTAGTTGTTGTTGTAGTAGTAGTTGTAGTTGTAGTAGTTGTTGTCGTAGTGGTTGTAGTTGTTGTTGTTGTTGTTTCAGGCTCAGGAATAATGATAGCACCGTCTGTGAATTCGATGTTAGCTGTAATTTCGTTGCCTGCTTCGTCAACAACGAGGTAGTTAGACCACTCAACGGGGTATGTGCCCGGCTCTGCGTCGTCAGGAATTGTGTAAGTAATAGTGAGGATGATAGATCCATCAGCTGCTACTACGTTGTTTCCGTCTGCGTCAGCGAATGAGAATTCGCCAAGAGCAAGGTTTGATTCGAGAGTTGCGCCGTAAGCGTCAGAGCCTGAAGCGCTTGTGAGATCGAATGTTGATTCGCCTGTAATAGTGAACTGAGCGCCTGATACGCCAAGCTTACCATTGCTGTACGGATCGTCAACGACAACCTCAAGAGTTACAGTCTCACCGGGTTCAGCTGTTACTGTAGGAATTACCCAGCCGATGTGACCTTCCTGATATGTTGTAGTTGTAGTTGTTGTTGTAGTTGTTGTAGTTGTGGTTGTTGTGGTTGTAGTAGTAGTTGTAGTTGTGGTAGTTGTAGTAGTAGTTGTTGTTGTATCTTCCTCAGTTGTAGTTGTAGATGTAGCAGTTGTTGTAGTAGTTGTTGTGGTTGTTGTTGTAGTTGTAGTAGTAGTTGTTGTATCCTCAACGATGATGATTGCACCATCAATGAGAGTTACCTGACCTGTAAGGTCGTTGCCGTTTGTATCGCAGATAAATGCGTTTGACCACTCTACAGGATACTCGCTGGCTGCACAGTCTTCAGGAACTGTATATGTCAGAGTAAGAACAACTGCGCCGTTTCCAGCTGCTGTACCTACGCCGCCATCTGTAGCGAATGCAAATTCGTGGAGTGTATCGTTTGCCTCAATGTCGCTTACATAAGCAACTGAGCCGCTGACGCTTGAATATTCAATAGGTGAAGCGACTTCAATATTGAACTGAGCGCCTGAGATAGGAAGCTTAACGCTGTTTGTATCAACAACGAGAACATCCATTGTTACTGTGTCGCCCGGCTTAGCTGTTACTGTGGGGATTTCCCAAGCAATGTTGCCTTCCGGAAGAGTTGTTGTTGTGGTTGTAGTAGTTGTTGTTGTTGTGGTTGTGGTTGTTGTTGTAGTTGTAGTTGTAGTAGTTGTTGTGGTTGTTGTAGTAGTTGTTGTATCTTCATCAGTTGTTGTTGTGGATGTAGTTGTAGTAGTTGTGGTTGTTGTAGTAGTTGTTGTAGTTGTAGTTGTTGTATCCTCAACGATGATGATTGCACCATCAATGAGAGAAATCTGTGAAGTGATTTCGTTGCCGTTTGTATCGCAGATAAATGCGTTTGACCACTCTACAGGATACTCGCCGGCTGCGCAGTCCTCAGGAACTGTATATGTCAGAGTAAGAACAACTGCTCCGTTTCCAGCTGCTGTACCTACACCGCCATCTGTAGCGAATGCGAATTCGTGGAGTGTATCGTTTGCTTCAATATCGCTTACATAAGCAACTGAACCGCTTACGCTTGAGTATTCGATAGGTGAAGCTGCCTCAATGTTGAACTGAGCGCCTGCAACAGGGAGCTTAGCGCCGGCTGTATCAACAACGAGAACATCCATTGTTACCGTGTCGCCCGGCTTAGCAGTTACTGTGGGGATTTCCCAAGCAATGTTGCCTTCCGGAATTGTAGTTGTAGTAGTTGCTTCCGCCTCAACGATGATAGCACCGTTAATGAGAGAAACCTGTGAAGTGATTTCGTTGCCGTTTGTATCGCTGATAAATGCATTTGACCACTCTACAGGGTATTCACCAGCTGCGCAGTCCTCAGGAACTGTATATGTCAGAGTAAGAACAACTGCTCCGTTAGCTGCAGCTGTGCCCACGCCGCCGTCTGTAGCGAATGCGAATTCGTGGAGTGTATCGTTTGCCTCAATATCAGTTACATAAGCAATTGAACCGCTCACGCCTGAATATTCGATAGGAGAAGAAGCCTCAATGTTGAACTGAGCGCCTGCAACAGGGAGCTTAGCGCCGGCTGTATCAACAACGAGAACGTCCATTGTTACCGTGTCGCCCGGCTTAGCAGTTACTGTGGGGATTTCCCAAGCGATATTGCCTTCCGGAAGAGTTGTGGTTGTGGTTGTGGTAGTAGTTGTTGTAGTTGTAGTTGTTGTAGTAGTAGTTGTGGTTGTTGTTGTTGTATCTTCATCAGTAGTTGTAGTAGTTGCAGCTGCTGTTGAAGTTGTTGAAGTTGTTGTTGTGGTGGATGTAGTAGTAGTAGTTGTTGTTGTTGTGGTTGTTGTTTCAGTTGTTGTAGTAGTAGTGGGTTCTGTTCCGCCGACTACGATCTTACCAGGTGTAAATATTATAACTTCACTTGCATATTCATTACCATTATTATCCTTTGTCATCATAATGGTTGAAAGACTCAGATAATATACTCCGTCAGGTGTATCATCTGGAACAGTTATGTCAATATACATAAACGTCTTAGATGCGTCAGCAGCCTGACCTT
>JAJQGO010000062.1:0-54940 GCA_021200415.1 Ruminococcus sp. | reverse complement strand
GTTTCACTGTTCCAGCCGTTGTCATAGTCAAACCAGAATTCTATGTCTGTTGTAGGAGTTGTTGTTGTGCTGGGATCATCCTCGTCACCTTCAACGATGATTGTGAGAGGCTCAAGCTCAAGAGTACCTTCATCCTGAGTACCGCCGGACGGATTATCTCTTACAAGTGATGAGTACTCATAGTTTATAGTTGATGAACCAATCTGGTTTGAAGTCTGATATTTTGTACCAAAATCATCCAAATCCTTATAGAAGTCATAGAAGTCGATTACATAAGTACCGGGCTCAGCGTTCTGAGAAAGTGTTACATTAAAGTAGCACATTGCGTACTCATCAGATGTACCGCCAAGCCAAACGCTTCCAGCATCCTGAATCCAGTTGAAAACGATTACCTTTTCTACATCATCATCAATAGCGCTGAAGAATCTATAGTCCTGTTCACTTGCACCGCCCATGCTACTAAGAGAATAAGTTGATCCTCTTATAAGAGTAGCAGAAAAAGAAGGAAGATATGCTGTTGAAAATGTTACACCCTCTGATGTTGTATATGACTTAGCCGTATCATAATAGTCGCTTGACATATCGCTTAAAAGGTCTATCTGAATATCTGTCATGTTCTGTGACTTTGTATTGCTGATGCCAAAAGTTGCAAGAATACCGCAGCACTCTGCTTCTGTCTCTTCCTCAAGGTAAAGGCCGCAAGGGATAACGACATCGCCTGCAGCAATTTCTTCAGCGGTAACTCTGTATGTATTACCTGTGCTGTTACAGGTTTCCATGTCTACTGTACGGAGCGAATAGCCCTTTGTTGTATCAACAACAGCATTTACTGATACAGGTACAGCAGCAGCGAACATTGTTGCAGTCATGCAGATTGCAGTAACTGCAGAAATTAACTTTTTCATCTGTAATAATTCCTTTCTTTAGGCATAAATGCCATTAATTAATTAAGTAGGGGGTTATATTCCTTTGTAAAGGGGACAAATAAGATAATCCGAAGGATTGCGATAAATTACGATTCCGGAAGTGCTGCAAGCTGCTGTGAAATCAGCTTCTGAACAGCAAGAGCGTCCATGTTGCTGAGTCCGTCTCCTCTCTGATTAACATCGCTGATGTCCAATGCGATGGCATCAAGCGGATACTTTTCAGTATTGGATACATAGCTCAGAATGCAAACTGCGTCAGTGATATTTACTTCGCCGTCGAGGTTTGCATCGCCGTACAAATATGTACCGGTTTCAGTTGGATCTGTTTCTTCCGAAGCAATTGTAATCGCACCGTCAGCTGTTGAAACGTCGTATCTTACTGCGCTCGTTCCACTCATATATCCTGCGTTGATTGTGCCCGAATCCGATAATGCAACAAGCTCCAAAGCAACCTCTGTTCCCGATACTGCACTATCGGAAACCGTTCCGGTTACAGTGCAAAGAACACCGCTTCCCTGAAGCCAATACTGTGAATCGTCCAGAGATGTTGACCATGTCAGACAAACATAACCCTCGTCGTTCATCACATAGCTGTCAAAAACAGGAACTATTGATGAAGTCGGATCAGCCTCGCTTGCGCCGGTTTCTGTAAGCGCGCCTGCTGAAACTGACGTTACAGTTATCAGACTGCTGTCAAACTGAATGGCAAAATCACAAGCCTGAATTCCTGCTGACGGAATATCAGTCAGCATTACATCCACTGAGAACTCACCGCCCGGGGTTGCCTCATCGCTGCCAACGGATATCTGCACTGTTTCGCCGGCTGCAAGGGTTACCGGAATAGCGCTGAAGGTCAGGGAAAGTAAAGCTGCCGTCATTGCTCCAATGACTACCTTTTTTGTCTTCATTTCATTTTTCCTCCTTCTTTAAAATTGTTATATAACAAAGGAACAAATGCCCCTTATATTATATCATGCTCATGTGACGCCGTGTAAAGCGCGGCATCGGAAGAATTGTCTATCGAACTGCCTATCATTATTATAGAATGATTTTTGTATAAAGTCAATAGCTTTCTTCCTTTTTTGTACAAAACTTATAGGACTTTTTTCGCCATTTTTTGCCATAAGGATCTTCAAATCTGCCCTTTCGGGTCATTTTCTCTGCGAAAAACGGTGAGCTGTCTTTAAACGCAAATGTCCTTGCGCATCACAACGCACTTGCCCATACTGTAAGTTTATTCATGATTTTATTATATCTCAGCTCCAAAAAAAAGTAAATAGCTTCATGCTCTTTTCGGTAGATTACATAAACAAAATCGTGATTTTTGTGCAATTTGCACACTTTATATTTTCAGCGTCAATATTATTTTAAGTTTAATATTGACGAAATCTGAACAAGTTAATATTTTATTCCGGAGCTTCCAATTTTCTGAATTCCTCGGGAATATTCTCTTCTATAATAGTATCAATAACCTCCATGCTGAAGGTTTTTGCCGTTCCCGCGGGTGCGTACGGAACTCCATGGCTGTCCGCAAGCTCGGACGTATACATATAATAAGGATACAGTCTCATATTCGAAAAGCTGCCGTCATCATAATGATTTATAACCGGAATCACGCCAACGTCCTCCAGTCTGACCTCGCCTGTTTCGCCGTCAATCACGACATCAAAATCCGCAATTTCTCCCACAAGATTAAAATTATCCGTCTGTGCGGAAATAAAATTGCCAAGGGAGTAAAAAACAAATCCCTGTGTTCCGTCACTTCTTGTAATATATTCCATCGTTTCCGCAGTATGCGTATGAGTGCCGATAATCACGTCAGCTCCCCATTCAACCATATCCTGCGCAAGAAGGACTCTGTCCTCGGAAACCGTGTGAACGTCCTCAACGCCCCAATGAGCCGCAACTTTAACAACGTCCGCTATTTCCTTTGCCTCCTGAATCTGCGACTGAATCACGTCCGTTTCGCTCGTAAGCACGACACGCAGCTCAGAATCCGAAGGTATCGAGTAGCCGTTCATATGCTCCGTATACGCCAGAAAAGCGAAGGTCACGCCGTCCACAGTCATAGTGCGTATATTCGCCATATCGGCTTCATTCCGGTACGCTCCGCAGACCACAATATCGTTCAGCTCGCAGCGTGTATCCCAGTAATCGAGGGTTGCCTCAAGACCTCCCGTGCCCTTGTCGAGAACGTGATTATTCGCCATTGTGAACACGTTGAACCCGAGGTCAATCATATCGTCGCCCAGCTCAGTCGGCGAATTGAAATTAAAATTGCTGCCGGAGATTTCATATTCCCCGTTGCAGATAAGCGTTTCCTGATTGAGAATGCTTATATCGCCCGATTCGATTATACTGCGCACATTTTCATAAAGGGGGAGGAAATTATACGACGTACCGTCCTCGGAATGGCTCTGCGCCTCACGATAAACGGCTGTCTGAACGAGATTATCTCCCGCAGCGACAATATGTATTGTTTTGTCCTCCGCCACAGGCTCGGTTGTCGGCTCGGCAGTGGTTTCAGCTGTTGCCTCCTGTTCGGAGCTTTCCGAATCGGTGAAGCTTATTTCTCCCACCTCATCCGAGGAGCAGCCGTGGAAGAGACCTACCCCCACGAGGACTGCAATTGCAAGAGCCGCACAGGCACGTCCTTTTCTAAGTTTCATTATTTCTCCTTTATATCAATGCAATTGACCTGTTGCGACCAATTTTACAATCTACCTTATTATTCTACCATATTTTTTCATAATTTGCAAACACTTTTTATATTGCCAAAAAAACCGTCAAAATGATGACAAATTCAAAAAAATCACGAAATAAAGGCATTTTCAGCGTTTCAAAGCCCAGTTCACGAATTTTGTGCATATGGACGAATTTTTCAGCAAATATTTGTGCAGTTTCAACATATATTGTTAATTCAGCTGATTTTTCGGGATATTTCAGGTCAAATTTCGGCATTTCTGCTTTTTTGCAGCTCAATAAATTCCGCCGCAAGATTTTCCGCCTCCGCATAAGAAGCAAGCTGATAGCATCTGCCCCGAAATTTCGCCGAACCGTAATATCCGTTCATGTACCACGCCGCAATCTTCCTTGCCTCGTGCATCGCAGGCTCCTCGGGCTTTTCGCTGAGCCTGAGAATCAGCCGTATATGCTCAAGCATGACTGCCATTTTTTCCTCCACGTCGGGAGGCGTATACGGCTCGCCCCTGAAACAGGCGTCAATCTCGCGGAAAACAAAGGGATTCCCATAGCTGCCCCTGCCAATCATGACAAGGTCGCAGCCCGTTTCATTATACATCCTCAGACAGGATTCCAGATTGCTCACATCTCCGCTGCCTATTACGGGAATTTTCACTGCGCTCTTCACCTGCGAAATAATCTCCCAGTCAGCCTCGCCGCTGTAGAACTGCTCACGCGTCCTGCCATGTACCGCAATTGCCGAAGCCCCCACGTTTTCAAGCTCCTTCGCAAGCCTCGGAGCGTTTATGTGTTCGGCGTCCCAGCCGCTGCGGATTTTCACCGTCACGGGGACATTTCCCGCCGCCCTTACAGCTGCCTCTGCCACCTCCGCGGCAAGGTCTGTATTTTTCATCAGCGCCGAGCCTGAGCCTGTATTTACCACCTTCGGGACAGGGCAGCCCATATTTATATCGATTACATCAGGCTCGTATCTCAGGGCAATTTCCACAGCTTTCGCCATAAATTCAGGCTCTGCTCCGAAAAGCTGAACTGCCATTGGGCGCTCACCGTCAGCTACCGAGCAAAGCTGCGCCGTCTTTTTGTCGCCGTAGCAAATTCCTTTGGCGGACACCATTTCGCTGACGGCATATGCCGCCCCGAATTTCCTGCACATAAGCCGATACGCCCTGTCGGCAACGCCTGCCATCGGAGCAAGAGCTGCTGTCCTGGGGATTTCCACGCTTCCTATTTTAATGTATTCAATCATTTTCGGCTGTATCGTCCTTTTTGCCTCTGAATACAAAAATTTTACTTATAACATAATTCAGAATGAGAACCACGATATTTGCTATAATCTTCGACACCCAATAATTTATGCCGATTTTTGAATATCCGATCCACATCATGCCCGTTTCCACAAGGAGGGTGAACACACGTCCGCCGTAGAATGAAGCTGCCTCCCTCGCTATTTCGCCTGCTCCCTTCGCATGGGAATCAAACACCCAGACGCGGTTCGTCAGGTAGGCGAAGGTTACGGCGCAAATCCAGGAAATAACTGTGCTTACCGTGCTTACGGCGTCCTTGCCGAAGCCTGTCGCCTCCAGCAGACTTTTTGATATTCCCGAGGTAACAAAGCTCACGACAGTTGTCAGGACTCCGAAAATGAGATAGAGCCATTTTTCCTCATACTTATAATAAATTTTCTGAAGCGGCTTCGGGAGAATCGAAACGCACGCCCTGATAAATTTTTCCATAGCAATTCCTTTCATAATCTGACATTATTTTTATAATAGCAGATATTGCTTTTTTTTTCAAGTATTTTTGAAAATTTTCATTTAATAACAAAAAATCCCGCCTTTTCAGACGGGATTTCTATATGAATTATGATAATTTTACTTAGCAAGTCTTGCTTCAATCTTATCAAGAACCTCATAGAGTGCAGCAGGAATCTTACCGCCCTTATCGGCAATATCTTCCTTGTAGTATCTGCGCATCTCTGCGATTTCCTTCTTCCAGAGGTCTGTGTCAACGTCAAGGAGCTTGTCGAGAATCTCAGGTGTTACCTCGTCCTCAATACCCTCAAGGTTGATGTCCTCCTTCTTAGGAATGTATCCGATAGGAGTTTCAACAGCGTCAACAGTTCCCTCACATCTCTTGATGATCCAGTCGAGAACTCTCATGTTGTCGCCGAAGCCGGGCCACAGGAAGTTTCCGTTATCGTCCTTCTTGAACCAGTTTACGTTGAAAATCTTAGGAGCCTTATCGCCGAGCTTTTCGCCCATTTCGAGCCAGTGTGCCCAGTAATCGCCGACATTGTAGCCGATGAAGGGCTTCATAGCCATCGGGTCGTGACGAAGCACGCCTACTGCGCCTGTTGCTGCGGCTGTTGTTTCGGAGGAAACAGCAGAGCCGATATATGTTCCGTGTGTCCAGTCAAATGACTGATATACGAGAGGAGTTGTTGAAGCTCTTCTTCCGCCGAAGATGATAGCTGTAACCGGCACGCCCTTGGGGTTGTTGAACTCAGGTGAAATGCAGGGGCAGTTTACAGCGGGTGCGGTAAATCTTGAGTTGGGATGAGCAAGCGTCTGCTTCTTGCCGTCAGCTCCGACAACAGATGTAAACTCAGGGCCGTTTACCTTAGCGCCCTTCCACTCTGTAGCGTTTACAGGAGGATTCTTGTCAAGGCCCTCCCACCAAACTGTCATATCATCGTTGTTGATAGCAACGTTTGTGAAGATGGTATTCTTCTTTGTGGAAGCGAGAGCGTTGTAGTTGGACTTAGCGTTTGTTCCGGGAGCAACGCCGAAGAATCCGTTTTCAGGGTTGATAGCGTAGAGTCTGCCATCCTCGCCGGGCTTCATCCATGCGATATCGTCGCCGACAGTGAATACCTCGTAGCCTGCCTTCTTATATCCCTCCGGAGGAATAAGCATAGCAAGGTTTGTCTTTCCGCAAGCGGACGGGAAAGCAGCTGTGATATATTTAACCTCTCCGTCAGGCTTCTTAACGCCGAGGATGAGCATATGCTCAGCCATCCAGCCCTCATTCTTGCCCTGGAATGAAGCGATTCTGAGAGCAAAGCACTTCTTGCCGAGGAGAACGTTTCCGCCGTAAGCAGAGTTAATTGACCAGATAGTATTTTCTTCAGGGAACTGAACGATATATCTCTTTTCGGGATCAACGTCAGCCTTTGAGTGCAGACCTCTTACGAAATCGTCGGAAGTATCGCCGAGATTTTCAAATGCAGCCTTACCCATTCTTGTCATGATATTCATATTGAGAACAACGTAAATCGAGTCTGTAACCTCAACGCCGACCTTAGCGAGGGGCGAGCCGATAGGACCCATTGAATAAGGGATAACATACATTGTTCTGCCCTTCATTGAGCCGTCGTAGAGGGGTGTGAGCATAGCCTTCATCTCGTCGGGAGCCATCCAGTTATTTGTCGGGCCTGCGTCCTCCTTAGTCTTGGTACAGATAAAAGTTCTGTCCTCAACACGAGCTACGTCATTGGGCTTGGTTCTGTGATAGATACAGCCCGGGAGCTTTTCCTGATTAAGCTCAATCATTTCGCCTGTAGAGATTGCCTCTGCCTTGAGCTGAGCAAGCTGTTCTTCAGAGCCGTCAATCCATACAACCTTCTCAGGCTTTGTGAGAGCGATCATTTCTTCGACCCACTTGTTTACATTTGGATTCTGTGTCAATGACATTGTAATAACCTCCTAATTTTTTGCGTCTTTCTGCATACAAAAAATACGGGTATACATATTGTATGAACTCCGATATTCCGTATAATACAGACGGAACTTATAGAAATTTGAATTGTTCCTCAGGTACTATTATAGCCGTTTTCTGTCAATATGTCAATAGGGTCTTTGACTTTTTTTTCACAAAATTGAGATTAAATCAAATCGATGAATAATGTTAAGTTGACGCCATGATTATGTTTATTTTCATCCGGCTGTTTTGTTTATATGTTCGCTTGCGCGGACAAGCATATTCCACGTTCCGCTGTCAACTGAGCCGCTTTGGGGGAGTCCCGTTTTCCTCTGGAAAAGCTTTACCGCTTCGGCTGTCGGGGCATTATACGTTCCGCTGACGGCGATTGCAGGCATATTGTCATACTTTATTCCCAAATCGTTCAGCATCGCCTGCAAAATATACACCACAAGCCCCTTATCCCCCTGACGCACCACATATCCCGACGAGGGGAAGATATTATAGGCAATCGGGTTCGAGTGCTGATAAGCCTGATAAACGCTTACGATTTTATCCCACGTTGCGGAATCCGTATTGCCCGTTTCGGCTATGCCGTACTCACGCTGAAAGGCTCTCACGGCAACTGCCGTTTCCCTGCCGTAAATTCCGTCGGGAATAATCCTCGGAATCCTGCCGTCGAAAAAGGAAATCCCGTAAAGATACGTCTGAATCTCCCTGATATGCTGCTTTTTCTGCGCATTCGTGTAAGCCATAAAAATTGCTCCTTTCGTGTCCGCTCACGCGGAAATTGTATACCCGGGGTTCTGATAGGGGCGCTTGTCGAAGCCGAATTTCAAATCCGAATAAACTCCCGCAATCGCGTCCCACGTATCCGCTCCCACTATGCCGTTGGGGGTCAGCCCGAACTGCTTCTGGAACTCCGTAACCGACTGCCTTGTAAGCGGCCCGAAGTAGCCTGTGTCGTTGACTGCGGATATATTGGGATATGTCTGACTGATAAACGTCAGATACTGCTGGAGAATCCGCACATATTCTCCCGAAACGCCCTCCTTGAAAACAGTTCCCGGATAGAGGACAACATCCGCTGCCGAATCAAAGGGCACGGATTCAACAATTCCCTGATACGCCCGATACATATCGTTCCATGTGGCTCTGTCCACAACTCCCGTTTGCGAAAGTCCGAAAACACGCTGAAAGGATTTCACGGATTTCTCCGTTTCTTCCCCGAAATATCCCGTAATCTCAACCGGAGCGACAGCCTCGTAATACGCCCCGATTACGGCAAGATAATACTGGAGAACGCTTATCTCCCGACTCTGCATTCCGATTTTCAGCTCCTCCGAATACTGCCGTGGGATTTCCTCAAGGCGGACTCCCTCCGAATCAAGCTCGGCAATTCGTTTAACGCTCGTGTAAATATATATTATCTTATACCACGTCGCTTCATCGACCGTTCCTGTGGCATTCAGACCGAAAATCCGCTGAAACTCCCTCACAGCGTCCTCCGTTTCAGCTCCGTAAACGCCGTCAGCCTCCGGTATTTTCGGAATTGCGGGATAATTTCTCGAAATCCTGTTAAGATATATTTGAAGTGACTTGACATCGTTTCCTGCCGCCCCGACAGCGAGATCTATTCCCGGGAAGGACGGCATTGATGTTCTGACAGGCGCGTTTTTCACAATATCTATATCATCTCCGTAATAATATTGAAGTATCTCATAGGGCGTCATGCCCTGATTCGCAAGTGTTACCGTCCCCCACTGGGAAAGTCCGCTGCACGTAACGGTCGTTCCGTTGCAGAAGGACGTGAACATCGGCTCGACAGTCCCCTGCCGCCGCACATAGTCGTTGAACAGCTCATCCGCCAGCAGACTGATGTTTTCAAAGATTTCACGTCCGTTTATGAATTTCTGGTCGTATTGCGTTGAAGCCGTTATGTCAAAATCATATCCTCTCGAACGATACCACTCGGTATATATCCTGTTCAGGGCAAATGTTGTTATAACGTAGATATTCGCTCTCAGGGAATTTTCCGGCCATGTCGGATATATTTCGCTTGATGCCACATTTTTCACGTATGTGGGAAAATCAACCGTAACATTTGCCGCGTTTGAATCGGGCGTTCCCAGATGAACTGTAATCGTTTCGGGAATATAAGGCGTTCCTGTAAGCATAAAAATCCCCTCCTATAAATTCGGCTCCTGATTGTAGCTTGTAACCGTTTCGTCCCCTGAGTTCATGAAAAGGGGCGTAGGTATCATGCTGAAGCTCTGCACTGAGGTTATCCCCTCGAATACAGGCACATCGACGCTTCTTGCGTTGAAAAATCCCCTTGCCGTCACGCTGACGTCAAAAAGGCTGTAGGGTCTTACAGTCGGATCGGGCGTCTGCGAATAGGAAATGCTCGGCACGGGAACTTCAAACAGGGGCGCGGCTCCGCTTTCATCGGTAGCTCCCGAAGCCAGTATCATCAGATTTCCATCAACGACAGCCGTCACCTGAACATCCGCTCCCTGTATCGGCTCAGAATCATCTCCCGTGCGCACATTTACCTGAATATAGCCCTTTTCCGTGCCTATGCTCTCCTCGGATACATATTCGGGAGTTTCATCGCCGTTCTCTTCGGGAGACTCTCCGAAATCCGTTTCAAGCTCCGATAAATCGGGGTCGGGATAGCGCCGTGTCATGTCGTTATCCTCAGATTCAGGCTCATATTCCGTTTCAGGCTCGGTTTTTATTTCCCTTTCAGGCTCAGGGGGAGCTTCGGGCGGCTCATCGGCCTCGGGTCTTACGTTTACCACGGGGACTGCCTCATCGTCATTTTCCTGAACGGTGCTTCTGCCGTAAAGCTTCATCATCTCACGCTTGTATTTTTCAGCTTGTGACGCAATATCTCTTTTGTCCATATTTTTTCCTCCATGCAAAACAGTTTTTTTATTATTTATATTCACTGATTTCCCCGATTATTACTATGTATAACTCAAACCGAAAAAGGCAGAATAACTTTAGAAAGGAGCGTTTTTTATGAGCATTGTTCTGCTGAGATCCCTGATTCTCTATATTCTGGTAATTTTCGCCGTCAGGCTTATGGGCAAGCGTCAGCTGGGAGAGCTTCAGCCGTCGGAGCTTGTAATTACCATTCTCGTTTCAAATATCGCCACACTCCCCCTTGAGGACGTCAATATTCCCCTTATAGTCGGGATTACGCCTATTTTATCCCTTGTCTGCTTTGAGGTTATCGTATCGTGGCTTTCCATGAAATGCACAAAGCTCCGCAAGGTTATTTCAGGTCACCCGAAAATCATCATAAGCGGCGGCGTTATCGACCGCAGGGTAATGCGTGATCTGCGCTTTTCGGTTGACGACCTCATGACGGCGCTCCGTGGGAACGGCATCTTCCGCATTGAGGAGGTGCAGTTCGCCATAGTTGAAACAACGGGCAGTATTTCCGTTATGAAAAAATCCGATAACGAATCGGTTACACGAATTGATATGAATATCACGGGCGAAAGCTCCGATCCGCCGCAGGTTGTAATCTCCGACGGAAAAATTTCGGAAAGGGCTTTAAGCACCGCAGGCATGGGGGAAAAGACGCTGAAGCGTATTCTGCGCAGGGAGAGACTTGATGTTTCCGACGTTCTCATAATGACCGCGGACAGCTCCGGACGCTACTACATTGCCGACAAGCGGGGAAATCCCCCGAAAATCGGCGGAGAGGGAAATTCAAATGACAAGAGTTAAAACAAGCGGAATTATTCTTTCGGTTCTCGTGCTTTTAAGCGTGATTTCGGGCATATGGGTGAGCTTCAGATGCGACAGGCTCTGCGAGCTTAACGAAGCGGTTCGCAGCAGCCTTGAAGCAGGCGACAAGGAATCCGCCCTCGAAAAGGCGGCGGAGCTTGGGGAGAGCTGGGAGGACTTCCGCAAATGGGCAGGCGTCATGCTGAAAAAGGACAGGCTTTCGGAAATAAGCCGCCTTGCCTCGAGGATAATTCCCATGATACAGGCTGACAGCGACGAAGCCTTCGCCGAGCTTGATGAAATGGCGGAGCTTCTGACGCTCCTTCGGGAAAACGAAGCTCCGCTGCTGACGAGTGTGTTTTGATGTATAAAAAAACTCCGGACAGCCGTCCGGAGCTTTAGTGTGAATTGATGTGATTTTCAGTACAAATCTTTGATGGCGTTTTTTGCCTTAACCGTGATTGTTCTGTCGTTGTCGTAGGAGAGAATGTGGGGAGCGTAGGTAATGTCAACCCACCGCACCTCCGATATTTCGTCCTTTTGGGGCACGAAATCGACATTTTTCGCCTTTGCCAAAAAATAGACCACATTCTTTACCGTATCTCGCCTTGGGGAGTAGGTTACAGTTTCCCTGAACGTGGGATCGATTATTACGTCAATGGACGTTTCCTCCATAATTTCACGCCTTGCCGTTTCCACTTCCGTTTCCCCCTTTTCAACATGACCCTTTGGAAAAGACCAGTGACCGCTGTTGATGTGCCTTACGAGCAAAATCTCGGTATTCCCGTGGAATTTGCGGTAAACAATTGCGCCGCAGGATTTTTCGTGAATCATACCCTTTCCTTTCTTGTCACATTCGCGCGGCAAATGGCTTGCCGCGGCAAAAAAGCAACAGTATTATCAATAATTTCATATCTATTATATCACATTTTGTGAAATTTGTCTATAGCGTCGGGAGATTTTTTTAAAAGCAGTTCGGGTATTTACTTTCACGAAAAAATCTGATATAATATATTGTATGTATTTTGCAATGTGTACGCAGAAAAAGGAGGAGCTGCATAAAAATGAACGACAACATTACACCCGATGAGCGTCAGGCTGAAATTTCTATGCTCAATCACGAAATTTTTGAGCTGAACAAGCTTCTGGAGGAGGACGAAGCCGAACGCAGGAAGAGCCTTATGCTCGATGAAAACGACCCCTTCGACAATCCCACCGAATATCACGATTACAACGGCAGCTACAGTGATATTGTCCCGCAGATAAAAATGCCCGGCTGCAAAATTCCCGTTGAGCCGAGCGCAGGTGAAAAAAAGCGTCTGCGCAGATTCTACGGCACGGGCGGAGCCTGTATCTTTTTCCATTTTGTTTTAACCAATCTCCTCTCGCTTGCGGGAGTCAGGCTTGTCATGATGATTTTGCAGCTTCTGAATCCCAATGTGTCCTACTATTCGCTGTACAGCTACGCATACAGCTCGGCGCTTCTCGTATCGGTTTCGGCTGTTACGTTTCTCATTGCCAACGTCCTGTTCACCTACATAGGGCTGAAATTCACAAAGCTCGGCAGCTCCTCACTCATAGGAACACACGGCTTCAGCGTGGGGAAGGCGATACAATACTGCCTATGCGGAATTTTCATTCAGTATGCCTCGTCAATGCTTTCAACATTCACTGAGGATGTATTCAATAAGTACGGTCACACGACAATTGTGGACGATTCAGACTTTGCCACAACAGCGACAGGCGTTGCAGTCCTCATAATTTACCAATGCATTATCGCCCCTATTACCGAGGAAATGTTCTACAGAGGAATGGTTCTCAAGGTTTTCTCAAGAGCCAATCAGCGCTTTGCGATTGTGGCATCCGCACTCTTCTTCGGGCTTGCCCACGGAAATCTCCCACAGTTCTTTTTCGCCTTTTTGCTGGGAATGTTCCTTGCCCACATTGATATAAAGCACAACTCAATTCTGCCGTCTGTTATAGTTCACATCTTCGTCAACTCCATTGCCATGATTATCAGCCATTTTTCGGAAACAGGCAGCACATACACAATAATCTGGGTAAGCTTCGCGTATATGTTCCTTGCCGCAATAGGACTTGTGGCGCTCCTTTCCTTTTCAAAGAAAAATATGTTCCCGAGGACGACTCCCCAGCAGAGCAGGCGCGGATTTGCAGTTGCTAAGAAAACCTTCACGGTTGCCGCAGCATTTATCCTCCTTGCGATAAGCATGATTATCGAAACCTTCTCGCTTTAATCAGCAAAAAAGCTCCTTATACGGAGCTTTTATTTTTTATCCTGCAAAGATTCGCCTCGCCGGAGCTTAAAGCTCGCCGTGAGCCGTCCTCCAGCTCCACAATCAGGCTTGCGCTGTCGTCGATTCCGACTGCTCTGCCGGTAATCCTTTCGCCCCCTGCGGAGGCTGTTATAACATTTCCCGTGAGTATTTCCCTGCGGCGGTAATCCTCAAGAAATTCCCGATTCTCGATGCCCTCAAGACGCTCGTCAAGCCTGCCGAGAATCTCCGCGCAGAGCTTATTCCTGCTGATTTTCACGCCTGCTTCATCCTCAACGGAGGCGGCAATTTCCGAAAGCTCGCTGCTGAAAATCCCCCTGACGCTCAGCACGTTCATGCCGATTCCGATTACGGCATAGTCAAGGGAGCTTGTTTCAAGGCTGAGGGACGCTTCTGTCAGGATTCCGCAGATTTTTTTCCCGTTCATGTAGAGGTCGTTGACCCATTTTACGTCAACCTGACGTCCGCACAGCCCCTCGAGAGCCTCCGCCGCGGCACAGGCTGCGCATGAGGTTATGAGCTGAGCCGCCTCAATGCTTATCTCCGGACGTATAATAACGCTCATGTAAAGTCCTGTTCCCGACGGCGAAAAGAAGCTTCTGCCAAGTCTGCCTCTGCCTGCGGACTGCTTGTCGGCAGCTATTACCGTTCCGTGAGAGTCTCCCTCCGAGGCAAGCTTTTTCGCGTAATTGTTTGTGGAATCTATCTCATCGAAAACTATTATTTCCCTGTCCTCATGGGAATTCAGCTCCGCACGTATCAGCTCTGCGCTGAGCCTGTTGTTTTGCGGAGAAATCCTGTATCCCCTGCCGCTTACGGCGTCAAAGAGGTAGCCATCGGCTTCAAGAGCCTTTATAGCCTTCCAGACGGCAGTTCTGCTTACGCCGAGATTTTCCGCAAGCTGTCCCCCCGAGAGAAAATCCTCCCCCGAGGCGGCAATTGCCTTCAGCACGGATTCCCTGATGTTCATAAAATTCGCCCCCTGACGATATTATTCTATCTTAATATTACCACATTTCAGGGGATTTTTCAAGAGATTTCCTCTATTTCGCAGCCGGGATAGTAATGCTCAAGAATCTCTTGCCACGTTTTGCCCTCCGATGCCATAGAATTTGCCCCGTACTGGCTCATGCCGACTCCATGGCCGTAGCCCCTTGTTGTGAACACAGCCTCGTCCCCGTCATATTCAATCTCAAAGCAGGCGGAACGCAGAGCAAGGGCAGCTCTGATTTCAGTTCCGGTGACGGTTTTATTCCCCACAGCCGCCGTCAGAACAGTTCCCGATTCGGAAACCTCCCCGATTGTTATCCATGAGGCGAAATCCTCCCCAAGCTCCAAGCCGTCAAAGGATGCCGTAAGCTTCGCCTCGAGAATATCCTTTTCGTAGCGTGTTTCCTCCAGATATTTCGGAGCTGCGGTATCATAGCTGCTGTCCACGGGAACGAGATAATCCACAGCCGCTCCCCAGACGTTCTCCGCGCTTTCGGTTGTCCCCGAGGACATAGAGTGAAACGCGGATATAATCGGCTCGTCCTCGTATGTAAGAATATAGCTGCTGACCTCCTGAACGGCGTCCTTTATCTTGCTGTAGTTCACCTCAAAATTCTCGCCGTAATACTGCTTCGCCTGATTCTCCGTAAAATAGCCCTGATACTTTGATGTATCGTTGGAAAAATCAGCTCCGCAAAGCTCAGCTGTGGGATTTTCAAGCTCCCTGAGCCGCTGGCGCTCCGCATAGGTATGAGCCGCAACAGCCTGTGCCTTGAGAGCTTCCGGCTCGAAGGTCGCAGGCATTTCCGCGCAGACAGCCCCTATAATATACTCCTCCGCCGTGACCTCCATGACCTCCCCCGTTGAAACGTCAAGGATCCTGTAAACGCCGTCCGATTCGGTTTCGGCGGAGTCTGCTTCAGATCCGGAACCGGAATCGGATTCGGGTTCAGCTTCGGATGCGGCTGAGGATTCGCCCTCGCCCGTTCCCCTGAGATATACGGGAACGGCAGGTATCGCCAGAACGGAAGCCGCAAAAATAAGTAAAAACGGAAAATATCTTTTCATTTTAAATCTCCTTTGCATTAAATCTATTTGACATAAGCTCGATTATGGTGTATAATTAAGGGAACACCAAACAAGACCTGCTTCACTAATGTATAATGTGATTTTCGGCAGTTAATGCATTTGACAGCCTGCGTTTGCATGGCTGTGATTAAAGGTTGTGCAGACCGACGAAATGTTGAAGCAGACGTGCGGCAGGTCTGTGGGCGGTGTTATAAATATTAAGGGAGTGTGATTACAATGCCGGCATTTATCTCAGGTTCTAACATTAAAGATTTATGCAGCAGTCTTGCTGAAAATTCCACTATTGACCCAAAGCTCTATGACAAGTTTCACGTAAAAAGAGGTCTTCGCCGAAGCGACGGAACAGGCGTAACTGCGGGTATTACAAAGATTTGTAATGTTCATGGCTACATCGTAAACGAGGGCGAGGTTGAGCCTATCCCCGGCGAGCTTATCTACAGAGGCTACAGCATTAAGGATCTCGTTGAAAATGTTGAGGCGGAGGATCGCTTCGGCTTTGAGGAAACCGTCTTTCTCCTGCTTTTCGGTCATCTCCCGTCCAAGGAGGAGCTTGAAACCTTTACAACGTATCTCTCGCTTAAAAGGGATCTGCCAAGCGGCTTCGTTGAGGATATGATTCTCAAGGCTCCGTCAAAAAATATCATGAACAAGCTTGCACGTTCCGTTCTCGCTCTCTATTCCTACGATGACGAATGCGAAAACAAGGGTCTTGACAACGAAATGCGGACGGCAATCAGCCTTATCGCAAAGCTCCCTGTAATTATGGCAAACGCCTATCAGGTCAAGCGCAGAAGCTTCGACAACGCAAGCATGATTATGCACCCCCTCAACTATGAGGAAAATACAGCCCAGACCATTCTCTCTCTCCTCCGCCCCGACAGGCAGTATACCAAGGAGGAGGCGCAGATGCTGGACGTTCTGCTCATGCTTCAGGCGGAGCATGGCGGCGGAAATAACTCCACCTTCACCTGCCGTGTTCTCACCTCCTCGGGAACCGACCCCTATTCAGCCTATTCATCGGCTATCTGCTCACTGAAGGGTCCCCGTCACGGCGGAGCTAACCTCAAGGTAATCCATATGCTTGACAACTTCAAGGAAAACATCAAAAACTGGAACGATGAGGGCGAGGTTGCCGACTATATGCGCAAGGTAATCCGCAAGGAGGCAAACGACAGCTCAGGTCTTATCTACGGCATGGGTCACGCGGTTTATACCATCTCCGACCCTCGTGCGGTTATCCTCAAGAAGAAGGCCTTCGAGCTTGCCGCAGGAAAGGAAATCGAAGCGGAATTCAAGCTCCTCGATACAATCGAACGCCTTACCCCTGAAATTTTCAGGGAGGTCAAGGGCAGCGACAAGGTTATGTGCGCAAACGTGGATATGTATTCGGGTCTTGTCTACAGAATGCTTGGAATCCCCGAGGATCTGTTCACGCCCCTCTTCGCCGTTGCCCGTATGGCAGGCTGGTCTGCTCACAGAATGGAGGAAATCCTCACCTGCGGCAGAATTATACGTCCGGCTTACAAGGCAATCGCTGCTGAAAAGGAATATGTAAAGCTTGAGGACAGATAAAGCACAAACATATAAAACATATAAAACATAAATCACAATCGCGGAAGGGAGATTTTTTTGAAAGCATCAAAAATCGCGGCAGCTCTCATGCTTGCCCTTTCTCTCTGCGGCTGCTCCTTCGGCTCGAGCATTGATAATCTCATGACTCCCCCGAAGCTGAGCATGGAACAGGAACAAATCTACAACGCTCTCACTGACGCCGCCGGATCTTCAATCAGCCTTAAATATCCAAAATCAGGCTCGTATCTCTCCGCGTTTATCGTGGAGGATATTGACGGCGACGGCGGCAGCGAAGCTATCGTCTTTTACGAAAAAAACAGCCTTACGGTTGACGAAAACACTCTCCGTATAAATATTCTCGATCAGTTTGACGGTCAGTGGCGTTCGGTCTGCGATACGCCTGCCGACGGCTCGGAGGTCGAAAAGGTTATGATTTCCCAATTAGGCTCAAACGACCGTGTAAATGTGATTATCGGCAGCAGCCTCGTGAACCGTTCCGAAAAAACAGTGTCGATTTATAACTACTCAGACGGCACGATTGAAAAAACATTTACCTCGTCCTATTCCTTCATTGACGTGACCGACCTCGACGGCAACGGCGAAAACGAATTTCTCCTGCTCTCCGGCTCAACAACCGGACAGGCGGCGGCGGCTGAGGCATATAAGCTTGATGATGAGGGTATGTATCACAAGTACAGCTGCGAGCTTAGCGGAAGCTTCACCGAATTTGACAGCCTCGTTTACGGAGAAATCGGCGACGGTCAGACGGGTCTTTACATTGACGCCGTTTCGGGCACGGGATTTATCCAGACGGACATTATCTACATGGACAGCAGCGGTCTGAACAAAATTTTCGAAACGCAGGAGGAAAGCCTTTCAACTGTGCGTCCCTCCGGCTGCAATTCCTATGACGTGGACGGGGACGGGATTCTTGAAATCCCTGTTCAGACAATTCCCCCGGGATATGAGGACGTTTCCGAAAGCGAACAGATGAGCATTACAAACTGGCTGTACATCAACAGCAGCGGTGAGCTTGAGCAGAAATATTCCTCCTATTACAGCGTCAACGACGGATATATTTTCATCTTCCCCGAAAGCTGGCAGAACAGAGTGACTGTCAAGCGTGACGCGGTAAACGATGAGATAGTTCTCTGCGCCTACGAAAACGACCAGACGGGCAGGGAGCTTCTGCGCCTGTACTGCGCCTCGGATTCGGCTTCAAAGGAGGACAGAATCTCCGTTGGATATATGCTTCTGCGCACTAAGGGCGAATACACGTATCTTGCCTATATACCGGGATACTCGGAAACAGAATCAGACGGTCTGAGCCTTTCGGCAGCGGATGTGGCTGTATATTTTAAATTCAAAGGATAACCGAACCTATTCGGAAAACGGCGATTCCCCACGGGAATCCCGAAAGGAGCAGCAATCTTCTATGAAACGTATACTTGTATGTGAGGACGAAGCCGCAATACGCGAATTCGTTGTGATAAATCTTAAGCGTGCCGGATACGACGTTGTTGATGTGGACTGCGGCGAGGCTGCGCTGGAAACCTTCGCCAAGGAAAACGGCAGCTTCGATATTGTGCTTCTCGACATCATGATGCCCGGTATTGACGGATTTACCGTGTGCAAAAGAATCCGTGAGAAAAGCTCTACCATCGGTATAATTATGCTGACGGCAAGAACACAGGAAATGGATAAGGTCAGCGGTCTTATGATCGGCGCGGATGATTACATCACCAAGCCCTTTTCCCCCTCGGAGCTGACTGCCCGCGTTGACGCCATATACCGCAGAGTCTGCATGAGCTTCATCAAAAATGAGGAATCCTCGGTTATTGAATCGGGACCGTTCGCAATGAACCTCAAGAGCAGGACTCTCACGAAAAACGGTCAGCAGATTGAGCTGACGCAGGTGGAGTATCAGATACTTGAATTTTTTATGAAAAACAAGAATACCGCCCTCGACAGGGCAAGCATTCTTAACCATATATGGGGCGAAAGCTACTACGGCGACGACAAAATCGTGGACGTGAATATCAGAAGAATCAGAATGAAAATCGAAGAGGAGCCGTCAAGTCCGCGCTATATTATCACTATCTGGGGCTACGGCTACAAATGGAACGATACAAAGTAATATGGCTAAAAAGAGTATTACAAGGCGCTGGATTTTCAATAACTTCGGCGTGATTTTCCTTGCGGTTATCGTAATCGAAATGGCGTTCATATACGCCGTGCAGAGCTATTACTACAACTCCGCAAAGCAGTATCTCAATTCAAAATTAAATGCCGTTACGAGCGTCCTGAGCGTCTATTCGCAGGACACCTCGGCTAACTTTTCAGCCGAAATGCGCAATCTCCTTGAAACCTTCACGGAAAAGGACAAAATCGAGCTTATGGCGGTAAATTCCAACGGCAGAGTGGTTCTCACGTCATCGGGATTTTCCCCTGACGACAGCGTTTCCATGCCCGACTATGAAGAGGCAATGCTCACGGGGGCGGAGGCTTCATACATCGGGAAAATGAGCAGCGGCGAGAAAATTATGGCTGTTTCCGTGCCGATTTCCGCCATGAACAGTGAGTTCAGCTCCGTGAGAATGGTAACCTCCCTGACTGAAATAGACAACACAATTCAGACATATATAATAGCGTTCACCATAATCTGTATCGTGGTTATGGTCATTATCATCACTACGGGAGTTTTCTTCGCAGGCTCTATCGTCAAGCCGATACGCCAGATAAGCGCAATCGCGAGGAAATTCGCAATGGGTGATTTCTCCGTCCGAATCGAAAACAGCAGCGGCGATGAGATAGGCGAGCTTTGCACAGCCATCAACCACATGGCGGACGAGCTTTCCGCGGCGGAGGCTATGAAAAACGACTTTATCTCCTCCGTTTCGCATGAGCTGCGAACTCCCCTTACCGCAATCAAGGGCTGGGCGGAAACTATGATGCTTGACGACGGCGTAAATCCCGAAACCATGAAAAAGGGCGTCGGCGTTATCGTCAACGAAACGGAAAGGCTCTCCAACATGGTGGAGGAGCTTCTTGACTTCTCACGTATGCAGAACGGTCATTTCTCCCTCCAGTGCGAAAATATGGACGTCCTTGCGGAGCTTGGTGACGCAATCCTCATCTACAGCGACAAGGCACGGCGTGAGAACATTAAAATAGTTTACAACGACCCCGAGATGCTGCCAATCGTCAACGGCGACAAAAACAGAATCAGACAGGTCTTTATAAATATCATTGACAACGCGGTTAAATATTCCTCCGACGGCGATACGGTTACGGTTACGGCTGAGGAGTATGACGGAGGCGTGCGGATAACCGTCGCCGATACGGGCTGCGGAATCAAGGAATCCGACCTGCCAAAGGTCAAAACAAAATTCTACAAGGCAAATCATACACGCCGGGGCTCGGGTATCGGTCTTGCGGTAGCGGACGAAATCGTAACGACGCACGGCGGCTCACTGGACATCAAAAGCCGTGAGGGGGCAGGTACAACGGTTGTAATCACCCTTCCTGCGGCTGATAAGGAATAGCAGGGATTGCTCCACAATCAGGGGAATATTTTAACGACAGGAGAAGCATATGAGTAAGAACAATACGCCTTCACAGGAAAAATTCAAATCAAAAATCGGCGGACAGGCTCTCATCGAGGGAATTATGATGCTCGGCCCGAACACGGGAGCTATGGCCTGCCGCCTTCCGGACGGCTCAATCGACGTGGAAACATGGGAGGAGCGCAACGGAAAAAATGCCCCGTGGTACAAGAAATGCCCGCTTGTGCGCGGCTGCGTGAGCTTCGTGGTATCGCTCGTCAAGGGCTACAAGTATCTCATGAAATCAATGGACAAGCAGATTACCGAGGAGGAAAAGGAGGAAAATGGCTCGGCGCTCTACACGGTCAGCACCGTCATCGGAGCAGTTCTGGGAATCGTTATCGCTCTGGGACTTTTCATCTTCCTGCCCAAATTTGTAGTCGGCAAAATCGCAATCCTTACCAAATCACGCATTATCCGTTCCCTTGCGGAGGGTATCCTGAAAATCGCAATCTTTGTCGCCTACATGGCTCTCACCGCCCTCATGAAGGATATGCGCAGACAGTACGAATACCACGGAGCGGAGCATAAAACAATCGCCTGCCATGAGGCGGAGCTGCCCCTTACAGTTGAAAACGTCCGCAAGCAGACACGCTTTCACAAGCGCTGCGGAACAAGCTTCATCTTCATCGTGCTTATCATCAGCATACTCGTCATGTGCCTTGTCCCCTTTGACGTGACATGGCAGAGAATCGTCGCAAGCCTCATTCTGCTGCCCTTTATCGTGGGTATTTCCTACGAATGCATCAGACTTGCCGGAAACAACGACAACCTCTTTACACGAATCCTTTCCGCCCCCGGTCTTGCCATGCAGAGAATCACTACACGTGAGCCGGACGACAGCATGATTGAAGTCGCAATTGCTGCCCTGACACCCTGCATCCCCGAGGACAAGGAGGAGGATAAATGGTAAGCCGAGGCGAGCTTTTCTCACGGACACAAAGACTTCTCGAGGAATCCTCTGTCGATTCCCCGAGGTTTGATACACAGTGCATCTTCGAATTTGCATTCGGAATCCCCTTTCCGCAAATCATCATGGACAGGCAGCAGCTTGTTCCGGATGAGCTGAGCAAAAAAATCTCGGCGCTGGCGAAAAAACGCTCGGAGGGCTATCCCCTCCAGTATCTCATGAAAAGCTGGGAATTTATGGGATATGAGTTCCGTGTGGGGGAGGGCGTTCTCATTCCAAGACCCGACACGGAAACGCTTGTTACGCAGGTAATTGACATCTGCCGTGAAAACAAGTGGGACGCTCCGAAAATCGTCGATCTTTGCAGCGGCAGCGGATGTATTGCCATCTCCCTGAAGCGGCTTATTCCCAATGCCGATGTATACGCCGTGGAGCTTTCGGTAACGGCTGTCGCCTACATAAGGGAGAATGCCGAGCTGAACAGAGTTCCCATACATATAATTCGGGGCGATGCTCTTCGTGAAGGCACGGCACAGCTTGTCGGGGATGCGGATATTATCGTATGCAATCCGCCCTACCTGACGGCGGAGGATATGATGCGCCTGCAAAGGGAGGTCACCTACGAGCCTGAAACGGCTCTCTACGGCGGACGTGACGGCCTTGACTACTACAGGAAAATCACGCCCATATGGCGAAGCTCCCTGAAGGACGGCGGATTCTTGGCATATGAATTCGGATATAATCAGCATGAAGCCGTAAGCGGAATTCTCGCGGAAAACGGATTTGAAGGCATCAGTCTGCGCCGTGATACCGCAGGTATTACACGAACGGCAGCAGCACGGAAAATAACAAATAATACGGAGGACTAATAATGGCTAAAAAGGAACTTGCAAAAAAAGTACCCGTTGTTCGGGTTACAAACGCGGAGGACAAGAAAACTGCCCTCAACAGCGCCCTCAAGCAAATCGAAAAGAGATACGGCGCGGGAGCTGTAATGCGCCTCGGTCAGACGAAAACGCTTGACGTTGACGCTATCCCCACAGGCTCCATGACGCTCGATATGGCACTGGGAATCGGCGGCGTCCCGAGAGGCAGAATCGTTGAGATATACGGCCCTGAAAGCTCCGGCAAAACAACCGTTGCTCTCCACATTGTTGCGGAGGCTCAGAAGCTCGGCGGCGACGCTGCCTTCATTGACGTTGAACACGCCCTCGACCCCGTTTACGCAAAGGCACTCGGCGTTAATACGGATGAGCTTCTCGTGTCACAGCCCGACAGCGGCGAACAGGCGCTTGAAATTGCCGAGGCTCTTATACGCTCGGGAGCAATTGACGTTGTCGTTCTCGACTCCATTGCCGCTATGACGACACGAGCTGAAATTGACGGCGAAATGGGCGATAATCACGTAGGTCAGCTGGCACGTCTTATGTCGCAGGCGATGAGAAAGCTTACTGCGGCAATTTCAAGATCAAACTGCGTTGCGATTTTCATTAACCAGATACGTGAGAAAATCGGCGTTATGTACGGCAACCCCGAAACCACGCCCGGCGGCAGAGCCTTGAAATTCTACTCGTCCGTCCGCATTGAGGTGCGCAAGGGTGAGGCTATCAAGGAGGGCAGCGATATTATCGGCTCGAGAACACGCTGCAAGGTCGTAAAGAATAAGGTTGCTCCCCCGTTCAAGGAGTGCGAATTTGACGTTATGTACGGTCAGGGCATCTCCCGAACAGGCGAGGTTCTCGATATTGCCACGGATCTGGGAATCATCAAGAAAAGCGGCTCATGGTTCAGCTACAACGACCAGAAGCTCGGTCAGGGACGTGACAACGCAAAGGACGTCATCAAGAACGACCCCGTGCTGATGAAGGAAATCGAAACAAAAATTCTCGAGCATAAGGACGAAATCAAGGCTCCCCCGAAAAAGTCCAAGAAGGCAAAGCAGGAGGATACCGACAGCAGCACCGATGAGGAGCTTCAGGAGGATTACACTGCCGAGGAGACAAGCAGCGATTCCATGAATACGGACGACCTTCTTGCCGACATTGAAGAGGACTTCGAGGAATTCACCCCTGCGGAGGAATAAGCATGACTGTCACCTCCCTGAAAAAATACAAAGGCTCAACCTATGAGGCGGAGCTTGACGGAGCAAGAAAAATCTATCTCCATGCTGATATTATCGCGGATTTCGGAATCCGTACGGGGCTTGAGCTTGACCGCGGCGAGCTGCGGAAAATCATCTATGCGTCCAACTATCGGCGAGCCTTTCAGTATGCTCTCCATCTTCTGGATTACAGGGATTACTCATGCGCCGAAATGCGGGAAAAGCTCGTGAAGACCTACAAGAATCAGGAGCTTTGCGATAACGTCATGGATAAGCTCAGGGACATCGGCGTCATAAACGACAAGCGCTACGCCGACAGGCTTGCCCGCCGTCTGGTGGAAACGAAAAGATACGGACTGTATCGGGCGAAAAGGGAAATGGCCCTGAAGGGACTCGATAAATTCACCATTGAGGATTCCCTTTCTCTTTTTGAGGACTGCACGGAGGAAAATCTCGCGTATCTCCTCGAAAGAAAGTACAGCCGTCTGCTTACAGATGAAAACGACAGAAAATCTATAGAAAAGGTCAAAAGCTCTCTCGTCCGGTACGGCTACTGCTTCGACGATATTAACCGTGCCGTCAGGAATTATTTCGAGTGCGCAGACGACCTTCAACAGGAGGATTAACAATGCCTATCAAGGTTGGAATGGTATCCCTCGGATGCTCCAAAAATCTCGTTGACTCGGAGCGTATGCTCTCGAAGCTCCGCAAAAAGGGCTACGAGCTTGTAACCGAGCCGGGACTTGCCGATATTGCGGTAGTCAACACCTGCGGATTCATTCAGTCCGCAAAGGAAGAGGCAATTGAAACCATTCTTGAGCTGGGAAAGCTCAAAAATGACGGAACTCTCAAAAAAATCATCATTACAGGCTGCCTCGCCGAACGCTACAGGGAGGAGGCGGCTGAGCTGTTCCCCGAAGCTGATGCTGTTGTGGGTATCGGCAGCGGCAAGGATATTGTTGACGTTCTCGACCATGTTCTCGCCAACGAGAGGGTTGTGAGGTTCCCGCCGAAGCTTGACGCGGAGCTTACAGGCAGCCGCATAATATCAACTCTCCCCTTTTTCGCCTACCTGAAAATTTCGGAGGGCTGCAGTAACTGCTGTACCTACTGCGCTATACCCATGATACGCGGAAAATTCCGCAGCGTTCCTATGGAGGACGTGCTGAGCGAGGCAAAATGGCTCGCTGAAAACGGCGTTTCGGAAATTGTCATAATTGCGCAGGATTCTACACGCTACGGGGAGGATCTCTACGGCGAAGCAAGACTTCCGCAGCTTCTGAAAAAAATTGCGGAAATTGACGGAATCCGCTGGATACGTGTGCTGTACTGCTATCCGGAGCGCATAACGGACGAGCTTCTGGATACAATTGCAAATGAGGAGAAAATCGTCAAGTATCTTGACATCCCCATTCAGCACTGCGACGGCGAAATTCTCAGCCGCATGAACCGCTGGGGCGATGAGGAGCGTCTTGAGGCGCTTTTTGCGAAAATACGTGAAAAAGTCCCGGGAATTATCCTCCGCACGACGCTTATAACAGGATTCCCCGGCGAAACGGAGGAGCAGTTCAACAGGCTTGCGGAATTTGTACAGCGTATGCGCTTTGACAGGCTCGGCTGCTTTGCCTATTCCCGTGAGGAGGGAACGAAGGCGTTCGATTTCCCGAATCAGCTTGACGATGAAACGAAGGAGCATCGCGCGGATATAATAATGGAGCAGCAGATGCTCATAAGCGCCGAAAACAACGAAAGGCTTCTCGGCAGAGAGCTTACAGCTGTTGTTGAGGGCTTCGACAGGTTCGGCGAATGCTATTTCGGCAGAACCCCCATGGACGCTCCCGATATTGACGGGAAGGTCTTTTTCTCCTCGGAGAATCCCCTTGAAATCGGCGATTTTGTCACAATCAGAATTACCGACACCCTTGATTACGACCTGATAGGAGAGGTGATTTCCAATGAATCTTCCAAATAAGCTCACGCTTATACGTGTATTTCTCGTGCCCTTTTTCCTGATTTTCATGTACATCGACATACCCTTCCACTACGGCATAGCTCTGATAATTTTCGCGGCTGCGTCGGTTACGGATGCTCTTGACGGAAAAATCGCCAGAAAGAATCATCTTGTAACAAACTTCGGGAAATTTCTCGATCCGCTGGCTGATAAGGTTCTTGTCATGGCTGCACTGGCGTCGTTTGTGGAATGCCCCGACGTGCAGATGAGCGCAATCCCCCTGATAATAATAATTGCCCGTGAATTTATGGTTTCGGGGCTGCGGCTTCTTGCGGCGGACAGCGGAGTTGTAGTTGCGGCAGGCATATGGGGAAAGCTGAAAACGGCGTTCACTATGGTGACGATTGTGGGAATCCTCCTGTGGCTGAGCATTGTGCATGATTTCAGTTTCGGCATTTCCCGGAGCGTGCAGGACGGAGCGGACGTTGTCATAACGGTTCTCATCTGGATTTCAACTGCTCTGACGGTTATTTCGGGCTGTGTTTACCTCAAGGGCTACTGGCATCTTATAGATTCGGATAAATAATATCCCAAAGGAGGGAAATATGAAGCATTGTGCAGGGCAAATCAAATATCTGATTGCCATAAAGGAATTGCTTGATAAGGGCGGCACTGTCAGATGCGTCAACATATCGCGTCATCTGGGAGTTTCGCGTCCGAGCGTCAGCAAGATGCTCCGATGCCTTGTAAATTCGGGGCTTGTGCGTGATGATTTTTGCAGCAGCGTTGAGCTGACGGAGGAGGGGCGAAAGGCTGTTGACGAGATTTTCGGGATATTCAACGAAACGTACATATTTTTCCGCAAATTCCTGAAGCTCCCTCCCGATGAAGCGCACGATCAGGCTGTTACGTTTATAACTGTTTTTCCGCAGGACACCTGTGAGCGTCTAAAGGGAATCGTGCAGCGAACCATGAATAAAAATAAATAAAATTACGGCTGTCGGATTATTCCGCAGCCGATTTTGTATCGGGAGATGATAAAATGAATGGTAAAAAATCAACAAACTGCGAAAGCTGCGTAAACTATGTCTACGATGAGGATTACGACTGCTATGTATGCCTGATTAACCTCGATGAGGACGAAATGGCACGTTTCCTCGCGGGGACGAATTACGCCTGCCCCTACTACCGCCTTGACGATGAATACGGAGTCGTACGGCATCAGAATTGATTAAGGCAAAATGCACAAGTTACCGGATTCCCCGTTGTCTAAAATATAGAATTTGAAAAATCTCACAAAAAAAAGAAAAAAAAGACTTGAAATCTATGAATTTTGTGGTATAATAATAATCGATGAAGGATATATGGCTTTGGTGTTGTACCCTCTCATCATTGCAGTGATGCTAAACATAATTTCAGGCATTGCCGGACAGGATTGCAGCTGCGGAATTAAAGCTTCATATTCTGTTTGGTCTGACCTCACCTTTTGGGGGTAATAAAATTGAAAAAGAGAATTATTACAATTGAACGTCAATACGGAAGCGGCGGAAGTGTTATAGGCAAGCTTGTTGCCGAAAAGCTTGGCGTCAACTATTATAACAGAGCAATTCTTGACATTGCCGCAAAAAAATGTAATCTTAATCCGGAAACACTTGAAAGTGCCGAGGAAAACGTGCCGACAAGCTTCTTGTATTCGCTGATGATTTCCGCCAATCCCACAAGATCCATTCAGGATAATCTTCCCCTTTCCGATAAGGTGTTTATCATGGAAAGCGAGATAATCAGGGATATTGCTTCACAGGAGCATAGCTTTGTTCTCGTTGGAAGATGCGGCAGCTATATCCTTGAGGATGAGGGCTGCTTCAGCGTTTATATCTACAGCTCGCAGGAGGAACGTCTGAAGAGAGCGATTGACGATTACGGAATCGACCCGAAAAAGGCTGAATCAACCGTCAAGAAGGCGGATAAGCGGCGTGAAACCTTCTACAATGTCAATACAGGCAAGCTCTGGCAGGACAAGGAGCAGTACGCTTTGTGCCTGAACAGTGCCGAGCTGGGCGATGAGGTTTGTGCGGAGCTTATAGTCCGTGCGTTCCAAAAATACAATGAAGTGGAAAAATAACGGCAAATTCAATGCAGTGCCGCACGTGGTTTAATAAATCCGATCAATAGGCAGGTCAGATGGCTTAGCCGTGCGGCAGTGCAGTGTTTGTAAAATTAAGGCTCTGTGTATCCGAAAGGTCTGTGAAATCGTTCGTATGCTTTTCAGGTACTCATAGTTAATATATCTCTCTTACTCTGGCAGCCCTGCGGAATTTCCGTGGGGCTGTCGCTTTTTGTGGGTCAGGCGTGCTTTGCGTGATGATGCCTCGAATATATCTCTCTTACTCCGGCAGCCCTGCGGATTTTCCGTGGGGCTGTCGCTTTTTGCCGTTACCTCATAAAATTTCACAAAACCCCTTGAAAAATTTCCAAGAAAATGCTATACTTTGAATAGCTTATGCTCGATTAACAGCGGTACGCCGCTTGAAGTAAAGGAGAATTTTAATGAAATACGGATACTTCGACCTCGAAAATAAGGAGTATGTAATCACAAACCCCGACACTCCCGCACCGTGGGCAAACTATCTGGGCGATCCGGAATACGGAGCAATGATCTCAAACAACGCCGCAGGCTACAGCTTTGTAAAATCCGGCGCAAACGGACGTATATCACGCTTCCGCTTCAACTCGGATATGGCGCTCCCCGGCAGGTATGTCTACATCAGGGACAACGACACAAGCGACTACTGGTCGGCTTCGTGGCAGCCCGTGGGCAAGCCCCTCGACAAGTACAAGAGCGAATGCCGCCACGGTACGGCTTACACGGTAATTTCCGCGGAATATGCGGATATTAAATCCGAAGTGACCTACTACGTCCCCTACGGCAAAACATATGAGGTGTGGCGGGCTAAGGTTACAAATAACAGCAGCAAGGACAGAAACCTCTCCCTCTACGGTTTCGTCGAGTTCACAAACGATAACAACTACGAACAGGATCAGGTAAACCTCCAGTACACCCTCTTTATCACACGCACAAGCTTCGAGGAGAACAAAATCCTCCAGCACATAAACGAAAACGATGGCAAGGACGAAACAGGCTCGAATCACAGAGAGCGCTTCTTTGGAATGGTGGGCGCTCCCATTTCCGCCTATAACGGCAGTCTCAGCAGCTTTATCGGACCCTACAGAACCTACTCGAACCCCATTGCCGTGGAAAGAGGCAGGTGCGACAACGTTATGAATTTCAACTCCAACTCCTGCGGAGCGCTTCAGTCCGATGTTGTCCTCAAGCCCGGCGAAACGGCTGAGCTTATTTATATCCTCGGTCAGAAGGACAATGCGCAGGCTACAGCAATCCTCAACGAATACAAGACGGCAGGCAGGGTTGACGCGGAAATTGCGGAGCTTAAAAATTACTGGCACACGCAGCTTTCAAACTTCAAGGTGGAAACACCCTCGGAGGAATTCAACAACATGATAAACGTGTGGAACGCTTATCAGTGCTTCATAACATTTATCTGGTCGAGAGCCGCTTCATTCGTTTACTGCGGACTGCGCAACGGCTACGGCTACCGTGACACGGTTCAGGATATTCAGGGAATCATTCATCTCAATCCGGAAATGGCCGCGGAGAAGATTCGCTTTATGCTTTCGGCACAGGTCGATAACGGCGGCGGACTCCCCCTTGTCAAGTTCAACCACAACGCAGGTCACGAAAATACGCCTGACGACCCCGAATACGTCAAGGAAACAGGTCATCCCTCCTACCGTGCGGACGACGCTTTGTGGCTTTTCCCGACTATAGTAAAATATATCGGCGAAAGCGGAAATAAGGATTTCCTCGATGAGGTTATTGTTTACGCAAACAGCGGCGAGGCAAGCGTATATGAGCATCTGAAAAACGCTGTCAGATTTTCCATGGAGCGTCTCGGCGATCACGATATGCCTGCGGGACTTCATGCCGACTGGAACGACTGTCTCCGTCTCGGAGCTAAGGGCGAATCCACCTTCGTGGCATTCCAGCTCTACTACGCAATGTCCGTTATCAGGGATATGGCGGCTTCAAAGAACGACACGAACTATGTCGCTTATATTGATACGGTTCAGCCGAAGCTTGCGGACGCACTTGAAAAATGCTGGGACGAGGACAGATTTATCCGCGGAATCCGTGAGGATGGCGTTGTTGTCGGAGCGAAAAAAGACCCCGAGGCAAATATGTGGCTCAACCCACAGTCATGGAGCGTTATCTCGAAATTCGCATCCGATGAACAGGCTGAAAAGGCAATGGACAGCGTTCACGAGATACTCAATACACCCTACGGAGCTAAGCTCCTCGAGCCGCCCTACAAGGATCACTACTTTGACGGAGCGCTCATGCATATTTTCAATGCCGACACAAAGGAAAACGGCGGTATCTTCTCGCAATCGCAGGGCTGGCTGATTCTTGCGGAATCGCTTCTCGGCCACGGCAACAGAGCATTCGAATATTTCATGGAAAGCTCCCCTGCCGCAATGAATGACAAGGCTGAAATCAGAATCATGGAGCCGTACGTTCACGGTCAGTTCACGGAGAGCAAGGCTTCCCCCTATGAGGGACGTTCACACGTTCACTGGCTCACGGGAACAGCTTCAACCGTTATGGTGGGCTGCGTTGAGGGTATCTGCGGTATGCGCCCCGATGCCGACGGAATTGAAATCTCACCGTCTATTCCCTCCGAATGGGACGGATTCAAAATCGAGAAAAGCTTCAGAGGCAAAAAGCTCAACATCAACGTGGACAACTCCGCTCACGCTGAAAGCGGCGTAAAGAAGCTTACTCTCAACGGCGAGGTTCTTGAGGGCTGCTACGTTCCTGCCGATAAGCTTGCCGATGTCAATGAAATAAATGTTGTATTAGGCTAACGAGATTGCTTTTAAAATAAGGTGCAGACGATGATTTATCGTCTGCATTTTATTAAATTCGGCTTATTATCCCCGTATTTATTAAATCTGTACAAAAATAAAACTTAAAATATGTCACATTGCAAAAAAATTGGAAAAGTACGTGACATTTGACGAATAGTATGTTATAATGTAAATAAGCAGAGACTTTTGTCTTGGACTATGTAAAAAGAGAGGGATTTTTCTATGGACAACAATGAAAACACACGCAGACCACGCAAAAGAGTTACTAAGAAGATGGCACAGCGCAGGAGGATGGCGGCTCTCGCAATCATACTTCTTATCTTTATATTGGGGATTATCCTGATCGCTCATTCCTGTTCGTCTGACGGTGATTCCAACAGCGACGCTACCCCTAAGGCAACTCAGCCTACAACAGTTGTAACAACTGCCGTCGCTACCGAACCGGTTCCGACAACAACTACTACAGTTCCGTCAACCTTCGATGTGGAGCTTTCGGATACGATATTCTATCTGGAAATCGGCGACACGGCTATTTCGTATATTAACGCTTATCCGGACGGCTCAGCCGAAGCCAATGAGGATTGGTCAAGCTCCGATGAAAGCGTAGCTACGGTTGACAGCGTGGGGCATATTACGGCGGTCGGAGCAGGCGAATGCTATATAACCCTTACCTTCGACAATAACACCTCGGTTTACGCGGAGGTTAAGGTGGTTGTTACCGACCCTGACGGCGGCGATACAACTCAGGCAACTACCGAAGCGGCAAGCGTAACGCAAACGGCTAATTCAGCCGTGGATATTCAGGAAATCGACGGCATAACATATGTAAACGGAATTTTAATAGTAAACAAGACCTATGATCTCCCTTCAACGTATAATCCGGGTCTTGACTCAGAAACACAAGCTCATTTCGATGAGCTTGTTTCTGTCGCTGCGGAAGAGGGGCTTAACATCTATCTCGCTTCGGGCTATCGCTCCTACGAATATCAGAGTCAGATTTACACCAACTACTCCAATCTCTACGGCTCGGAAACTGCCGACACCTTTTCTGCACGCCCCGGACACTCCGAGCATCAGACAGGTCTTGCAATTGACGTAAACTCGATTGACGATTCCTTTGCAGGAACTCCTGAAGCAATCTGGCTTGCGGAACACGCCCACGAGTTCGGATTTATTATCCGCTACCCCGAGGGCAAGGAGGATATAACCGGCTACAAGTACGAGCCTTGGCATATACGCTATCTCGGCGTGGAAACAGCAACTGCCGTCTACAACAGCGGTCTTACCCTTGAGGAATATCTCGGAATTGATTCGGTTTATCAGGACTGAAAAATATAAGGCACGGATTAACCGTGCCTTTTTGCTTTTTGGATATTATTTAAATATATAGTAGATTATGCCGTAAATCACCGATGCGGAGCAGCCGTAGAGAATCACAGGCCCCGCAATGGTGAATATTTTTGCCCCCACCCCGAGAATGAAGCCCTCCGACTTTGCCTCAATTGCGGAGGAGCTGATAGCGTTCGAGAAGCCCGTAATCGGCACGAGAGTTCCTGCGCCTGCGTGCTTCGCGATTTTCTCATACCAGCCAAGCCCCGTCAGCAGCGCGCTTGCCCCCACGAGGATAATGGAGGTCCACGTTGAAGCGGCTGTTTTCTCCAAGCCATAATGCCCGAAGATTTTCATGAGTATCTCGCCGATAACACAGATTGCTCCGCCCACGGCAAATGCTATGGGAACATTAACCTTCGTGTTCGATTTCGGAGAAGCGTTCTTGCTCATGTCGCTGTAAAGCTCAGGTGTAATATTCATATTGTCACCTCCTTTTTTTTGATGTTATTATCTGCGAATTGATTCAGATTATGCAAAAAAAATGGCAGAGCCGAAGCTCTGCCGCACAACAAAAAACCTAAAAATAAATATGTGTAGAACAAAAGAAAGGAGACAACAAAACGAGTGTAAATAACTTTAGGTTATTTAACACTATCGTTATTATACAGCATTTTCCGATTCCAGTCAAGCAAATTCCACATTTTTTTACCTCTTTCCCAACAATTCTGTTGACTTGCACAATTATCAGCCTGTTTTTTTGACATTATTCACAATCATGTGCAAAGAAACCGGAAAATCCCCTTATTTTATTTCCTATTTTCTCGTAATATACGCCGTTCCGCTGAAGCCGTTCTCGCTGACCTTTGCAACCTCCGCAGCTCCGCTTTCGCTGAGAAGTCCGCCGAGAACCGTAACTATATCGCATGGAGCGGCTCTCCCCTGCTCCACCGCCTGACTAACCGAATCCGCAAGAGCCTCCGCATCAAGCTTCTCCAGAACATCAGCCGCGCTCTCTCCGCCGTAGACAACCTGACACGAGGGGGAAACCCTCCACTCGTTCAGCAGAAACGTCAGCGTTTCCGCATAGTCGCATTCGCCGAGAATAATAAGCTCCGTGTGGCCCGTGAAAACCGACTTCCCAACGCCTATTTCCGTATTGCGGATAATCTCCTGCAAATCACGTCCCGATGCCGAATAGGTGCCCTCCTCATCGTAAAAGGCAATGACGGCTTCGCTGCCCGTATCGCCCCACACGGCGGCTGCCCGAACGTAATTTTTATTATATATCCGTCCCGAATCGCAGCCTGTCAGCGACGCTGCCGCAAGAACAGCCGCGCAAATCATGGAAATCAACCTCATATCAGCTCCTCCTTTCCCTTTTGCGGCTCAGTATCATAAGCAGCGGAACTGCAATAACTGCCGCAAGAACAGCCGTGACGTACACAGAGCTGTATTGATAGATTTCGTGCATGAGAAAGGCATCCCCGATCATCAGGACAAGAGCAAGCGTGCTGCGGAGCTTCCTGAACGATGGGAAAATCAGGCTTATCAGATAGGATGCCGCAGCCGTCTGGAGGGATATTGCAAATACCGCCATGATTACAAATATTATGAGAAAAAGGGAGTCGATTCGCTGCGACGAAAAGGGCTGTGAAAGCTCTGCGGCAAATATTACGGGGAACTCCGTGATTTCCATGACTCCTCCTGCGACAGCTGCCGCAGCAAGGGGAACTGCCGTGAAAAGGACAGCCTTCCCGATGAAATATCCCAGCGTGCATTTAACAGGATTTCCCCTTGTGAAGCCCAGAAGCACGATAAAGCTCCCCAGTCCGCCGCTCAGGACGAAGCCTCTCCCAAGCTCCCCGAAAAATCCGTCCGAACCTGATATATCCGTGAGATACTCGATTTTGCCGTGTATGAAGGAGCTTATTATGACGACCGCAAGGAAAACCGCCCCCACAGCAGCAGTAATAACTGCCGAGCGTGAGAGAGCCTTTATTCCCGGGGAGGACACGTAAAGGCACGTCAGGGCGATTGCCCCCGATATGAGGAGCTTTTCGGGAATGAATGAAAAATTTTCCGCAGGTATTGATAAATCGCCTGAAACATTCCACAGCATGACGAAAAGCATTCCGCCCCACCAGATAAGATATATTAAATAATACCACGCAAACGCCTTGGGAGCGTCCTTCAGCGTGCCGCCGTTTTTGTAGTAGTACGCCGCAGGGAGAGCGAGGAAAAATTGCAGAACGACACCTGTCAGGAATCCGCAGGCTGCGGCGGCTGACGCGTTCCCCATGAGGCACAGCAGAGCGAATGCGTCTGTTATCAGGAGAAGCGCCGCAAGCTGTCCCCCTGAAACCCTACTCATGATATTCCTCCACGGTAAAGCCGCCCGACTGCATTTTCCGGAATCCCGTGCGAATCGCCGTATCTCTCATGCCCCTTGCCCTGAATGGCGAAATGGGGGCGGTGTAGGGGAATCCGTAATCCTCCGTGGCGCATATATTCACAAGAGCCGCGCACGCAAGCAGACTTATCCCGAACAGTCCGAGAAGTCCTCCTGCCGCAAGAAAGGCGAACCGCAGTATCGTCATGGCAGGGTTCAGCTCGGGAGCGACATATCCGCTGATGACGGCAATTGCCGATATGGTGAGAAGCGGCGTGCTGATAAGTCCCGAATTTACGGCGGCATCGCCTATAATAAGTCCGCTGACAATGCTTACAGCTCCGCCCACAGGCTTCGGCAGACGTATTCCCGCCTCACGTATTATTTCATACATGATGAGAACGCCAAATGCCTCGGTTATCAGGGAAAAGGGAGCATTCGCCTCCTCCTCCGTGAGAATCATCAGAAGCGTACTGTTCAGAAGCTCCGGATGATACATGGCGACAGCTACATAAACCGACGGCAGAAGCACGGAAATTATAAACGCTCCGTACTTTATCCAGCGGATAAACGTGGAATAATAGGGCTTGAATGCGTAATCGTCAAGTGTCTGAAAGCTCTCGCAGAAAAGCCGCGGAATAACTATCGCGAAGGGCACGCCGTCTATGAGCAGCGCAACTCTCCCCTCAATGAGCTTCGAGCATAAAACGTCGGGACGCTCTGTTGTTCCCGTTGAGCTGAACAGCTCGAAGCTGCAGCTCTCCACAAATGGGCGCACGTAGCCCGTGGATAGAATAGATTCAAGCTCCATCCTGTCAAGGGAAGCATGAATCTCCTCAAGAAGCTTTTTCGGAACTCTGTCCCGCATATAGCAAATGCAGACATCGGTCTGGCTTTTGTCCCCCTTGACAAAGAGCTTCATGACGAGAAAGGGACTTTTCAGCCTGCGCCGTATGAGGGACATATTCGTGCGGACAACCTCGACAAAACCCTCATGAGCGCCCATTATATTCGCCTCGCCTGACGGCTCATCAATACCTCTCACGGCGTATCCCTGAACTCCGAAGCACAGGGCGGCGTCCATTTCCTCGGCAATGAGGACGGCAAAGCCCGAATTAAGCGTCCTGAACAAATCCCCGTAGTTTTCGGCCCGAAGCCTGTCTATGGAGAGAAGCAGATTATTCTGAATGTGGCTGAAAAGCTCGTGAGAGTCCCTTTTCGCCTCAATTTTCGTTATGGGAGCAAGTATCAGCTCCGTTATCGTGGACGTGGAAAGCATACCCTCACAGCACAGGAGAGCGCATTTTATTCCGCCCGATACAAATTCGTTTACAAGAAGATCCGACGAACCTCCCGAAATACGCTTTATCTCGTCGAGATTGCGTTTCAGGTCGGGAATTATCGGAGAAAAATAATAATCATCGGTTTTCATAATTTCACCTCTTATAGAGGTATTATGCTCCGTAATTTTTCTATTATACGTCCGCTTACAAATCCTCCAGCGACAGCGTAGCCACAGCGTTCAGGCTCTCGTCCGCCGTTATGCCGTTTATGAAATTATAGTACCCCTGACAGGCTATCATCGCTCCGTTATCGCCGCAAAGGGATTTATCGGGCATAAAGAAATCATACCCCCTTCTCTCACAGGCAGCCGAAAGCTCCGCGCGGACTCCCGTGTTTGCGGAAACTCCCCCTGCAAGGGCAACTCTTCTGTATCCGAGAGCCTCGGCAGCTCTCATGGTTTTTTCCGTCAGCAGCTCCGCAATTGTATTCTGGACGCTTGCCGCAAGATTGTTGAAATTCAGCTCAACGCCCTTTTGCTGAGAATTATGTATAAGATTTATAACCGATGTTTTCAGCCCCGAGAAGCTGAAATCGAACTCATTACCTGCAACTGTCGGGTGCGGCAGCTTAAATTCCGACGGATCGCCCGTCTGCGCCGCCCTGTCAATATGAACTCCCCCGGGATATGGAAATCCCATCGCTCTCGCGCATTTGTCAAAGCATTCCCCTGCCGCGTCGTCACGTGTTCTGCCCACAACTCTGAACTGCGTATAGGACAGCACCTCAATTATATGGCTGTGACCGCCGCTTGCCACAAGGCAGAGATAGGGCGGCTCAAGCTCGGGGAACGTCAGATAATTCGTGGCAATATGACCTGCAATATGATGAACGGGCACAAGGGGCTTTCCCGAAGCCATAGCAAGTCCCTTTGCGAAGCTCACGCCCACGAGCAGCGCGCCGATAAGCCCCGGAGCGTATGTAACTGCCACAGCGTCCAGGTCGTTCAGTGTAATTTCCGCATCGTCGAGAGCCTTTCTCACAACTCCGAGAATATTTTCGCAGTGGCGGCGTGAAGCTATTTCCGGCACAACTCCCCCGTATTTTTTATGCTCCTCAATCTGTGTCGAAACAACGGACGAAACAATGCTTCTGCCGTCCCGAACAACGCTTGCGGCAGTTTCATCGCAGGAGCTTTCTATTCCAAGTATCAGCATATCAGACAACACCTTTCCTCATAACAACAGCGTTTTCCCGTGGATTGACGTAAAAATTCCTCCTGACGGCAAGCCTTTCGAAGCCGCATTTCTCATACAGCGCCGCCGCCGCATCATTGCTCTCACGCACCTCGAGGAAAATTTCCGCCGCGTCCTCCGGCAGAAGCCGTTCAAATTCGGCAATAAGCCTCTGTGCAAGACCTCTTCTGCGCCAGGGGGGACGGACGGCGACATTTGTAATATCCCCCTCGCCGATTGCGTAATATCCCGTCAGCAGAGCGATTACCTCATCACCGTCACATATATACAGCACATATCCGTTCTCCTTTTCAGCCTCACTGCGGAAGCTCTCCGCCGACCAGCCGTCAGCTCCGACAGCGGATTTTTCAAGCTCCTCAAGGGAATCGAAAATCCCTCGGGAGGTATCCTTATCAGCCCTTTGCGTCATACCAGCTGTCACCCTCATTCACCTCAACGGCAAGGGGAACTCTCATATCATAAACCTGACGCATTTCCTCCCCGAGGATCTCTCCCGCTCTCTTTGCGTCCTCAACTGACGCTTCAACTATAAGCTCATCGTGGACCTGCAAAATCAGCCTTGCATCAAGATTCTCCTCACGGAGGCGGCGGTAGACGTTCACCATCGCGATCTTTATCAAATCAGCTGCCGTCCCCTGAACAGGCGTGTTCATGGCAATTCTCTTTCCTGCCGCCTGCAAATTCTTATTCGAGGACAAAAGCTCGGGAATACGTCTTTTTCTGCCGAACATCGTCTTAACATAGCCGTCACGCTTTGCGTTTTCAACCGTAAGCTCCATGAACTCGTTTACCTTCGGGTATTTCGCAAGATAATCGTCAATATATTTTTTCGCCTGAGCAACAGACGTGTTAATATCCTTCGAGAGCGAGAACGCTCCGATTCCGTAAATTATTCCGAAGTTTACAGCCTTTGCGGCGCTTCGCATTTCCGCCGTAACCATGCTTATCGGCATATCGAACACCTGTGCCGCCGTGGAGGTGTGAATATCCTCTCCCGTAGCAAAGGCTTCAATCATATTCTCATCACCGCACAAATGCGCCATAACACGCAGCTCAATCTGACTGTAATCGGCGTCAAGAAGAACTCGTCCCTCATCGGCAACAAAAAATTTGCGCATCTGACTTCCAAGCTCCGTGCGGACGGGGATATTCTGCATATTCGGCTCAGTAGAGGAAATTCTGCCCGTTCTCGTTTCGGTCTGCCTGAAGCAGGTGTGAATCCTGCCGTCCTCGCCGATTTTATCGAGAAGTCCCACAACATATGTTGATTTAAGCTTCGTGTACTGACGATATTTCAGCACGTTGTCCACAATGGGACTCTGACTGCGCAGGGATTCCAGAACGTCAGCGCTTGTGGAGTATCCGTTTTTCGTTTTCTTTGCGGCAGGAAGTCCAAGCTCGTCAAAGAGGACAGTTCCAAGCTGCTTCGGGGAGGATATATTGAACTCATGACCCGCCTCGTCGAAAATCATCTTCTCGGTTTCCTCAATCATCTCCGTCAGGTACACGCCAAATTCACGCACCCCCTTTACATCGGCACGAACGCCCGTATGCTCCATTGAAGCCAGAACCTCCGTGAGAGGCAGCTCAATATCCTCAAGGAGGGAAACCATATCCTCCTTTTCAAGCTCGTCGAAGAGCCTTTCCGAAAGCTCTCTCAGTGAGAGGAGGTCGGCATACTCCTCATTTTCCGCATAATAGTGAACGCCGTATTCCGCGCAAAGATTTTTTACCGTGTACTCCGAAGCGGAGGGATTAAGCAGATAGCCGCAGATTGAAATATCGCACGTCACGCCCCTGAGATTTTTTCCGTGAGCCATTGCGAAGCGGTAGTGGGGCTTTGCGTCATCTGTAATCTTTTCGCAGTCTGATTCAAAAAATTCGCAGATAATATCCCCATCGTCCGTCACGTAGATATTTCCGCCCTCATGCACGTAAAGCATTGTGCCGTCAAAGAGGTAATCGCAGCTTGTGAAATTTTTTTTCATTCCCGATGTAAGAGCGCTTCTGCGTACGATTATGGGCTGGCGTGAAGGCTCCTCGGGCTTTTCCGCAGGCTGAGCTGCTTCCGTGGGAGCTATACCGAGCCTGTCCAGCAGCTTGAACATTTCAAGCTCGGAGAGAAGTCGGCTTATTTCCGCATTATTCGGCTTTGCGGGCTTGTACGAGCTTATGTCCGTATCTATGGGAGCGTTTTTCACGATTTCCGCAAGCCATTTGCTTTCCCTTGCGGCGTCCTGACCCTTTTCAAGCTTTGCGCGGACGCTCTTTGTCAGAGCAGCCTCGGGAAGGCAGCTGTAGAGATTCTCAACAGTTCCGTATTCCTTAACAAGGCTTGAGGCTGTTTTCTCGCCGATTCCCGCAACGCCGGAAATATTATCGGAGCTGTCCCCCATAAGAGCCTTCAGGTCGACAAGCTTAATCGGCTCGAAGCCGTAATCCTCCATAAATTTTTCGGGAGTATAAACAATCGTTTCCCTGTTTGTGGCAAGGCGAACGGTTACGCTGTCGTTGATGAGCTGCAGGCTGTCCCTGTCGCCCGTCAGGATATAGCACCGGCAGCCGCTGTCGCAGCACGCCTTCGAGAGAGTTCCGAGAATATCATCGGCTTCGAAGCCCTCGGCCTCGATAACCCTTATGCCCATATCCGTGAGAAGCTCCTTGATAATGGGCAGCTGCTGAGCAAGCTCAGGGGGCATTCCCTTTCGGTTGGCTTTGTAGGAGGCTACAGCCTTGTGGCGGAAGGTGGGGGCAGGCAAATCGAATGCCACAGCCACGCAGTCGGGCTGAACCTCGCTGTAATTTTTCAGATAGATGTTCATAAATCCGAAAACAGCATTAGTAAATACGCCGTTTTTGTTGGACAGCAGCTTTATGCCGTAGAAGGCGCGGTTGAGGATGCTGTTTCCGTCTATTGCAAGAAGTTTCATAATCAAATTCCTTTCAGAAAGTTTTCACTTTTATTTTTTTGCTGATGGATTTATTATACCATAATTTATCCGAAATAGCAAATTCTAAATGAAAAGGGGAGCTTAATTTGTCTGCAATGAAAAATCGGGAGCAAAGCACTTGATTATTCCGCAGCATTATGATAAAATAAAGGCAATACCGCACAAAGCACGCCTACGGCTTTGCCGCACATCTGCTTGTATATTTCCCGTCATCTTGCACAAAAACTCCTTGACATACGTCAGTATGCCTGCGTCGCTTTTATACAATCTGACGAAAAATCTAACTGCGCATCTGCACGACAATCTTTGCGTGGTATTACCTAAAGAAAATTTATTCGGGCAGCCGCCCATATCCCATACATAGAAAGGCACAAAATGGAAAACGCGGATATAAGTAAAATTATTCTGGTTATTGTTATGATGATTTTCTCAGCACTCTTTTCAAGCACCGAAACTGCCTACTCGAGCGTAAATAGGCTCAGGCTGAAAAATTACGCGGCGCAGGGCGACAAAAGAGCTGAAACGGCTTTGAATCTGGCAAATAAATTCGACGACGTTCTTACGGCTGTCCTGATCGGCAACAATATCGTCAACATCGCCACATCTTCGGTCAGCACGGTTATCTTCATCGGCATTTTCGGCAGCAAGGGCACGGTAATTTCAACCGTGGTTATAACGATTCTCGTGCTGATTTTCTGCGAGGTTCTTCCGAAATCCTACGCAAAGAAAAACGCCGAAAAGCTTGCACTTGCCTTTGCCTCTCCGCTGCGTGTTCTCGTCACACTTTTCAAGCCCTTCGTGTGGATTTTCAACAAGCTTGCGTCCCTTGTCAGCAGCGGCGACGGCTCCCCGAGCGTCACGGAGGACGAGCTGAAGTACATGATTGACGAAATCGAGGAGCAGGGCGTTATCGAGGAGCAGGAAAGCGACCTCGTTAAAAGCGCGCTGGAATTTGACGACATAACGGTTAATGAAATTCTTATTCCAAGAGTCAAGGTTGTGGGAGCTGATATAAGCTCAACAATTGACGAAATCAAGGAAATTTTTAGTTCTGAGATGTATTCAAGACTTCCCGTGTACGAAAAAAGTATGGACGATATCGTCGGCATAATCACGAACAAGGCGTTTTTTAAAATGCTTGTGGAGGGCGGAAACGACATTCACACTATCATACAGGAGGTTCCGCATATCGCCGACAGCAAGCTCATCAGCGAGGCAATGCGCGATATGCAGCGCTCGAAGGTTCACCTTGCGGTTGTCACCGACCAGTACGGCGGCACGAAGGGAATTGTGACGCTTGAGGACATTATTGAGGAGCTTGTGGGCGAAATTTACGATGAGGACGATGAAATCGTAACAAATATTGTTAGAATTGACGAAAACAAATACGAGGTTGCAGGCGACACGGACATCAGCGAGCTTCTCGACCTGCTGGAGCTTGACAGCGACATGATTCAGACAAGCTGCACATCCGTGGGCGGCTGGGTTACGGACGTTATGGAGCATATCCCCGAGGCGGGCGAGACTGCCGAAACGGGAATTTTCAAAATCATGGTAACTGCCGTAAACGAGCAAACTGTGGAAAAAATTTTGCTTGAGGTTGACGATGTGGAAGATGCTGAGGAATCCGAAAATGACAAGGAATAGGAATCATAATAAACAAAAAGGACGGCTTATGCCGTCCTATTTTTTTCGTGTCCGGAGAATCAGAATTAACGCAATTCCCATTAAAAGAATGGTCAGTGCCACGGGGAAATACCAGGTTGCCGCAATCGGGAGAGTTCCCGTGTTTATGCCGTAGAAGGCGAAAACGATATTTGGAATCTCCATGATAACCGTCAAAACCGTCAAAGTCCACATAACATTGTTCTGATTATTGGATATAATTGACGAAAATCCCTCCATCATGCTTGACAAAATTCCTGTGTAGATGCTTGCCATTTCGATTGCCTGTTTCATCTCGATGAGGACATCCTCAAGGAGATCCTGATCCTCGTCATAAAGCTTTATAACTCTGCCGCGAAAAATTTTTTCTATAGTAGCTTCATTTGCTTTCAGTGAAGTTGAAAAATATACCAATGATTTTTCAAGTGCGAGAAGCTGCATAAGCAGTTCATTTTTCATAGCGTTGTGAATCTGCTGCTCGGCAGCGGAGGATATTTTATCAATTTGCTTCAGGTAAATGAGGAAAAGCGCCGCAATTCTCAGCAGCAGCTGAAGTACAAATCTTGTTTTAAAATTCGGGCGCAGGTCGCGTATGCTTCCGCTGACGGCTTCGTTAATTATTCTGACATCCTTCAGGGATATTGTAAAAACATAATCATCCGTCAGAATTATACCAATCGGCAGCGTGTAAAACAAACGCGTTTTATCGTCGTCAACGGACGATACCGGCGTATCCACGATAATCAAGGTCTGGTCGTCCTCACGCTCGATACGCGAGGATTCCTCCTCATCGAGAGAGGATTTCACAAATCCGCTGTCAAGCCCATAGACCTCAATCAGCTCCTTGATTTCGAGGGGAGTCGGGTTGACAACGGAAACCCAGCAGCCGGGCATAACTCTGTCCGACTCTCTGAGAGAGCCGTTTTCCGAAACATAAAAACTAATCATATTAAATTACACACTCATTGATTTGACAATGAATGACACTCCTTTCACCAAAAATTACTTCGGCGAAGGGCATGGAGAGCTAACAAAGCCGAAGTTGAATGTTAAATTCATATTCCCATAAGGGTCAGCGTTCATAAAGCACCTCCGTAAGCAGCGTAAGTCTGAAATAATTATCCTAAAGTTATTATACCAAATTCCGACTCATTTTACAAGTGTTTCCCCAAAAAAATCCGCACCATAAAGGTGCGGATAATTTTATTGACGAGTTTTATTCATCGTCCTTTTTTCCGGAGCGTGTGAAGAATCCTGCTGCGATTGCCGTGAACAGAACCGCAAGTGGAATTGCGACTCCCGATGCTCCCGTCTTAGGCGAGCTTGCGGTAGACTTCTTAGTCGTTGTGGTTGTCTTAGCCGCCGTGCTTACCTTAGCCGTTGTGGTCTTGATTGTGGTTGCCGCTGTGGTTGTAGTTGTAGTCGTGGTGGTAGTTTCTGTTGCTGTAGTAGTTGTAGTTGTCGTAGTAGTAGTTTCTTCCTCAGTTGTTGTAGTTGTGGTAAATGTCACTTTGTCATAATCGTCCGTTATAGGCGTTGTGGTGGTGGTAGTTTCTGTAGTTGTAGTGGTTGTTTCCGTGGTGGTAGTTGTAGTTTCTGTTGTAGTAGTTGTTGTTTCCGTTGTTGTAGTTGTAGTGAATGTCACGTTGCCGGAATCATCTGTAACATCCGTTGTCGTTGTAGTAGTAGTATATTCGCCCGGCGACTGAGTAGTTACTGTTGTTACAACTGCTGCCGTATAAATCATGACAACTGTACTGCCTGTAACCGATACGCCGTCAACCGTTTCAAGCTGACCGTCCCTGACTGTGAAGGTGATGTCTGTTGCGACCTCGTATCCGTCAGGAGCTGCAACCTCGTGGAGGGTATATGTTCCGTCCGGAATATCAACAATCATTGTAGACGTGCTGCCGGAAATCCATTCAAGTGTTGTTCCCGAGCTGCTCTGAATGATGCCGCCTTCGCCAATTTCGATGTTCTGATCCGCGAATTCAATGGCACTTCCGTCAAATGTCACGCCCTTGAGGGTGAGTGTTGCTCCCGCAAGCTCCACGCCGTAAACGTCCTGCTTGCAGATTTCAACTGTTGCCAGAACCGTAGTTGTTGTGGTGGTAGTCGTTTCGGTTGTGGTTGTAGTTGTGGTTGTGGTAGTAGTCGTTGTAGTTGTAGTTGTAGTCGTTGTAGTAGTTTCAGTTGTTGTAGTTGTTGTTTCCTCCTCCGTAGTTGTGGTGGAGGTTGTAGTAGTTGTGGTTGTCGTTGTAGTTGTCGTGGTTGTAGTCGTTGTAGTTACAATTGCGTCATCAACCATAATAATTACGTTTTCTTCCTCAGATGTTGCCGTTGAAGATGAGTATGTTACTTTGCCGTTTTCAACCGTGAACGTAATATCAGTTGTGACCTCGTAGCCCGTAGGAGCTGCAACCTCGTGGAGGGTATACGTTCCGTCAGGCACGTTCTTGATGATAGTTCCCGTTGTGCCGGAAATCCAAGAAAGCGTTTCGCCCGAAGCGTTGAGAATCTGACCGCCCTCGCCTGCTTCAACACTCTGAATGTCGAATACGATTGCGTTGCCGCTGTCGTCCACACCACTCAGCGTAAGCGTTGCACCCGCAAGCTCTTCGCCCTCTGCGTTCTGCTTGCAGATTTCAACTGTCGCAAGAACCGTGGTTGTGGTGGTAGTGGTGGTGGTTTCGGTTGTAGTTGTAGTTGTAGTCGTAGTTGTAGTCGTGGTTGTGGTTGTGGTAGTTGTTGTTTCTGTTGTTGTTGTAGTTGTTTCGGTTGTGGTAGTTGTAGTTTCAGTTGTAGTCGTTGTGCTTGTGGTTGTAGTGGTTGTAGTTGTTGTAGTTGTCGTGGTAGTTGTCGTAGTAGTTGTAGTAGTTGTTGTGCTTGTGCTTGTGGTAGTAGTCGTAGTTGTTGCAGGTGTAGTTGTAGTTGTGGTAGTGGTCGTAGATGTAGTCGTTGTATCCTCCGTTGTAGTTGTGGAGGTTGTAGTGGTTGTAGTTGTAGTGGTCGTTGTGGTTGTTGTCGTAGTCGTTGTAGTTACAATCTCATCATCGATCATAATAACCGTGTTGTCAGAATCTGTAACTGCGACACCGTCAATTTCCGTAACGACGCCGTTTTCAACCTTGAATGTAACGTCCGTTGTGACCTCGTAGCCTGTAGGAGCTGCAACCTCGTGGAGGGTATATGTTCCGTCTGCCACGTTCTTGATGATAGTTCCCGTAGTGCCGGAAATCCAGGAAAGCTCTGCGCCGGAAGCGTTGAGAATCTGACCGCCCTCGCCGATTTCAATGCTCTGAATATCGAATACGATTGCATCGCCGCTTTCATCAACACCGCTCAGTGTAAGCGTTGCACCGTCAAGCTCTTCGCCTCTCAGGTTCTGCTTGCAGATTTCAACTGTCGCAAGAGTTGTCGTGGTCGTGGTCGTTGTGGTTTCGGTGGTTGTTGTTGTTGTTGTTGTAGTCGTAGTTGTGCTTGTTGTCGTAGTAGTTTCAGTTGTCGTTGTAGTTGTTTCGGTGGTAGTAGTTGTAGTTTCGGTAGTAGTCGTTGTGCTTGTGGTAGTTGTAGTTGTGGTGCTTGTTGTAGTTGTGGTAGTCGTTGTACTTGTGGTAGTTGTCGTTGTGGTTGTAGTTGTCGTTGTACTTGTGGTAGTCGTTGTAGATGTAGTAGTCGTATCCTCCGTTGTAGTTGTGGAGGTAGTTGTGCTTGTCGTGGTCGTGGTAGTTGTCGTACTCGTGGTTGTTGTTGTGGTAGTCGTTGTAGTTACAATCTCAGCATCGATCATAGTAACCGTGTTGTCCGATTCTGTAACCTCAACTCCGCCAATCTCCGTAATCACGCCGTTTGCAACCGTGAATATAATATCGTCTGCGGATTCGTAGCCTGTCGGAGGTGCATCCTCGTGGAGGGTATATGTTCCGTCAGGGAGATTCGTTATAACAGCTGCTCCCGAACCCGAAATCCATACAAGCGCATCGCCCGTCTGGTTAACCTCTGTACCATCGCCCGCATCAACTGATGTGTTGCTGTCGAAGACTATATCGCCATTTGAATCCGTACCTGTCAGCCTGAGAGTTGCTCCGCTGACATATCCGCCGCTGTCGTCAACCTTGCGAATTTCAAATGTCACGGTCGTGGTAGTGGTGGTTGTTTCGGTGGTGGTAGTTGTGCTTGTGGTGGTAGTTGTGCTTGTTGTTGTAGTCGTGGTTGTAGTGCTTGTTGTAGTTGTTTCTGTAGTCGTGGTTGTGGTGCTTGTTGTAGTTGTTTCTGTAGTTGTGGTTGTACTTGTGGTAGTTGTGGTAGTCGTTGTACTTGTGGTAGTTGTGGTAGTCGTTGTACTTGTAGTAGTCGTTGTAGATGTAGTTGTCGTATTCTCCGTTGTGGTTGTGGAGGTAGTTGTGCTTGTTGTGGTTGAAGCCGATGTGGTTGTTTCAGATGTGGAGGTTTCGGTGGTTGTTTCGGAGGTTGTTGTTTCCGTGCTGGTTTCTGTAGTAGTTTCAGTTGTCGTAGTAACCGTCACATCGCAGACATCAATGCTGTTTGAATCGGTTACTGCGTAGTAGTAGCCCTCTGTCGCATCGGCATCATGATCATCCGCCGTGCCTGTCAGAGAAGTAATCACACCGTCCTCTATCGTGAATGTGAGCGTGTCGTCAATTACCTCATATGTAACCGTTGAGCCGTCGCCCAGTTCAACCGTAATCTGACCGCCTGTTTCCTCAAGGGTATACGTTCCGTCCGGGAGATTCTTGATTTCCTTTGCCTTATCGGTTGACTCCCACTCGATAGACATCTTATCATCGCTCAGATCAGCGTCCTCTGTCTGCTCAAGTGTAGTGCCATTACCGTCATCTTCAAGCTTGAGCTTCAATTTTGCTCCTGCAACCTCAGTTGCTCCGCTTGCGTCATACTTCGAGATGTAGAGTACCGACTCATTTATAACAGAAACCGTATTGTCCGGCTCTGCAATCGTAGTTCCGTCAATTACCGTAACTTCGCCGCCCGAAATCGTGAATGTAACATCATCATCTGCTTTTTCGTAGCCTGTAGGAGCTGAAATCTCGCTGATTGTATAATCTCCGTCAGGAAGATTCTTTATAGTAACCTCTTCTGAACCTGACTGCCATACAAGTGTAGTACCTGAGCCGTTAATGGGGTTGCCATCGCCGACTTTAATAGTCACATCATTGAACGATACATCATCGCCGGCTGTGTCCTTGCCTGTCAGCTGAAGAGTTGCTCCGCTTACGAAATCGCCGTAAACGTCAATCTTGTTTATCGTGATTTCCGAAGTTACCACAGCCTCATTGGGGAGCCTGATAACTACAACGTTTCCATCGCCAATCTCGAGTACGTTGTCATCGTCGTCGCCATCTTCAGAACCGGTTGCAGGCTCAGTCTGAGCTACTTCTGTCGTGCCGACAGTGTATGTGCCTGCTGAAACGTTATTGAGGCAGAAGCTGCTAATATCGTCATAGTTTTCGTCCTGAACTTTAAGAATTGCCGTTCCGTAGCCATCTATCGTAAAGGTAATGCCAATAATATCATCCGTCGAGGTTAATTCAGAGATGTCAACATTCTGCCACCATGCGTTGGTACTTGACTCATTTGCAAGATTTGTAAGAGTCTTTGTAGTTCCGTCAGCATAGTAGACTATCATTTCTGAAATAGTAAACGAATCCAAAGTGCCATGATTCCATGCAATCTGTCCAATTGTATATGAGCTTGTCGAGCCTGAAGCCGAACCATATACATATTCTGTTCCGTCAGAGGTTGTTATTACAAGAGATGTAATATTAAGACCTGAACTCCAGTTCTGGAACTCACACTTTGACAAATTAGTCGGGTTTGTAAATGTTACTGTGAATGTATTTCCGTTAGTGCTTGTTGTGTAATTGGAAGACTCAACATTTGTATAGAAGTTTGCAACGCTTGTATCAACTACAGCTACAATTGATACTACATTTTCAATACCAATTGAACCATCATAGTTATCCTGATCCATCGTATTGCCGTCTGCGTCAACTGCATAATACTGCTGATTTACACCTGTTTGCCAATTAGGATTTGTACCGTAAACAGAAATCTCAACCTGTGTTATCTTGCCAGCTTCTACGGTGTAATCCGAATTAACATGGAACCACTGCTCCACGCCCACCAGATCATCGCTGTAGCCGCTCGGAGCTGCCGTTTCAACAAGATAGTAGTTGCCCGGCTCAAGGTATCCGACATCGGAAACGCTTGAAAGTCCGCTGAAATCGTCCCATTCGTGTATGAGATTGCCATCGCCGTCACGCAGTTCAACTGTTGCGCCGCTGACTATATCACCCGTATCGGAGTCAACCTTTTTAACCTGAAGCTTTGCTCCTGAAATCTCAACGTCCTCAATTTCAAGTGTACGTGCGAAAACCGTGTCACCGTCGCTGCCGATTTCAAAGCTGTTCCATTCGCCAGCCGTGCTTGAAGCATTATACACGCCGTTGCCGGCATACGTTACGGGAAGTGAAGTAACATCCGCACCTGCGTCAACGTACGTCCAGTAGAGCATATCGGCTGTTGTAGCATTTCCGCCGAAGCCTGTACTGCCCGATGTAATAGTCGCTCTTACAACGATTATATCATACTCGGAGGTTTCATATCCGTCGGGAGCATCCGTTTCGCTGAACCTGTACACATTTGTCATTGTGTAGGTGGTGTTGCCGCCGCCCATGCCGCCGGTGGCTCTTGTGGCATTGAAGGTATCGAGATTATTCAGGTTAATGGCGGATGATGAACCCGACCATACCCATTCGTCCACATCCTCGCTGCTTGAGTAGGTGTAGGTGTAATTTCTTGTGCCGCCGCCGCTGTTGGTATAGGTTGCGGAGTACGTTTCATTTGTAAGTGAAATTGTCGCGCCTGTGAGCGAATTTCCCGTATCTGCGTCAACCTTTTTAACTACGAGAGCTTCTTCATTTTCGAAGCTGAACAGGCTGTATTCCGTGCCAAGCTGACTGTTAAGATCTGTCGTTGTGTTGACTACCTCGCCATCCCAAATTACGAGATAATGGGATATATCATCATAATCAACATCTTTCATCTCAACAAGCTGCATCTCGCTCGGCAGTGCGCTAAGCACCTCGCCGTTCTTTTTTACTGTAACAACGCCGCTATCAACTTCAAATGTATAAACATCGTCGTCAACAACATATGAGTTGTATTCGATTGCGTGGGGATAATAAGTAAATGTAGTAACAACGTTTGCGTAGGTTTCGTCTTCGTACACAGTCATTGTAATGTCTTCATTATAATCAACATCAACGTCATCCCCATTATAGGTGACTGTCTGTGTTTTCGTGTCGCTGAGAGTCAAGGTGAAGTAGTAGGCTTCGTCCGTGATTTCATATCCCTCCGGAGCCGAAACCTCCTTGACAACATATTTTGTCGTGCCGTCCTCAGGCTCGATGTTGAATGTTACGACAGATTCGTCCTCTGTTGTGCTGGCGTCGTCAACAGCCGATTTAACCGTTTCAACCAAGGTTTCCACGCCGCTATCGTCAACCGTGTACAGTCCAATAACTGCGCCTTCGATTGCGTTGCCGCTTGAATCCGTTTTCTTTACGCTGATTGTGTAATCCGTGTCAACCTCAAGGAGATCCTTCAAGCCCTGATACGGTCTGTAGCCGAACTCAAAGCTGCCGCTGAACGATTTAGCAATAAGCGCGCCTGAAAGGTGTCCGTTGTTTTCGCCTGTAACGTCTGCGTTAGGAGCAATTACGTTACCTGAGAAGTTGTTGTTAAGTGCAACGCTTGTTGCTTCATAGAAGTTGTAGAGTATGTGTTCACACTGTTCGTCATTATTTTGAACATTAGAATTTGTCGTGCCGGTCATGCCTGAAACATCGCCCGGTGTTATCTGTCTGTTGTTTACAAATGTGTATCTGTCTTTTATCGAGCTGAAGCTGATTGTCGTACCCGGAACATTTATAATAATATTTGCGTTCTCGGGTATTCCCTCAAATGATACGACATTACAATGGTCTTCAATTGCTTCCCATTCCTCCGCTGTCAGATTAAACTTTACAACAGTAGCGGAATCACTGCCCGAATAAATAAGATGAGCTACATTTCCCGTTCCGCTAAGGGCGGAAACTTCAACAATTGAGCTTGAATAAGTATCATAATCAGTAGTTTTAATAGTGGAAAATACGACCTCTGTTCCGCTTGTCTGCTGTGTTGAGAGCTTTTCGCTTATGCTGCGAAGATACTCAAATTCGCTTGCAAAGTCAATCAAAGGCTCATCGGTTTTTCTGAAATAGCTTGTATCAAATTGAGGAGAGTTATTGTTATTGGCATAGTTAGTTGAAGTGTCAGACAAATCAACGCTTGAACCAATAACAAATGTTTTGTCAAGGATTCCCCAACTTCCGTCAAGCTTTAAATACAATATTTTATTATCATCGTCCCAACTCTTTGTTGCAAGTCTTCGAACAGGACCTCCCTGAATAATAGCATGAGCAAATCCACTGTTATTCAAAAGATACTCAAGACTATATTTTGTAATGTAGTCGCCGTTGCCGATTTCAAAGTCGTAGCCGAGTGACGTGGACAGATTAGCGCCGCCGCCAACAGCAAGTCGGCTTTCTACGTCTGATCCGCTATCGCTGAAATCGCCCTCCAGAAATACACCGAACTGGCTCGCGATACCAAGCAAATAGGTTGCCTGCGCATTTTTGATTGTCTCGCTTACGGTTGCACCCGCAATATCGGAGTTATTGCCCACGAGGAGTTCAACCTTCGCGGCATCGTCCGTTACAATTTCAACGCCGTCGCTGGCATAGTCCGCAAAGGAGCTAAACAACGAACCCGTTGGTACTATATAGGATATGGCTATCAGGGCTGAGGTCAAGCCGCTTATAAGCCTTTTCCCGATCGATTTTTTCATCGCTTTCATCCTTTCTTTGAAATGAATTTATAAATTACCGCCCCTCGTTATTTGTCCATAATTTGGGGTGATTTTATATAGTATATGATAACACAAAATTCATAGAATTGCAATAGATTACGAAAATTTGTATTTAGAAAAATCAGGCACTTATTTGTGCAGTTTCTACAATTCCTGTAAAATATTGCGGTATTTTTTGCACTATCTGAACTTTTGATTTGTGGCTTTACGCTGATTTAACGATATATTTACCTAAATAGCATAAATCTCTGCATTTTACTCGCTGTCACTTAACAATGAACAGCTTTTTTCGTCTCTTTCAAGAATATTTCACACAATTTACATAATCGGGGTCTATAATGCAATCATAGAGAAAAGAGATATGGAATTGGGAACAATAAAAAAGTGGTGATTTTTATATGAAAAACAATAAGAAATTTATGGGATTGCTCAGTACGGCTCTTACACTTTCTCTATTCGTAACAGGCTGCGGAGCTTCACAAAGCTCAGACTCAAGCTCAACATCATCTGAATCCGATACGCTCTCCGCGGAAACTACGGATTCCGAAACAAGCGGCAGCACGGAAATTCTTTCCGATGAAAGCGCTGTTGCAGTTTCGGCAACCGACCTTTTCTCCAACAGAGATCTCGACCCGTCATATGATTCGGTCATGGCAACAATTACCATGAACGGCGACAGTGTCAACATCGACGGCAGCGGAGCTTCATTTGACGGCTCGGCAATCACTATCACAGATGAGGGAGTTTACGTTATAAGCGGAACTCTGGATGATGGACAGATTATAGTTAATTCAGAAGGCAAAATCCAGCTGGTTCTTGACAACGCTAACATCTCATGCAGCACATCAGCACCTATTTATATAGCAAACGCAAAGAAAACATTTATCACGCTTGCGGAGGGTTCTGAAAATACCCTGACGGATAATGATTCCTACGTTTACGAAAACGAGGAGAGCAATGAACCTGATGCTGTAATTTTCAGCACAGACAGCCTGACCATCAACGGCTCGGGAACTCTCAACGTTAACGCTCTCTACAACGAGGGCATCACAAGCAAGGACGATGTTGTTATCACTAACGGCACTATCAATGTTGACTCCGTTGGAAACGGCATCAAGGGCAAGGATTATGTTGCAATCTGCGGCGGAACGCTCAACATCACAGCGGGCGGCGACGGCGTGAAATCCAGCAACACTGAGGATACCTCCCTTGGCTACGTCTACATTGAGGGCGGAACATTAAACATTGACGCTCAGGAGGACGGCATTCAGGCTGAAACTGATTTTATCGCAGTCGGTGGCACATTTAACATTACGGCAGGCGGCGGCAGCAGCAATGCAGGTACTCACAGCGAATCCGACTTCGGCGAAATGGGCGGCGGCGGTCGCGGCGGCTTCAGTCAGGGCTATTCCTATGATTACTCTGATTCATCTGATGATACAACCGTCAGCACAAAGGGCATCAAGGGTGGTACCACCATTGACATCAGCGGCGGCACGTTTACTATAGATTCGGCAGACGACACGCTTCACTCGAACAGTCAGGTCACAATAACCGGCGGAACACTCACGCTCTGCGCAGGTGACGACGGCATTCATGCGGATTCACAAATCAACATCAGTGACGGCACGGTTACGATTACCGAATCCTACGAGGGTATCGAGGCTGCCATAATCAATATAAACGGCGGCACAATCGAGCTGACATCCTCTGACGACGGTTTCAACGCAAGTGACGGCTCTACACAGGGCGGCATGGGCGCATCCGCAAGCAATGTTGCGCTTAATATCAGCGGCGGCGTTGTCTATGTTGACGCTGCGGGCGATGGACTTGATTCAAACGGCGATATGACAATCAGCGGCGGAACTATCATTGTAAACGGTCCTGAGGACAGCTCGAACGGCGCACTTGACGGCGAAAACGAAATCGTAGTTACCGGCGGACTTCTCCTTGCGGCAGGCAGCTCAGGTATGGCTGAATCTCCCGGAAGCTCCTCAACTCAGAACTGCATTTCGGCAGGCTTCAATCAGACCTATTCATCGGATACACTCATAACTCTCTGCGCCGAGGACGGCACGGAAATTGTCAGCTTCGCTCCCGCAAAAACCTTCAGTCACATCGTTATCAGCTCACCCGACATTGAAAGCGGCGAAACCTATACTTTATATGTAGGCGGAACCTCCTCCGAAGAGGAAAAATACGGACTCTATGTTGTCGGCGGCTACAACGATGACGGAACAGAATACACCAGCCTTACAACCGATTCAACTGTCACCTACGCAGGCTCAGGAAATATGATGAGCGGCGGCATGGGCGGCGGCGATATGGGCGGCGACATGGGCAGAGGCAACATGGACGGCGGTGGTCGCGGCGGCTTCACCAACAGCACTGACGGCTCCGACAGCAGCGATATTCCAGATGATGTTCCGGACGATATGCCGGGCGGCGACTTCGGCGGCGGCGATATGCCCTCCGACGGCTTCAACAATTCAGACAGCTCCAACAATTCGGAAACTATCTTATAATATATTTATTTATTGCCGGCTTCTAATTTTCATATAAACCACCCTACAGCAGGAACGGTCAGATGTAATGTCTGACCGTTTCTGCGTCTATACACAAAAAGAAAAGCCTGTGAGAAAAACCTCACAGGCTCAAATTTATTTAATCATACTCAGGAAATACTCGTGAACTCTCAGATCCCCCGTAAGCTCCGGATGAAAAGCCGTTACAAGCTGATTATCCTGACGTGCGGCAACTATCTTTCCGTCAACGCTTGCAAGAGCCTCAGCACCCTCGCCGACTCTCTCGATGTAGGGCGCTCTGATGAAGGTCATGGGGATAACGCCGATGCCCTTGAATTCCCCCTCGGCATTGAAGCTGCCGAGCTGCCGTCCGTAGGCATTTCTTTTTGCGGCAATATTCATCGTGCCGATGTGGGGAGCTTCGCCGCCCACAATCTCATTTGCGAGAACGATAAGTCCCGCGCACGTTCCAAGCACGGGCATTCCCTGACGAATAAGGGACGTAATTTTCTCCGAGAGGTCAAGCTCGTTCAGGAGCTTTCCCATAACCGTGCTTTCGCCGCCGGGGATAACGATTCCGTCAAAATTCCGGTCGAGATCCTTTTTCTGTCGGATTTCAAAAGCCTCCGCACCGCACCTCTCAAGCATGGCAATATGCTCGGCAAAAGCACCCTGCAAGGCAAGCACACCGATTCTCATTATTTACCTCTTTCAGCCATGAGAAGCTCGATTTCGTCCTCGTTGATTCCGACCATTGCCTCGCCGAGATCCTCCGAAAGCTCTGCAAGCATTTTGTAGTCGTTGTAATTTGTAACAGCTTTAACAATAGCCTGTGCGCGCTTAGCGGGGTTGCCCGACTTGAAAATGCCTGAGCCAACGAAAACGCCCTCTGCCCCAAGCTGCATCATAAGTGCCGCATCAGCAGGAGTTGCAACGCCGCCGGCAGCAAAGTTTACAACAGGGATTCTGCCGTTCTCGTGAACGTAAAGCACCAGATCGTAGGGAACCTGAAGCTGCTTAGCCGTATCGAAAAGCTCGTCCTCATCCATTGACTGGATTCTTCTGATTTCGGAATTCATCATTCTCATGTGGCGGACAGCCTGAACGATGTCGCCCGTGCCGGGTTCGCCCTTTGTACGAATCATGGAAGCTCCCTCATTGATTCTGCGGAGCGCCTCGCCGAGATCCTTTGCGCCGCAGACGAAAGGAACGTCGAACTTTCTCTTGTTGATGTGGTACTTGTCGTCGGCAGGTGAGAGAACCTCGCTCTCGTCGATGTAGTCGATTTCGATTGCCTGAAGAATCTGTGCCTCAGCGAAGTGGCCGATTCTGCACTTAGCCATAACGGGGATTGAAACGGCATCCTGAATGCCCTTAATCATTTTTGGGTCGCTCATTCTCGAAACGCCGCCTGCCGCGCGGATGTCAGCGGGGATTCTCTCGAGAGCCATAACTGCGCAAGCGCCAGCCTCCTCGGCAATTTTAGCCTGTTCGGGCGTTGTAACGTCCATGATTACGCCGCCCTTAAGCATCTGGGCAAGCTCTTTATTCAGCTGATAACGATTATTTTCCATAAAAATTCCTCTTTTCAATAAAATACAAAGTATAAGTATATGATACCACCGAACTGACTATTTCTCAATGTTCAGTTTTAGAGTTTTTAACAAGGTCAGATTTTATGCACAAGCCCTCTCAGCTTGCGGAGAAAGTCAAGCTCGAGGTCGATATACTGCCAATCCTTTTCGTCCTCGTAGGCATTGATGTATTTGTTTATAGTTCTAACGAGGTTGATCTTTTTTCCGCCGTTTTTCAGATAAAGATCCGCCGTATCAAGGCATCTGCAAATATAATCGTTGCAGTTTTCCTCTGCGAAGCCTCTGCCCATTTCCGTCAGCATTCCGTCGTACATATAAATCTGCAAATCAAAATCCTGTAAATAGTCCATATTTTACCACCTAACGTCATATCTTTGGCATATATAAGAGTAATATTTGAAAGAGTTCAAAATATACAGCAAACCCCTCTCAAAAGAGAGGGGCGAAAGCCGGCATTGAATTAAT
>JAJQGO010000006.1:7012-17733 GCA_021200415.1 Ruminococcus sp. | reverse complement strand
TAAGGAGGTACGAATATGGAAAATGAGGCAGACAGAATTAAAGTGCTTGAAGAAAAGGTGAAAGCCCTTGAAAATCGACTTCAAGAGCTTTCCGATTGTAAGAAAAGAATATCGGAGCTTGAAAAGCAAGTCCAGACGCCGATAAGTAAATCTCTTCTTAAAAGAATGATGATTGAAATAATTGAATATGAAATCAAAACAGAAGGGTCTTTTGAGTCTGCTTGTTAGTCTTCGGCGTCTATAATTTTTTCATATTCGATTAAAGCCGTAACGATTACAGGAACAAGACTTTCGCGAAGCACATGAGTTACAGAATCTTTATTCTTGAATTGCTTATTAAGCGCCGCAAGAATATTTGCTTCAAGTTGTTTCGCATTTTCAGTAGTAAGTCTTTTAGACATAAGGAAACCTCCTTTCTTTTAGACTGCACCTTTATTGTAACATAGTCAGTAAGGAATTACAAATTAAAATCAGAAAACTCTTGCTGCTAAGTAGAACCTTAAACAAAACACCGCTAAGCGTCTCGCAGAAAACTGCGGGGCGTTTTATTTTGCCCTGAATTAAATTTGACCCAAACCGCTTCGGCAATAGCTGAGGCGGTTTTTCATACCCTGAAAGGAGGGATGATAAATGTGATAATACACAAAAACAGCGAGGGCTATCCCGACCCTACGGCAGGTGAAGCTCTCGGACGTATAGCACGGGACAACCGGCGTGCGGCGAAAGAAAGAGAGCTTCTTGAAACCAAAAAGAACTTCGATTATCTCTGCACTCAGATGGAACTGGCAGCCGATAAATTCGGCTTCGACTTTCCCGGCGAAATATGGCTGAGAGACAGAAAAACCGGTAGGATATACAAAAATAAACATAAAGGAGGTTGAAATGTGAACGTAGAAAAGGCATATGAGATTAAAGACGCAAGAATAAAATTCGTTTCCCTTGTGGATAAGGCGGCTAATCTGAAAAAATTTCTGATTACAAAAGCAGAATCGGGGAAAGCGGAGTTTACCACCTGCGGACGAATTGTGAAAGCCGATTCGGATAATCATTTTGTTACAGGCATTGTGTATGAACCGATGACGGAAGATGCTCACGGAAATTACATGACCGAGGAGGAAATCACAAAGGCGGCATATTACTTTGCGAAAAACGGCGGCAGCGTGGACTTGCAGCATTCCTTTGAGCCTTTAGACGGCGCGGAGGTTGTTGAAAGCTGGATTGCAAAAGCGGATTTTTCATGCGGAAATGAGCTTATTCAAAAAGGCACATGGCTTATGACGATGGAAATTACCGATTCCGACATATGGGAGGACATCGAAAAAGGCGAAATTACAGGCTTTTCAATGGGCGGCATGGGAACGTACAGCAGTGAGGACGTACAGCTGAAAGGCGTCAGAAAGTCCACGGAAACGGCAGCGGAACACAGCGAGAAAAAGGGAGTTTTCAAAAAGCTTGGGGAAATACTGGGCTTTGACGTGGTGGAAAAGGGCGAATTTCAGGAGGCATTTGAAGCCGAAAAGAAATCAAGAGATTTCTGGGCAGCTTTCAATACGCTGGAAAGCACGCTCCAGAAGTGGGACTGCTGCGCCGAAAAGAGGGTATTTGAAAGCGATACCGAAAAAATTACAGAGGCTTTATCCGAATTTTCCGAAGCAATCCGACAGGTTCTGACAGGCGGTGAATCCGCAGTCAGGGAGGTCGTCAGGGACAGACCTGTCGAAAAGGCGGGCAGAAAGATGAGCAGTGCAAACAAGGAAACGCTTCGCTCCGCATATGAGGCGCTGGGCGTTTTGCTCGAAGCTGTTGCCGATCCGGACAGGGAGGAAAATGAGGACAGCAATAAAAATTCAGAACCCGATAAAACAGATGAGGGCGAAGAAAATTCAAAGAAGGAGGAAAAAGAAGTGACTAAACGCGAGGTTGAAGAAATTGTTGAAAAGTCGGTTGCGGAGGCTGTTGCAAAGGCAAAAGTCAGCGTCGAAAAATCCGAGGAAATCACACCGGAGAGCATCGACGCAATGATACAGACGGCAATTGACAAGGCACTTGAACCGAAACAGGAAGCTGTTACTGTGGAACAGGTGCAGAAAATGATTGACGACGCAGTGGCAAAGGCAACCGAACCAATACGCAGACAGACGGGACTTCCGACAAACCTTAACGCCGATAAAAAGGTCGAGAAGCAGTCGGAGCAGCACTATCTGCATGGCATTCTTTAATAACAGGAGGTTAGAATTATGGGAATCAGCAACGAAAGCATCATCAGAAAAGCGGCAATCGAGACAAGCACGCTGACTTCGGGTCTGCTTAATCCTGAACAGGCAAGAAAGTTCATACAGCAGACATTTGAAGCCACAAATCTCGGAGGACTTGTCCGCCATGAAATGCGCACGGCAAAGACCGGCGAAATTGACAAAATCGGTATCGCAAGCCGTATTGTCCGCAAGAAAACGGAAAACACCGACGACGGCTACAGAGCAGATGTCACCACATCCCAGATCGAGTACGCAACCACGGCTGTCAGACTTCCGTGGGAGATTACGGAGGAAACTCTCCGTGAGAATATCGAGGGTCAGAATCTCGAATCAATCATCACAAATCTTATGACAACTCAGCTCGGCGTGGATATGGAGGATCTGTATCTCAACGGAGACGAGGACACAGACGCTGCCGATGAAGATTATGATTTCCTGAAAATCAATGACGGCTGGATTAAGCAGATTACAGATAACGGTCATGTCTATGACGCAAGCTCAGAAACTGAAATGAGCCTCGACCTGTTCTACAACGCGCTTGCGCAGATTCCGAACAAGTACAACAACGGCAGGCTTCGCTGGCTTATGTCTCCTCGCAGAGCGCAGGAATGGGAGCTGTTTTTGCTTAACAAGGTTATCGGACAGGGCGGCGCAGTTCCTGACAGCATTTACACATCTCCTGCGAAAATCCCGACAATCGAGTGCCCTTCCATGTCGGACGATACAATTCTGCTGACAGACCCGAAAAACCTCATTGTGGTCAACACCTACGGCATAAAAATCCGCAAAACGGTAGAGGGCAGAGAGGCTATCATGCAGGACAAGAGATTCTACGTAACGCATCTTGATTACGACCCGATTATCGAGGAAACAGACGCGACTGCAATCATCACAAACCTGTCGTAATGGATGGGAGGAACGACCATGTATCACATACGTCTTGTAAAATCATGTTCGTACAAGGGCATAGTTTCAGCTAACAAAGCAAAGCCTGACGTGTATACGGAGGATAAGGCTGCTGCCGATAAAGCGGTGGCCTCCGGATTTTTCAAGCTTATTGAAGATGAAGATGAGCAGACAGAATCAGAAAATCAGACCGGCAGACCCGATTGTGAAAAGCTTGCCGATATGACAAAGGCGGAGCTTACCGAATACGCGGAAAAAAACGGCGTTTCCCTTGAGGGCTGCAGCACTAAGACACAGATTTTGAAAGCTATATGCACAGCTTTCGGCGGCAGCGCAGCTATGATTGATTTACAGGAGTAACAAAGCAAAGGAGATGCGTCATTATGGCTGAAAGACCTTGGGTAACAGCTCAGGAGGTCAGAGAATATTCCGAAACAGCTGCGGTTCAGCAGCGCAGCGACGCAAGGCTCGAAGTGGATATTGCAAGAGCTGAGCAGTATATCATTACATATACTCACAACAGCTTTGAAAGCTGCGAGGAAATCCCATCGGCAGTAAAAACGGCAGTTCTGATTTTAGCCGAAGCTTACGCACATAACGCCGTATCGGCTTCGAAAGAGGTCAAATCAGAAACATTTGACGACTACAGCTACACTTCCGAGGGGAGCAGTGTAAGCCTTGAAACTCTGGATCTTGCGGCATTGCTTGACGACTACATCATAACAGAACCGCGGCAGAGTGTTACTCTCCGAATGAGAAAGCTATAGGGAGGCACAGAAAATGAGCATTGAAAATTTTTTCGACCACAAATGCGATATTTATCATATAGCTGAAGAAAGCCGCTCACCGGGATATTCTCTCCCAGATTCGCCTGCGTTTTCATATCCCGATGAGCCTGACGAGGCAGATATACCGTGCCATTTTGCCGTAAAATCGTTCAGTCACACTATGCAGCAAACGCAGCCTGCAAATGAGCTTGAAGCAAAAATCAAGCTGACGCTGCCTGCGGATACCGATGTACGCCGCAATGATAAGATTGTGGAACTGAGTACAGGTCTTGAATTTACGGCAATGCAGCCGAGGAACGTGAGAGGACATCATCTGTTCGTGTTTATACAGCGCACAGATGCGCAAAAGCCGCTGTAGTGGGAGCTGATGTAACATACGACCTGAGTGGATTCAGTGACTTCTTCGCGCGTCTGAGGCAGGCGGCGAGCGGAGATTTCAGAAAGGAGCTTGAAGGCTTTATGCAGGCGCTCGGCACGGAATTTTTACGTGTTGTGGAGGATGAAATAATCCGCCGAAAGGTTATCGACACACGTCTGTTGCTGGCAAGCTTTCACGAGGGCGGAGACGGAAATGTCTGGGAGATGAGCAATGACGGTCTGACACTTGAGGTCGGCACGAATGTGGAATACGCGTCATATGTCAATGATGGGCACTGGACGAACCCGAAGGGCGTAGACAGAAGATTTGTTCCCGGCGTATGGAACGGAGATAAATTCCAATATGTTCCCGGAGCTAAGACCGGAATGATGCTGAAGCAGCATTGGGTCGAAGGCACACATTACTTTGACAGCGCAGTGAGAATATTCGAGAGGATGTTCCCCGACATTATTGAGGCGAAAATGCAGGAGTGGATTGACCGATATTTTTGAGAGGAGGCAGGAATATGCTGCTTGAACAGGAAATTGCGAGTATTATGGCGTTTGCGCTGAAATATGCCGATAATCCCCGTCCGTATTACTACGACGTGCCTGAAAGCTTTCAATATCCGGCTATGTATTTTCCTCAGCCTGAAATATCAACAGGAGGCGAAACCTTCCGCACATACGCAATGCGGTACGCATGGTACATTAAAATTTTCTGCGATACAACGGAAAACGCCTACGAACTGGCATGGAAGGTATTAACGGCATTGAAGCGGCAGCGTAATCTTGTACCGCTGATTGATGAGGACGGCAAATATATTGCAGGCTGCGGAAACAAGCTCAGACTTGACGACCCGTCAATCAAAACCATTGACACAGGAGCAGCTCAGATAACGCTGACATGGACAAGCCGCAGGCCCTACGCCTATGATGAGGCGGAAAAAATGACTGAGTGGGAGGTCAGCGGCAGCACGCACCCCGACATCTACAATACCGTCAGAATTGAAACGGCATATGATGCGGCGGTGCAGATAGTTACAGCAAATTACCCTGAACCGGAATACGCGGGAGAAGCTCCGTAATTCGGTTTGGGGGATTTTAATCACAGGAGGTAAAAGTGTATGGCAGCAAAGAAAACAGCCGCCGAAAGCGAAAACACAGCGTCCGCAGAGGTTTCCACGAAGAATGTGGGAAGTGCGGAAAAAACCTACAGCCTTACCGCGCTGAAAAAGCATTGCAGAAAGCTTTTCGGCATATCAACGGCGGCATTTGCGGGGGCTGTAAGCGGTATTGAGGACAAGCCCTATACCGTATCAGAAATGAAGAGCATCATCGAAAAATGGTGCAAAAAGGAGGTAAAATAAATGGCAGGAGGAACTTTTGATAAGTCCGTAGGCAAGGTACGCCCCGGAACTTACGTAAATTTCAAGGACACAACACAGGAGAGCATAAAGGGAGCGTCAAGAGGCATTGTTCTCATTCCCCTTATCAACACCGATTACGGACCTTCAGGGGAGTTTATCACCCTCACGGGAACAGCTCCCGACGCAGCTGCGGAAAAGCTTGGCTACAGCGTGTACGACAGCGACGAAAGCGGAAATATGCTGCTTATTCGTGAAGCTTTTAAAAATGCGTCTACAGTTATCGTGTACATCTGCACGGAGGGAACTGCAGCGGCAAGCGGAAACGGCGGAGGTCTGACCGCAGCGGCGAAATACAGCGGCGCAAGAGGAAATGCGCTGACCTATTCCGTAACGGCAAATCCGGTTGAAGGCTATGATGTGGAGGTGTATCTTGACGGCAGCAAGGTTGAGGCATACGAGGGAATTTCCGATGCGTCGGCACTGTCAGGCAGCAGCTACATTACCTTTGAAGCAAGCGGAACTCTTACGGAAACGGCAGGAGTAACGCTTACGGGCGGAACAAGCGGAACTACCACAAACGGAGATATTACTGCTTTTCTTGAGGCTGCGGACAATGTGAAATTCAACACAATGGCTTGCCCGTTTGAGGACGCGGATTTGCAGTCAGCGGTGAAAACGAAGATAAAATATATGCGTGAAAACGAGGGCAAAAAGGTTCAGGCAGTTGTGGCAAATATGGTAAGTCCTGATTACGAGGGAATTATCAACGTCACAAACGCCTACGAGCTTGAAAGCGGAGCGCTTACCGCTGCACAGGCAACGGCATTTGCCGCAGGAATGACCGCAGGAGCTTCATATACCGAAAGCAATACATATCGCACGGTTGAGGGGGCAATTGCTGTTGTGGACGCAAAGAGCCATGAAGAGGCTGTTGCGGCAATCAATGCAGGAGAGTTTTTCTTCTCGGTATCCGAACAGGGAGATGTCATAGTTGAGTATGACATAAACTCGCTCATTACATTCTCGGACGGCAAGGGAGAAAGCTACCGCAAGAACAGAGTGCTGCGTGTGCTTGACGCGTTCCACGACAGCCTTGTGCTGAATTTTCCGCCCAACAAGTATGATAACAATTCAACCGGCTGGGACATTATGGAGGGCGTCGGCAAGAGCGTTCTCAAGTTGTATTACGAGGCAGGAGCAATCGACGATGTGGACTATGACAGCGACTTCCTCGTTGACCGCGAAAACAGTGCGGAGGACAGAACATATTTTCTCGTAGGCATTAAGCCTGTTGACAGTGCCGAGAAGCTGTTCTTCTCCGTGACCACACGATAATCCGATAGGAGGGAAAAACAATGTCTGCAATGGAGTATAACAAGAATCCAATATCCCTGAGAGAGGGAAAAATATTCATAGACGGTGTTGAGGTATGCGACAGCGTCAAATGCGAAATCAAGTTTACGCCCGATGTATGGACAGGTAAACAGCTTGGGGAAACGACCCCCAGCTCACGCTGGCTTGGGGCGTCCATTTCCGGAAGCATAACACGCCGCCGTTCCACACCATGGCTGAAGGAGCTTATTCAGAAGTACCTGAAGGATAAGGGAACACCCGAAATGACAATTCAGGGCGTTATGGACGATGAAAACAGCGATTACTATGCGGAAAACGGCAGTGTGGTTGTCACCTGCGTCGGCTGCGTCCTCACTGGCGATCTGAATCTCATTAACCTTGACAGCGGCGGTGACGTTGTTGATGATACGATAGCATTTAACGCGAAGGATATTGTCTGATTGAAGCGATACGCCCTGCCTGACAGCGGGGCGTACTTCATTTAAAAATCATTTTGAAAAGGAGTAATAATAAATGGCAAACAAGAATCTGAAATACTTTATGCGTGATACGCAGGACGAAATAGTAACAGTTCCCGGACCCGAAACATTCAAAGACGAGGAGGGCAACGTGCTTGACCTTGAAATCCGTGTTATGAGTCAGACGGAAATACAGAAAATCAACAGAAACTACCGCAAGCGAAGCATAGCTACTGACAAAAAGGGCAATCCGCTTGCCTACGGCGGAGAGGTTCTCTGGAAAACCGAAAAGGATTCCGACAAAGCTACACGTCACCTGATTGTGGAGGCGCTGCAGTTCCCTGACCTCAAAGATAAGGAGCTTATGGCATTCTACAACTGCGTGGACGTAACGGAAATGCCGCTGCTTGTTTTCTCACGAGCTGATGAATATGCTCATGTTACAAGAGCCGTTCTCACAGCCCTCGGCATGATAGACGCTGAGCCTGATTCCGAGGTTGTTGAAGAGGCAAAAAACTGATTGCCCGAAAGGGCAGCATGGAATACTGGGCACACGTGCTGTGGCAGAGGCATAATCTCCGCATGGAGGATTTTGCGGAAATGCCGCGGGAACGTCAGCTGTTCTATATCGCATCGGAACTGGAGGAGGGTCAGCATCCGTGCAGATTGGATGGATTGTTTAGGAGGTAGAGCGCAAAAACCTTTCAGTTTAAAATTCGTGGGGCTTCGGAATTCCCAGTAATAAAATTCCGGAAAAATATTACAGAAAGGCTGTGACACCATGTCAAAACTAACAGCGGTATTTGAGCTGATAGACCGAATGAGTGACAAAATGGACGCAATAGCAAGCAGAGGCGAACGAGCCGTTGAGAGTTGGGAACGCATGGGAGATGCGGCAAACGAGGCACAGGGCGCAGGAGTAGCGGCAGCCGCGGAGGTTGCAAGTGCCGTAACTGACTACAGCAGCGCAATTGACGGCGCAGCGGGAACAACGGACTACTGGACGGACGCAGTCGGCAGCTACAACAAAAACGCTCTTGAGGCTGTTCATTCAACGGAAGAGCTTGTTGAAATGGGACTGAAATCAGCCGACGCGCTGGAGGAAGAACAAAGCGTAATGGAGCTTGCGCAAATGGCGTCGGAGGATCTGAGCAGTGCTATAGAAAAAGCGTCAGATATTCAGGACGAATACGCCGAAGCTGTGTCGGAGGCAGCTGAAATTGCCGAAAAAGCGGCGGACAGCGATAAGGTATCGCAGGAGGCAAAGGAAGCTTTACAGGAGGCCACGGAGAGTGCGGCGGAGGCTTTGGAGGAACTGGAATCGGCACAAAAGGCGGCTCAGGCTGCACAGGAAAATTACAATGCCGTGACAGAAAGCGGAGCTGCGTCAATTACGGATATTGAGGCGGCATCTCTTGAAGCTGCGGAGGCGGCGGACAACCTTGCTGCTGCCAACGAAAAAGCAATGAACGCTACGGAGGAGCTGTCCAAAGCTGCCGATAAGGCGGGGGAGGAAGCGGAAAATGCGGAGCAGTCGGGAATAAATGCGGTGGATGGCATTGCAGGAGCTTTGGCAGCCGCGGGAATAACCGCAGCGGTAAAGGAAATAGCCGAAGCTGTCTATGACCTTGCTGTAGAATTTTCCGAAGCGGAAAGCACAATTGTTCTTGCCACGGGAGCAACGGGAGATGCGCTGGACAGCCTGACTGACAGCATGATGAATGCATATGCGGCAAGCAAAACCGGAACTCTTAGCGATACGGCGTCAGCAGTGGGAGAAATCAACACACGTCTTGGATATACAGGCGATACCCTTGAGGAAACAACAGAGATGTTTCTTGATTTTGCCGATGTAACGGGCGGAAATGCGGCAAGCTCGGTACGAAACGTAACACAGCTGATGAATCAGTGGAACGTGGACGCAAGTGAAATGGAAAGTATGCTGTCGAAGCTGACATATGCAGGACAGGCAAGCGGTATCAGTGTGGACACTCTTTCATCACAGCTAACAAATAACAAAGCTATCCTTGATCAGCTTGGATTCAGTCTTGATGAAGCAACGGCAATGTTTATGAATATGGAGCTTCAGGGCACGCAGACAAGCTCGGTGATGACCGGATTCGGAACTGCTCTTTCCAACGGAGCTATCAGTTCTCTTGAAGAGCTTTACAACGTTCTGGAGCTTGCGGAGGAAGGACTTCTGTCAGCCGAAGAAGCGTCAGACATTTTCGGCAGCAGGGCGGGCACGGCAATTGTAAATGCGGCGCAGTCGGGTGTATTTAATCTGGAGGATTTTGTCGGGGCACTTGAAAATGCGGACGGAACGCTGAAAACCACAGCTGACGCTGCGCAGACACTTGATGAGAAGTGGGAACAGGCAACGAACAACATAAGCGCAGCTTTCACATCTGCTGTACAGCCTGCGGTTGATGGAATATCAAGCGCTTTAGCGGAGCTTGTAAACGGCATTGGAACGTTCCTGAACGAACACCCTGCCGTGACGAAAGCAATCACTGCCATAGGCGTAGGATTGGGAGTGGTAGTAACCGGTATAGCAGGTGTCGCCACCGTAACGAAGGTTGTTATTCCCTTGATTTCCACACTCGGCACAACACTAAATACAGCACTCGGTCCGATAGGCTGGGTTGCCTTAGCCATAACGGGCGTTGTGGCAGCCGGTACGGCTCTTGCGGCAATGATGTCAGACACAGAGGACGCAACAGAAGGCATGACAGCCGTAACAAGGAAACAGTATTATGAGCTTGAAAGCCTGAATGCGGAGTATGATGAGGCGTGCGAAAAGTACGGTGAAAATTCCGAAGAAGCGCTCAGACTCAAGTATCAGGTAGATGATTTATCAGAAGCATTTGAATCAAACAGGCAGACGGTTGAGGAATTTCAAGCAGAGGTGGACGAATTGTGTTCAAGCGTTTCAGCCGTCGCAGATGATTTCAGCAGCGCAATGAAGGAAATTGATTCACAGGAAACAGGAACGCTTGCGCTCATACAAAAATATGAGGATCTGGCAGCTCAGACGGAGCTTACCGGAGCGCAGCAACAGGAATTTGAGTCAATAGCGCAGGAGCTTACTGAAACCTTCCCTGACCTGTCGGATAAGATTGATTCAGCGACAGGCAGCACGGAGGATTACATCGATGCAATGAGAAGGCTTTGCGAGGAACAAGCCGAAGAACAGCGTCAGGCGGAAGAACAACAGGCGTATGTTGATGCTCT
>JAJQGO010000006.1:5624-6912 GCA_021200415.1 Ruminococcus sp. | reverse complement strand
TCAGCCTATGAAAACGTACAGGAAAAGGTGGAGGAGCTTTGCGAAGCCTACGATGAAGCGTATCAATCGGCACTTGAAAGCTTTCAGGGACAATTCGGGCTGTTTGACGAAGCTTCGACAGAATCCGAGGAATATCTCAATGCCAACATAGCAAACGCTCAGGCGGCTCTTGACACACAATTAACCTATTGGGAAAGCTACAACGCAAATCTTGAAGCTCTTACCGATTACGGAGAGAGTCTGACAGGTGAAGCAAAGGAGAACTATCAGGCTTTGCTTGAGTATGCCTCAGACGGCAGCGAACAGGCGGCAGGTCTTGCGGCAAGCATGGCGGCGGCAATAGACAGCGGAGACGAGCAGACCATAACAAATCTTGCGGATACAATATCCGAGGTTCAGGCGCAGCAGGAAATGGCAGCCTCTGTAACGGCTGAATGGGTTACGGATTTCACCAGCCAGATGGATGAAATTGAACAGGAAATGAAGGATACAATAGACAGCATGGACTTATCTACCGAAGCCACGGCGTATGCTTCATTGACGGTTATGAGCTACGCAAACAGCATCAGGGCAGGAAAAAGCAGTGCAGTGGCGGCAGCACAGGAAGTAGCTGCGGCAGTTGCGGCAGCTTTGCAGAGCGGTTCAGGCAGCTCAGGCGGCTCTGTTGATTTAGTTGAAACGGCAGTAAACGGAGGAGCGGCAGCCGCAGTCAGAGAAGCCACAGGATATGCCACAGGTACTACGAATTCGGAGGATGTGTTCATTGCAGGTGAAGAAGGTCCCGAGCTGATTATCGGCAGACAGGGCAGCACAGTTTTCCCCACAAGCGAAACGGAGAAGATTATTAACGCTGTTTCCGAGCCGCAGGAACAGTCTGTCACAGTTGTGAACAATACAAACAACACGACTATGGAAAGTGAAAATACAGACGGTATAATTGATAAATTCGGGCAGTATCTCTCGAAATTCACAGATAGGCTTGCAGGCATTTTCAGTAAGAAGCAGGATACGCTTGATGTTGCGGCTCATGCAAACGGAACGTTGTCTTCTGAGCACAGCTTTATTGCGGGTGAAAATGGTCCTGAGCTTGTAATTGGTCACCCCGACAGCACTGTATTTCCGACGGAGGAAACAGACAGGCTCATAGAAGCGCTCATGGGAATGGAAAAAATCACCTCCTATTACGAAGGCGCGGAGGAAATCACGAATACTTATGAGGGCGACATTCTCAACGAGTACAGCAGTATCTACAATTCCGCTGAAAATTCTATTGACCAAAGGACATATG
>JAJQGO010000006.1:0-5524 GCA_021200415.1 Ruminococcus sp. | reverse complement strand
GACATCAACGGACAACAGCGACAGCAGAAGCTATGATTACGACTACTCACAGGCATTTGAAAAGAGTGTAAACGATATTCTCAATGAGTACAGCAGTACATATGACAGCTCGAAGCAAATATTCTACGATTATTCAAGGGAAACAAATGAAAGCATGGGCGACGTCATTGATCAGTACGATTACAGTCAGGATAACAGCAGTGTTGTGGCTGAACCCGATACCGACCGTACCGTGGAAAGAGAATTTTTCGTTTCCGCCGGCAATGATGAAATCAGGAAAGACAGCGATTCGGAAAACAGCTCGGGAGATAAAAAAATTACCCTTGAAATTGAGGGCAAGGGCAATATTCAGCTTCAGGGCGGCAAGGCGGACGAGGAAACCATGCTCGCGTTCCTGTATGAGTATCTGAAACCTGTACTGTCCGAAATTTTAAGGCAGGAGGTTTACGAGGAGGGAGATTTCAGCTATGGTTACTAATTATCAGATGTGGATTACGTATAACGCGGAGGCGGAAAAGCTCCGTATACCTGTGCTTCCCGAAAAATTTACCGTAAGCATCGGCAGCAGCAACAGCAGTGTGGACGTTGCAGGGCTGGGAGAAATTGTGATAAAACAGGCTCGTCCTGCATTTCAGTTTTCCTTTGAAAGCTTCTTCCCGAAGAAAACATTTCCGGGAGTCAGTGTGAGCAGCCCGACAGCTCCGCTGACCTGCGTATCAAAGCTGAAATCATGGCATAACGGAGATAAACCGGTGCATTTGATTTTAACGGACGTAGGCATAAATCTGTACTGCACAATCGAAAGCTTCACCTATTATGAACAGGGCGGCGATGTCGGAACGATTCACTACAGTCTGACGCTGAAGGAATATCGGGAGGTTACAGTGCGTTCGGTAACCGTTAATACATCAACCTCCGTTGCTTCTGTGACAAGCACTCAGACGCGTGTAGACAATTCCGCCACTCCCGAAACCTACACCGTAAAAAGCGGCGATTGCCTATGGAACATCGCAAAAAAATATTACGGCTCGGGTTCAAAATATACCGTGATTTACAACGCAAATAAGTCCGTTATCGGCAGCAATCCCAACCTGATTTATCCGGGGCAGGTTCTGACGATACCTTCGGCGTAAGGAGGCGTGCGTATTGAACACAAAAATCAGCCTTATCATACTGAAAAACGGCTCGCCTAAGGGCACGGAGGTATCTCAGCTCGTGGAATCAATTTCATGGAGCGGACGGAGAGGAAGTCCCGCAAGGACGCTGAAAATCACGCTGCTTGATGATGACGGATACAGACACTCCCGCAGCGGAATTGACGTTGAGGAGGGGTATCAGTGCATTTTTTCCTACGAGGGCAAGGAGCTTTTCAGAGGAATGTTTATGACACAGTCGGCAAGCAGCAAGAAAACGGCAAGCTATACTGCCTACGATATGGGAATTTATCTTTCCAACAACAAGGATACATTCGTGTATGAAAACAAGTCGGCAACAGATGTTTTCAGGGACGTGTGCAGCCGATTCGGAATACCTGTGGGAGGAGCAGCACAGACGGCATATACAATTCCCGATCTGACGAAGAAGAAAACAACAGGCTGGGACGCAATCGAGGACGCTCTCAGTCTTGACTATGAGAACACAGGGGCAAAGCACTATGTTTTTTCCGAGGGCGGAAAGCTGTATCTGAAAAAGCGTCTGGAAAATGTAAAGCAATGGGTTCTTGAAACAGGCGTGAATATTGCATCCTATCAATACAAGAAAAGCATTGAGGATGTCAAAACACGGATAAAGCTGCTGTCGAGCGAGGGTACTGTTCTGGCGCAGGCACAGGATAATTCCCTTGAAGCAAAAATCGGCACGTTTCAGGACATAGACACACCGGACGAGAGCCTGACGACGGCGCAGATAACCTCACTTGCGAAATCGCTTTTATCGGAAAAGAAAACGCCTGAAAGAGCGCTGACGCTGAACAATGTTATCGGAATCCCTGATGTGATTTCGGGAACGGCAGTATTTGTTAAGATTCCACATATCGGGCTGAACAGAACATTTTACGTTGATGAGGATACCCATACGTTTGAAGGGAATCTTCACACCATGTCGCTGTCGCTCAATCTCGTATCGGAAACAAGCACGGACACATCAGGCAGCAGTACCGGTACTGCTGCGGAAAACAATTCATACAAGGTCGGCGATGTTGTACAATTCAGCGGCGGCAGGCAGTACGTCAGCAGTACGGCAAGCAGCCCGACAAACACGAATCTCAGCGCAGGTCCTGCGAAGATTACCTACACAGCCGCAGGAGCTGCACACCCATGGCATTTGGTACACATCGACAGCAAATCGGCTGTATACGGATGGGTAGATGACGGCACATTCAGTAAGGAGGCGTAAAAATGGCAGATGAAACAAGTCTGAAGGGTATTATACAGGGCATGATGTCCGACAGCGCGGAGCTTATGCAGGGAACGGTCATTTCGGAAAGTCCCGTAAAAATACAGATGGCAAACGATGAAAAGCTGATAATCAACGAGCGTATAGCCGTTATTCCGAGACACCTGAGCGACTACACGTCAGAAGCCGCTTTTGACGGAGAAAATCCGCTGCCGCTTACCGTGTACAATGGGTTGAAAACAGGTGAAAAGGTCTATGTGCTGTCGCTTAATCGGGGCAAGCTCTATTACGTATTGGACAGGGTGGTGAGCTGATGGCTGAAAGCGTTTCCATTCCGGTTGGAATTAACACAATCTCCGAGGAGGAGGAGCTGCCAAGCAAAACATATGCCATGACGCTTGATACAGCACGTGCTGTGGGCAGATATTCCGATGGCACAGAGGTTGTATATCATGGCAGAATAATGGGATATACAGACGGTCAGGCAGCCGTTCGGCAGGCAATACGCAAGGCGATGATTACGCCGCGGTTCAAGTGTCTCATTTACGATAACCAGTACGGCAGTGAAATTGAAGAAGCCGTTACAGCGGACGATGCTACACGCGAGTATGTGAGATCCGTCATACCCGGGTTCGTTGAGGACTGCCTGAAGCCCGACACACGTATTCTCGGCGTATCGGATTTCGAATTTGAATTCGGTGACGACGGAGCGTACATAAGCTTTGACGCTGATACTGTTTTCGGAAGGGTCAGCATACAGGAGGTGATATAGAATGTTTGAGGATTATACGGCTGAGGCGCTGCTTGAGGACGTGCTTGCAAAAGCTCCCGACGGAATTGACACCCGAAAGGGCAGCATATTTTATGACGCTGTATCGGGCGTTGTCGAGCAGATTGCGAAAATGTACACAGACCTTGATCAGGTGTTCAGCTATGTCTTTATTTCCACGGCATCGGGAGAATATCTTGACATGAGAGCCGATGAATATGGCATGACAAGGAACGCGGCGACTGCCGCAAAGTATTATCTTGTTTACGAGGGAACTACGCCGGAGGTTGGAGCAAGATTTTTCCACAACGGTACAGGCCTGTATTTTACGATTGCCGAAGCCGAGGATAACGGCGAGGATATTTTAATTCTCATGGCGGAGGACGCAGGAACGGGAGGAAATGATATTCCCGAGGGCGATCTAGCAGTCCCTGTGAACACCATAGACGGACTTATTTCGTCGGTATTCGGAGGCATATTTGAATACGGAACCGATGAAGAAACAGATGATGAGCTGCGCACACGTATTCAGGGGAAAATTTCAGGCCCTGCCGAAAACGGAAACAAGCAGCATTACAAAACGTGGTGCGAAAGCGTTGAGGGCGTGGGACTTGCACGTATTACGCCCTTATGGAACGGCCCGAACACAGTAAAGGGTGTGCTGATCAGTCCGCTGGGCTTGCCGTGCAGTGACAGTATCGTTGCGGAGGTTCAGGAATATGTTGATCCCGCAAGCCTCGGGCAGACGGTGGAAATTGACGGAAGAACATATATTGTCGGTGACGGACTTGGCGAGGGCGCTGCCAATCTGGGTGCGCATTTCACTGCCGCTGCGGCTGAAAGCGTAGGGATAACAGTTGAATTCACAGCTGATTTATCAAGCACGGGAAGCGTAGAGGACGCGGAGGCGGAAGCAGCCGAGGCATTGGAGGAATATTTCAGAACACTTGTTATGGAAACGGAATCGGCGGAGGACGTTGCAGTGCGTCTGACGGCAGTCGGAGCAATTATCGCGGGAGTAAGCAGCATACTGGACTACAGCAATCTGACGCTGAACGGCGGTACGGATAACATTTTTCCGGGCAGTGACGGCGTACCTGTTGTGTCGGAGGTGATTGTCAATGTCGAGAGCTGATTCCTTCTGGAAATGCAAATATGACGAGCTGATTACGTTTTATCCGCGCTATTATCGTGATGTATTTGAAATGGACGCCATACTTCGGGCGGAGGGCGGACTGGCTGACGGAGCAGCGGACGGAATGAACAAAATGCTCATGAACAATTTCATTGACGGAGCAGACGAGGATACAATTTACCTCTTTGAAAAATTTCTCGGGTTATCTCTCATGAGGCAGCGCACATTGGAAGAACGGCGAAGAATGACGAAGAGCTATTTTGCAGGTCAGGGCAAGGTTTCGGCAACCCGTATCCGAGAGCTGATTTATACCTACACAGGAGCGGATACAACCTGTGAATTTTATCCCTTTGACAGCGAGGGAAACAATCGGCTTGACGTAATATTTGAACGCGGCAGCGAGGGCGCTGTATATATCTCGGATATATATCTGCTGCTGTCGAAGATGCTGCCTGCGCATATTGAATATCGGGCGATAGTTGCATACAGATACAAGGTTGTTATCGGGAAGCGGCGCACCCATTACAAGTACGGATACGACATCTGCGGAACAAAGCCTGAAACGGTTTTAATTGCGCAGATTGAGGGCACGGAAACAGCTGTGGAGGTCAATCCTGCCACAGCTGTAATGAACTACAGACAAATCACCGAAAAGGGCACGGAGGCAGGAGTATATCCCAGAGCAGCCGTTCTTGCACGAATTGAGAATGCGGAATCGGTAACATCTGCGAGCGACAGTGCAGCAGTTATGACATATATGCACAGCACGGACAGCGGAGCGGATTCTGAAACAGGCATATATCCTCAGACAGCAGCCCTCGGACATAAAGACGCAGTTGACGCCGCAACGGAGGCATATACCTCTGCCTGCGGCGTTGATTATATACCCTGTGGGGTAATTTATTCAGGAACAGGAGGTTAAAAATGGCATTCTGGACAGACGATTTTATGAACAAACGCCGGACGGAGTGGCTGAAAAGCATTGTCAAAATTCAGTATTACGCAGGCGGAACATGGTATGACGCGCAGATTACGAGCAAATCCATAAGCGGTGACACGCTTAAAATTCTGAGCCAGACCACTGACAGCAAGGCACTGACAATTACGAAGGTTCGCCTGATTGACACGGGCGGAGATGTAGCAGGGCAGCTGACCGAGAACATCACAAAATTATCTACGCAGGGGGTTATTACTCTTTGGGAGTTCCCGCTGTATGAAAAGACGAC
>JAJQGO010000003.1 GCA_021200415.1 Ruminococcus sp. | reverse complement strand
TACGCCATGCGGACGCTTTCGTCTAGTTTCATCTGTGCCCACGTTCACGATGAACTAATTATTGAATGCCGAAAAGATGTATCTGTGGATGCGATTTGTGAGCAGATGGGGAGAACGCCGCCTTGGATACAAGGACTAAATCTTCGTGCTGATGGATTTGAGTCGATGTGGTATAAGAAAGAGTAAAGAATTCCCTCAACAGATTTATTGGGCCGAATTTTAAGTGCATGGCAAGTATTGATGACAAATTTGGGTAAAAAGCCCCTTTCATCGGAGATTTCTCTCGGATGAAAGGGGCTTTTGAACAAAACTCATTATTCTTCCAACTTCACCCGACACGCCTTATCACAAAATGCCACGCCATATTTCAAAATTTTCTGGAAACAGTCATATTTTAATTCCGCTTCATAGCGGTTTGCTTCAATTTGCTGTAACGCTTCGTCACACTTAGCATCTAAATCACGGAATTGTTCTGCAACCTTGATTTCCAAAATTACGGCTAATTTGTGCCGCTTCCGTTCTAATACGAGCAGATCCGGACGTCCGTCGCCGCTTTCTCGATTGGATTTTACGTCATATCCCTTAAAACCAATTAACAAGCCCGATAAAAAACCGTGATAATAGTTTTCTTTGCTGTCATAGTAGCTAATTGTTTCATCCAGCCAATCGCCTAAAAGCGTTTCGAATTCGTCCACATCTCCGCTAATCATAGCCGTGAACAAATCATCACGTGAAGTGCTTCTCACTTTCTCATCAAACCATTGCATGATCATCCGTTTATACACCGTGCCAACTTCACGGTTCGGGATCACCATTTCCGCATAAATGAGGTCACCCTCTAAGTGCATTGAAATTGGCTTCAAATAGCCTGTAAAAAGCAGAAAACTCCAAATGTAGTCCGTATTGATGTTGATATTACGGTACGTGATATCCTCATAAATTGGCTTCGTCAAGGATTCACCGTTTACAAGAGCTTCGATTTGACTGTGTGTTTCTTCGTTGCCGTTCACGACAAGTTCGTGGATGATGTCGTTGGAACTTGTATTGCTCCAGTAAGGCTGCGATGGACAAGTCTCGTTACTTCTTGCCGATTGCACGTACTTCAAAATACTCCACGGATTGTATATTTCTGTTTGCCCAAACAGGTATCCATCATACCACTGCTTCATTTCTGACAATTTATCTTGCATTCCAAAATCATCTGCAATTTTTTCTACTTCTTGCTGCGTAAAGCCAAAATGATTGGAGAAATCATTATTTATAACGGTGTACACGTTCAGGTTATTCAGCCCTGTGAAAATACTCTCCTTCGAAACCCGCAAACAGCCCGTTAATACACCGAATTCCAGATAAGGGTTTGTCTTTAACGCACTCTCAAAAACGGAGCGAATCAGATCTACCATCTCATCGTAGAAGCCACGAAAATGGGACGATTCGAGTGGTACATCGTATTCATCAATAAGAATAATGACTTTCTTCTGATATGCAGCATATAGGCAATCGGATAGCAATCGAATCGCTGAAACATATTCTTGATCCGCAGCCCTATTTTCAAAAATTTCTCGAAATTGCTCCTTGTACGAAGTGCTTACGTAATCAGAATTTAGTACTTCCTCATGCCGAATAAACTCTGCTAAAACCAGCTTCTTAAATTGAGAAAAAGCATACTCAAAATTCGGCTGTTTCATACTCTTCAGCGACAGCGAAATCACCGGATACTGCCCTTGATGCTGCATATATTTCTCGCCAGCTTTGGCAATATTCAAACCATTGAACAAGTATGCGTTATCTTCGTCCGTTTTCTCGAAAAACCGCTGGAGCATACTGATGTTGAGTGTTTTTCCAAAACGTCTGGGACGAGTGAACAAATTCACCTTTGCATTGCTATCCAATAACTCCTGAATCATGCCTGTTTTGTCTACATAATAGCTGCCTTTATCGATGATTTCCTTAAAGTCCTCTACGCCGATCGGGATTGGTTTGAATTCCTTCATGTGATCTTACCTCGCTTTCTCCGAAATTTTCACTATTTTTAGTATAGCATATTTTCAGGAGGAATGCAAGGAGAGTGCAATGCCTTTTTAAAAAATCTATCAGAAAAATCCACCCTGCTTACAGCAAGGCGGATTTTTTTCTAAATCAAGTATCTACTGTCGATTTGACAGAGAGCAGTTTTTTGTGATAAATAGCTTTTAGTTTATCTATTCATTTTATGTCTTATACTGCTCAATATCGTCAATCACAAGTATCACTTCACCGTAAGTCGAATAAGGAAGGTAGCACCAGATAATAATCAGTTTTATAACTGTCACACGATTTCATTTCAAAGTTTGAGGACTGACCGAGGAAATGTAGAAAGAAGTGATTCAATTTTCCGGCGTCATAGGAAATTTCAATGGCATGTCATAATCAATTTCCCTGCTTGTCTAAATCCCAATTTGGCAACGCATAATAAATTTGTTCCGAAATACTTTCGTAAAAATTCCGCGCAAAAAAATCAACAAATAATTCTATCGTACAAACTGATATAAATCTTGGATTTTATTTATCTTGTTCGAAAACAATGACTCCGTTATCATCTGAACTATTTGATGAGTTATCTTCTGGCTCCGACACCCAGTTTGTATAAGGAAAGGATACGGTTGTCTCATTAGTTTCTTTTGTGGTAGTGGATGAAAGTATAAGATATACAATAAGCAATAACAACAAAAAAAGTAACATGAAGATAAGGACCTTTCTTTTACCCATTAGTATACCTCCAATCTTTCAATTACTCTAAGAAGTTTATAAATCAATGTCATATTTGAAATCGAATCAGGTTGACAGTTATTAACTGCAATTACTGCGGTGCAAATAACTTGTGATTTATCCTTACTTAAAAGTGTCAATGCCATTGTTCTATTTTCGTTTGAAGAATCAACACCGGCAGTTCCACTTTTTGCCAAAAGCCTTCCAGAAGATAAAAGTTCATTTGGAAATTCATCAAAAGTGTCATAATAAACTCCGTCACGAGATGTATACGAAAGAAAAGTACTGCTTAATCCATCAGCAATAATATCATTTGATAAATCTACATTAAGATTATACTCTTCCCGTTCTGTAACTGGAAATTGAAAAACCACATTTCCATCTGGATCGCGAATTTGTGCAATTTCAAATGGAAGATAGAATTTTCCACTTAAAGCATGATTATATGCCGATGCTAATCGAACAGGTGAAAGAATTGCCGTATTACCATATGGAAGATTTACGCTGTAGGCCTCTTCGCTTTCAAATCTTTCTTCTACATAGGGCATTAGTCCATCGAGAGTAAAACCACCAATGGAATATTCATCATACAGACGAAGATTCTCATTCAACAATGATTGGAACTTACTTAAACCAAGTTCATTTGCATGACGAAGAAAATAAGTATTACTGCTATTTATAAAAGCTGATTCTAGATTTGAAGTTCTATGATATACACTTCCGTCAAACTCAGTATAGTAAGATGACGGATCAACATTTGAAATCATTTCCCAATTGGTTATATACAATCCTTTTACTGTAACAGCACTTTGATCATCAAATTCCTGATTATAGATAGACCAATAATCAGAAAGAAGATCGTCATTTTGCTCCAATATACGAGCAGTCAAAGGCTTAAAAGATGAACCAACTGCTGCAGATTGAAACGCACTATTATTTACAGTATAATAACTAGGTTCATCTTGAGAATTGTTTATGTAACTTGATTCACTATTTTGAAATTCAATTTGATTCAAAGGAACAGCAGTTGCATTTACAAGAATTGCACCGTCAGCGTTAACAACTGCAATCGAGCCTAGTCCTATATCACCGTTTTCTTGTCCAGACAAACCGTCTAATTGGTTAACAGCTTCTTCTTGTGCCGGAGAATATATTGTTGTAATAATACTATCCCCTTGAACTGCTTTTTGATTGATGAATAGTGCGTTTGACGACAATATATCTTGTATTTCTTTTTCTGCTAACATTCCATAAGATACTGAGTCAGCAATATCTTCTGCAGAATAATCATAGCCTATAACTGGAGCAAAATATCTTTGAGTAGCACAATACAACTTTGCATCGGCGGTTGATGATATTTCTAAAATGTTTTCACCAGTCGATAGATCCAAACACTGTAACATGGGTTTACCATCTAATGAATATATATTTCCGTATGAATTTCCACTACTCGGATCTAACCAGCCCATAGATTCCTCAATAGGACTTAATGAATCTGCTACATGTGAATGATATTGCATATTTTGATTGGCAACATTTCCAATTGTAGCTGTCCCCACTAAAATAGTAATTAAGCATAAGACTTTTAATTTTTTTGTTATAAAATATTGCAAACAGATTACCTCCGTTCATATAAAGCAAAAGATAACAACATTGCAGACATTATACTATGCATAATTGAATAACCTGAAGCATAGGCTGATACTCCGATTATTGCGACAAGACCAACGTTACTTAAAAGAGGATAAATCAATAATATTGTAATACAAAAGAAGCTTAAAGATTTAGCAGTATCAAATATTGTTCTTTTTTCTTGACTTTTTGATAAGTAAACTGAACCTGAAATAGCCCAAAGAACTATTAGAACAGTAATTATAATAAGCCATACTATTCCAAAATTGTGTATCTGCAAGCCAAGTGCATAATCATTATTTGCGGCCCAATCGTATACAAGAGTTGAACTTCCAAAAGCTCCTGCTGAACGAATAAATTTTACTCCCGTATCAAGGAATACTCTTCCAACCTTAGAACCGAGATTGTGAAATATACTTATGTTACTAACATATTCCTCAATTTCACTTTTTGGAATAACGCCTTCATTAATAGCAGAATTATAAGCCGATTTATACACAATATAGGTAAATATAGCTGTTAATATGCCTATTACAATCAAAAAAGAACTAATACCATAAAATAATAATTTGCTTTTCTTTGATCTAATTGTATTATGTTGTTCAAAAAAAGCCCATGCAAAACAGGATAGAATAAAAAAAATAGGTATTCCGTATTCATGCCTATGGACATATCCTAAGATAATTATTAGTGATGATATTGCTATTAATATGTATGTTATTTTATCCTTGGTTTTAATCCTAGAATACTGTATTGTATTATCCTGAGTGACATATCTGTAGAAAGAGTGGTAAATAGAAAAAGAAAAGACCATTTCAGCTAGTAACGGTAATCCTATCATATATCCTTTAATATCAGCGGAATTTCCTGATGTTAATAAAAAATAAATCCCAAACATCAAGTTCACAGTTATTGGTACATATACAAAATTCTTTATATTTTTTTGCATCCATTTTTCTGATTTTGGCAGAAGAGAGCAAATCAAAAAAACTACAAAAAAGACTATCATTTGTATCAAAAAGCTGTTTTGTCTATTTGTAATAAGTTCAGACGGCCAATCGCTTCGATATGCTTGAAATGGAAAACATATTGCACTCGCTGATTGAACAGCAAATGTTAGAAGAAATGCAAAAAATGCGAACATATTCTTTTCAGAAGATGTATTAATGCATTTGTAAATTGCAAGAGCAAATATAAACATAACCATTATAAAAATTTCTGTCAATATTGTCCCCATGAACATATCATATATACCACCATGAGCCAAAGTGACTATAGTGGTATATGCGATTATTATAAGCGAACATAATGCAAATAAAATGGGGAAATTAAACCTTATTTTTCGCTTCATATCGCACCTCATTGTCGCTACTTAAGTAAAGATTTTATGATGTCCTGAATATCTGGCTCAGGCCCATTTTTTCTTTTTTGTCCACTATGTCTAGATGAACCACCACTATTCTTTTTAGGTGAAAATCCTCCTTGTTGTTTTCCGTCATACTGAGCCTTCGCTTTATGCACAGGCTCTTTTTTGATGCCATAGCCTGGATTTTCTTGTTTAGGATTAAAACCACCCGTATCATGAGATGGTGTGGTATGACCTCCATTTTTTGGACCCGATGTAGGTTTTCCTCGATTCGAGGGAGGCTTTGGAGAATCATGTTGTGTTTGACGCTCAGCACCATATTGCCCTGTATAAGGTTGACGTTTTGAATTAGGAAATAGGATCCTATCAAGCGACTTACATACTTCTTTAGCTGTTGGTATACGATAAATATTATTGGAGTTATGAATTATCGGTTTGAGTATATCCCACAATCGTTCGTCCAAACATCCTGAAGGCTTTGAGGTTTGATTAGGATATGATAATAGTATTTGTAGTTTTTTTGTACCTTCTCTCAGCGGTTCAAATCTATCAAGAATCCTATACGCTGTAATAGCAGCGGCATATACATCCTGCTTTTGAGAATCAACTGTTGACATTTTCATTGATTGATCTTTTCTTAATTGTAATGGAATGTAAAACGTAGTACCTTTGTTTTCAGTGTACATTCCTGTTTTTTCAAATATTCTTGCAGTACCAAAATCGGATAGCATCAACTGTACATTACCAGATGAAGAAACTACAAGCATAAAATTTTCCGGTTTAATATCCCTATGAACAATACCATTTCGATGTATTTCCTCAATAACAGAGAACATATTGTATAATAGAAAACACGCCTCAGTCGAACTTAATCCACTGCTTCGTTTTTGAACATATTGACGAATAAAATTAGTATAGCTTAACCCTATGGGCATAACAAACTGAACTGGCTGATAGCCATACAATTGTGCATTTTTTATTTTTGTGAAAGATGTTGTACCACTTAAATACGGAATAGCACATAAAATACCTTTTTCTTTGCATTGGTTATTTATCTCGATTTCCGATAGGCAAGCATCTCTATCCCATTCATTTCCCATTTCGGCAAGCTTAACCGCGAGAAAATTATTTCTATTATCTTGACACAAAAAAACTTTGCCATATCCTCCTCTACCAAGAAATCTTAATGGTTTGTAATTACCGTTAATTGCTGAATAAAAGAATAACTTTTGACCTTCGTTTAGTTCTCGAGAACTCATTACTACCATTTTATATAATTCTTTCCTCGAAGGATAGATGGTGTCACGCAATCGATCAAGATATTGTATTTTTTCATAATCGGTCATATATTATACCTCTGTTCTATCTTTATATATGAATTTCCCATCCTTGTATTCTACTAATCCGCATTTAACCAGCGGTATCATTGTTCTAAGAATACTTCCTTTAATGCAAAGTCCTTGTTTGATAAGTTCTTCAAAAGATAAGCCGCCTGATTCGTACAGGTTTGTTACAATCAATGCCCCATACTGTGCAGGAATCCGAACATTAGTCATCGCAAGCACAAGCTCATCAATATCGAAGCTATTATCTTCATTGAACTCATCATCAGAATTGCGTTCATCTTCCTCGATAGATGTAGTTGCATTTACTTCTCTGTTGGGAGTAGTAAGCATTATTCCGATAGCAACATCATCATGAGTCTTTTGAGATTGTATCTCGGAAACCATATTTTCTATAAAGGTTCTACTCCTGTTCTTTACAGCGAATGCAGCACTCTTAAGAGCATCGTTTCCGTATTCTCTATTTTTATCGAGTACCATTGCACCATCGGAACAAATCGCAAAACCAAAATATCCATCGGTTAAAATGTTTCCTTTGACAATTTGTATATTTTGCTTTACATCAATATCATTTCCAAAACAAGTCCGGCTTGTATCCCCACATCGATTAAAAGGTGATACAATCAAGTTTGAAGAATAGTTCTGATCATAAGAAAATACAAGCCCGTCTCCAATGCTCACTATAATATAGTCGTTCGTATTTCGATTAAAAGAAACCGTTACAAGAGTAGCACTCAATTCTTCATATTCTTTTCCGCTATTCCTTAAATGCTGTTGAAGTGAATCAATGAAATCATCTATTAAAGCATTATCAGTTAAATTGCTCCAATCTACATCCTGCATATATTTTACCGAGAACTCTACACTAAGTTTTGCGGCTGCTTCAGCTTCTTCTGCGGATGAGCAACCATCGCTGATAGCGATAGTTGCTTTACCGCCAAACATTCTATAACCTGAATAGTCCTGGCACGGTTCATAATATGCTACATTACGTCTTCCAGCCATATGATCTATAGCTATGTCCGCAAAATCAGAACTCTCAATTCTTAACTGTGAAGGAACTTTTTCCCCACGTTCCTCAGCTCCGAATATATCTGATACTCTATCGAGAAATCCCATAATTATACCTCCTTATTGAACGTATATCTGCCAAATATGTAATTACATAACTCAACAGAACACACGCATTCATCAACAAACTGTTCCTCAATGAAATCGATAAGATATTCTGGTATGATTTCAGCACTATCTGCCAAACTAAGTATTACATCATATAGGTTAAACTCTGTGAAGAAATCTTTACCAAAAAGGATCTTATAGATAAATCCCTTTACTTCATCTGAAGTTGGTTTATCATTATATGAAACAACAAGAAGCTCGTCCTCAAAAAACAGTATATTTTCGGGAATTCTTTTGTTGTCACACATTGGAAGAATAATAGATAGCAAGTCAAGACCTGAATCAATATCATCGTTCATATAGTCCGAAAGAGAACATCTATATTTCCATGCTAAATACTTATTCGGTAATAAAACTCCCATTTTTTCTTGTCCGTTTTTGAGGAAGATTTCTGAGAAATTTTCGCCGTTGGAAAACGGGCATTCTCTTGTATCGTAGACTATTCTACCTTCACTGGTTGAATACATGTAAGGTGCAATCTGCTTATCTAATGTATATTCATTACGTTCGCTATCAATAAGTTGCATTTCCAAACGTTCGTATTCCTTGATTGCAAGTTCAGAGTCAACGATGCCATTTTTAATGAGGCAGATATATCTATCATGGCGTGTAGTGTTAAACACAGAAACATACTTTGCAATGCTTTCAGATTTTGTTACTAATACAATTCGTTCAGTTTCAACAAGACTTTCAATGGTCTGCATAAGTGAAGAAATTGGCTTTGAAGATACCTCAATAGATTTTTTATCATTTAAATCGAATGGAACTTCACTTTCTTCGTCGATTAAAACAACAGTGCAGTATTTTACAATTAATGGATTCATATTCTACCTCCTATATCAATATCTTTTTGTTGGTGTTTCGTAGTCATCATTGTCATATGTATCTGGCTTATAGGGCAATCCGCCACCATTTGAGTCGGAGTTTTTGCCTTTATCATACTTTGTGTGTTTACCCTCATCGCCTGACGATGCCTTTGGCTTATAGAACAGTAGTACGCAAATCGCAATAACTACCGCTACAATCAGTATTATAATTATTGTTCGCATCAACGCTCACGCTCCTTATTTATTAAGAATTTGGAATTATAAAGTTGAGCTTATTGAATCGAGCCACTCTAGGTGCATGAGCCTGTGAGTCTTTATAGCTTTTCATTATCTCAACTACACCAATAAGATTAACCGATGGAGATATTACAATTGAAACATTGGATCTTAAGCGATTAACCGGACCGAATAATGTACGATTAACACGATCAATCATAATCTGATTTTGATTAAGTAAGTCCTTATTCATGAAAACAAGTACGAAATAAGCAGTTTCGTTAATTCGGTACATAATATCAACATGGATATTACCATTCCCGTGTTTATCCCTGAGATTAACATTGTAATACATCTCATCAATTCTTGCATTGACTTTGCTTTTTATTGCATCCATAACAGCAAATGTAGCATAACCTTTCTGGATAAAATCAGTAACGCCTTCATAATCAACATTGATTTTATAGGTAAGGCTATAGCCGTTACGTTGAATGAGTCGCTGTCTTTCACATTCCTTAAACAGATTGTCTAATCCAGGAACATAAGAAACAGTATATGGTGCTTTTATAGCTGCTCGTCTCATTGTTTCCATGAACTCTTCTACAATTGAGCTACTGTCAGAGCAATGAAGTTTGTAGATAACATCGGCTAATTTTCTCTGTCCAGGATCAAGTTTTAAGCCATTGTTTTTGTACCCAGTACCAGCTACTTCTAATGCTTTTCTTCCAAGAATATCATATAATGTTAACATAATACTTCTCCTTAATAAATTACACCGCCATTACCTGTAAGCGATATTTAGTATGCACAGCAGGAAGAATATCCTTTGATATTCGCTGTGCAGCCAATGTTAATTTTGAATCGTTAGATATAATTACAATGTTCATCTTCCTTATGTCTTTAATAACCGCTTCGAGAAAGTTGGGATCAGAAAAGATCTCTTCGCTCCCTTCAATCATTTCAAGTAAATTTTCGTTTTTTAGTTCATACAATTTACGTAGTATTGTATTAGCCTTTTTTTTCATATAAGGCTGCTCTTTTGAAACTTTTTCAAGTTCACGAACTACTGATTTGAATAGTGTGATTTTTTGATTTCTTCGCTTTGATATTATAGATATTTCGTCTATAAATTCTACACTATTAGCCTTTAATAAACTACAAGTATCTATATAAATACGAACAGGTTTGGTAAACAATACTTCAAGGTTGTACTTGCTTTTTTTAACATCTTTTTTGTTGCGTTCGCCTTTCTGTCCCGAAACTCTAACGGTTTCCATTATTTTGCGAAAATAATTATTCATTATAAAAATCACTTCCAGACATATTACGGTGAATAATGATTAATGTAACCTTTAATATAATTATCAACCCCATCTTCTCTTTCTTTCGGCTTTCAAGCGAGCTTCTTTTCCGTGTTTATCCATTTTTTTTGCCCATTTAGCGCCGCCTTTGCCGCAATGCTTTCTTATAAGCTCTTTTAAGGTCTTGTTGGTTCTAAACATCATTTCAGCATGATCATTTAGATCACGTTTTAATGCAACAAGACCATCATTAGCTTTTAACTGCATAATTTTTTGTCGGTCAGAAGAAGAAACGTTTTTGAGATCAATTTTATGGAGTTGATTCAGTATGTTTTGTACTAGATCTGCGGCTTGTGAAAATGCCACGCCAGCCATTTTTGCTCTGTACCAAAGATTATTATTGTAAGTGAAATTATTAGAACCTTTTCTGAAATTATTAGGATGTGCATTTCCGGCAATACGATTAGCGTAGATCATTAACTGATTAACTTGTACCATTAACGAATCAATTCCTAAATCAAGAGATGTCGGTGCATATTCTTTTATACGTTTAGTGGTTTGGTGAGTTTTTTTCGTCGCAACAAGGATTATGTCATCTCTTACAGCAGTATTGTCTTTAGCATCAGTTAAGCCGTTAATAATCTGATCAAGCGTTTGTGACTTTGGTATGGGACGAGTAGGCAGTGGACGATTAGTAGGAGGGTGCGGTCTATTTCCACCTGTATTTCCTCTCGTTCCTCCATTTGTTCCCTTGTTAATAATCGCAATTATGATTATGACAAGCAGAATAACCAATCCAATAATAATATATTTCATAGCGCCACTCCCTTATTTAGTTGCTTAATTCAAAATACCAATTATTTACAAACAGTTACTGTATGTCCGTTTAAATCTCGTGCGGTTGCTTCGAGAAGACCATCAGTATTTAAGGTAAGCTTTAAATATAAATCAGTGCCTTTCGGATATCCTGGTGGCAATTCAAGTGCCATTTCTACAACTGGCTTTTTGCTTGGATCATATGGATAATCTCTATCAGTAATTGTGGATTCATAGATATCAAAGTTAATACACGTTGAATTATCTGTTCTAGTCGCAAAGCCACGTTCCTCTGTTACGGGTAACTTTTGTCCCTTTAAAATGACATTTCCGAATTTCTGTATATCAGTACCAGAAAGATAAAAGTCTGTACCATATGAGAAAGCGGCAACATCTTGAACAAATGAACGATTGCTACAATTTTGTGCATAAATTGCAGCACCAAATGCTATTGCACTCTCAGGTCTATATACCTGGACTTCAGAATTAGGAAATGCCTTTTCAAGTCCAGTTTTGATTTGTGGCATATTCGAACTTCCGCCAACGCAAACTATCTTATCAACATTACCGTATCCACCTTGGAGAAGTCTCTTGGTCATGTTGAGAGTTTCATCGAGTAAATGACGTGTAAGTCCCTCAAATTTTTCTCTTGTAATAGGCACTTGGTAGACTCTGCCATCAATTTCAACTTTTGCCCTTGCGCGTTCCGAATCCGTCAAGCGATGCTTAACATTAATTGATGCGCGTTTGATTTTTTCTTCATAAGAAATATTTCCGGCTATGCGCTTTCCTGTTAATTTTTCGAGTTCATCTCTTATGAAGTCCTGCAAAGCTGCATCCCAATCCTTACCACCTCGTCGAACCGTTTCTGTTGCTTTGACATCATATTTTTCAACAAGGCTGCTATTGGCTTCGACAATTGCAACATCGCACGTTCCACCGCCAAGATCATACACTAAAATTCTAGTACCATCTGACAAAGGTTCTTCGAAATAGGAAAGAGCAGCAGCGACAGGTTCTTTAATAAGTCCAAGCACTCTTAAACCAGGGCCACCATTCTGCTCAGGGATTTCAGCGGCTTCTTTTATAATTTGTTTTTCATTGTGAGAGAAATTTGCGGGGACAGATAAAACAACTCCATCGATTGGTTCGGTAATAAGATTTTCTGATGCAGAACTCAAAGCAATATCCTTGACATATTTGAGGATATAACCTACAATCTCTTTAGCTGTAAACGTTCTTCCATTAGCATTAAAGCTAGAGTTAAGATCAAGTTTTATCTCTCTTCTCAAATTGCAAGCATTCTCACCTTGACCTAAATCTTCAGCTTCTTCTCCTATAACCACTCCATCCCACGAATCATAGTAAAACACAGAAGGAATTCCATATTTTCCGGCTGGAAGCAACATTTTCTGTGTACCTAAGTAAAATATTGCTGGTAGCGAGAAGCTTGTTCCAAAGTCAATACCAATCTTCATATCGTACCTCCATTATTCTAAGACAACCAATTCTTTTTGAATAATATTGTCTTTGTAGATAAACCCTGATTTTAGGTGCTCTTTTATTATTGCGGATTTTTTTGCATTATTCTGAACCACATGGTGCTCATGAATATGAGGATTATATTCTTCCCCTGGGTTAGAGTATATTTCCTCAACTCCAAATGAGCTCATAATGTCTGCAATTGAATCCATGTAAGCTAAATAGTTTTCAACGGCATTTTGATAATTCTTGTTATTTGAGTCATAAGCATAGTTTCTATGAGCAACATATCCGTCATAAAGAAGATTATAAAGTTCTACCAAAAGATCAACAAGTCTCAATACAAACTTTTCATCTATAGATTTAGTGAAATTCATAACAGTTTCAAGAAGTGATGCTATATCAGGTTGGATATTTTTAAGAGATAATGAAATCTCATTTTGTGCCCCAAGCCAATTCTCTTGCAGTTGTTTTTGCATTTTTTTTCGAATCAGTAAATCTCTTGTAGATTTGGTATTGTCATCAATATTTGATCCTTCTTGCGATGCGGTTTCAGATTTGCTATCAGATTCGTTGATTTCCACACTGCATCTCCCATATCTTCTTAATGATTCGACATTTTCATAAAATGAACGTAAAAAATCTAATATCGAAGTTGCTTCTTCTTCAAAAGATACAACACTTCCTTTTTTTGATGCATTTAGGAAAAGCTCCTTAAGCAAATCATCGCTTTCAATAAGATAATCATCATTATGTAATGTTTCATCTATTGCACGTAGCAACAGAATTGCATCTACTTTGCTAACGTCATTATTCCAGTTAGAACGAATTCCGTCAGAAATAACAGTAAGGAATGATGAGTTATCAATACCACCGTTAATAACCTCTTGTATAATGCATATAACAAGGGATTTTGCATCTTTAGAATGGTTGTTATTATCTTTAGGACGTTCACCGCGCCCAAAAATATATCCAATACTATTTAATGGATCTTTTTTTGGTTCAGATCTCTGTTTAAAGTCAATGTACATAGCCAAACTATCCATAGTATCTGTTCACCTCATTTTTTCGCAAATTACGGTCTTTTACGAAACCCATCTAAATATTCAATTGTCAAGCTGCAGGTATACTTCAAATCTGCAATTGTACCCGGCTCATATACGCCTGTTTCTGCGCAAAAGAAGAATGCACATAGCGATTCAGCGTAATTTCCACGTTAGAATGCCCCAGAATTTCGGACAATGCCTTCACATCGAAGCCTAACTTGATACAATTGCTGGCGAACATATGACGCAGTGCGTGGAAGTGAATTGACGGTAAATTTACGTTTTTTAGAATTTTTGCAAAGCGATATTGCATAGTACGTGGTTCTACTGGCTTTTCGTTTCCAGAAAGCAAGAATTCTTCCGGATTCCCCTGGAATTTTTCCAATAACCTTATCAAACATTCCGGAATTGGGATATTTCTCTTCGAAGATTCAGTTTTCGGTTCGGTGATAATCAAGATAGTTTTTGACTTGCCGTTCGGCTTCTGAATGCGCTGAATCGTCTTTCTGACGGTCAAAATACGTTTTTTCAGGTCAATATCTTCCCATTGTAAGGCGCAAAGTTCACCGATTCGCAGTCCTGTTGTTAAACAAAGGGCAATGCCCATGGTTGTTCTGCTTGGATTTTTTACGATGTATTGTTCTAATTGTTGCAGTTGTGCGTCATCTAATAACTTTATTTCCGGATTTTTTCTTTTCGGCATCATAATTCCGTCCATAGGGTTCAAGATGCGATATGTACGAACCGCAAACTTAAAAATCGACTTCATCAGGACTAAAATATCCGTGATATACCGATTAGATAGCCCTATAGATTGTCTGGAAGAAATGAAGTCATAAATATCTGACGCTTGTATCGCATCTACGGATTTCTCCCCAAATACGGGCAATACGTGTTTTTTCGCCTTGAGCATATAGTTCGCTGCTGTGGACTCTTTCACACGGTATCGAACGCCTTGATACCACTCGTTAAACAGTTGTGACACGGTTTTTGAGCAAGCACAAGGCGGCTGCAAGTTCTGACGTGCCGCATCCATTTTCTGCGTGACCTCATCGTATGTCCTTCCAAAGAAAGACAAGAATTTTCGCAGTCCGTTCTGTTTCTTCCCGATGGTAATCCGTCCCTCGTACCGCCCATCTTTTCGGTGATAAATACTGTTTTTCAATTTGATATTCCTCGTTTCTCGTGATTTTGCACAACAAAATAACTTTTAATTTGCTAAATTCAACAAAATATTCGATCCGATTAATTTATGTATTGACAATCTAAACAAGGTATGGTATACTGGAATTAGTGAAAATTGTACACTATGTTGTGCATTTCATTCTTATTATACTATCTTATTTCGTAAAAGACCGTATTCTACGATTCCACCCACTGCAAACGTGGGTTATTTTTTTATTCGTAGAGAGAATAAAATTTATTTTGTATACCATATTACTCATTTTATGAGTAAAAGTCAATACTCATATTCTGAATATGATATAATAATATCACCAAAAATGCGGAGGTGATTTTGTTAAAATTGCGATTACGAGATTTGAGAGAGGACAACGATATGTCACAAGCTGAAATGGCGAAAATTCTGGGCGTTTCACAGCAGACATATTCTCGATACGAGTCACATACCACGGAAATACCCCTGGAATCTCTGATTCTTCTTGCTGATTACTATGATACCAGCACGGACTATCTCCTCAGCATCACCAACAAAAAAGAGCCTTATCCCCGAAATAACGGAAATTGACCGTCAAAAACCCGCCTGTGAAAATACCTCACAAGCGGGCCTATTTTTACATCAAGCACAACTATATTACAGCCCTTTTGTTCGCACCCAAGGAACTCATCGAATTTTTTCTCGATGAGTTCCTTTTTTATCGGAAAACTTCCATTTTGGCTACATACCTAATAGAAGGAAAGAATACATTCTTCCAATAATATACGAAAGGGCGAAATAATTATGACCCACACAGAAAAAGAAGAAATCAAAGCACGCCGAGTGGCTGGGCAAAGCTACGCTGCAATTGCGGATGCACTGGGACTGCGCAAGGATCAGGTATCTGCCTTTTGCAGACGATATATCCAAAAGGACATTTGCCTGAACTGTGGTAAACCACTCACGCAAATCAAAGGAAGAAAACCGATAAAATTCTGCAATGCTGACTGCCGGACAAGATGGTGGAACAGTCATCCGTCCGCTGTCCATCGGAAGGCTTACTATAATTTTATCTGCAAATGCTGCGGAAAGGAGTTCATGGCATATGGCAACGCAAAACGCAAATACTGCTCTCACGCATGCTACATCCAGGATCGATTTTCAAAATGAACTGCAATATCAGGCAAGCATCAACTTCTTCCGCTCCATGTGCAAAAAGGGCATTCTCAGCGAGGAGGAATGCACCATAATTGATACAAAACTCTGCGAAAAATATCACCCATCTTTGGGTATGTTATTTTCAGCAGATCGCTTGACTTCTTAGCGGACAGGCGGTAATATGGTGTACGATAGGAGGTCGATATTATGCGCAAAATCGTGAAAATTGAAGCCGCATTGCCGCAGCTTCCGAAGAAAAAACAGGTTGCAGCGTATGCGAGAGTGTCTGTAGAAACAGAACGTCTGAATCATTCCTTGTCGGCACAAATCAGCTTTTACAGTGCGCTGATACAAAGCAATCCGGAATGGGAATATGTGGGCGTTTACGCTGACAGCTTTGTGTCCGGAACAAGCACTAAGCATAGAACCGAATTTCAGCGAATGATAGCAGATGCAGAGCATGGAAAAATTGACATCATTCTCTGTAAGTCCATATCAAGATTCGCACGAAATACGGTAGACCTTTTGGAAACCGTGCGGCATCTGAAGGAACTCGGTGTTGAGGTGCGATTTGAAAAGGAAAATATTCGTTCCTTATCCGGTGATGGAGAACTGATGCTCTCCGTGCTTGCATCCTTTGCGGAGGAAGAGAGCCGTTCGATTTCAGATAACAGCAAATGGGGCATTCGGAAACGTTTTCAATCCGGCGAAATCGGCACAGCCAATAAGCATATTCTGGGTTACAGGTATGATGAAAGCCTGCAAAAATACGTGATCATTCCAGAAGAAGCCGCTATTGTCCGCAGAATATTTGAGCTTTACATTGACGGCGTCTCTTTGCAGAAAATTTGCGATGACTTGAATGAAAGTGGGTTCCGAACCGTCCACGGCTGTTTGTTTCGAGAAACATCGCTGATGATTATGATTCGCAACGAAGTTTATGCAGGTGATATTCTCAGACAGAAAAGCTTCATGGCAGATCCCATCACGAAGAACAAGGTAAAAAATCAAGGCGAATTTCCAAAATACTATATGCCAGATACCCATGAGGCGATCATCGACCGAGAGACCTATGCAAAAGTCCAGGAGGAAATTGCACGCAGAAGTTCTCTGTTAAATCCTACGTACTGTTTTACCGGAAAGCTGAGATGCGGGATTTGCGGTATGCCATACACCAGAAAAATATCCTACAATCATGGCAAAAAATATGTACATTGGATTTGCAGAGCAAAAAAAGAAAAGGGAGTGCACTGTACAAACATCAATTTCACGGAAACGAAACTCGAAGAAATCTGTACAGACGCGCTTGAAACTGATGAATTTTCAGAAGAACTTTTCAATCAGCAAGTCCTTTCTATGACAGTTCTGGAAAATGGAGATATTGCATTTCAGCTCGCTGGCAATCAGCAGAAAATCTGGAAAAATCCGCATATCACAGAAACAAAGCACGTTTTCACAGTAACCGACTGCTTTCAAAATAAAATAAGATGCGCTTGTTGCGGCAATCCGTATCATCGAGTGGTTAGTGCTGGAAAATGGTGCTACTGGTACTGCATAGGAAAAAGGAAAAACGGTGTTTCCTGCCATAACAGAAATTTTGCAGATTATCAGCTACGCAGAATTTCCGCACAGGTTATGGGCATTTCGTCATTTTCGGAGCATGAATTTGAAAGTCAGATTGAGAAAATAACGGTCACGGAGAATGGCGATTTACGG
>JAJQGO010000005.1 GCA_021200415.1 Ruminococcus sp. | reverse complement strand
TTTTTTTTTTTTTTTTTTTTTTTTTTTTTTTTTTTTTTTTTTTTTTTTTTTTTTATAAATTTTATTGTTCTCCTCCTGTTTAGTAAATTCCTGCAAGCATAAATAACTATATAAAAGCTATCATAATTATAACAAACCTCCAGTTCGTGCTGTGTTTTACAGGTTCTATATATTAGTGTTTTTGGGGAACAAAAAAGACGAAACTTTTTGGATTTTTTTCACAAGAGCATCAGTTATCTGCTCACTGAGGGTTTGTTATTGATTTTTGTTACGTTATGTTTCCTGAAAATCAATATAATTAAAATGCCTCTTAGAGCTTTACGCTCCAAGAGGCATTGGTGTATTTTTAATTTAAAAAGATAATAATTATTCAGATAAATCAACGGTTTTATCAATTGAGTTTAAAGTTTCAAGTTCCATTTCATTTTCTGTATAGTTGCCGGTACAGCGAACTAATGTACTTTCGTTCTCAAACTCAAAAATGCCTTCACCCTCATTTAATGTATAATAAGCTCCTTCAAGAACGTCTTCCTCTGCAATAAAGGCAACATAATTATCACCTAACTGCATATCAACAGCAGAAGTTGAACGCTTTTCAATCAATGTATCATTCTTTTCTTTATCTGTCATGTCCGCAAATCGATAATCATCCTGATAGTAATCAATTTCATCTTGAATCGTCATATATCCTCCGTATTGAAGCAACGAAATCTCATCGCCTTGATTAAAATATCCGGTATAAGATTCTTCAATCAGAACATCATAAATAGTGTATGGAGTTCCTTCAATGACGGTATATCTAATATCATATACTGTAAATTTTATAGCATCATCAGAATGTTCTACTAATGATTCTAATGTTGAAACTGAATAAGCGAACGAACATTCAGCAGAAACTGAAATTGTATTACTTAATTGCTCCGGAGTATAATCAACACAGTCGCAAATCACAGTATAATCAATTCCTGTTGAAGCGTTAACATTTTGTGTTTCAGCTTCATCAGTATTGCTTTCCAAAACAGCATTGTCAGCAATTTTACTGCTTTCTTTTGCAGAGCATCCGAAAAGAGATACAGATAAAACAGCAATTGCACTATAAATAATAATTTTACGCATGAAAACATCCCCTTATCCATAAATATGATTTATATTCGTACAATCTATTGCAGCCGGTCTTGAACCGGAACGCTTATCGTCAGCGTTCTGTTACGTCACATTCTCCAAGTAAAATTATACCGAATTTTACTAATCAATGTCAAGCAATATTCCTAATTAGCACTTTATTTTCCTAATCGACACTTTTATAATTAAGAATACTCGACAAGATAAAATATTTATAAATATACATAAAAACAGCATTGATAATTTTTGCGTGATTATATGGGATTATTGCTGTATTTTAAACAGATCCAACCCTGCCTTCCGTCATCACCGGCAAAAAAAGCCTATCCCCGAAATAACGGAGAATGACCGTCAAAATTTGCGCTATAATCCCATTGAAGTCGCTTCAAGGATATGCTATAATAAAATTGAGGTGGAAGATATGAATAATACTAAATCCGAAGTAATACAATACATTTCCGATACATACGGTGTTTCGCCGGAATTTCTCTGGGAAAACAGTCTTGACTGCGCGGCAATCCGTCACACAGACAGCAAAAAATGGTTCGGCGTTCTTATGAATAATATTTCAAAATCAAAGCTCGGACTTGACAGCACCGAACCTGTTGACATAATCGACCTGAAATGCGACCCTCTGATGATAGGATCTGTCATTGACGGCATTGGTTTTCTGCCCGGCTACCACATGAATAAGGAACACTGGATAACCGTTTTGCTGGACGGAACTGTTCCTGCCGAAAAAATTTTTCCCTTAATCGACCTGAGCTTTGAGCTGACGAAAAAAGTAAAAAAGAACCGCAAATGAAACTGAATTCCATAACAAAAAAGGACGCCTGAGCGTCCTTTCCTTTATACTGTTTTATTTACAGACTTCCCTTAACCGTGCGGCAAGCCTGTGCAAAGAAGCCCTCTGAGCTAAGCTTTGACGCGCATTTTTCAGCGTCCGTCAGGCTGCCGAACATACCGAATACAGCCGAACCGCTGCCTGTCATATGAGCGGCAAGCGCATTGCCTTCAAGCATCTTTTCCTTAATCTCATCTACAGATTTCAGCTGCACAGCCTCTTCAAAGATGTTTCCGAAAAATTCATATGCATCCTCGCCCGATTTCAGCGCATACAGCAGCTTTTCAACGTCGGGATGCGTCGGATTTACAAGGCTGTCAATGCTTCTGTAGGCTTCGGCAGTTGAAACGCCGTCAGCTCCTTTGGCTATTACAAGGATTTTCCCCGAATAGTCCCTTATGGGAGTTATTTTTTCGCCGATTCCGCTGACATACGCAGTGCCGCCCGTCAGGAAAAACGGCACGTCAGCTCCAAGCCTTGCGCCAAGCTTTGCAAGCTCCACAGAAGAGATGTTCAACTCAGTTAATCTGTTCAGTATGTACAGAACAGCTGCCGCATCGGAGCTTCCGCCGCCCATTCCCGCCTGAGATGGTATGCCCTTTTTAATATGTATGCCGCAGCCGCAGTTCAGATTGTTTTCTCCGAAAAAGAGCTTTGCCGCTTTATAGGCAATATTCCGTTCATCGCATGGTATTGGGTCGGAGAGAGCAAATGAATCCGGAGCCTGACATTCGATGGTAATTTCGCCGCTGCCGTTCAGCTCAACCGTAACGGTATCGTAAATTCCAACGGTCTGGAACACGCTTTCTATCGTATGGTAGCCGTTGGGAAGCCTTCCTGTAACGTCAAGAGCAAGATTTATCTTTGCCGCGCTTTCTATGGTCATTTTAGCCATGCTTTTCGTCCTTGAGCTTATTTACGAATTTCTCAATGCGCTTTACAGCCTCCATAAGATGCTTCAGGGAGTAGGCATAAGAAATTCTTATGTAGCCCTCGCCGCTTTCGCCGAAGGCATTGCCGGGAACAGCCGCAACAAGCTCCTCATAGAGCAGTCTGTTGCAGAATTCCTCGCTGGAAAGACCTGTGCTTTTTATGCACGGGAAAACGTAGAACGCGCCCTCGGGATTGAAGCAGGTAAGACCGATTCTGTTGAATTCGCTGACAAGGAAACGTCTGCGGATATTATACTCGTCCACCATTTTTCTTACCTCATCGTCACATGATGTAAGCGCCTCAACAGCGGCATTCTGACTTATATAGGGGCTGCACATTATAGCGTACTGATGGAGCTTTACAATCTGCGATATAATCGGTTCGGGAGCCGCAACATAGCCAAGCCGCCAGCCCGTCATTGCGTAAGCCTTTGAGAATCCGTTTACAAGTATGGTTCTCTCCTGCATATCGGGCAGCTCCGCAATGGAGCAGTGCTTTGTGCCGTAGGTAAGCTCAGAGTAAATTTCATCTGAAAGCACAATAATGTTTGTATCACGAAGCAGATCAGCAATAGGCTCAAGATCCTCACGCGTCATAATTGCTCCTGTAGGGTTATTCGGGAAGGGCAGTATGAGCAGCTTCGTGCGGTCGGTGATTTTGCCTTTAAGGTCGTCCACAGTAAGCTTGAAATTGTTCTCGATTTTCGTGGGAACAGGAACAACAACGCCTCCCGTAAGCTCCACTAATGGAGCGTAGCAGACGAAGCATGGCTCAACCACGAGAACCTCATCGCCCGGATCGATAATTCCGCGCAGAGATATGTCTATAGCCTCCGAGCCGCCCACAGTAACGACAATTTCATCCTCCGGACAATATTTTATGCCCTGTTTTTTCATGATGCTTTCGGAAATGGCTTTACGCAGCGGTTCAAGTCCCTTATTCGGGCCATATATAATCTGCTTGCGTTCAAGAGTCTGAATAGCGGCTTTTCTGATTGCCCAAGGGGTTGAAAAATCAGGCTCGCCGACACCAAGACTTATGACGCCCTCCATAGTTCCGGCAATGTCGAAAAATTTTCTTATTCCGGAAGGCTTCATTTCTTTAATTTTGTTTGACAAAGCTTTATCGTAATCTATCACAGATAAACAAATCTCCTTTCGTTGGTATCCTCTTTGTTTATGAAGATGCCTTTTTCCTTGTATTTTTTAAGAAAGAGGTGTTCTGAAGCGTAATCTGTCACGGACAAACAAATCCCCTTTCGTCGGTATCCTCTCTGTTTATGAAGATGCCTTTTTCCTTGTATCTTTTAAGAATGAAGTGTGTTGCTGTTGAGAGAACGCCATCAATCGTGGAGAGGCGTTCCGAAACGAAAAGAGCAACGTCCTTGAGGTTTGTGCCCTTTACCTCAACTGCGAGGTCGTATGAGCCTGACATAAGCGAAACGCTTTCAACCTCATCGTACATCATAATTGTCTTTGCAATATCATCAAAGCCGCAGTCGCGCTGAGGCGTAACCTTTAGCTCAATTGTAGCATAAACGGTAGAATTGTCATAAAGCTCATCATCGAGAATAACGCTGTAGCCCTTTATAACGCCGTCATTTTCGAGCTTTTTTATCTGCGCCGCCGCCTCCAGGGCTGTTATACCAAGCATTTCCGCCAGCTCAGCATCGGAAATACGGGCGTTCTGCTGTAAAATTGCAATAATATCGTTCATTTGATCAGATCCTTTCAAAAATCAGATTTCTATAAAAACGGGCTTTCTCCGTTTAAAATAGCACAGATGTGTAAATCCTGCCTCTTTGGCAATTTCAGCGCCCTCTCTGACGCCCTTTCCGAGATCCTCTACAGTATGGGCGTCCGAGCCAATCGAGAGGATTTCGCCGCCAAGCTCCCGATAGAGCTTCACATATTTCAGCGAAGGGAATGTATCGCCGTAGCTCTGGCGCAGTCCGGATGTATTTATTTCAATTCCACAGCCGTTATAGATAAGCGTGCAGAAGATTTCAGCAATCAGCTCATCAAAGCGGCTTATATCAATATCAATGCCGAAATTGCCCTTGATATACCGCAGAGTATACGTCAGATGTCCGAGTACGTCAAATTTTCCCCAGCGGCTGAGCTTTAATATTTCATTGAAGTAGCGTTCAAGAAGTTCATAAATGCCGTCTATGGTGTATTGGGTATAGTCAATGAACGCGAAATCCTCGGTTTGTGGAAGCTGATGAATCGAAGCTATGATAAAATCCAGACGGCTGTCGCCGATGATTTTTTCGGCAATTTCCGCATCGTGGAGTGCCTGACCCATTTCGACCCCGCAGATAAGATTAAGCCTGCCGTCATATTTTTCCTTGAGCCTTGTAACGGCAGAAACGGAGCTTTCGAAATCCTTTCCGAAGTCAAAGAAACGGTAGGTATCCTCGTCAGGGTAGTGGCTTTCGGAATACCAGCGGTTGCATTCGCAGTGATCGGTAATGGCGTAGGCGGCAAGTCCAAGCTCGCAGGCACGTTCGATCATTTGGTTAATATCAGCTTCGGAATCCACCGAAAACTGAGTATGTGTATGACAATCAATAATATTCATATAATTCATCACCCTTCTTTCAGAACATTATATCATAAATCGGACTGATATTCCATACTTTTTTGAAATTTTGCAGTTTAAAAAATAAAATTATTTCTCACGGAGCATTAACCCTTTATTTTTCCGTGAAAACGTGTTATAATAAATTGAATATGACTCCGCACGAAATTGCCGTGCGGGTGTTGACTTAATTATGCTATGGAGGTTTTTACTATGAAAGCTGTTATAACTGTAATTGGCAAGGATACAGTAGGTATTCTTCATAAGGTAAGCGGTATCTGCGCCGAATACAACGCAAATGTTGTGGAGGTAACGCAAAGCGTTATGCAGGATATGTTCGCAATGATAATGCTTGTTGACATCTCCGCTATCTCAAAGGATTTTTCGGAAATGGTGGACAGAATGACATCTCTCGGTGAGGAGCTTGGACTTTCCATTCATACAATGCATGAGGATATTTTCAACTCCATGCACAGCATTTAACCTGAAAGGATTGATTTACCAATGCTTAATGTATATGATATACTTGAAACAATACGCATGATTCAGGACGAATGTCTGGATATAAGAACAATTACTATGGGCATTTCTCTCCTTGACTGTATTGACACTGATATAGACAAAGCCTGCGATAAGGTATATGACAAAATCGTCAGAAAGGCTGAACGTCTTGTTCCTGTAGGTCAGCAAATTGAAAAGGAATACGGAATCCCGATTATCAATAAGAGAATTTCCGTAACGCCTATAGCCATGCTTGCAGCAGCCTGCCCCGGCAGCAATCCCGTTAAATTCGCAAAGGCACTTCAGAGAGCTGCCGATACCTGCGGAGTAAACTTCATCGGAGGCTATTCCGCGCTTGTACATAAGGGCTTCAGCGCAGGAGATATTGAGCTTATCAGGTCGATTCCCGAAGCGCTGGACGTTACGGATAATATCTGCTCGTCCGTAAATATAGGCTCGACAAAATCGGGAATAAACATGGACGCCGTAAAGCTCATGGGTCAGATTGTCAAGGAATCCGCTGAAAGAACAGCTGACAGGGACTGTATAGGTCCCGCAAAGCTCGTTGTGTTCTGCAATGCTCCGGAGGATAATCCCTTTATGGCAGGAGCCTTTCACGGTGTGGGCGAGCCTGACTGCGAAATCAATGTGGGAGTTTCAGGCCCCGGAGTTGTACGCTCCGCGCTTTCAAAATATCCCGATGCGTCAATTGACGAGGTTGCCGATATTATAAAGAAAACGGCTTTCAAAATTACACGTATGGGACAGCTTGTAGGAGCAAGAGCCTCCGAGGAGCTTGGAGTTCCCTTCGGAATTGTTGATCTCTCCCTTGCCCCGACGCCTGCCGTTGGCGACAGCGTTGCGCATATTCTCGAGGAAATCGGACTTGAAACCTGCGGAACACACGGAACCACCGCAGCTCTGGCACTTCTCAACGATGCCGTAAAGAAGGGCGGAGTTATGGCATCCTCTCATGTTGGCGGACTTTCGGGTGCGTTTATACCCGTATCGGAGGACGCAGGAATGATAGACGCAGCCGTTAAGGGCGTTCTTAGCCTTGAAAAGCTGGAGGCAATGACGGCAGTATGCTCTGTGGGACTTGATATGATTGCAGTTCCGGGAGATATTGCTCCGGAAACAATTTCCGCAATTATTGCTGATGAAGCCGCAATCGGCATGGTGAACACGAAAACTACGGCAGTTCGCCTGATTCCCGCAATCGGCAAGAAAGAGGGAGATACTCTCGAATTCGGCGGACTTCTCGGAAGCGGACCTGTTATGTCGGTTAAGAGCAGCTCGGCGGCAAAATTCATAAATCGCGGAGGAAGAATCCCTGCGCCAATGCACAGCCTGAAAAATTAAACCTAAAGGGACGTCTTTCAGGGCGTCCCTTTGTATGTACGGGATTGATGGAAAATGATATTGAATGAGATAATACAGCTGTTCGGAATCAGCGGAATCAGCCGCATTTCCGAGATTCAGGGCGGCCATATAAATAATACGTTTCTTGCGGAATGTGAGGACGGTCGGAAATACATACTGCAATCGCTGAACAAAAATGTTTTTCATGACCCAAAGGCGGTAATGGAGAATATTTCAAAAATTGAAAGGGCTTTTGCCGATTTTTCGGGAGAAGCTGTAGATGTTCCGCATTTTTTATACACGGAAAAGGGAGTAAATTACGCGGAGTACCGTGATGAAATATACAGAGTGTATAAATTTGCGGAGGATATTCCCAATGGACAGAATAAATTCTACAGGGCAGGATTTTCCTTTGGCACGTTCATCAGGCTGATTGGCAAAAGGAATATCCGCCTGAAGCAGACAGTCAGGAGCTTTCACAGCTATCAGACATATTTTTCCGCACTTGCGGCTGCCGATAAATGCTCCTCCTTCAGGAAAATCGACAGCATTGTAATGCGGCGTCTTGACTCTCTCGGAAATGCGCTGGAACAGGTGTTTACCGTGGATTTCCCGAAGCGCTGCGTACACAATGACGCGAAAATCAGCAATGTTGTGTTTGGTGAAAAATGCACTATAATTGACCTTGATACGGCAGCCGAGGGATATGCCGCCATTGATTACGGCGATATGATTCGTTCTGCTTCCGGCTCCGAGAAGCTTGATTTTGCGGTGATTCACGATGTAACCGAGGGCTTTGCGGACGGCCTTGAGGGGATTCTCACGGACGATGAAATATACTCTCTGTATTATGGAATCCTGTATGTAACAGGTGAGCTTGCCGTGCGGTATCTTATTGATTATCTCAGCGACGAAAAATATTTTAAGGGAAGAACCTCCGCAGCCTGTCTGAGCAGGGCGAATGAGCTGCTGAGGCAGCTTAACATTTTTATTTCAGGCGGCGATGAAATTACGTCGATTATCTATAAGTCCTTCAAAAAACAGCAATCAGTTTAAGGAGATAAAATGAAACGATTAGTTATCGGAATGACAGCTCATGTTGACTCGGGCAAAACAACTCTTGCGGAGGCAATGCTGTACCGCAGCGGAGCTATACGCCGCCTCGGACGAGTCGACCGCGGCGACGCTTTTCTCGATACTCATTCCATTGAGCGCAGCAGGGGAATTACCGTTTTCGCAAAACAGGCTGTCATGAAGCTTGGTGATGATGAATATACACTTCTTGATACGCCGGGGCACGTTGATTTTTCAGCTGAAACGGAGCGTGCGCTTCAGGTTCTGGATTATGCGGTTCTTGTCATAAGCGGAATTGACGGGGTACAAAGTCATACCGAAACGCTTTGGGATTTGCTGAAAAGATACAGGATTCCTGTTTTTATTTTTGTGAATAAAATGGATATTTCCGATTTCGGAAAGGAATATCTTCTGAACGAGCTGAAAAGCAGACTAAGCGGAAAAATCGTCAATTTCAGCTCCGATGCTCCGAGGGACGAGCTTTGCGAGGAGCTTGCGCTGTGCAGTGAGCAGCTCATGAATAGCTTTCTGGAGGAGGGCGATATTTCCGATGAGCTTATATCAGGCGCCATTGCCCAAAGGGACGTTTTTCCGTGCTGCTTCGGCTCTGCGCTGAAGCTGAAGGGCGTGGACGAGCTTCTGGAAATTATGGGAAAATATACGATTTCCCCCGAATACTCCGATGATTTCGGCGCAAGAGTCTATAAAATAGCCACGGAAAACGGAGTGCGGCTGACCTATATGAAAATCACAGGCGGAAGTCTTAAAGTCAGATCAACCGTTAGATGCGGAAAAGACGGAGCTGCTGCTGATGAAAAGGTAAATCAGATACGTATTTATTCGGGAGCTAAATTTACCGCCGCGGATGAAGTCTTTGCGGGAACTCTCTGCGCCGCTGTGGGACTTACGGGAACATTTGCGGGAGAGGGTCTTGGCACGGAACGTAAGGGAGCGCCGCCTGTCCTCGAACCTGTTTTATCGTATCATGTCATTACTCCGCCTGATGTGGACGCTCATACGGTACTTGCTCAGCTGCGGCAGCTTGAGGAGGAGGAACCGCAGCTTCATGTTATCTGGAATGAGCAGCTTCGGGAGATTCATGTTCAGCTTATGGGAGAAATACAGCTTGAGATTCTGAAAAGTCTTGCCGCGGAACGCTTTGGCACGAGCATTGAATTTGACGAGGGAAAAATTGCGTACAAGGAAACAATTTCGGATACGGCGGAGGGAATCGGGCACTATGAGCCTTTGCGCCACTATGCCGAGGTTCATTTGCTTCTTGAACCTGCCGAATCGGGCAGCGGTCTGACCTTTGCCGCCGAATGCAGCGAGGACAAGCTTGACAGAAACTGGCAGCGGCTGATTCTCACGCATCTTGAGGAAAAAACGCATCTGGGAGTTCTCACAGGCTCTCCCATTACGGATATGAAAATCACCCTCATTGCGGGACGTGCCCATATAAAGCATACGGAGGGCGGAGATTTCCGTCAGGCAACGTACAGGGCGGTGCGAATGGGCTTGAAATCCGCCCACAGTGTGCTTCTCGAACCGTGGTATGACTTCCGCTTTGAGCTTCCTGCGGAATGCGTCGGACGGGCACTGTCCGATTTACAGCGCATGGAGGCTGAATTTTCCTCACCCGAAATAAGCGGAGATACTGCCGTTATTTCGGGCAGCGTGCCTGTTTCGGTTATGAGGGGATACCATGCCGAAGCCGCAGGCTACACTCATGGCAAGGGCAGACTTTCCTGTATGCTGAAGGGATATTATCCATGCAGAAACGCGGATGATATTATTGCCGAAATCGGCTACGACAGCGATGGGGATATTGATAATCCTGCGGACAGTATTTTCTGCTCACATGGGGCAGGAACGGTTGTGAAGTGGAACGAGGTGCGCAGCCGTATGCACGTTGACAGCGGATTCAGACTCAAAACAACGGAGCAGCCACATGACAGCGCAGCTCCTGTTGAAAAAAGGGAACGCAGCTCCATTTCCGCGGACGATGATGAGCTTATGGAAATATTTGAACGCACCTATGGGAAGATTAAGCGTCCGCCGAGAGAAGCACTTCACACGAAAAGGGAAGAGGAAACACCTGCAAAGCACAAGCCTCTTAATTTGCCGAAAGGCCCGGGATACCTCCTCGTGGACGGCTATAATATAATTTTTTCGTGGGATGAGCTGCGGGAGCTTGCAAAGGATAATCTCGACCTCGCACGCAGCACGCTGATAAATATTATGTGCAATTATCAGGGCTTCAGGCAGTGTGAATTGATACTCGTGTTTGACGCCTACAAGGTTGCGGGAAATCACGGAGAGGTTGAGCAAATCAGCAACATTACTGTTGTGTACACCAAAGAAGCCGAAACTGCGGATATGTATATAGAAAAAACGGCACATAAGCTGGGCAGGGAAAATCGTGTACGTGTTGCGACATCTGACGGACTTGAGCAGATGATAATTCTCGGCAGCAACGCATATCGTGTTTCCGCAGAGGAGTTCCATCAAGAGGTAAAGGCAGCCGAAAGGGCTATGAGGGAATATATGGAGTAGAGCGTTTCTCTTTGCCGCCTGAATATTATTCACTTGTGAGTAATATGATTTATCAGGTGATTGTCATGAAAAAAGTCAGAGAAAATATGTTCTTAATTTTTAAAATTCTCCTTGCCGTTTCTGCGGTAGTATTCTGCACAGTGGGAACCTCACGCGTAAAAGCCGCCGTCAGCGATGCAGTTATGCGATGTCTTACAACTGTGATACCCTCCCTCTACGGAATGATGATTCTTTCCGGATTCCTGATAAAAAGCGGCTTGACGGAGAGATTTCCTCACTTTATTACTAAAATCGGGAGATTCCTGTTCGGCATGGACGGCGGCATCTTCCCGATATTTATTATCAGTATGTTCGCAGGCTATCCCGTGGGGGCAAAAATGCTCTGTGCTGAGGCGGAAAGCGGAGCTATTGACAGGCGTACTGCCGAGCTTCTTGCAGGCGTATGCTTCGGAGCGGGACCGGCATTTATCTTCGGCTGCATTTCCTCGCAGCTGTACGGCGAGCCGACGGCAGGCAGACTGATTATTGTTTCCACAATTTCCGCAAATGTTATAATTGCGTTGCTTCTGTCGCCGAAAATCAGGAAAAAAAGCTTTCGCTCATCTGAGGGCGGCAGGCTGAGGCTTACGGCTGATACGCTGACTGAAAGTATTCTCGGCGGCGGACGCTCTATGGCGGACATATGCATAATGATTGCGGCATTTTCGATTATATCGTCCTTTCTTGACTGCTCGGGAATTCTCGGCATGGGTGCAGAGCTTATTTCCAAGGCTGCGGGAATTTCCGCTGAATACTCGGAGGGACTGCTTCGTGCCTTTCTTGATGTAACCGCCGTGGATACGCTCCCACAGGGAAATTACAATCTTCTGCCTGCCGTCTGTGGGCTTACCTCATTCGGCGGAATTTGCGTAATAATGCAGATTTCCGCTATAACCTCCGGCAAAATAGGTATAGCGCCGATGCTGATTATACGGTCTGCCGCAGCCCTTTTAAGCGGAGCAGTCTGCCGGTTTCTGATGACCTTCATGCTGTCGGATACAGCCGTATCAGCCTCGGAGCTGAATTTCTCCATGCACCGTGCGGATTCACCTGTTCCGTCGTTTTTGCTGATTATTATGACGCTTCTGCTTTTCAGCGAATATGAAAAAGCTCCGCGTAAAAATAGTAAGCTGTAGGGCAGCGCAGATATTTTTTCGGAAAATTTTGAAAAAGTACTTGACAAATCTGAATCTGTGTATTATAATATATATCGTTGATTGTTCAACATACCCCGTAACCGTCTGGGTGTGGCGCAGTTGGTAGCGCGCTACCTTGGGGTGGTAGAGGCCGTGGGTTCAAGTCCCGTCACTCAGACCATAGAATTAAGCTTGCAAGAAATATTTTCCTGCAAGCTTTTCTTTTTTGTATATTTAAATAAAACAAAAGCGACCGGTTAAAGTCGCTTTTTGTGTTACCTTAAAATGATTCGACAAGGAATATCAGAAAAATTATTGTTACGCTTATTGCTATAATGAAAAGTGCTTTATTTAGCGGTTTGTTTCTTATTTTCATGATTTTAGCCAAAACACCCGTCGAATAAAGAACTGCAACAACAAGTGCAGTAAATGCCAATCCAAGAGCCGCGCCAATGATAAAATCTGTCACCGGCAATGAGTTGTAGCCAATCAGCGCCAGCATTGCAATGCCGACAATCATCGAGCATAATCCGATTATACTGACTACCCCGAAACGTTTTAACAGAATTTTTTTCTCGTCCTCGGCATATTCAGCAACCAACATCATTTTTTCTTTTTCCTCTTGATTCACGTCCTCGCTTTTTCTTTCCCCGTTAATGATTTCACGTATATCAACATCATAAAAATCCGCAAGCTCAACTAATATACTCAAATCGGGCATATTATTTCCGTTTTCCCATCTGGAAACCGTGCGGTTTGTGATGTTGAAGTGTTCAGCCAGCTACTCCTGAGTCAGGCTTTTCTCCTTTCGCAGATCTCTTAAAAAGGAACCGATTTTCTTTTGATTCACGCTATGACCTCCTTTCAACTGACATTATATCAAATCGTCAGGAGGAATACCACGACATAAAGCGAGAAAATGCCGTTTTTCAACCCGACATATCGTGTCGGGTCGGGGGGGATCTCATAAAATGGGTTGATAACTCAGGAGCCACGGCTAATAATTATTTGTTTTCGCAATCTTTACTGCTTTCTTTTTTCTTATCTTCTTTTTCGGCTTCGCTGAATGCAATACATAAAGCTCCGCCAATTGCAGCACCGATACAAATTCCGACTGCTATCCCTGCATAGCCAAGCAACTGCGTAAACATAAAGCTGAATATAATTGCCAACGGCACAGCAAATAATAATCCCAAATAACCCTTTTTCATTGATATTTTACCTCCGTGTATTATTATTATATCACATAGTTTCTGCTTTGTCTACTCTTTGGAGGGAATATATCTCACGCATTAAATGCCTGATCGAGGTCGGCAATAATATCCTTAATGCTTTCAGTGCCGATTGAAAGACGTATTGTGTTAGGCTTGATTCCCTGATCAAGAAGCTCCTCCTCCGTAAGCTGAGAATGAGTTGTGCTTGCGGGATGTATTACGAGCGACTTAACATCGGCAACATTTGCGAGAAGCGAGAATATCTGAAGTCGGTCAATGAAATCCTGAGCCTCTTTAGCTCCGCCCTTGATGTCGAATGTGAAAATCGAGCCTGCACCGTTAGGGAAGTATCTTTCATACAAATCGTGATTCGGGTGATTCGGCAGCGACGGATGATTCACCCTTTCAACAAGGGGATGATTATTGAGATATTCCACAACCTGTTTTGTGTTCTCCACGTGACGTTCAAGACGGAGAGAAAGCGTTTCAAGTCCCTGAAGAAGAAGAAATGCATTGAACGGCGAAATTGTCGCGCCTGTGTCACGGAGAAGAATCGCGCGGATTTTCGTAACGAACGCAGCCTCTCCCACAGCCTTTGTAAAGGAAATTCCATGATAGCTTGGGTTCGGCTCAACAAGAGAGGGGAATTTGCCGCTTGCTTCCCAGTCAAATTTGCCGCTGTCCACAATAACTCCGCCGAGTGTCGTTCCATGTCCGCCGATAAATTTTGTTGCGGAATGCACAACAATATCAGCTCCATGCTCAATTGGACGTATCAGATAGGGCGTGCCGAAGGTGTTGTCTATTACAAGGGGAATTTTATTTTCGTGGGCAATTTCAGCAAGCTTATCAATATCGGCAATGTCGCTGTTTGGATTGCCGAGAGTTTCAATAAAAATAGCCTTTGTGTTTGGCTGGACTGCCGCCCTTACCTCGTCAAAATTGTGAATATCCACGAATGTCGTTTTAATGCCGTACTGCGGGAGAGTATGGGCAAGGAGATTGTACGAGCCGCCGTAAATTGTCTTTTGAGATACGATATGGTCGCCTGCCTGTGCAAGATTTTCAATTGTGTAGGTGATTGCTGCCGCGCCCGATGATACTGCAAGAGCCGCCACGCCGCCCTCGAGAGCCGCAATTCTCTTTTCGAAAACGTCCTGCGTGGAATTTGTAAGTCTTCCGTAAATATTTCCTGCGTCAGCAAGTCCGAATCTTGCCGCCGCATGAGCGGAATTTTTAAAAACGTATGATGTTGTCTGATAAATCGGAACAGCTCTTGAATCCGTTGCAGGATCGGGTTCCTCCTGCCCGATGTGGAGCTGCTTTGTTTCAAATCCCCAGTTTGATGTATCTGTAATCTTAGCCATTTTAGTTTCCTCTTTTCATAATATTATTTGTTTTAGGTTGTATTATTTTTGTGTACAGCAGCACATTCGTCCGAAGCCGCAGCTGTGATGAATCAGGCAGAAAAAAACATCCGCTGAATTATTATGTATATAAAGCATATAAATCGCCGCCATTCTCAATTCCGATAGATTTACTATGATTAGTATGGTTTGATTATACATCATCATTTTCCGGATGTCAAGAGATTATTCCTATTTATTCGATATGATTTATATATTTCGGATACCTGCATAAATTTCAACTTGATTATTGAACGATAAAAGCAAAAATCAACAAAATCCGCCGCAGAGATACACCCTCCGGCAGATTAGATAAAAAAATGCGAGGGCAAAATTTACCCTCGCATTGTCTGCTGCGTATAGCTGTATTATTATGTTTCAAGCGTAATCTTGAACGGCTTGTAGCGTTTGTAGGCTCTTGTATTCTTTTCAACGGTTAAGCTGTCGGAAATTTCCTCCATGTAGTCGGAGTAAGCGTCGCCGAAATTAAGCGATTCCAGATACGTTATGTTATCCTCCGTCCACAGGTCATCCTCCGTAAGTCGTTCTCTGAGGTCGGCACGAATTACAACATAGATAGCATCGTTATCCTCATCATCGAAAACAACAGCCTTATTGTATTCGGTAAGCTCCTCGAAAATGAAGTTAGTCAGATTTTCAGTTGATGTATCGCTTGAGCTGTCAGTGTCAGTATCAGTAGTGGTTGTTGCAGATTCATCCTCGGAGTCGTCGGCAGTTGTTGTGGTTATCTTCTGAACAATCTGCTCATTTGCATAAGGATTTGTAGTTGTTGTTTCGGTATCCGTGGTTGTGGTGGTGGTAGTTGTAGTAGTTGTTTCCTCGGTGTCCTCTTCCTCTTCAGCGGACTGCTCCTCAACGTAAGCCGTGTAGTCGTCGCTTACATCGTTCATTTCGTAGAGCTTTTCCATATCATCGCTGACTGCGTTGACTCTGTCGGCATATTCATCAGCAAGATCGCGGATTTCCTTTTTGCCTGCCTCATCGAGCTTGTTTCCGTCCGAGTCAAGATAGCTCATGGTCACATATTTAACACGGGCGAAGTTTTCATCAAAGTAGTCCATAAGCTCTTCCTCGGACATACCAAGCTCGCCCTCCGTGCCATAATAGTAGTCGAAAATATGGTCGCCCTTGTAGGAGCTTGAAGCCAGTGCAACGATAGAATCCTCGCTGATGCCGTTTTCCGTGAACAATTCATTTTCGAGAGCCGATTCAACGAGTGTGTCGATTTCATCAAGCTCCTCATCTGTAAGCTCAGCGCCGATTTTCTCAAATTCTCGTTCGATTGTAACGAAATCGGAGCAATACTGAGTTGCCTTATCCTGAATCCATTCAGTAGCCTCAAGACCGTCAATAGTGGCGTCCTCCACCTCTTCGATAGTAGGCGTTACTGTTGAGTCGCCGCTTTCCTCCATGACAAGCTCCTGAGCGTCGTAATATGCCTGAATGGTGTAGTAAATGAATATACCCGCATCGACGTCATAACCGTCAATTGTTACAGCCACAGCCGAGCTGCTTCCAATGGTGCAAGCTGACATTGTTGCCGCAAGCGCAAATGCTGTCAGCGCAGCGACGAATTTTCTTATTCTGCTCATTATAGAATACCTCCGGTACAGTGTTTTTTACAATACCATATTATTATACTATATTTTTTTGTAAAAGTCTATAGGTATCCGAAATTTTTTTCATTTTATCACATTTTTTTCCTGAGCAGTAGATTTATCCGAAAAAAAGTGATATAATAAAGAATATATATGTATTTGGAAAGGAATGTATCATATGAAAGCTCTTATTACGGGCGCAACATCCGGAATCGGACAAAAAATTGCGGAGAACCTGAGCCGCAGAGGGTGGGAGCTTATCCTCAGCGGCAGAAATAGGGATGTTCTTGCGAAAATGCAGCGTGAGCTGAATACACATACAGAAATTATTCCTGCGGAGCTTTCCGACAAAAATGAGGTTATGAAGGTTTACGAGTTCTGCAAGGGAAAGTCAGTGGATATGCTTGTGAATAGTGCGGGATATGGAATTTTCGGCAAATTTGACGAAACAGATCTTGACGATGAGCTTGATATGATAAACGTCAACATAACTGCTCTTCATATCCTCACAAAGCTTTTTTTAAGGGACTTCAAACGCCGCAACAGCGGAATTATTCTCAATGTTGCGTCAAGCGCGGGATTTCTGACAGGGCCGCTTCTTTCGTCGTACTATGCATCAAAAAATTATGTAGTCCGCCTTTCTCTGGCAATTGCGGAGGAGCTGCGCCGTGATCGGTCGAAGGTGTCGGTTACGATTTTCTGTCCCGGGCCGGTTGATACAAATTTCAACAACCGTGCGGGAGTTTCATTCAGCGTGAAGCCGATTACTGCCGAATATGCCGCAAATTACGCCGTTGAAAAGGCACTTGACGGAAAGCTCATAGCGATTCCGACAATATCAATGAAGGCAAGCATTTTCGCGTCGAGATTCGCTCCGAATAAAATGCTGTCTGCGATCACATATCATATTCAGAAGAAAAAGACGGAGGGCAAATGAAAGACATAAGCTATCGTGTTGCGCTTGGGGGAATCATATCCGCCCTGTGCCTTGTCACAATGTTTCTTGCAGGAGTAATTCCGGCGCTTTACCTCGTTCTGCCGATGATTGCAGGTGTACTCATGATGATAATCGCAGTCGAGGTGAATAAAAAATGGGCGCTGCTGACCTATGTTGCCGTAGGAATGCTGTCGATGTTTATAACCTTCGACAAGGAGGCAGCCCTCATATTCATTATGTTTTTCGGGCACTACCCGATACTGCGGTTCTACATTGAGAGAATCAAGCCTGCCCTTATAAGGCTGCTGATAAAATTCGCTGTTTTCAACGTGTGCATTATTGCGTATTTTTATGTAACGGTTTATATTTTCGGACTTGTGCAAATGCTTGAGGAGATGGACGAGTTCGGCAAATACGGCACACTTATAATGCTTGTCTTTGCGAATTTTGTTTTCGTGCTTTATGATTATAATTTAGATGTATGCTACAAGCTTTACAGAAAAAAGATTATGCCGAAATTTCATAATGGCAGGTGAGAAGATTTGCTCAGAATTTTTCTCTTTATGCAAAATAAACAAAAAAGAGGAGAAAAAAGGTGAAAAAATATACTTGACAAAAGGGGGCGGAGATGCTATAATATAAAAGCTGTCTGAAACGGAGGCGAGCGGTAGAGGCTGCGACTTTGGGAAAAGTAAGAAAAAGTCTCGAAAAAAGCTTGACAAAG
>JAJQGO010000039.1:44412-64416 GCA_021200415.1 Ruminococcus sp. | reverse complement strand
ACATCACGAAAACGCAAAAGACCAGTCCGAGGACACACGCCATTGACACAATCACCATCCATTGCGTGGTAGGTCAGTGGACTGCGAAGCAGATTTGCGATTATTTTGCGAATACCGACCGAAATGCCTCCTGCAACTACGGCGTAGGCAAGGACGGATCAATCGGACTTTGCGTTGACGAGGCGGACAGAAGCTGGTGCAGCAGCAACGCGGCGAACGACCATCGTGCAATCACGATTGAGACTGCGAGTGACACCTCAAGCCCTTATGCCGTCACGACTGCGGCGTATAACGCTTTGATTAAGCTTGTGGCGGATATTTGCAAGAGGAATAATATCTCAAAGCTGGTGTGGAGTACGGATAAAAATACCCGAATCAACCACTTGAACGGAGCGAATATGACTGTCCATCGTGACTTCGCAAACAAGTCCTGTCCCGGTGATTACCTGTATGGCAAGATGAGCGATATTGCTTCGCAGGTCAACGCCTTGCTTGGAACTGTCACGACCGCAACAACCACTGCAAACACCTCTTATCCCGCTGTTCCGTTCAAGGTGCAGGTGCTTGTCTCTGACCTCAACATCAGAAAAGGCGCAGGGACAAGCTACGCAAAAACCGGAAAATATACCGGCAAGGGTACGTTTACGATTACAGAGGTAAGTAACGGCTGGGGCAAGCTGAAATCCGGTGCAGGCTGGATTTACCTCGAGAACGCCTCTTATGTGAAGATTCTCGGCACGACCTCAACAAGCAAAACCGTAACGCATACCGTCGTTAAGGGCGATACTTTATCGGCAATTGCCTCTAAGTACGGTACGACTGTCGCGAAAATCGTGGCGGCGAATAAGTCTAAGTACAGCAAGCTGACAGCGAATTATATTGAAGTGGGCTGGGTGCTGACTGTTCCGCAGTCATAAAAGACAATGAGGAGAATATTATGCATGAATTTTTGATTTCGCTTCTGACAGCCGTTATCACTGCGGCCATTCCGATTATCACAACCTTTGCAGTGAAGCTGATCAGGAGCATGGCGGAGGACGCAGAAGCAAGTGCCGACAGTGTAACGGTTCAGACCTATATCGCTGAAATTTCCTCGGCCATAACTGCGGCAGTATCAGCGACAAATCAGACCTACGTTGACAGCTTAAAGAATTCGGTATCGTTTACTAAAGAGGCCCAGACCGAAGCGCTGCAGAAATCCTTGGCTGCGTGTATCGCGGCGCTGAGTCCTGCGGTTCAGAGCTTTATCGAGAATGTTTACGGAGATATTACTGAGTATCTCACGACTAAGATTGAAGCGGAGGTGCATGCCCAGAAGCTTGCGGTCAGCACCACAAACGAATAAAAGTATACACTTTACCCCCCTCATGCGGAGAAATCCGTGTGAGGGGGTTTTTGTGTTTGGAGGGGGAAGCTGTTGTAAAAATCCACTTCGGTGTCTCCCTCAATAAATATTACGAGGATTGTTTTCTTTTCGCTATTACCGTTATTTTTCTTCGCCATACTTATTTCTCCAGATATGTGTTTAGAATGTCAAGCTCATCTTCACCGCCGGAAAGAAGCTCGAAAATGTAACTGCCAACAGAAACACTGTCATTCATGGCATCACGTTCCAATCGTTTTACCTTCTTTGCGTTTATTTTATAAAAATCCGCAAGTCCATATGGATTTGGTTTGCCAATATATATGTTTTCAGTGGTAACATATTCAATAATATAAGGCGAATGGCTTGCAACGATTATTTTACAGTCACCGGCGAGCTGAGTCAATACACGAAGATAACCCTGCAGTAAGGAAGGATGAATAGAATTTTCAGGTTCCTCAAATGCAATCAGTGTCATATTTTCGATATTTGCTACAATAGCAACTGTCAGCATTAAAAAAACTCTTTTTGCGCCATCAGACATACTGTTAAAGTCCAGTGGCTGATTAAGATTCTTATCTTGTACAAATATAGAAAACACCTTGTCTGAAATTGTATATGGTGCATTACTATCAATTTCTATTCCATGATTGTGATTTATATCAAACTCTTGTACTGTGATATTTGTAATATTCGGAAACAGCTGCATGAAAGCGTCTTTGAGCAATTCATACATATTATTATGTTTTTCCTTCAGATGATAAATCACCCTCGGTACATCACTAAAATCCAGTAAAATAGACTGGTTACTGTTTTTTATTACCAGAGGATTTTTCGTGTAGGAAAAAGAAGCATCAAGATGCCGTTCTACATATACACTTATATGATTCAGTTCTTCAATTATAGGAATATAATATATATCATCAAAATTTAGCAGCTTATTAAGAATCAGTTCATCGTCGGCGATTTTTATGACGTTGCTGCACCGCCCCGTCGGAGAGGATTTAAATAATGCCCGTTCATCACGGCTAATTAGCTTAATGTATTTTTTAGCGTTTCCAATTTTACGTACATTCAGCCACTCGTTTCGAATTTTTTTACCGCCATCGTTTTTTATCCAAGTGAATGAAAATCCATAATTGATTTCACAGGATTCATTTTGAAACTCTGTTTCAAAAATAAAATTTGCTTTAAAATCGTGGTTTTCGGTTCTTTTGTTGAAGGGAATTCCACGGTTCCATCCCATCATATAGGACTTCATCGCAGGAATTGCTGAAATAAAAGAAATTGCAAAATCAATACCTTCTAATAAATTGGATTTTCCGTAACTGTTTTCCGATACAAGAGAAGTTATCTCACGCCCCAGAAAGATTTCATCTTCTTCAATGTTGCGAAAACCTTCAATTTTTACACTGATTAGCTTCATTATATCTTCACCTTTCCTTTCATCAAAGCAATTTTATTATACGCTTATTTTCAGTAAAACGCAAGAGAAATTTTCGATTTTATTTTATTATTCTTATTCTTATCAAAAAATCACACTTTATTCGTAACTAAAACCACGTTTTACTCAGAGCCGATCGGCAATCTTCAATATAAGCAGATTCAGAAAAGCCAAATGGTTAATTGTCTAAAACAAAATAAAGAAACGTAGTAATAACAAATCATGAGAACCTGTACAATCGCTTCAAATGAACGTAACAAATGCGTAACGATAAAATTCAGCAGCCGATGCTATAAGGGAAAATAGGAATAATAAATCAAAAAACAGCCCCGAAAATGCAGCTGAAATTAACCAGTGATAATCTACTATGAAAGAGTGGGAATAGTGGAGTGACTCCACCCACCGCTTGACAACCCAAAAGTTTTATGATAAAATAACTCCGTATTGTATTGTATCCTCGCATGAGGAATAATAACAAGGAGGAAAATTTCATATGAAAAAAACTTTTGACACAAAATCCATTGTTGTGTTGGGACTTTTAACCGCTTTGACGCTGGTTTTCTCATTCACACCTATTGGAACTATCCCGATTGGCCCGCTGTCAATCACTCTCAACGTGATACCAATCGCACTTGCCGCTGTTGTCTTAGGCCCTGTAGGTGGAGCTACCATAGGAGCTATTTTCGGATTCTGCAGCTTTTTACAGTGCCTTGGAATCGGCGTTCCCAGCGCAATGGGAGCAATTCTTTTTGAAATCAATCCGTTTTTCGCCTTCGTTCAGAGATTCGTACCCAGAGTTCTCGTAGGTCTGCTCGTCGGCTTTGTGTACAAGGGAGTTCGAAAAATTTCCAACACCTACGTTTCCTGCGCAGTTACAGGTTTCTGCTCAGCTTTCTTCAATACGGCCCTTTTCATGAGCGCTCTCGTTCTCCTCTACGGCAACACCGAATACGTTCAGGGACTCATGGGCGGCAAGAATGTTATTCTGTTCATCTGCTCCTTCGTCGGCATCAATGCCGTGTGCGAGATGATTTGCTCAACTATCGTTACCGCTGCTGTGGGTGCTGCCCTTTACAAGGCTAAGGTGCTGCCTGCCCCCGCCGCAGCAAAAAACTGACCTGCGCCGCTGTGCATGATTGAGATGTCTTTAGATTCGGAGGTTCTTTTTAAATGGTTCTTGCTGTTGATATTGGAAATTCAAATATAGTTCTCGGCTGCTTTGAGGACGATAAAATAGAATTTGTCGAACGCCTTTCCACAAGCCAGAATTCAACCGTTCTGGAATATGCTGTGCTGATTAAAACAATTCTCGAGCTTAATAATTTAAGCAGCCATAATTTTGAGGGAGCTATCATTTCGTCAGTTGTGCCCTCCGTAACCCACACGGTGAAGGAGGCTGTTTTCCGCCTTACGGGGAAGGATGCTATGGTGGTTGGTCCCGGAATTAAAACAGGTCTTAAAATTATGCTCGATAATCCCGCTCAGCTCGGCAGCGACCGTGTGGCTGACGGCGTTGCGGCTGTGAATAACTATCCGTGCCCTCTCATTATAATTGATATGGGTACGGCAACAACAATTTCGGCTATCGACCGTGACAAAAATTTCCTCGGAGGAATGATTATTCCGGGATTGAGAGTTTCTCTCGACTCGCTTATTAACAGAACATCTCAGCTGCCGAAAATCAGCCTCGACCCGCCAAAAAAGGTCATCGGCTCAAATACAATCGACTGCATGAAAAGCGGCATAATCTACAGCACGGCTTCAAGCATTGACGGAATGATAGAGCGCATCGAAGAGGAGCTTGGTGAGAAATGCACTGTAATTTCCACAGGCGGACTCGCGAATACTATTATTCCCTACTGCAAACGCAGTATTATCATTGACGACAAGCTTCTTTTAAAGGGTTTGATGATAATCTATAATAAAAACAACTAATTTAAATAATACAATACAAACAAGAGCCATGGCGAAAAGCCCTGGCTCTTTTCCTTATTTCCGGTATCTGAAGTTGTCCGCACTTGAATGAAGCCTCGGATTGTGGTATAATAAGGACATAAAAAACGGCAGCGGAGACTGCCTGAGAAGGAGTAAAATAAAATGCTCAAGGGAAAAACAGCTGTACTTGCCGTTTCGGGAAGTATCGCAGCATATAAAACAGTAAATTTAGCTCGTATGCTGAAAAAGCTTAACTGCAATGTTCAGGTTCTTATGACAGAGAACGCGACACAGTTTATAAATCCTGTCACATTTGAAACGCTTACGGGAAATAAATGTCTTATAGATACCTTCGACCGCAATTTTCAATACAGCGTTGAACACGTTGCCCTTGCTAAACAGGCTGACGTGGTTATGGCAGCTCCCGCATCGGCAAATGTAATCGGGAAAATCGCAAACGGCATCGCAGATGATATGCTCACCACGACTATCATGGCCTGCCCATGCAAAAAAATAATTTCTCCTGCCATGAATCATAATATGTACCATAATCCTATCGTGCAGGCCAATCTGAAAAAGCTCGAGAGCTACGGATACGAAATCGTGAAGCCGGACAGAGGAATGCTCGCAAACGGAGATACAGGGGACGGACGTATGCCCGATGAGAGGCTGCTTCTAGAATATATTCTGAGGGAGATTGCCTGCGAAAAGGACTTGCAGGGCAAAAAGGTTCTCGTAACGGCAGGAGCGACGAGAGAGGCTATTGATCCGGTACGCTTTATTACAAATCATTCCTCGGGGAAAATGGGCTTTGCGGCTGCACGGGCGGCAATGCTGAGAGGAGCGGATGTAACTGTTATTGCGGCGCACACGGACGTTGAACCTCCGCAGCTTGTGAATGTCATAAGAGTGGAATCCGCAGAGGATATGTTCAGGGAAACAACGCGCATTTCCGACAGCTTTGATATTATAATCATGGCTGCGGCAGTTTCGGACTACACGCCTGTTGAAGCGTCCGATACAAAAATAAAGAAGTCGGATTCAGATATGACGATAGAACTGAAGCGTACGAAGGATATATTAAAATATCTCGGGGAAAACAAGCGAGAGAATCAGTTTATCTGCGGATTTTCAATGGAAACGGATAACGTCTTGGAAAATTCCCGAAGGAAGCTTCGCTCAAAGGGCTGCGATATGATTTGCGCAAACAGCCTTCGGACGGACGGCGCAGGCTTCGGGACAGATACAAATGTTCTGACGCTTATTACGGCGGATAGGGAAATCGATCTTGAAAAAATGTCGAAAGACGCAGCCGCACAGAGGATTTTGGAGGTTATTGTTCAAGGGAGTTTTTATAATTTCTTGTAAGCGATAACGCATATCCCCTCTAATGCGACAATAAACGTGAATCGCCTGCGGAGACTCTCCACAAAAAATATTTGCCGTTTGTAAAAACTATATTGAGCGATAGAAAATTTTCGCCCTATGCAGATTTGAACGTGAATCGCCTGCGGAGGCTCTCCGCTCGCTCAATACAGTTTTTAAAATTTCCAAATTATCATTGTTTATGATTGTGCTGCCTTATAACTATACCTGCGATTGCGGCGGCAAGTGCAGCTCCAACGGCGGAAACGGCTGTTATGGTGTTCGGGGAGCTGATCGGCTCAGGTTTGAGATAGCATCCATCAATGGCAAGGGAAAGAACCGTATTTGCAAAGTAGGTGAAAATTCCCGACACGCCAAGACAGATTGAAATTTTAAACGCCACGTTGACTTTAATGTATCTTATGGTGATAAATATTACCCACACAAGGACAAGAACTATAGCTGCACCGCAAAGTCCGGAGCGCAAATCATAGAGATTGCCGTATTTGTGAGTTCCGTATGCCACAAGAGCCAAAATCAGAAGCGTATCGGCTGCCATGCACACAAGGGACTTGTTTTTCCCGATATACGGTGAAATTGCTTCGCTTCGCACGATAAATGGGAGGAAAACCACGGTAAAGCTCATGAGAAGCGACAGAAACGCCATAATAAACCAGTCGCCATGACTGTAAACGCAGCCCGAAAGCAGCAGCAGATTCAGGGATATATAGAAGCCTGAGAGTGCCGCGGACGCTTTATGCTTTTCGATGAGTATGGGGACGTTCAGCAGAGATGCCGTCATCATGAGGGATGTCAGAAGTATAAAAAATTTGCTTAAATTGTGTTCTCTGACGACAAAAATTATAAAACATGGAATAATAGCTCCGAGATAGCCGAGAGCGAGGATAATATTGTATGTCCATTTGAAGATAGTGTATTTGCGTGCCAGCTGTTCAACACGCCGATGTGCGGAGTCCTCTCCTGCAATGAAAAGCTCATGCTCGGAGATGCCGAGGTTCTCGCAGATTCCCGAAATCATGGTTATATCGGGGTAAGATACACCTCTCTCCCATTTGCTGACCGCAGATTCCGTAACGAATAGCCTGTCCGCAAGCTCCTTCTGTGAGAGTCCGAGTTCTTTGCGTTTCTCCTTAATAAATTTGCCAAGAGTTGTCTTGTCTTTCATCATTATCACCTCAGAACGGCGGAGTTACTCCGCCTTATTTTTTCGTAAGCGAGCCACTGCTGACGTGTCACGTTCAGATTTGTTAAGACCGAAGGTGTGTTATCGCTCAATACAGTTTTTACAAACGGCAAATATTTTTTCAGCAAGCCACCGCGGGCGTGTCATGCTTACGCTTACGTAGTGTCATTATAGCCGAGGCGACGGTAAATTTCAATATTTTTCCGCAAATTTGCAGGTGGATTGTCAGTCAAGTGACGCAAATACGTTGTAATCAGCGCACCACCGCAACAAGCCGAAAGCCCTACATCCGGGACTTTCGGCTGCGCACTTTTTTATTTTTATTTTAAAGGAGAAGTTAAGGCAACACCGCACAAAGCACGCCTGACGGCTTTGCCGCACATCTGCGGCGACCGAAGGAAGTGCCTTTGGTATATCTTTCCCGTCATCTTGCACAAAAACTCCTTGACATACGAGGTCTCCCCCAGTGGGGGAGGTGTCACGCAGTGACAGAGGGGCTGACCGACAGAAGCAGTATGCCTGCGTCGCTTTTATACAATCTGACGAAAAATCTAACTTAGTTTATACTCGAAGAGTACATCTGCACGACAATCTTTGTGCGGCACTGCCTATAAAAAAAGCCGGAGCTGTTATGCTCCGGTTATTCTTCTTTTAACACCGCTTATGTCATTTCTATTGAGCTTGCGGAGGCTCTATGCAGATTTGAACGTGAATTGTCGGCGGAGGCTCTCCACAAAAAATATCACCGTTCTTGTAATCTCCGCTGAGCGATAGCACACTTCCCCCCTAATGCGACAATAAACGTGAATTGTCAGCGGAGACTCTCCGCTTCTCATAAACCTTTCCTATAAAAAACGCCAGAACATCCGCAATTGTGGAGGCAACTCTCATAACCAGCACGAACAGGAGTATCTTATCGGCGAATTTCTCTCCGCAGACAAATATCATGACCGATTCCCTTATGCCGATTCCTCCGGGAGCGCCGATTGTCACGAAGCCAACTATCCATGCGAACAGAAATGCTCCCGTATACGTGATAAGCTCGGACACGCTCGCCTCGCCGTTGAAAATCAGGCTCAGGGAAACAAAATACATGACTGCCGAAAGAGCGTTCTGCCCAAAGTAGTAGAGAATCCCCTTTGCCAGATTGGCACGGTTGCCCGGAGCAAGTGCCTTTGAATAGCGTCTGAGGTACTCCCGAAGCTTCTCACGGAACTTTATATACATGACGACCACAACAGCCGCAATCAGTATTACGCCGATGATTCCCACAATCGCTATCTGTTTGCCGTATTCCACCACAAGCTCGGAAATCCTGCTGCCGAGGAGAATCACCGATACAATTCCGGTTCCGATTACGCAGAATATTATATCGAGAATAGTCGCGCAGGCAACGTCTACGTGACTTATTTTCATGTTTGAGGCAAGCTGATTTCTTCCCACGTACTGCAAAACGTTTCCGGGGAGATATTTGTAGATATTCGACCTCGTGTAGACAGGCATGACCTCGGAAAAGGGTATCTTTTTTCCCGAAAGGGATTGCGTGAACACCTTCCACGGGTAGCCGGCGCAGAGCCATATAATGGTCTGGACTATGATTCCGATTACGAGAACAGCTATAACACGGGGCGATTTGAACTGCTTTATGTCAATATCCATATCAATGAATTTTTTTACAATAAACGCCAGTGCGGCAATCATAATTATGTTGCCGCATAGCTTTGCCCATCTTTTCAGATCGGGATTTTTTTTCTCATTTTTATCCTTTTTCTCGTCACTCACTTGTCTTACCTTCCTGACCTTTCTCTGCCTCTTCCGCAGCTGAGCCTTCTCCGCATTCCATCTTTCTCACTCTGTACTGAACGTCCTCAAGAATTTTGCGGTTTGCGGCAATTGTATCGCCGAGAAGTCCGATTGTGATTGTCTGGAAGCCCATCATGATAAGTATTGCCGTAAGAATAAGGGACTGAACGTGACCGCCGCCGTCGCCCATGCACAGATACACGATGAAGCGTATTCCGAGAGCTGCCCCCAGCAGAAGGAGTATCATTCCGATTGTGCTGAAAAATTTCAGGGGCTTGTACATGACGAATGAGCGTGTGATGACGGTTGCCGAACGCTTCATGTATCTCCACATACTTGAGAAAAGTCGGGAGGGTCGTGTTTCTGGGTTTGTCCTGATTGGAACGGACGTCATGGCAATTTTATTATGTCCTGCCTGAATTATAGTTTCGAGAGTGTAGGTGTACTCGTTGGTGACGTTAAGCCGCAGTGCAGCCTCCCTTGAATAGGCTCTGAAGCCGCTGGGAGCGTCGGGAATATCCGTGTTCGACACAACTCTTACAATCCAGCTGCCGAAATGCTGGAATTTTTTCTTTTTCCACGAAAAATGCTCCGTGTTGTCGATAGGGCGTTCGCCGATAACTATATCCGCCTTTTCATCGAGAATGGGACGGACGATTTTTTCTATATCCGCACCGCAGTATTGGTTATCCGCATCGGTGTTTACGATTATATCCGCTCCGAGGTGCAGACAGGCGTCAATTCCCGCCATAAAGCCCTTGGCAAGACCCTTGTTCTGCTTGAAAGAGACAATATGGTGAAAGCCCAGCTCACGCGCCCTCTGAACGGTGTTGTCCTGACTTCCGTCATTGATGATGAGGTACTCGATTTCGTCAATGCCGTCAATGTGCCTTGGCAGGTCGTTGTAGGCAAGCTCAAGAGTTTTCTCCTCGTTGTAGCATGGAATTTGAATTATCAGCTTCATATTTTCCTCCTTATTCCAATACAGTGAAAACAATTGACTGTATCGGTATGCTTACTGAACGTGTATCATCGGGGTTTATATCGGCAATATCCCACAGCTCGCACTGAATGCTGAGAATATTTTGTCCGTCGTCAATATACTCCTCGTCTATTTCAAAGGTTATGTCAGCTCCGACAGTTTCGGGAGTAATCACAGCTGTTTCAACCTCTGTGCCGTTGATTGAGAATGTCACCTCAAGCTCCTCGAGTCCCAGTGCCTCAAGGGGAATTGTCGCACCCTGAGTGAGGGTAACCTCATAATCCGCAGGGAACAGACCGCAGCTGATCTGCGCCTCCTCCTCGTCAATCCAGCAGAATTCTCCCTCAAGAGCCGAAACGCCGCTGAATTTGCTGTAATCTCCCGAAGCCGTGTAGGTGAAATCATATTTGTCGAAGCGGTAAACGCTTATGTCCTTGACGCTTTCGTAGAAGTCATAGGACATGGGCACAAGGTCGCCCACGTAGTTCAGATCGTCCTCGGAGCAGTTGACCTTGTTTCGGTAGAGGACGGTGAAGTCATCGGAATCCTCCGTTTCGGAGGTGATATAGAGCGTGCGCTCGTAATTCTGCGAGAGCCAGATAAGCTGCTCATCGGAATTTTCAGGCGACAGGGGATAAACATCAGCGTCCGTCATAGCCTTCAGGGGCAGCCATAGGTGATCCATGTACTCTCTTGAAATTACAATGCAGTCGCCGGATTGGGTAACCTCCGCAATATCCTCAAGAACGCTCCATTCCATACGTGTATCGTCCTTGCTCTGCATGAGGAATCGGTCGTAGGGGAGAGTGATTATAAGCCCTGCCGCCGAAAGGGGAAGTACGAGCTTTCCGCCGAAGCGGTCGAGCGTCATAACGGCGAAGATTGCCGCAATCGGTATAAACGGAGCAAGGTAGCGTGAGTAGTAGAAGTAGTAATCTATCTCGTAGCGCAGGAACGCCGAATAGATGAGAACGCAGTAGAAGAACATGAGGAAAACCACAAGGCGTGAGGGATTTTCCGCAAAGACCTTAGGCATGAGGACTGCCGCAATGATAGCGGCGATAATCAGGAATGCTCCGCTGCTGCATATAAATCCCCACAGCGTGGTGTAGGAGGCATCCTCGAGGGAGGAATATTTCCCGATTGCCTTTATGATGATGTAGAGAATGGGGAGTGCCGTCAGGAGGGAGAGGAAAATTTTAAACAATCTGCTTTCGGCAGTTCTTTTGCTGAACTCCGTCGGGCTGAAATCCTTGCTTCTGCGCCCCAGAATGAAGGCATACACAGCCGAAGCCACAATTCCCACAAGACACACGGCAGTTATAATGGCGGTGATGTTGTGGATTGTGATTCCCCCGACGTAGAGAAAACGGTAGTTATTCAGGGTGTAGGTGGGCTGAATCTGCTTCATCATGAAAAAGCTTGCAAGATAGCCTGCCAGCGTCACGGGCATGAGGACTGCATACTGCTTTTCACGTGTAAAGAGGTACATTCCTGCGTAGATTATGAAGATGATGGGGATAATTGTGTAGATGGAAACGTGATAGCAGGCGAAAATCGCGACAGGCAGTATGGAGAGCCATTTCTGCTTGGGATTTTCATCGTCCGTCAGGAAGTAGAGGAACAGGGCGGGCAGGAGCGTCAGGAACATCTCCGTCAGGGAGGACTTCGCAACCCATACGATTACGGGAGCTGCCGCTGAAACAACACAGGCGGCAAGGCATGACGTCTTACGCAGCTTCAGATTCCGGCAGATGAAATACACCATGAAAATCATGAGCAGATAGAAAACGGTTTCCACGTTCGCCATATTTTCGATTCCGAAAATCGTACCCCACATGGCGAGAATTGCCGTATAGGTGGGGATACCGTGGATAATTCCCGATACGGGGCTTACATCACGGTCGTAGGAGGAATCAGGGAATCTCTCATCGGGTATATCATAGCCCCTCAGGGCATTTTTAACGTAGTATTCAAATTCAGCCTTTGCGTCCTCGTCCTCAAGAAGGTGATATTCGCTGAAATCCTTCTGGCGGCTGTAATCACCGTTAATGAAATTTATCGCCTGAATCTGATATACGCCCTGATCCTGTCCCATTCCGAAAAGCTCGTTTTTCACAAGCACAAGTGGGACGGCAATCACGCATATGATTATCGGGATAAGCACGTCCTTCAGAGAAAAATCGCATTTGAAAAGCCCGCGCAGACTGAAAGGCTTGTCCCTGCGCAGGAATATGGCGGCTGCGAGAATAACGGCGTTCAGCCCGAGGGAAAGAGATGCCGCACGGAACAAAGTGAATTTATCAATTGTGAAAAGCCCCATGCTGCACAGCACGTAGGAACAGAAAAACCATATTATTCCAATAACCGATGATTCTATAAAATTTTTCTTTCTAAACCATATGACAGATGCCAGAAGAGAAAAGACACCCGAAAAAAAACAAACTGACGCAAAGTCGATTGAACCCATACTGCGCTGCTCCTTAAATTAAATTAGATTATATTATTTATGATTGACCTGAACCTTTTCATTATAACGTCCCACTCATAGTTTTCCCTGATATATGCCCGTGCATTCCCGCACATGAGCTTATATTCGGCATCGTGGGAGAAAATGTAGTCAAGTATTCCCTCGAATTCAAAGTAATTCATATAATAAAGTCCGCCGTTGCTTTTCAGACAGTGACCCTTCAGAACATCGCATACGCCGTTCACGATAACAGGCACGGAAAGCGTCATTGCCTCCAGAACCGATATGGACAGGCTCTCGAACCTTGACGGCAGAACAAGGCATTTTGCTCCTGAAATTCCGCTGAATTTATCCTCCTCGCTGACGAATCCGAGGCTTATTATATCCCTGTGCTTCGGGATTTCGCATACCTGCTTTCCCATGAGTACAAGCTTCAGACCGCTTTCGGGACGGCGTTTCTTGTATTCCGTAAAGTAGCGGAAGAGCGTCGGGCAGTCCTTGCCCTCATCTATACGTCCCACGTATATGATGTAGTCGCCGCTGATTTTAAATTTCCTGCGGAACGCATCCGGATCAGGCGTGCATGGAACCTCAACGCCCGTTCCCATAACTCCGCATGGTATATCGCCGCAGCCGAAAAGCTTTTGCACAAGGGATTTTTCCTCGTCCGTCAGGAACACATATGCCGCAGGCAGCTTGAAAATGCTCTCGAAGGTTTTGAAATGTATGAACGGCTCTTCATGGGCAGTCGGGATAAATATCGCCTTGTCGGCAACCTCGGGAATCCCCTTTACGGACAGGTAGTAGAGATAGGTGACGAAGATGAAAACGTCATATTTATCCCTGCTCTCCCTGATATATTCAATTGCCTTGGGGCAGTACGGTCCCTGCTTCCCGAACCATATTTCCTCCTTGGAAATATCACGCTCATGGGACTGAATATAGCTGAGATATTCGCCGTTGTATTCGTTGAAGTCGGCTGCCCTTTCCCTTTCCACGGGGAATCTCAGCACATGGACTCCGTTTATGGTTTCCTCATCGCATTCATAGTGATTCGCCCATGTTGTGTAGTCCAGCGCCTTTGTTGTGATAACGTCCACCTCATAGTCGGATGTAAGGCGTTCTGCGATAAGGCGTGTGTAGTATTCCGAGCCGCCGTTGACCTCGAGTCCGTATCTCTGATTCACAAGCGCAATTTTTTTCATATTCAAGCCTCTCCCGCAATTTCAGCAAAAAATTTAAGATATTTTTGCGTAATAATGTCCCATGTAAAATTATCCAGAACATATTTTCTGCCGTTTTCGCCCATAATATCGGCATTTTCGGGGTGCTGAGCGATATAGTTCACACAGCCCTCAAATTCAAAATAGTCCTTGAAGTACAGACCGCCGTTTGATTCGGAGGCGAAATTCCTTGTGACGGGGCAGTCCGCGTGAACGAGAACAGGTCTGCGGCAGAGCCAGCTTTCCATAATGACAAGGGAAAAGCTCTCGTTCTTTGACGGCTGACACATGAGCATGGCAGCTCCGCAGGCGTCATATTTGTCCTGAATATCCACGAATCCCAGATCGTGAACATCGCCCTCTGTTTCGGGGGGAATATCTATTTTTCCGCCGCCGATAAGAACAAGCTGCAAATCGGAGCCGACACGCTTTTTGTATTCGGAGAAATATTTCAGCAGCGTGTGGACGTTCTTGCCCTCGTCCTTTCTGCCTGCATAGAGAATAAAGGGCTTGTCTATGCGGAATTTTTCACGGAATCTGTTCGGGTCGGCGGTAATTTCCGTATCCATGCCGATACCCATGAGAATTGTTTTCGTGCCGCTTTTGCTGAAGCCGTACAGACGCTCCGCAAGCTCCTCCTCGGGACGCGCGTTGAACACCATGCCTGCCGCCTTGGGAAATAATTCCTTAAAGCGTCGGAAATAGGCATAAGCCTCGTCATGAAAGCAAGGTATGAGAACAGCCTTTTCGGGGCAGGTCTTTACGCCGTAGTATGTCGTGCCGAACATATAGGGTATATAGACGAAAACCGAGTATTCGTCCTTGTGGTCGGCAATGTATTCGTACAGCTCGGGACTGTTTACCATTTCACGCAGAAAAACATCCTCCTCATCAGGCGTTACGGGCTGCTTTCTCATGAGCTTGAGATTCACAGCGTCAAACGCAGCCGTATCTCGCTTTCTTGCGGGAAATCTCCTGATACGTATACCGCTTGCCGAAAGGCTCTCCCCCGATTTGTAATAATTCACGCTCCAGTCCGAGCTGAACTCCTTGACGCAGGTCGTGAGAATTTCCACATCAGCTCCCGCCTCGTGAAGATGCGATGAAACCTGACGCATTTCCATTTCCGCTCCGCCGGGAATATTATCATCGTACCAAGGGACGACAAATCCGATTTTTTTCACAGTGAATCACCGTTACCTTCCCATAAAATTCCTGAGACAGCCCTCAAACAGCGTCCTGATTTTCTCGTAGCGGAAATCCTCAAGACGCCGCCGCTGCCCCTGAACAACAGCCTCACGCAGCTCCCTGTCCCTGACGAGGCGATCCGCCGCCATAGCTGCGAAAAGGGGATCGTTGTCCTTCAGGAGTATGCCGCTGCCGCCAAGCGTATCGGCAATTGCGCTTGTGTCGTAGGCGATAATCGGCACATCAAAGAACATCGCCTCCGCAAGGGGAACGCAGAAGCCCTCATGCTCGCTCATGCAGAGGAACACATCAGCCGCCCTGTACCACGCAAGTATCTGATTGAACTTGATATGCCCCGTGAAGATAACGTCGCTGAGATTCAGGGATTCGGCATATTTCAGCAGACGCTCATAATAATTCTCCATGCCCGCATATGAACCCACAAGAATAAGCCTTGATTTGGGATTGATTTTCTTGTAGTGATAAAATGTCCTGATAAGATTTTCATGGCGCTTGTTCGGAGCGATTCTTCCCACAAAGACGATATTCGTCCAGCCGTCGGAGGCGTACTTTTTGATTATGCTCTCATCGGGGCTTTGCTTGTAGTCGTCAAAGGGGATAAGTATAGGTCTTACGTCAATGGGGCAGGTGTAGCCCATATCAAGGAGATTCGCTTTGTTGAACGCCGAATCCGCAAGACAGTATTCCACCTTGTTTTTCAGATGCCTGACACCCTCGAGTCCGTATTCCGTCAGTGCAGCCGCAGCCGTATTGTAGGGCTTGAAAAATTCGGGAGGTGTAATGTTGTGATAAATCATCATTTTGCGGCATTTATAGCCGCTCAGCTTGAAGCTAAGCTCCGTTCCTGTGGATTTGTGATAAATGAGAACGTCGTCACGCTCAAGTCCCCGAAGCTTCTCTACAGGCTCAGCTGTATGGCGTGGAAGCCGTGGGTCAATATTTTCGGCATAGATGGCAGTCTTTAGCCCCATGCCCTCGATAGCTCCCCTGAGCGCAATGGTATCGTTGCTCACGGCGTCTCCAAAGGAAATAGTTGTAAGAAGCTGTACTACTCTCATGACCGCTCCTGCCTTCCGGCGCTTTCTCTCAGGCGGCGGTTTTCCTTTTTCAGCGCCTCCAGCTGAATTGACTGGCTTTTCTGTTTAAGCTCAAGAAGCTCGATTCTTTTCAGAAGCTCGTCGATTTTCCCGGAGCATTCATCGCTTCCGTCTTCGGATTTTTTCATGGAATTGATAACCTTTACCGCATGGCCGTTGAATTCATTCTGCTCGAACACCACAGGCTCAACGTAGAACTTCGTCAGCTTTCTGATTATTTTTTTCACGAACACGGCAATTGGATTGCCGCTCAGCTGCTTGTAGGGTTCAACGGCGTAGTGGCTGTTGATATATCTCAGGGAGATTTCAGCTTCGGCATCGGAGCTGCCGTCCTCGCTGCCCATATCCTCCGCCCTTCTGTAGGGGACGTCCTCGAAGCTAAGCATATCGGATGTGAGATTCTTCTCCTTAATCTCACGTCTGATGTCCTCCATAATATCCTCTATGCACAGTGTGTTATTATTCTCCATAGAAATCTTCCTTTCGTTATTTCACGGCGATTATCGCGTAATCCTGACTGCCGAAGATAATATCCGACACGGTTTTCATCGCCCTGTTGAACTCCTCGCTATTCTCCGCAGAGCTGCATTTAAGCTCGGGAATGGAGTATGGCGGCTTGCTGCTTTCGGTGTAGATTATCTCGATATTTTTAAATCCCGCGCATTCCAGATAATATTTCATAGTCAGCGGATGAACAGGCTTTACATGGGAGGGGTCGATGTAGAAGGCGTTGGTGTAGATAGCGAGAGATGTGGGGTTCGGCGTTTCGATGACAATGCAGCCGCCCTCCGTGAGTCTCTCATAAGCCGTATTGCAGAGCCTGATTATCTCGTTCGGTCTGAGATGCTCCACAACCTGCCCCGCGAAGATACCGTCAACGCCGTTAAGTGACGCGAGATACTCCGTGCCGTCGCCGCAGACTGCCGCAAGACCCTGCATTTGGCAGTAATCCGCATAGGGAGCGTAAATATCCACGCCCTCGGCATTTATATTGTTTTCCTTTAGAAGTGAAAGAAATTCCCCTCGTCCGCAGCCTATATCAAGGACGTGCGATTTATTTTCAAAATATTTCAGGTATGATTTCTGGGCATTTTTAATGCTCTCGATTGAGCCGCGGAAATGATTCTCGAAGTCGAAGTAATCAATAGCCTCGTAGTCGGAATCCGTGTCCGGTTTTTCCGCCTCGGGGAGCTGTGCCGTTTCCGCCGCCGATACGGGAGCTGCGGAGATTTTCTTCATCTCACGTTCAATTCCACGCAGCTTGACCTTGGACATTTCGGTGTCGCTGCTCAGCCTCTCGAGAATACTGTTGTTGTTGCGCACATTGACGCTCAGGCTCGTGAGATTCTCGTGAAGCGCATTTGTAAGGGTGCTAAGCTCTCCGTGCGCATTGGCAATCGTATCTATTCGGGAATCGAGCCGTTTTTCCGCACCTTCAAGTCTGTCCGCCGTTTTGCTTGCTTCGCTGAGAAGCTTTGCGTTATTTTCCGCAAGAATGCTCAGCATATTTTCCATTTCCTCGATTCTGCGGTGGCAGTCGTCTATTTCCGCATGGCAGTCCTTCACGTCCTGATCAACAGTTTCAAAGCCCGCGAAAATTCCCCTGAAAAGGAGCCTTTTGAGCCTTCCCTTTATGCCTCCCTGATTTTTGACGTTCTGCAAATAATTTTCCGTTTTGCTCATTAAAATCCTCCAACTAAATCTTCCAGCTATGCGCAATTCTTGAAATTCCCACATCTCCTGCGGAGGAAATCATTTCGATTCTGTAGGCCTCTCTGAAATAGTCAACGGGGATACCGTCGTCCGATTCGATTGCGAAGTCAACCATATACTCGCCGGGCAGGAGATTTGTATTTTCGAGTGTTATTTCAAACGTGCCGTTTTTGTCGAGCCTGAACTCGTCCAGCCTGTCGATTCGTGTATTCGTGCCGTAGCAGTGAACTCCGCCGCAGCTGTAGATGCCGATTCCGAACACAGCGTTGTCGACGGGCTTGCGCACGTTATAGGCGATTTTAAAGGTAATGCTGTCTCCCGTGCGGAAGATACGCTGCTCCTTGCCATCTGCGGTGAAGGCCCTGATTGAGGTTATGCGGGCATTGCCGTTGCCCCAGCGCTTTTTTGATTCGGGTTGGGATTCGGGTTCGGGTTCAGATTCAGCTTCATTCTCATTTTCGCCATCAGAAGAAACATTCTCCTCCTGCGCCTGACGCTGCTCTTCCTCGGCAGCCTTTTTTTCCATTTCCTGTGCAGTGTTTTCCTGAAGCTTCATTCCCATGTACTCGAGATATTCCAGATCAATTTCCTTCGGCGGACCCTCCGCCCTGATAAGCCCCTCATGAATCCAGATTGAGCGTTCGCAGATTTGTTCAATCTGACCGAGCGAATGGGAAACGATAACGATAGTCGTGCCCTTTGCCTTTATTTCACGGAGCTTATTGAAGCATTTCGCCTGAAAATTAGCGTCGCCGACACCAAGAATCTCGTCAATCAGGAGTATATCGGCGTCCACGTTGATTGCCACGGAGAATGCAAGCCTCATATACATACCCGATGAATAGGTTCTGACGGGATTGTCAATGAACTGTTCAAGCTCTGAGAAGGCGATGATGTCGTTCAGGCGGCTGTCGATTTCCTTTTTCGTAAGGCCGAAAATTGCGGCGTTCGTGTAGATATTCTCCCTGCCGCTCATGTCGGGGTGAAAGCCTGCCCCAAGCTCAATAAGGCTTGAAACTCTGCCGTTCATGGTAATTGTGCCGCTGTCGGGATACATGATACGTGTCAGGAGCTTCAGCGTCGTGCTTTTTCCGCAGCCGTTATGCCCGATAAGGCCCACAGCCTCGCCCTTTTTTACCTGAAAGCTGATGCCCTTCAGCACCAGACGTTCCTCGTAGCGGTTGCGTTTTCTGAAAAGAAGGCGTTCCTTGAGCTGACTTCCCTTATCGTAATAAATCTTGAACTTTTTTGTAATATTGTTTACGTCAATAGCAATTTCATTCTGTACCATTACAATTCCTCCGCAAAATGCTTCTGAAGCTTCAGGAACACGAAGTGCCCCAGAACGAGAAAGAGAATACCCAGCCCGAGCGATGAAAGGAGGCTTTCAAGCTCCGGAACCTTTTTATAATAGAGGACGGCTCTGTAGCATTCGATAACGTGCGTCATGGGGTTCAGGTTGAATACGGGGAGAAGCTCCTCCGGCACGATTGATTTATCGTACATAATGGGGGTCATATACATCCAGGCCATTGTGAGGATTCCGAGAATATGCTCAAGATCACGGAAATAGACGGTTATGGCGGAGGCAAGCAGCGCCATGCCGAGGGCGAGGATATACTCCACAATCATGATAATCGGCAGACACAGAAGCGCGACAGGATTCACGCCGATGCCTGATATGATGATAACGATAAAAATTACAACGAAGCACAGCAGCATATTTACAAAGCAGCTTGTGACGTAGGAGATGGGGATAACCTGACGTGGGAAGTAGATTTTTTTAACGAGATCCTTTTGCGCCACAATGGAGGACGATCCGCCTGTTATGGAGGAGGAAAAGAAAATCCACGGAATAAGCCCCACGAAGAGGTAGAGGTAGTATTTGTCGATGTTAGTGGGCAGAATGAACGAGAAAACGATAGTGTAGACCACAAGCTGGAGCAAAGGGTTGATGAACGTCCAGAGGAAGCCAAGAACCGAGCCTTTATATCTGCCGCGCAGATCCTTCCGCACAAGACTGAATATCATCTGGCGGTAATCATAAATTTCCAAGAAAGTTTTCATCTATTCTCTCCTTAAATATAAACAAAAAAACTGAAATGTTTCTTAAATTAAAGCTATCGTACTATTATATCATAGAATACTTGGATTGTCAAACGCGGTGAGCCACCGCCTGCGGTTCACGTTTTTTAT
>JAJQGO010000039.1:0-44312 GCA_021200415.1 Ruminococcus sp. | reverse complement strand
CGCATTAGAGGGGATATGCGTTATCGCTCAATAAAGATTACATAGACGGTGATAACTTTTTTGTGGCGAGCCACTGCGGGCAGTTCACGTTTTTTACTGCATTAGATGGGATATGCGTTATCGCTCAATGAAGATTACATGGACGGTGATAACTTTTTTGTGGCGAATCACCGCCTGCAGTTCACGTTTTTTATCGCATTAGAGGGGATATGCGTTATCGCTCAATAAAGATTACATAGACGGTGATAATTTTGAAATTTCTAAAATTCCCTTGAGCGATAACCTACAGCCCACCTTTGCAAATTAAGCGCGCGAAGCAAGCGAAAACGTGACACGCCCACAGCGGCTCGCCGCCATAAAAATGATTACCGTCCTTGTAATCTCTGCTGAGCGATAGCAGACTTTCGGTTTAAGCAGATTTGAACGTGAATTGCCCGCGGCGGCTCGCCGCCATAAAAATGATTACCGTCCTTGTAATCTCTGCTGAGCGATAGCAGACTTTCGGTTTAAGCAGATTTGAACGTGACACGCCCGCGGCGGCTCGCCGCCATAAAAATGATTACCGTCCTTGAAATTTCCCTTGAGCGATAACCAACAACCCACCTTTGCAGATTAAGCGCGCGAAGCAAGCGAAAACGTGATACGCCTGCGGCGGCTCGCCGCCTATTTGTGATACCTCCCATTTGAAGCAATCTGAAACGCCCTGTAAATCTGCTCAAGGAGCATAACCCGTGCAAGCTGATGCGGAAACGTCATTTTCGACATGGAAAGCTTCAGCTGCCCCATTGACTTGATTTCCTCATGAAGCCCGAATGAGCTGCCTATTATAAATGTTGCCGTGCTGAAGCCGTTTACTCCCGCCTGCGAGATTTTCTCCGAAAGCTCCGGACTGCTCAGCTGCTTTCCCTCAATGCACATGGGAATCACATATCCCTTGGCATATTTTTTAATCTGTGCAGCCTCCCTTGCAAGGGCAGCTTCAATTTCACGCTGGGAGGGGCTGTCACCAAGGCGTGCCTCGTCAAGCTCATGAAGCTCAAACGCACAAAATCTCCCGAGCCTTTTTATGTATTCTCCGCAGGCGTCACGGAGGTAGTCCTCCTTGAGCTTACCGACGGCAATGAGATTTATATTCATCAGAAAATCACAGCTCCTCCCTGCGTTTCCACGGGAGCTACGCCCATGAGGTAATCCTTCCCCCTGACGTAGCCGGAAAGGGAGCGTTCAACCGTTCTGTCGGCAATTGTCGGGCGGTTGTTGTCCTGACTGAGATGCCCGAGAATGAAATGTGTCGTGCCCCTTTCAATAAGGCGTCCCACCTGCGCCGCGCAGTCGTCATTCGAGAGATGACCGTTCGGGGAGAGAATACGCTGCTTCAGGAAAAGAGGGTATCCTCCCATGCGGAGCATATTTTCATCGTAGTTGGACTCGATAAGAACAAGACGGCAGCCTGTGAGGGCGCTGTCCACCTCCTCCGTGACGTGTCCGAGATCCGTGCAGACGGAGCAAAGCTTATCATCCGCCGTATGTATGAGATAGCCGCAGCTCTGGATAGTATCGTGGGGTGTATTGAAGCATTTAACCTCCGAATCGGCGGCGGCTATGGTGAGATTTGTCATGTCGATTACATGAGATGCAGGTGAGATTTTTCCTGCGTCCATGAGCCGCTGCAAGGTCCTCTTCTGACCGTATACGGGGCAGCCCGTCCTGTTCGTGAACTGCCTTAATCCGCTTACGTGATCGGAATGCTCATGGGTTATGAAAATTGCCTTTACTGCGTCTATAGGGACATTGTTCAGGGCAAGCGCAGCCGTAAGCCTTTTGCAGCTTACTCCGCAGTCAATGAGAATGCCGCCCCGTTCTGTGCCGATAAATGTGGAATTGCCCTTGCTTGAGCTGAAAAGGGGATAGATACGTGCCATAATTTCACCGTTCCGATTACTGAATTTTATTGATTTCCGTGCCCTGACGTGTTTCCCTGACCTCATAGCCGAGAGCAGCTATTTTATCTCTGATTTCATCTGCGAGGGCGAAGTTTTTATCCTTGCGGGCAGCCTTTCTTTCCTCCACAAGGGCAAGAACCTCATCGGGAATTTCCGGCTTAGCGCTTTCGGATTCCGCAAGAAGCTTTTCAGCCGTGGGGATAAGGTCGAGTCCGAGAACCTTGTCAAATTCCGAGAGAAGAGCAAGCTTTGTTGCGCTGTTTGATTTTGATTTCAGAACGTCGTATACAGCCGTAACTGCGAGAGATGTGTTCAGGTCGTTTCCGAGAGCCTTGCAGAACTGTTCTCTCAGGCGGTCGAATTCAGCCGTATCAATGTCGCCGGATTTATCGGCAGTCAGAGGAGCGATTTTCTCGATGAGCTTGTTGAATGCGGCAGCGGCGTTGTCGAGATTCTCCCATGAGAACACAAGTGATTTTCTGTAGTGGGACTGGAGACAGAAGAAGCGGTAAACGAGAGGATTGTAGCCCTTTTCCTCAAGAAGCGAAACTGTCAGGAACTCCCCCTTGGATTTGCTCATCTTGCCGCTGTTTGTGTTCAGGTGATGGACGTGGAACCAGTAGTTGCACCACTCGTGCCCGAGATATGCTTCACTCTGGGCGATTTCGTTTGTGTGATGTGGGAAAGCGTTGTCGATTCCGCCGCAGTGTATATCGAGATATTCGCCGAGATTTTTCATGCTGATGCATGAGCATTCGATATGCCAGCCGGGGTAGCCCAATCCCCACGGGCTTTCCCATTTAAGCTCCTGCGAATCGAACTTGGACTTCGTGAACCAGAGAACGAAATCCGCCTTATTGCGCTTGTTGGAGTCCTCCTCCACACCCTCACGGACGCCGACAGCGAGATCCTCCTCCTTGAAATCGTTGAAAACGTAATACCTGTCAAGCTTTGAGGTATCGAAGTAAATATTTCCGCCTGCCTCATAGGCGTAGCCCTTATCCATGAGGACGGAGATAACACGTATGAACTCGTCGATGCAGGAGGTTGCAGGCTCTACCACGTCGGGAATTTTAATGTTAAGCTTTCTGCAGTCGGCGAAGAAAGCGTCCGTGTAGAAGCGTGCGATTTCCATAACGGTTTTGTGTTCACGGGCAGCTCCCTTGAGCATTTTGTCGTCGCCCGTATCGCCGTCGCTTGTCAGGTGACCCACATCAGTAATATTCATGACTCTTTTCACGTCAAGTCCCGTAAAGCGGAGATATTTCTCGAGAACGTCCTCCATGATATAGCTTCGGAGGTTGCCTATATGGGCATAGTGGTAGACGGTCGGGCCGCAGGTGTACATACTCACCCTGCCCTCATAACGTGGAATAAATTCTTCTTTTTTTCTTGTGAGAGAGTTATATAAATACATAGTTAATTTTCCTTTCTGCAGCGAGCCACTGCTGGAGTGTCACGTTTATTATTGCATTAGAGGGGAAGTGTGCTATCGCTCAATACAGTTTTTGAAATCTCTGCTGAGCGATTGCAAATATCCCATCCATAGGAATTAAGCGCGCGAAGCAAGCGAAAACGTGAATTGCCCGCGGTGGCTCACCGCAATTACACAAATTACACAAACGCCTATATTACGTTGTTTGAGGGCTGTTTTCGGGGTTTTAAAACTGCACACAATTTACATAAATTACACAGCGGAGGGACTACTCCGGATTATCAGCATTTTTGAGATTATCAATCTGCTTTTTCATCTTATCAATTTCAGCCTGAAGGCGGCAAAGCTCAAGGGAAACAGGGTCGGGAATATGAATCTGGTCAATATCCTGAGTAACCGTGTGTCCGCTGATTTTCTCGCCGTTGCGTCTGACGATTCGTGCAGGAACGCCCACAGCCGTGCAGTTATCGGGAATTGCGTTGAGAACCACGGCGTTTGCGGCAATTTTCACGTTGTTTCCCACCTCAAACGGCCCGAGAACCTTAGCTCCTGCCCCGACAAGGACATTATCCCCGAGAGTCGGATGACGCTTGCCCTTATCCTTGCCTGTTCCGCCGAGGGTTGCCCCCTGATAAATCAGGCAGTTGTCGCCGATTACGGCAGTTTCGCCGATAACCACGCCCATACCGTGGTCGATGAAAAGTCCCTTGCCGATGGTAGCTCCCGGGTGAATTTCAATGCCTGTTTTTTTTCGGGAATGCTGGGAAATTATTCTTGCGGTGGTGAACATACCGTGCCTGTAGAACCAGTTTGCACGCCTGTAGCTGTGGATAGCCCTCAGGCTGGGGTAGGTCATGAGAATTTCAAATGTACTGCGTGCGGCAGGGTCGCGTTCCTTGATGAGCGCAATATCTTCTTTAAGCTGTTTAAACATATTATCTCCTTTGGGCATAAAAAAACTCCGAGGATTTCTCCCCGGAGGCGTATGTAATATGAAATGATATACGCGGTTCCACTCCGATTTATAGCTCAGAACCCGTAACGAGGGGGACGCCGAAGAATACTGACAGACCAACTGTCTGTGGAATTCCTCTCCGGAGCTGACAGCCGCACTTCACTGATTCCGCCTGCGCCGTCGCACCCACCCGACGCTCTCTGAAAAGGCTGCGAAAAAGTTACTCTGACTGCTACGCTTTTGATCTATATGCTATATTATATGCCATTTCTGATGATTTGTCAAGGGGCAGCGAGCCGCTGCTAAACCTCCCCGACAAAAGGCGGAACAGGTATGCCGTTTTTGCCATAGAGTGGAACTTCACTGTAATTCGTCCACAAATATCTTACCCTGCGTGGAAGCTTCACACAGGTCGAGCTGACAAAAATTTTATCTTCACGTATCTCCGCTTCGGCAGGCTTGAACTCCCCGTCCGCACCCGCAATCTCAAATCCGCTGAGCTGATCTCTCACACGGAATCCTTCGCAGTCGTCAAAGTCAAGCTCCAGACCCTCCCCCAAGGGACGGCACCTCCTGAACATCGGCGGATACGCCTTATCCTCGCAGTGATGACCGTAAGCATGGCAGAGTGCCTGTAAATAGAGCCTGTAGCCGATTCTTGCCTTCTCTGTCGGGTGGATATTGTTGAACTCTCCGCAGTCGAGAGCAATGGCAATTCCCGTATTTTTCACGGTTTTGAAAATCTGCATCTGCGCTTCACGAAGCTTCGCCCAGCTTTTTGTATCGGGGTCGTCCTCGTATTTGAACATGGGCAGCTGCACGAAAAGAAAGGGCAGCTCAGAATTACGCCAGTCTCTGCGCCAATTCTCTATAAGCCCCCTCATGAGGTAATAATAGCTGTCGGGACGGTGGTCGTCCGACTCCCCCTGATAGTAGATGAAGCCCTTGATTGTGTAGGGGCAGACACGTTTAACCATCGTTTCATAGAGTCCGCATGGGCGGTTGAAATTCTTGCAGCCCATCGGCCCGGGATAGCGGTTTTCGCCGCAGATTTCAAGAACCTCGTTCCACTTAATGGTGGGGTTCTCGCTGTAGCACCTCTGCATACGCTTCTCCCATTCGGCGTGGTATGCGGTGTATTCGTCGTATTCCGCAATCATTTCCTGTCGGGTTTTTCCTGCGCAGGCGCTGTCGTAGTCGTCAAGATAGGGACGCAGATGGCTGTCGGCTTCGAGATAGCTCCTGTCCATCCATGCGGATGCCGACGTTCCGCCCCAGTTGCAGTTGATGATTCCCACCGTAACGCCGAGTCTGAGGCTAAGTGCCCTTGCGAAGTAAAATGCCACAGCCGACCAGCCCTTCATGTTCTCCTCCGTGGGGAGCTGCCAGCAGCTTTTGGATTCCGCGTCAAGCAGATTCTCGTCAGCCATTTCGCACTTCGGCACGTTGTAGAAGCGAGTTTTCAGAAGGTGGCAATTCGTAACTGCGTTCTCGAAGCCAAGAGCGTTCCGCAGCTCAAATTCCATGTTGGATTGTCCCCCTGCAAGCCAGACCTCGCCGACTGCCACATTTGAAAAAATGATTTTACTCTCCTGCGATGATATAATTACAGTACACTCATTACAGGTGTTCATCGGCGGAATTACAGCCTCCCAGCGGCAATTTGCCACTGCTGCGGAGACGTCGATTTCAAGCTCCGGAATGGTGACGCGTATGACCTCATCATTGTCGCAGGTGCCGAAAATCCGGACATTTTCCCACCTCTGCAAAACCATATTATCACTAAAAACTGCTGCTGCTTTCATGCTGCACCTCATTCGTTTATTGTTATAACACCATTGGATGTAAGGTTTCTCAAAAACATATATCGTGCATAATCTGCCTGTTCGGGCTTAATCATATAGTAAATATAAGTTTCCATAAGATTATATAAATTAGCCGTTCTGCCCTCAATTTTAAACTGATTGAATCCCATCGGCACATATTTATCCCAAATGTCGTCAGGCTTGACGTTGGTGGGGAGATCCTTGATTGCGAAGAGATCACGTGAGCAGTAGGGGCAGTTCTGCGTGTAGCCGTCCCCGAAAACACGTGTGTCGAAGGTGGAATTCGGGTACTTCCGCAGGTGGTTTGCGGCTGCAATTTGCTTTTCGCCCAGCGAGTGGTAGTGGAGGGCACGGTCGGGACAATTGGGTCGGCAGTTTGAATTAACAAGAATTTCACACTTATCCTTGTGATTGACCTTTTCAAGAATGTCAAATTTATTGTTCAAATCGTAGTCCATAACGACGATATGATAATCCTTTTCAAGCTCCGCATTGAGGGCGTCCAGACTGTTCAGGCGCTTGCAGGTGGAGCTTGTCAGTTTATACTGAGGGTAATATTTTCGTATGTAGTCCTCGAGTATCGGGGACACCACAATTACCTCGTTCATGCCGTTGTTGGCGAGGCTCAGAACCATGTTGCAGAACTTGTCGTTCAGGTGCTTTTTCTCGAGCGCAGGGTTCGTGAAGGTGAAGCGCACGGGGATTCCCTGACCGTTGAAGGAATCGAGTGCCGACTTGACGAATTTTCTGTCACACAGGCCATCGGTGATTCGTCCGCCGTTCCACAGGGACTGGGGAAATGCTCCGTAAACGGATGCGATTTCCACGCCCTCGCGGAAAAATTCAGGGCAGTTTTTGTACATGGAGATGAACACCATGTTGAATTTGAAATGTCCGGCAATTCCGGGCAGATGAAAACGTACTTTCATATTTCGCCTCTATACTTTCTATACTCTCCGTATATTATTTAAATGTGAGTGAGCCGCTTTCCTCGAGGCTGCGGAGGAGTCTGAACCTCGCTTCGTCGCGGCACTCGGGCTTGACCATGTAATACATATAGGTTTCGAGGGCGTTGAGCTTGCCGGAGGTTCTGCCCTCGATTTTGAACTGGCTGAAGCCCATCGGCACGTATTTGTCCCAGATGTCGTCGGGGGAAATGTGGGTGCTGAGGCTGCGGATTTCGAAAATTCCGCGCTTCGAAAAGGGGCAGTCCCTGAAGTTTTCGGGGTCGTATTTTCGGGCGTCAAAGGGCATTCCGGGGTGCTTTTTGATGTGTTCGCAGTAGGCGATTTGCTGCTTGCCGATTGACCTGTAGTGGGCAACTCTGCGCTTGCAGCCGGGTTCGCAGCAGGCGTTCACGAGAAGCTCACAATCCTCCTTGCGGGGGAGCTTTTCGAGAATGTCAAATTTATTATTAAAATCGTAGTCCACGACAACGATGTGGTAGTCACGGTTCAGCTCGGCAGCGAGGGCATCCGGATCGGTGATTCGCTTGCAGGTGGAGCTTGTCAATTTATACTTAGGGTAATTTTTTCTGATGTAGTCCTCGAGAATCGGTGAAACGACAATTGCCTCGTTCATGCCGTTGTTGGCGAGGCTCATGACCATGTTGCAGAAGCTGTCGCTGAGGTGTTTTTCCTCGAGGACGGGGTTCGTGAAGGTGAAGCGCAGTGGGATTCCACGCTCGTTGAAAGCCTTGATAACCGACCTGATGAAGGGCTTTTGGCAGCTTCCACCCTGAGTTCTGCCGCCGTTCCAGATTGAGGGCGGAAAGACGCCGTAGACAGAGGCAATCTCCACGCCCTCCCTGAAATATTGGGGACAATTTTTGAGCATCTCGGCAAACATGATGTTCAGCCTGAATTTTTCCGCAAAATCGGGAAGATGAAAACGTACTTTCATAGTGTTCTCCTTTATACTATTTGTATAATTTTATATGGTCGCCGCGAGAGATTTCGACATCGTATCCGGCTGATTTAATTCGATTTTCAAGACAAATACGGCACTCAGCAGCCTCTTCACCTGTACAAATTTTGTCGTTGTACAGTTCGTATTTTTTACGCACATCCACAGGTGACAGGTTCGGCATGACCACGTTGCAGCCGAAAGCAAGCCCCAGCTCTCTCCCATTCGGGGCAATCGTCCCAAGGGCGGTCGTTGCGGGAATCAGGGCGTCGGGGAAGGTGAGCCGCAGGATTCCGAGAAGTCGCAGCGTCAGGCGGAGTTTTCCCCCATTCTGCGTGGAAAAGGGCGTGTCCCGATGTGGGATGAACGGCCCGATTCCGATCATTTCGGGGCGAAGCTCCTGCATGAACCGCAGGTCGCACAGGAGGTCACGGGCGGTCTGAAACGGCGCGCCAACCATGAATCCAGCCCCCACCTGATACCCCAGCTTTTTCAAGGTATATAGGCATTTGCGGCGATTTTCCCACGACATTTCCGGCGAATGAAGCTTCGAATACAGCGTCTCCGAAGCCGCCTCGTGGCGCAGCAAATAGCGGTCAGCTCCTGCCTCTCGCAGCCGCCTGTAGCTTTCATCGGAGCGCTCCCCCAGTGACAGGGTCACAGCGCAGTCGGGGTGACGCCGTTTTATCTCCGAAACGAGTGGGCAGAGAAGCTCGTCCGTGAAGTACGAATCCTCGCCGCCCTGAAGCACGAACGTCCGAAATCCCAGTATATAGCCGTTTTTGCAGCATTCCAGAATCTGTTCGGGAGTCAGGCGGTATCTCTGCGCATTTGAATTTCCACGTCGTATGCCGCAGTAATAGCAATTATTTTTGCAATAGCTTGAAATTTCAATTAAGCCACGCAAATATACCTTTTTACCGTAATACCTCTGCCGAACCTCATCTGCGCGCTCTTGCAGGATTTTATCGACCTCGGAATCCTCGGATTCGAGCAAATTTAAAAAATCATCGTCGCTGAGGTTGGATTTCTTGTACAGCTTGTCAACTAATTCCGCCAAATCAGCCGCCTAATCTTATCATCTCGTCAATACATTTTCTTGCATTAACTATAAGTTCATCACTCATGTGTATTTCAAATGCATCACCCGACTCCATGCCCTTGAGGGAACGGTATACGTCCGGCAGCGTTGTCAGCTTCATATTGGGACAAAGAATTTTTTTCGACAGGGGATAAAATTTTTTCTCGGGACATTCATACTGCAAATGCTCGGCAATCGAAAGCTCCGTGCCGATGATAAATTCCTGATTTTCGGACTTTATTGCGTAGTTCATAATGCCCGATGTTGAGCCTACGTAATCCGCCATCTCTACAACTGCCGGAACGCATTCGGGATGCACCAGCAAGAGTGCATTCGGATGAGCTTTTTTTGCCTGTTCTGCGTCCTTTGCCGTAACAGAGGCATGAACCGGACAGCCTCCCTGAAGAAGCTTTATATCCTTGTCCGGCAGGCATTTTTTTACGTAGCTGCCGAGGTTGCAGTCGGGAATAAATAGGATTTTATTGCTCTCCATCGCACCCACGATTTTCACTGCGCTGGAGGACGTTACGCAGACGTCGCAGACCGTTTTCAGCTCAGCCGTAGTGTTGATGTAGGCAACGACAGCCCTGTCAGGCTCCTTCGCCTTGAGCTGCCCGATAATATCCCTGTCCATTTGCTCCGCCATGGGGCAGCCGGCCCCCGAATTTGCCAGAAATACGTGCTTTTCTGGAGAAAGCATCTTCGCCGTTTCCGCCATAAAATGAACTCCGCAGAACAAAATATTGTCCGCCTGAACCCTCGAAGCGTCAACGCTCAGCTTGTAGCTGTCGCCCGTAAAATCGGCGATTTCCACGATTTCCCGACCCTGATAGCTGTGGGCGAGAATTGCCGTGTTCGTTTCCTTTTTCAGGCGAAGAATCTCCGCCTGAAGCTCCTGCATTTTCATAAATCAAACCTCCGCAATTACCTCGACTTCCGCGAGGACGTTTTTGGGGAGAGTTTTCACGGCCACGCAGCTTCTTGCGGGAAGTGAAGTAAAATACTTTCCGTATATTTCGTTGAACGCTGCGAAGTCACCCATATCCGCAAGGAAGCACGTTGTCTTGACTGCCTTTTCGAAAGAGGATCCTGCCGCCTTGAGAACCTCTCCGAGATTCTTCATGATCTGCTCGGTTTGTCCCTGTATATCGTTACATTCCACGGTATTTGTGGCAGGATTTATAGCAATCTGACCTGATGTGTAAACCATTCCGCCCGAAACGACAGCCTGTGAGTACGGGCCAACTGCCGCAGGTGCGTTATTTGTATGTATCTTCTCCATAATTTTATACCTCCTGTATAATTTTCTTAATCTACAATTTTGAATCCGTTATCCTGAAGAGCCTTCCTGATTTCGGTGATATGCTCGTAATTTCTCGTTTCGAGGACGATTCTCAGGTAGCAGCCGTTGACAGCCGAACCCTCGTTTGCACGCTCGTGGTGAATTGAAGTGACGTTGCCCCCAAGCTGAGCGATAATCCTTGAAACGTCCATGAGCTGACCGGGCTTGTCGATAAGCTCGATATTCATTGAGTAGGAGCGGCCCGACATGAGCAGACCACGCTTGATGACTCTCGAAAGAATCGTGACGTCGATGTTTCCTCCCGAAAGGAGGCACACGACCTTTTTGCCCTTGACAGGCACCTTGTTGAACATTGCCGCAGCAACTGAAACTGCTCCTGCGCCCTCCGTCACCATCTTCTGCTGCTCCATGAGGGCAAGAATTGCGGCTGAAATTTCATCGTCTGTAACCGTAACGATTTCGTCCACGTATTCGGAGCAGTACTTGAATGTATTCTCGCCCGGCTCCTTGACGGCGATTCCGTCGGCAATCGTGGAGACGCTGTCCAGACACTCGATATGTCCGTCATGAACGGAATTGAACATACTCGGCGCTCCCGAAGCCTGAACGCCGTAGACCTTGATTTTCGGGTTAAGGCTCTTGACTGCGAAGGCAAGACCCGATATAAGTCCGCCGCCGCCAATGGGCACGATAACTGCGTCAAGGTCGGGCAGCTGCTCAACAAGCTCCAGACCGATTGTTCCCTGACCCGCAATTACGTTTTCGTCGTCGAAGGGATGAATGAACGTGTAGCCGTATTCGTCACGCTGACGGAGAGCTTCAGCATATGCGTCGTCGTAAACGCCCTTCACAAGGCAGACCTCCGCACCGTAGCTCTTTGTAGCCTCCACCTTGGAGATGGGAGCGCCGTCCGGCAGACAGATTATGGATCTGATGCCGTTTTTGGCAGCCGCAAGCGCAACGCCCTGCGCGTGATTTCCTGCGGAACAGGCGATAACGCCCTTTGCCTTTTCCTCGTCCGTAAGCTGGGACATTCGATAATATGCGCCTCTGACCTTGAATGAACCTGTGATTTGCAGATTTTCGGTTTTGAGGTAGATTTCCGATTCAGGGTTGATGTTGGGTGCGTGGATAATATCAGTTTCCCTGATAACCGGTTTAAGTATATATTTTGCGTGATATATTTTGTCGAGAGTGAGCATTTTTAAAACCTCCGAATATATTGCTATTTCATGTCATTTACCAGCTGATTCACGAACTGCTTTGCCGTGCGTGCGGAACGTCCGCTGCCCCGAAGAGCAAATGCCTCCGCCTTGACTGCAAGCTCGTCAGCGTCCATGTCGATTCCCCTTTTCTTCGCAAGCTCCGAAACGATGTTAAGATACGCCTTTTTATCGGGCTTCGAGAAGCATACCGTCAGACCGAATCTTGCGGAAAGGGAAATAAGCTCCTGAATCGTATCGTTTCTGTGAATATCGTCCCCTTCACGGTCGGAGAAGCTCTCCTTGACCAGATGGCGGCGGTTGCTTGTGGCGTAGATTGCGATGTTGTCCTCACGCGCCGAAACAGAGCCTTCGAGAGTCGCCTTGAGCGCACCGAAGCAGTCGTCGTCGGAGGAGAATGAAAGGTCGTCGATAAAGAGTATGAATTTCAGCGGATTTTTGCTTATGCTGTCGATTATGTGGGGAATATCCCGAAGCTGTTCCTTTGTGACCTCAATCAGGCGGAGTCCCTCATCGGCGTATTCGTTGACGATTGCCTTGACCGTGGAGGATTTTCCTGTGCCTGCGTCCCCATAGAGGAGAACGTTCTGCGCAGGTCTGCCCCGAAGAAGCGCGAGTGTGTTGTCGATGACAGCCTTCCTCTCACGCTCATAGCCGTAAAGCTCCGAAAGCCGCTGCGTATCGGGGTATCTGACTGGAACCGTTTCGCCGTTTTTGAGAATGAACATTTTATTCTGAGCATATCTTCCGTAGCCGTATTTTCCGATGCTTTCGATTCTGCTGCGGTATTCCGAGGCAAAGTCGATTTCCGATATTTCCCACTTGGGGAGAGCTATGCCCGTGTCAATATCGGCAATAAGCTCCTCCGGCGTCAGCCGTGAAGCCTCCTGCAAAATCATCAGCTCATTTTCAACAGCGTCCTCAATATACTGTGGAAAGCTCTTACCCTGCGCCTTGCCTGCGATGTAGAAATTCTCGTCCTCCAGAACAGCCTTCAGAACATATTCGCTGAAGCTCACACTCTTGCGGTAGAGAGCCGCAACAAATTCCGAATAGTTGTAAATCCTTACGGAAGTATCGTCCGAGCCGCCCTCAAGCTCACGCCGCAGAAGCCTTATCATATCATCATCAAGCAGATTGCGGAAAACGGCAAGGGAATTCAGACCGCAGCTCAGACGTTTCAGTTTTTCGTTCATGAATTACAGCGCCTCGATTATCTTTTCCGTCATTTCCGTGCAGGAAAGGGGAGTTCCCTCTGCTCCGCCCAGAAGATCGGCAGTTCTGTAGCCTGCCGCAAGAACGCTGTCAACAGCCGCTTCAATTGCGTCAGCCTCCTTTGCAAGACTGAAGGAGTAGCGGAGCATCATAGCTGCCGAAAGAACCGTAGCAATCGGGTTAGCCTTGTTCTGACCTGCAATGTCAGGTGCCGAGCCGTGAATCGGTTCGTACATTCCGCGTGTTGAAGCTCCCAGTGAAGCGGAAGCCAGCATACCGATTGAGCCTGTAATCTGCGAAGCCTCATCGGAGAGAATGTCCCCGAACATATTTGATGTAACGATAACGTCAAACTGACGCGGATTTCTCACAAGCTGCATAGCCGCGTTGTCAACGAGCATATCGGAGTATTCAACCTCCGGATACTCCTCGGACATTTTGTGCATGATTTCTCTCCAGAGGCGTGATGTTTCGAGAACATTTGCCTTGTCGATGCTGGTGAGCTTCTTATTACGCTTCATTGCCGTATCAAAGGCAACTCTGCCGATTCTCTCGATTTCCATGCGGCTGTATGCTTCTGTATCGTAAGCCTCCTCGCCGTATTTGCCTGTGCGCTTGCCTCTTTCGCCGAAGTAGATTCCGCCTGTAAGCTCACGGACAATCATAATATCGAAGCCCTGTGATACAATATCGGCACGGAGGGGCGAAGCGTCCCTGAGCGCAGGATAGAGCTTTGCAGGACGAAGATTTGTGAAAAGTCCCAGTGCTGAGCGTATTCCGAGGAGCGCCTTTTCGGGACGCATATTTCCCGGAAGATTATCCCACTTCGGGCCGCCGACAGCTCCGAGGAGCACGCTGTCGCTTGCAAGACAGCCGTCAACTGTTTCCTGCGGAAGAGGAACGCCTGCGGCGTCAAATGCGCAGCCGCCTATGAGATATGGTGTGAAGCTGAATTTGTGTCCGAATTTTTCCGCTGTCCTTTCCAGAACTGCGACAGCCGAATCCACGATTTCAGGGCCGATGCCGTCGCCCTTCAGGAGTGCAATATTAAATTCCATTTAAGGTTCTCCTTTATTTAAGTCTGTTGTTGGCAATTGAAGCGATAAGTCCGCCGTCCTCAATAATTCCCTGAATGAAATCGGGGAACGGCAGCGTTTCATATGTTTTGCCTGTTGTGATGTTGCGTATAACGCCCCTGCCGCAGTCTACCTCGAGAATATCGCCCTCGGAAATATCCTCCGCTGCTTCGGGACATTCGATAATCGGCAGACCGATGTTAATGGAGTTCCTGTAGAAGATTCTTGCGAAGCTTTTTGCGATTACAAGGGAAATTCCGCTTGCCTTGATGGCGATGGGAGCGTGCTCTCTTGACGAGCCGCAGCCGAAGTTCTGCCCTGCAACCATAATATCGCCCTTTTCCACACGTGTAACGAAGGTTGTGTCGAGATCCTCCATGCAGTGTGAAGCAAGCTCCGCATGATCGCTTGTGTTGAGATACCTTGCGGGAATGATAACGTCCGTATCCACGTTATCGCCGTATTTTATAACCTTGCCCTTGACTTCCATTACTCCATAACCTCCTCGGGACTTGATATTTTGCCTGTAATTGCGCTTGCTGCGGCAACGGCAGGGCTTGCGAGATAGACCTCCGATTCAGGGTGACCCATTCTGCCTACGAAATTTCTGTTTGTTGTGGCAACGGCACGTTCGCCCTTTGCGAGGATTCCCATGTATCCGCCAAGGCATGGACCGCAGGTGGGAGTTGAAACGACAGCTCCGCTTTCGATGAATATTTTCAGCAGACCCTGTTCCATAGCCTCAAGGTAAATCTGCTGTGTTGCGGGAATGACGATAACACGTACGTTCTTAGCGCATTTTTTGCCCTTCATTATTTCAGCGGCGGTATAAAGATCCTCGAGTCTTCCGTTTGTGCATGATCCGATAACAACCTGATCGATTTTAATATCGCCGATTTCATCGAAGGTTCTGGCGTTTTCGGGAAGGTGGGGAAAGGACACGGTAGGCGTGATGTCAGAAAGATTGATTTCAATTACCTCATCGTATTCGGCATCCTCGTCAGCCGCATAGATTTTCGGCTCGGCAGCTCCATGCTCCTTCAGATACGCGATGGTTATGCCGTCAACAGGGAAAATGCCGTTTTTAGCTCCTGCCTCAATAGCCATGTTGGAAATGCAGAGACGGTCGCTCATGGAAAGCTCCGCAACGCCCTCGCCTGCAAATTCCATCGAGCGGTAAAGCGCACCGTCAACGCCGATTTTTCCGATAATGTGGAGGATAACATCCTTGCCCGAAACGTATTTGTTCAGCTTGCCCGTCAGATTGAATTTTATTGCGGAGGGAACCTTGAACCAAGCCTTGCCGATTGCCATGCCGCATGCCATATCCGTCGAGCCGACGCCTGTCGAGAATGCTCCCAGCGCACCGTATGTGCAGGTGTGGGAGTCTGCTCCGATTACGGCATCTCCTGCGGTAACAAGACCTTTTTCGGGGAGGAGCGCGTGTTCGATACCCATCTGACCTGCGTCATAGAAATGTGTAATCTCCTTTTCGCCGCAGAAATCACGGCACATTTTGCACTGCTCGGCAGCCTTGATGTCCTTGTTGGGGGCAAAATGATCCATGACCATCGTAACCTTTTCCTTGTCGAAAACATCGTCCCTGTCAAGCTTCGAGAACTCCTTTATTGCGACAGGTGATGTAATATCGTTGCCGAGAACCCTGTCAAGCTTTGCGAGAATAAGCTGACCTGCCTGAACCGAATCAAGCCCCGCATGAGCCGCCAGTATCTTCTGAGTCATTGTCATACCCATGTTAATCAGTCCTTTCTGTTTATGATAGCTCCCTTGTCCGCCGAGGAAACCATAGCCGCATAGCGTTTAAGGTAGCCTGTAATATTTTCCTTCTTTTTGACAGACATAGTCTTTCTGCGCTCCTCAAGCTCCTCGTCGGAAACCTCAAGAGTAATGCTGTAGTTGGGAATATCAATTGAAATCATATCGCCGTCCTTGACGTAAGCGATAGTGCCGCCGTTTGCGGCTTCGGGGGAAACGTGACCGATAGCAGCTCCGCGGGTTGCTCCGGAGAATCTTCCGTCCGTGATGAGCGCAACAGACGAGCCAAGTCCTGCACCCTGAATTGCCGATGTGGGGGAGAGCATCTCTCTCATGCCGGGGCCGCCTGCAGGGCCTTCATAGCGGATAACGACAACATCTCCTGCCTTGACACCGCCCTCGTAGATGACCTTGATAGCCTCCTCCTCGCTGTCGAAAACCTTAGCAGGGCCTCTGTGGACGAGCATTTCGGGAGCAACGGCGCTTCTCTTGACGACGCATTTGTCAGGTGCGAGATTTCCGCTGAGTACGGCAATTCCGCCCGTTTCGCTGTAGGGATTGTCGATGGGACGAATTGTATCGGGGTCACGGTTTATACAGCCTGTAATATTTTCGCCTACGGTCTTGCCCGTGCAGGTCATGCAGTCCAGATTGATGAGGTTCTTCTTGGAAAGCTCGTTCAGGACGGCATAAACGCCGCCTGCCTCGTTGAGATCCTCCATGTAGGTGTGTCCTGCCGGAGCGAGATGGCAGATATTCGGGGTTTTAGCGCTGATTTCGTTTGCCATGTCGAGATTTATGCTGATTCCGCATTCATTTGCGATTGCGGGAAGATGAAGCATACTGTTCGTGGAGCAGCCGAGAGCCATATCAGCAGTCAGGGCGTTCCGGAATGCCTTTTCCGTCATAATATCAAGCGGTCTGATGTTTTTCCTGTACAGCTCCATAACCTGCATACCTGCCATCTTGGCAAGCTTGATTCTCTCGGAATATACAGCCGGTATAGTTCCGTTGCCGCGCAGACCCATTCCGAGAACCTCCGTCAGGCAGTTCATGGAATTTGCCGTATACATACCCGAGCATGAGCCGCAGGTGGGGCAGGCGTGGTTTTCGTAGTCCTTCACGTCCTCCTCGGACATTTTTCCTGCCGTGTAAGCTCCGACAGCCTCAAACATGGAGGAAAGGCTCGTCTTGCTGCCCTTGACGTGACCTGCCAGCATCGGGCCGCCGCTTACGAAAATTGTGGGCACGTTGATACGTGCGGCAGCCATGAGAAGTCCGGGGACGTTCTTGTCGCAGTTGGGTATCATAACGAGGGCGTCAAAATGATGGGCAAGAGCCATACATTCCGTGGAATCGGCAATAAGGTCGCGTGTCACGAGGGAATATTTCATGCCCTTGTGACCCATTGCAATGCCGTCGCAGACAGCGATTGCGGGGAAAACAACAGGTGTTCCGCCGCCCATTGCGACGCCGAGCTTTACAGCCTCGACGATTTTGTCAATATTCATGTGACCCGGCACGATTTCGTTGTAGGAGGAAACAATGCCTACGAGAGGTCTGTGCATTTCCTCATCGGTGTGACCGAGAGCGTTGAAAAGCGAACGCTGGGGAGCTTTTTCAACTCCGTCGCAGAAAAAATTGCTGCTCAATTTATTTCACCTCATAATTATTTGTATTTATGTCAATGTTATATATTTTTATCCTGTGTATGCGTGTTGTTATCATTCTTTCTGCTGCCGAAAAAGGTCAGCAGAACCGTCAGGAGGCTTACGAGAGCCGCCGCGAAAATCACAAATTGTTTCATATAATCCCTTTCTAAAAAAGCGCGCTCCCCCGATGCTTCGGGAGAGCAGCCGCCGGACGAGCGACGCCGCAACACCCTCGCCCTTATGCACGTATACAGCATTGCCCTCCCCGAGGGGAGGGAATGATTAAAATCAGTTGTTGATGAACTTGTCCTCTTCGTTGTTCCAGCTGTAGAGCTTTCTGATTTCCTCGCCGACCTTTTCGGAGGGATGCTCAGATGCAAGCTTTCTCATGGCCTTGAAGTGAACCTGTGAGCCTGCGTCGGACATATCGAGGAGGAATTCCTTAGCAAAGGAGCCGTCCTGAATATCAGCGAGAATCTTCTTCATAGCCTTCTTTGTGTCCTCAGTGATAATCTTCGGGCCTGTGATGTAGTCGCCGTACTCAGCCGTATTGGAGATGGAGTATCTCATACCTGCGAAGCCGCTCTGGTAGATAAGGTCAACGATGAGCTTCATCTCGTGGATGCACTCGAAGTAAGCGTTTCTCGGGTCGTAGCCAGCCTCAACGAGAGTTTCAAAGCCTGCCTGCATGAGAGCGCATACGCCGCCGCAGAGAACAGCCTGTTCGCCGAAGAGGTCTGTTTCGGTTTCTGTTCTGAATGTAGTTTCAAGAACGCCTGCACGAGCGCCGCCGATTGCAAGACCATAAGCGAGAGCAAGATCCTGAGCCTTACCTGTAGCGTCCTGATGAACAGCAACGAGACAAGGAACACCCTTACCTGCCTGATATTCGCTTCTTACAGTATGTCCGGGGCCTTTGGGGGCAATCATGGTAACGTCAACGTCAGCGGGGGGCTTGATGCAGCCGAAGTGGATATTGAATCCGTGTGCGAACATGAGCATATTTCCTGCCTCGAGGTTGGGAGCGATGTCCTTTTCGTACATAGCAGCCTGTTTTTCATCGTTAATGAGAATCATGATGATGTCAGCCTGTTTAGCAGCCTCAGCAGCCGTAAATACCTCGAATCCCTGCTTAACAGCCTTGTCCCAGGACTTCGAGCCTTCGTAAAGACCGATAATAACTCTGCCGTTGTCGCCGAGTGATTCCTTAGCGTTGAGAGCATGAGCGTGACCCTGGCTGCCGTAGCCGATTACAGCGATTGTCTTGCCGTAGAGAAGCGAGAGATCGCAATCTTCCTGATAAAAAACCTTTGCAGTATTTTCCATTTTAAAAAGACTCCTTTTAAAAAGATTTAAATAATTTATAGTAATTGCCGTTGAGCAATTAAAAGCGTTTGCCTATTTCACAGGCTTGAGTGAGTTTTCGCCTCTTTCGAGAGCAACAAGACCCGTTCTGCACATTTCGATAATGCCGTAGGGCTTCAGAAGCTCAATGAAGGCGTTGATTTTGGAGGAATCGCCTGTCAGCTCACAGCATAGAGCCGTCGGGGAATAGTCGATGATTTTCGAGCGGAAAATCTCAACTGCCGTCATAACGTCCTGTCGTGATTCGGCAGTATTTCTCACCTTGATGAGTACAAGCTCCCTGATAACCGAATCGGAGCTGTCGAGAACCTGAACCTCTTTTACGTCATGGAGCTTATTCAGCTGACCGATGAGCTGATCCTTCATGTAGTCGTCGCCGCGGAAGGCAATGGTAATTCTTGAAAAATCGCTTGATTCCGTTTCGCCGACAGTCAGGCTGTCGATGTTGAAGCCTCTTCTGGTGAACATTCCCGAAACTCTCGAGAGAACGCCGGAGATATTTGAAACGAGGACAGCAATAATAAATTTCTTGTTCATAGATAATTCACCTCAGTTTATTTCCGTAATAATATCGTCAATCGAGCCGCCGGGGGGAAGCATAGGAAGAACAAATTCATCGCAGTCAACAGCGCAGTCGATAACAACCGGTGAGCCTGCCGCAAGAGCGTCCTTCATGGCGGATTTCAGCTCATCTGCGGTAAATACGCGGACACCCTTTGCTCCGAACGCCTCCGCAACCTTAACGAAGTCGGTTTTTCTGTCGAGAGTTGTGTTTGAGTAATGCTTGTCGAAGAAGAGCGTCTGCCACTGGCGAACCATGCCGAGAACTCCGTTGTTCATGATGAGAATAACGAGGGGCGAGTTAAGAGTAACTGCCGTTGCAAGCTCATTGAGGTTCATGCCGAAGCTGCCGTCACCCGTGAAGAGGATAGTTTTCTTGCCTGTTGCGACGCTTGCTCCGATTGCAGCTCCCATGCCGAAGCCCATAGTTCCAAGGCCGCCGCTTGTGAGGAAGGTTCTCGGCTTAACGAGGGGGTATCTCTGGGCAGCCCACATCTGATGCTGACCTACGTCCGTAGCGATAAGCGTATCCTCATCTGCCGCCTCAGCTGCAATGTCAACGATTCTGTAGGGGTCGAGCTTGTCGGGAACTCTCTTGATGCGGCGGTTTTCCTCTGCGCGAAGCTCTTCGATGCGTGCCGACCAGCTGTCGTGCTTTGTTTCCTGAACCATAGCCGCAAGGCGTGCGAGAGCGTCCCTGATGTCGCCGCTGATTCCCAGCTCAACACGTATATTCTTGCTCAGCTCCGCACCGTCAATGTCGATGTGGATAATCTTGAAATTCTTGGAGAAACGGTTCTTGTCGCCGGTAGCTCTGTCGCTGAAGCGCGCTCCGCAGGCGATAACGAGATCCGCCTCGTCCTCCGCAATTGATGAAGCGTAGTGGCCGTGCATACCCTGCATACCGAGGAAACGCTTATTATCCGATGGAATTGCGGAAAGTCCCATAAGAGAGCTGCCGATTGGTGCGTCAATTTTTTCAGCGAGGGCGAGAACCTCATCTGAAGCCTTGCCTGCGATGATTCCGCCGCCGATGTAGATGTAGGGGCGCTGACTTGCGTTAATCATTTCAGCTGCCCTTTTCAGGTCGTCCTCACCCGCAAAGCTGAGGGGATAGGGGACAACGGGGGCAGGCTTTGCCTCAAAGTCGCAGAGAGCGCACTGAACGTCCTTGGGAATATCAACGAGAACAGGACCGGGTCTGCCGGATTTGGCAATCTTGAACGCAAGGCGGATGGTATCCGCAAGCTCCTTTACGTCCTTGACAACGAAATTATGCTTCGTGATAGGCATAGTCACGCCAACGATGTCAACCTCCTGAAAGCTGTCCCTGCCGATAAGGCTGCACGGAACATTGCCCGTAATAGCCACAAGGGGAGTCGAATCGAGATAGGACGTAGCGATTCCCGTAACGAGGTTAGTTGCTCCGGGACCTGACGTTGCGATACAAACGCCGACCTTTCCCGTAGCTCTTGCGTAGCCGTCAGCCGCGTGGGAAGCGCCCTGCTCGTGGGCGGTGAGTATATGTCTTATGCGGTCGCTGTTGAGATACAGCTCGTCGAAGAGGTTGATAACCTGACCTCCGGGATAACCGAAAACGGTATCACAGCCCTGTTCGATAAGGGTTTCGACAACAATTTTAGCTCCTGAAATCTTCATAGCTTCTTCTTCCTTTATAATATGTTATTTAATATAATGTTTTATGAGTTTAACGTCTTGGACATACAAAATAACCTCCGACATTCCGCCGGAGGTTCAGTAACCAAGCATCATTGCTTCAATACACAAAAGCGCAAAAACTCAAGCAAGAGACTCAGAGCCGAAGCGGCAGAATGAATTACAGCGGCAGTCCAAGACGTTTATGACTGCGCCGTTAATAATGACGATACCGGAGATAATAATAACCGATCTCATTAATCTCACTCCCTTGAATACTCTTAAATAATACTATACCACTGATTTTAAGTAAAATCAATAAGGGAGGGCGTTTTTTTACAAAAAATTTACTATTCGTGCATTTTCAACATAAATTCTTGTTGATTTTGACGATAAATTCTCCGCCATGAACGAATCATTTTCTAAGCATATTGTTCACTGCGCTGACGAGAGCCTTGATGGAGGAATTTGTAATGTCCGTGTCCATGCCTGTTCCCCAGAAGCCCTCGCCTTTGTCGCTGACGATTTCAATATACGACACAGCGTGGGAGGACGAGCCAACCTCAAGGGCGTGCTGAGTGTAGGTGTTTATGCTGTAGCTGATTCCGAGATACGAGCTTATAGCGTTGCTCACGGCGTCAAGCCTGCCGTTTCCGACATTTGTTGCAACTGCCGTTCTGCCCTTGTATTCGAGAGTCACAGAAGCCTCAATATTGCCCTGCTGGACGAAATGCGCCTCCGTCAGCTTGACGGGGTCGGCGAGGTTGATATAATTCTCCTTAAAGATTCCGAACACCTCATCGGGGAGAAGCTCCCTATGCTCGCGGTCGGACACGCCCTTCACTTGATAGCCGAACACCTCGCGCATTTTCTTCGGGAGGTTATATCCGTACTTCGTTTCGAGAATATAGCCGATTCCGCCCTTTCCCGACTGACTGTTAATGCGGATAACGTCCGCCTCGTAAACTCTTCCCACGTCCGTAGGGTCAAGTGGGAGATATGGGACAGTCCAGTGCTTGCAGTTATTTTCCTCACGCCACTTCATACCCTTTGCGATAGCGTCCTGATGCGAGCCGCTGAATGCCGCGAAAACAAGACCTCCGCAATAGGGGCTGCGGTCGCCGACCTTCATGCGTGTGAAGCCCTCGTAAGCCTCCACAAGACGGGGCATATCGGAGAAATCAAGACACGGGTCAACGCCCTGTGAGTACATATTCATGCCGAGAGTTATAATATCCACGTTGCCTGTTCTCTCACCGTTTCCGAAGAGAGTTCCCTCAATGCGGTCGCCCCCTGCAAGGAGTCCGAATTCAGCGTCCGCAACAGCGCAGCCACGGTCGTTGTGGGGATGGAGGGAGATAATAACATTCTCACGGCAGCGGAGGTTTTCGTGCATATACTCCACCTGATTTGCGTAGACGTGGGGCATAGAAAGCTCTACCGTTACAGGGAGATTTATAATAACCTTGTCGTTTTCGGTGGGCTGCCATACGTCAATAACGGCGTTGCAGATTTCCAGCGCAAATTCAGGCTCAGTACCTGTAAAGCTTTCGGGGGAATACTCGAATCTGAAATTTCCCTCAGTCCTCTCACGGTATTCCTTGCAGAGCTTAGCTCCCGAAACGGCAATATCAATGATTTCCTCCTTGCTTCTGCGGAACACCTGTTCTCTCTGAGCGAGAGATGTGGAATTGTAGAGGTGGACGATAGCGTTTTTCGAGCCTCTGAGCGCCTCAAAGGTTTTTGCGATGATGTGTTCACGGGACTGCGTCAGAACCTGAATTGTAACGTCGTCGGGAATGAGATTCTGCTCAATGAGCGTGCGGCAGAACTCATATTCTGTATCGGATGCGGCAGGGAAGCCGATTTCGATTTCCTTGAAGCCGATTTCCACGAGGAGCTTGAAGAAATCCAGCTTTTCCTGAAGGCTCATGGGGATAATGAGAGCCTGATTGCCGTCACGGAGATCGACGCTGCACCACTGGGGAGCCTTGTCGATGTAGGATTTCCTTGTCCAGCTCATGGCTGTAGGCGGAGCTTCAAAATATTGGCGTGTGTATTTTTCAAAATTTTTCATACAGATTACTCCTTTCAAAAGATGATATAGATAAACTATAGATGGCAAATGAAAGAGGGCAATAAAAAAGCCTCCTTCAAGCCGTAAAGCAAGAAAGAGACGAAGATTCAGATATACTCCGCGGTACCACTCTTATTGGCGCATGAAGCGCCCACTCATTCGCATCGGGAAATGCATATCTCTGTAACGGGAGAAACCGTTCAAGCCTAATTGCCGCAAGGAGCGTTCAGCCGACTGCTCAGGGAGGAGCTATGACCGGCTGCGAAATACTGCCTTACACCAACCGGCAGCTCTCTGACAAAACCCAGACGGCTTTATTTCCCTTCATAGCATTTATATTCACATTATACACGATGATTTTCTGCTTGTCAAGGGCTTTTCAAAAATTTTTCCGGCAGATTTTCAGGATTATGCCGAGATGTAAATATTTTGTAAATTTTCAGGCTTATTCAATGCGTACGCGTTGAATCGGAGCGTTTTTTCACGCATAAGTGAAGGAGGGCTGATATATGCCAAAAACAAAAAAGAAAAGCTCAGTCTGTTGAAACAGCGTCCTTAACATATCTTAATAAGCAGGCTAATCATTCCGAATAAAGAGCGTTGACATTACAGGGGAAAAATGGTATAATGCGTATATGTATGCGGATTGCCGCAAATGCTTTTTTAAAGGAGAATGATTTATGAGTCGCAATACCAACAGCTACGAAAGTCCCTTCTGTACACGCTATGCAAGCGAGGAAATGCAGTACGTCTTTTCAGCCGATAAAAAGTTCACTACATGGAGAAAGCTTTGGGTAGCTCTCGCAAGAGCTGAAATGAAGCTGGGACTCCCCGTTACCGAAGCTCAGGTAAAGCAGCTTGAGGAGCATATCAATGATATAGATTACGACGTCGCTGAGGCTCGTGAAAAGGAAGTGCGCCACGACGTTATGTCACACGTTTACGCCTACGGCAAGGCTTGTCCCGATGCGGAAGGTATTATTCATCTCGGAGCAACCTCCTGCTATGTTGGTGACAACACCGACATCATCATCATGCGTGATGCTATGCAGATTATCCGCAGAAAGCTCATCAACGTCATGAGCAATCTTGCAAAATTCGCCGGGGAATACAAGGATATGCCCTGTCTCGGATATACACATCTCCAGCCGGCACAGCTCACAACTGTCGGCAAGAGGGCTACACTCTGGCTTAACGAGCTTCTCATGGATTTCAACGATCTCGAATACAGAATCGCTGATCTCAAGCTTCTCGGCTCAAAGGGCACTACAGGCACACAGGCTTCGTTCATGGAGCTTTTTGAGGGCGATTCCGAAAAGGTCAAGGCTCTTGAAAAGATGATTGCCGAGGAGATGGGATTTGAAAAAGTCGTTCCCGTGTCGGGTCAGACATACTCCAGAAAGGCTGATTCACAGGTTCTCGCCGTACTCAGCGGCATTGCTCAGACGTGCAGCAAGTTCTCCAACGATATGCGTATTCTCCAGAGCTTTAAGGAGATGGAGGAGCCTCGTGAAAAGAGTCAGATTGGTTCATCGGCTATGGCGTACAAGCGAAACCCCATGCGCTGCGAACGTATAACATCTCTCGCACGCTACGTCATGATTGACAGCCTGAATCCCGCGTTTACCGCAGGAACTCAGTGGTTCGAGAGAACGCTTGATGATTCCGCAAACAAGAGAATCTCCGTTGCGGAGGCGTTCCTTGGCGTTGACGCTATACTCAACATCATGATGAACGTCACGGACGGACTTGTGGTCTACCCCGAAATTATCCGCAGACGTGTTATGGCGGAGCTGCCCTTCATGGCAACAGAAAATATTATGATGGATGCCGTTAAAAAGGGCGGAAACCGCCAGGAGCTGCACGAGAAAATACGTGAGTATTCCATGATTGCCGCAGAGGAGGTCAAGGTTTACGGCAGGGACAACAACCTGTGCGAGCTTATCCTTGCAGACCCCATGTTCATGATTACAAGGGAAGAGCTTGACGCTGTCCTGAAGCCGGAAAGCTACACGGGACGCAGTTCACAGCAGGTGGACGAGTTCCTTGAGGAGTACATCAACCCCATTCTTGATGCGAACAGGGATGCTCTCGGCGAAAGCTTCGAGATGAAGAATTAACTGAGGTCAGCAGCGTATATGAAAAAGGAATTTCTTGAGGCAGGGAAAATTATCTGTCCCCACGGCGTAAGGGGCGAAGTGAAGGTCATGCCCCTCTGCGATTCGGCGGAGCTTCTTGCGGAGTTCGAACGCCTGTTCATGCGTGTGGGGAGGGAGTATGTGGAAATCCCTGTAGAGCGTTCACGTGTCTTCAAGGACAGAGCAATAATCAAGCTGAAGGGCACGGATTCTCCGGAGGAAGCCGAAAAGCTGCGGAACAGCCTGCTTTTCATGCACCGTGACGATCTCATTCTCGATGAGGAAACGTATTTCATTCAGGACCTTGTGAATCTCGAGGTCAGGGACGCGGATACGGGCTTTGTTTACGGAAAAATTGCGGACGTTCTCCAGACGGGGGCAAACGATGTCTACGTTGTACAGGGTGAGGACAGGGAATATCTTGTCCCCGCCATAGGTCAGGTCGTACTCAGCACGGATATTGACAATGAGCTTATGCTTATTCGCCCGTTAGAGGGACTTTTTGACTAATAAACTTTTTGACTAATAAGCAAATCAGCGAGGAAAATATGAAAATCGAGATAGCTACACTTTTCCCCGAAATGTGCGAAGCCGTCCTCGGCGAAAGCATAATCGGGAGAGCACGCAGGTCGGGAGCAATTGAAATCAACTGCCGGCAGATTCGGGATTACACCAACGACAAGCACAGACGTGTGGACGATACGCCCTACGGAGGCGGCATGGGCATGGTTATGCAGTGCCAGCCGATTTATAACTGCTACAGGGCTGTCTGCGAACATCTCGGAGCAGCTCCGCATACCATATATATGTCCCCGAAGGGGAGTATCCTCAGCCAGCAGAAGGCAAAGGAGCTTTCACAGATGGAGAATATTTTCATCATCTGCGGGCATTATGAGGGTGTAGACCAGCGTGTTATCGATAAAATTGTCGATGAGGAAATCTCTGTGGGGGACTATGTTCTCACAGGAGGCGAGCTGCCTGCAATGGTTCTGGTGGATTCCGTCGCGCGAATGTGCCCCGGCGTCCTCTCCGATGCGGAATGCTACGAGGAGGAGAGCATTTACAGCGGACTCCTTGAATATCCCCACTATACACGTCCCGAGGTATGGGAGGGCATGGAGGTTCCGCCTGTGCTACTTTCGGGGCATCATAAGAATATTGCGGAGTGGCGGCATAATCAGGCTGTAGAGCTTACCGCCGGGCGCAGACCCGATTTGCTTAAAAAGTATTGTGATGAAAAAAAGTCTTAGCTGTTGACAAAATATGAACAGATGATTTATAACTATTCAACATAAACTGTTGTTGAAATCTATTGAACTTCAACAAATGTAATCAACAATTCCTTGTTGTGATAATCAACAATCAAACCGAAAAAAATTCCAGTGCATTTAACCTAAATGTAGAAAATATCAAAAAGTGAGGTTTTCTTGAAAAAAATCCGTTGACTATGTGAAATTTCGAATGTATAATAATAATCAGCAAGTTACAAAAATTGCTTCGCCGGGTTGGCTGTGCGTTTCGTCTTGAGTATGTGTCATTTCAGCTGCTTTGCCGCTGTTGCACGTACTGCTGTGGGGTGTTCCCCTTGATGCATCGCTATGGATTCAGACCCGACACACAAGAATAGGAGAGTTGTATATGTTTGTCAGAGAAGTATTGGTTAAGAATCAGGTTGGACTTCATGCAAGACCTGCAACCTTCTTTATTCAGAAGGCTAACGAATTTAAATCGTCTATCTGGATTGAAAAAGAAGAGCGCAGAGTTAACGCAAAAAGCTTGCTCGGAATTCTCTCGCTCGGTATCGTAGGCGGTACAAATATCAAGGTTATTGCTGACGGTTCTGACGAGAAAGCTGCCGTAGATGCTCTTGTTGAGCTTGTTGACAGCGGTTTCAGCGAGGAAAACAGATAAAAATTGTCCATATACCGGCTGGGGCGTTACATTTGTAACGCCCATTTTGTTTCAGGTACTCAGCCTGTCAAATATTCAGCCATGCTTTCCGCAAAAATGCCGTAGCCCTTTGTCGGGTCGGCAACAAATACGTGAGTTACCGCCCCGATGAGCTTGCCGTCCTGCAAAATCGGACTGCCGCTCATGCCCTGAACAATGCCTCCCGCGGCGTTCAGAAGCTCCTCGTCCGTTATGCGGATGACCATGTTTTTGCCGTCCTCCGTTCCGCTGTAATCCACGCTTTCAATCTCGATTTCGTATTTTTTCGGCTCAGCTCCGTCAATCGTCGTCAGAATTTCCGCAGCTCCCGTGTGGATTTCCTGCCGGTAGCCCATTTTGTATTCCTCGCAGCCCTCGCAGATTTCAGCGCAAGCCTCCTCCGTCAGGACGCCGAAAACTCCGCAGCTGTTGTTGCGGTTGAGAGTTCCAAGCGTCCCCGAGCCGAACTGCCCACGAAGCTCCCCGGGAATACCCTTCTCGCCCTTTTTCGTTTCGGTAATTTCAACCTCGGCTGCCTCTCCGCTTGAAATTGGAACAGTTTCGCCTGTGTCGCTGTCGCAGATGGGATGACCGAGAGCGGCGAATTCACCCGTCGTCTTGTTGATGAAGGTCATTGTACCGATTCCCGCAACGCTGTCACGAACCCACATTCCGCCTGTCCATTTGCGGCTTACGGCGGAGAAAACAGGCGTAAGATAGGCGATAAACTCACTTCCGTCACGGCTCACGGAGAGCTTAATCGTTCTGCCGCCGCTGCCGCTGACGATGTCCTGAAGCTCGCTGTTGGAGGTCACGGAGATGTTGTCCGCGAGGCGTATGACGTCCCCCACCTGAATGCCTGCGTCCGCCGCAGGACAGCTGATTTCGCCGCCGATGGACTCCACATCGCTAAGCTCGGTGACCATTACGCCGTCCATGAGGAGCTTGATTCCGAAGGGGATTCCGGCCGCCACGAGAGTCGGGGCTTCCTCCTCGCGGATTTCCACGCTTTTCACGGGAATTGCCCCGAAAAGGCTGAGCGTCACATGGCGTGCCGTCGGGAGGGTGTCCGAGAAGGCTGCCGTTTCCCCCTGAACGCTGCCGCAGGTTATTTCGGGATATTCGGCGATTTCGAGGGCTTCGCCGGCCTCTGTTGTCAGGGCTTCGGGAAGTCGGGAGGAATAATATTCAGCCGTTCCGAATAAACCCAGAACTGCCGCAGATAATAATACGGCAAAGGTTTTAACAATTTTTCTTTTTAAGTGCATGATTATACATCCTTTCATTTTTCGCCCGTATGTATATTATGCATAGTTCTGCGCAGTTTATAAGAGTGAATGAACCGCAAAATTTTTATATAAACTTTAGCTCAATTAGAAAAAATAGGAGTTTTCCCATGAAAAAAAATAAGACGCAGCGAAGGCTGCCAAAGAGTAATAATAAAATAATAATGAGGATTCTCAAGGTGATTCTCGTGCTTCTGACGCTGGCTTTTCCCCTTGCCATGGTGATTCCTGCGGGTGTGGGGCTTATCTGGAACGGCGATTCCTACGGCTCTGATCTGATGAGAACAGGTGTTCTGCTCGTTGTGTCGGGAGCAGCCATGATTGTGGGGACGATTCTCGTGTGCGTGCGGAAAAATATCGCCTCGCTCATCTGCACCTGTGTCGGATTCGGCGTTTGTATGCTCATGCTCAAGCTGCTGACGGATCATGCGGATTCCGCGGGCTGGAGCGACCCCTACACGATGGAGCCGGTCAGCGATATGTACATAGCCCGAATAATCCCCACGATTGCGCCTTTTGCGCTGACGGTTGTGATTGCGCTGATACAGTTTTTTTCCTACGAGGCAGTTCAGGCTCGCCGCGAGAAAAAGCGCCTCAAGGAGGAGGAGGAGAACGCTCCTGCGCCGCCGATTATTTAGGAGTAGGTCTATTATAGCCGCTTCGGAGAAAATTATTTGTCGCAACGAGGCGGCGGAAAAAAGATGCTTTTCACCAAGTTTTCACAAAATTATCACTATTTTAACACAAACAGCGTGTATTATAATAAATGAAAATTTTTTTGAGTTTTTCATTTTACTTCCCTTTTATTTTTTCTTGGACGTGATGCATTCGTGTGTCACGTCCTTGTTTTGTTTATGGAAGGTTTCACACGGATTTCACGAGACTATCACTGCTTTAACACAAACAGTGTGTATTATAATAATTGAATTTTTTTTGAGTTTTTCATTTTACTTCCCTTTTATTTTTTCTTGGACGTGATACATTCGTGTGTCACGTCCTTGTTCTATTTATGGAAGGTTTCACACGGATTTCACGAAGCTATCGCAATTCTGACACATAAGACGTATACAATATATATTGCTTTTTTCATGTTATCCCTTGGGCATAGTGCATTCGTGCATTATGCCCCACTTTCATTTTATGGGAAACCGTGAGGAATTTCACAAAATTTTCACGTATTTATCATAAATCTAACACACGAGAAGATTAAAATATACCTATTGATTGATTTTTTTCGATTTTTTCATTAAACCCCCTTTGGGCGTGACGTTCAGACGTCACGCCCACACCCCTTTATATGGGTATTTTATATGGATTTTCACTAAAAATTCACCAAATAATCATAATTCCAACACATATCGGGGGTATGATTTAATCATCAAAAGGAAAGGGGTCATTCCAATGGAAATTGTTAACACGACTTTCTAAGTAAAGGAGATTTTCCAATGGAGATTGTTTTTTGAACTGCCAATAATCAGGCTTTATACATCTTTTTCCTCCTTATTTATGGTAGAAAAAATTATATATATACTTGTAACCATATTTTTTTTATCGCGTTCTCCAATTCGCTGATAAGCTCCTTTTTTATATGGGTACAACAGTTTGAGCATGGTGCTTTTGCATCATGCTCTTTCTGCTTTATTCGTGATGATAAATTATCGGGCGCAGCTGAACTCCCCGAAGCGCGGCATCTACCGCATCGGGCAGCATACGGAACTCCGCAATCAGGGACGCAGGCTTCTTCACGCAGTCGTCCTGAAGCATCGGCACGAAAAAATAATTCTTGCGGTTGAAAAGCTCGCCGATGTTTTTCGCCGATCCGAGCAGCGAATCGTTGGACGCAATCGCCAGAACTACGGGCTTTCCGCTTCGCAGGTGGGACTTCACAGCCATCGTGACCGCCGTATCCGTTATGCTCATGGCAAGCTTCGCCGCCGTGTTGGAGGTGCAGGGAGCAACCACCATGATGTCCGTCAGGGATTTTGGCCCGATTGGTTCGGCGTCCGCAATCGCCCTTATTACGGGCTTTCCGCAGATTTCCCCGAGCCGTTTCACGTTCCCCTCGGCAGTCCCGAAGCGTGTGGAAATCCCCGACGCGTTCTCCGACATGATTGGCAGCAGCTCCGCACCCATTTCACGCAGGATTTTTGCTTGTTCAAATGACTTTTCAAAGGTGCAAAATGAACCTGTCAGGGCGTAGCCGATACGAAGTCCGTTAAAATTCTTATCCATCAGCCTCACCGCCTCTCTCCTCCAGAATGCCGCTGACGGTGTCCGCAATTATCTCGCCGGCCGTGACAGGGGCTGTTTTCCCGGGGAGTCCCAACGCCCAGATTGCCTTTATACCGTGGTTTGCGGCGGCTTCGGGGTCGATTCCGCCCGGCTTGGAGGCAAGGTCGATGAAGAGGGTGTCCCTGTGGAATTTTTTCAGCAGATCCTCCCCGAAAATCATGGCGGGAGCTGTGTTGAATACCAGCCCGAAGTCCGTTTGCATGGCGTCCGTCGGGCAGGACTTTGCCCCGAAAATACGTGCTTTTGCTGCACTCCGACTGCTTCGGACAGCCACGGTTACATCAGCCCCGAAGCCGCGGAGGATTCCCACGAGAGCCGTGCCGATTCGTCCGCAGCCCACCACAAGAACGGGAAGTCCGCTGAGGGTCACGGGCAGCTCCTCCAGCGCAATCTGAACTGCCCCCTCCGCCGTGGGAATGGCGTTGAGCAGATTCAGCTCCTCACGAGCCATATAGTCGATGATTTCCCTGTCGCACAGGTCGGCAAGTCGGCTGTCGGGCCTGCCCGCAAGGACGATTCCGTTCGGTTTGAGAAGCCGAACAAGCGTGGGGATTTGAATTTTCTTCCCCGAACAGGGCGTGTTGAGATTGCCCTCCCCATCGAGGGGCAGCACGGGCAGAACAACTGCGTCAAGCTCGGGAAAGCCCTGTAAATCGGCACTTTTCAGACCTCCGAGGCAATCCTCACTGAAGCCTGCGACTGACGTGTCATATTTCTCGGAAAGACGTTTTGCGCAATAAATTTGACGCATATCGCCTCCTGCAATAAGTATCTTTTGTTTCATATAATATTCTCCATTCGGAAATGAATTGGCATTTTCGTCTATCACCTTTACATTATATGAAACTCGGCTGCTTCGGGTTACAAAAAAGCGGCAGGTTTTACCCTGCCGCTTTTGTTTGATTATTCAATCAATTGTATGATTCAGGAAGCGTAGAAATAGTTCCCGATAAATATCTCTGCACTGCCAGTGAATCCGAGTTGCTGAGTCCGTCGCCGTTCGAATTAACGTCAGCGTTTGCAAGACCCTGCGCTGTCAGAGGATACTTTGACGTGTTGCTAACGTAGCTGAGGATTGCAACGGAGTCGCTGATGTCAACTGAGCCGTCGTCGTTTGCGTCGCCCCAGAGAACTGCCTCAACTGTGTCTGAGGTGTCGTCCGTTGTATCTGATGTATCATCTGTGGTATCCTGATCGTCGTCCTCATCCTCAACAACGCCGGGGATGTAAGCCTTTACAAGAACAGGGAAGTCCTCAGAATCAAGATTTGTCCAGTCAACGTAGGTGCCGTCTTCCTCGAAGGTGTTGTAGCCAGCCCAGTAAATCTGCGCGTAAACATTTGCGGGCGAAACATTTTCAGGTACGTTGATGTAGCCGTACTGGATGACGTTGAAGTCATCGTCAACCTCGCTGCACACGATTTCTCCCGTATCGTCAGATGTGACGCTTATACTTATAGCGTTCTGGACGTTCGATTCCGAAAGAGAATCCCAGTAGCTGACGTAGCCTCCCGAGCCGATAAGGTGCAGCTCATCAGCAACGTCGCAGCTGAATTCAAGCTTGAACATTGTTGCGTTGCCGATCTGGAACTTGCCGTTCTCATCGATTTCAACCTCAACCCAGTCGATTGTGGGCGGAACATAGCCGCTGTCGGCAAGGTCGATGTAAATCTGACCGATGTCCTCGTTGTGGAACTGGAGAGTCTTTCTGCTGAAATACTCCATATCAGCCGCATCGCTGCCGTCCCAAAGGAATGAAGCAAAGCCTTCTGTTTCGAGAGCCGTACCTGCGACAGCCTCGAGGAATGCCTCAATGGACTCCTCCTCCTTGACATCGTTTGTGAGAACGCCGTACTCGCCGATAATTACCGGAACGCCATTGTCAACGAAGTTCTGCTTCAGCTTAGCGAAGCTGTTTGCAAGGTCGCTTAGGTCGGAGTTCGTGCCCCATGTTGTAGTCGGGAGAGTGCCGCTCCAGTTCTCATTCTGTGTCATTACGCAGAAGGTAGCGGGTGTGTAGTAGTGGATGTCAACGGCAATCATGTCGTCGTCAGGAAGAACATAGCTTGAGCTGCAGGTCATTGAGAGGTCTGCGTTAGCACCTGCGAGGAGGAGAAGTCTGTCTGAGTTGTTGCCGCCCAGACCTCTTACCGTGTCAACGAAATCCTGATTCAGCGTGTTGAGGATTGTGTAATCAGTTGACGTGTAAGAGCTTGACTCCCACCAGACCTCGTTCATGTCCTCGAAAACGAGGTGGTTGTCGTATTCTGCGAAATATGTAGCGATTTCAGTCCACATTGTGATGAACTGTTCCTCAGCATCAAGACCGTTATTGAGCCAGAGATTCGCGTTATTTGACGGATCGACCCAATCCCAGTGCATATTGATGATGACGTACATATCATTGTTGTAGCAATAGTCGATAACCTCTTTGATACGTGCCAGATAGTCGTCGTCAATGTCATATGTTGACGAATCCGTATGCTCATACCATGTGATAGGAATTACGCACACTGTCAAAGCCGTAGTCGTGGATAGTATCGATCATTGCCTGGGTTGTTTTGATGTTGCCCCAACCCGTTTCAACAGCGCCGTTGACGTTCCAGCAATCAAAAGTGTTGCCGAGGTTCCAGCCAAGACCCATAGCGTCAACAAGCTCGATAGCAGTCATGTCGGTATCAGCAGCAGTGGCAGTGCCTATACTGCCTACAGAGCCAATGCACATTGAACCGCACATAACCGCAGCTGTAAATGCGGATAATGCCTTGTTGAAAATCTTCATTGTTTATCAAACTCCTTTATTAAAACTAATTTTAAATTACCATATTTTAAACCGATTGTCAACGGAAAAAAGGAATTTTCACCCCTCCCTTACAAATATTTGTGAATCACGTATAACTTCACTCAAATTTTTAGTGCATTTTGCCGAATCAATTTCATAAGAAAGAGCCGCACGAAGCGGCTCGAAATTCTCATATATTCGGGATTCAGATTCCGGATTTATCAGAATCTGATTTTCTCCTCGAGATAATCCACAAGGTTGTCAATGCTGACACGCTCCTGCTGCATGGTGTCACGGTCACGGACTGTCACGCAGTTGTCCTTCTCGAGCGTATCAAAGTCGTATGTAATGCAGAAGGGCGTTCCGATTTCGTCCTGACGGCGGTATCTCTTGCCGATTGTTCCCGTTTCGTCGAAGTCAACCATGAATTTCTCCGACAGCATCTCGTAGACCTCCTCCGCCTTGGGAGTCAGCTTCTTCACGAGGGGCAGAACAGCTGCCTTGTAGGGGGCAAGGGCAGGATGGAAGTGCATAACAGTTCGGATTTCCCTCTTCTCCTTGCCGTTCTTGTCAACGGAAACAAGCTCCTCCTCGTCATACGCCTCCGTGACGATTGACAGGAACAGACGCTCAACGCCAAGTGACGGCTCGATAACGTAGGGAACGTATTTCTCGTTTGTTTCCGGATCGAAGTATTCAAGGGACTTTCCGCTTGTCCTGATGTGCTGCGTCAGGTCGTAATCCGTTCTGTCGGCAACGCCCCACAGCTCGCCCCAGCCGAATGGGAACAGGTACTCGAAATCGGTTGTCGCCTTCGAGTAGAAGCAAAGCTCCTCGGGGGAGTGGTCGCGCAGACGAATATTTTCCTCCTTCAGACCGAGACTCAGGAGGAAGTTCTTACAGAAGCTTCTCCAGTAAGCGAACCATTCCAGATCCGTGCCGGGCTTGCAGAAAAATTCAAGCTCCATCTGTTCAAATTCACGCACACGGAAGATAAAGTTGCCGGGGGTTATCTCGTTTCTGAAGGATTTTCCTACCTGTGCAACGCCGAAAGGCACCTTTTTGCGTGTCGTTCTCTGAATATTGGCAAAGTTCACGAAGATTCCCTGTGCCGTTTCGGGACGGAGATAAAGCTCGGATTTTGTATCCTCCGTAACGCCCTGAAACGTCTTGAACATCAGGTTGAACTGGCGTATGTCTGTGAAGTTTGACTTGCCGCAGTTGGGGCAGCAGATATTATGCTCTTTAATGTATGATGTCATCTGCTCGTTGCTCCAGCCCGCAACATTCGTGCCGTCGAAGTCCTCGATGAGGTTATCGGCTCTGTGGCGTGTTTTGCATTCCTTGCAGTCCATGAGCGGATCGGAGAAGCCGCCGATATGCCCCGAAGCAACCCATGTCTGGGGATTCATGAGAATTGCGCTGTCAAGACCCACGTTGTACTTGTTTTCCTGCACGAACTTTTTCAGCCACGCTTTTTTGATGTTGTTTTTCAGCTCGACTCCGAGCGGGCCGTAGTCCCATGTATTTGCAAGACCGCCGTAAATTTCCGAGCCGGGATAAACGAAGCCCTTGGATTTACACAGGTCAACGATTTTGTCCATTACTTTTTCATTGTTGCTAAGCATTTTCACGTACCTCGATTCAAATTCAATAGTGTAGTACCTATATTTTACGTTAAAATACGTAATTTGTCAAGTATGATTATGGAGTATTTCAGGGTTTATTCCCGATTCATTCTTTTATCTCTTCATTTTACATGAATTTTACTTGACATTTTTGGAATAAAGTTGTATATTTACTATAAGAATATATTATATTTCCGGAGGTTTGAGTTTTATGGATTATCTCGAGAATCGGGAGCTTTCATGGCTGAAATTCAACAAAAGAGTTCTTGAGGAGGCTGCGGACGAAAATGTTCCCCTCCTTGAACGTATTACCTTTCTGTCTATTTATCAGAGCAATCTGGACGAGTTTTTCAGAGTTCGTGTGGGAGCTATCACCGACGATGAAAAAACCAACAAAAATATGCAGGACTCCAAAACGAAAATGACGCCCTCGCAGCAGCTGGATGCCGTATTTACTACGGTTCGCCGCTTACAGCCTATGGCGGAGGACGCCTACAGAAGAAATTTTGAACGTCTTGCGGAATATGGATACAAGCACGTAAGCTTCGATACCGCAACCGAGGAGGAGCTGACATTCCTCGAGCTGTACTTCAAGCGTGAGATAAAGCCCTTTATTTCGGGTATTATTGTGAATCGGGCACTGCCGTTCCCGTTCTTGAAAAACGGTGAGCTGTACGGAGCTGTCCGTATACAGTCGCAAAAGGAGGTCGTTATCGGCATAATCCCCATAAAGCACGAGGAGAGCGAGCGTGTCATTCCCCTTGGGGAGGGCGGCAGACGCTTTATTCTGGAGGAGGAGGTTGTTCTCCACTTCGCACATCTCCTGTTCAAGGGCTACAAGGTCACAGACCGCACGATTCTCCGTGTGACGAGAAATGCCGATATTATGGTTTCGGGCAGCGGTTCGGATTTCCGTGACCGCATGGAGGAGCTTGTGGCAAAGCGCAAGAAGCTTGCTCCCGTACGACTTGAAATGTCCGATGATTTCAGCCGTGAGGCGCTGGACTACATCTGCAAGAAGCTCAAGCTGAAAAACGACCGTGTGTTCGTTTCAAGGATTCCTCTCGACCTGTCATTCCTCTTTGGATTTGAAGCTCCCGAGGGTCACCCCGAGCTGAACTACGTCCCCAGAACGCCCCAGAAATCCGCATCTCTTTCGGAGAGCCGTTCAGTTTTCGCACAGGTCAAGGCAAAGGACGTTCTGCTGAGCTACCCCTATGAATCCATAGATTCCTCATTCATACGCCTTTTGCGGGAGTGCGCTTCGGATTCAAAAGTAACCTCAATCAAGATAACCCTGTACCGCCTTGCACGAAGCAGCAGAGTTATCGATGCTCTTTGCACGGCTGCCGAAAACGGCAAGGAGGTTCTTGTAATGATTGAGCTTCGCGCCCGCTTTGATGAATCCAACAATATCGGCTGGTCGAAGGTTCTCCAGCAGGCAGGCTGCAAGGTTATATACGGGCCGAATAATTTTAAGGCGCATTCGAAGCTGCTGCTGATTACGAGAAAGGCACAGGGCGGAAATTTTGATTACCTGACCCAGATAGGCACGGGAAACTACAACGAGAAAACGGCGAAGCTCTACACGGATCTGAGCCTTCTGACCTGCGACAGGGAAATCGCTGAGGACGCCGAAAAGGTTTTCGACTGCCTCCGGAACGGCTCGTTCGTTCAGGAAACAACGAAGCTGCTTGTCGCTCCCCTCTGCCTGAAGGATCCCGTTCTGCGCATGATGGACGAGCAGACGGAAATTGCGAGAAACGGCGGAAATGCCTATATTGCGGCAAAAATCAATTCCCTTACGGATAAGGATATTATTATGAAGCTTGTGGAGGCTTCAAAGGCGGGAGTTAAAATCGAGCTTGTGGTAAGAGGCATATGCTGCCTTGTTGCAGGAGTTGAGGGCTGCACGGAAAATGTGAAAATCCGCAGCATCGTGGGAAGATTCCTTGAACACAGCCGTATCTATATATTCGGAGCAGAGCCGAAAACGCAGAAGATTTACATAAGCTCCGCCGACTACATGACGAGAAACACCATGAACCGTGTTGAGGTTGCAGCTCCCATTCTCGATGAAAAGCTGAAAAAGCGCATCAGGGAGATGTTCCGCGTCCTCATGACCGACAACGTCAAGGCACGTATTATGATGAATGACGGAACATATGTTCATGCTGAGAGGGCCGAGAACGAAGAGCCGCTGAACGCTCAGGAATATTTCTATGAGGAGGCTTATCAGAGGGCTGCCGAAAAGAAAATCAGGCAGGAGAACATGAAAAAGGTTCGCGCAAAGAGAGCTTCGGCGAAAAAGAAAGGTCCGGCGAACAACTCAGCAAAATAACAGAAATTCTTCACAAAAATATCACAAAAATGTAATTCGCCCTTGAAAATCCCTGAATTTTGTGTTATACTATAGGTAACACCGCATCTGCACGACAATCTTCGTGCGGTGTTACCTATATGAAAATATATATAAATTCGGGGTAGTTTTGATGATTGGTTACTATAATTACACTGTTATTCTTACATATATAAGTCTTGTGTCGTCCCTTGTGGGAATCTTCTTTGCGGCAGGTGTCGGAGGCGGTGAGCCGCAGCCCGATTACGCTGTGATATGCCTTATGATTTCGGGTCAGTGCGATATGTTTGACGGCAAAATCGCCAGAACACGCAGCCGCACGGAAAGCGAAAAGAATTTCGGAATCCAGATAGATTCCCTCTGCGACCTTGTCTGCTTCGGCGTTCTGCCTGCGGTTATCGGGTACTCAATCGGCATGAAAAGCTGGTTTGACGTGCCGGTTCTCGTGCTGTTCCCCCTGTGCGCCGTAATACGTCTTGCGTATTTCAATGTTGCCGAGGAGGAGCGCCAGAAGGGTACGGACGAGGTGCGGAAGGTCTATGAGGGACTTCCCGTTACAAGCGTTGCGCTGCTGCTTCCGCTGCTGTACAGCTTCAAGAGGGACATCGGCATGGAGCTTTTCCCGACTGTCTACGGAGCTGCGCTTCTCGTTATTGCAGTTGCCTTTATCACGCGGTTCAAGGTGAAAAAGCCCTCCGTCAGAACCATGTTTGCCTTCGTGGGCATTGGAGCTGTAGAGATGGCATGGCTTATCTACAAGCTGAAAATCAAATAAAAAATGCGGAGCATATCAGCTCCGCTTTTCTTATTCTACAGAAATTATATAATAATACACCGGCTGACCGCCGTTCACGAGGGTTATCTCGAACTTATCCCCCAGCTTCGAGGTGAGATGCGTTTGCAGGGCTTCGGCGTCTTCCTGCGTTACGTCAGCTCCGTAAATGAGCGTAACATAGGTCGTGCTGCTCTTTGTCATCTTCCTTACAAGCCTGAATGCCGCGTGGGTTATATCCTTGTCGGTGAAGGCAAGCTTGCCGTTGTCGAGGGCGAGAATCTCCCCCTCCTTAATGGAGTGACCGTCAATTTCGGAATCCCTTGCGGCAAAGGTGACAAGCCCTGTCGCGACAGCCTCAGCCGCTTTTGTCATGGCGATTCTGTTATCGGCAAAGCCCGAAAATTCGTCAAACGCAAGCATTGCGGAAATCCCCTGTGGAATCGTCCTCGTCTGCAAAACGCAGACTCTGCGGCTTGTGAGATGAACAGCCTGTTCGGCAGCCATGATGATATTTTTGTTGTTGGGGAGAACGAATACTGTTTCCGCAGGAACTGAATTTACCGCACGCAGAATATCCTCCGTGGAGGGATTCATCGTCTGACCGCCCCTGACGACAACGTCCGCGCCCAAGTCACGGAACATCGCCTCAATGCCGTGACCTGCCCCGACAGCCACGAAGCCGTATTCCCGGACAGCCGCAACAGGCGGAGCTTCATCGGGAGCTTTCGCCTCCCTGACCTTATTTTCGTGCTGAATGCGCATATTCTCGATTTTCGGCTTCGGGTCGTTGACGAAGCAGCCGAACTCCAGCGCCTTCTGAAGCGCAAGCCCGGGGGAATCCGTATGAACGTGAGCCTTTATGATTTTTTCATCGTCAACGACGACAACGCAGTCCCCGATTGTTTCGAGATATGCCCGAAGCTTGAACGGATCGGGACAGGCTTCACATTTCTGCACCATAAACTCTGTACAGTATGTAAAGCGTATATCGTCGTCGTATTCGCCCACTGCGCTTCTGAATGAATCCTCATCGGCACGGCTCTCCGCAGCCGCAATCGGCTTTGCGATTTCGCCGCCTCCGAAAACGTCAGCCATCGCCCGAAGAATTATGACAAGCCCCATGCCGCCTGCGTCAACGACACCTGCCTTTTTCAGGGCGGGGAGCATCTCGGGTGTCCGCTTCAGGACACGCTCAGCCTCGTCACAGACCTCACGCCAGAGGATGTTTGTATCGTTCGTGGAAAGGGCAGTTTCCTGCGCCTTTGCGGCAGCAGCCCTTGCAACTGTGAGAATCGTTCCCTCCGCAGGCTTCATGACAGCCTTATATGCGGCGTCAACTCCAAGCTCGAGGGAGTTTGCAAGCTCCTGACAGCCAGCCTTCTCGTGACCCGAAAGTCCACGTGAAATTCCCCTGAAAAGGAGGGAGAGAATAACGCCCGAATTGCCTCTCGCTCCACGAAGCATGGCGGCGGCAGTCACGGAGGAAACCTCGGAAACGGTAACGCTGCCGTCCATGAGCCGCAGCTCACCTGCGGCATTGCCGATAGTCATTGACATATTTGTTCCCGTATCGCCGTCGGGAACGGGATAGACGTTAAGCTCGTCTACCTCCTGTTTTCTGTTTGCGATTGTAATTCCTGCGGAAATCACAGCATCTCGTAATTCACTGCCGTTTATCATAAGCTGCTCACCTCATTTCGTCAACAAATACGTTGACCTGATTTACCTCAATGCCTATGGATTCTTCAACTGCGAAGCCGACCTTGTGAGTCAGGCTTTTAACTGTTTCGGGAATATTTGTTCCGTAGGCGACACATATGTGGAGATCTATGATTATATTATTTTCCTTGTCCGAGCTGATGTGAATGCCGTTGTCGGGCTGTATTTTCCCATGCGTGAAAGCCGAAACAGCCCGTGAAAGCGGCTCGGAGGGGCACAGTCCCGCAACGCCGAAGCAGCCGCAGACCGTATGACTGATAAGCTCCGTGAGATATTTTTCGGAGAGGGAAATTCTCCCCACATGATTTTCAAAAGTGACCATAGAGCGCACAACCTCTCAATTTAATATTAGTATTGTACCACATTTTACTCGGATTTACAATAGAAATTTTTGCATCATTTTGCATCATCTCCGTATCTTGATTATTTCTGCGGCATATGATATAATATATAATATGTATGAACACGGAAAGGATTTGAAAATTTGAAGAGGCTTCTTTTTATCGGCGATGTGGTGGGAAAGGCAGGCTGCGATTTCCTTATGGACAGGCTTCGTGCCGTCAGGAAGGACTATGGCATCGACATTGCCGTCGTCAACGGCGAAAATTCGGCTCAGGGGAACGGCATAACGAAATATTCGGCGGATATGCTCCTCAATGCGGGAGCCGACGTCATAACCACGGGCAATCACGCTTTCAAGCGGCGTGAGGCTTACGGGATATATGAAAACGACTGCATTATACGTCCTGCAAACTATCCTGCGGAGGGCTGCGTCGGAAAGGGCATATGCACTCTCGATATGGGAGCGTATTCCGTGGCTGTTATCAATCTTTCGGGAACGGTTTTCCTCGACCCCCTCGACAACCCCTTCACCGTAATCGACAGCATTCTCGCGGACGTGGAAACACCCAATATTTTCGTCGATTTCCATGCGGAGGCGACATCGGAGAAAAAGGCGATGGGATATTACCTCGCAGGGAGAGCTACGGGAGTTTTCGGAACGCACACTCATGTTCAGACTGCCGACGAATGCATTCTCTCGGAGCATACCGCCTACATCACGGACGCAGGCATGACGGGCGCGGAGGAATCCGTACTCGGCGTTGAGATTCAGCCTGCCGTGGACAGACTACGTTTCCATATGCCTACACGCTTCAGGGAGGCCGGCGGAAAATGCTTTTCATGCGGAGTTGTGGCGGAATTTGACGAAAAAACCGGTAAATCTCACAAAATTGAGCGTTTAATTATAAGATAACCTACAAATTTCAGAGAAACCCTTGCATTTTTATTTCGTTTGAGTTATAATAGTTGTGTATAAAGCCGCATGGCAGCTTTGGTAATACTTTCATTATCTTATTTTATTTCAGGAGGTTGTTTTACCGTGGAAGTTTTAAAAGTATCATCACATTCATCACCAAATTCAGTGGCAGGAGCTATCGCAGGAGTTATAAGAGAACAGAAGGCTGTCGAGGTTCAGGCAGTTGGCGCAGGCGCGTCGAATCAGGCGATTAAGGCAATAGCTATCGCAAGAGGCTACCTTGCTCCTATCGGCGTGGATTTAATCTGCATCCCCGCATTCGCGAATATCCAGATTGACGGCGAGGAAAGAACAGCAATCAAGCTCATCTGCGAGCAGCGCTGAGGAATAATAAAAAATGAACCTATGCAGGGGCGGACGTTTTGTTTGCCCCTGAATTGTTTTGCTTTGGAGGAGCTTCTATGGGAACAGGACTTTTCAGCGAAATTGAATACCTGAGGGGCGTGGGAAAGGCGAGAGGCGAAAAGTACCGGAAGCTGGGGATAACCTCCCCCTACGAGCTGATTTATCACATTCCCAGAGCCTATCTCGATTTCAGATGCCACGTTCCCGTGCGGCAGGCGGAGCTGAACGCGTACAACGTCCTGAAGCTGACGATTTTCCGCAAAATGCCGCCGCAGAGAGTCCGTGGGGGACTCGTCATCTGCAAAGCCGCCGCAACGGACGGCATTGACGATATAATTATCGTAATTTATAATAACGTCTACGGCTTCAACGCCCTGAAGGAGGGCGAGACCTACTATATGTACGGAAAGGTTACGGGGAATTTCCTCCGCAGGGAGATTTCAGCCCCGACGTATATAAGCGCATCGGAGAAAATCCTGATACAGCCGATTTATCCCCTGACACAGGGGCTTTCCGTGAATATGCTCCGCCAGAATATGAAACAGGCGCTGGAGCTTCTGAAAGCCGACCCCTTTGAAACGCTGCCGACGGAGCTTCGGGAGAAATACAATCTGTGTTCGCTTGAATACGCGCTGGAGAATATCCACTTCCCCGAAACGGAGGAGGCTGCGGAAACAGCACGGCGCAGACTTGCCTTCGATGAGCTTTTGAAGCTTCAGCTGGGAATGTCCATGATGAAAACACGCAGCCGCAGAAGCACGGCTTGCAAAATGTCACGGGAAATCCCGATTGACGAGTTTGAAAGAGGTCTGCCCTTTGAGCTTACTGAGGCGCAGCAGAGGGCGATTAACGAGATTACGGCTGATATGTGCGGGGAAATCCCCATGAACCGCCTTTTGCAGGGGGATGTGGGAAGCGGAAAAACGGCAGTTGCCGCAGCAGCCTGTTATTTCTCCGTGAAAAACGGATTTCAGGCTGCGCTGATGGCTCCCACGGAAATTCTCGCCATGCAGCATCACCGTACGCTTTCGGAATTCCTTGAACCCTTCGGCATAGACGTAACGCTCCTGACAGGCTCCCTCACTCCCAAGAAAAAGGCTGCTCTTCGGGAGAAAATCGCCTCGGGGGAGGCTGATGTAATTGTGGGAACACACGCCATTATCCAGAAGGATATTGAGTACAAATCCCTCGGGCTTGTGATTACCGATGAGCAGCACCGATTCGGAGTTGCCCAGCGAGCAGCCCTTGCGGAAAAGGGAGGCGCTCCCCACAAGCTTGTAATGTCCGCAACGCCGATCCCGAGAACGCTTGCGCTGATAATTTACGGAGATCTTGATATATCCGTGATAAATCAGCTCCCAAAGGGCAGAAAGCCTGTGAACACCTACGCCGTTACTGGAAAGCTCCGCCATCGTGCGTTCGGATTCGTCCGTGCCCGACTTGACGAGGGCCGGCAGGCGTATGTGGTCTGCCCCATGATTGAGGAGAGCGAGAACGATCTTCTTGCTGTTAAAACATATGCCGAAAACGCCGCTGAGGGGGATCTCAAGGGCTATACTCTCGAGCTGCTTCACGGCAGGATGAAGGCTGCGGAAAAGGAACGCGTCATGAAAAAATTCCGTGACGGCGAGATTCAGGTTCTCATCTGCACGACCGTTGTGGAGGTTGGAGTCGATGTTCCCAACGCGGCGGTCATGGTAATCGAAAACGCCGAGAGATTCGGGCTTTCCCAGCTTCATCAGCTTCGGGGACGTGTGGGCAGAGGCGAATATGACAGCACCTGCATCCTGATTACGGACAACACGGGTGAGGAATGCAGACGGCGCATGAAAATTATGTCCTCCACAACGGACGGCTTCAAAATATCCGAGGAGGATTTGAAAATGCGAGGCCCCGGGGATTTCTTCGGCAGCGCCCAGCATGGACTTCCGCCCCTGAAGATTGCGGATATTGCGTGCAGCATGGAGATAATGAACGAGGCGCAGGAGTGCGCACGGGAGCTTCTTGCGGACGATCCGACCCTCAGCAAGCCGGAAAACCGCGCCCTGAAAATGGATACGCTTCGTCTTTTCAACAAGGAGATTGTGGGGTGACGGAGGGGAAAATTTTCCCGAAAAAGCTCCGTCACCGAAATTTTCCGGAATTTTTTTGTTCGGGTTTTTGCCTGTATTTCGTCGTTTCGGGGATTTCCGAAAAAAAATCTGAAAAAATTTCAAAAAAGGGGTTGACAAATCAAAAATACTGTGGTAGAATATATATCGTCGTCAGGGCTGAAACGAGTCTGCGGGAGCAGATGCATGAGATTCGTCCGGCGATGTCGAAGTGGGAGCTTAGCTCAGCTGGGAGAGCATCTGCCTTACAAGCAGAGGGTCATAGGTTCGAGCCCTATAGTTCCCACCATTATTCTGGCCCGGTAGTTCAGTTGGTTAGAACGCTAGCCTGTCACGCTAGAGGTCGTGAGTTCGAGCCTCATCCGGGTCGCCATTTGCCTCTGTAGCTCAGTCGGTAGAGCAGGGGACTGAAAATCCCCGTGTCGTTGGTTCGATTCCGACCGGAGGCACCATAAAGAATGTGTTGAATCTTGATGACAGGTAAATCATTGGGATATTCCGTTAAACGTGCTTCATATTCTTTATAGTTTGCGGATTTAGCTCATCTGGTAGAGCGCCACCTTGCCAAGGTGGAGGTAGCGA
>JAJQGO010000015.1 GCA_021200415.1 Ruminococcus sp. | reverse complement strand
ATCCAGCAGGAGCCGATACCCATAGATTCCGCTGTAAGCATCATGTTTTGCAGCGCACAGGCTGAATCCGCTATAGCATTGGGGTAGCCGCGCTTATTCGCCACGACAACAAGCACAGGAGCGTTGTAATCATACACATAGTTCCCTTGCTTCGCCAGCTTGATGGAATTCTGGATGCTAATGTACTGGTCATCGGAGAGTTCCATCACTGAGAATGCTTCTTTCACGCGAAGCCTGAGCGTTGCCAAGACATCCTCGTTCGTAATCACAAGAAAATGTACAGTCTGGCAGTTTCCGCCAGTGGGGGCCCATCTGCCTGCTTCAACAATGGTAGATAGCTCATCATCTGTTATCGGCTTGTCATTGAATTTTCTGACAGACCGGCGGTTCTTTATAATTTCTTCTATATTGGTCATTGTATGTTCGCTCCTTTGTCACTACAATTCCTGTAGTAAATACAATATTATTAAAACTGTACTGTTTCGTTTATTAAACGCTCACTGATTTCAATAACATTCAAGTCATCAAAATCGTAAGTGAATATAGACGCAATAATTATCTGATGGTCAGAAAAATCTCTTTTGAGAATGTTCATCATCAGAGTGATATTATCCTTATCGACTTCCTTGCCGCTGGGAGAGTCAAGGATAATGGGCAGCTTAATATTCAATGCTTTTTCAATGGCTGTAATATACGCCAGTCTGAAAGCAAACGCTGTTTTATGAAGGATGGCACCGGACAATTCCCGCAGATTGGATGTAAAGAGGTATTTACGAGGAATACTGTCCTTATCACCAATGCCTAGTTGGGTTCCATATTCAATAATTGAATCCGAAATCTCCTTAATAACAGAATTATTTTCTCTTGTAAGCCTATCAATATCCTCCTGTACACTTTTTAATTTCTTATCCAACCTATCAATTTCACTCTTTATTGCTTTCACATTTAACGGCATTCGCAGTATCTTTTTATCAAATATCTCAGCTTGAGTTGCAGTTGTATAAAACGCAAGTTGTTCATATTCCGAGCTTGTTTCTTTTTCCAATCGTTCAATTTGTGAAGAGACGGTGGCGTATTCCGCTGATACCATTTTTCGCTTTGTTACAAGAATATCTATAGAATCATTCATTCCTACAATATTCTTTGGTGTCACAGTGAAAACCTCTCCACCAGGAGATTGTACGAGAAGTTTCATGTCCGAGACATATTTTTTAAACTGATTATTAGATGAAAGAGTTTTATCTATTCTCCGCAATTCAGTTTTTAATTGTCTCTGTCTAATCAGTAAAGAGCTTAAAGCTGCATTGCTTTCCTCTTCATAAGAGTCCGCGGCTAGGGTTCCGGTTTCCTCTTCCAATGTTTCTCTGTACTGCGCCACACTTGACATCTGCTTGTATTTTTCTTTTTCTCTTTGAAGCTTCGCTTGTTTATTTAAGAGTTCAGAGCAGTCTCTTCCTGACAATCCACGAATAAGGGAATTTATATTAAAACGGATGCTCCCAATAACTTTACCTCGATTTAGCAACGTCCAACCTTTTTCCTGATCCAAATAAAAAGCACCCAGAAGGTTTGAAAGTATATCTACATTTTGTGTGCCAAACAATCGAGAATGAAGTTCATTTTCCTGCTCCGGGAGTACAAATGTTTGCTGAGATTCATCAGTATGGAAAACTAAAGTTGTGTCATTACAGCGCACCAATTTTATTCGGTCGCCATTATCTAAACTAACGAATAGTTCAACATCACAACTATTAAATTTAATTTTTCTTGTATTAGGAATGTTATATCCCAAACCATATAAAATAAACCTCAGCAACGTTGTTTTACCACAACTGTTATTTTCACTGTGAACAAGATTTGCTTTAGAGCTAAAAATAATAGTCCTATCAAAAAGGCCTTCCTTAAGATAAATTGACTCTATGAACATAAGTTGACCCCTTTCTTAATCTTGTCGATTTCTAAACGATTGCGAACAATACTGTATAATATAATCTGTATTAATCCTTTCTGTGTCTCTTCATCAATATGCTCAGTTCCTATTTCATCTACATAATCTTCCCACTTTGTCTGCGCAAACTCCATACACTTTTTTGATTGCGGCCTAGATGGTTTGAAATTCTTGTAGTCATACAGCACCTTGATAAAGAACTCACACCGTTCACAGCATGAATCAATAATATCATGGTAGCGATGAACAATCTCGTCATAAAGGGAAGCATCAAAGTTTTCCGCGAGTGTAGAATCACAACGTTCTATATCCGTTGCAATTACAATAACGGGCCAGATAATATCTTTTTTGCTCAATATGATTGACGCGTCCTTTTTCGTCGAATTCTTGAATACCTCATCCTGCCAAATACACATAAGCTTATTGCCTATTCCAGAATAATTCAAGTTTAATGCGCCTATAAAATCATCTATTGCTCTACGAACAACCTTATACCGTTCTCGTTCATTATCTGTCTCAAATGGAAGTACCTGTATCAAAAGCTTATCTGTATCCAAAGCATTATCAATTTTCCCCAGATATTGTGTAATCAATTTCTGGGCAGATGGAGGTAAGGAATCAAATGAACGTCTAGCATCCCCATAAAAGACGCTTCTAGAATTCTTGTCATTTAAAGGATTCGGTGAATTCGTAATAAAAATGAGCTGCTTCGCATTCGCATTTCTTGATGCTTCTGAGAGGGACAACAATGCTTTCTGTATATTTTCTCGTACATGGCTGAAATCTGAACTACTTCTTTCCACAGCCTTTGCTTGAGCCAAAATGTGGCTACCATCGTTTAATACAACATCAATATCCTCATAATCCCCCTCTAAGCGTAGAGAAACCAAATCTTCTATATTATCAAGCATCAATACAATCGCCGCATTTACCTGAAAATCAAATCCAAAGGTTACTGCATGAGCACGTCTGCTTTTTGCCATTAATCCCACCACCTTCTGCATCTTACGCACGATTCTATTACACAGATAGCCAATAAAATCTCAGTGCTTATCCTTCTTTGTACCGTATGGTACTGTATCTTCCGCAACCATTGACATTGACCATTCTTCCTGTGGAAATTCATATATGGTAGCCTTCCGTCCAGTATCTTCACCAGGCATAACATACGGTTTTCCCTCTGGATTGTACGTCAGATTAAAGACCATATCAGATAGCCATTTTTTGAAGGACGGATTATCCTGAAACTGCTTGAATAGCTCCATGTTGTCTGCCATAATGGAAAAGATAACCTGCTGCAAAGCTCGTTCACTTTCTGTACGAGCCTCTTGCTCGTCGGAATTTTTCATGGCATTCTGATACTTCTTGTCTTTGGAAACCATCTCTGGAATGGCAAGAATCTGTCGCTGCACATTATCGGCATCATTCCAGTTGATATTTCCGAACATATCGTTGAAGTCCATTATTATCTTAGAGAGCAAGTCCATTTCTAGTTCAATGATATGTCCAACCTTGCCAGCCGGTACCGGCGCAATTTCAGCATCGGCATCTTCCAGCTTGATAGAAATGGCTTCTTATGCCTCATTGCGGTAGCTGTTCAAATCTATCGTTGACAGTATTCCCTCTGACAAATCATCACCACAAGGCGACGGCAATTTCGGAATCAACAGATTCAAAAAGATAGACAGCTTCTCCCATTCGACATTTCCATAGGGCAGGATTGAGCCGAGAAAACCATATGTACGCACAAATGACTTTGCTGCGCTCTTGAACTTAATCTGGTCATCCAGCTCCAGCTGTTTATATACAGCAGTGCAGGCATCCAGAATCGGATCAAGCCTGTCACGTTCCGCCCCGCTTAAGAATAGCTCCACGAGTTTCTCTACATCGCTATCATCGTATACCTGATAGCTTTCCATGAGCGTAGTCAGGTCATAGAGTTTGTTGGGGTCGGTTTCGCCGGATAGAATTGTTGTCCGATAGAACTTTGAAAACGCCTCCTCAATTACCGATGTTTTATTTGCAAAGTCCAGTACATAAACCTCATCCTTACCGGGGCAAGCCCTGTTCAAGCGGGAAAGTGTCTGAACGGCAGCAATATCATAAAGCGGCTTATCCACATACATGGTCTGCAAAAGCGGCTCGTCAAAACCTGTCTGGAACATATCGGCAACTATCAATATCCGGTATGGGTCTTTCTTGAACTCCTTCGGAATTTTAGCGTCAGGAAAGCCGTTCAAAGATGCCGATGTCAGTGCAGGCTCATTTCCGTTATATTTATGATCACCGGAGAACGCCACTATTGTCTTATACGGGCTGTGTCTCTCAGAGAGGCATTTATTTATGGCATAGTAATATTCAATGCATCTCGGAATGCTGGCTGTGACCACCATAGCACGAGCCGTACCATTGATTTTCTTCTTTGCAATGACCTGCTCGTGGAAATGCTCTACCATCATAGCAGCTTTCTTGGCAACAACCTCGGAATTTCCCTCGACAAAGGCACGCAGTTTCTTCTGTGCCCGTTTTTTATCGAACATCGGGTCATCCTCAACAGTCTTCATGATTTTATACCAGCTGTCAATAGTCGTGTAGTTTTTCAGCACATCGAGAATGAAGCCCTCCTGGATAGCCTGCTTCATAGTATAAACATGGAACGGACGATGCTTAACCTCGCCATCCTCCTCATAGGCTACACCGAACATCTCTTCAGTTTTGTTCTTCGGAGTCGCCGTGAAAGCAAAGTAGCTGGCAGAAGATACGAGCTTGCGTCCTTCCATCATGGCATTAATCTTGTCTTCATTGTCCGCATCATCATCCGTAGCAAGACCGGAAAGTGCCAGATTCATATTTGCGGAATTGCGTCCGCTCTGGCCGGAATGCGCCTCATCGATAATGATGGCGAATTTACTGTTCTTATGTTCTTGACCAATCTCCGATACGATATAAGGGAACTTCTCAATCGTCGTAATGATGATTCGCTTACCATCTTGTATTGCTTTCCGCAAATCACCGGAATGCTCCGCCCACGTTACAGTATTTTTTACCTGCATAAACTGTTTTATGGTGTTGCGTATCTGCTTGTCCAGTATACGGCGGTCAGTCACGACAAGGACAGAGTCAATCATCGGATGCCCATCTTGTTCAAGCCCAATCAGCTGATGCGCCAGCCATGCAATGGTATTTGACTTTCCGCTGCCTGCACTGTGCTGCGTAAGATATCTCTTCCCAACGCCGTTCTCCTTTACGTCAGCAAGAAGTTTTTCTACGCAATCTAACTGATGATAACGCGGCCATATCTGTTTAACGGTTTTCTTCTTGGTATCTTCGTCCACCTCTTCGATAACTTGTGCGTAGTTTTCGATGATTTTGGACAGCTTTCTCTTGGTGAGAATATCTTTCCAGAGATAATCTGTCATAAGACCATCAGGATTCGGTGGGTTACCTGCGCCGTCGTTGTATCCCTTGTTAAACGGTAAAAACCAGCTATTTTTTCTATCAAGCTTTGTACAGAACTGAATGGTGGTGTCATCCACAGCAAAATGAACCATACACCTCTTGAATGAAAAGAGAAGGTCATGGGGATCGCGGTCTTCCATATACTGATTTACAGCATTCTCTGTATTCTGCTTCGTGAGTTGGTTCTTCAGCTCCATTGTGATGACAGGAAGGCCATTGATAAACAGACACACATCCAATGCAAGCTTACCAGCATCTTGCGAGTACCGCAGCTGTCTGGTTACACTGAATATGTTCTTCTCATACATGATTCTGGCCTTCTGGTTATTTTCCGTCGGTGTCAGATAGAACATAATAAGGTCAGCCGGATAGACCTTCACGCCTTTTCGCAGCACATCAATAATACCGCGCTTGGCGATTTCTCCGGACAGGCGGTTCAAAAACTGCCTCTTTTTCATGTCGGACTTAAACACACCCAGCTTGTCCATTTCCTTTGGCTGTGTATCCTGTAGAAAGCGGAGCAGGCGTGTTTCGTCAACAGCATATTCCTTATTATAATCGGCATTGGTGCCTTCCTCGTATCCATTTTGCTCTACGAGCCATTTCACGATCAAGGTTTCAAGACCATTTTCCTTTATGTTGGTAAATGCCATCGTTAATCCTCCTGTTCCTCAGAGTCATCGTTTTCTCCTTCCGCCTCGGAGTCAGCCTCTTCATCCACAAACTCATAATTCGGTATTTTTTCATAGCGAACGTCTACCTTACCTGTAACTACATCAGCAATCAACTTTGCTTTGTATTCTTCAAGTGCTGAAGCCTCTGCAGTCAATTTTTCAATTGCCTCGTCGTATTTCGGATGAGTCTTCTTTATGTATTCAACGATGGCAATCTGTTCGTCAGCAGGTGGAACAATAAACGGGATTTCCTTCATCTTATCCATCTGAAGATCCCACTGGCCAACACGAATACCATCCGATGCCTGCGCAAAGAAATTCACATAAACCTTGCTTCTAATGGCATAGTGAAAATATTCAAGATTGTCGAATGCCACATTGAAAATGAAGTATGCTGGGCTAACAATACCGGTATAATCCGAAATTCCATAAGACCCCTGCCACGCTTTCATTTTATTCATAGCAAACTGACCTTTTTTGACCATCTTATAACCGCTCAAATCATCCGGAATGTAATTGTGGTTTGCTTTCCTATCATCGATGTCGCGCACAATGACACCTTGTTCTCTAACTACAGAAAGAAGCGGAAGCTCCGGATGATTCTTTATGCTTACCGGATGGAGGAGCTGCCGAAGTTTAATTGTTCCCCAGTGCGCAGGAATATCTCCCAACCACTTAACTCCACTATACTTCATAGAAGCGTCTGGATTGAGGCCGCGAGTAACTGCACTACTGACCATTGAGCGTTTCATTGCATCAACAGCTTTTATTTCTTTTCGCTTAGTGTTAATCAAGCGGTTTATCATTGAAACTTTCCAGTCAAGGAATCGGACAATCTGATCTTGTTCTGAGCAAGGCGGAACAGGAACAACAATATTGCAAAACTGCGGAGAATAGGTTCTCCATCTCATCGCCATTATCCCTTTTCCAACTCTATAACACTGCTGCGAAAAAGACGGCAGCCTGAATAAATAATGATAATATCGGGAATTAACGCCTTCTTTCGGAGAGTAAACATCATAAGCAGGGCTGGTTACGCCATTATAATCCGATCGACCAATAGCTCCCATCCAGCACAGTAAAATGTTAACAATTATATCATCCTTATTTACAATTTTATATCCGTCTGCATTTGAAGCTCTATTGCCTGTTGTATGTTCAATATCTGAATGTTGAATAACACCCATTTTGGCGTACAGCGAAATCAAATTAACCTCACTCAGCGGAAGATAGTTTCTTTCATCATGCAAGCTAAAAAGAGTCTTTATTCTTTGTTCACTCCAGTGAGCGGGAACATCCGGCAGCCAATCTGCTTTCGTTTTGCTATATTCCGCATATTGTCTCATTCAATTCCCTCCATAATTTCCGCCATCATGCCACTTGCCTGCTCTTCCAACTCCCTCAATTCTGTAAGAATGTCGCTCATTTCACGTAATTCCACCGGCTTGTAAAAATACTTTGTAAAGCTAACCTCGTAACCGACAGCCGTTTTCTTCTCATCCACCCAAGCGTCCAACGCATAAGGTAATACTTCATTTTTCATAAAAGCATCAATTCCGCCTTCATAAGTAAACGGAACAATTTCGGTGTCACGCAAGTCTGCGTCCGCTTCCCTTTTGATTGGCTTACAAGCAGCATCTTTCTCTGTAATATACGGGCGTACCTTTTTCAGCATTGCCGCTTTCAGTTTTGTTGCTTTTGCAAAGACAGTCCAATCATCAAGCGGCGTATCCTGTGGCAGTGATTTTATCGCATTCTCGTATGCGGCTCTCTCATCAGTCTTTTTGAAAAGATTGGCAGGGACATTCTTTTCAGGATAAATGCGCAGGCAAAGTGGTCTTTCAACCGTCACCGACCAATAACCGAATTCCGAGTTATCAAATATCATGCTGACCTCGCTCTGTTCCATGTCCATAAAAATGCGCAGAATTTCTTTGCGAAGTTCCGGTGTGAATTCGCAGTTTTTGTTTCCCATATTTTTGCGAAGAGGAGATTTCATGGCGGTTGCATCTATCAACTGAATTTTTCCTTTCCTGCGCTCCTCTTTCCGATTTGAAAGTATCTAGATATAAGTACCTATGCCAGTGTTATAAAACATATTTGTCGGCACAGCAATGATTGCTTCCACAAGGTCATTTTCGATCATATACCTTCTGGCATTGCTCTCGCCGCTTCCGGCATCACCAGTGAAAAGAGATGAGCCGTTATGTACTTCAGCGATGCGGCTTCCAAGCTCAGTATCTTTTTTCATCTTTGATATGTTGTTCAGCAGGAAGAGAAGCTGCCCATCACTGGTTCTCGGAATCATTGCCATCTCTTCACCACCCTCAAGGTAGGTGTTGAATCGAGTGTCCAGAATATCTTTTTTACCGCCCATCTTCTCAGCGTCTACTTTCCAGCTCTTACCATAAGGCGGATTGGAAAGCATGAAGTCAAATTGGCGAGAAGCGTGTTGATCATCGGAAAGCGTGGAGCCATACATGATATGCTCGGCCTCTTCACCATCGCCTTTCAACAGCATATCTGCTGTACAGATAGCATAAGTCTCTGGGTTAATTTCCTGTCCAAAAAGATGAATGGACACATCCTTGCCACGTCTCTTGGCAAGTGTTAAAAGTCTGTCCTGCGCAACAGTGAGCATCCCGCCGGTGCCGCAGGCTCCGTCATTGCAGGAGTAAGAAGCATCTTTTATTTGGTCAGCAATCGGCATAAACACGAGGTCTGCCATAAGCTCGACAACATCACGAGGTGTCCAGTGCTCTCCGGCTTCCTCGTTATTTTCTTCATTGAATTTGCGGATCAGTTCCTCAAAAATAGTACCCATACCATGATTATCAAGTCCAGGATGCTTGAGGATAGTCTTTTCCGCATCTTTATAAATAGGATTCGGACTCAGGTTGATGTCTGACGAAGTAAACTTCTCGATAACCGCACCAAGAATATCAGCATCCACCATTGTATCAATCTGATTGCGGAACTTAAACTTGTCCAGTATCACCTGAACGTTGGGAGAAAAACCATCAAGGTATGCGATGAAATCAGCTTTCAGCGTCTGCGCCTTAGAACGACTGGTCAAGTCCTTCAGCAAAAAGGGCGAAGAATTACAGAAAGCCTGTCCTGCAGCATTGCAAAGTGCAGGCCATTGGTTATCAATCTTAGCAGCGTCAAGCTGTTTCTTCATGGCAAGCACAGCCGGTTTTGTATCCTCCAGCATAGCATCCAGACGACGAATAACCGTCATCGGTAAAATAACATCACGATACTTACCGCGTACATACACATCGCGCAGACAGTCATCGGCGATTCCCCATATAAAATTTACAATTTGATTGTGAATCTGATTGTCCATTTCAGTTTCCTCCCAGGAATTCCGCAAAAAGCGGTTTGTATAACCATCTAATGGAACGGAATAATTGGTGCGTATTTTTACTTCTCTTCACGTACCGCCTGACAAATATCGCCGATATCGCAGTCCAGGTAATCACAGATGCGCAACAGCACAGACAGCGCCACCTCTTCACCTTTATTCAGTTTGCTCATTGTTCCTGCAGCAATTTTTGTTTCTTCTCTCAGTGTTGCTTTGGATATATCACGTTCTATCAGCAGAATCCAGAGCTTCTTATAACTTATCTTCATGCGTACACCTCGCGTTTTGGATGTTTACAGGCACACTTTATATTAGTATAACACAAACAAAGACAACATTTCAACCGTCAATCGCAGTTTTTTGAAAGTTCTTTCGACTTCTTGGAACTTTCACTTGCTTCTATGAAGCTAAAAATTTCGGTTAATACAAATGCGCATAAGCCATAAACGTAAAGCACCCCGGCAGTAGTTTCTTTTCCAAACCGCCGCCGAGGTGCTTTGCTGTTATACTATATCAGTCCTTTAATCAGCTTCCCAGCCCTTTTATTCCTCATACTCCAAACCCTCATCCCGACACCAGCGAACAGCAATCCGCTTATAGGCATCTGCCTGATAGTCATACCACTGTTGCTCAATGCCGTGATAATAGATGCCGTCTTTGAATCTGCGGAACGCACCCCTGCCGCGAATGGCGTTCATTAGCTCATTTCGTATCGCTCCCGCCGGAAGGTCATCCACGAAGTTCTCCATGATGCTGTATTCGTGGATATCAAACTTCGTGGGAAAACGGAAGAAGCGGTTCTCCGATGTCTCTATCAGTTCTTCCAGTTCCTCGTAGGATTCTCCGGTAAGGAGCGTGTCGCCCAGCCACACCGTTTCGCCGGTCTGGGAGTCATAGAATCCCGTCCAGCTATCATCCGCTTCTTCTATGGCATCAATCACCTGCTGTAATTTTATCTTCATTGTCATGTTTCCCCATTGTCTGCTCCGTTTTCAGCCGCCACCTCCGCAATCAAGTCATCGGTACTTTCAGGCTCCGGGTGGGCAGTCTTGTATGCCGCCATTCTTTCTTGAAGCTCGGCTTCTTCCTTTGCTATAGCAGCAGCGTCCTGCTCTGCAGCTTTATCCCACTGGGACTGGAAATATGACGTCTTGTAATCGCGGTTGGCGTAGTTGACGAAGTAAGACTCAAAAATCTGCGTCATCTTCCAGTCGAGAAAGTCACTCTGCTCTGTAAGTTCGCGGCGTTTTTCCGCATAACCATAAGAATCCTCACCGTGTTCCTCTTCAAACTGCTGACGCTTTTCCGCTAACCGGCGTTTTGCATCCGCTATATCGCCTGCCTTTTCAAGCGTGAAATAGAACTCCTGATCCCCCAGGAGGTAATCGAGCATATACAGCATCTGCGGTGTATCCTCGAAATAGTTCTTCTTCACAAGCTTCAGCTTTTCGATGGTAGTTTCGGACAGACCGAGGGTGTCTCTGATTGGAGCATTCTCCAGCCGTTCTCCTGTAATAAGGAAGTCAGCCGAGACACCGAAGTACTCCTTAATCTGCATCAACCGCTCCACATCTGGGATGCTCTCGCCCATGCAGTAACAGGAAACCGTCTGCGGGCGGACACCCAGATAATCAGCCAGCTGCTTCTGCGTTGTCTTAGCCCCTGTCACCGGGTGGATGTCCATGAAATTTCTTAGATTAACGGCGAATGGCGCGTTATATTTTTCAAGGGCTGTCGTTTTCTTTGATTTTGCCATTATAACTCCTCCTATAAATGCGTTTCTGCTTGTAATTCAAAATTACCGCAAATACATCTGTTGACTTGCGTTTTTGTTTGCGCTACAATGATTATAGCAAATAGAAACGCACTCGTCAAGGCCGAAATCGGAATTACATACCCGCATCGCATACTGAAGAAGTTGTGAAATCTAAAAAAGGGATGTAGAAAGGAGCTGTTTTGTAATGGAAGAGAAAAGAAATCCAAGCAAGGCGGTTTTGACAGTCAAAGAGACAGCACGGGAGTATCATTTCCCGGAACACACACTGAGGGAGCTTATTAAAAAAGGAACTATCCCGGTTATCAGGTCCGGCAACAGAGCCTATGTTGTCCCGGCAAAGTTTGAAGAGTATCTAGCGAAAGGAGGAGAACCGTATGTAGAATAAGGATATGCAGACAGAGACAGCTGGCATCTTAACGAGTATGTTTATCTCGGTAAGCGACCAGAAGGAGAACAAAAAGAATACGAGCTATCCTCTGACCGTAGAAATTAACTCCACAGAGGATTTGCAAAAGTATGCCGAATACGACCATGTTTGCGCAGTTTACGCAGACGGCAAGAATAACCGTGGCAGAATGATTAAGGGCTATCGCAGCAACAAGACATTCAGGAAAGCAAACTGTATGCCTGCTGACTGCAACAATATGCCTTCGCATCCAACTCTTCCGGATATTCCTCCGGAGCAATGGAAAACGCCTGCTGATGTGCAGGCAGCTTTCCCGGATGTGCCGTTCTACGTGGTTTACTCGCGCAACCACAACAAGCCGAAGCATGACCTCCCGGCGCGTCCTCGCTTCCATGTGTATTTTATCTGCGATGAGATAAGCGACCGCAAAGCCTATGAACGACTAAAGGACGAAACACAAAAAATTTTCCCGGCATTTGACGATAATGCAACAGACGCTGCAAGATTTCTGTTCGGAGTGGACAACCCCAAGGTGGAATATTATCCCGGCAGCACACCTTTGAGCAGATTCATCCAGGATAGAAAGTCGCTGCCGAAGGTTATCCCCGTTGGAAGCCGGAACTCGACACTGTCATCCGTTGCGGCAAAATATCTGAAACGGCATGGTGATTCGGATGAGGCTCGCAATCTTTTCTATGCTGCAGCAGACCGCTGTGAAGAGCCTCTAGCTGAGGAAGAACTGAATACTATCTGGAACAGTGCTCTCAATTTCTTTCACGGAACTATTGAAGCTGATCCGAATTATGTGCCCGCTGGAAAGTTTACAGCGGCAATCTCTGAGGACGCTCCTCCGATTAAAGTCACAAGCCGCGAAGTAAAAGAAACCTTGGATATATTGGGGATTACACTGCGGCTGAATGTGATTTCCGGTCAGGCTGAAATCAGAGGAATGCCAGAGAAGTTATCATTCTCGAATGCGGCAAACACACTACCAGCTGTGTTGAATGATTATTTCACGGATCACAATATGAAGTGTTCAAAGCAGACTTTGGAGGAATGTCTCGTCCTGATAGAGGATGAAAACCGTTTCAACCCTGTGGAAGAAATGCTGCTGAGTACCGTCTACGACAAGGTTGACCGTTTTCCTATTATCTACGATATTATGGGAATCGACCACGATGCACTATCGTGTACACTGATGCGGAAATGGTATCAGCAGGGTGTGGCCCTTGCACTGAATGACGATGAACGACCTGTCGGTGCAGACGGTGTACTTGTAATTCAGAAGGAACAGGGTACCGGAAAAACGTTGTTCTGCTATAAGATGGCGGTAAGCCCGGACTGGTTTGCGGAAGGCGTAAGTATTGACCTTGACAATAAGGATTCCATTATCCAATAGACAAGATGCTGGATTACGGAAATGGGAGAACTGGACAGCACCTTAAGGCGAGAACAGTCGGCGTTAAAAGCATTTGTGACAGCTACCAAGGACACTTATCGACAGCCCTACGCGAGAGTGGCGGTCAACAGACCACGGCGGACGAACTTCTGCGCTACGGTAAACCCAGCGGAATTTTTGGTCGATGAAACAGGAAGCCGCCGGTTTTGGGTAATCGAACCCAAGCGAATTGACTTGGATAGATTGAGAGCCTTGACTCCCGAATGGGTGGCACAGCTGTGGCGGCAGATTTATGAGCAATATTATCTTCCGGACCCAGAGGGCTATCGTTTGACCGAGGATGAAAAAGCCGAGTTACAGCGGCGTAATAGGAAGTACAACAAAACAATTCCAGGAGAAATTGAAATTATGGACAGTCTTGACTGGGAAAAACCGATAAGCGAATGGAAATGGAAGAAAGTCAGTGACGTAAAGAATATGCTATACGAATTTCGATTTTATGATTCTCAAAAAATCGGACGTGTTCTCGCAAAAATGGCGGTGAACGACCCTCGCATCAAAACCAAGAACGTCAGCAATTACAAGTACTATCTGCTTCCGCCGGAAATCAACCATATCTTGACTGTTCACCCGCAGCCGATGGGGTCGGAAGACGATGAATCTATATTGACGTAAGCAGCTTTCTGTATCCATCAAGCATTGGCGCAGGCCATCAAAGTTAGGGTTGTTAGGGTAAATTTCTATAATGCATAGATTTTCTAATCTAATATTAGCGTGATTATTGGAATAGAGAAAAATAAAAAGGTAAGAAAGAAACCCTACTTACCCTAACTAAGAAGTCTTACGGCATATCCTGGCGGACACAGCAACATAATGGATTGACAGTTATTCATAGATATTTACAGGAGGTAAATCATGGGAAGTATGGATAGAATGGAGCGCAAAGCAAGGCGCGAGATTGTAGTCGATTTTTTGAGCCGGCCACAAGATATAGATTCCGAAATAGCGTATGAAACGCGTAGGCTTAATGAGCTGCGGCAGATGCCATGTACGAAGTCGGTTAGATACGATGGGATGCCAAGGAACAAGTCCGGTCACAGTGACCCGACAGCTCTGTATGTGGAGAAAATCTGCGAACAGGAGGATAAAATTCAGCAGCTTATTCTCAAACGTGTAGAAGTAAGGCAGGAAGTTTCCGATGCCATTAAATTGGTTAAAGACGAGCGTGCCAGGACAGTTTTGGAAGCTGTCTTTTTGGAAGACAAGACCTATGACGAGATAATGGAGTTGTTGGATTACACCGAAAAATCCGGGATAAGAAAACGCTATCTTCAAGGGCTGGATGCAATCGTCGTTCCAACAGATGAGGCTTTGCCTGATGAAATTACGGAATTGATGGCGGTCGGTTGATACAGCGGTGTTGCAAATAAGTGTGAAAAATCACTTTTATACCGCTAATCTCACCGTCACAAAATTTCACAAAAGTTCTTTTTTGAATCTCTTGACTATGGACTTAATAGGCGATATACTTATGATGTCGAGTTAGGACAAGCGAAGCCTTTACAGAGAAATCTGTGAGGGCTTTTTTATTGCCCAAATTCGCATCCCGATTCTTTTGAAAGGAGAAAAACTATCATGATGAAACAATACGAACAACCCAGCGGAATCCGCAACGGACACCCGTACAACTTTGACGGCGACACAAAGCTGCTGTCCGACCTGCCGGAAAATGAACAAAAAATGGTGCTGGACTGGGTGTCACTCTATCTTCGCCCAAGCAGGAATGGTGAACATCATAATGCCTACGGATTGAAGCACCTTATGCATTCGTGCAACAATCTGTACATTTCGGAAAACCAGATGAAAGATGCTCTGATGATGTTCGGCTTCGAGCCTATGAACCTATTGGAGCCGACCTGGTGGTACCGAATCAAAGTGAAGAAGCGTGTCCGTCCCAACGAGGTGCTGCCTCTTCCGACAATCGAAAGGAAAAGTATCCTATGATGTATCACGGTAATATTTCAGAACATGAGCGTGATCGGCTGTGCGGTGTCCTTAATGGACACCCATACAGCTGGGTTGACACGGAGCTGTTCAGCGCACAGCCACCGGAACAACAGGCACGGATTATTGACTGGATTAAGAACGAACTGGTACCGGCGAAGACCAAGTCCAACCCAATCAGCAGCAACCGCCTCAAGGTCATCATGGAGAAGCAACTCCCTGGCGTCGACATCAGCAACAACGCATTCAAAGATGCAATGCTGTTGTGTGGCTATGAACCTATGACTGTCCAGCAGTTCAACTGGCTGTTCTGCATCGACAGGAGAAAAAGTCCTGCTCTGATTGCGGCGAGAAAGGGATACTACTGATGGCAGGCCTGGCGATTCAGAAGCTCCTAAATTAAACCTAAATTCCGCCTAAATTGCATTTCATCTTTGCTGGCGGTAAAATTATAATAGCCGAAAGGTAGGCAGACAGATGAGCAATCGGCGTGGTTGTACAGTGCGGCTCTACTGTTCAAGGAGAACCACACGCACTATATGTGCCCTGTTTTGATGTTACAGCAGGAGTACACCTAAATCAGCACCTAAATTACGACCTAAATTGCGTTTTCGATTGGGCGGCGCTAAAATTATAATAGCCGAAAGGTATGCAGCGGGACAGGCGTTCAATCTCATACCAGTGACAGCCAGCCTATAGGTGCGGAGTTTTTCTCGTTTACGGTAACGACCTGCTCCTATATCGTTTGGCATCGTTCCGCTTCGAGGGGTAAGGGGCAATATATCTCTGCGGCTTTTCACCGGAAGGAACGGCGCCCCCTCAAACACGCGAAAATTTGCTTTCAAACGGGGGTATTAACCCCTGCCAGCGGCAGATAAGAAATTTATGTATATGTGTGAATGGCTCAGGATTTCACGGGCTTTCACGCATTTTCTTTTACTCATTTTTGAGTAAAACCGCGACCACAGCATTCAAAAGAATGTTGTAAAAAATCAAAAACTGGTGCGTTTTTAATGCAGAATTTCAAAGGCGCACCCCTACACAATGAAAGAGAGGTTTGCTTTTATGAGCAACAGTTGTGCAAGAAGAAACGAAGTTGATCTGCGGACAATGCAGCTCCCGCCTGATTCTACTGTCATGCTGCGAACTGTAGACGAGGACGAAAAAGAAATTCACTATCGTGATGTTCGTGAAACTCCATATGTATATTGTCTTGCGCTGATACAGTACGAAGACAACGATGGAAATGTATATAAAGATGTCGCCATTTTGGACGTAACAAATAACGAGATTGTTTATGACGGCTCATATGTGGTGAGACTTCAACGCTGCCCTGTATGCGGAAAATATATGGTTCCGACAGGTGATTGCCCCAGTCCAGAAGATATTATCTATGTCTGCGAATGCGGAGCAGAAAAGCTGGCGTTTGGCACGGAGATTCTTGTGCGTGAAGACCGCCCTGGAATATCCCAGTACAGTTTCGGACATTAAAATTGTATTTCTCAAATTTGAGAAATAGCCTGCTCTAAATTGAGCGGGGTTGACGCAGTCTGCCGAGAATGGAGGGGATGAGCATGGCTGCAAAAGACGGAACGAACCGTGGCGGTGCAAGACCAGGTGCCGGTGCGAAGAAGAAACCTCTGGTCGATAAAATCGCGGAAGGAAGCTCCAATGCAACCATGCTTTCCTTCCCGGAGCCTGCGGAGCTTACCGGTGTGAAGATGCCGTCTCCCAGCAAGTTCCTGTCCGCTGAACAACGGGACGGCTCCAAAACCGAAGCGGTGAAAATCTATAAGAAGACCTGGAAATGGCTGAATGAGCGCGGCTGCGCAGCTTATGTATCTCCGCAGCTCATCGAGCGGTACGCTCAGGCATCAGCACGTTGGATTCAGATGGAGGACTATATCAGCGAGATGGGTCCATTGGCTAAGCATCCAACCACGGGTGCCGCCATAGCGAGTCCCTTTGTGTCGATGAGCCAGACCTACCTTACGTTGGCTGACCGCCTGTGGGGAGAAATCTACCAGATTGTCAAAGAAAACTGCACAGTTAGCTATGACGGCGGTACTCCACAGGATGACCTCATGGAACAGCTTCTCCGCAAGCGCCAGACCTGATGTCTTATTACACAAACAACCGCCCGATTCTGCCGCCCATTTTCTACAGGATATTGCGCAGATTCCGCTTGCTATTGCAGCGAATTAGAGCAATATATGTAGTACAAAATCAAAAAGGAGGCAGATTTTTATGACCATCTATTACGAAATTACGGGACCAAGGCGCAAGCAACTGGCGGCAGCTGTTGGCGAATTTGCGGGAGTAACACCTGTGTACCAGTTCACGCCGAGCTACGCTTTCGCGGTTGACCAGTACACAATCACCCGTGCAGGAAACCTCGAATTCTCCGACCGCACGGATTCAGAGGAAGTCGAGAAACTGATTGATTTCCTGGACGAGTGCGGATTCAGTGCCATCCCTGTGGAGACAGAGGATGCGGAGACGCTGGACGGCACAGACGCGGAGGAATCCGAGGAACCCGCCGAGGTTATCAGCGCTGCGGATGAAGCCGCCCCCTCGGCTAATGAAGTCGCTCCCTCTTCCGATGAAACCGCTCCTGCGCCCACTGAAAAGCCGTTAAAAGGTTCAGGAGACTGCGGCGAAGAAGAATCCGACGAGGATTGCGAAACCGCTCCTGACGCGTCAGAGGGCAATTTAACGGAAACAGACCGCTTGACCATCTCCCTTCCGCTGGACAGCTTCTCAGAATCAGCGTTAGGGAACCTCAAACGGCTTGTAGCATCCAAGGAGACACTTATCAAGCACTCCATCGGAGTGAATGCCCTGCCGATTGAAGTAACGGACAAAATTGCCTCTTTCCCCTGGTTTCCATTCGCAGCGAAACCGGACGAGGTGACTGCTTACACGCAGCTTGTGACTGCCCTTTGCGAAATGGCAAAAAATCAGAAACGCATCACGGCGAAGGACACTGCTCCTGAAAATGAGCGGTACGCTTTCCGATGCTTTCTCCTGCGGCTCGGATTCATCGGGAAGGAATACAGCGCCACACGGAAAATTCTCCTGCGGAATCTTCCAGGCAATTCAGCTTTCAAAGGAGGTCAGCGCAATGCGGAATCCAACTGAAAAAGACATTGAACAGCTCCGCAGGATGTACCCTGTCGGCTCCCGCGTGGAGCTTATCCGCATGGACGACCCCGCCGCACCTCCTGTGGGTACGCAGGGAACTGTCCTCGGCGTGGATGCACTCGCCGACCTCATGGTTGCATGGGACAACGGCAGCTCCTTAAATCTCGTTTTCGAGGTGGATGAGTGCCGGAAAATCAGCAACCGAGAGCCGCTCAAAGATACACAATATTGAACAAATACAGCGGCAAAAGATCGTGTACTTTATGGCTCCGAATTGACTTGCTATTATCCGGTTTCAGAGCGAATATGTGTACTACCGAAAGGGAAAACAACACACGGAGGTACATACCATGAACGCAAAAAACAGCAAGGCAGATGGAAGCCATGAAGCAGCAGACCATCGGAGTTGAGGTCGAGATGAACAACATTGCAAGAGAAAAAGCCGCAAGGCTTGGCGCTAAATACTTCGGCACAGGAAGATACGAGAACACAGCCGGAAGAAACGGTTACAGCACCTGGAGCGCATGGGACACGGACGGACGCGAATGGAAATTCCAGAAGGACGTTTCCATTTCGGGACCAGACAGCGAAAAATGCGAGATGGTCACCCCAATCCTTACCTACAGCGACATGGAGCTTTTGCAGGAGCTTATCCGACAGCTCAGACACGCAGGAGCCAAGAGCGATGCCTC
>JAJQGO010000020.1 GCA_021200415.1 Ruminococcus sp. | reverse complement strand
CGGCACTTCTGCAAATCCCATATCATCCACATAGTAAGCTGTTTCAGTTTTACCTTTTCGCAGAACAACCACATCGCTGATGCTCAGGGAATGGCCAGTATAATCTGCGGGATGCTCTAGATTAAACTTCAGATACAGGTCATCCAGCGTTTCACCCTCTTCCAGCTGTGCCTGATAGACCAGGGCATACTTTTCCCGCCGTACCGGGATATGCTTCTCGTATAAATACTTTAACGGCATAAATGCCCTGTCCATGTTCTCGCTATTCTGTTTTAACTGGTAAATAGCATAGCTGTTTTCCGGCATCTGAGTTTCTCCATTAGTACTATTTGTGTTGGTCACGTCTTCTTTAATCACCTATGCATAACTCTTAAGAGTTAAAACCGCGACAGCCTGATCTCAATTTTGTGCCAGTCTTGTTTCGGAATTTCCAACGCTTCCGCTGTTTCCTCAAATGACAATTCCAAATAATCCATTACCCTTTTGAAACATTCAGTCTTAACGTTCCATCGTTCGTCCATAAGCATCCTCTCAGTTATTTTCTCCTGATCATATAAATCCCACATAAATAAAAACTCTCCCTCGCGGTCATCCGAAAAGGCTATCTGCTTTTGACAATCGTCAGCTGATACTCCGATCCATCATCCAACTTAAGCACAAGTCCCCGGTTGGATGTCAGCACACCGGCTTCTTCAAAGGTTTCAACTTCTGCTTTGTACAATTCCGTCCCAGCCACACTATTGGGGAATGTAAGAACCGCCCGCAAAGCCGACTCAACCTGTTCCTCTGTGTTTACTTCCGATTCATTTGATAAAAATCCACCGTCCTCAGCTCCAGATTCTTTTCTGGATTTCGCCTTTTCAAACATGGTTCGAATAACTTCCGGATTCCTTATAAGGGGAGCGACTTCCCCTTGCGGTTTCCACGGCGGCTGTTGAGCGGCTTTATCCAGCGCATCAGCAAACCGCTCTGCGGCTTTTTCATCGGTGATTGTAAAGTTATGAAATATACTTGACTCCGGCACAGTCCCACCTCCGTCTGGATTTTCTCAATCTGCTCGATTTAATGATTTATTACCTACTTAAGTTTCCGGGCAAATACATTCTGCTGGAAAACGCCTCTTCGCGTATTTTTCAAAGTCCTCTCGTTTCACAAGATATAAATCCGCTGCATTAACCGTGACCTTGCTGCCGTATCCGCCGTTTGTCCACGAAGTCCCAATGGAATACACCATAGGCGATCCACCGTAATACACACCGGCGAAGTGATACCTAGTCCTTTTGTCGCTGCCGGTATCGTGCCGCAGGAATCTCCGCTCTTCCACCCATGTATCAATCGGCACAACCCGCCAGTTGACCTCATATTCGTCGTTGCTGTACTGCACATAGACAGGTGGTTCTGCTGTGTCGCCGCCCTCTGCATAATATGTTTTTGCATGGCGGAGTTCCTTAATCTGTTCGCAGGAGGCGTTTTCCAATTTATCAGCTTTAGCTTTACTCAGCATACATATCCGGGCAACTGTATCCTTATCAACCAGTCCCATTTTCAACATCTTTGCGGCATAATACTCGATAGACGGATAATTCGCAGTGTTCGCCATCACTTCCCGTAACAGTGCTTCCGCCTGTGCCGGCGTTTTGGGGATGTTTATGTAATTCTCACATTGCGGGATCGGAATATTGTTTTCTTCGCATATATTCCTGACCTCTTCTTCAGTCATGTCATCAGCGTAAGCTATATCAGCAATAGAGTGTCTGCCTGACTTGAGGACTTCCAGCAGTGCCTCTCTTTCCGCCTGTTCCACGGTCTCCCGAATCATATCCTCCATTATTTTACTCACAATCATCCCTCCTCCAAAAGGGCGCACTATCCCTGTGGTGCTGTATTTACGCGGATTCCCCTTTCAGTTTTTCAATTTCCGCATCCACCTCTTCCCTGGTCGGAACATCCACACCGAGCGTCCAGCCGTAAGGTTCCGCCTTGGAGCCGGAAGCCCCATGTTCATACCTTGCCTGCTTTCTCGTACAGCTGTGGTAGATATCCAGGCCGAAGCTGTCTGCCCAGTCCTCCGGGAAAATCATGATGCTGTTCTTCTTGAAAACAGCCATGCCGCGCAGGTAGACCCAGCCCTCCTGGGGAGAAAGGCCCTTTTTCACCATCTCACAGATAACGCTTGGATCATATTTATCCTTGCCCAGCTGATCAAGGTTCAGCTTTCCCTCACGGGCTGCTTCTTCAATACTGCCATAATAAATTGCGCTGCTCCTGGCACTTCTGCCATCATCCACATAATCCATCGGGTCGATGGTTGAGACAGTTTTCTGATCCCAGCTGTCATCTGCTCCCATAACATCGTCCACCCAGTTCTTTTCCTTGGCAGGTTTGACTTCTTCCGGCTGCGCTTTTTCCTTCGTGGGTGCGATAATCATCGGCTCTTCCAGGTAGAAAATCAGCATCGCATCGTCTCCGCTGCCGCAGGCACTCCCGATGACCCGGTACTTGTATTCCTCATTCCAGCCCATGTTATCGTAAACGGCGCCCATAATTCCACGGCAGGAGCAATGGCGCATCGTTGTGAGTCCATTTTTCGTCCGAATCCATCCCAGCGTTTTTGCCGAATCCTTCTTTGCGGGACGGACGATCAGAATCATCTCCAGCGGATTATAGATAATCTCAACATCTTCTATCCGCCCCTCAAATTTGTCTGAGCAGGCTTTATTGAACGTAACTCCCCTGTGGTCAAGGGTAACACACGCCTTTCCCCTGGTGGAGAACATCTGCGCCCGGACAAGTTCAAACCCCTCAAAGTCATAATGCCCGATCTGATCCTTTGCGGCAACAGCAGGCTGATTCTGACGAATCGACTCTACCATGGAAGCAAAGCTGATGTCAGGTTCCTCCTGAGTCTCTTCTTCGACTTCATCAATTCTGTCCGGGAACAGGCGGTAATCATCGGAGTCCAGTTCATACCTGCGTCCCATCGTATACTGGTTTGCCGGAACTTCGTCCTGCTTCCTCAGTTCCAAGTTATATTCTTCGATGCTCTTTTCGTATTCCAGGAGGGTCTCCTCGGTAACTCCAAAAGCACGGAGTGCCGCACGGTTATAATCCTCCGCACCGAATCCGCTCCATCCGGGTACCGTGCCCACACAGCCCTGCAGGGCACCATCTTCATAGACCGACAGTTCGGGAAGTCCCTTGTCCCAGCCGCCCTTGTTTGCATCCAGCAGCCGGTTAGCAAGCTCGTATTCCTCCCTGGAAACAATCCCCTCGTGCTGGTCTCTGGCATGATACTGAGGGAGAACACGGTCATTCTTTTCAGCCTTGTGAGTCAGATAATCCGGCGTATAAGTCTTCTGGGCAACAATGTCGCCGCACATGCGTTCATTGCGCAGAATCCCCACAATCGAGCTGGTATGCCACTTCGTCCTGCCCAGCTTCAAACGTCCGTCCTTCAGCACCTTCGTCTTCGTCCTGCGTCCGAGCATTTCCAGCGTTTCGGCAATCAGACTGACGGAGCAGCCGGAATTATACATCTTAAAAATGAGCCGGACAGTCTTCGCCTCTTCCTCATTGATAATCAGCTCTCCGTCCTCGTTGTTGTCAAATCCGAGAGGTGCAGGAGTAAGGTACTGACCCTGGCTGAAGCGCTGCTGCACGCTGGCGTTCATCGCTTCGCTCTTTTTGTGCGATTCTTCCTGCGCAACCAAACTGAGAACCTGCAGGGTAAAATCCGCACTCTTATCCAGCGTGAACAGGTTCTCTGTCTCAAACAGAATGCCAACAGGATTCGGAAGTGCTCTGAGCTTGTAAACAATATTCATACAATCGCGCAGGTTCCTGCTCAGACGGGACAGATTTTTAACTACGATGATGTCAAATTTACCTGCCTTCGCATCTTCAAGCAGTTGGATCAGACCGTCTCGCTTTTCAATTTTGGTTGCGGTCAGACCCTCATCGCAGTACATCGCCACAAGCTTCCAGTCGGGGTTCTGTCGCACCCACTTCAGATAATAATTCTTCTGAAGCTCGAATGATGTTGTCTGTGAGATGCCGTCCGTTGAGACACGGCAATAGACCACCACCCGTTTTCTTACCCTATGGTCAAACGGATTTGTCTGTGGTCTCGGCATCAGCACCGTGACCTTGCTCATATCCCGGTTTTTCGAATAGCGCTCCCGGATCCTGTCTTTTGTTCCGAAACCGCCGTTGCCGTCGCTCACTTTCCCTCACCTGCACTTTCTTCTCGTTTCTTTTACCGTTCTATCATTCTGAGATTAGATTTCATCCCTCTATCCGGTGACAACAATTCATTATCTGGTGATAATGTCCGTAATCTGAAAATCTCTGCTGAACTCTTCAGCAGTCACAATCTTATCGTCGCTTCCATCGTCTGCTCCGTAAAAGAGCTCCACGTTTTCGTCTTTCGTGTTTGCCACGCCTGTTTTCCCTGTTGAGATTTCAATAATCTCTATTGTATGTGCATATTTCTCTGCCTGCACAAGCTTGTCATATTCAGTCATCTGGAATCTCTACCATATCAATCATTTGTTTTCTATGTTATTAATCAAAATATAAAAGTCTGCCGTTCTTTATTTCCTGCTATCCTTTATAAGCATTTCTACAGTTTCCCCGGCGGCTCTCTCCACGAGTTCTTCAGCAGGGATGCCAGATTGGAAATCCCTTAAAATGTGTTCCTTATCAGCCACCATATGCTCAATAAACTTTACCGTCGCATCTTCTATGGAAATCCCCAACGAGCCAAGAGCAGTTTTTGCCTGCTCATAAAGCTCACGGTCAACTTCTATTCTTATTTCTTCCATCCTGCACTCCCTCAAAAAATATTCCCACGGCAACAGGGTCATAACTCTTATCCTTATGCATTTCCCTGCAAGATACAACTGATTAGTTCTTTTGCCGTCTCGCTAAGTTCTGTAATGTCCTCTTTTGCCGATTTCTCGGCATATTCTTCATCACCGCTGTTTTTTATTACACATAATACGCTGCCCAGCTCTGTTGAAAATGCCGTCAGCTCTTCCTTCGACAATTTTGCCGGTTCTACCATATTAAGGCAGTACTCAGGAGCAAAGGCACGCATTTTCTCATCCATCTCAGGGTACATATCACTCAGCTTATAATGTCCTTCCCAGTCTTTTGGGCTGAGATAGAACACCAGCGTAATCACCGGAGTTAGTTTTGGTGCTTTCACGGAAGTATCCTGGTGGCTCTCCTGCTCGGAATAAAGTCCGCCTTCAAGCAGCCGTGCTTTGATCGGCAGGCCATAGTCGACTTCCGTCTCTCCCATGATGACACAGCAGAGTTCATCTGATGTCATCACAACCGTTCTCCGGTAAGCATTCTGGTAATCTTCCACCGTCTGCTCCCCGGATAAATCCGCCAAAAGACGGAATACAGGTGTCAAATCGACTAATTTCAGTTCGTCTGTCTTCACTTTATTTTTCTTGTAAATTATGGAGTTGATTGCATCTGCCGTAATCTCTGGTCTGTTAAAGAAGTTCTTTATTACATTATCTATCATCGCCGCCATCATTCAGTCCTTATCAATTTAACGAATCTCTTTCTATGAGTATCTATTTCTGCTCTCTGTATAACCCGTTCTTCGGGTCAATTTCTCGTTCTTCTCCCGGAGCAATACCGCAATAATAATGGAAACCGCTGTCAACGATCAGCTTGTTCCTGCCGCTGTTTCTGATGCAGCAGGAAACCCTGTCGCTCAAACCGGAGAGGAATGTAAACACACCGTCCTTCACCAGGAGTTTGTCATTGCCACAACCTCTTAATATCATCTCTAAATGACCGCTGGCGCACCTTTTCTCTATGCTGAGGTTGACTTCTTTCCCGTTTCTGCGTAATCTTACATCCTTGATAACATCAACAGATCCCATATCCACCTCAAAGAGAATACCTTTTTCCGTTTCATGAAACCCGATGTTTTCTTCCGGATAATCCTTATCACCGAGAGGGGTCATGTCCGGGTCTGCTCTCCATGTGTCAAAATCGTCCACCATTTTCTTACCGGCTTCCGAAAAGGCACTGCATCTAGCATAGATCCATGCACAGTAATGTTCTCCACTGTCTGTATCTATATATACCCGCACAGAAGTGCCGTTCCTGGTACTGACTCTTGTCTTAACATTCTTCACTTCACCAAAATTCGTCACTTCAGAATATCCGCCGGTGATATCGCAGTCCTGACAACGGGCAAACAAATACTGCTCTTTGCTTCCATAGTAGGGTGCAATATACCAGTCAAATCGCATTTTCCGCAGGGTTTCCATCTGCCGCGCTTCATCGCTCATTTCACAGTTTTTCAAATCGTCCATACTGCACCTGCCTTTCTACGGAAGATATTATTTATAGAAGAACAACTCATCCCGCCGACTTTTTCGTGTCATTGTGCAGCATTCACTTTCAGCTGATGCACTCTATCTGACAGTGCACCATGACTGTTATCTTCCGGATCTGCGGTATTGAAATACTGCATCATTGCAGCAACCTCACTGCCATCGTTGGCTTCAGCATTGGCAAAGATGATTCTTGTACCGTCGTCTACAGGTTTGTCCATTTCCTTAATATGGGAACGAACCGTATAGATGTTCTCGCCCTTTCCGTAATGGTCAACTGCTCCGATGTATACCACAGCCATCTCTCGTGTTTCGGAATAACCCTCCCCATTGTCTGTAAGCCTTTTCACAATCCTGGCAAACTCGTATCTGGAATGAAGCGGTTCCACTTTATCTGTCCTGCACACAGCAATCTCCCAGGCAAATCCTCTGCTGTCTTCGCCGGTAACATCCACAATCTCTCCCGGTGCCTGCGGATTTCCCGCTGCAATCCGATCAACGACCTTTGTGACAGTTAGGTCATCCACGCTTAACAGTTTTCTCAGCACATACTGGCAGGCTTCTATATCACAAAGTACCTCAGAAAGGAACTTCTCGTCAAGAAGGTTTTTACCGTTATATTTATCAGCTCCCGCCGTAATTTGTTTCTCGCTCATATCCGTATTCCTCCGTCAAATGCCTCTTTGCTTTTTCTCACTCTCAGCGGCTGCTTTTTCTTTTGCTTCCCATCCGGTTTGGATAATGTCCTCCGGTTCTACGCAGAAAGCGGAAGCTGTCGGGTACTCCGGTATACCGATGGAGTACCCCTGTACATTATTGTTATCATCAAGCACTTCTGTCGCTACGATATGGAAACCCTGCTTTTCCGTATGTTCATCTGCCATATCAACGCACCTCCTGCTGAACGCAAATATACCAGTCTTCTATTTGTTTTTGTGGTTTGCTGTTCTTAAAAAGTCCTGCCTGGGCTGCATCCTCGATTGCTTCCTCCTGACCGCATTTATCGCAGACAATAATCTCTGCCCGGCGCGAAAGTGCGTGGGTATGCAGACTTCCCGGCATCACCTCGCCACATCTGGGGCAACGGCTTCCATCATGCTGAATTTTCGATTCACATTGGATTTTGTAGAGTGCCTCCTCGTGTGCAGATGCGACATGGATGCTGTCTTCGCCATATGCCACTCCAAGTCCGCCTCCCGTGCTCCACTTCACGAAAACAGTGCCTATATCATCCACGCATTCCACGACACCGAATGTTCCGGACGGCGGTGCCTGTGGGTCAGACATATGATCCAAAATGACAACGGTTCCTTCCCTGTATGTATCCCGCAGTTTTTCTACCGTCTTACGCGACGGAAAATGATTGATGTTACTCATACAAAACTTCCTTTCTCTGCATAGCAGCCCGGCATATACCGCATCCACCCTGCTACAGCAGAAAAATACGGCGTTTAAGCTTTTGATCGTATATATCTCGCCACACAATCCTCCAGCGTCTCTTTCCCTGAAAAGCTGACTTTCACGACGATGCCGTTATTCAGGTAGCAATACGGATTTTTAATCTGACAAACAAACTCCCTTATCCGCTCAGCATACGGCAGATCCGGATTAATATGCACATGGTTGATATCAACCAGAGTGCCTTTATCAACCGTTGATAGATCTGTCTCCTGCATTTTCTTTAATTCCCTCTCGGTCGGAAAATTCTCCATTTCTGTTCACCTCATTTAGATTTCCCCGATACTTGCTCTATCGGTTTATCTAAATGATACCACTTTTGAACTTTCCCCTCAAAAAATGGATTGTGGGAGGTTATCCCCGTACCTGAGGATGCCTTTTCAGGGTTAAATTTCACTTGTGCTCATCTCGTGCGTTTATTATGATTCTGTATGCTCCAATAAAACTCTTCCGGTGTAAATCCTGTACCGGATAAACAAAATCGTATATAACAGACAAGGCGATAGCTGGGGCCGCCATCACCGGGATCATTTTTCCGTTTTCCCCTGACAATATAATCATAGAACATATGGCGTTTCCGTGCAGCTGCAAGCATATCTGCTTTTTCGGCTATATTTTCACCGTCAAAATAATCTTCTTTCTCTTCTTCCAAATTCGAGATGAACGTCTCCTTTGTATCCTGACAGTATCGCGGCAGAAAATCAGGGAAATCTATCTCAACACACTGTTTTTCCCCGTTTTTTCTGCACACGGGGCAGGACCATCTTTGCAGTCTTACTGCTGTTTCATAAGGTCCGAGTTTGTTTTCGCCGCAATTCTGTTCCCGATTAAGTCTGCTCTCTGCTTCCTGCCACTGGCTATCCAATGGTTCTGGCAGCACACCACTATAAAACTTCAAATACAAACCGTTTTTTGTGTACCTTGTGCCGCATTTACTACACACATGCCTGTTTTCTTCCTCGTCCATATATATCAAGCAGCCAACTAAAACATTACGTCCATTTACGATTATAAATTCGAAATTTCCCGTAAACTTAAATAGCTGCGTCTCCGTCTTTTCTTCGCTGTGCTTCGTGTTGTTCATCCCGGTATAACCTCCGTCTAAAAAGATTATACCCATTATATCATGACACGAAACCGAATTATCAGACTATTTCTCTTATATTTTGGCAACTCAGACGGTATGAAGAGAAATATTCTTTATGTACACTTTCACCACTTGTCATCAACAGCTCAACCATGTCTCAGCAAATAAACTTATTCTTCTATGTAATCCTCCGGATTCAGCACCTCATATTTTCGCAAATCAATAAATACCGTAATTCCATCTTCCATCAAAATACCATCAAACCGAATCGAAGGTCCATTGTAATCAACACTGACAACCTTAGCCAAATATTTCATCAGTCGTTTTGCGTTAACATGAAATTCCGCTTCCCTTCCATTACTTCTCTTGTTATAATAGAGACGGAAGGCATCCTTATCATGGTCGCATACCTGAATAAACATTTGCTTCTCTTTTTCATTAATCAGAAGATGTATGTACTGCGGATTTCCCAGGCTTCGGACAGTATTTTTCCAAATGCAAATCCTGTCTGTATTAAAGCGAAAGGTTATTCTGTTTGCCACATTGATCCCTCCTCCCTATGGCAAATACTTATTCAATCTACTATTCTGAAAAGTCTCCTTCAAGGAAATCATTCAGTGTAATTTGTTGCAATCGATCTACCTCTACCCTGTTTTCATGTTCCTCAACTGGAACACCAAAGGAATCCGAATCCCAACTGTCCGGGAAACGTCCTTTACGCTTAGATTTCTTCGGCGTGCTTTCATCCGAGGTAACAGTTTCTGCCTCTTTTCTGCTTTCCTCTTCTTGAATCTTTTGGAGTTCTTCACCCAGCTCTTCATCCGTCACGCCGGCAGCCTTCCGCCCTTTGGCCGTCATCGTATATCGTTCACATTCATCAAGATCAAAGACCAAAAGCAACTCATCTTCTTTATCTACCTGAAGCGCCGGAGTTCCACAGATTTTGTAATAATATCCGCGGCTCCACCCCATCATCCGGTAAACACGGATTGAAAATTCTCTGCCCGTAATCTTGCGGCTTTTTCGCTTGCCGTCTTTCTCATTACACCATCTCTGGCTGTCACGGTCATTTTCAACACTTGCCCGGATAATGATGCGATGCTCCTGCCGATTTACAAGAAACTGAATGTAAACCACATCCTCCATCATTGCAATGCAGGAATTATTGAACATAACGCCATCTGGACGTACAGTCAGAATCGCCTCCCTGATATGAGAAAGATACTGTCTTCTGACAACTTCAGATCCTTTCAGGCTCACCCTTGGCAGTTCATCTTCTGTCATACCCAGAATCTGTGTATTAATCTTTGGCTTTTGTTCATTTTCCATGATTATTCCCCTTTCCGGTAAATGTCGTTTAATCTCAATTATATGCAGAGTTGTTCTCTATTTTAGCCTATCATCTGATTTCCCATATGAATTCAGGTTGAAAAGTAATTTTTAACAAATAAGTGTCAGACACCAAATCCGCGGTGATTTTATACATACAATCTCTCAGCTTTACTACGCCTCTCTTCAAAACTATTATTCCCCCTGCAATATCGCTAAAGTATGAGCAACTCCATCCCGTACAGTATATTCTCCATGCCATCCCAAAGCTTCTAACTTCTTACTGTCAAATACCTGCTTCATGATAGGTGTTCTATTAGCTAACTCTTTTTCCGTTGGGTTAGTGAATAAAATTTTCCCCTGCCAAATCAGCAACAACATGTGCAAATCCAGCAATTGAAATACGAGTATCGTGATTCGCGGAATTATAGGCTTCTCCACTCTTGCCGTTTAACAATACAGTCAAAATAGCTGCGCTACAATCTGCAATATAACCATATGACCGTATTTGAGTAATGGTTCTAATTACAATTCTTTTACTTGAAAATCATAAGGCATTCTATGGGAAACAGGAACCAAGTAATCCTCTTTCGGCATTCCCGTGCCTATCATAACCACAGCCTGCTCATCACCTGGGATTCCAAGCGTTTTTGAAACTTCAACCCATTTATTATTGTGTAACAATGGCCGTTGAATCACGCAGGCAGCAATACCGACGCTTTGCAGTGCAAGAGTCAAATAACCAGCAAAAATACTCGCACTGACTGTGTATTGAAACGGTTCATCACTCCGATATGTGCTTAATTTGCCAGTTATAAGAATATACTTATCTACAGCACTGGCAAATCCACCAGTTCCCTCCAACCAGCCATTTAAACAATCCCTATTTTTTTCAGTTATAATATACGCTCTAACTCCCTGTCGGTTACAAGCGGACGGTGCCCTCTGCGCTATAGCCATCGCCTTATGTAAAAGCTCCATCGGAACGCTCTGACCGGAGAAATCACGTACACTATGCCTTTGTTCTGCTATTTTTAATAAGCTTTTATAATCATTTTCATCAGCAACTAAGGTAGTATGCAACACTCCCCCCTCCACACACGAATCTGGACAGTCTAGTGATGCTTTTGCTAAAATCTGTGTCACACGATTTTTCAATTTATTTAGTTCCGAATATTCCTCATCACTATGGAAATCGAAGTACGCCCTTAATGCAGCACTGACCATTGCAATTACCTCATCCGATTTCTCTGGTAATGAAATATAGATTTCCACGTCATTTAACATCGTTTCAATCTTCTTTAAGCCAAAAAGCTTTCTAGGAGACGCTAAAGATAGACCTTTTTCAACGGAATGAACATTCCGCATAATCTCTGATTCAAGGCGAGATGCTTTATAATTGTCATCTTTCAGTACACCATTTATATAGTGCTGATGTCTTATGACCTGTAGATAATCTTTAATGTTACCCATAATATTTCTCCTTTAATTAAAATGATTTACCTTATCTATTGAAGATTCAATATAATTATAAGAGGATCTACGCATACGTTCTAACTTACTTTCTACCATGTTATAATCTATCGGTGTTATTAAAACATCTGTCATCTTCTTTACATCTGATGTATAAACTGCTCTGTCTGAAAGTTCAAAATCAGCAAGCATGGAACTGACCTTATTACTCTTACCATTTAACACGGCTACAAAATTTTTTTGAAATGTAATTGCAAAGGCTATTCCATGAAATGTACTACTAATTACATAATCTGCATTCTCGTAATACACAAATGGATTAATGTCAGGGGATGTAACACAGTAATCACACCAGCTATTATATAATCCTACAGAAACCAGTTTCTTACCTAAACGTTTAGCAACTTCTCGGATGCTCGTCACCTGCTTGTCATTTTTTCTTAAATAGACGTATACAGCAATATAATTGTCACATGGTAAATCGCTTTTACGGAAATTCTTCAAATAATACTCTCTCGGAAACAACATAGTCGGATCAACAACTTTTTCGCCGCTAATTCCTGCAACTTCTGCCAAAACTCTTTGTGAATAATCATCTCGTACACTAATACTTGAAAACTCATTTAAGTAATCACTTATACCATATTCTCTCAATTGTTCTTTCGTAGAAAAATTTATTGAAGGCGCATAACTAAATTTTGGATTTTTTATTCCGGCTCCCCAGAAAATTGGATACTTGGAGAATGCGTTTCTTGCAACATTCCAAATTTCGTCACTTCCAAACACAAAAATATCCTCTTTCCCCGATGGAATATCGCATAAATCCGCTACTGGAAGCGCCGCCTGCTTCTCCAAAAATTTCTTTGTACTCTTATAGTCAAAAATTGCACGTCTAAACCTCAGCCTCGTTATATTCTGCACTAAATCCTTTCGCAGATATTCTTCGGAACTTCTGGATTTTGTGTCTATAAAATCAGCTTTTCCATATTTACTTAGCGCATTAAGTAACATCGTAGCCTGCATATACGAACCGAAATTTCGGCTATTATAAACTGTCACTATATGAAAGTTCATCTAACTACACCTCTTCAGAAAAAAATCCATGTTAACCTAGCTTTCTTTATTAAGTAATTAATCATTAACGGTACTATGAGCGACAGAATAAATGTAATAATCACTGAGACTACTACTGGTAGCCCCATTATATCAAAGGTTATAACACCTACACCTGCGGCAATAAACGGCTGATGGAAAAGATATATTTCCATTGATTCCTGTCCTACTCGCATCAACACTTTGACATCTTTCAGTAATTTAGAAACACTAATTAGCCCTACAATGCCTATAGCTATAAGCAAGTATTTTACTATCCTATAAAAGATTGGATGATTTGCCGAAATAATATACGGTAAAATGCCTAATCCAAAGATAGCTAAAATGCCAACAAACAGCGTGAGTTTACAGCCAGTTGTTGATTCCTTCAAGTCTCTATAAATAACACCGAATATGTACCATGGCAACATTCCACGCACTGAAGAAAAAATGCGAATGCCTATTTCTTGATCTATTGTTAAAACCGAATATGTTAATGTAAGAACCGCAATTGTAGACAAGATAACACGAAAATGCATCCACAAACGCGCCTTATAAAGAATTAAGAGGACTCCGAACACAAAAACACTAATAATGGCAAGTGAATAAATATACCAGAGATGGAACGAATATGGGTTTTCCCCGGTAATCAATCCATATAAGAAGTCATGTACACTAATTTTGCTATACCCTGCTGCTACCAAAATGTTAGATGTGAAGGGGATACGGAAGCAACAAACAACAATAGCAAATATTAATGTGGCATACACAACGTATGGTTTAATCAACCGTTTGAGTTTACTTATCGTAAAGTTTCGTATTCCTCGTTTTTCATACTTTTCGAATGCCTGCATAAAAGTGAAACCAGAAAGAAACATTAAAAAAGGCATATGGAAAGTATAGACCCATTCATATATATAATTGCATATAAAATATTGTGTCCTCATGCTGTCACGAAACGAATGTCCAAGAAGTACAAGTAAAATTCCAATTCCCTTTCCTACATCGATCCATGAAATCCTAGTATTCATAGTCTTCGATTTCATCATATTCTCCATTGGTGCTCATCTCCGTCACATAACTTCTGCCTTTTAAAATAAAGAACAATATCGGATAAAAAGTTGCATAATATACCGTAACCTGTCCCACTCCAAGGACAAAATAAACTGCAATTAATGTAAGGATAAGTTTTGCAAGATTATTATCGTGTCTGTTTCTCCAGGAAACGCTTAATGACTTTAAAAAACTGATATGATAAATTACAAATCCTATGATGCCCCCGCATGTTAGCATTTCCACATAGTTGTTATGGAAATAATTCACTACTCCCCAGCCATATTGCGCTGTTAACTGGTAAGAAGCACCCAAACCATATCCAAAAATAGGCTTTAGCCAAAACAGTCTCATACCCAGCTCAGCCAATCCTTCCCGTGCAAGAACACTGGCATCATCAGTGTCTTCTGCAAACATTTCAAAAAATCTTGTCCCATAAGTATCCATAAACAATGTCGAGTTTGACGCTATTAATACAACGAATGCACCTACAACTGCAACGACTGCAATCGCACGAAATCTTTTTCTTACACCCTCTTGAAGTGCAATATAAAGAAATACAGGGATTAACAATTGCACTATTCCTTTTCTTGAGCCTGTCAAAATAGTTACTAAGGCGCAAAGCATTGCACAGACTAAATGCAATTTATTCTTTTTCTCTAGCCAAAAAAACATAAAGAGAACAAAACCTGTTCCTACAACATATGCAATTGTATTTCTCTGTGATTGTGTGATTCCAGCAAATTCTGTAGTTCCCCATGTACTTACTGGTGAAGTTAACCATGCTGCCATGCCAAAGTATAATGCGCTATAAGCAAATACTTTCAAGAGCCTTATAAACTTCTCTTTAGAGGTTACATAACAGCACATAATAAATAGAATTAGGATATTTTGCAGTACATTGTTCCATAATAATGTCTGATATATGTTATTTACGAATGAAACAATCAATTCATATATTGCGAAAAACAAATACCATCCCAAAACCCGGTACTGCTCCTTATCAATGATTAATGAGCCTGAAAAAACTAAAGATAAAAAATATCCACTTGCAATAACGATAGAGCAAATAGTAAAAAGCCTTGGGTACGGTGCATTATGAGCATACATAATTGCAAAGTACAAGAACACTAATATGTCTTCAATATACAATTCTTTTTTTCCAATCTGTATCATATAGCACCCCTCAAAACATAATTTTATATTTCCTCGACTTAAACATTGTGCTGTCCTTTTTTACTTTTCATCTTATTCCAAATAACGTCAATTATTTGCAGAAGCAACGAGTGAGCTTCTTTGGTTACAAGTAATTTATGTGATATGATGTAAAATAAAATATATAATCCGAAATCAAGAATTGTACAAATCACCAAAATAAAGAAGCTATTACTCAATCCCGTAAGCATTACCGCTTCATATACAAAAAATCCTATCATAACTGCTGCCAAAGTGTAACACAGCACCGTGGTCAATGATTTAATAATATCGATAGCTTTTATATGTATAGACCGTGCAGAAACTATTGTTGTTAAAAAATACATAATAGTAAATGCAATAGTTACCCCCATTGCAACTGCGCTTAATCCGTAAAAATGTCCTATATATGCTCCAGTAAGTACACAAATTGCGTATGCTAATTGAATAGCAGCACTTCTATACACAAGTCCTTGTGAACGAATTAATGAATTACCCAGTTTATATGCTGTTCTGAAAAATAAGCCACATATCATGACTGTCAATGGACCAGTCACTGAGAGCCAGTTTTTGCCAAGAACGAACAAAACAAGCTCTGTTCTGCAGGTAACCGCAACAGCTGTTATTGGAGCAACTGTTAATCCAATTAAAGCAGTTCCAGCACAATACACTCTTCTCATTTTTTGGTAATTATCTTGTTCCTTGGACATCATAGGATAAAGGACCTGGTCTATTGTCTGACCAACTAAATTGGCCGGATAATTTAAGAGATTATATGCCTTTCCGTAATATCCTAGTTGTTCCGAGCCCATGGTCTTATTAACAACATAATTATCACCTTGCATTGCAATGTAATTGAATATTCTTGTCAGTGTAAATCCACCACCAAAAACCATGAGTTCCTTTACTGAGTCTTTTGCAATATAAAATTTCGCTTTAATTCGTTCCACACTCAAAACAAAAATCATCTGGAACACATATTGCGCTAAAATAGATAGAACAAGTGCCCAAGCTCCCATACCACCTAATGCCAAAACTATCGCAAGACCAGCATGTACAATCAACCCACCAACATTGCAGATTGCAAGCATGTTAAAGCGGCATTTTCTTTGCAACATTGCCTTAGGAACAGCCATTACCGTGTTGGCAATAAAGACAAGAGAATATGCCCTTAACATTGCTGCATTTTCAATTCCAAAAGCATTGCACCAGAAACCCACAAAAAGGTTTATGACTGCTACAATCACGAGACCCATCAGAATATTGATCGTATGACCAGTAATAATATCTTTCTCCTGAAGATCTTTTTTTCTTACCAAAGCTGGACCAATGCCTAGCTGCCAGAGCATGTCTGCAAACCCAACCAGGACTGCAATTGCCTGATATATTCCATAGTCTTCTGCTGTAAGAAGACGCGCCAAAACCATTGTAAGGATCAGATTTATTATCGTCGTTGCAACAGATGACATGGACATCCACAGCATTCCTGAAACGCCCGTTTTCACCGAACTGTTATCGCTCATATTCCATTCCTTCCGTTCCTATTGTTGAAATAATATTCTCTCACTGATTTCAATTCTTCATCTGTGCCGCAATATCAGCATCCACAATCTCTTCTCCAGTTTTGCCCTTCAGTTGCTCCTTCGATGCCGCGCTCAAACCATCATTGACCACAGCAGACAAATCACATGTGCTGCACCTGTCAAGTCCTTCCTTCGTCACCTTTCCATCCCTATAGTCACAGCAAATCTTATTCTCATACATGGAGTACGGGTGCTTGGTAAATAGAGCTTTTGCCTTGTGCTTCACAACCCACCAAGCAGGCTTTATAAAATACTTGTGCATAGCCGGAGATACAGAGCCAATCATCCAGCACTGTCTGTCACAGCATCGCACTTTTTTGCGAACTACTTCCGCTTCTGGGCTGTTCCATAATTCATCCCATGTCTGCGTGTTCAAATTGCCCATGACTTCCTTATCTTTCGTCCCGTTACATGGCATAACATCTCCATATGGGTCAATAAAGAATGTATCAAAGCTCATGTCGCATGGCAGAAGTCTCGGCTGACCGTAGATGTAGTTGATAAGACCATGGTTGAAGTAAGCTCTAAACCACTTCTTAGGGCTATTCGACCGGAGAAGTTCGTTAACCAGATCCTCAAAATTCTTAGCAACCATCGGACGGTCATGAATAATGTTCTTGGCCTCCACAAAGTAAAAACTATTATGCAGAGACGCTGTTGCGAACTCCATGCCCATCTCATCGGAGATTTTGTAGAGAGGCACAAGGTCAGGAGCATTCTTGTCCTGGACTGTCATACCAAAGCCTACATCCTTAATGCCCATTTCAACAAGTTTCTTGAGGGTACCATATCCACGCTGATAGCCGTTCTGAAGTCCCCGGATTTCGTTGTTGGTCTGCTCCAAGCCCTCGATAGAAATACGAATGCCGACATCCGGGAATTCCTTACACAAAGCCACAATTCGATCTGTGAAGAACCCGTTCGTAGAAATGACAATACGATCACTCTTCTTCCGAAGTTCTGCTACGATGTCACGGATGTCTGTCCGTATGAACGGCTCGCCACCTGTGATGTTCGTAAAGTACATCGGAGGCAGCTTCTTGATTGTTTCAATGCTGATCTCCTCTTCCGGTTTGGATGGTGCTTTATATCTATTGCACATAGAACAGCGCGCATTGCACCGATATGTAACGATAACCGTTCCGTTTAATTTTTTCTCTGCCATGATCTTTTAACTCCTTTTTGAAGTATTTACTGTTTTGAATTTTCTATCTTTATAAACTTCCCCGGATATATGAAGAATTCCAGGTACTTTGTTTTCTTCATTACCCATTCAGCAATTACCGGACCGAAGATACTGATTGCAATCCCGCAGGTAATGTGAATCACTGCATTTGTTATGCCAATTTTTAACAAGAATATTCTTAATGGTGCAGCAAAGAAACCATGCATAAGGAAAATCGGCATTGTATATCTTGAAAGAAACTCCATAAATATACCTTGATGTTCTCTGTCAATACTGATTAACACAGTTGCACCGCATGCCATAAGTCCAAGTACAAAATATACTAATCTATTGTCTTGTTCCCTTAAAAGAATACTTAAAATTAAAAAAACTAATCCTAAAATAGCACCTACTATTATTTTCTTAAATTGCATCTCCTTGACTTCAAAGGTATACAAACACATGCCTATTACGAACCATATCTCATATGATAGCACTGTTGATATCGCATTCGGTATACCCCCCCCCCGATGAATCAAATACATATGTAGCAATTGACAATAGCTTCATTATTAGTGCAATTATAAACCCACTTATTGCTTCTTGTTTAATGTTAAATGTAGGGGTTATTAAAAATATAAAAAACAATGTGTACAAATACCAGTACGGCGCAGTAGGATGAAAAAACAATGTGTCTACTATATTGTTAATTTCGTTATTTCCAGCTCCAGAAAAAACTATTTTTAGCAGCCAGGTTGCAACCGTAAAGGTAAAATAAGGTATTCCTAGAGATATTGCTTTCTTCTTAACATTATTGCCCCATGATTGTAAGCTACGAACACTACTTAACTTCTGATACAAATATCCACTACATATAAAAAACAAGGGGACGTGGAAGTAATAGATAGTCTTATTAAACCACCGATAGATATCATTATCTGGGCTGACTTGAGCTGTTACTAGAGCCTGCATAAGATGTCCAAAAACGACAAGTATGCAAGCAAAAACTTTTACATCGTCTACCCATATCTCCCGTTTTTTATCCATCGGTTCAATCCACCTTCCCATCATTAATATCCATTGAATTTTGTCCCGTTTTATATGACATTTTGCATGAATTTAGTTTTCACGATTCGTTCTATTTGCTTATATGCAACAGCAAATACTACTGCCCCAGATATTGTTCCAATACAAACAATTATATATGAAACAACATTTCCGCCAGCTATCGTTGTTAAACCAACTTTTTGGAGCACACGGAAAACCATCATATGCGCCAGATAGATTTCTAAGCTTATGCCACTAACAAACTTGCTTATTTGGTTACTCAAGTACTTTGTATCTGCGCATAACGCACCAGATACCATAAGTGAAAACCCAACTATCATCTTCGTGAGATCTAGCAGACTTTTAGCTAAATCTGTATATGGATTCGGAATTACAAAAACAATCACAAATCCTATCAGAAAAAATATTGTGCCTAACCATACTCGATTTGACAACACTTTTGCTATTTTATCTCTATATAAATAGATTAGACCTCCTGTTACAAAATAACACATTGAACAAAAGGCTAAAGTTCCTCCAGTACGAAAATAGGTATTGCTTACTACATATATAATTAAAGTAAGGGCTAGGCTAATCCACGCTCTCCTTTTATTCCAAATCAAATACACGAAGAATGGGAACAAAATGTAAAAACCGAATATAATCCCTAATGTCCACCCAACACCAATCACACTCATATCTTGGACTGTATATAAGCCGAACATTAGTGTCAAATCTGCAAAAGCCTCAATAATGCTGTCAAGTCTAATGCTTTGTTCTGTAGCAAAACTAACCGCCAAATCCAACAGCACGAGAATAGCAAAGAACGGAAGTATTTTTTCATACCTTCGATTATAAAACTTGTTCAAGCTAATCTGATTATTTTTAATTTTATCATAATAACCACAGCACATTGAGAAGCCACTAAGTATAAAGAACAACTGTACAAACTTCCCCATTCCTGATATAAGATGGTTGATTATATAGTCTGCAAT
>JAJQGO010000054.1 GCA_021200415.1 Ruminococcus sp. | reverse complement strand
GGTACTAATCGGTCGAGGGCTTTTCCTTTTGTTGGTTCTGTTTCCTTGAATTTGAAATTTGATTGTTTCGTTATTTTCGCTTGTTCGATTTATGTTGTTTTGAAAAAATTAAAAAAAGAAATTTGGGTTAATCGCTTGACAAACCGTTAATTTTATGGTATGATAAATAAGTGATATAAGCACCATTAGCTCAGTTGGTAGAGCAACTGACTCTTAATCAGTGGGTCCTGGGTTCGAGCCCCCGATGGTGCACCATAACGGCCCGTTGGTCAAGCGGTTAAGACTCCGCCCTCTCACGGCGGCATCACCAGTTCGAGTCTGGTACGGGTCACCAAATTTCATAGTCGGTGCTAATTGCAATGAGGTCACACCCGTTCCCATTCCGAACACGGAAGTTAAGCTCATTCGCGTTGAAGATACTTGGTTGGAGACAACCCGGAAAAATAAATCGGTGCCGGCATTGATATTCCTCCATAGCTCAGTCGGTAGAGCACTCGGCTGTTAACCGAGTTGTCGTTGGTTCGAGTCCAACTGGGGGAGCCAAAAAGGTGAACATTATTGTTCACCTTTTTCTTTTTTATATATGCCGATATGACAGAAAATTTGAAATTTTTTTGAAAGAAGGTATTGACAAATATAACCTCGTATATTATAATATAAATAGTAAAAGTGGTTTGCCTTTTCGCATTAAAATAAAGACAGCTTGCTGAATGGGTAGGAATATATATCACTAATTACTGAAATTATTATAATACCGCTCCGAGAGGTTGGAATCTTGTAGGACGTGTCACTATGTCGCCTTTAACTTCAATAGGAGAAAAAACTGTTACACTTTTAGCAATCGAACTTGATGTTGGCTCCTCTTCCGGTTACACAACAGCAGCTGACGGCGTTCAGATTGTATATTGATTAAGGGAATAATTATATGAAAAATAAACATATTGTGTTAACATCAGCTCTTGCAATTGGTGCTGTAATATCATTTTCAATGACAATTGCTTCTTTTAAAATCGTAAATAATGATAACAATAGCACTTCAGATATAGAAGTAAACAACATTGCTGCTGATTCAGATAATACTACTCAATGTAATGTTATTGAGACTGATTCTACATCAGCTTCTCTCGATTTCGGGATCATTCGACCTTCTGAAGATTCGCTAAATTTTACTCAATTGGAGCTTCATTCGGATTCGCTGCCTGTTTATACAATGGAACAGGTTAATGAAATTATTGACGAAGGTACTGATGAATATTATAATAATAATGGTTCTTTTTTAATAAATACTGATAATTATATATACAATGTATGTGCTATAGATTCAACATCAGGAGCATCTGACATCGATTTGCTGGAATACAAAAGCTATATTTATCATATGATGCTTAATAGTGTAGACTATTTTAACAATGCACAGGGTGAAATGGTTTATGCCATGAATTTTGATTCACCTATCGAAATCGAATTCCAGACCGATATAGATGAGCAGTGTTCTTATGAGTGCTTGACCCAGAATGGTGAAATAGTTGAAATAAATTTTGTTGAGGATAATGTAGCTTACACAGTAGATGCGATTAATTGTACCTATGTTTCCTATTCACAGGGGGACGTTATTGAATTTTCTATTAGTGATAACGATAGATTTGTTATGCTTGACAGTGGAGAAACACTTGCAGTGAACCGAAATGATTTGACAAATCTGGCTACCGCCGGAAATTCGTGCCTGTTTCCTCAGTCATATGCAATGTCGTATCTTTCAGATTTCTCCTCTTGGAATATATCCGGAATGGAAAATCTTTGCGGCAGGGATTGCGTGATTGTGGATGGAACTGCCAATGGAAATTCGTTTACTATGTGGATAGATGTCAATACAGGCATTTTAATGAAATACGTTGATATTGAGGGATATGTACAGGTTGATTCGATTGCAATTGATGAAAATATTGAAGTAAATTCTTTCAGCTCTGAAATGTACACAAAGGCTGAATAATTCTTAATAGAAAAAAATCATAGACAATCCCCTTGACAAAATCAGAAGATTGTTATATAATATATATATGATGTGTAGCACGAAGCGTAAATCCAATCGCTGCTGCACATTTTTTATTTTTGGCGTTATGATTTGCATATCCGTAACCGCCGGGGGGAGGTGAGCAAATGAAACGTGTTAAAGCGGCTTGTATTTGCCAGACGCTTCATTTCATGCTCAAAGAGGACGTTGAGCAGAGTTATGCGGTTAAGCTGGTTAATGATGAGGTGGAGAGCTATAAAAAATCTCTCGAACGTCACAATACAAAACACAAAATTGTTGAGGAAACCGTTCAGCCTGACGGCTCCGTAATCATTAAAATTATCAAGCAGTATAATCAAAGCCCTGTCGGAGAATATCTGAACTGACAGCGACTTGAATGCGTGTGGCCTACGGCGTAAATCCAGCTTAGACCACACGCTATTTTTGCGAATGGAGGAATTTAGGTAAACATGGAAAAAACTCAGAGAACAGATAAAATGTGGACAATGCCCGTCAACAAGCTTATGCTTTCGATGGGAATCCCGATTATGCTGTCTATGATGCTTCAGGCGGTTTATAATATCGTGGACAGCGCGTTCGTGTCGAATATGAAGGAAAACGGTCAGGAGGCATTGACCGCCCTCGGACTTGCCTTTCCGATGCAGATGCTCATGGTTGCCGTCGGAATCGGAACAGGCGTGGGAGCTAATGCTCTCGTGGCAAAATGCCTTGGTCAGGGGGATAAGAAGCGCGCAAGCAGAGCCGCAGGCAACGCAATCTTCATGGCTGCGGTGATATATGTAATATTTTTGCTCTTCGGCTTATTCGGCGTAAAGCTCTACATTTCAAGTCAGCACGCAGGCGAATTAAGCTCGTCAATGGCGGAGGATTATTTGCAAATCTGCTGTGTGATTTCATTCGGAATCGCTTTCTTTTCCATATTTGAAAAGCTTTTGCAGGCTTCGGGGCACTCTCTTTATTCGACGATTGCGCAGATTGCAGGTGCGCTGACGAATATCGCCCTCGACCCTGTTATGATATACGGATTGCTCGGATGTCCGGAATTCGGCGTAAAAGGTGCAGCCTACGCAACGGTTATCGGACAGATTGTTTCCTTTGTCCTTGCGTTAATTTTCCACCTCAAAGTGAACACAGAAATAAGCAACGGATTAAAATATATGAAGCCCTCGTGGACTCTTATTAAACAAATCTACACAATAGGCTTTCCTGCAATTATCGCGCAGGCACTCATGTCCGTAATGACCTACGGAATGAACATAATTCTCGGAACAATCAGTGAAGCTATGGTTACAGCGTATACGACATATTACAAGGTTCAGCAGTTTATACTTTTCCTTGCGTTCGGACTTCGCGATGCCATAACGCCTATAGTATCCTTTGCACATGGAATGCGTGATAAATCACGAGTGAAGGACGGAATAAAATACGGCATGATATATACGGCGATTGTCATGATTCTGGGCATGGCGGTAATAGAAATTTTCGCAGAGCCGTTTGCGAAGCTGTTCGGAATGGAGGGGGACACCCACGATTATTTTGTCGGAGCGATGAGAATTGTAACGCTGAGCTTTATATTTGCGGGAGTGAATATAGCGTTTCAGGGCATATTTCAGGCGCTTGACGGAGGCAAGGAATCCCTGATAATTTCCGTATGCAGACAGCTGATATTTGTGCTTCCCGTTGTATGGGGATTTGCGCAGATTGTGAAAAGCTCGTCGGGAATGTCATGGCTTGTCTGGACAGCATTTCCGATTGCGGAGATAGTTTCGGCGATAATAGCGTATGTATTGTATAGAGGAATAATGAAGCGAAAGGTTGCTGTGCTGAAATAGGGAAAAAGAAAATTCACTCAAAGCAGAAGTTTCGCTCAAGCCTTTTCAAAGGCTTGCTAATGGGGACGGCATCGCCGCCCCCATTCTTTTCTATTGGGGTCAGCTTAGCCGCCCCATTCAGCAACTCAAGACAAAAAATAAGGGAACGCCCTCTCTTGCAGGTCGTTCCCTCTTTCAAAACAGTCCACCGGACTGTTTTTCAATTCACCCTTTGCGGAGCGCCCGAAGGATTGCGGGGCTTTGCCCCATTCAGCAACTCAAGACAAAAAAATAAGGGAACGCCCTCTCTTGCAGGGCGTTCCCTCTTTCAAAACAGTCCACCGGACTGTTTTTCAATTCACCCTTTGCGGAGCGCCCGAAGGATTGTGGGGCTTTGCCCCACGCCCCACCAAAGGCTCTGCCTTTGGAATCCGCAAGCCTTTGAAAAGGCTTGAGCGAAACTTCGTATTTAGGCTTTGCACTATTTATATTCACACACAAAATTTCTGAACTCCCCTACGCTCCCATCGCCGACAGCGTAAAGCCCGATTACAACACCTGTAAATCCGCAGGCAACCTCAGATGACAGATACCGCGTCTGCCCCGATCCAAGCTGAAGCTCCTCACCGCCAACGCTGACGTAAAATGTATAACAAAAATTATTTGCACGTATTATCAGCTTCGCATTGCTGTCGGAAATCGGAACTGCCCTCTGAACCGCCTTTACATCGCCTATATTCAGACGTTCTATAACCTCACAGCCGCCGTTTTGCGAGGCTCTTACAGCAAGGTCATAGTGATGATTCTCATCCATGTAAAGCGTTATTCCCACTTCTCCCGAGCCTGTAAGCTCAGTCTCGCAGGATATTTCCCCTGTAAAATCACGCTGCCTTATTCCGATGAATGTCGGGGAATCCGCCATATCCAAAGTTATATCGCTGCCGTGAAGCCGCAGAAAATTCTCGTGCAGCTCGTAATTCTCCTCACATGGGTGTCTGAGACAGCACCAGTCTTTGTTCCACTCAGTATTTTCAAAGGTGTAGAGCTGCTTTTTCTCCTGAACAAAGCTGCCCTGTATCTCGTATGCTTCGGCAGCTGTTCCGTCAGCTCCCGCAGTGAACCAGCCGTCCTCACGGAATGTAACGGGAGTCATGAAAACCTCTCTTCCGAGGTGGTGGAACGGCAGCCAAGGGTCTATCTGGCGGAATCCGAGATGAATAATATGCCAATCTCCGTATTCGTCCTGAATCAAATCGCCGTGCCCCATGCCCTGTAGGGTGAAGACGCCAAGATTACGGTTTGTCAGCACGGGATTATCGGGATACCCCACAAATTCGCCCCATATGGAGCTGCTGCGTGCATATGTAATCATGTGACCGTATTCCGTTCCGCCCTCGGCAGCCATGAGATAATATTCGTCCCCGATTTTGTACATATGGGGACTTTCAAGAAAGCGTCCTCCCGAGCCTTTCCATATAACACGGCTTGGGGAGAGCTTTTCACCTGTTTCAAGGGCAATTTCGCACTGGACAACTCCGCCCTCGCCATTATCGTCAGTTCCGTTGCTGAGAAAATATGCTTTTCCCCCCTCGAAGTAAAGAGATGGGTCGATGCCGTCCTGACTGACGAAAATCGGCTCTGACCATTCACCGTAAATATCGTCCGTATAGACGTAAAAATTCTGATGTGTGGTTGCGTTTGTCGTGACAACGTAGAATCTTCCTGCGTTGTATCTGATAGTCGCAGCGAAAACTCCGCCGGAGCTTTCGATTTTTTCAAGCTGCACCTGACTTTTCCGCGTGAAGCAATGACCAATCTGTTTCCAGTTTACAAGGTCGGAGCTTTCGAAAAGCGGAACTCCCGGGAAATACTGAAAGGAGCTGCAAACCATGTAATATTTACCGTTGGCACGGCAGACGCTCGGGTCGGGATAAAATCCCCTGATAATCGGATTTGTGTAATTCATATATACTCCTATACTCTTTAAAAAAGCCCCGTATTTCACGGGGCTTTATTTGTGTTATTACCTTAACTGTTGTTGTATGATTCAGGCAGCTCGCTCAGCACGCCTGAAAGAAGCTTCTGAACCGCCAGCGCGTCCATATTGCTCAGACCGTCGCCGTTAAGGTAAACGTCGGCATTTAAAAGTCCCTGTTCTGTGAGAGGATACTTTTCGTTGTTGGTGATATAGCTCAGAATTGCGACAGAATCGCTGATTGTAACAGTTCCGCTGCAATCGGCATCGCCCCAGAGAATATCGCTTTCCGTTGTTGAGGTTGTATCATCCTGCTGATCGTCGTCGGAGGCAAGTCTGCCATAGATGATTCCGCAGCCGAGAGTAGACATATAGACTGTTCCGAATTCGTTCATATCGCCCACGAGGAAGTTTCCGTTGCCTGTTCCGCCGTAGAGCTTATCGGAGTTAATGCATACCCATGTATCGCCGCCGTCAGTCGAGCGGTAAATGCCCTCCGGATCTGATTCTGTAGGCATTCCGTACATATAGAGCGTATTGAGTCCGCCCTCCTCTTCGGGAGCGCCGTATCCGACAGTCTTGCAGTAGTAAACGTCCTTTTTGGTGACGGTTTTTCCGCCGTCCGTAACGTTATAGAGTCCATACCAGCCTGCGCCGAGAATTATATTATCCTCGCCGAGGTAAGCAATTCTGCCTGCCGAGTCGCACTGGTCGTACATACAGATGTCAATGCTTGTGAAAGTCTGACCGTAGTCCGTGCTTATGCAGAATTTATAGCAAGCGTCCGAAATATCGGCTTCGGATTTTGAGTAATACCATGATGAGTTGTAATATGTTGCGTATGCGTATACTACGTTGGGCATATCAGGCTCAACGAGCATATATGTTGTCTTAGAGCCGTATACAGAGGGGATTCCCGTGCAGCTGCTCCATGTTTCGCCGAAGTCGTCGGAATACTTAACCGAGCCGTCGCTGCCGCTTGACTGGAAGAATCGGTATGTGCCGTCCTCAAGCTGTGTAATTGCCGCCTTTCCGCCTGTTGAGCAGTTCATTTCCGTCCATGTTTCGCCGCCGTCCAGCGAATAGAAGCCGTTTGCCGTATCGTTCTGATTTTCCGCGTATCGCACCATAACATCGGGATTCTGCGGACAGTAGGCAATAGCGCTTGTCGAGCCCATGTTAGGCTGATACTGTTCGCCTGTAACCTCAACGTCAGTGTGGATAAATCCGTCATAGTCGCCGATGGCTGAATAAACAGCGCCGCCGGGAACACTTGTCATATCGAGTGCTACGACCTCTTCAATGCCGTCCGGATGGAAGTAGAACGCGGGAGTTTCGTCCCATGTATTATCGCAGGCAAACACGCCGTTGCCGGAGGTTACGAAGATTCTGTCGCTGTCTGTCGGGTCGATAACGATTGCACCTACCCAGTGGATAGCCTTATTCTGAATCCAGCTTCTGCCGCCGTCCTGAAGATATTCAGCTTCGAGAGGCTGTCCCCAGCCCTTTGTGTTGCCGGGAGTCATGCTGACCCAGGTTTCGCCGCCGTCCTCGGATTTAAAGAAGCGGTCGCCCCATGCAGGACCCTGTTCATCCGACCATTCCTGCCACATCTGTGAGTACCAGAGACCGCAGGTTGTAGCTACGAGGTGATCGGGATTGTTTACATCGGCAGTAACAGCTCCGAAGCCGTTTGCCGGAAGAGCGTTGTCGCCCTCAGTGAAGTCGGTAAGCTCGCCTGTAGCGATATTGTACTTATAAGCTCCGCCCGAGCTGCCGTTGAAGGCAAGACCTGCGATGTACGTGATAAAGAGGTTGCCCTGTGTATCCTTATTGATACGTGACGGATAATATTCCGTAGGAAGATCGCTGCAAAGAGGTTCAAAATCGTCCGAGCCAACGTCCGCAACAACAACATTTGCAACGCCTGTAATTGAAGTTCCCACGTAGACCTTGCCGTCCTCAATGGCAATTGTAGCAACGCCGTTCTGTGTATTGTAAGCGCCGTCATCAATTGATTTTACCGAATGATCCGTCCATGTCGGCCAAAGAGTCGTGCTGCTGAAATAGCCGAGGTCGTCGTAGCCCATAACAGGCTCCCACGTTTCGCCGCCGTCCTGTGACCAGATAAGCGCGGAATCTCCTGAAGCCACATCGCCGCCGCAGTAGATAATATCGGGATTATCAGGGTCTACGGCAATAGCCTCGCCGCACTGTCTGCCGTCGCCGTTTCCGTGAACCTGAATCAAATCGGTTACATCGTATTCGGTGAAGCTTTCGCCTCCGTCAGTGGACTTGAAAATAGCAGTTCGGGCGTCTGAGAGGTAGGCGCTGCCGCAAAGCATATAGATGGTATCGTCGTCAGTGGGGTCGATTGCCAAAGCGTCAACGCTCAGGAAGCCCCTGTCCTCCTCGTTAATGAAAGCGAGAAGCTGTTCCCATTCGTCTGTTTCGTAGTTGTACCTGTAAGCTCCGCCGACGTCGGTACGTGCGTACATTGCGCTCTGACCTGTAATAATTCCCGAAACGAAGCCGCCTCCGCCTATTTCGACTGAGCCCCATTCCATGCTGACCGTATCAGTTGCGGCTGATGTCTGAGAGATGTCGAATCCAGAGGCTGCGGCAGCGGTAAGGGAAACGCACAGAGCCAAAGCTCCGGCAGCAGCCTTTTTGAAAAATTTCATATTAAAAACTCCTTTCGCAGATTTTACAGCAGCTTCATATGCCGAAGCTGCCTTTCACAATGTAATTTTAGCATATTTCAACAAGAATGTCAATAATTTTATGAAGTTAAATGATTTTTTTGTGCCATTTTACAGCGCCAAAACATTGACTGAATTAAAGAAAAGTGGTACAATATTCTATAAAAGACAAACGGAGGTTATTATCTTGGAAAAATCTGATTATAAAATTGCCGTAGCGGGAACAGGCTACGTTGGACTTTCTATTGCAACTCTCCTTTCACAGCATCACGATGTTATGGCTGTGGATATAATACCCGAAAAGGTGGAGCTTATAAATAACCGCAAATCACCTATTCAGGATGATTACATTGAAAAATATCTCGCTGAAAAGCAGCTCAGGCTTACCGCAACCCTCGATGCGGAGGCAGCCTACAGTGACGCGGATTTCGTGGTTATTGCCGCACCGACAAATTATGACAGTAATAAGAATTTCTTTGATACGTCCGCTGTAGAAGCCGTTATCAGCCTTGTAATGAAGTACAATCCGAATGCGATTATGGTAATAAAATCAACCATTCCCGTTGGATATACAAGGTCAATCCGTGAGAAAACAGGCAGCAAAAATATAATTTTCAGTCCGGAATTTCTGCGTGAATCCAAGGCGCTCTATGATAATCTCTACCCGAGCAGAATTATTGTCGGAACGGATATGGAGGACGAACGCCTTGTCGAAGCGGCTCATGTGTTTGCGGGACTCTTGCAGGAGGGAGCAGTCAAGGAGAATATTGACACCCTCTTTATGGGATTTACCGAGGCGGAGGCTGTCAAGCTTTTCGCGAATACATATCTTGCACTTCGTGTAAGCTATTTTAACGAGCTTGATACATATGCCGAGCTAAAGGGACTTGATACGCAGCAGATTATCAACGGCGTTTGCTTAGATCCGAGAATAGGTACACATTATAATAACCCGAGCTTCGGCTACGGCGGATATTGCCTCCCGAAGGATACAAAGCAGCTTCTCGCGAATTATCAGAATGTGCCGCAGGAGCTTATAAGGGCAATCGTTGAAAGTAACCGCACACGTAAGGATTTTATCGCTGACCGTGTTCTCAGGAAGGCAGGCTATTACGGCTACGGCGATGAATACACCTACGGCGGCAGCAAGGAGCGTCCCGTAACTGTGGGCGTGTACAGGCTCACCATGAAGGCAAATTCCGACAACTTCCGTCAAAGCTCGATTCAGGGCGTTATGAAGCGAATCAAGGCAAAGGGAGCAGAGGTTATAGTCTATGAGCCGACATTGAAGGACGGCGAAACCTTCTTCGGCAGCAGAGTTGTAAACGATCTGGAGAAATTCAAGTCCATGAGCGATGCCATAATCGCAAATCGTTATGATTCTTGTCTTGACGATGCAGCGGATAAGGTTTACACAAGAGATATATTCAGAAGAGATTGATTTAATTAGTTAGATGAAACTTCACGCAGTGTTTTTGTGCATAGGAACCCGATTATTATTAAGCTGTAATGGGGTTTTGGTGAAAATGCACAACGGACTGCGTGATTTTTGTGATTTGTGTAAATTTATTTGATTTGAGCTGAAAATCGCCCTATGAAATTATTGACAATGCGAAAAGAATATGATATACTAAAATGGCATAGGAATATCCTTGAAAAAATATGCATTTATTTGTATAAATAAGTTGTTTTGTTAATTAGGCGCAACTTATTGATACAAAGCTTGCGGAAAACGAGGTGATAAAGCATTCATCAAAAAACTTGTGCCTATTTTTCTTAACAAAGGAGGGATAAGCCGCGGCACACGGCGATACTTATGGACACAAAAAACAAAGTGTTGAACCCTAAGGGCTTTATGAACCGTATTATAAGCTTCGTTATTGCGGTTTTTATTGCATTTATGTGCGTTCCGCTTTCGTCCTACCAGAACAGCGTTAGCGCAGCATCTTCATTCTGGTCATCGGGATCCAGCGGAAGTACCCCAAACGTACTCACAAATGCAACTGTAAAGTTCAAGGACAGCAGCGGTACAACAATTTCCACTGTTGAATCAGGCGAAGCATTCAAGCTGGTTATTACAGTCAGCGGAAACAATGTACACCAGTCGTCATCAAGCAATTCGACTGTCTACAGGGTGTATATTACTGACGATAATCTTCTGCTGACAAATTTCAGAGGAAACGGCTTCACGGACGGTGCAAAGTATAACGGCTATACACTGCACTACGATTCAACAACGGGAGAGCGTTACATTGAATTTTCAATCAAGAACGGTTCTACCCAGACAATTCAGCTTAGCGTGCAGTTCGCAAACGGTGTAACCGAGAACGGCGAAACAGCTACAGTTAAGCTTGTTGACACATCTTCAAACCGTTCCGTTTCAGGTACGATTCAGGCAGAAGCTGTATTAAAATGGACGGACAACAAAACCGAGAATGTTACATCACTCTCAACGGCTGACTTTGAAAGCGGCAGTATCGAGTATACTCTTTCGGCTTCCCCGAACTATACCTCAGATGGTACGGGCGAAATATGGGCAACCGGAATATACTTTACCGATACTATCACGCTGTCGGAAGGTCTGAAGTTCAAAAGCGCAGATGATGTAAAGGCAGCTTTGAGCATCTCGGGAGTTACCATTGAAAATGTAACACTCAGCAATGATAAATCATCAGCAGTTGTTACATGGACAGTGGACAGCGAAAACGTTGACAATGGCGTCCCCTATGCAGAAATGGACGCTTTCAACGCAACAGCAACTCTTAACCTTAGCTGTATCGAAGTTGACAGTAGTTTTGATTCAGGCACACTGACAAATACTCTTGACGCTTATGCTAAATCATATAACAGCAGTGGATATATTTATCCTATCGGCGATAAGAGCGTAGCAGCAACAGTCATAGCTTCACAGCCGGACTTCTCAACAGTCACAAAGACTATTGATAGCTATGATTCGGATACATATGGAGAATATGGCTACTTCATGGAAGGCGATACAGTCACATTCAAGATTGCCACAAAGAACACAGGCGGCAAGGCAGGTTCGGTAACTCTTACTGACCCGACTCCTGATGGACTTACGGATGTAAGTATCAGCGGTATTACACCCACAGGTGACAGCAGCAGCAGTACGGCTTCTGAAGTGAAAATCACATGGGATTCTGTTAGTGCAGGTGAAGAGGCTTATGCTTATGTAACATACACAGTTGGCATAGACGAAGACACAACCATTAAGAATACCGTTACAAATAACGACGGCTATTCCGCAACGGCTTATGTTCCGGTTAAGGCTGCAAAAGATGAGCTTGGCGTAAGCAAGTCCGCAAGCGTTAGCTCGATTCTCCAGAATTCGGCAACTGAAATTACCTACCGTATTGTAGTAAGCAACAACGGTACAACTACCCTGAACGACGTTAACTTAAATGATGCGCTGAGCGGCTTCGCAGGAACAGCAACAATCACAGATGCTACGGCAACAAAGAGCAGTGACGGAAGTTCTGTTGATGTTTCAAGTCTTGTGGGCAAATCGCTTTCAGCAACGTCAGCATCGCCAACAGAATTGTTCAGTGGCGAAACACTTAAACCCGGCGAGTATATCACTGTTGTGCTGAAGGTTAATACAACTGCTACAGATGCAGGCACAACCTTCACAAACACAGCAACTGCGGATTCATATGAAACTAAAGCGGTTGAATCATCTGTAAGCATCACAGTTGAAACGGCTGAGCCTAATATCACCGCATCAAAGACGGGATACATTCTCTTAGGCGGCACGCAGTATTCATCCTATCAGGAGAATGTTTCAGGTCAGCAGGCTGTATGGATTATAAATGTATCAAATACAGGTACTGCTGCGGCTTATGATGTTGCAGTTGCCGATACTATTACTACTGGTACTGTTAAATCGGTAGAACTCATTTACAATGGCGAAACAGATAGTACTTTAAGTGCGACTGCTACTTCATGGACAATTCCTGAAATCGCAGCAGGCAAGACAGCGCAGATTAAAATTACTGTTGATCTTGGTGACAGTGAAAGCGAAGTAAAGAACACTGCTACAGTAGACGGTGATAATTACACAGCTGAAATCACAGTGAAACCGGCAGCAGCTGAAATAAGCTTTGTTAAATCAGCTGTCAAGTCATCGTATGACGTGGCATCAACTGAAGATGAAGTTTTGTTCAAGATTACCGTAATTAATAGTGGTACAGCAGACGCAACGAACTTCAAGGTTACAGACGCTGTTGATTCGCAATATTACAGCATTACACAGTATTCGAAAGACGGTCAGAAATATGAAACTCTCACAAACGGAGAAATTGACTTAGACACACTTGAAGCAGGTGACGATGTAACAATTTGGCTCAAAGGACAAATTACACAAGCGGCAGTTGACGCACAGGCAGTTCTTACAAATACCGCTAAGTATTCCTATGACAAAGGAAGCGGAGAAGCATCTGCGTCAATCAGTATGGAAACATTCGTACCCGGCGATTTTGAAAAGTCATATTCAATTGACGGATCTTCCGGCGGCTCACTTGATGTTTCAGGCGGAACTATCGTTTACGACCTGACATACACGGGCAAAAACGCCACATCAAACGTTACTTATCCTATAACATTTGTGGATAATCTGCCTTTCTCAGACCTCCAGTACGCATCAATTGAAAGTGTTGAGCTTATCGTTGATAGCGGAACTGCGACTCCGGTCACCGACTATTCACTTGTTGGAAATACTCTCACATACACAACAGGAAGTGATGTTAAGTGCACCGACAGCATGACACTTAGAATCACATACAAGGTGGAGAGCCTTTCGAACGTTACCGGCGGCGCACCCGACAGCATAACGAACAACGCAAACATAACCGTTGGCGGCACGACTATCGCCGACAGCACAACAACACCTGTTGTTGACAAGAACGCTATGTCCGTTGATAAGTATGCGCAGGTTGACGGCAGCCAGACCGATGTTCCGGATAAGCTGGCAGACGGCATAATAAATCTGGAAGAGGAAATTATCAGTGCAGGCGATACGCTTACATATTATATTGAAATTTCCAATACTTCAAGTACTGCCTGGACTACTTTAAATGTGTATGATATATTTACAAAAAATGCTAACACTACTGGAGGATATATCGCAGATGACAACTTCACAGTAATGGTTTCATCTGTTGAGGGCAATTCTGTTTTGAACGTTGGAGATGTTATAAGTTCCTCCGGCAGCTCAAACAACGCTTATACTGCCTCTTTAGAATCAAGCGTTGTGGCAAACTCGGACGGATATTTCAAGCTTGCATTATCATCTGATGATGTTCTTGTTGAAGCAGGCGGAACAATTGTTCTTTCCTATCAGCTGACAATATCAAGTAATCCGCCTTTGAATCGACCGTTTTTAACGGGTACAAATACAGTCTATACAAGCTATAATGGCACTGTAGATAATATTACTGATACGTTTACCGATTCAATAAGCTATAAAAACTCATCTCCTTTGACATTTAAGGGATTCTATGTTACGGACGGTGCCTATCAAGGTGTTGATAGTTATACATCAGATGTTTCTTCAGATACGGATATATCTGCATTAAAGTCAACCTTGGAAAACCTTACTTATAATTATTATGCTGCTGTAGCTAACCATGCAAGATTCGATAGAGTAGTATATCAGACATATGGTGAAGATATTACTTATATTATAAGCGATGCAATTCCTGAGGGAATGGAGCTTGTTGACGATTCTGTAGTTGCATATATTGATTCAGTTCAAGGTTACTATGAATCTGGAGACCTAATAGATGACGAATACATATATAGCGGAAACGCTTATTTCAATCTCACTACACAGGTTGATAAATCAAATATTGAGATAATCTATGGTGACGATGGATCAGTTCAATTTAAAGTAACAGGTGTAGAGTTAAAAGGCTTAGATGCTGGCGTTAACAACGGTTATGCTTTGATTGTCACCTACCAACTCAAGCTTTCCGAGAATAAGGTTCTGGAAATCCTCCAGAAGGTTGCAAACGGCGAAACAATCAGCGAGGAGTTCGTGAACTCCGCTTCAACGGTTCTCTATGAGAATTACGGAACAGCTACGCAGAGCGTTCTCGCAAGCACAAACGAGGATACCGCAACACTCAAGGTCGGCGAGCAGTCTATAGCCCCCGGCGTTGAAAAGAGCGGCGCACAGAGCGACTATATTGTAACACCCGATAATAACTGGGCAAGCGGCGCAGAGTGGACTGTTACGGTCTACAACGGCGACGGCAGTGATGAATACGCTGTCGGCGGCGATAATGAGCTTGCAACTCTCACGGATTACACAATCACTGATATTCTTGACGGTTCAAGCTACTATTACGGCAATGCTGTAGGCAATGATCCGGATATAAGCAACCCTGATACTGACTACGCATCGTATATGTACGCAACATATCAGATATATGATTTGGATGCAGATGGTAATAAAACTCCGGTAACCGGAGGAAAAGGCGAAATTATACCTGTTCTTGCATCTAACGGTACAACAGTAACAGCACCGACAAAGGAAGATATCGAGTTTGTTATAACCAAAAACGATACAGCTTTGGCACTCAAAGCTAACCAGTGTATTGAAATCACATTCTATACAACGAATGCGGAACTCACATGGGATGAGGAAGATCAGGACTACTACTATATCCCGACATCATCATCAAGCACAAACACGGTTAATGTTGTGTTCAGTCAGGGCTTTGCTTCGAGCGATGTTGTTGCAGGTACAAATGAGGGCAACAAGACACTTTCAGCTTCCGCAAGCCAGCAGATTGGCGGTATCAATACCGAGTCGTATAAGACTATTAAGTATGTAAGTGATGGTTCTGCAAATTCACCCGGCGACGCAACGGGCTATGGTGACCTTATTGTACACAGCTCGCCTTTCGACGGATCGACAATATCAGCTGGCGAAGATGGCAACTACGTTCAGGGCTTGCAGACGAAAAATGTTATATACACCCTTAACGTAAAGAATAACGCAACACCCGATAGAAGCGGCAATATAGACCCTGAAGCTACACAGCTTGAAAACTTTGTCATAATCGACAGACTGCCTTATGTTGGCGATATTGGTCTTGTTTCGGGATATGACAGAGGCTCGGCATTTGCTGTAACTCTTGACGAAAGCAAGGGCTTTAAGGTAACAATTGCCCATGCAGACGGTACAGCAACAGAATTAACCTTAGGTGTTGATTACACAATCACCTATTCAAACGGCACAGGTACTCTTGATGAGTTTGACACCGACTGGACAGGCGGAAACGGAGAAATGACATGGACTGATACGTATGATTCATCTATGGTGAACTTCCGTATCGTATTTGCTGATAATATCTATGTACAGGCAGGCGAATATGTTACAGTTGAATTTGAGGGAAAAGTTCCTGCATACGTTGACGAAACAGGCGAGACCAATATCGCATGGAACAGCTTCGCTTACGCATATCAGAACGATGATCCTTCCGTAGGTATCGGCGATTCCGTAATGATTTCCGAGCCTGCACAGGTTGGTGTATGGGTTAAGGAAACTGATACTTCTATCACAGTAAACAAGACATACATATCCAACTCAACGGAGGAGAACACATTCTATTTCGCACTGTTCACATATGACCCGACTAATGCGTATGCAGACGATGGCGGCTACGTGCTTTACGGTGAACCCCAGTCGCTGACAATGACAGGCAGTGAAGATGGCAAAACAGAAACGCTCGAATTCAATAATATTCAGTCGGCTAACACGCTCTATCTCTTTGAAACAGATTCATCAGGCAATAGACTTACTTCATCACCTGACCAGACGATTACTTATGATGGTGTTGAGTATAAAGACGACAACACAACAGTGAATAATGTGCTTGAGGCAAGTAGTACGTTGTCGGCAACCTTGGAATATAAAGGCACTTATAATCCTGAAAATTATCAAACCACTTATGCTTATACTGTAACGTCCGGTGACGATACATATTTCTATAGCAGTGATCAAACAATTACTATTAGTGGTGATGCAGCCGCAACCGGTAAGGTTATTACTATTGCATTTAATGGTGCAAATGGCAATGCAAATATAACTCAGGATGGAAAAACAACAACAATCAACTATGATACATACAGTAACATTTCAACCATAAGCTACACATCAATAAGCAACAGTGATATTACGATTAGTTTTGATAATGGTTATGGTTATGCACTGAATCCAACTGTCACAATTACATCAGAAAAGACATCCAACACCCTCGAAGTCAACATTACAAACAAGGTTACAGTTGGTACAATCACAGTAAACAAAACATTTGTTCCTCTTGAAAACGGCGAGACTGAAACATTCTACTTCGGCGTGTTCACTAAGAATGACAAAGGAGAATATGTTAAATCATCTTATGTTGATATTCAGTCGCTGACCCTGACGGGCGGATTGGCAGGAACGGAAGTTTCAGACACACTCACATTCAATAACATCCCGATTTCAAACGGCTCGTCAACATACTACATTCTGGAAACTGACGCAAAGGGAAATCCTGTTGATTCAAGTGAAATCGCTACAGGAACTGACGGTAAACTGACATACGTTTATACGGATTCCGAGGGCGAAGCTTACGATGTTTCAAGCACAGGCGCAATCGAGCTTACAACGGCTTCGAATACAGGCACTTGTGATATAACAAACAAAGAAAAGCAGTCCTACAGAATTAACGTAACAAAGGTTTATGACGGTTCAACTGATGAGGAATTCACAGTTGCAGTGTTCACGCTTAACACAAACGGTGACGCAAGCAACACAAACGACTATACAATAGTTGATGGCACAACAACCACAATCAAGGCCGGCGAAACTGTAACGATTGATATCACTGATCAAGTTAAAGAAAACGCTGACAATGAATTCTATGTATTTGAAATTGACAGCAATAACGCAATCATTGAACAGGGCAGTGAAACTGAAAAGAATTCAGGCATTTACGCATACTATGGCGATAATGTGGAAATCAGAGATGTTTCGACAACTTCTACTCCTGTATATGCTTACTACTACGTCCCTGTATCAATTTCATCAGATTCACCCAGCGGTGATGTTACAATCAGAAACACAACGACAAATCCGACAAGCAATAGCATTACCCCGACAATTGAGGTTACAAAGACACTTTCAGTAAGCGGATATGCTGATATGTCAGGCGATGCAACATTTACCTTTGGTGTATTTAAAGGCGAAGTTGTAAGCGGAGCTATGGAGTATACAAAGGTAGACGGCGTTGCAGATAAGACTATCACACTTACCGGTATCAGCGGTGAAGGAACCTACACAGATACAGTTGAGTTCGAGCTTCCTGCATTGACAGGCTTAGACCCCATAACATACTACGTATTTGAGCTTGACAGCAACGGCGATCCTATCACTTCGGACGGCGCGGCAACTACAGTAACAGTTGGCACCGAAAAGTGTTCAGATATTGTTTCGTACAATTCAACGGGCGGTATCGTTATTTCGCAGACAAACTACGAGGGCGATGCGACAGTTCTGAACACCATAAGCAAAACCAAGGAAATCAGCATTAGCAAGTGGACTGAAGATGGCGATACTCTCTCGGGAGCTAAGATGAAACTTACATCTGATGATGGAAAAGACCTTTCAGGCGTAACAGTAAGCGGCGGCGGAACAGATGTTGACCAAAGCACCACTTCTGTTATCACATGGACATCAGGCACAGAAGCAACGATATTCACAAGCTTGCCGGATGGCGATTACACACTTGAAGAGGTTGAAGCACCTACAGGTTATGTAACAATTACACCTGTTACATTTACAGTAGATGATGGCTTAATCACCACTACAGGCGAAGACGAGGATGGCGCTTATACAATTACCGCGGCTTCAGTTGCTGTAGCTGATAAGGCTAAGGATAATTCAATTACTATCAGCAAGCAGGACATAACAAACAGCAACGAGCTTGCAGGAGCAGAACTTAAAATCACTTATAATGGTGATGATGATGTTGACCTTTCAAAGGTAACTGCAACACGTAATGGTGCAGAATTCACTGACATTACTGTTAACGATACTGAGAACACAATCACATTCACATCAGGTACAGATGAAACTAAACTTACAGGTCTGCCGGACGGTACTTACACGCTCACTGAAACATCAGCTCCTACTGGCTATCAGACAGCGGAAACAATCACGTTCACAATCGAAAACGGCGCAGTTACAAAGGTAAACGGCGAAGATGCAGATTCAAACACGATTACAATGAACGACGCACCTTGTGTTACTGTCAGCAAGCAGGATATGAACGGAGAAGAAATCGCAGGCGCTTCACTTAAATTCTACTTGATGGAAGTTGATGTAGACGACACAACAGGTACGATAACTGTTACAGATGATAGCAGCAGTGAAATTGACAAATGGACATCAGTGGCTGACACAACACATAAGATTGAAAAGAATCTCGCAGACGGATATTACCGACTCCACGAGGAAACAGCACCTGACACCTACACAGTTGCAACGGATATTTACGTTTACATTGAAGACGGCGTTGTAACAGGTCAGTATACTATTGATGAGAATGATGTTCTTACATTGACTACTGAACTTGGTGATGTAAGCGGCCAGGAAATCACAATCAAAGACGATTATTCAACAATCAGCATCAGCAAGGTTGAGGTTGGCGGTACAGAGCTTAAGGGCGCAGAGCTGACACTTACGCTTGATACTCCTGACGTAGCAGATGCAACACTTAAAGATGTAACAGTAAGCGGCGGCGGAACAGATGTTGACAGAACTAATAATTCCGTTATCAAGTGGACATCAGGCGACAGCGCAACTATACTTACAGGTCTGCCGGACGGTACTTACACACTTGAGGAAACAGGCGACTCGTTCACAGTTGGAACGGTTACATATGACGTAATCACAAGCACACTTGAATTCACTATTGAAAATGGTGTAATATCCAAAGTTACAGGTACAGATGTAAAGGGCAATTATGACGAAACTGCAACCTCAGGCTACTACGTAGCAGAAGCAGGCGTGAACAGCATTGCTGTTTGCGACGTAGAGGTTACAGAAACTCTTGCGGACGTTGAAATCAGCAAGGTTGACGCAGGTGGCGAAGAACTTGCAGGAGCAATTCTCACACTGACAGGCGTTGACGGAAGTGGCAATCCCATAGCAGTTGATGATATGGTACTTGAAGGCGGCGGTAAGCTTAAGAGCAAAGAAGGCACTGTTGTTGCATGGACTTCAGGTTCAACTCCGACAACCATTAAGAACGTTCCCGACGGTACTTACACACTCACAGAGGACACAGCACCTTTGGGCTATAAGCTCGCAACCGCAATTACGTTCAAGGTTGAAAATGGCGTTGTTACGAAGATTGACGAGAAAGAGATTACAGAACCTGATAATAAGGTTACAATGACAGATAAAGTTATCACAGCAACAATCAGCAAGCAGGACATAACAAGTGGCGATGAGCTTGCAGGCGCAGTTCTCACAATTAAATCTGTTGACGGATTTGACCTTACAGATGTAACCGCAACACGGGGCGGCACAGCTATTGACCTCACACGTGACACTACCGTAAAATCAAGCTTCTCGTTCACATCAGGCACAGACGCAACAATTCTTTCAATGCTCCCCGCAGGAGAGTACACTCTCACAGAGGAAACAGCACCTGACGGATACACGTTATCAACTGAAACAATTACATTTGTTATAGACGAAAAAGGAAATGTTACAGTTGACGGTTCAGACGTTACAGAAGTTGTAATGAAAGATAAACAGTCTGTACTCAGCATCAGCAAGAAGGATGTAACAGGACAGGACGAGGTTGCAGGTGCAACATTGAAGCTTACACTTGTTGAAGCTACCAAAACAACGGACGCAACACTTGCAGCATTTGCAGAAAGTGGCATGACTCTCAGTGATAATGAAATGTCTATCACATGGACATCAGGCACAGGCGCAACAGTATTTATAGGTCTGCCGGACGGTACTTACACACTTGAGGAGACAGGCGGTCAGTTCGAGGGTACGCTTGAAGGCGGCACAACAGCAACATTCAGCGTAATCGACAGCGCACTCACATTCACGATTGTAAACGGCGTGATTGAGGACATTGGCACTGCTGAGACTGTATATGACGGGGATTCAGAAGATGGATACTACGTTGTAACAGGTTCAAGCAATATCGATGTTTGCGACGTGACGGTTACTACGACAACTGAAACTACTACAGAAACCAGCACGGAAACAACAACCTCCGAAACAACCACCGAAACCTCCACATCTGAAACAACCACATCGGCTTCAACTACAACAAGCACCGAAACTACAACTTCGGCTTCAACTACTACAACAACCGAAACAACAACTTCAACAGAAACAACCACAACTGAAACAACTACAACTACAGAAACAACAACAACTACAGAAACAACAACCACAACTGAAACATCAACTACTACATCAACATCTACAACAACAACCGAAACAACCACAACAACCACGGCAACCACACCGACTACCACATTGGCAACAGTTCAGATTTGCAAGCAGGACGTTAACGGTTCAGAAATCGCAGGCGCAACGCTTACACTGAGCGGTGTTGATGAAAGCGGCGAAACAATCGTATTCGACATTCAGAGCCTTGACGTTCCGGATGACGGACAGATTCTGAACGCATCGGGCGAGACGCTCTCATGGATTTCAGGCACAGAGGCAACAATCGTTAAGAATGTTCCCGACGGCACCTACACACTCCACGAAGTAGCAGCTCCTACAGGATACGAGGTAACAACAGATATTACGTTCACAGTTGAAAACGGCAAGGTAACTTACTCGTCTTCAACAGCAACATCTGAGGAAGAAAACGTAATTATCATGGTTGACGAGGCAATCGTGACAACGACAACAACTACAGAAACAACCACAACAACAGAAACAACCACAACAACAGAAACATCAACTTCAACATCAGATGAAACTACAACAACTGAAACAACCACAACAACCGAAACAACAACTTCAACATCAGATGAAACTACAACAA
>JAJQGO010000022.1 GCA_021200415.1 Ruminococcus sp. | reverse complement strand
ACATCACGAAAACGCAAAAGACCAGTCCGAGGACACACGCCATTGACACAATCACTATTCATTGCGTGGTAGGTCAGTGGACTGCGAAGCAGATTTGCGATTATTTTTCGAATACCGACCGAAACTCCTCCTGCAACTACGGCGTAGGCAAGGACGGCTCAATCGGACTTTGCGTTGACGAGGCGGACAGAAGCTGGTGCAGCAGCAACGCAGCGAACGACCACAGGGCAATTACGATTGAAACGGCAAGCGACACCTCAAGCCCCTATGCCGTTACAACTGCGGCGTATAACGCCTTAATTAAGCTCGTGACGGATATTTGCAAGAGGAATAATATCTCAAAGCTGGTGTGGAGTACGGATAAAAATACCCGAATCAACCACTTGAACGGAGCGAATATGACTGTCCATCGTGACTTCGCAAACAAGTCCTGTCCCGGTGATTACCTGTATGGCAAGATGAGCGATATTGCTTCGCAGGTCAACGCCTTGCTTGGAACTGTCACGACCGCAACAACCACTGCAAACACCTCTTATCCCGCTGTTCCGTTCAAGGTGCAGGTGCTTGTCTCTGACCTCAACATCAGAAAAGGCGCAGGGACAAGCTACGCAAAAACCGGAAAATACACCGGCAAGGGTACGTTTACGATTACAGAAGTAAGTAACGGCTGGGGCAAGCTTAAATCCGGCGCGGGCTGGATTTACCTCGAGAACGCTTCCTATGTGAAGATTCTCGGCACAACCTCGACAAGCTCAAACGTGACGCATACCGTCGTCAAGGGCGAGACCTTATCGGCGATTGCCTCTAAGTATGGCACGACTGTCGCGAAAATCGTGGCAGCAAATAAGTCTAAGTACAGCAAGCTGACAGCAAATTATATCCTCGTCGGCTGGGTACTCACTATTCCGCAGTCATAAAAGACAATGAGGAGAATATTATGCATGAATTTTTGATTACGCTTCTGACAGCCGTTATCACTGCTGCCATTCCGATTATCACGACCTTTGCAGTGAAGCTGATCAGGAGCATGGCGGAGGACGCAGAAGCAAGTGCTGACAGTGTAACGGTTCAGACCTATATCGCTGAAATTTCCTCGGCCATAACTGCGGCAGTATCAGCGACAAATCAGACCTACGTTGACAGCTTAAAGAATTCGGTATCGTTTACTAAAGAGGCCCAGACCGAAGCGCTGCAGAAATCCTTGGCTGCGTGTATCGCGGCGCTGAGTCCTGCGGTTCAGAGCTTTATCGAGAATGTTTACGGAGATATTACTGAGTATCTCACGACTAAGATTGAAGCGGAGGTGCATGCCCAGAAATTTGCGGTCAGCACCAAAACCGAATAAAAGTATACACTTTACCCCCTCATGTGGAGAAATCCGTGTGAGGGGGTTTTTGTGTTTGGAGGGGGAAAACGCACAAAAAAAGCCTTAAAATTATAGCAGAAAAAGTACATATCACACAAATAATTAAAACTTTGATAAAAAATTGTAAAAAATCATTGACTTAGCCCCAAATAGGAACTATAATTAAACTACAGTCAAAAATTCAACAATAGTTTCCCCAATATGGGACGTAATTAAGGAGGAATTACAATGACACCAGCAATCAAGGCAAACAGACAATGGAGCGTAAGCAGCGTTAGAAAGGCTTGCATCAAAAATCATCTTTATACCTGCGGAGATAACGAAGACTACGAGCATATGCTTGACTGGGTGAGCCAACTGTACCCAGACACGGAGAACATCTACTTCATAGCACAGGACATTGCAAAGCACAGCGACAGGCAGACAATCACCAACATAATGTACATTCTTGAAAATGAGGCAGTAATTACAACATTCGAGATTGACGGCGAATATTAAGGGAAAACTATCATAACAGCTGTGCTATCGGCAAATCGGGCAGAAAGGAATGGTGATATAACCATGAACGATTTAAAAATATCTTTTGAAGGGAACACAATGATCGTCAGCGAAGTAGGTTATCCTACGCGAACATTCCAGATTGTAGACAGTGTTCCGCAGGGCTATGAAATATGGAGCATAGGTAAACATATGCCGGAAGGATATTTGCCTTTGTGCAAAATCAAGGCGCAGCAGCCATCCCTCGGAGGCAGAGAAATAGAAATTGATACGCTAAAAGCAATTAAAATCAATGGTGCAGAAAAAATATTGGAAGCTACAGCAAGAGGACAAAGCACCATAAAGAAAATGGAAACATACATCAAGCGTTACAAAAATGCAAAGCCCGGAACACGGAGCCATGCACAGGTTCGTAGAATTGAAGCGGTTCTTCCGATTATGAGGCAGATAAAATGGCAGAAGGAGGAGAATTGAAATGAATGAATACAGATATTTAAAAGGTTCTGAGGAACACAGGGAATCCGTAGAATTTGACTTATGCGGCTCGGAGAATAATACACCTACCACTTGCGTAATTGATGTTGATTTGCTTCTTTGCGGCGTAGAAATAGCACCGTGCGGTAACGGAGATGATATTGAGCTTACGCAGAAACAAATCGCTGAAATTCTTCAATTCGTTAAAGTTGAACGTGAGAGGATAATCACAGCTACAACACCTAAGTCATACGAGAGTTGGCAGGAAAGCGGTATTGGTCAGTTTGAAGAGTATTTCAGAGTTGGTGATGAGGTTACGGAGGAACTTGTGGACTATTTTATGAACTTGCTTCCGCCGACCTTTATGAATTACGGAATGTTACAGGTAGGAGAACCATACAGCAGTGAACTCGACCCGGACACGAATAAGTGGAAATATACGTATACTACATTCGCAAAGAGCGAGGGAAAATGGAAGTACGTCGGGGAGTGTTTTTATAAGCAGAATATTAACCGTATAAAATATCTCGACAGACTGGAATTAGCGTTAACAGAAATTAAGAAAGAAGCGTATTAACAAGAAGGTTGGAAGATTTTTCAAAGCAATTACCGAGAATAAAGGGGTTTCCGCACCGAAAACCCACGTAATTAAATTTAGAATAAAAAATAGCTTTGAAATTATGAAAAAAATTATTATTTTGGCGACTTTTTAAATTTAGTTTTCGAAGAGAAAATCATGCCATTTTGAGGTATCGGTGGATATAAAAATACATTAACTCCGTTCGCAGAGGCTTCTGCATAAAAAAATCCCGAATAGATGTAGATTCGCAACAAATAAATATAAATACTGAAAATAAAGCCTAAAATTTAGGAAAATAAAGATAAAAGCGCATTTTTTCTTGATTTATTTATCTCATTTCAGAGGAGAAAATATAGCCTTGAAAGGATTATTTCGGAGAAAACTTTATATTATTCAATGCTGGATTACATATACTCGATTCAAAACAATTTCGGACAACAAAAAACCACAAAGTATAGTAGAGTAAAGTAAAGGAGAGTATATAAAGAAAATATATAAAAGAAAAAAATAAGCTGACGGCTTTTGTAAATCTATTATGGATAACATTAGAAGTGTTGCATTACACTTTTCGCCAGCATAAAACTTCTCCTTTCGGACATGAAAAAAGCCGCTTGTGGTTTTCCACTTAGCGGCTTCCTTTATCTTTTTTCCTAGTTTACAGTATAGCACAGCTTGACACTATAGTCAAGTATGATTTACTATGATTTACTATGTTCTTTCAAAAAAGTGATTTTTTCCAACCCCATACGATGCAGTTCGTATAAGTGCGATTTGCTGTATCCCATCTCAGCAGAAATTTGATCCCAGTCTTGGAAATACAGATATTTGTGTTCCAAAACTTCACGTTGCTTATCGTCAGGGATGGCGGCGATTGCTTTTTCAATCTCCAACCGTTTTTCTATCAGGCAGTCTATCAAGACATTTGCCTCTTGCTCGTAATCGACAACCTTTGCTACAGTCTTTTCAAAAGCGTTCGCACAGTATCCGGTTTTTTTACCTGTGCTTTCGTAACTAATACCTTGTCCATAAAGGCTTTGACGCAGCATTTGCGCCTTTTTTAATTTTTGATTAATCTGCTTGTCAATAACCTGTACCTGTTCTAAGTATTCTCTTGCA
>JAJQGO010000018.1 GCA_021200415.1 Ruminococcus sp. | reverse complement strand
AAACATTAACGTCTTATCAGGATTATAATATATATTTGAAGTTGGGGGTTGTTACGAGGAAATCGGATCACATCTTTTGATAGAATTCACAGGCATAGCCGTCTGCACGCAATGGCAACCCTTCTGCCCATGGTGGTGTTTTTTCCATCATACGGCACACGCTTTCTACCGTGACATCTTTATCACACTCCACGATAATTTCATCATGCACATGACCCACAATTTGCAGATTCTGCATGGTTCTCATTGAAAATAGCAGCAAATCTCTTGCAATGCCCTGCGTAATATTTTCAGCAAACTTCGCACCATAGGTTTCTAATTTTGTCCATTTTTTACTGCTGTTGATTCCTTCATAAGTGATACTGTTCTTACCATATTTATTTCTGAATATCTTCGGTCTGACATAAGCGAGCCTACGTTTTGACGGCAATTCGATAAAAAGTATTCCTTTTTCATAGGAGAATTTAAGCAGATCAAGCGAGACACTGCTTCTGTCCAAAATTGCCTTCTCAGCAGATTTTTGGACATCTCCCCAGAATTTGACAATATGTGGAGACGCTTTTCGCCAATCATCTACAAGTGTGTTTAATGCATCGTCCGTCAGATTCAGCTGCGCTCCGCCCATGTTCTTCATCGCACCAACTGAACCGCCATATCCACACGCCAGTTCTGCAATTTTTCCTTTTTGTCGAAGATGTCCGTTGACACCGTTTTTCTTCACCGGAACATGGAAAATCTTTGATGCCGATGCACAGTAAATATCTTCGCCTTTGCGAAAAGCTTCCAGTCGCCATTCTTCCTTTGCAATCCACGCAATCACTCTCGCTTCGATTGCCGAAAAATCTGCAACGATAAACTTCTTGTTTTCCGGTGGGATAAATGCCGTGCGAATGAGCTGTGAAAGTACATCGGAAACGTCTTGATTTTCCGCTTTAACAGCATCAAAGTCACCTGTCTTGATCTGATTCTTTCGCTTTGCAAGATGCTCTAGATGATTTTGTGGAAGATTTTGTAATTGAATCAAACGCCCTGCAAATCTGCCAGTTCTGTTGGCACCATAGAAACTGAACATTCCTCTGGCTCGATTGTCTGCACAAGTGGCGTTTCGCATGGTATCATACTTTTTGACAGAAGATTTTGATAGTTGCTGATAGAGTCGTAATATCTCCTTGATTTCATCGGTGGCTGTTTCTGAAATTTTCTGCACAGCTTTTTGATTGAGCGATTCTACCGCAATTCCTTTTTCCATAAGCCATTTCTTCATCTGTATTGGTGAATTTGGATTTTCAAGTCCCGTTCGTTTTTGAAGTTCTTTTCGGAGTGCTTGCTTTTCTATCCAATCAAGTTCTACGGCTTTTTCTGCAAACTGTGTGTCGACAAGAATCCCTCTGTCGTTGATCCATTGGTCAAGATAAAATTCTTCCCAAACAGATTCCGGAACAGGAAATTCTTCGATATACCGTTGAATTTCCAATTCAGCTTCTACGTCTCTCCGGTTATATATTTTGAATTTTTCCCAATCCTCCCATGCGTCAGATTTGCAATGAAATAACGGATTGCCATTCTGATTTCCATATGGCGTACAGAAATATGCAATTAAACTTTTCCCTTCAGACATTTTCTTATCCTCTATCCGTAAAAGTTTTCCCATGTCTTTCAGCGAGGACATCATACCAAGATAACGGCTGTGTATCATATCACATTGCCATGCAATTGGATTCAGATATGTTCCGACATGATCTTCCAAATCCAGCAAATTCGCATAATTTCTGCGTAAATATACAGATAAACATACTCGTTCAAAATTGACATGAAAAGCTTTCTTGATCACTGTTTCATCGGCAAATGCCAAAAGTACTTCATCGGGCAGTTTCTCCCCATTGATCAGATCATAAGTATCAATTTTTCCGTTGTCAATCAAGCAAGAAATGAACAGGATATCAAAATAGGGGGATTCCGCATATCGATATAACCCACATTTTGTAATGTCAATATCACTTCTTGTTTCTATGTCGATGGTTAAGTATTTCATTTCGATTCTCCTGAATGGAAGTTCTTTTTGGTTTCTGGGTCTACTGGGATATTTTTCTTTAGCTTTACATCAATTGTATCGGAAATTTCAATTCTATCTATGGTATCATTCAATACGGCAATGACATCTTCATTACATTCTTCCACGACATATTCTACAAAAACGTCCTTCACCATGCTGAGTGTCTCTTCAGTAAAGACTTGTCTTGCAGATACAAGCTTCTCTCTTTTACAATCTATTTCATCCATTTCTACTTCCAGTGTATGCAGCCGATCCATAATCGCATTCGAAGCAATGCCCTTTTCCACGACTTTGAGTAGATTGCCTTGATTTTTGACAAGTTCATTTTTTTCTGATTCCAGAATATCAAGTTGTATCTGATTTTCTTTGTTTTCTTCTTCTGCATATCCATTCAATTTTTCTAAAAGTCCTTCGGTGTTTACAGGCGAAAAGATACATTCTTTTAGTCCGTAGAGAACCATATCATCCAGATATTTTTCATTTATCGTCTTGACGGGAGAACAATCACAAGAGAATTTGTACTGTTTCAAGGGCTTTTTTCCGGAATGTACTTGTCCGCTCAGCTTCTTTCCGCATTTTTTACAAAAGACCTTTCCGTTCATGGGATAATAGTTCTTGCCATTATAATTTCGAATTTTATTCTTGTTATCTCGCAGTCGTTCCTGCACCTTTTCGAACAATTCTTTACTTACAATTGCTGGACAGCCATTTTCTTTGCGAATATACTTTTCCTTCTTTTTATAGCTATTACGCTTGCCACAATAATCTTTTCCAGACGTCTTATCCCAATAATAGATTCCACAATATTTTTCGTTTTCCAACATACTCTTAATCGTCGAAGAGGCAAATGTACGATTATTGACGGTTTTATATCCGTTCTCGTCAAGCCACCGAATGATTCGCTTGTAACTCATTCCTGCTGCATACATTTCAAAGATTTTTCGCACTGCCGGTGCTTTTACCGCATCGATTTCCAGATGCCGATCTTCTCCCAACTGAAATCCATAGGGCACGCATCCGCCATTGTGAATTGCCTGTTCTGCATTGACCATTAAGCCTTTTCGTGTTTCTTTTGATAATCTTCTGGAATATTTCTCTGCTTGACAAGATTCATCCAAAATATCTAACATACAGTCTTCATTCATGGTATCAATGCCGTTTGTTGCACGAATTCTTATCTTTTTGCCTTTTAACTCATATATCATATTCAGCTGCTCTCTTACATTTCTATGCAAACGATCGAGAACGTGTACAACAATACATTTGACATCCGAATATTTTTCAAGGTCACAGAGCATTTTCTGATAATTTTCTCTGTTCGTATTGGTTCCGGTTTTGGCTTTATCGATATATGTTGCCACAATTTTAATCTGATTTTCTTTTGCAAATTTTTGAATGGCACTTTTTTGTGCGCTGATACTGTTTCCATTATCCTGATTATGACTGCTGTATCGAATATATGCATATGCTTTTTCCATACTAATCCATCCTTTCCGCATTAAGATGATCTGCGTCATTCTGTTTGTTTTCCAGACAAATCCGGTATAGTAATTTCACGATACTTTCGGGTATTTCGACTTCCGAACGATTTGCAGTTGTATGCATACCCGTATATACATGATAATTACGAGTGTAGTTTTTATGCTTTAGAAATTTCCGCTCAAATTGTATATTTCTCACCATCACGTTTCATCCATCCCTTCAAAATTCGTCAGTACACTTTCAAGTGGCGTTTGCGATTCTGCTTCCTCTGTTGGCATATATACATCATAACAGTTTGTCAATGTTTTATTAAATTGTCTGCGACACTTCAAAGCATGATTCTTGGAGCGGTGCAGATATCCTGCACTGTCCAGCTCTTTGATAACAAGTCTTGTGTTGGTTGCACCATGATCTGTCAGTATCTTATTGAACGTCTCCTCCAAGATTGCAACAACGTTCTTACTCTCATCCATTTTTATCGATGTGGAAAAGGGATTCATAGCGACATATGCCATAATATGATGATAAAATCTCTCTGCAATGTTG
>JAJQGO010000012.1 GCA_021200415.1 Ruminococcus sp. | reverse complement strand
GAACGAAAAGAACGTGAAAATGATTCGGATTTTAGGAATTGGTATTGAGAAGTAAGGGGAGGAAACTCCCGTAGCAGAAATTTAGAGAGGAGTTTTCTCTATGAGCAAGAAGAACGAAACACAGGCATATATCGAGGCAGCTGTAACGGCGGCGGTAGAAGCCTGTATGCAAGGCATTGACGAAAAGATGCAGGAGGCGGTAAATCTCGGCGTTACAATTGGGGCAGCAACCGGAGCGGAAATCGGAGCGTCGGCAGCAGTAAAGGCTGTGGAACGTGAAAGAAAGAAGTTCAGGAATACACAGAGGGATAAACGCTTCCACAACACAAAGCTTCTGCTACGCCATTACAGAGCGCTGAATGAGCATTACAAAAATGCGGTATTCGACGTTAAAACGGCAGAAGGATCAAGTGAAGATTTCGCGGATATTATGCAGGCGATGAACAGTACAATGTCAGATGAAGAGCTGTACATAGAGAGCATAAAACAAAGCTGCATACGCACAAAGGTTATTATGGCACACGTCAATAAGATGCTTGATATTTACAGAATCATGTGCGAACAGAGCAATCGCATGGAGGATAAGAGGCACTGGCGAATATTGAGTGCCCTTTACCTTATGGAAAACGGAGCGTCAGCCGCAGAAATGGCAGAAAGAGAACATATAGACAAACGCACAGTATACAAGGACATTGACGTGTGTATTGACGATTTAACAACGCTTTTTTTCGGGATCGGAGGAATAGAGGGCAAGTAACTGCGTAAGGGCACTTTTTGGGCATTTACAAGGAGTATAAGAATGTGCTATAATGTAAGATGTAGAGTTATAGAAGGCGAAAAGTGTTCGGGAAATATTTACCTGAGAAGCGGCAGAAATGTCGCTTCTTTTTTTTGAAGGGACAGGGAGGACGTGGATTTATACGAATCGAGGGACAGCATAGAGTATCGCAGGGCATTGGAAAAATTTTATGGAAATCAATTGACATTGACAGGCACTCAAAGTATAATTAAAGAGTGGGATGAGGATGATCATCCAAGAGGCAAGGACGGAAAATTTGTATCATCGGGTGGAGGATCAGACAGTACAACCGATAGCAGAGGAAAGGCATATTCTCGCCCTACATTAAAGCTCCCAAAGAAAGAGTATGGTAAGGTGATGAGTGAAATAAACACACTATACTATTCTCGGTGTGAGGGCAAGGGCAGAGGTCAAATTTATATAAATAACAGTGTTTATTCGTTTGAAATATTGGGATATAACGAATATAACATTTATGACAAAGGAGAGATTTAATATGTCAGCTATAGATACAGAGCTGAAAAAACTGCTTCAATTCATTCCTGATTCATACAATGATTTTGTAATAGGAACTCCTATTTTTTGTAGAAATGATGAAAACAAGAAACGGTTGATAGATTTTATAAAAGAAAAAAAGTGTGAAAATCTTACTACAACCGAGATTATGGAGTTTATGGATTGCTTTGATTGAATTTAAGAGGTTAAGGGAGGCGTTGAAAATGATTGATAAAATTCAAGGGCAAGTATGTCCGGTATGTGGTAAATATACCTTTGAGGAAGATGATAATTTTGAGATTTGCCCTATTTGTAATTGGCAAGATGATGGTATACAACGTGATGATCCTAACTATGCAGGCGGAGCAAATAAAATGAGCCTCAATGAAGCAATCGAGGCATACAAAAACGGAAAAACAATAGATTGAATGTACAATAAAGCGAAGCACTACCATTTGGTAGTGCTTTTATTTATAATAAAATGACCCAAAACGAGACTAAAGGAGAAAAAATGAAAATTAAGACGCTAAAAGCAGCTGAATTGATTCCGGCAGATTATAATCCACGAAGAGATTTACAGCCGGAAGATGATGAGTACATAAAACTCAAACGCAGCATAGATGAATTTGGATATGTAGAGCCAATCATTTGGAATGAAGGAACAGGCAACGTCGTAGGTGGACACCAACGACTCAAGGTACTGATAGAGCAAGGCAAGGAAGAAATTGAGTGTGTTGTTGTTGATGTCGACGAAAATGACGAGAAGATACTTAACGTGCTGCTCAACAAGGTAAAAGGACGCTGGGACATTGGAAAGCTGACAGACATTTTACAAGAGTTAGACGAAATCGGAGCAATGGAAATTACAGGCTTCGAGAATTGGGAACTGCAGAGCCTCCTCATGCAATACGACCATATAAAAGACCTGATGGAGGAGGATTTTTGCAACTATTCCGCTGAAAAGGAAAGGAACACATTTGTAATGACATTCAGCCTTCCGGCAGAAGCGCGGGAAACCGTAGAGGATTATATGCAGAACGCAGATAACGCGAAAATCGAGTTGGCAACGGCAATTATCAACAAGATTAAGGGGGAAATGTAATGCAAATTGAGCGAAAAAAGATACAAGAGCTTGACAGGGCAACATACAATCCTCGAATTGACTTGATACCCGGTGATTCAGAATACGAAAACCTGCGCCGAAGCATTAAGATATATGGTATGCTTATCCCTATTGTATGGAATAAAAATACAGGAAGAGTAGTTGGAGGTCACCAGAGATTGACTGTCCTTGAAAACGAAGGAGAAACAGAGGTAGACGTATCAGTAGTAAATCTTGATGAAACACAGGAAAAACAGTTAAATATCGCTCTTAATAAAATTGTAGGCGGCTGGAACAATGAAAAGCTGTCGGAATTGCTAATAGAATTAGGAGATGACGCGACTCTCACCGGATTTACACAGCAAGAGATAGATCGTCTGACAAACGATATAGATAACCTGATAGACGGTGATACAGTTGCTGAAGAACTACGGGATATTGAGGAACTTTTTAACGTTACTCTCACATTCGATAATGCATATCAAGATGAACTAAACGCTTATGTAAAGGACTACGGAAAAGAAAGCCTTGTACAAATAATCATTCAAAAGGCAAAGGGGGAAATATAAATGGGCTGCAAATGTGGCACACAAGTTATTCTATGTAATCTTCCGATACGTTTTGATACATACAAAGGGTGCAGTCATGGATGCAAATACTGTTTTGCACAGAAGAAGCAAAATATATCAAAGATACAGAAAGATGAGTCCGTAGAAGCATTGCGATCATTTATTGAAGGGAAAAGAACACGTGAAACTGTATGGTGTGATTGGAATATTCCGATTCATTGGGGAGGCATGAGCGACCCATTTCAACCGATTGAAAAAAGCATCAGAGCTTCCTTCGAATGCCTGAAATTGCTGGCGGAGACAAGATACCCATTCGTAGTTAGTACAAAGGGCAGACTTGCTGCAGATCCGGAATATTTGGAACTGTTGGAAAAGTGTAACTGCGTTGTACAAATTAGCATGGTATGCAGCAAGTACGATCAATTGGAACCGGGAACACCAAAATATGAAGAACGGTTGGAAATCGTGCGGACGCTGGCAGCGAGGGTACAGCGCGTAATTGTCAGAATACAGCCGTATATGCCAGAGGTTTTTAGGGACGTAATGAAAAACATACCAAGGCTGGCAGAGGCAGGAGCATACGGAGTAGTTGTTGAAGGGATGAAGTTCTATAAAGCAAAAAAAGGAATGGTAAAAATTGGCGGTGATAGCTGTTATCCACTTAATGTATTGCGTTCACATTTTGAGGCAATAAAATTAGAGTGTCACAGACATGGTATGAGATTTTATGCCGGAGAAAACAGACTGCGGAGTATGGGTGACGATTGGTGCTGCTGCGGCATAGATGGACTTGAAGGGTTCAAAGGAAATGACTACAACCTTTGTATGCTGATTAACGGACAAAACCCAGAGCCAACGGAGAACATGAAGCAGATAGGCACAGGCGGTTGTTTCCAGAGCTTAAATCAGATTGCAGGTATCAACAAAAAAATCAATAACCAGTCTTTTTATGGGCTTATGCAGGAGGAGCTGTCAGAGAAGACAAACTATTATAAACGCCTCTTTGGAAAAGAAGAATGACAGCGTATGACTTCACACCAATGCAGGAAATCGGCGGAATGTATTGTGAAAATACATTCGAGAAAAAGATAAGGAGAGGAGGAAAATGTCAGAATGGACTGATAAGCCATGGGAACGTCAAAA
>JAJQGO010000055.1 GCA_021200415.1 Ruminococcus sp. | reverse complement strand
TTCATTTCGCTAAACGGAATATGTTTTTCTTGCAGCCGTTTCATAATTCGTTGTAAATCATGCTGGAACCAATAGGCAACAAGCAGTGGTTTTCCGTTTGCCGCTTCGATCATATCCTCTAAAGCATCCAGCTTGCGGTCATGAATCTGGATGGCTTTTTTATTCTCGTCATAGACAGCACCATTCGCCATCTGGCACAGTTTATTGCTTAGGCTTGCAGCATTTCCTGCATCAATCACAGTATCGTCAAGCTGTAAAATCATCTCTTTTTTGAGTGCATCATAATGCTTTCGCTCGGTCGAAGACAATTGAACAGGATAATCGGAAATTACAAGTTCCGGCATCTGTAGATGGTCATCGGCTTTCATGGAAATGGTGATATCGGAAATTTTTTCGTAAATCCGCTCTTCTGCATCGAGAAGCGGTTTGTAGGAATACACCACCATGCCGTTGCGTTTGTCCGGCAGAAAGTAATCATAGCGATACTGTCCGATAAAACGTCCCAGTCTTTTTCCCATATCCAGAAGCTTAAACTCCGCAAACAAATCCATAAGTCCGTTACTGGAAGGCGTGCCGGTTAAACCCACGATACGTTTTACTTTGGGTCTGACTTTCATCAGAGCCTTGAATCGTTTCGATTGATACGAGTTGAAGGAACTCAATTCATCAATCACCAGCATATCAAAGTCAAAGGGCAGTCCGCTCTTTTCAATTAACCACTGCACATTTTCCCGATTGATGATATAGATGTCAGCTTTTGTTTGCAAAGCTGCAAGTCGATCTGCTTCACTGCCAACTGCTACACTGTATGTCAGGCCATGCAGATGATCCCATTTCTGAAGTTCTGCGGGCCATGTATCTCGTGCCACACGAAGAGGTGCGATGATGAGAACCTTGGAAATTTCATCCATCAAATCATGGATGGCTGTGAGGGTAGTAACGGTTTTGTCAACCTAAGCCCATATCCAGAAACAAAGCTGCATTTTTCTGTGCTTTGATAAAATCAATCGCATACGTGTTTGGTAGCTGTGTGGTATGAACTTCATTCGGCATCACCTCCAATCTTTCGGATAACACTTGGAATCTGCATGGCGTTATCTATTACATAGCATGGGAATCCCAGTGTTATCAACTGCTTCATGCGATACTCTTGTAGAACACGAAGCTGTTTGCTTGGTGCTTTTAATTCTACAAAGGCGATGTGTCCTTCCGGCATTAGTACAATGCGGTCCGGCACACCTGCCGTGCCGGGAGAAGTGAACTTCCAGCAGAGTCCGCCTTTTTCTTTTACGGCTTTTACGAGTTTCTGCTCGATTTGCTTTTCACGCATTTTCAAACTCCTCCCATAAATCAGCAAAGGCTTTGAATGCTTCATCACACGCATCTTTGCGGTATAGATACCACTCGATGATGGTCTTCTCCGAGAGCGTTGGAAAATCTAAGGAATGCTTCATATCGGATACAAAATCCCCGAGTGGCGAATTATCGCCATCGTGTGTCCTTACTGCCCATTGAAAAAATGGACTATGATTTTCATTGATGTATCTTACTAAGCTGATTTTGTATCGCCAGTTCAATTCATTTGGGTTTACAGGCTGAAATCCAGCAAGAAGCATCGCATCCTTAAATTCGTTATTAGTGAGATAAATACCAGTGTCATGCTGCAGAATATGCTTCATTCCGTAGCTTGTCCGTCCATCAAGTACCTTCTTCTCATGGCGGATATTCTTCTGAATCCACACAGCCACAGCATGAATCTCAGCGTCTGTACGACTTGTGATTAGCTTATCATCTACCCGTCCGTTTTCATCTGTGTATGGTCTATTATTTCGAATCATAATTCCTCCTTCTGGTTTTGTCCCGTCCAGAGACTGTCCAATGGATGTGTCCCACTCGTTTTTATCGAAATTTCGGTACTTTTTCTGACTTTTGGGAACGAGTGACTAGAAAAAAACCTATACGCGCAAAAATATGTGTATTATACTATATATATTAAAATATATATATTTTTTTGTACTATAAGAATTCTTGTTCCACTTGTGCCAGAAATGACTTGTTTGTACGAGATTTCGGACTTTTTTTGGTGGGACGATATATAGGACAGCTACTGGGACGGCAGATTTAATCGTTCCCGCTTCTTACATAAACTCTCTGTCTTCCGTAGATCGGAAAGTGTAAGCGTCTCTCGGATTTCGTCCATCCCTCGATGCGTAGCATAATCGCCGCTATTGCATAAGAATCATAGGGCTTAAGGTCTTCCTTGGATCTGTCGAAGCATTCACACCAGATTTCCATATTGCACACGGTTTGACGAATCTTTACGCCCTTTGGTCTGGTTGGATCATCTGTATCGTGTACATAGCTTCTGCGGCTATAGATATCCATTTCGCCCCAATTTTCTGGAAGAAGCATCTCCAAATATTCACGCACAAGACCCTCTCGTTCGTCTTGTTCCATAGCTTCTCGTTGCTCCTCCCTTGCGTATTCTTCTAGGTCACCTTCCAAAAACAGCTTCTCTCCTGCATTTGTCAGTTGGATTGTTTCTGCCCAGATTTGATCTATCGTACACGTATCGAGATCCCATGGCTTGTATTTGCCATTGCCACTGAGTTTTACATTCCAGAATCGACGATTGCCTGTGATGTCACGAAGATATCCATTCTGAGAGTTTGTGGTGCCAAAGAAGATACACTGCCTAGGATGTGACATGACACGTCTGCCAAAGCTTGCACGGTATTTGTCATCTTGTCGTGAAATGAAAGACTTCACTTTATCTGTATCAGCTTTTTTCATGCCTGCAAGCTCACCAATTTCATGAATCCAATATCCTTGCAGCTTTTCGGCAGCAGTTTTGTCGTTCATATCTGACAGTGTTAAGCTATCAGAAAACCACTCTTTGCCCAACGCTGCAATTAGCGTACTCTTGCCAATCCCTTGGTCACCGTTTAGTACGACCATAGTATCCACTTTAATTCCAGGCTCTTGTATTCTTTTCACCGCCGCACAGAGTGTTTTTCGTGTCACAGCACGGGTATAAGCATTGTCTGCGGCGCCAAGATAATCAATGAAAAGTGTGTCAACACGATTTATTCCATCCCATTTCGGCAGTTTGGCGAAGTATTCTCGGATGGGATGATAAGAACGATCGTCCGCCGCTTTTGTGACTGCAATATCGTAATTCCGCTGTGAGAAGCTGCCGTACATTTCATCTACGTAACAGATAAGCTGCGCATCATCCGCATCCCGCCAAAACTTACTCGGATGATCCCATGGCACTTCACCCACAATTTCCATACCATCTGCTAACTGATTGAAAACAATGTGCTTCATGTATGAGTCATTTTCCATAATAAGACGGATGTTGTGAAGATTATTCTCTATTTTTCCGGTTCGCTTGTTGTATTGCAGACTTTTTTTCCATTCGTCCAGGTTTTCTGTAAAATCGATTTTGGCCTCTTCTTGCTTTTGTTTCAACAGCTCCATTCTCACATCTGGCTGTTCCACGGCAAAGTTCATCATATCTGAAAATGACTTTTTGGGATTATCTTCACCAAACAGATGAATCCTCACAAGGTCAAAAGCGTTGCAGAGCTTTCCGCCGGCAGGGTCTGTGGCATGATGGCTGTATGCGAATTTATCATCGTATATCACAACACCGGCGGAGCCTTCGCCTGGGATATAGTCGTAGCGACCAGAGTCATCGGCAGTCGGCGCATATACGCTTGACAGATACCGCTCTATCGCATCCTGTATCGTATAGGCGCGGCAGAACGCACCGACAATACCATCCTTTTCAAAGGGGTCTTTCTGGTGCTGTGCCTTTTTCTCCATGATCGTGCTTTCCTTCGGTGTGGTTGGGAGCAAGGAGCAGTCCCTCCAGTCAGGGTGTGCGGAAAGAACAGTATCCGGGTCGAGCCAGTCGCCGTCTATCACATCAAAAAGGTACTCGCCGTTTGCACGACAGGTCGGCCAGTACATCAGCTGGTGCGGGGAGAAGGAGCAGGGGTCAATCATGTCAATAAAGCCGCCCTCTGCAGCATAGAATCTCGCCACAGCATTAAACTCGTCCGGTGACATATCACGGGTGACAGGGATGAGCATTCTGATTCGCGGTTTCTCCGGCAGGTGGCTGTGGGTAGCGTAATAGCAGGCTGCGTTGTGGATGTTGCTTTTGATGGCAGCGAGAAATTCCTGCGACAGATAATCCATGTCGTAAACCAACATGGAGCGGCAAGTCACATTCTCTTTTTTTCTGCGGTTGTTCTTTAGATGTCCCGCAACAAATCCGCCCTTGTCCTTGATTTCATCCCTCTGTACTTTGGTCAGCTCCGGATACTCCTCTGCCGACTCAGAAGTTCGGATAGGCTCCTTTAGCCTGTCACACAGTTCATCAAATGTTATGGTCTTGTTCGACCAGAATGCTGCATTGCGGGAATTCCCGTAAGCAAT
>JAJQGO010000056.1 GCA_021200415.1 Ruminococcus sp. | reverse complement strand
CCACTCTTTAATTAAGCTTCGTGCGTGACTGAATAATCATTCCTCCATATCCATCTGCTGTTACACTGGTTCGGCGAAAGCCGCTTTTATTTCTTTAAGCACCGTTGAAAAAACCAGATCTTCCAACTCTCTACCTTCTGAAAAGTACGAACTTCACCATAACTTATGGGTAACCTTTGGGGAACGACTTCCTGCGAAATGTATGCGATAATTTACGTTATAAACATTTTGGTAGTGCTTTGCTGTGGATGTTTTCTGTTATATTTTCAGTACGTCAACACAATAGTCAAGAACCTCTGAGGTTGTAACGTTTCTGTTGTTGGTTATATATTCCACCACAGCTTTTCTGCTCTCGTCAGTCTTGCACAAAAGCATAACTCCTGTCACAAAATCTTCATAAGTGTCTGAAACATTCTCTAAAGTTTCCTTTAATCTTTCTTTCATTTATTGAAACCTCCTTATTCCTTACATCTCGCTACACTATATTTTCTTTCGCTTTGACGTTATTTCATCGTAAAGAAAAATCAATACATCAGACGTTGTAACCTCTTTATTTTCCTTGATGTAATCAATCAATTTTTGCCTTTCGCTGTCTGTTTTACAGCCCATACAAACTCCAAATGCAAAGTCCTCATAAACATCTGATATACCTTCAAGCAGTTCTTTCAATTCCGATTCCATGACGATATTCCTCCTTATTGTTATTCTTTTTCATATATATTGTATTCGTTATAATCACGTATTTCAAAGTAATACGTTGTATAACCACCTTTCCCCGCCATTGTTATGCTTCCATGCGTTTTTCCTTTATATCTTGTTTCGTAAACGTCGTTGATAGAGTGCATAACTTTGCCATACTCTTTCTTGGAAAGTTTGAGGGTTGGATACGAATATGAATTTCCTTTGCTGTCGGTCGGCAAATTCTTATTGCCTCCACCACTCGTAAATCTTCCATTCTCATCTCTCGGATGATCGTCCTCATCCCACTCTTTAATTATGCTCTTTTTTTCATTATTTGTAAAGTCCTTTTGCAAAATTTTTTTGACTTCCTTCATTATTGCTACAATTTCGTCGTCCTTGTTGCTTGCCGCCTTTGAAATTTGCTGCTGAAGGCTCTTTGTGATTTGTTCAATGCTGCTTAACTCGTTTGGCGTGCCGCTGCTTGCCTTGGAACAGGCAATAGGCACATTTCCCCAGTCGCCCTCATAGTCCTCAGCTGTTTCGCCAAATGCCTCGTAAATAATCTGCTTCGCCTTGTTCGGCGTCAGACCTCCTGCGTTGCTGCAGACCGTGAGAAGCTTACACAGATCGTCAGGATTTGAAATGTCCGGTTCGAGAAAATACGCTTCAACATATTTGAACTGATAGCTGTTGAGCAGCTTGTTATTCACTGTCCACGCAAGATTTTTTCTTTCCGGCTGGAACACCTGTTCCTCCGTGACCTCCTGCGCGGTCTGAGCTGTCGCACGGTTGAAATCGGTCGTGTAGCCCACATACAGGTCGGGCAGCTGAAATGCGCTCTGCACCTTGCGGCGGTTATTGTCGAGATAATCCTGAAACAGCTCGTCTTTCTGGAGTATATTCGCAAGGTCCTTTATTTCTATGTCCGGTTTGTCGGATTGGTCGAAGTCAACGCGTCCGTCATTGCTTTCCGTCTCGAGAATGATAAATGCGTGCTGTCCCGCTTCGCCCTTGATGTCGTTCATATACTGCTGCAGCTTATCAAAGCTCTCATCAGTAAGCGTGCCGCCCTTAATCATAATCATCAGCGGCGTATGCCTGCCGTTCTCGAAATAGTTGTTGTTTAGTCCCTCAGCCTTTCGGCTGCCGTCTACTCCAAGGATCTGACCTATCCAGCGAACCTCTCCGTATGGCTCTGTTCCGATTGGAAATTCAATAATCTCATTCGCCTGATAATCTATTTCAAGAGCTTCGTCCTCCGCTATGTATCGTCCGTCCCTGTTGTCCATAATACGAGGGTCGCCAAATTCTTTGAAATACACTGCTTTTCCGCCTATCTGCTGTTTGTATTTGCAGTAGCGTTTTCTGCGCTCTATCGCTTTTCCGTGATGATAAAACGGCGTTGTAACATACGGGTCGAGAGGCTTTGTCTTGTTGATTGACGGCGTGTCCTTTATGAATTCAATCTGCTGAACCTCTCCTGCCAGATTTCTTATAACTTCCACGTAGGAAATGCCGTAAATCTCACGGGCTTCTATAACGTCCTCAAACACCTCTTTTGTGTCCTGTTCGATATTCAAAAGCTCAATAATTTCCTCCGCCCTGCTGAATTCCTCCGCCATTTCAGGCGTTTCTTCAACGTCCTCTATGTATCTGACGCCAATTCCGAAGCCTGCAATATTGCTGCGATACGCCCTTATGCACTGGGGCAGTATCGAGCTGTTTTTTACAAGCTCTCTCAATCCGCGCAAGTCAACGGGAGGTATAATCCAATCCCCCGCATTGTACGCCTCCTGTTCTGTCACCTGTGTTGCAACGTCCGCTTTTGCGATTGGCTGCGACATTTTCACAACACGCACGCCCATATTTACAGGCTGTTTATTACTGCTCATCATTTCTCACTCCCTTCTTTTTCGGCAGCTTTACCGGCAAACACACAAGCAAAATGCTGTCCGCCTCATCAGGTGACGGCAAGCCCCTCTGCTTCATTGCTTTCTTACTTTCAACTCTTAATTTTCCTCTGTCAGTCATACTGTATTTTCTGCCTGAAAGCTGTCCCACAAGATTATCGTCATCCGGCAGAATCAGCTCCACAGGCTTCTTGTTTCCGTTTTCATCACGAGACTGCAAAAGATTTTTCAGAACGCTCATCATGTATGTTGTGCTGTCGTCGTAATACTTATGGCGAATCGGCGCGCCGAATTTCACAGGATAAACCTCAAGCCACCAGAAAAGCTCCGGATTGTTTCGCTTCACCTGTCTGAGGCGGTCTACAACTCCTCCGCCTACGCCGCCGTCGTCCACCTTGACCGGTATCGGGTCGTCCTTTTTCGGATCGAGCTTATATCGCTCCGACAGCTCCATTCCCAGTCTGAGAATATCATCGGCTGTTTTCATTGTGTCCTGACCCGTGCGCTTTCTGTAAATTTCCACCTTTTCATCTGTTCTGAAGGAAATCACAGTCTTATCGTCGCCGTATCTCGCAACGTCGCAGCCTATATGAATCTGCATGGGCTTATTTTTTGGTATGTATTCTGTCTGCATTGATTTCTCTATCAGCGGCAGCGGTATGAATACATCGTCCTCCTGAAGTGGAAAATCACCTGCCACACGCACTCTGAATACGTCGCTGTCCTCTCCGTACATATTGATAATCGTCTGAACAAAATCCTGAGATACTCTGCTGCTCTTTCGTCCGTCTATGTGGAACGTAGAATAGCTCGCCCTGTTTTTTGTGTGGCTGTCGTAAAAAAATCCCGATAGCTGCGTTGGATTTCCGCACATCAGAAGCTTTGCTCCCGGCGTTGACAATGCTCCGAGTACAGGCTCAAAGATGCTGTCATCCACGCCGCTGGCTTCATCAATGATATATAAAACGTCGTCGGCATGAAATCCCTGAAGCGCATCAGGCTTGCTTGCTGTTCGTGCCACCGCGAACCATTCCTCCGGATAGCCTTTCATATACACCTTTTCCTTTGTCCATATCAGCTCGTTCGCAAGCACCTTGTTGTTTCTCAGCCACTTGCTGACTTCCGCCCACAGAATATCAAATAGCTGATGCTGCGTCGGTGCTGTACATGGAATTTTCGGAAACGGTCTTGTACACATAAACCATATAACCACCCACGCCTCTACCGTGCTTTTTCCTACGCCGTGTCCGCTTCTAACCGTTGTGAGTTGGTTATGCGCTACGCTGTTTAATATCCTTGCTTGCTCCGGGTCGGGCGTTGCCAATATGATGTCCTCTACAAATTCAACCGGGTGTTCTGCATAATACAGAATTGCCTCTGTGTCAAGCATTGCCGTCCCCCTTTCGCTTTTTGTAGGCGGCTATGATATCATCTGCCAATCTTTCGGAGCTTTCATCGCTGCTCTTGTCCGTCTCCTCAAGTGTGCGGTTAATTCGCTCAAGGTCAGTTGCCATTTTGATAAATTCCTTGATGTCCTTCGGAGACATATTCTCGACTGACAAGTTTTTTAACGCCTCAAGAGCCTTTTTCTGAATCTGCATTGCAATACTGATGTGGCGCTCCGTCATGGCTTTATGCTCCCTGACCGCCTTTGCCTTTGCCTCTTTCGCCAATTCGTTATCGTAGGCTCTGACACGCTCCACCCATGATTTTTCACGGCTCCAGCGGTCGATAAGCGTCTTGCTCTTGCCCAACCTCTGACTAACAGCACGTATGCTCCGTTCCGTTCCCATGTCCCGATACATTGCAAATGCTTCATACGCCTGCGCGCTTTCGCCCTTTTGACGTTCCCATGGCTTATCAGTCCATTCTGACATTTTCCTCCTCTCCTTAT
>JAJQGO010000042.1 GCA_021200415.1 Ruminococcus sp. | reverse complement strand
ATCGTATGCCGAAGCCATTGCATATTACGATGCCTATTTTGAAAATTTAATTGGCTATCAGACAACAGTTCAGAAAATTAGCATGGAGGACTATGTTTCCATGTCCGACGAAGAAAAGCTCGCTGTTTTGACCGAATCCTACAACGCCTGGAGCTATACCGAAGACAACTCCATTGAACGACCGCTGGCGGATGTGATAGATGAGTTGAGAGGTAAAGTTGAAACAACAGAATCTGCAATTCCAAATACTGCTGTACAGTGGAATGGCTCATCATATCAGTTGTTTGATAATGTAGTGGATACTTACGAAGAAGCAGCAGCGTATTGCGAAAGTTTGGGCGGACATCTTGCGATTATCGGTAGTAAAGAAGAAAATGATTATTTATATGACTATGTTACAAGCCTTGGATATGAAAATGCATATTTTGGCTACACGGATAAGGATAATGAAGGAGAATGGCTTTGTATAGACGGATCAAATGCTGATTATACCAATTGGCATAGTGATGAGCCAAACGGTAAAAATATAGAAAATTATGCGGAATTCTACTATAAATTTACAGATGGAACATGGAATGATGGAGATTTCGGAGATGGCGAAACTGTAAATGATTGTAAAGCCTTCATTTGTGAATGGGATTGATAGTTTCAAAATCATCAACATAAGAAAACACATAACAATCCCCCACCCAGTGGGGGATTTTTTTATCTCCTCATTTTACAAGAACTTTACACACTCAAGGTAGCACATTTTACAGAAAAAAAGATAAAATTAGAGTAAGCATAATTGAGTGAGGTGAAAAGAATATGTATGTGAGAAGAGCATTTTGCGGATTCCGGCGGAAATCGCTGGCGATGTTATGCGCGGCGGCTTTTCTGAGCGTTTCCCTTTGCGGCTGCGCGGACGGCAAATCGGGTACATATGCGGAGGATACGGCGGCTCTTTCGGCTCTCGGCGAAATCCATCTTGTTGCGCGAGAGGACGGCTCCGGAACACGTGATGTATTTGCTCAGCTGCTGGGCTTCGATTCTTCAGGCGAAACAGGCGCATCTGATCTTACGGCGTCATCTGCGGAAATCGCAGAGAGTACGGCGGATGTGGTAAACGCTGTGGCAGGCGATAATGCCGCTATAGGCTACGTTTCTCTGGCAAGCGTGGCTGACGACGAAAGCGTGAAAATTCTTGAGGTGGACGGCTATTCGGCCGATAATTCAGACTACCCCCTTGAGAGAACCTTTTATCTGACGTATATGGGCAGGCTTGATGAGCTTCAGGAGGATTTTCTCCGCTATGTTACGGGTGAGGGACAGGAAATTGTTGCTGAATCCTATGAAGCTGTTTCCGGCAGCAGCACCTTTTTGTCAAGCAGTCCCTCCGGAACAATTAAAATTGGCGGTTCAACATCAACTGCTCCCTTGCTGGAGGCTCTCGCCCAAAGCTATATGGAAATCAATCCCAATGCGGAAATTGTCATCGTTGAAACTGATTCCACTGACGGTCTGACCGGTGCAATGGCAGGAACCTACGACTTCGGAATGGCATCCCGAGAGCTGAAAAGCTATGAAGCGGAGCTTCTGGAGCAGACAAGCTTTGCCGTTGATAAAATCGCGGTTATTGTTCAGAAGGATAACCCGCTGACTTCAATTTCCGCCGATATGCTGAAAAATGTTTATACGGGGGAAATTATCCTTTGGGAAAATGTAACAGATAACGAATAATTAGGAGGATTTTTTATGCTGCAAACCATACTCGGTCTGCTGGGCGGATTGGCGCTGTTCATCTTCGGTATGAATCTTATGAGCGACAGTCTGCAAAGCGTTGCCGGAAACAGAATGAAACAAATACTTGGATTCCTGACAAAGAATCCCATTCTTGGCGTACTTGCAGGCGCTCTTTGCACGGCTGTTCTGCAATCAAGCAGCGCCACAACTGTAATGGCAATCGGATTCGTCAGCGCAGGTCTTATGACACTTCCGCAGGCAATTTCGGTAATCTTAGGAGCAAATATCGGAACAACTATAACCGCTCAGCTTCTTGCTTTCAAAATCAGCGACTATATTTACATATTTGTTTTCGTAGGCTTTGTTATTGCCTTTGCCGCAAAATCAAAGAAGATGAAATACTGGGGCGAAACGATTTTCGGCTTTGGATTGCTTTTCGTCGGAATCGAAACAATGGGCTCGGTTATGAAGCCCCTTGCCTACAGCTCGGTATTTACGGATATGATAGCAAAGGTTGCGGATATTCCTGTTTTGGGCGTGGGTGTCGGAACTCTCATGACTCTTGTGGTTCAGTCCTCCAGTGCGACAATTGCGGTGCTTCAGAATTTCGCGTCACAGGCAGGCGCGGACGGCAGCAGCATTTTAGGATTGCAGGGAGCAATTCCGATTCTGCTGGGCGATAATATCGGAACAACAATTACTGCGCTTATTGCCTGCATAGGACAGTCGCGAAACGCAAAACGCACGGCAATTGCACACTGCACCTTCAACATTTCGGGCTGTCTGCTGTTTATATGGTTCGTGAAGCCTTATGCTAAATTGATTGAATATATATCCCCCAAGGGCGATGAGGTTGACGTGATTTCACGTCAGATTGCAAATGCTCACACGCTGTTCAATATAACCATGACGCTTATATGGATTCCCCTTATATGGCTTATGGTGAAGATTGTAATGAAAATTGTTCCCGATAAGGAGGATACCGCCCATAGCATAAATGAGCCGTGCTACCTGAATCAGAAGCTTGTGGGACAGGTTACGACTGCACTTCACCTGACGGCGAAAGAGGTCGTTCACTACGGCGAAACGAGCAAAAATCTTTTGGAGCAGCTTTGCGAATCTCTGACAGAGCAGAATCCCAAAAAGAACAAAAAGGAAATTGCGAAAATCGGAAGCGATATTTCCCGATGCAGCGACCTCCACGACAGCATTGTGGAATACCTGTCGCAGATGCTTTCAAACGGAAAGCTCACCGAGATTCAGGCGTCCCGAACGGCAGGACTTATGTGTGTGTTGGGGGATATGGAGCGTATCAATCAGCAGTGCAGGGAAATTGCGGCAGTTTTGGAAAATGCCCTTGACGAGAAAAAATATTTTTCAAAGGGAGCGCTGAAGGATATACAAAACGCTCTGAAATCCTTTGGAGAGATTTATGACTGGATTCTGCGAGTAATGAGAGGCGAGGAAACGGAAATCGAGATACTGGATCAGCGGCGTGATAAGATTTTGGATCTGGATATAGAAATGCGTCTTGCACATATGAACCGTGTTTCCGCAGGAAAATGTGACGCTGCCCGTACAGCGGCTTTCGGACAGATTGTACACGGAATCGACAGAATCGGCGTAAGCTGTATTCATATTGCTGAAGCCGTCACAGGCAAGGTGAATATGCAGGATTTTATCGCAGAGGAACAGATAGAGGATTCGGTAAAAAGTCCTGTTATGGCATAAGAAAATACTCCTCCGTTGGCAGTGCCCATATATGTGGGCACTGTTTTTGTTTAAGCGGCAGTATTTTACTAAGCACGAGGCTGCGGAAATTTCTTGAAAAAGCTGTTATGTGATAGAATTTTCACAAAACTATCACCATTTTTTTTTTTTTTTTGTCACAATAGGGAATTATAATGTAGATGTATGAGTGAGATTGTGCAGAATGCGCAAATCGAGCTGAATAAATTTTATTGGGGCAGGGATGCCTGTCCGGAAATGGGGTACATATTTATGAGTAAAAATGAAAACAAAGTATTTTGCCAAGCGAGATTTGAAGCAGTCTTTTATAAGATAGCTGCGATTATTGGTGCTATTATTTTTGTGATAGTATATATTATCGGAGGAAGTGACTCTAATGAGTATCACAAATATTTTTTCTTTATGCCTTGGTCTTATCATTATTGGGAGTGGAGAATCGATGGTTTTGGTCTTTTTATAGGATGGCTTATCTGTTTGGGCTGCCTTATAATTTGCTTATTCCCATTATGGTATTATGGAATTGGCAAATTCATCTCCTCACGCTGTGCCCTCTCCCTCGAAGAAGGGCAAATCAAAGGACAGCTGAAAACTATATTCGGCAAAAAGAGCTTACAGCTGCCTCTCGACCACTTGGACAACGTCATGGTTTCCCACGGACTTATGGACAAGCTTCGCGGCGGCAATACGCTTCTCATCAGCTCCAACCGTGGACTTATCAAATTCCACTACGTCCAGAACGCCGATGAATTCGCCCGTGTATCTATGGAAAAAATCGAAGAGGTCAAGAAAAAGACGTTCCATAATTCTGCGCCTGCGCCGACAGCAGCACCTGCGCAGCCTACCGGAAATGATACCATGGAAAAGCTGGACTCCCTCAGGAAAATGTTGGAAAACGGCTTGATTTCACAGGAAGAATTTGACGCCAAGAAAAAAGAACTCATTGAAAAAATGTAGAGGTAAAGCTAATCCCCCGATTCATCGGGGGATTTCTTTTTCAAAAAAATTTCCGCGAAATTTATAAAAACCTCTTGACAGGATATTCTAAGTATGGTATACTAAATACAGTTAGAGAATACTAACTAAGCTGCATTGCAGTATTTTTTAGGATAAACAGTTAGTTGAAACTAACAACGAAAGGAGAGATGCAGATGTCGGAGGAGGTTTTTGTACGTCACTGCTCGCCAACTATGGCGGGGCTTAAAACGGGCAATCTTTTTTCCGGACGCTTTGCTGATAAAAAGGAAATGAACGATACCGTCAGGGAGCTGAACAGGATTCTCGTGAAAAAGGGCGTTCGGGTTCTTCCGCTTCGCTATCACGGGGGAAAGGGTCTGATTTATGCGTATCGTCCGACAAGGCTTATGCGTGATTTGAAAAATTCCGACGCTCAGAAGCTTCTGAAAAAACGGGGATATGCAAGCTGCGGAACGCCTGAGAGGTATATAGCCCAGCTCATGAAGCGTATAGAATCGGACAGCGTTTTTCCCCACGAAATCGGGCTGTTTCTCGGCTATCCGCCGGAGGACGTTTGCGGATTTATCGAGAATAAGGCGGACAGGTATAAATGCGTCGGTGAATGGAAGGTCTACGGCGATGAGGAAAAGGCGAAAAAAACCTTTGCCATGCACAAAAAATGCACTGAGGTTTATTGCAGGCTCTATGCCTGCGGAAGGTCGATTGAACGGCTCACTGTAGCTGTTTAAGATATATTATGTGAAAGGTTAGGTAAAAAAATGAGTAAGATTGCAGTAATTTATTGGAGCAGTACAGGAAACACAGAAATGATGGCAAATGCCATTGCGGAGGGCGCAGGAGCTGAGCTGTTCTCCGTTTCGGATTTCAGCGGAAATATCGCCGATTATGACAAAATCGCTTTCGGCTGCCCCGCAATGGGAGCAGAGGTTCTCGAAGAGGATGAATTCGAGCCTTTCTTCACGTCGGTTGAAGGCTCGCTTTCGGGTAAGACAATTGCGCTTTTCGGTTCATACGGCTGGGGAGATGGCGAATGGATGCGCAATTGGGAGGAGCGTGTCAAGGCGGACGGAGCTGCTCTTTTCGGCGAAGAGGGATTGATTGTAAATGAAACGCCCTCTGACGATGACCTTGCAAGGTGCAGGGAATTTGGCGAAAATCTGGCAAAATAACACACAACTCTCTATAAAGAAAACCGCTGTGCAGCTTGGCTCAGCGGTTTTGTCTTTAGATAATATTATGCGGCTAATCCCAGCTTGGCGTTTTGCCTGTAGCCTCCGCCGCGTAATATGCGAGAATTTTTGACGCGTCCACAGCGTCCACGGTATTATCTCCGTTTACATCGGCTGCAAGCTCCTGATCATCGGTGAACTTGCCGCTCTGATTCGTGGCAAGTTTTGCGTATTCGGCAAGAACTAAAGATGCGTCAATGGCGTCAATAGTCCCGTCACTGTTAACATCCCCAAGCAGAGAATCGTCAATTCCGATTATGGCGTGGAACAGACGAAGGAGAGTGCTGTCTGTCATTTCGCAGGCTGTGCGGTCGTAGTGGAGGTCGGTAATATCCCACAAAATAGGGCACATTCCCCTTGAATAGGCAGCCTCACAGACGGATGAAAGATACAGTCTGACGGATTCCTCGTCCTTGTTGTTTTTGGGACAGCCATACTCGCCGATAATTACGGGAACTCCCTCGTCAACGAAGGTTGTTTTCAGCATATCCATATATTTATTGAGAGTATTGATGTCGGAGGCTGTTCCCCATGTGGACTGGGCAGTTCCCCATGATGCGTCCTCCTCCAAAATCGCAAAGGTGGAGGGAATATAGTAATGCACCGAAACGGCAAGACGATTTGCAGGGTCGTCGGGCATTTCAAACATATCGTCGCAGGTGAGGGAAATATCTGTGTTGTAGCCGGAAATCAGCAAATGCCGCTGAGCGTTGTTTCCGCCGGAGCTTCGCACAATATCAACGAATGTCTGATTGATTTCGTTCACCAGACCGTATGAATCCGCCTTACCGGTTGTACTTCCGCTGTACTGATTCCAGAGGGTACTCCAGCCAAGCTCCTCGTTCTGAGATTCGAAAATCAGATAGTCGCCGTAATCCGCAAAGGCTTCGCTGACCTGTTCCCAGATTCGGGAATATTTCTCCATGCAGTTTTCCGTATCAGTCGGGAAATCACTCATCCAGCCGCCGTCATAGTGAAGATTGATTACAACGTACATACCGGTATCGAGCGCCCAGTCAACGGTTTCACGAACAGCTTCGAGATACTCGGAGCTGATAGTATAGTCGTCCTCCATCATATTCGACCACGCAACGGGAATACGGAGAGTTCCAAAGCCTGCGTCCGCATAGCCCTGAATAATTTCCTGCGTGATAACGGGGCTTCCCCATGCGGTTTCGTAGGATTCCGGAGTTCCGTCGCCCCACGTTGCAATCCATTCGCCGAAGGATTCAAAGGTATTGCCAAGATTTATGCCAATTCCCATATCCTGAACAAGCTCCATAGTAGTGATGTCGCGCATGGACTGGGAATCCGATTCCGCGCCGCAGGCGGCAGTGAACTGAAATGTACCGCTCAGTAAGCAGACTGCCGTTGTGACTGCGGCTGTTTTTTTAAGCTTCATATATTTTCTCCTGTTTACCGAATAACACACTGACCTCCGCAAGGAAAGCCAGTGTGTATTATTTTTATTTATCCGAATTAACTGCCATGATAACGTCAGAGAGGAGATTTGCGGGAAGCTGCTCATATCTCAGGAAATTGAAATCGAAGCTCCCAAGACCTCTTGTCGTCTGGCGAAGATACATAGCAAAATCATGCATTTCACGCATGGGAACCTCCGCCTGAATGAGAGTAGTTCCGTGAGACACAGGCTCCATGCCCAGAACTCTGCCGCGGCGCTTGTTAAGCTCACCCATAATATCGCCTGTTTTATCATCGGGAGCAGTAACCTTAAGCTCACCGATTGGTTCGAGCATTATCGGGTCAGCCTGTCTGAGGCCCTCCTTGTATGCAATTGAAGCGGCAGTTTTGAATGCCATTTCAGATGAATCGACAGGGTGATACGAGCCGTCAACGAGTATAGCCTTAAGTCCGACTACAGGGCAGCCTGCGAGGACGCCTTTCTTTACCGATTCCTCCAGTCCTTTCTGAACTGCGGGGAAGTAGTTCTTCGGAACAGCTCCGCCGAAAACCTTTTCCTCGAAAACGAGTCCGTCGCTTACGCAAGGCTCAAACTCAATCCATACGTGACCGTACTGACCATGACCGCCGGACTGCTTCTTATGCTTGCCCTCAACCTTAACCTTTTTGCGGATTGTTTCCTTGTAGGCGATTTTGGGAACGGTAAGCTCAACCTCAACGCCGAATTTATTTTTCAGCTTAGCTGCCGCAACCTCAAGATGCTGCTCGCCAAGACCGCTCAGAATCTGCTCCTTGGTGTTTTCGTCCTGAGCGTATGAAAGTGTCGGATCCTCCTCAATAAGTCGCTGGATTCCCGAAGAGATTTTAGCTTCATCGCCCTGTGATTTAGCCTTTACAGCCATCGAGTAGCAGGGCTTGGGGAATTCCATTGCAGGAAGAGCTATGATTCTTGATGAGTCGCAGAGAGTATCTCCCGTATTTGCGTTGATTTTTGATGCGACAACTATATCGCCGGCTTCAGCGCAGGAAACCTCCGTCTGCTTTTTACCGCAGAGGGTGTAGAGCTTGCCGATTTTCTCGGTGCTGCCCGAAGCCGCATTCATGACCTCACTGTTGGCGCTCAGCCTTCCGGACATAACGCGAATCATGGACATTTTGCCTACGAAGGGATCTGCGATAGTTTTGAATACGTAAGCCGCAAGAGGTGAATCGGCGCAGCATTTGATTTCGGTGGAATCCGAAGCCGCAGCGGGAGCAACCTCATTTGGAGCAGGGAGAAGCAGCTCGATTTCCTTGAGAAGCATATCTATTCCTGCCAAATCGGCAGCTGAGGTGCAGACAACGGGAGTAATGATACCACGGTTCATTCCGTCGTGAATACCGTCAATAAGCTCCTTCTTTGTGAACTCCTCGCCCTCAAAGAATTTTTCCATAAGCTCATCTGACGTTTCGGCAACAGCCTCAGAAATTGCGGCAATCAGACCGTCAATACGGTACTCGAATTTCTCGGAAATCTCCGCTGTGGGCATTTCAGTTTCAACGGCATTTCCCTTTGCGTCGTACTTGTAAGCCTTCATCTCGATGAGGTTCACATAGGAAACGATTGAGCCGTTATGGAGAACGGGAACAACTACCGGACAAACTGTAGGACCGAAAACTGTTTTAAGCTCGGTGAGGACGTTAAAGAAGTTAGCGTCCTTGTCGTCAATTTTGGTGACAACGAACATTTTGGATTTATCCTGCTTTACAGCCTCATCGTAGGCCTTTCTTGCTCCGACCTTGACGCCTGATTTTGCGGAAACGGTAATCATAACCGTATCGCAGGCACGGATTCCCTCAACCATTTCGGCAGCGAAGTCGAACAATCCGGGAGTATCCAGAAGATTTATTTTGAAGTCGTCATATTCGAATGAAGCGAGAGCCGTATTGATTGAAACGGCGCGTTTGATTTCCTCCGAATCATAGTCGCAGACGGTAGTTCCGTCAGCTGTTTTTCCAAGTCTGTCCGAAGCTCCTGCCTTATAGAGCAGAGCCTCAGCAAGGGAGGTCTTGCCCGAACCGTTATGACCTGCGAGGGTGATATTTTTGACCTTATTGATGTCGTACTGTTTCATAATTGAAAATCTCCTAAAAGTGTAGTAGAGTATCACAAAATACATACTAATTATAAATGAAATTTATACAGATTGCAATATTTCACAAGAATTTTCTACATTTTATATCACTATGTACTCATTTTATTGTGCATCTTCAACAAAAATGCCCCGAGATTTTTTGCCTTTTTTGCCTCCGAACAGACTGATTCCCGTGAAAAATCTGAATATTGCGAAATATGCCGCTCCCCACAGGACTATAAACGCGGCAATTTCCGGAATTGCTCCCCCATCCGCTCCGACAATGCGCATAAGCAGCTCCACAGCTCCCATAGTGAGGAACGAATACCCCACAGGCATAATAATCGATTTCAGAGGATTCAGCTTAATCCCTGTGTGGCGGATAACCTTGACAAGGCGTGAGCAGTTTCCCATGATGTTGCTTGCGTAGTAGGACGCGGCAATTCCATAGAAGCCGAATCTTGGAATGAAAATCAGAACAACGGAAATCCTCATGGCATATTCGGCAAGGTAATTCAGCGAGGAAAAGCCCTGAAGTCCCATGCCCTTTATGAGAGCCTCGAGAATTATTTCAAGGTAGATGAAGGGGACGACAGGGGACATAACGGAAATCATTCTGCCTGCAAGCTCGCCGCCGCCTATGAGATTGCCGATTTCCGACCCGAATTTCATCAGCACGGCTGCCGCGAAAATGGCAAAGACGAGAGTGTAATCAATAAGCCTTTTTGAAATGCTGCGGATTCGTTCGCTGTTTCCGGCTGCGGCGGCTCTTGCGGATTCGCTTACTATAATTCCCGACATGGAGCATAGCACAACCGAGGGGAAAAAGAGCGTGGGAATTACAATTGCCTCAAAGATTCCGAAGCGGCTCAGAGCATCGCTGACCGAATCGCCGTATTGCCGCAGAGTAATGGGAATCAGCGCGTCATTTGTACTGCTCAGTGCGGAGGTAATGATTCCTCCTGCCATAATTGGCAGCGCAAAGGATATGTACTTTGAAAATGAAAGGGAGGCTTTATCGGTATATTTTTTGTGCTGCTTCGCAAAAACTATGAGCAGATATGTCAGGGATACGCAGCTGCCTGCCGCAAATCCGCTTATCATGATTCCGCAGATGCTGCCCTCCGAGGGATTATGAGCTGTAAGGGTAATTATAATGATGACGGCGGATCTTGCGGCGAAGTCAAGAATATCAGCTGCCGCGGTTACGGAGGATTTGCGGAAGGCGTTGAAATATCCCTTGAAGCAGGCTGAAAAAGCTCCCGGAATGAGAGCCGTCGGCATTAGTCTTATGGCACGGCTCATGTTGGAGCTGTGGAGGAATTTATCTCCTATCAGCCCCGAAAAGCAGAACAGCGCCACGGAAACTGTAATGCTCAGAATAAGGCAAAGCCTCAGACCGCTGAACAGGATTTTATTCGGATTTTTATGCTCCTTGCCAAGCTCCTCTGAAATAAGACGGCTTGTGCAGAGAAATGCATTGCCGTTGGAAATAGTTCCCGCGAGCATGAGAAATGAGCCGGTGAGGGAGATTATTCCCATTGCCGAGGTACCGAGTCTGCGTGTGATAAAGGCGTTCAGCAGCAGTGATGCGGAGTCCAGAAAAAGCTGCATTACAGTCAGCATTATCGTATCCTTTAGTATTTTATTTTTCAAAAGCATAGCTTCCCTCCGAAGGCGTGTGATAATATTACGGTAATACATTCTATCAGTCAGGCTCCGGTTTTATGCATAAAAGGACAAAAAAGACGCCCTGAAATTCAGGGCGTCGTGAGGTTTTACTTGTAAAGAGGGCCGTATGCTTCGCAGGCACGATAATCCGCGGATTCAAGCTCCTTTGTGCCGAATGCCGCCCATGTGTGGGGACGATAAATATCTTCATCGCTGACATTGTGCATGGAGACAGGGATTCTCAGCATACTTGCGAGAGTGATGAGGTCCTTTCCGATGTGACCGTAGGTGAGAGAGCCGTGATTAGCTCCCCAGTTTGCCATAACCGAGTAAACGTCCCTGAATGCGCCCTCTCCCGTAAGCTTCGGGACGAACCATGTTGTAGGCCATGTTTTATCGGTGCGCTCATCAAGAATTTTATGTACCTCGTCGGGAATAACCACCGTATAGCCCTCGGCAATCTGGAGGAACGGCTGTGTTCCGTTGAGAATGTTCAGGCGAATCATGGTTACGGGCATTTGCGCCTGCGTTTTAAAATGTGAGGAATAACCGCCGCCTCTGAAATATCCCTGATTTGCGGGACACCAGTCAGTTGCGGCAAGCATGGCTTCGATGTCGTCATCGGTAACGTCCCACCATCTTTTAATTACGCCGTTTCCGTTTTCGTCTTTGGAAACGCCTGTTGCGTCAAGGGCAGCCGCACCGGAATTTATAAGGTGAATGAAGCCGTTTTCGGCAAGTCCGTCAGGCTTCCAGCCGGAAACACGCTCAACAGCTGCGGGGCTCCAGTAGGTGCGCACGTCCGCAAAAATGCTTGCCGTTCCGGTCAGGAGCTTTCCGAACATCATAGCAGTTCCGTTAAGACCGTCATTTTCGGTTGAGAGGGTGACAGGCTCCTTTTTGCCGTTCCAGTCGAAGCTTGAGTTGAGAACAGCTTCGGTAAAGTCGCCGTTTGGCAGCCAGTCCGTCCACATTCTCTGACCCTGAAAGCCACCGAGTATAGCGTTTCTGCCGCGACTTTCCTCAAGCCAGCCCATCTCCGCAAGCTTAGGATTACCCTGAAGAATATCACGGACGATAAGCGTCATCTTAACGCAGAATTCCCAGTTTTCCTCCTTATGCTCGGGCGTGTGAGGCTTTTTGAATTCGAATGGGTCAATTTCGGGGTCGAGCGGGATTTCCTCGTTTACGTCCATGCCCTCCGGACACTTGAGCATTGCCCACTGATAAGCCTTTTCGTATTCATCGTGGTCGTAGATTTCGAGATTGACTCTGCGGAGAATTTCCGTCATATCCACCCATTCGGCGCGTATTCCGAGATAATTCTGGAAGAAATCACTATTGCAGTATGAGCCGCCGATACCCATAGCTACAGAGCCGATTCCCACATATGCCTTATTGCGCATCTGACCTGCGGCAACGGCACATCTTGCGAAGCGGAGGATTTTTTCCTTTACATCGTCGGGAATTGTCTTATCGTCAGCGTCCTGAACGTCGTGACCGTAAATTGAAAATGCGGGAAGTCCCCTTTGGGCATGAAGCGCCATAGCTGCCGCAAGGTAAACAGCTCCGGGACGCTCCGTTCCGTTGAAGCCCCATACAGCCTTGATAGTCAGGGGGTTGAGATCCATTGTTTCGCTGCCGTAGCACCAGCATGGCGTAACCGAAAGAGTTGCGCAGACGTTCTGAGTTGAGAAATATTCCTCGGATTTTGCCGATTCCGCGCCGCCGCCTATGGTTGAGGGAGAAATAACGCACTGAACGGGAGTTCCGTCCGAATAAAAAACATTTTCCTCTATGAGCTTCTTTGCAGCCTCAGCCATATCTGTCGTCTGCTTTTCGAGGCTTTCACGTATGCCGAACTGTCGTCCGTCAATGATTGGTCTTATACCTATTTTTGGATACATTTTAAACACCTTCTATTATCATTTTTTTGAATATCTCATATTCCTTATCGTAATTTTTTCTCGGGGAGAATTCATGCAGCTCCTCCGAATTTCTTATAATTTCGGGAACATCGTCCCTGTTTTGTATAGCTCCGCAGCGAAGAAGCTGCATTGCCGCGCTGCCCATGACAGTTGCCTCCACAGGGCCTGCCGTAACTCCGATGCCGCAGACATCCGCCGTAAGCTCGCAGAGGAGACGATCCTTCGTGCCGCCGCCCAGCATATATATATTGCTGTATTTTTTGCCTGTACACTCGCTTATCTGTTCCAGCGCAAGGCGATAGCTCATGGCAAGGCTCAGGTAAATCGTTCTCATTATTTCGCCCAAGGATTCGGGAACCTTCTGATTCGCCGCTCCGCAAAAGGCAGCTACTCTTGACGGAATATCCCCCTGAACCGAGAACTGCTCGTCATCGGGATCAATAAATGACGTGAAGCCTTCGCAGCTCCGCGCAAGCTCCTCCAGCTGCGCAAAGGAATATTCCTTTCCGAGGGATTCAAGATAAGCCTTTGTTTCCTGAATGAGCCATAGCCCCGTAATATTTTTCAGGAAGGTTATTTTGCCGTCCATGCCGACCTCGTTGGTGATGTTCAGCTGCGCTGCCTTCTGACTCATGAGAGGCTTGTCGAGGACAGTTCCCAGCAGGGACCATGTGCCGCAGCTCAGGAAAATGAAATCCTTTTCTCTTGCGGGGGCGGCAAATGCGGCGCATTGCGTGTCGTGACCGCACACGGCGGCAACCTCAGACGAGGGAATATTCAGCTCGCCGCAAAGCTCCGCCGAGAGAAAGCCCTTGCTTTCGCCGGGTCTGACGATTTTCGGGAAAATGCGTCTTGGCAGTCCGAGAGCTTCAATTGCCTCCTCCGACCAGCAGAGGGAGTTCGGGTCAAAAAGCTGCGTTGTGCTTGCGATTGAAAGCTCCGCTGAAATTTCACCTGTCAGCATATACGCAAGCAAATCGGGAGTGGGTAGCAGAGCAAAGCCGTTTTCGAGAATGTAGGGGCGGAGCTTTTTTTCGGCAAGAAGCTGAAATGCCGTATTGATTTCCATAATTTGATTGCCGGTAAGCTCATAAAGCCGCCTTGGGTCAATGAGTCTTGCCGCCTCCTCCGTCATGCCGGAGGTTCGCTTGTCACGATACTGAACGGGATTGCTCATGAGGAATCCGTTTTTGTCGATAATTCCATAGTCAACGCCCCATGTGTCGATGCCAAGACTTTCAAATCCGCCGGACCTGTTTGCCTTGACAAGTCCCGTGCGTATTTCCCCGAACAGGGAGAGAATGTCCCAGTAAAGAGTTCCGTTGACAGGGATTCCGCGGTTTTTGAAGCGGTGAATTTCAGTGAGCCTGATTTTTTTCCCGTCATATTCGGCAAGCATAGCTCTTCCGCCGGAAGCGCCGAAATCGAAGCAAAGTACGCGGCGGCTCATTCCCTGACAACTCCCTTTTTCAGCAGAATATTGGCATAAATCGCTGTTTCGCCTGTAGCGACAACCGCATATGCCTTCTTAGCCCGTTCATAGAAATCGAAGCGTTCCATGAATTCGATTTTGCAGTTTTCAGGCTCGTATTTGTTTATGACAGCTCTGTATTCGTCCCAGATGACAGGCTTTACATTGTCGCCGGGGACTACAGCCATAAGTCCCACAGGCTCTTGGGTATACGTATCAAGGGGAAAGAGCTTCATGACCGCATCGAGAATTTCCGTTACGTCATGACCGTCAAGACGCACAAGACGCTGTGCGATAGCGGCTGATGGAAAATTTCCGTCGGCAATGACAATTTCGTCGCCGTGCCCCATTTCCATAAGAATTTTCAGCAGCTCAGGGGAGAGGACAGAGGGTATTCCTTTAAGCATGGCAGCCTCCTATTTGTTGTATTTTTTGTATCCGGGATGCTTTCCGGTTACGCCGTACTGAGCGCGCATATTGCAAAGACGGTCGATATTTTCCCGAGAAATTTCCTGTGCGCCGCCGAGAAGATGAGCTGTCAGGCTTATTTTAGCGAAAAGCTCAAGAGTTTCCATGCGGTAGTAGGCTGTAATGAGGTCAGCTCCGACTGTCAGCGCGCCATGATTCTGTAGAAGCATAACGTCATGCTCCTGCAAATAGGGGGCAATCGCTTCGGGAACTTCATCTGTGGAGGGTGTTCCGTATGGCGTAACCGGAACAGAGCCGATAGCGATAACCGATTCAATCATGGTGTACTCATCGAGAGCCTTGTTTGCAACGGCATATCCTGTTGCTGTAGGCGGATGAGCGTGGAGAACAGCTCCGACGTCGGGACGTTCGCTGTAGCATTTGAGGTGCATTTTGATTTCCGAGGAAGGTCTTCTGCCCTCGGCAGCCTCAAGAACCTCGCCCTTGTCGTTGATACGTACAAGAATATCGGGAGTGATGAAGCTTTTGCTTACACCTGTGGGGGTTGCGAGAAAGGTGCCGTCGTCGAGCCTGACAGATACGTTGCCGTCGTTAGCCGCAACCCAGCCGAGCTGCCACATCTTATGGCAGATGTCGCAAATCTGGTCTTTGATTTCATTGATGTTCATTTTAAACTCCATAGCCGCAAAAATGCGGCGCCGTTTTTTTCGGCAAACGGCATACCGAATTACTTCGGATGCACCATATAGGAATATTTTTACGCGCAATTTCCGCATGGTGCTGTCCTTACCCTATAATTATACAATTTATTTCACTGAAAATCCAGTGCTTTTGATATTTTTTATAAATTTATCCAAATAAATTGGAAAAGCATGGACAAGGTGCGGAAAACGGGGAGTAGCAGACGCGGCTTATATGGAATATAATAAAAAGAATGAAGGCAATACCGCACAAAGCACGCCTGACGGCTTTGCCGCACATCTGCTTTTATCTTTTCCGTCATCTTGCACAAAAACTCCTTGCCATACACAAAGTATGCCTGCGTCGCTTTTATACAATCTGACGAAAAATCTAATGGCGCATCTGCACGACAATCTTTGTGCGGTATTGCCTAAAATTATCAGGAGGAAATCATAATGGACAACATTATAGTAACAGCAGTCGTTGTACTGGCAGTTATAGCTGTCATTGAAGCGGTAAGTCTTTTTTATAAGGCTTCACGCAGAGTCCGTAAGCTTGCCTTTGCGGCGGTAGTTCCCGTATTCCCCGATGACGGGGATCTCCGTGAAAGACTTGAATATCTCAGTGAAAAGCTTTCATGCGGCTCGTACTACATTGAGGAAATTATTATCATCAACTACGGCGCAACGACGGAGCAGCTTGAAATCTGCCGTGGCTTCTGCTATGAAAATAAAAACGCCGTTCTGACAGATCCCGCAAGCCTTGAAAAAATATTGTCGAAAACATTTGCAATTGCCCGCAAAACATAGTATAATAGATTATGTATACTGTAAGGAGGATTCGGAATGGAGCATAATATAATTCATATTGAGGGAACAGTTGAAGATGTCCTGTTCAGGAACGAAGCAAACGGCTATATTGTGCTTGATCTGGATGCGGGAGGCGAGCTTATAACTGTTGTGGGCGAGCTGGGCGAAATCGAAACGGGCGAGGGTCTTATCCTTGAGGGAAAATATGTGACTCATCCCAAATTCGGCACGCAGTTTCAGGCGGAATACTGCGAGCGCAAGCTCCCTGACACGGTGATAAATATTGAAAAGTTTCTTGCCTCGGGAGCTTTCAAGGGAATCGGTCCGTCACTTGCGAAAAAGATTGTGAATGCCTTCGGTGAGAAGACTCTCGATATTATGGAGCATGAGCCATTCCGTCTGAGGGAGATAAAGGGCATTTCGGCTCAGAAATGCGAGGAAATCGCAGGCTCGGCGAGGAAGCTTTTCTCGCTCCGATGTATTACGTCGTTTCTGTCGCAGTATGAGGTAAAGTCGAAGATTGCCATGAGGACATATCAGATGTATGGGGAAAACGCTATGGAGCTTATACAGCAGAATCCCTATCTCCTTTGCCGTGATACGATAGAGCTTGACTTCAAAAAAGCGGACGCTATGGCTATGGATATGCAGATCAGCCGCTGCGACAAAAAGCGTGTTATTGCGGGTATTCAGTACATTCTGAAGGCGAATACATCTTTGGGGCATTCATGTCTGCCGCTGAATTTTCTCCTTTCGAAAACCACGTCCACCCTCAATGTCAAGGAGAGCGTTTTCTATGATTCGTATAATGCGGCGCTGGAGGAACGTGAGCTGTTCGAGTATATAAAAAACGATCGTGAATATGTGTATCTTCCCGATTACTACTATGCGGAGCAGTATATAGCTGACCGCATTAAGATTCTGCGTGATTTCAGCTCTCCGGAGGATTTTGATTTCAGCGCAATGATTGATATTGAGGAAGAGGAAAATAAAATAAAATACGAGAAGCTTCAGCGTCAGGCGATAACATCAGCGCTGTCAAAGGGACTTATGGTTATGACGGGAGGCCCCGGTACAGGTAAAACAACAACGCTCAACGCTATAATTTCCATATTCAGCAAGCAGGGCTTCAAGGTAATGCTTGCAGCTCCCACGGGGCGTGCCGCAAAGCGCATGACCGATCTTACGGGCTGCGAGGCGAAAACAATACACAGGCTTCTTGAGGTTGAATTTGATATGGGCGGCAGTCTGAAATTCAAGCATAACGAGAACAATCCCCTTGACTGCGATGTGCTGATAATTGACGAGATGTCAATGGTTGACGTGCTTTTGTTTGAGAGTCTGCTGAGAGCCGTGCGGCTTGGCTGCAAGCTGATTATGGTCGGGGACAGCGATCAGCTGCCGTCAGTTGGAGCAGGAAATCTTCTTGGAGATATAATCGCGAGCAAGACGATTACGGTAATTGAGCTGAAGGAGATTTTCCGTCAGGCGCGTGAAAGCTGCATTGTAACGAACGCGCATAAGATAGTGTCAGGGGAATATCCCGACCTGACACAGAAAAACAGCGACTTTTTCTTTTTCAGCCGCAAGGAGCCGGATAAAACGGTAAGGCTGATAATAGACCTTGCAAAAACAAGACTTCCCAATGCGTATAAGTATTCCCCGACGGACGATATACAGATTCTCACACCGTCAAGAAAGGGAATCCTCGGCACGGTGGAGCTGAATAAAATCCTGCAAAGGGAGCTGAATCCCCCCGATAAATCAAAGCCGGAGCATAAGAGCTATCTCTATACCTTCCGTGTGGGGGATAAGGTTATGCAGACGAAGAACAACTACGATATTGAATGGCGCAGGGACGATGAAAAGGGTACAGGCATATTCAACGGCGACATCGGAAAGATAGTTAATATAAATAAAGCGGGAATGACTGCCGTTATTGAATTTGACGGCAGAACAGCTCTGTATCCCTTTGACTTGCTTTCGCAGGTAGAGCTTGCCTACGCCATAACAGTCCATAAAAGTCAGGGCTGCGAATTTGAGGCGGTGATTATGCCGGTTCTGGGCGGATTTGAAAAGCTCTGCTACAGGAATCTGCTTTACACGGCGGTAACGAGAGCAAAGAAGCTGCTTATTCTTATAGGTGCGGAAGGGGATGTCAGAAATATGGTTGACAATAACCGCAGGACAAGACGTTATACCTGTCTGAAAAGTATGCTTGCAGGAACGGGTAAGGACAGAAATGATTTGTTCGGCGAGCCGGACGCAAATAAGGAAAACGAGAGAGAGGATATATAAATGGCAAATACGGATATTGGTATTGATTTGGGAACGGCTAATATTGTAATGACTATGGGCAGCAAGGGAGTTGTTCTCAGCGAGCCGTCGGTTATTGCTTATAATACCCGAACGGAGAGGATTCTTGCAGTCGGCAAGGACGCATATGACATGATAGGCAAAAATCCCGATTACATAGCTGTTGCAAGACCAATCAGCGATGGAGTTATTTCCGATGACGACCTTGCCCACAGCATGATACGTGAATTTATTCTCAAGGTGACGGGACATCAGCTTGTGAAGCCGAGAATAGTTATCTGCGTTCCGTCATTTATTACAGACGTGGAGAGCAGAGCTGTTGTGGAGGCGGCAGGCAGCGCGGGATCACGTCAGGTTTACCTGATTCAGGAGCCGATTGCGGCAATGATAGGCGCAGGTGTAAATATTACCAAGGCGCGCGGACACATGATAGTTGATATTGGCGGAGGCACGACAGATGTTGCCATAGTTTCCATGAACGGCGTTGTAACATCTCATTCAATAAGAATTGCGGGAAACAGAATTGACCGCTCAATTATAAAATATATACAGAATAAGTACAAGCTGCTTATCGGCGAGAGAACTGCCGAGCGTGTGAAGATAGAGCTTTGCAATCTCTACGACCCAAGCGATGAAACGACGATGACCGTTAAGGGAAGAAGTCTGCTGAAGGGGCTGCCTGCGCAGATACAGTTCAGCGAAGCCGAGCTTTTTGAGGCAATCGAGGACGATACATTTGCGATTATGGAGGCAATCCGCAAGGTGCTTGAGGACGCTCCGCCGGAGCTTGTCGGAGATATATATGATAACGGTCTGCTTCTGACAGGCGGCGGAGCGCTGCTGGGAGGTCTGACGCAGCTTATAAAGAGAACCCTCGGAATAAACTGCAATATTGCCAAGGACGCTATAAACTGCGTCGCAAAGGGAACAGGCATGGCGTTCGATAAGACTACAACTCTCCTTGACGGATTCGAGTGCGCGCCTATACATAAGTACAGATAGAAGGTATAGAAAAAAATACTGAGCGCCGGAAGCTCCGAAAGGAACATTTCCGGCTGCTCAGCATATAATATATTATGAAAAGCACGCAGAATAGGGAAAAAACGCCCCCCGAAAAATTTTTTTGAGAAAATTTCAAAAAAGTGCTTGACAAATAAATCGTTTTGTGATAGAATAATTAAGTCGTCAGTCGACGGTACGAATAATGTGAATTTGGGAGCTTAGCTCAGCTGGGAGAGCATCTGCCTTACAAGCAGAGGGTCATAGGTTCGAGCCCTATAGTTCCCACCATTATTCTGGCCCGGTAGTTCAGTTGGTTAGAACGCTAGCCTGTCACGCTAGAGGTCGTGAGTTCGAGCCTCATCCGGGTCGCCAAGTGCGGATTTAGCTCATCTGGTAGAGCGCCACCTTGCCAAGGTGGAGGTAGCGAGTTCGAGCCTCGTAATCCGCTCCATAGCAGGCGCTATAGCCAAGTGGTAAGGCGTGGGTCTGCAACACCCTGATCCCCAGTTCAAATCTGGGTGGCGCCTCCAGAACTGCACCGTGATTTTATGAATTGCGGTGCGGTTTTTTGTTTGATATATAAAAAAACCCCTCCCGAATCAATCAGGAGGGGTTGTCTGATGTTTGCAGACGAATTTCTTATTTGTCCCTTTAGGAATATAACACTAATCCTCGTAAAATGTGCAGAATACTCGGAATAGTATATAGCAGATTGTAAAATAAATAGTATATAGCGAGATGTAAAAATGTACAAATACTGTACCTTGAATTGTGAGCTTACATAAAACTCATTTACGAAATAAGCATCTTTCTCATTGCGACCACATCGAACATGTCAATAACACCGTCCTCGCAGAGATCGCCTGCGTCCTTGTCGGTGATGCTTTCCGACCTGATAATATAATTATGAAGCATTACAATGTCCGCGACGTTAAACTCGCCGTCCGAATTGACATCGCCCTTGATGCCCGATGACGAATCGCTTACATATTCGTATATTACTTCGATTTTCGTATAGCTTACGGAAATTACATCATCAACGCCGCTTTCAGCTTTTTCGGAAGCGTCCCACCACTTTTGCAGCTCAACCTTGCCGTCTGCAACCTGAGCGTCCACATAATCGCCGTTATTCGATAGTGTACCGTCAAATTCCACGACCGCTTCAGAACCGCTGCCAAGACCAAGTGAGTAGCCCTTTGACGTCCAGAATTCCGTGCCGCCTGAATCCACCGCATTTATGCATACGGCGCAGCCTGCGCTTGCCCATGAAGAGCCTGCGCTTGAGGTTACATCGGCTGTTATTCTGATTTCCTTTAATGCGGAAGGATCTGAAATCGGAACCTCCACAAATCCGTTTCCATTGATAAGCTCCGAAGGATTATCAAATGTTTCGGTAAGATAGCTGTAATCATCGGGATTATACGGCTTAAGATCCTCAAAATCCGAAGCGTCGTCCGTTACTACAACCATTGCTGCCGAGTAAGCGGGAAGTGTAATCTCAACCGTGTTGTTTTCCACGCTGTCAATTATATCCAGAAGGCGTATATCGTCTGAATCTCCATATACGGCGTAAACTGCTGCCGCCTCATATGTTGTGTTTGCGTTGTCGAGTGAAAGAGAAACATTTTCGCTTCTTGAGAGATCCTTGTTTGTAATCATTGCTGTTACAGTTCCCTCGTCCGTGCCGTTTATAGAAGCGTACGAGCTTGAAAGCGAAACGTCATCCGTTTCTGTGGGAACAAGCATATCGCCGAAGCTGCTGCCGTTTCCGTCATAGTTTGTGTAGAGGTTTATACCTGCGAACTGGTATGAATTTCCGCCCCAGAGTGAAGCAAAGTAAACACCTGCGTCAGCATAGCATCCGAGAGCCTCAGCCTGCGCAATTGTGCCGCTTAAATCCTCTCCGCCGAAGCTGTATTCGGTAATCGCAAGCTTTGTGCCGGGGAAGTACGTGTCAATGGATTCCTGAATTGTGGGCAGAATCGGTATATTTGACTGACACCACTGACCAATCCAGCTGTTTTCCACGAAGCCTTCCTCATAAAGGGTACGGACTGACTGCAATCTGTCCTCAACGCTGACATTTGCCGATTCCGAATAATAGTGAATATCGAGAACGTCAAGAAGTCTGACGCCCGCTTCATCGGAGGCTTGCTTCATCTGGTCGAGGTAGCAGTCGATGTACCAGTTATAATTGTTTTCAGCCTTGAGAGTTTCCCATTCGTCGCTGCTTTCGTCGTCTGCAAGATGGTCATATGCGGTATAGCCGTATAACGCAGGGCCGAAGATTTCAGCATTGGGGTCAAGCTCCTTTACAGCTGTCGCCATTTCAACAGATTTTTCCGTCAGCTCCGCAATAGTAACAGGGTCGGGGTGAATTCTGCTGTGGGTGTGCATCCAGAGAACAGGCTCGTTATCGAGGCTGTAGGCTTGAATTCCCGTAGATGTTGTGGAATCGCCAAGGGTGTTGATAATATAGTTTACATATTCGTCCATATAAACCACGCCGTCGTCGAGGTCGGGAGTATCGTCAAATTCTCCGTCCTTTGTAAGCACAACCTCATTCCAGCGGTCAGATGGTGCAGCTTCGTCCTCGGTAACAGTGCCGTTCTTATCGGCGGCAACATATCCTGCCAGCTGAAGCGTCGTCAGCTTGTAGGTGAAACCGTATGTTTCGGCTTCCTTTGAAAGAGTCTGAACGCAGTCAGCCGGTTCGTCCGAGCTTGAAAGGTTATCATCCGAGCTGTAGAGCCAGTCAGAGCCAGCATTGGAAGCGTTTGTTTCCCAGTTGTAGGCGGTCATTCGGTTTCCGCCCTGACGGACAGCCGTTACGTCAACCTGATTGTAGTTATCCTGATTGCCGTACTGGTTGATGCCGTAGATGTAGGGGCTGATTTCCTTTGTTTCCGCGCCAAGGTCTACATTGATGTTCATGTCGTAGCTGTCGGCTGCGCCTACAGTGCTGAACGGGCCGGTAAGCGATGCTGCTGCGACAATTGCAGCTGCTGCGACAGCCTTGCATTTCTTCATAGATTTTCCTCCTCTTGTGTAATATTTTGTGTTTCCTCCCAGCCGTCTACCTGCGGTACAGGGCAGGAGCTTTCAGTTTTTTCCGTGCGGAACGATGCGCGTCCCCATGTATCCACATAAATATCGTGAAACTGAAGGTACCTCGTGATTGATTTTGCGAGAATAAGCAGTCCCGTAAGAGCAGTATTGTTCCCATATCCATAGATGATGGACGGCGTATCGGAGATTTCAGCCGAAACACGCCAGACAAGACCAAGTCTGTCCAGACCGTCCATAACCTTTTTAACCTTTTCAATGGGAAGTGCTGTCTGCTTAGCGATATATTCGAGTGACTGCATTCTGTTCCTGTAGCCGCTGCCGAGATAGTGGATAATATCGATAGCGTCCTTATCCGCAAGCGTTTCAAATAGATGAACCATGTTATCGGTAGCTTCGGTATAGGAATTGACACCGTTTTCAGGGATCTTGAAAAAGCATATATATTTCATATCCTCGTTCAGCCTTGCGACTGCGCCCTCGTAGTCGGTTTTAATTTCAATATAGGTTTCAAGCTCAAGGTTTTCGGGATATTTCTGTTTGGAAAGCTTGTAATCGTGGAAAGCAGCTGCCATTGCGTAAAAGAGCTTCATTACCAGATCCGCGCGGTTTTCAGCCGGCGTCTGACGGATAGTATCCATAATGAGCTGCTCAAGGTCGGGCGTTTCCCGTTCCTCCTGCAATCCGAAAAGGACGTCAATAGACGTTCCGAGAATACCCGCAATCATCGGGAGAAGCTCCGAATCGGGAAGACTGCCGTTTTCCCATTTTGAAACAGCCTGAGGAGTAACGTGGAGCTTAGCTGCGAGTTGCCCCTGAGTGAGCTTGCAGCGTTTCCTGTATTTCGTCAGGTTTTTACTGAATTGGCTTTCCATAGTAACCTCACAACGTTGTAAAAGATAAGATTTCGAAATCATTGTTGTTTCTCAACAAGCTTATTATAACACAATATACAGTTGTTTTCAAACAATGTTAATTTTGGAAATATCAACTGTTTGTGGACTTGTCTAAAGCAGTCGTTGTATTTTGCGTTAGCTTATCATGCATCAATAGATTTTATAATTTTTGCAGGCACGCCGCCTACAACAGTATTTGCAGGCACGTCCTTTGTAACGACTGCCCCTGCGGCAACAATTGCGTTGTCGCCGACAGCTACGCCGGGAAGAATGGTTGCGTGTGAGCCAATCCAGACCCTTTTGCCGATATGTATGGGTGCGGGGTGATTATCCCCACGATGCTCAGGATTTTTCTCATGATTGATAGTTGCTATCACCACATACGAACCAATCAGGGAGCCATCGCCGATTGTGATTCCGCCCTGATCCTGAAAGTGGCAGCCGCAGTTGATAAAAACATTTTCCCCGACAGAGATATTCTTTCCGCATTCGCTGTAAAACGGCGGAAAAAGCGCAAAGCTTTCGGGAACCTCCTTGCCGATGAGCTTAGAAAAAATCTGTCGGATTTCCTCCGGACTGTGGTATCCGCCGTTCAGCTCGGCGGTTATTTGCAGCGCCTCCTGCGCAAGTACGTGCATACAGCCGTGAAGCTCCGAACCTGCCGCAGCCGTTTCACCATTTTTCAAACGTGTTAATGCTTCTTGGATATTCATAAATCAATTCCTCCATATATAAT
>JAJQGO010000007.1 GCA_021200415.1 Ruminococcus sp. | reverse complement strand
AGGCTTCGGATCGAAACCATGCTGAAGTGCGGCTGCCCGATCCAGGAGATCGCCGTCATATATCCGCGCGTTTATCATACTGTCGCCCTGCGCGCGCAGACAAAAATCAGCGTGGAATTTTGCGTCAGCGTATACATAACCTTCAAAATATTCTTCTGCCATAATCGGCTTGCCGCAAGCAATACTCCCCAGTATAGGGAGCTTTTCCTTTTTTATAGGGCACAGATATATATTAGGGTATGCAGGGATAGAGGGTTGCGGCTCATCGTTCCAGCCCATGATATATGAGGGAGTGGTTGACAATGCGTCGGCCATGTCTTTAGTTTTTCTTTGCGTCAAACATGTCTTTAGTTTTTCTTTGCGTCAAATTATGTTTCATTAATTCTATCTTGTTGATAGAAGAACGTGACTTATAACCTAACCGTTTTGCTAATTCGTCTTGTGATAGTCCTAATTGTTCCCTGCGGGTTTTAATCCTTTGTCCTATAGTATTCATAATATCACCTCTCTTATCTCTATTATAATAATAATGCGGATAATAAGTAAACAAATTTTTAAATTCTTAATAAAACATGTTGACGTATCCCTCAACAATGTAGTATGATAAGAATGACTAATACACAAATGCTTAGAGAAATGAGGGATATTTAATGACTAATACACAAATGCTTAGAGAAAAGATTAAAATGTCTGGTTACAAAATGCGCTTTATTGCTGAAAAAGTAGGCTTAACCTATCAAGGATTGTTTAATAAGATTGAAAATCGCCGCAGTTTTAGAGCGAATGAAATTTACGCACTTTGCCAGCTGCTTGATATTCACGGAGAAGAAAAAGAGCGTATTTTTTTTGATTGCAATGAAATACAAGACTGTATGGTCGGGGAATGCCCATGTTATAGCGATGAGCAAAAAGAAAAAACAGCTCAAGCCGTCAAAAAGCCGTGGCAGCGGCTTTAGAAGGCTTGAGTCGTGAAGAAATACTGATAGTAAAAGAATTGTTAAAGGTTTGACTTATACTTATTTGTTGTTTAAAGTTAACGAGATTCGCTCGTAACAAGTGAGGCTAACCATCAAGAGGAAGGAGGATTTAAGCATGTTGATGAGCATGAAAGAATACGCCGAACACGTCGGCGTGTCGTATAACACAATTTATAGAATGTGTAAAAACGGTGATATTCCGTCGGTACGCTTTGGCAAACGCCGCAAGATAGACCCGGCTAAGGCTATGGCAAAACTGGAAGCCGACGAAAAAACACGGCTTAGAGAGAAAGAGGAAAAGGCAAGGAAACGCCAGCTTGCTTATAACAAGCCGGCGGTCGACAGGATAAGGACGCAAGGAGAGTTCTTAGCTGCTTTGAAAGCTTTATAAATAAGGGAGGAAAGGAAACATGAGCTTTGAAAAAGCGGAAAACGATTGGCTGACACCGCCGGAGCCTAAATTGAGCAGCTTTGTCTGCGAGTACTGTGATGAACATATTGCTCTTAACGCAATATGCTATGAAACAACAGATGGAAGGATATTCTGCTTAGACTGCCTGCGCGAAATGAGCGCCCTTGAGTTTGTTAAAGAGTATGCGCAGGACGGCGGCAGTCTTATTGCCGCAAAATTTTAAAAGCATGGAGGTATAGAGATGTCAAAAACGCTTAAATTATTCCTGCTTATCGCGGCCTGCCTCGCCGCTCTGATATGGTGTACAGGCGGCACGGGCTTGCGCATGGAGCAGCAGAACAAGCTGCACGTGGTTAAAGCAGGCCAAACAATCTGGGGCATAGCTACGGAGTACATGCCCCAGCAGAATAAAACGCGGGATATCCGCGAGCTGATTTACGACATTGGCAAAGCGAACAAGTTGCACAACTACCAAATCCAGCCGGGGCAACAGCTTGTTATCCCCCTCATGGTGGAGATAAAAGAAAATGAAATTTGAAATAAAAACTCCTGCGTCAGTCGCCAAACTAACGCAAGAGAAAGAAAGAAAGAAGGAATTAATGAGAAAAAAATAAGCACATTCACTTATCATTTTAATTATAACATACTGTGCATAGATTAGCAAGGGAGGAAGAATGACGGAAGTAACATACGGCGGTTCACGGCTTTACACTGATAACAGCGGCGGAACGATAACCGCCAATCAGCTGGCGTTAATATACGCGATAATCGCCAGCCGGGAAGTCGGCGCTGGCTGCGCCTTACGCAAGTTCGGCATCTGCCCGCCGCATAACGTGTCGGAGCGGGAGAAAAACGCCAAATACCGGACAATGGGCGAAGCCGCTTATATCCTTATCGGTATTTACGGAGTGCTTAGAAAAGACGCTACGGCGGCGTTAGGCGTTCACTGGCAACTTGTCAATCGGGCGTTACAGTATATAGGCTACAAAAAAGATGGGAGAAAGCCCCACCTTGCAAAGCATAGGGGAGGAGCAGTGAATATATGCAATATGAACTTGTGATGACAGTTAAGGAAAGAAAAGACCGACAGAAATGGCTTGAAGTCAGGAATACCGGGATTGGCGGCAGTGATGCGGCCTGTATACTCGGATTAAGTAAATGGAAATCAGCGTTCCAGTTGTGGAATGAAAAAACTCATAAAGTTGAGCCGGAGGACCTTTCCGACAATGAATTCATCTACTGGGGTAATTATTTTGAGGAAGGTGTCGCAAAGTGGTTTTCTGAGAAAACTGGCAAGCAGGTACGCAGGCAGGGGCTTATCCGAAGTAAAGAGTACCCGTTCATGCTTGCCAGTGTAGACCGCATGGTAATAGGTGAGAACGCAGGACTTGAATGCAAGACCGCCAGTGATTTTAAGAAAAGCGAATGGGAAGGTGGTGAAATCCCGGCCGCTTATTATGTACAGTGCCAGCATTATATGGCTGTTACGGGCTGCGATAAATGGTATATTGCCTGCCTTATCGGTGGAAACAAACCCATCTATAAGGAAGTCCCTCGCAACGAGGAGGAAATTAAGGCTTTAATTGAAGCCGAAAAGTTCTTTTGGGAACGCAACGTTGTCGCAAAAGAGCTGCCATCGGCCGATGGCAGCGATGCCTGTACTAAGGCAATACTTAACCGCTTCCCCGGCGACAAGGAGATTCCTGCTGTAGATATGAACTCCGAGTATGACCTGCTCTGTCACGATCTCAACATTCTTAAGCAGGAAAAGAGTAAGCTGGAAAAGATTATTACGGAAAAAGAGAATAAGCTCAAACTCTGTTTGGGCAACAGTACGTTTGGACGTACTGCAAGCTTCAACATTTATTACAAATGTCTTGAACATAAGACATTTAACGAGAAACAGCTCGCTAAAGACTATCCCGATATTCACGCAAGATATGTTGGCAGGACGCCTTACAGGCGTCTTGAGATAAAAGGTAGCAAAGCCCGCACGGGTGAAACATTCTAAGTTTTATTTTAAGAAGGAGGAATTTATATTATGGTAAACGTAAAAGGCGGTATTATCGCAAGCAACAAGGCGGCTATGGCTGCCAGCAAAACACCTAGCGCATTAGGCGTAATGCTTAATTCTAAAGGAGTGCAGGAGCGCTTTGAAAAAATGCTCGGCAAAAAGAGCGCAGGATTTTTGAGCAGTTTGTTGTCTTTAGCGAACAACAACAAGCTTTTGTCAAATGCCGATCCCCGTACCGTACTCGCTGCCGCAGCGACAGCAGCAAGCCTTAACCTGCCTATCAATCCAAGTTTAGGTAAAGCGTGGATTGTGCCGTACAAGGGTGCAGCGCAATTTCAGCTGGGGTACAAAGGTGTGATTGAACTTGCACAGCGCAGCGGGCGCATGAAATTCATTACGATGGCATCTGTATACGAAGGTGAAATTGAGAACTGGAACAGGTTCACTGAAAGTTATACGCCCGGCGAGCGGAAAAGTGATGTTGTTGTTGGCTATTTCGCTAGCTTTGAACTGCTGAACGGGTTCAGAAAGGCGACCTACTGGACAAAGGACGAAGTAATCAAACACGCCCAGCGTTTCAGTAAGACATACGGTGCCGGCCCGTGGCAGACAGACTTCGATGCAATGGCATGTAAGACGGTCTTGATAAGCATTATGAAAACCTACGCCCCTATGAGCATTGAGATGCAGGAAGCTATGGAAGCTGACGGCAAGGTAGGTTTAATGAACGCTGCAGGTGCGGATGAATACATTGACGTTGACACAGAAGATGAAGATAACGGCGATAACGCAGCAGAACCTGTGGAGCAGGGAATGAAAGACGGACGCAAGGTAGATTTGGAAACCGAGGAACCTTTTTGAAAACTAATTGTAACCCAATCCCTTATTAGGAACAGGTGATAAGCATGGCTGAATACAGAATGATAGGCAAAAGTATAATAAACACTGCAAAATTCCTGCGTTTAGCAAGAACAGTACGTGAGCTTTATCTTCATCTTATTATATGGGCTGACGATGCTGGCGTAACAGAAGCATTTCCAGTAATGAAATTGATTGATGCTAAAGAAAAAGATTTAAAAATTTTGAGCGAGAAAAAATTCATCGAAATCCTTGATGAAGATGAATTCATAGTGAGCATTGTTGACTGGGAAGAACATAACAAAATACCACCTAGCAAGGCAAAAGAAAGCCGTTATACGTATTTGCTGGAAGCAAAACGTTCCGAGCCGGAAGCAAAACGTTCCGAGCTGGAAGCAAAACGTTCCGAGCCGGAAGCAAAACGTTCCGAGCCGGAAGCAAAACGT
>JAJQGO010000010.1 GCA_021200415.1 Ruminococcus sp. | reverse complement strand
GAACGAAAAGAACGTGAAAATGATTCGGATTTTAGGAATTGGTATTGAGAAGTAATGCAAAATCAAAGGCACGGCAGGACTGCCGCATTTGAATATTATATACAGGACGAAAGGAGGACAGGAATGGCAGATCAGGACAAGATAATCAACGGCACATTCGATTATCGGAAAATTGAAAAGGCAGCACGGATAATGCCGATGATTACAATCTACGAACATCCGGACGACTACCCCGACAAATATGTCGCGAGAGTATGGGACGCAAACGAGCCGACACACCTAATCACACTGGCGGACACGCTGGACGAAATACGCAAAACGATACCACAGAATATGGTGCTGATTCAAAAGTGTCGCACAGATGAACCATGTATCGTGGAATTGTGGATATGACAAAGCAATCGTGGATCGGTTGAGAAACAAACAGGAGGACAAAGCAATGATGAATAAGAGCAAGATAGATTATGTGGATTTTTCGTGGAATCCGGTCACAGGCTGCCTGCACACCTGCGAGTATTGCTATGCAAGAAAGCAAGCCCGAAGGTTCAGCGGCGACATCAAATTAAATCTTGCCAGTGACCAGCTGGAGAAAACAGAACGTTTCAAAGATGCGGATACGGGCGCGTACAAGACCTACGTGTTAAAAGAACCGTTCAGGAGCTGCACAGGAGCAACCGTCCCTTTCCCTGCGGGATTCGCTCCAACGCTTCATGAATACCGACTCGTAATGCCTGCACAGAAGAAAAAGCCGGCAAACATATTTGTTGGCAGCATGGCTGACCTTTTCGGAGAATGGGTTCCGGAGGAATGGCTCGACCGAGTGTTTGAAGCCTGCGCCGCAGCGCCATGGCACAATTATCTGTTTTTGACGAAGAATCCGCAGAAATATGCTCTGCTGGCAGACGCAGGCAAGCTGCCGCAGGGTGACAACTACTGGTACGGAACGACAGTCACAGGCAAAGGCTCGCACATCTTCAGCGGGGATAACAGGTATCACACATTTCTGAGCATAGAGCCGCTGCTGGAAAGTCTCGATGCAGGATTGGGGAGTTTCAGCACCTGCGAGTGGATAATAGTCGGAGCGGAAACGGGAAACAGAAAGGGCAAGATTGCGCCGAAGCCCGAATGGATAGCAAATATCGTGGAAACAGCAAAGATAACGCAGGCTGCTGTTTTTTTGAAAGACAGCAAGGAGATGAGAACGGCGGCAGGCGATTTGGTGGATAAGTGGCGCGAGCTGCCGCCGGAGCTTCAGCACAAAAGGAAAAATGGTTAAACAGGCAGGAGGAGAGGTGAGGTAAAATGCACAGCAAAGAGAGCATGGGGAGCGTAGGAGAAAATTATGCGGTGGTTGGGGCGAGAATGCTCGAAATCGCCACTGCCCGAGGCATTGAAAAAGGAATCGAGGTCGGCATAAAGGCGGCGATGGACTACATAGCTGAGGAACGTGAAAGAACCCGTAAGAGCCGATATGACCGCAGACTGCACAACACGCGGCTTCTTTTGAAAAACTACCGTCAGTTCAGGAGACACGCTAAAGGGGCAATTTACAATGCAAGGCAGGTCAAGGAGAACGCAATCGACATTCTTGACGGGTTGGACGACGTTATGTTTGACAACGGCAGCTATGCTGAGGGAATAAAAAGCAGTCAGCAGCGCACAATCATCATTTTACACCACATAGATGAAATGCTGAGATTTTATAAGATAAGCTGCGAGCAGTCAGGCAAGCCGGAGGAAATGCGCCGCTACCGGACTATAATGGCAATGTATATTGACGACGAGAAAAAAACTGCCCGGGAAATCGCTGAGATGGAAAATGTCGAGGACCGGACGGTTTACAAGGATATTACAGCCGCAATAAAGCCAATCAGCGCGCTTATTTTTGGCATAGACAGTCTCAAAATAGATTAAAAAAAGAGGCAGGCTGTGAAAACAGTCTGCCTTTTCATATGCTAAGAGAAAAGCTCTGCCGGCATAGAAAATAACGAAACACTAACCAAGCACAGTGAAAATACAGTGAAAATACAGTGAAAGTACATGACAAGCACATCACGAACACCTCACAAATACACGACAAAAACCAAACGAGAACAAGAAAAACATCAAAAATGAAAAATGAAGCATAGATGAAGAAAAAATTCGAAAAAATCGGAGTTCAAAAATAATCAAAAAAAATATGGTCAAAATCTCAATTTTGCAGTCAAAATCTCAGTTTGAATAAAATTCGGGACTGCGAAAACAACGTAATGAAGGGATTTTTAAGCGACACCAACCAAGCACAGTGAAATCACTGTGAAAATACATGAAAAGCACCTAACGAACACCTAACAAAAATTGCCTTAAACCTCTATACCTTATTCCTTTATACCTTACTCCTTAATAAATATGGTCATTCGAATTTTTTGAAAGAAAAATTATAGCATTGGCAGCAAAAAACGCCATATGCGCTCAAATTCGCTCTAAAATGCATTCTAAGGCGTTTTAATCATTCAGGCTATAACTTCATTACAAGGCATTCAAAAAACTCATAGCGTTTAATCTGGTTTAAATCAGAGGATAAAAAGCCTATGTCTGACATAGGCTTGAAGAACAGTATGACAATTTCTCAAAATAAGAGAGAAAAAAATAATCTCTAAATTTTTGAGAGGGGGTTGACTTTTTGTAGCAACAGTATTATAATTAACGTAGCAACAGGAAAGGCGGTGAATAAATGGTTGCAGCAAAAGGTCGTCCTGTTTCCGAAAATCCCAAAGACTTTATGCTTCGCGTCAGGCTTGACAAGAAAACACTTGAGCAACTTGACGCTTGCTGTGCAGCAAATAACCTCAAAAGATCTGAGGTTGTTAGAAAAGGAATTCGAGAACAGTTTGATAACCTAAAAAAGTAAGAGCGCTGGTCGCCCTCACAAGACCTACCAACGCTCCATCACAACCCAAAGAGGATTGATAAATCCATTATATCACACTCCTTGGGGAAAGTCAAATACAAGGAGGAAAAATCATGTTTTTTGAAAGAAAAATCGTTTCAATGATTACAAAATTTTATGAAGAGTATCTCGATGAGAACAACCATCCGACGCAGGAAAGAGAGGCGCTGAGCGACATTGTTGCAGGTATAGCCGAGGGCTTCGAAAACATCGACAAAATCGAAACAGCAATCACGGCAAGCGAGGACGCAGCCAGCGAGGCGGCTTTTATCGCAGGATTTAAGGCTGCAATGCAGCTTATCATGGAGGTGAGAGCATGAACGAGTTACAGACGCTTGAATACAACGTCGTTTCCAAGAAGGAAATCCGTATGATTATACAGAACGGAGAACCGTGGTGGGTAGCCGCTGATGTGTGCGCGGTATTGGAGCTTGGCAACGTGTCAAAAGCCCTTCAAAGATTGGATGATGATGAGAAAATGACCATAACTTCAAGTGAGGGTCATTCGGGGCAACGTGGCGGCGCACAGTGTTATAACATCGTCAACGAGTTCGGTCTGTACAACCTCATTCTCGGCAGCCGCAAGCCGGAGGCGAAAGAGTTCAAGAGATGGGTGACACATGAGGTTCTGCCGCAGATAAGAACCACGGGACAGTACATAGCAAGAAATACAAAAACACAGCCGTTCCGCATAAGCGAACCTGCGCATCAGAGCTACGGAACTGAAAGAACGGCGCTGGATCTGCTCGGGCCACCGATAGACGGCGTGAAATATATCAGCGGCCGTGATATGGTGGAGTTTTTCAGAAATTACACCAAGACGGCATCGCTTGCCGACAGCCCCGGCTATGCCAACAGACTGATACGGAAAAGAGCAGAATGGCTTGCCAAGGCGGGCAAGGATGTGAGCTTGTATTACTGCAAAGGTGAAATTATGGGTGAAAATAACAGAACGTTTACGGTTTACTACGCAACGAAGCAGGGGTGCGAGTATATCTATATGCTGATGAGGACAAAATACAGAGAAGAGTTCAAAAATTTCTATAAAGAGTGGTTCGAAAAGCCCTGAATACCGACGTTTGAGGGAATTCCCGAGAATTTCCCGAGGGGCACTTTTTGGGCATTTACAAGGCGAAAAAGCTGTGATAAAATGTAAGATGTAGAGTTATAGAAGACGAAAAGTGTTCGGGAAATATTTATCTGAGAAGCGGCAGAAATGTCGCTTCTTTTTTTTGAAGGGACAGGGCGGACGTGGATTTATACGAATCGAGGGACAGCATAGAATACCGCAGGGCATTAGAAAAATTTTATGGAAATCAATTGACATTGACAGGCATTCAAAGTATAATTAAAGAGTGGGATGAGGATGATCACCCGAGAGGCGAGGACGGAAAATTTGTATCATCGGGCGGAGGTATATCGGCTACTGGGGAAAATAAACCGCCGAAAGGCTTTTCTTCAAAACAAAAAGAAATCTATCATTACAACAAGCATGTAATAAAAGAAAACGCAAAAATATATCAAGGAATGACGCAGAATGAATATATTGAACATGCGAAGAAATTTTTATCTCAATCGTGCAGTGATGATATTGATGGATACATGACAGAAGATGGAGCTATATGCAGATTTAATAAAGCAACAGGAGAATATGCGAAGGGATATCCTGACGGTAATATTAAAACTTGTATGGTTGCGAAATGTAACCCAAAAACAGGCGAGGCAAATTTGTCAAATGCACAAAAATATTTTGACCATTGGAAAAGTGAAGAAGGGAGTAAATAGTTATGGCTAAACATAAATGCCCGGTGTGCGGAAAATACGAATTTGAACAAAGAGGTTCTTTTGATATTTGTGAAGTATGCGGATGGACAGATGATTTATTTCAAGAAGATTTTCCCGATGAAGATAGATGCGGTAATATTATGAGCCTCAATGAAGCAATCGAGGCATACAAAAACGGAAAAACAATAGCTTAAATGCACAGCAAAGCAAAGCACTACCATTCGGTAGTGCTTTTTTATGCGAAAAAATGAATTTAGTTTGTAAATAAGCACTATAAGGAGAGGAGGAAAATGTCAGAATGGACTGATAAGCCATGGGAACGTCAAAA
>JAJQGO010000030.1 GCA_021200415.1 Ruminococcus sp. | reverse complement strand
CCCTATTTTGTCGTTTTTTTTAATTTTTAAACATTTTAATTTTTTATTTTTGCTTTAATGAAATTAAAAAACCTGCAAAAAAAAAAAAAAAAAATAAAAAAAAAAAAAAAAAAAAAAACACACAAACAAACACATTACGAAAACTATATTTATATTGAAAGGTTGATATAAAATGCGTAAACTTATTTTAAGTCTTGCGGTAATGATGGCGCTTACCGGTTGTTCACTACAGGATGTAAGTGTTGAAAATTCTGATTCATCATCACAAGAAGCAAATAATGTTAACGAAGCTGATGATTCCGATGGGACAGCTGAAGAATCCGGAAATTCAGATGACGCAGAAGACTTTCAGCTAAATATACGCCCGGAAATTGGCGAAAGATTTGTGGCGCAATATATGGTAGAGAGCGGCGGTTATCTGACTGTTGACAGTGCGGAAATTTTCGATAATTTAAACGATGCAGGAATTGAAGAATCGCAGTTGCAGCCTTACTCTCTTCTTACACCAGATGGAGAAGTAATCGAAAGATACAACGAAATAACTCATGAAGGTGTTACTTATGACAAAAGCACCGGTGATATGATAAATGGCTGGCGAATCGCGAAAATTCACCTTACTTTTGAAAATGAATCCGCAATATCACTTGTCAACGATACTTATGGCACCGAAGAAGAAGAATATGCAGATGACATATTTTCAGTTGGCTCTCTTAACCTATGTAATACAGATAATAATTATATGGTAACAGAAATGAATTACCTCTGCTACGAACTTATATACTTTTCATTAGAAGGCAGTGTAGACTACATAGATGAGACAAACCATTGCCTCTTTCAATGTCCGGTCGGCGAAAAGGTTGAGTTCGACTTGGCATATATTTTTTGCTGTGACCCCGAATACCTGTATTTTTCTACATCCTCCGGCAATAAAAGTGATATAATGGTTGACCTTAAATTAGGGGGAGATTCATAATGTGGACAATGTTTAAATTTGAGTGGAACAGATTGTGGCACAGCAGATCCATGTGGATTGCCTGTATTATAACCGCCGCAATCATAGTATCAGATTTTATTGAATGTCTGCAGCTTGGCAATATGGAGAGAAGCATATATTATTCATGGCTGGGAGTAAACAACGAGAATTATACGGGCAGATATTTTTTCCTGTCGCTGCCTATTCTGACATCTCTTGGTTACAGCTGGAGCGCGTGCAGCGATCGTATGTCAGGATACATTAACCAGATTGTTACGAGAACAAGCCGCTTCAAATATTTTACCGCAAAATTTATGGCATCGTTCACAAGCGGAGGAATGATTTTTTCAGGAGCGCTGCTGCTTCACTTAATGCTGCTGGCAACAATGTATCCTAACCTGAATCCGGTTCCGGGAGATTTGAATTCGTTTATGGATCCCTTCAGATTCTGTTCGGATTTGTTCTATACAAATACATATTTATTTGTGCTTGTATGGCTCCTTACGGCATTTGCATGGGGCGGAGCTATGGCAGGAATAAGTTTGGCTGCAGGAATGATAATGAAAAAATCGGCTGTCACGCCTTTAGTTTCGTTCATTATTTTCACCTGTCAGGAGATAGTTGCTACATTTGTACAGGTGAGATACAATGTACTTCTGAAGGAAACGTATCTGTGTATGTCGTGGAATGAAATGCTTTACGCTGATCCCGGCACACGAAATCCGGAGGATTTTGTATGGGGAAATATTGCGGTTATTATTGCTGTAGTCGCTATTATCTATTTTATGAGAGGTAAAAAATATGAGTGTCTTTAAAATGGTACTATGTGATATAAAAGAGGGCACACTCAAAAACAAACGTTTCATAGCTGCTCCTCTTGTCGCATTATTTGTATTACTGGTGGCTCAGATGAGAATTGATTCCTTTCTTAGCGCATTCAGCATAGACGTTACTCCGACTTTATTTAATTTGCTGATAGATGCCTTCCGCGGCTGCGATCCTCTTTCAAAAATAATGGAAATGCACGCCTCACTGCCATATATCTGGACATCGATTTTCATTTTTTCCACGTTCACAATCTATGATTATGCCTATGATGATATATCAAATTTCGGAATGCAGATTATTCTGCGAACAGGCAGGCGTTCCTCATGGTGGCATTCAAAGTGCATATGGGTTATTCTTTCGGGAGTATATTACTACGCTCTTTTTCTATTGACGTTGATAGTATTTGCTGCCGCAAACGGCTATTCCATGACCTTTAAGGATAATACTCTCCTTTCCGATCTCCTTGCGAACTCCAGCTGTTATTATACATTTAAGAACACCGAAGAGGTTAAAGGCATAGAGCTGCTGATTTTTATTTTAAGTCCGCTTATCGTTATATGCACTCTGAACATCTTCCAGATGACGCTTAGTCTGTTCATTAAGCCGTTGTACAGCTTCTTTGTAACGCTTGGCGTGCTGCTGCTGACCGATTTTGTGGATTGGACAGTGATTTTTCCAAGAAGCGCAATGATGACGTTCAGCGAACATTATCAGCAGGGAGGATATGATATAAATTCCGGCTGGATAGTTTGTATTGTTGTGATTGCTGTATCTGTTATCACAGGCGGAATATGGTTCAGAAGATACGATATTTTACCACAGAAAAATGAGGTGTAGTATGAAAATAGAAGTAAAGGAACTGACTAAAATATTAAGCGGAAACAAGATTATTGACAACATCAATATTACAATGAAAAGCGGAAAAGTCTATGGTCTGTGCGGATATAACGGCTGCGGAAAAACAATGCTGATGCGTCTTATTGCGGGACTTATAACGCCTACAAGCGGAAGTGTTTCATATGACGGGCAAATACTCGGAAAAAAGCTTAACTTCCCACCAAGCATTGGTATACTTATTGAAAATCCGGCGTTTCTTGACAGCCGTTCAGGCTTTGATAATCTGAAGCTTCTTGCCTCCATAAAGGGAAAAGCGGATAAAGATAAAATTGCGGACACCATAAGAAGAGTTGGACTTGACCCTGACGACAAGAAAAAATACCGCAAATACTCTCTCGGAATGAAGCAGCGATTGGGCATTGCCGCGGCTATTATGGAATCGCCCGATCTTGTAATCCTCGATGAACCGACTAACGCTCTTGATTCAAAGGGAGTTGAGCTTACACAAAATCTCATCAGAAAAGAATGTGAGCGCGGGGCGCTTGTTATAATGACCTGCCACGACAGGGAGATACTTGAAAATGTAAGTGATGTGATTTACACCATTGAACACGGACGAATAATTGACGAGAGGGGCGTTCAATCGTGAAAAAAATTGCCATAAGTGCGATTATACTTGTTGCTCTGACCGGCTGGTGTATCAGATTTTACTCGCTTAATGGAACATTTAAAGTAAAAACAACATACCCGATAGAGATATACTCAATGAACGAACCGGTTTCTCTGACTGATAGTGTGTCATATAATATGATAGAGCAGCCTGATTATGATATAGCTGTCACTGACGCAAGAATAATTGACGCAGATGATTATTTAGAGGAAATGGGTAAAACCTCCGATGATTTTAATATGCTTTCCGAACGGTATCTTGAAATTACAATTGACATTGTGAATAACGGCGATATGGAAAATGTTTTTTCCCTCTATGGAATACCTGTACTCGGAACTAATTGGTATACCTTTTATGATCCCGATGCGACTATTTATATAAATGGTTTTGAGGATCAGGGCAGAAATGTATGCATAAAAGCAAAAGCTGAGGGTCACAGAACATTAAAAGTAGCGTATAGGCTCTATTGGAAGGATTTCAATACTGAGCAGTGGAACGACCTTGAAAATGAAGAGATGTGGCTGTCAGTTACTCAGTCCCCCGTAGATCAGCGTATCGCTATTGAGGTGAGTTAGAACACAAAAATATCACCTACAAAAGTTTGTGCAATGTCAACAAAAAAAAAAAAAAAAACAATTCATTGTTAAATATGCGAATTGAACTTTTTTCCATAATACTGTATAATATAGGCAACACCGCACAAAGATTGTCGTGCAGATGCGCCGTTAGATTTTTCGTCAGATTGTATAAAAGCGACGCAGGCATACTAACGTATGTCAAGGAGTTTTTGTGCAAGATGACGGAAAATATACAAGCAGATGTGCGGCAAAGCCGTCAGGCGTGCTTTGTGCGGTGTTGCCTATAATAAAATCAATACAGAAAGGTGTTTTACCATGGAAAAAAAGGAATTAAAAAGGGAACTTACAAGAACAATTGATAGCTATCCATCTGCTTACTATTCGCTTTCAAAATTAACGACGATTTTGCAATTTATAACAGTCATAGTGCTTATATTGGGCATTATCGCAAGTATTATTTGTGGAGTGGTAATCGACGCAGTCTCTTTTTTGATAGTGCTTGTATCAATTTGCATGACAGCAGGTGTGATTTACATAATTTCAGCGGTGCTTAACGCACTTGCCTCCCTCATCTGCAACGCATTTCAGACTAAGCATCTGTTATTGATACAGATTAAGCTTGATAATGATTTAATGGACGAGGATTAAGCTATATTTTAAAACAAATTCAGCCGGAGAGCATCAGCTTTCCGGCTTTATTTATTGTGCTTTAATTGCATGGCATTTTCTTACGATATTCAGTAAAATCCACATCTACTAATGTAATAATATCATCAAGGGAATTCTTTTTTACTTTGTCAATCGGTGTGGGGGCAGGAATTTCTTTCATATCGTCCTCCATGACGATTCCCATAAGTCCGATTGCATCTTTTGCCATTTCAATTGCATCCGCAAGCGTGTCACCCTCTGTTCCAACGTCAAAATCAGGTATATATACCACATAACCGATTTCATCGGGTGTTAAAATAATAGGGTAAGAATTTTTCATTATTATCATCTTGCTTTCTTTATAGCTGAATCCATTTCCGACCTAATAAAAAAAGTCCGAGAATTCGGACTTTTCTAAAGGTGCATCTATTTTATTGCACCAATCTGGCAGGGGCAGAAGGACTTGAACCCTCGGCACGCGGTTTTGGAGACCGCTGCTCTACCAACTGAGCTATACCCCTAAATCTGTTCTCACATGAGAACATTAATATTATATCAGAATCTGCTTCGGTTGTCAATAGTTTTCAGAAATATTTATCATTTAATATTTCCCATATTTTATATTGCGGTCTAAATTTAATTTTTTTGTGATTCAGAGGCAATACCGTACAGGAGATTCATCCTTAGTTCATATAAACCGGTTTTCTGAACCTCCCGCGCGGCACGTTCTGAATTTATTTGCCAAGAATATCTTCGATTTCTTTGATTTCCTCGTCCGAGAAGTCAAGCTTCTCAATGCAGGCGGCATTCTCACGGATTTGCTCGAGGCGGCTCGCTCCAATCAGCACAGTCGCAACCGATTTGCAGCGCAGAACCCACGAAAGCGCCATCTGCGAAAGCTTCTGTCCACGCCTTACCGCAATTTCATTAAGCTCCCTGACCTTTTCGACAATCTCCGGTGTAAGCTCAAGCCACGATGCGCCCTTTCCGATTCGTGAATCGGCAGGAATACCATTAAGATAGCGGTCGGTTAGAATCCCCTGATACAGGGGCGAAAATACCGCAAGTCCGATTCCTTTTTCCTCCGCAAATTTATCAAGTCCATCGTCCTCAATCCAACGATTCAGCATTGAATATGACGGCTGATTAACAATGAACGGCGTGTGAAGCTCACGGAATATTTTCATTATTTCCTCTGTTTGCTGCTTGTTATAATTTGAAATTCCAACATACAGCGCCTTTCCCTGTTTAACAGCATTGTCAAGTGCGAGAGCCGTTTCCTCGAGAGGCGTATTCGGGTCGAAAACGTGATGATAAAATATATCCACGTAGTCCAGCTTCATGCGCTTCAGGCTCTGGTCAAGTGAAGCTGTAAGATATTTGCGCGAACCGTTTTTGTCCCCATAGGGTCCTGCCCACATATCATAGCCTGCCTTTGTGGATATGCACATTTCATCACGGTAATGACGCATACCATCAAGTATTTTCCCGAAGTTTTCCTCTGCGCTTCCGTTGTAGGGATTGCCATAATTATTGGCAAGGTCAAAATGTGTAATGCCAAGGTCAAATGCCGTATGCACCATGCTTTCCATATTTGCGAAGCTGCTGCCGCTGCCGAAATTCTGCCAGAATCCAAGGGAAACTGCCGGAAGCTTCAAGCCGCTTTTTCCGCATCTGTTATATATCATTTTGTCATATCTTTTTTCGCTGGCAATATACATAAGCTTTTCCTCCTAATGCTTTACTGCCTTTTGTAATTTTTAAGCCGTTATCCATTCGCTCTTCCGAGGAATGCCGCTCCGATAATTCCTGCATCGTTGCCAAGATTTGCAATTACAATTTCAGTATTCTTGTCGGAATTTCTCGTATAAACCTCTTCCTTTACGAGTGCCTTTACAGGAAGAAGCAGCGGATCGCCCTCATTGCAGACTCCTCCGCCAATGCAAAGTACGTCAGGCTGGAATATGTTAATTGTATTTGTAATTCCTGCTGCAAGGTACTTTATGTACTTATCAACAACTGCCTTTGCGGACTTATCACCTGCACGCATAGCGTCAAAGGCAGTACGTGCCGTAACCTTGCCCTTTTCCTCAGCCATTTTATTCATAATGCTTTCAGGGTCGTCAGCCGCCATTGCCTCCTTAGTCATTCTGATAAGACCTGTTGCCGAGGAATATGCCTCAAAGCAGCCCTTTCTTCCGCATGAACACTGTGCGCCGTCAACCTCAATAACCGTGTGGCCTATCTCAGCTCCTGCAAAGTTTGAGCCTGCATAAATTTTTCCGTCAATGATGATTCCGCCGCCTACTCCCGTTCCGAGGGTAATGCATACGGCATTTTTAGCTCCCTTTGCCGCACCTGCAACATATTCTCCGTAGGCTGCCGCATTTGCGTCATTTTCAATAAATACAGGCTTGTCGATTGTTTCCTGAATATACTTCACCATAGGGGTATTCTTAAATCCGAGATTATTTGAATACTCGATAATTCCCGTGGAGCTGTTGGCAATGCCCGGGGTTCCGACGCCTATCCACTCAATGTCGTCTATTGTGAGATTTGCGTTTTCAACTGCCTGAAGCGCCATTTTTGCCATATCGTCGGCAATTTCCTTTTCAGGGCGTGGGCAGTTTGTTTTTGTGCTTGCCTTTGCGATGATGCTGTAATTTTCATCAACAACTCCCGCAACAATGTTTGTTCCTCCAAGATCGATTCCTACATAGTATTTCATATAATTTCCTCCTGTTATTATTTACCAATATCAGTACATATAATACTGCAATTGCCCGTAGCTTTTATTTTGCCTGTTCCTGCGGGAATAAAAATACTCGTTCCCTTTTTCAGGCTGAATTTCTCGCCGCCTGCCTCAAGCAGACCTGTTCCCTCCACAACGAGAACGTGAACGAATGAGCCGCTGTCCGCCTCCGCGGAATAAGCTGTATTTTCCATGTCGATTTTCGTCACATTGAAATATTCGCAGCCTGCAAGAACTGTAGCAGCCGTTCCCTCGCTTTCACCCCTCAGCATGACAGGCTCACGAGCCTTCTGAACCTCCGCAGGCGTAAGATTCGTTACGTCAAGGGCTTTCTCAATATGCAGCTCCCTTGGCTTTCCGTCCGCGCCCAATCTGCCGTAGTCGTACACACGGTACGTGGTGTTGGAATTCTGCTGAATCTCCGCAATAAGGATTCCCTTTCCGATAGCATGAAGCGTTCCTGCGCTTATGAAGAAAACATCACCCTTTTTTACCGGAACTCTGTTTACTCTGTCGAGAAGCGTGTTCGTTTCGATTGCCCTGCGGAATTCCTCCCTTGTGATTTTTTCCCTGAAGCCGTAAATCAGCTCCGCTCCCTCGTCGCAGTCCACGATGTACCACATCTCGGTTTTGCCGTATTCACCCTCAACTCTGCGCGCGTATTCGTTATCGGGGTGAACCTGCACAGACAAATTATCCCGAGCGTCTATGAGCTTTATGAGTACCGGAAAGAACTCGAATCTGCCGCAGCTTGTTCCGAGAGCTTCAGGATGCTCCCTCAGATATTCCGGCAGCTCCTTTCCCGCGTAATCTCCATTTGCAATAACGCTGCTGCCGTCCTTATGGCATGACAGCTCCCAGCTTTCGGCAAGACGTTCAAGGCTGCTTTCCTTGCCGAACTGCTCACGCAGCTTAGTTCCGCCCCAGATGTAATCCTTAATGGGCGGATTTAATAACAATGGCTGCATTTAAACCTCCTATTCTGAATACTCGTCATAAAATTCTTCCTCCGAGCCGTTATAAACATTCAGGTCTATATACTGCTCCTCCCCGACAAAGCCGTAAAGCTCTCCCTTATCGCTGTACTGCCAGAATTTCCACTGCACAAATTCCGGTTCGCAGTACACACTGCGTATCCACAGAGGATAATCCGAGAAGTATTCCTTATACTTATTATACATCGCAAGCGTAGTATAGATGATAGGCTTCACACCGTAGTAATCCTCAAGCCTTGTCATCAGCGGAGTTAAAATTTTCTCAAGCTCCTCCCCGTCAGGCTTGTTTGCGGATTTATCGCCGTAGTATTCAATATCAACCACCGGCGGCATATTTATATCGTCCTTTCCCACAACAGATATATAATTTTCAGCCTGCGTTTCACCTGAGCTGTCGAAGCTGAAAAAATGATATGCCGAGATTTTTATATTCGTTTCGGCAGCGCTTTCAAGATTGCGTCTTGCAAACTCATCAATATGACCGCTGCCCTCAGTTGCCTTAATAAAGGCGAAGCTCACATTCTGCCGCTCAAGCTCCTGCCAGTCAATTTCCCCCTGATAGTGGGAAACATCAACTCCCATTACAGGAAATCTTTCCTTGTTCACAATTGCCTCCGAGAAATATACAGACACCATTCCTGCTGCCCCTATCATAATAATTCCCAGAAGGATTAAAATTATTTTCTTTATTTTTTCCATTTATTCAGCAATATCTCCCATAACAATTCCTCTGCCGTTTGTTGCAAAATAAACGCGCCCGAATATTTCGCTGTCGCCGGTAATTGAGTAGGTGAGATTACCGAAAAGATGCTCATCGTCATTGATTTTCTGCCACGTTTCACCCTTGTCCGTAGAACGATAAATTCCGTCGCCCTGCGGATTTTCGTTGCCGTCCACATTATCGTTTCCCATAACATAAATCGTCATGTAATCGCCCTCCTTTTCGGGAGCGCCGAATCCGATAGCGTTTGCGTTTATATTTTTCAGCACAGTAAAGCTGCTGCCCTCGTCCTCAGTATACATAACCAGCGAGCCGCACACAACCCAGATATGCCCCTCCTTATCTCCCACGGCAACAGGAACTGCATCATCAGTAAGTATAGCTCCCGTTGAATTAAAGGTGTAGCCGCCGTCCGTGGAAACATAGAACGTGCCATTGCACACAGCATAGAACTTCTGCGGATTAACTCTGTCGGCAATTATTTCCGCTCCATAGCCAAGGCCCTGACAATAGTACCATGTTTCACCGAAATCAGGGGTAATATAGGGCTTGCCGCTGATAGTTGACGGACGCCAGATAATTGCGCTGCCGTCTGCGGCAACAGCAACCTTTCCTCCCTTTGCGGCTTCAGGAAGATTCTTGATGACGTTCCATGTTTCGCCGCCGTCAGTTGTATAATTCAGGCAGTTGGTGGATTCGCTTGTATAAACGGCAATATTTCCATTCTGCCATGCGCAGTCAAGAGAATCCGGATTGCCGTTTTTCATAAAGTGCGCGTCATCGGGACTTACCGTAACATCAAGATGCGAGAAGCCTGTCAGGTCGCCCATAATCGAATACAGCTGCGGAGTTGTGCCGTCCGTGGGAGGTGAAACCATTTCGTAAACAGCCGTTTCCTCTATTCCCTTTGCGTCAAATTCAATAGTCACGGGAGTTCCGCTTCCGAGGTCTGTCATGTTTACGCTGGAAAAGAGAGTTGCTCCCGTTCCGTATGTTACAACGTCCGAATCAAAGGGATTTATCGCCACGGCAGCAGTCCACCAGCCTGTTTTCGCCTCATCTCTGCCCCAGTCAAGCCACTGTGCCTCCGAGGTATCCATAACGTAATTTTTTTCGTCCTTGGTGAAAAGAGCATTCCATGTTTCGCCGCCGTCAGTCGTCCGATAGATATTATCACCGTTATCCGACCAGAAGCTAAGGGACGTCACAACAACTGTATCGGGATCCTGAGCGTCCACGGAGATACCGCCGAATCCGCCATATCTTCCATCGCCCACATCAGGGGTTATGTCAGTAAATTCCTGCGTTTCGAGGTCATATGAATAAACAGCTCCGTCCGAGGGGTCTACGTTAGGGCCGCAGGTATCCGAGTATGCCAGATACATCTTTCCGTTTTCGGAAATTTCCGCCTGTAGGGGATACATTCCCTTGGCATTCACCGGAAGCGCCTCCCACGAAGCTCCGCTGTCGGAGGATTTATAAATGCACTGACCGTTCGTCATTGCCACTCCCGCGTAAATATCGTTTGATTCCGGATCGAACTCAATCCACATAATTCCGATATTGTTGCTTTCCTGATTATAATCGCCCTTAACCGGAAACGACTCAACCTGACTCCAGCTCTGACCGTAGTCATCGGACTTCCACATACCTGCATTTCTTGTTCCGAGATAAATATTGTTATTGTTGACGGGATCTACCATCATTCGTTCTCCGACGCCGCGTCCTGACTGGTTTGCTCCGCAGCTGAACTCAACATCGTACTGATACCATGTTTCTCCGTAATCGTCCGAAGCAAGAAGAGCTGCCGAATCCGACATATAAGTACCGCAAGCCGCATAAACTCTGTTCGGCTCAACGGGATCTGTAGCAATGCTTTCGATGCCGATAAGATTCCATTCATCCGAGCCGAGATGATCCGTAATCGGAACCCATTTATCCTGTCCCTTATCGAAGCGGTACGCTCCGCCTATATCGGTTCTTACATAGGCGAGTCCCTCCTCTGTCGGATTGTACACAATGCCTGTAATATATCCTCCGCCGCCTATTGCCACGTTGCTCCACACATAATCGACAGTATTGTCATTCTTTTTTTCACCACAGCTCACAGACGATACAAGCATGACAGATGCCAGCAAAAGGGAAAGCTTTTTCCTAATTTTCATAAATTCCTCCGTTGTCGTTTATTATTTTTACTGCATATTCAGCCTTACGCTGTGGAATATAATCGCCCTTGACAATATCCTCTGCGGAAATCCATTTAAAATCAATTGTTTCGCCTTTTTGAAGGACGACATTATTTTTATCCATATCAGTCACGCAAAGATAGCCGATAAAATGAACTCCTACGCCGTTTTCGTGGACTTTGGTAATCTCATATATTTTTTCAAGCTTCTCCGCACGGATTCCAGTTTCCTCAAAAAGCTCACGTACTGCTGCGTCATAGAAGCCTTCGCCCTTCAGGACGGAGCCGCCTGCCCCGATTTCCCATTCGCCCGCATGACTTTCCTTTGCGTAATCGCGCTTTGTCACGAGAAAGCTGCCGTCCGCATGGCGCACGATAATTTCAGAAACTGCGTGATACAGACCCGTCGGGAATTTCCCTCCACGCACGATGTCAACTCCTGCAAGAGTTTTATCCTCATAATATCCGTCCCAGATTTCCATAGCTCCTCCTGCAGCCAAATTTTTCACACACTTATTATAATAAACCATAATTGATAAATAGTCAACAGTTTTTTAGGAATTTGCACATAAATCAAAATCGCCGGCAGGCGCTTCAGGGCAGACAAAAATCCCCGCTTCAGTGGAAACGGGGATTATAATCAGTTTTATTTTACTGAATCAGCACATACTGCGCGTGATTAGCACATACCGCCTCTTACGTAGAAGTTATCCTGAATGATAAGAGCGCATCCGCCAACGAAGTTGGTCTTGCCTTCAACGCCGCTGAGTACAACTCTGTCAGCTACATCCTCGCCGATAAGACGAATCATTTCTCTCTTAACGTAGTCAAACTGCTTCTCGTTGAGATTGTAGTTGTGGATATAAATCTTCTGTGCAAAGTGGCTTACAGCAAGATTGTTTACGAGAACAGCATACTTAGAGATTACATCGTCAACGAGATCCTTAACAGTCTGCTCGCCTCTGAAAAGTGCTGTAAATACATTGTCTGTGTTGATCTTGCTCTTGTCGCCTTCAGTAAGCTCGTAGAGCATAGGTGTGTTTTCCTTTGAATAAATATCGTACAAAGCGTTGAGAATAGCAGTTCTTGAAATCTCAGCCTTGACAGAACCGTCAGGATAGCCCTCATAAGACTTTCCGCCGGGATTTACGATATACTTCTCAATCATATATGTATATGAGAGATAGTCAGGTGAAAGATCGTTCTTGTTGATAATAGCAAGGTTTACCTGATTGCCGTTGTGGAGGAATGCCTGATTGATCTGAGAACCGTTGGGGTTTCTGAAATCGTTGCTTGCAAGAGCCATAAGACCGATTGCGTTGCCGCAGCGAACGTCAATTGAAACGCCGCTTGATACTCTGTCAATAAAGTTAGAGAAATCAAGCACGCCGTCCTTGTAGAAGATCTTGAGCTTGCCCCACATTGAAGGTACAACGCCGATGCCGACACCGAGAACGCTGTTCTTGTCAAGTGCGCTGTTTGCCATCATTTCGTTGCACTTGTCGATAATAAATGTGACGATGTCCTTGCTTGTTGTTCTTTCGTCGATAACCATGCTTGCCTTATCGAGGATCTCGCAGTTAAGGTTAGTCAGACCGATAGTAACTTCCTTTTCATCAACAGTTGCGCCGAGAGCAAACTTGCAGTTCATGTTGATGTCGATGAGAATCTTTCTTCTGCCCTTCTGAAGTCTGTCAGAGTTAATAGGCGCCTCACCGATTTCGAGAAGGATTCCCTGCTCAATCATCTCATTTGTGATGATAGTTACAGCAGCTCTTGTGATTGCAAGTGCGCTTGCCACATCAACTCTTGAGATAGGGCCTGATTCTCTGATGACGCGGAGAATCTGCATTCTGTTGCGTCTCTTGAGGTCAAGTTTACTAATTCCAAGTTTTTCCATTAATAACAACTCCATTTCTTGATTTTTAATGTATCCCGATATAATAAATATTTGGAGCGTGGTTTCGCTCAAATACCATTTTTATTATAACATATTTGCTCTCAAAAAGAAAGAATTAAATTGTGCAAAATGCCAATTTCGTATGAATGCACAATAATTTACAACAAGCGCCCTATTTTTTCAGTTATTTTAACGACGACCGGAAGAGTGATTATTGACAAAATTGTTCCTGCGGTGAAAATTTCTGATGAATAAAGGGAATTTCTGCCATATTTTATGGAGAAAAGTGTACACATTGCCGCAGGCGGAGCTGCCGCCGCAACTATAATCGTCAGGCGAACCTTCTCGTCAATATCAAACAGGGACAAAATCATGGTAAGTATCAGGGGGATTACAAGCAGCTTCAGCAGACAGACGTAATATATCCTCGGCTTTTTCAGCATATTGAACACATTCGTCTGGGACATGGTTACGCCGGAAACTATCATCGCCATAGGCGTATTGATGTCGGCAATATGCTGGAGTGCCTGTGCGGGAACGGACGGAATCTTTATCTGCGCGAAAAACAGTATAATTCCAAGCACTATGGCTATAATTGTGGGGGAATAGAGAACCTTTACGACCTGTTTGAAGTCCTTTTCGCCCGAAATCAGGATAACTCCGTGCGTCCATACGGCAAAGTTGAAAACCGCAATAAATGCCGTCAGGTAGAACACGCCCTCCGTTCCGAAAAGAGCGTTAAGCAGCGGAATCCCCATAAACGCGCAGTTTGAATATGTTGACGCAAAGCGTTCGATTGCCGTTTCTCTGCCGTCCTTAGTGCGTACCAGCAGAAATGACGCGCATATCATAACTGCAAACGCCAGAACCGACAGTCCAAATGTTATGAGAAGATTTCTCGCAAGCTCGGGACGATAATCCTTCTGAAAGGACATGAGTATCAGAATGGGATTTACCACCTGCAATACAAAGGACGATAGCTGCTTGTTTGTTTCCTTGCTGATGATTTTAGTTTTAGCGCACAGTACGCCAACTAAAATCAGCATCAGCATGATGATAGTTTGTTTTAAAATTGTAGCTGACATTTCTAACCTCCGTTCAGCCTATAATTTGCAGGACAATCCATAGGACTGAAGATAAAATATATATAACCGCAAACGCACCTGCGCTGAGGACAAGGACTGCCGCAAGGGCAGCTTTTTCAATCCTTCGGCGAATCCTGAATCTGCCGCCGAACAGCGCTATAAACGCAAACAGGATAATTCCGCAAAGACTTATAACAGCTCCGACTGAGAAGCCCTCCGGATAAAAGGTCAGCACAATTTCATTTACGCCTTCCTCCAGCTTCACTGCCATAAATGCCCCCAGAGCCTTTTCAATTGATGCGTCGCTGCCGTTCACCTTGGCACTGTATCCGCCGCTGTACGCAAAGGGAATATATACATACTCGCCGCCGCTGCTTTCGGCAGTTATGCGTATTTTATTTCCGTCAAGCTCAATAGCTCCCGTGCTTGCGGAGGAAACGCATTCCTCAAGCCTTTCGCCGTCCAGCAGATAAATTCCGAATTCAGCGGCTTCAAAATCCTTATGCACGACAACCTCAACCGATATGAACTGATCCTCATATGTTCCGAGGTCAAGTATACCGTTTTCCTTTTTATTCGGATAGTAATCCGAAATCAAGCTGCCGTTCACATAAATGCTGACCGATTCAAAATACGGTTCCTTGAGGGCAGTCGAATAGTTGCCGAAAACGTCCGCGTAAAGCTCCTGTCTGCCCGAAACATAGAAGCTGTATTTCAGCGAGGCTTCCTCCTGCGGATCTGTTATTTCAAATCGGTACGTGCCGTTTTCCTCCGAATATTCAAGATTTTTCGCCGCATAGGGTTCGGCTCTGCGCAGAATATCCTCTGCCCCGTAAAGCTTTTCCGCAATATATTCGGTACTCTCCATGCGCTGTGTATTTTCAAAATCCGAAAGCTCCTCGGGGGATATGCCGGAAATCAAAGCTCCATCCGAAACTATAGTGCTGCGGTAAATTTTCAATACGTCGTCAGTGTTATAATTCTCATAGAAGCCGTTTTTATCCCCGCTAAGTCCAAACACATACTTGTTCATTAAAAATGCGTCCGTAAGAAGAGTTCCACCGTTTGACGAAATATCCATCCAGTAGGCGGAATAGCCCAGCTGCTTTGCCGTGAACAGGAAATCCTTATCCGTAAGAGAGGTGTAATGCCCGATTGAGCTGTAGCCCATAGCCTCCATCATATTTGAATAAAAATATCGCTTCGAGCTTTTTGCACGGTAAAATCCGTCATCGTCTATTTTGCCGCTAAGCTCTGTTGTCTGGCTGAATCGCAGCGTCACATCGTTTATGTTGTCAAAGAAAATTCCAAAGCTGAAAAGACTGCCGCAAAGGACAATCACAGACATGAAAGCCGCCGTCAGACGTCTGCCAAGAATGCTTCTGCTGTAGCCTGCAAGGAAAATCAGCAGAGCGGCAGCTCCCACAGCTCCGCAGATTATAACGGCAGCCGAATCTCCGCCGTCAAGCCACAGTGTGGACGTGTAGGAGGTGTACTCCCCATGATTTGCAATGCCGATTGCGAAAACAATTACAGCTCCCAAAAGGACAGCCGCCATTGCAGGCTTCATGGGAAAGGAACGCTTTTTTTCAGGCAGCTCGGCAGCCGGAGCTTCGCTCAGAAGCACAGCCGCAGCGGAAAGCGCAAGAAGGATTATTATAAATCCGTAGCGCAGAGGATATGCCTGATAATTGCCCGTATGCCAAATCTTGTTTGCAGGCTCGATGAAAGCTCCCGCAAGCATGATAAGCGTCATAATCATAATGTATGCGGCTCTGCCCTTCCGGAACATCCTGTTCCTCGCAAGCATGGCAAGTATTGCCGCCACAGCCATAGAAGAGCTTATGAGCAGCGCAAGCTTATCGTCACCATTGAAAAAAAATCCTCCGGCCGTAAACTGCTCGGTAAAGCTGTCCCCTCTTCCTGATGATGTGAACTGCTTCATTGACGGTATCCAGACGACTGCCGTTATAAGTGCCGCACATAAATCCGAAAGAAGAAATTTTACAGCCACACTGCCTCTTTTTTCCTTTTCGCAGCAGAAGAAAATCATAACTCCAAAGGAAATCACAACGAAAAGCACAATCATGTAACACAGGTAGAAATTCATGAACATGGCAAGGCTCAGGAGAATAGTGTATGATTTCCATTTTCCCTGTTCGCAGAGACTGAACAGGGACAAGAGCAGCGGAGGGAATATTATCATTACATCCAACCACATATTGTTCTGATAGTACATCATAACGTAGCCGCTGAGGGGATAAATTACGCTCAGGAGTACATTGAAGCATGACGGAAGACTGCGGAAAAGCCGCCCAAAAAAATATGACGCTGACGCTCCGCAGAGAGCAAGCTTCAGGACGGTAAGTATATTTATAAAGTATATCATGCTTTCGGAGCTGACAAGGAGTGACAACATACCCAATGGGGACGAAACAAAAAATAGAATTACTCCCCAGAGATTCATGCCTCCGCCGCCCTTTCCGAGGAGGAAGGAGCCTCCGTCAAGGATAATTTCACGAAGCTCCATAAGAAGAGGCAGATACTGCTGCTCCAGATCGCACCATGCTATGGAACGCTCCCCAAAGGGGTAGAAACCGTATATGGCAAAATACAGCAGATATATTGCTCCCACGGCAGCAAAGGCTATGGCAGGCAGCTTCATAACTGACAATTTTTTCATTTTCACTTGAACCTTTTTACTTTGAATTTACTTGAATCTTTATTATACCACTTCCTCGGAGAAATATCTACATTATATTGTGAACTTTACCGCAAAAACGTCCCCGATTAACGGGGACGATGAAGCAGACGCACAATTCCTGTGCCGTGCTGCTTTTATTTTATCTTCCATATATCCTCAGCGTAATCCGCAATAGTTCTGTCGGAGCTGAACCAGCCCGCATTGCACATATTCAGCCACTGCTTTTTTGCAAAGGCAAGGCGGTCGGAGCTGTAATCGGCATTAGCCCGAAGCTTAGCCTCCACATAGCTTTCAAGGTCGCCAAGGAGATAATAATGGTCGGGAGCGTGCCAGCTTGCGCCGTCCAGAAGAGATGTGTAAAGCTCACGGAAATCGCCGCTTCCGCCATCGGAAACAGTTCCGTCAATAAGCGATGAAACAACACGTTTGATTTTACCATTCTCGGCAAAAAGCTTACGGCTGTCGTATTCGGGAACAATTTTTTCAAGCTCCTCAACCTTTGCGCCGAAGATGTAGTTGTTTTCCTCGCCCGCTTCACGGACAATCTCGATATTCGCGCCGTCATACGTTCCGAGAGTAACCGCGCCGTTGAGCATGAGCTTCATATTTCCTGTACCTGAAGCCTCCGTGCCGGCAGTGGAAATCTGCTCCGAAACATCAGCTGCCGCAACGAGCTTTTCCGCATAGGAAACATTATAATTCGCCACGAACACCACCTTAAGCAAATCCTTTGTGTCAGGGTCGGAGGAAACAATTTTTGCAATCTCGTTGATATATTTGATAATTGCCTTTGCCCTCCTGTAGCCCGGTGCGGACTTTGCGCCGAATATGAATGTTGTGGGTGCAAAATCAGTAATTGAGCCGTCCTTGATTCCGTAATAAATATACAGAATGGAAAATGCGTTCAGAAGCTGACGCTTATACTCATGGAGGCGCTTAATCTGTATATCGAAGATAGATTCAGGGTCAACAGTCACGCCGTCGTGAAGAGCAATATAGTCCGAAAGCTGTGTCTTTTTTGTTTTCTTTATATCAATAAATCTGCGGAGTATCTCCTCATCATCGGCATATTTTTCAAGCTCCTTGAGTCTGCTTAAATCCACAACCCAGTCATCTGTTCCCAGCAGCTCAGTTACAAGCTGCGACAGCTCCATGTTGCAGAGTGCCAGCCAGCGCCTTTGGGTGATGCCGTTTGTCTTGTTGCGGAAACGCTCCGGATAGAGATTATACCAATCCGCAAGAACGGAATCCTTGAGTATCTGCGTATGGATTTCGGCAACTCCGTTTGTGTGAGATGAGGCGTAAACCGCCATATCCGCCATATGAACGAGATTTCCCTTGATAATCTTCATTGAATTTATCTTTTCCTTGGGAACATTCAGGCTGTAAAGCTCGGCAATGAGAGCCTCGTTAATCATAATGATTATCTCATAAACTCTCGGGAGCAGCTCCTCCACAAGCTCACAGCTCCACTTTTCAAGAGCCTCCTGCATAATCGTGTGATTGGTGTAGTTGAACACCTTTTTCGCGATTTCCAATGCCCTGTCGAAGGTAAAGCCCTCGTTGTCCACAAGCTGCCTTATAAGCTCCGGAATTGAAATTACAGGGTGGGTATCATTCAGCTGTATTGTAACATAATCCGCAAGATTGTCCAAATTTCCGAATCTTGTCTTATGCTTTTTCAGTATATCCGTCAGTGATGCGCAGCTGAAGAAATACTGCTGCTTCAGACGGAGCTTCTTGCCCTCATTTGTATCATCGTTGGGGTACAACACACGGGAAATATCCTCTGCGTATATTTTTTCCTTTGAAGCTTCAAGGTAATTCTGCTGATTGAACACGTTGAAATCAAATTCTCTGACAGGTTCAGCCTGCCAAAGACGGAGAGTTCCTGCATTGCTGGTTTTACAGCCGAAAATCGGCATATCATAAGGCACAGCCTTGACGGTCTGACCGCTGTAATTGACGAGAACCGTATCCTCATCGCAGCGCACTGACCAGCAATCGCCGTATTTCGTCCAATCGTCAATATCCTCGCACTGGAATCCGTCCACGATAGACTGCTTAAAAAGTCCGTATTTATAGCGGATTCCGTAGCCGTCAAGGGGCAGATTCAGCGATGCCGCACTGTCAAGGAAGCAAGCCGCAAGACGTCCCAGACCGCCGTTTCCGAGGGCAGCATCCTCAATTACCTCCAAATCCGCAAGGGAAATTCCGATTTCAGTAAAAACCTCCTCAACGTCCTTGTAAATTCCAAGGCAAATGAGATTATTGTAAACAGCTCTGCCTACCAAAAATTCCATTGAAAGATAGCAGGCACGGCGTTTTGAGAGATGCTCACGGCGGCTTTCATTCCAGCTGTCCGCATACATTTCCATAACCGTATCGCCGAGAGCGTTGTGAATCTGCTGGGGCGACGCTGATTTTACATCAGACGGGAGCTTTGCTATAAATTTTTCCTTAAAAATCGACTTATCCATTTAAAACCTCCGAATTTTATCTATTATACAGCTTATTCAGCTTTCTGATTTTTTTTGCGAGCTTTGGTGAAAAGTCGCTCTTGACCGTCCTGAACTGCCAGTTTTCTCCGAGAGTTGACGGTGTGTTCATTCTGCAATCCTTTCCCGAATCGAGAAAATCCTGAATCTGCGCAACAGCCGTCTGAGCGACGCTTCCCCACACTGCCCGAACCATTGCCATTGGAATATCCTTTTTCTTTTCCACATTAAGATATTTTTTCGCAAATTTCAGCGATTTGGGATCTGCGGCTTCAACCCAGCCCCTGAGAGTTTCGTTATCGTGAGTTCCCGTGTAGGCATAGCAGTTCGTGCTTGTGAAATTATGGGGAAGAGCGTCATTTTTTCCGTTGTCAAAGGCAAACTGCAAAACCTTCATGCCCGGAAAGCCTGATTTATCCAGAAGCTCCCGAACCTCCGGCGTAACAAATCCCAGATCCTCGGCAATTATATTAAGCCTGCCCAATTTTTCCCCCGCAGCTCTGAACAGCTCAATATCAGGGCCTTTTTCCCATTTTCCGATGGTTGCGTCCTTGTTGCCGTAGGGAATGGTGTAGTAGCTTTCGAATCCTCTGAAATGATCGATTCTGACTATATCATACAGCTCAGAGGCACGTTTTATACGGCTGATCCACCATTTGTAGCCTGTCCTTTTATGATAGCTCCAGTCATAGAGTGGGTTCCCCCAAAGCTGACCCGTAGGAGAAAAAATATCAGGCGGACATCCCGCAACAGCAATCGGCTTTTTGTCCTTGTCAAACTGAAAAAGCTTCGGCGAAGCCCACGCCTCAACGCTGTCAAGGGCGCAGTAAATGGGAATATCGCCTATAATTTCGATTCCGTTATCGTTGGCATAGCCCTTGAGAATTTCCCACTGGCGGCTGAATTCAAACTGCATGAACTTAAAGAATCCAATATCGTCCTTCAGCTCCTTTTTTGCTTCGGCAACAGCCTTGGAATCATGCATAGCGAGAGGCTTGTCCCACTCATACCAAGCCTTGCCGTTGTTTTTGAATTTAAGCGCCATGAACAGGGCATATTCGTTCAGCCACGATTTATTTTCCTCACAAAACGTCCTGTAATCAGGGGACTGGGCAGGCTTGAAATTTTTATAGGCAATTCTCAGAACATCAAAGCAGTTGTTGTAAATAATGCTGTAATCAATGCGTCTTGGGTCGGATTCCCAGACAATCTCCGAATAATCAGATTCTTCGAGAAGTCCCTCTAACTCAAGGATTTCAAAATCTATGAAATAGGGGTTTCCCGCATTCACAGAAAAGGACTGATACGGGGAATCCCCATAGCTCGTGGGAGAAAGGGGAAGTATCTGCCAGCATTTTATGCCGCTTTTTTTAAGAAAATCCACAAATTCAAAGGCGTGACTTCCCATTTTTCCGATGCCGTACTCAGATGGGATACTGGAAATATGCATTAAAATACATCCTTTTCGCATATAAATCTCCATTCTGCCGCCTGAAAATAATCGCTGACTCTATGAAGCTCCGCAAGCGGCAGCAGAGCTTCAAAGGGCAAATGCCAATGTATAAATTATCAAAAGCTGCGCATAATACTAAGGCAGCAAATCATGAATCGAGGTACGCATATGAAGCTTTCACAAGAACTTTTCGCCTTTCTCATGGGCTTTTTTATTTACAGCATGATTGAGATTATCAACCGCGGCTATACCCACTGGACAATGGCTCTTACCGGCGGCCTTGTCATGTCAATTCTCTATGCCGTCAACAGTATCCGCACAATTTCCCTGATACGCAGCTGCTTTATCGGCGCTTTCATAATAACGGCAATCGAATTCGCAGTGGGAGTTCTCGTGAACATCGTAATGGGCTGGAATGTGTGGGATTACTCGACAGTTCCCATGAATTTCCTCGGACAGATATGCCTGCCCTTTTCGGCGGCATGGTTTCTTCTTTGCATTCCCGCATATTACTTATGCATGGCGATACGCCGCAGGCTTAATCCGCGGAGGGGAAAGCTTTCGGTCAATGCTCATCACGGCGGATAGTTATGCTGCCTTAAGGTAACACCGCACAAAGATTGTCGTGCAGATGCGCCATTAGATTTTTCGTCAGATTGTATAAAAGCGACGCAGGCATACTTTGTGTATGGCAAGGAGTTTTTGTGCAAGATGACGGAAAAGATAAAAGCAGATGTGCGGCAAAGCCGTCAGGCGTGCTTTGTGCGGTGTTGCCTTAAATATTATACCATAATATCTATTATATTTCAAGCTTTACGCATTTCAAAAAATGAGCTGTTCCGAAGAATCAGAACAGCTCAAACTTACTACATTAAATTATTCAACCGCCGATTCAGGAAATTTCAGACACAGAAAAATCATCATCATTGATGTCCGGAAGCTTTGTTCCGCATTTTCCGCAGAACTGGAATTTTTCCGTAAGCTTTGTTCCGCATTTGGGGCAAATCTTATAGCCCTTCATCTGGTTAAGCTCAAGACGCATCTTCTGGATTCTGTTTTTTCTCTTGTCAATATCTTCGCATAAATCACGAAGCGGTGAAAGATCTCCATCGGGATTTTCGTAAAAGGTTTTGCCCATTTCCGTAAAGATTTCTGTAATTCTTTCCTGTTCATACAAAATCTTATTCTTGAGGTTGCCTGCATCAGATGCATTTTTTGTTGCATCAGACACCGATTTACTTACTCCCCCGATTTTATCTAAAATACCCATTTCTAATCACTCCTGTAATCAAACTTTCTACATATCATTATACATCATTTATGAAATTTGTCAAGTGTTTTCAAATATTTTTTATCGGCGAGCCGGATATTTGTGCATATTCTACATTCCGCTGATGTCATTTTCGGTAAGCTGAACTATTCCGGCAGCATCAAATGCCTCATGTGCCTTAGCGTTATCGTCCACACGCAGAATAATCGACGCCTTGTTATCAGATTTACTGAGGAACGCATACATATATTCAACGTTTATATCAGCGTCATTCAGAATATTCATTACATCGCTGAGCTTTCCCATTTCGTCATCAATGCAGATTGCCACAACCTCGGTAATCGTGACGGTAAACGCCTCCTGACGGAGCTTTTTGCAAGCCATATCCGGATTGTCAACAATAATCCTGAGTATGCCGAAGTCCCTTGTATCGGCAATTGAAAGGGCACGTATGTCAACACTGCTGTCCTTGAGAATTTTTGTAATCGCGCTGAGTCTGCCGGGCTTGTTCTCAACAAAAACTGAAATTTGTCTGATATTATTCATAATAGTTCCTCCTTTTGAATGTTTTTTTATACAATTACATAAGATCCACCGTTGACGAATACGGATGAATCAGCCATGCGCCGTCGCTTTCCTTAGCAATGATAAACACGAAATCCGTTGAATATGAACCGCTGTCACCTGCTGCCGTCATAACTCCGACAATGGTGTAGACCTTTTCAAGTGTCGTTTCGGGCAGATAGCTGCTTCTGTTGGCAAGGTAAGATTCCTCATATTCAGCCAGCTCATCGGACGAAGCCTTTGCTGTCTCACTGATTTCGAAGGAATACTGTATATTATCGCCGCAGCCCCCTTCCTCACTCAATGTGAGCTTCGCAGCGGTAATATTTTCCTCGATATAGCTGTAGTAATTCTCAACAAAGTCGGTATATCCGTGACTTTCGTACAGCTCAAAAATTTTGTCGAGCTGCTCATCTGTATGGAATGCCGTTTCGTAGAGCTGTCCGTCATCCTGATTTACACCGTCAATGAACGCATTGATTACTGCCATATATTCCGACTCATCGGCGCTGTCGTCAGCTTCCTCCTGATTTTCATCATCGGCTGAGCTTACCTCAGTATCGGATTCACTTTCATCCTTTTCCCCATTCCCACAGCTCACAAGAGCCATGCAGCTTATGATTCCTGCCAAAAGCAGCATAAATATTCTTTTTTTCATATTACTTTCCTCTTTTTCAATTTGAAATATTCGTTTCTTTATTCGCTTTCTGTCGATTCGCTTTCATAGAATGCGGAAACAAAAAAGTCGCTCAGGTAGCACAGCCAGCCGTCCTTTTCACTGTACAGCACAGCAACGTCTACTTCAGATGTAGCTTCGCCAAGGCTTCCCGATATGGTGAGCTGACCGCTCAGGTCGTATCCGTCCGTGAAATCAAACGTAACCTCTCCGTTTGCCTCGCTGCTGTACAGCTCCTCTAAATCCTCAAATTCGTCGTCGTCAAGCTTAATTTTTATGCCTACTTCCTCGAATTCAATCGTGTAGTCGTCACCGTACTGCCCACTGTAATAGCTGTCAAGGCTTTCAAGGTAATTATCAAAGGTTTCATAATATTCCTCCACAGTCATTTCTGACCAGACCTCAGCCTCATATGTTACAAGCTCGGCAGGAAAATACGAACGCGTTATAAGCTCGCCGTCATGACTTTTTATAGCTGCAAGCGCATTTTCAATCGGCTGGAGATACTCCGTATAGACCTCGTCATATTCAACAACAGTTGTACTGCTGTTCTTTTCTCCGTCACCGCAGCCTGCCGTCATTACAAGCATTGCCGCAGCCGACACAAGGGCTGTAAATTTACGTATTTTTTTCATCTCATCCCGCCTGCCTTCCAAGCTCAAAGGCTTTTTTGTTCAGCTCCAAAAATTTCGGCGGAACGCACTGCTCAACAGCCTTATGCCACAGCTCCTCGGGGAAATCAAGCTTTGACGAGAGAACTCCCATGAGAACCACATTTGAAGCCTTCGCAGAGCCTGCCTGCTCCGCAAGAGAGAGGGTGTCCACAGCGGAAAGCTCCACGCCTGCGTTCCTTAGCTGCTCCTCCAGATCTGATGGATACTCCGCAGCTCCCGTAACAACGGGCATAGGGTCAATCTGCTGCGTTGAGGTAATGAGCTTTCCGCCCTTTTTCAGATAGGGCAGGCTTCTTGCGGCTTCAAGAATTTCGAAGGAAATTACCGCATCAGCCTCCCCCTTCTCGATAATGGGGGAATACACCTTATCACCGTACTTTACGTATGTCACAACCGAGCCGCCTCGCTGGGACATTCCGTGAACCTCGCTCACCTTTACATCGAAGCCCTGTGCAAGCAGAACATTTCCGAGAAGCCTTGAAGCAAGCAGTGATCCCTGACCGCCTACTCCGACTATCATAATTGATTTGGTTTCCATATTTTTACTCCTTAGCATCGTTGTTCCTGTACAGAATTTCAAGCTCTCCGTCCACGAAGCCGATTCCCACAGCCTCCGAATCAAGGAGAATATGTCTGTACATACCCCTCCCGAGATAATCTCCCACAAGACCGCCTATGAACTCATGGCCGCGCTCACGGTCGGCATTTTCCTCATCTGAATGATCTATGAAGAACACGTCCTCGCCGGATGTCCAGACCTCCGAGCAAGCCCAGTCGCCGCCGTCGTTTTCATCAAATTCGCAGGACGCGATAATCTGAACTCCGTAGTTTTCGTCCTCCTCATCGTAGAGATTGAAACAGAATGCAGCCGTATTTTCAGGCATATCGTTATTTTCCAGCAAATTATCAAGCCACTTTGCAAATTCAAGATATATTTCCAATTCAGAATACCTCCAAGTGATACATTATTGACAGACGATTGCGCCGAAGCCGCACAGCTCCTGACAAATTCCGCAGCCGACACATTGAGTATGGTCTATGACAGCCTTGCCGTCCTTCATGGAAATTGCGGGGCAGCCCAGCTTCATGCACTTTTTGCAGCTCCTGCATTTGTCCGCGTCTGTTTTAAGGGGCGGATTATGCTTAACGTATTTCAGAAGTGCGCAGGGACGTCTTGAAATGATAACAGACGCCTCGTCAGCGGCAAGCTCCTGCCTGATTGCAGCCTCCGTTTCGGCAAGGGAATAGGGGTCTACAACCCGAACACGCCTGATTCCGATGGCTTTGCAAAGCTCCTCAAGATTTACCGCTGCGGCAGGATCGCCCTTGAGATTTTTTCCCGTAGTCGGATTCTGCTGATGACCTGTCATTCCCGTAATCGAATTGTCGAGAATGATAACAGTTGAATCGGAATCGTTGTAGGCAATGTTTACAAGTCCTGTCATGCCGCTGTGCATGAAGGTTGAATCGCCGATAACGGCAACCGATTTATGCTCGCTTTCAGCTCCCCGAACCTTATTGAAGCCATGAAGCGCTGAAATTGAAGCTCCCATGCAGATTGTCGTATCCATTGCCGAAAGAGGTGCTGAAGCTCCAAGTGTGTAGCAGCCAATATCGCCCGAAACCGTTACTCCGAGCTTCGACAGGCAGTAGAACAAGCCTCTGTGCGGACAGCCTGCGCACATTACGGGAGGACGCACGGGAACTGCCTTTTCAAGTGAAACAAATTCCCTTTTCCCGCCTAATATCTTTTCGGCGACAACAGCCTGTGAAAGCTCGCCGCAGAAACCGAAAAGCTCCTTTCCGACAATGTTATTCACGCCTATATTGCGGCAGTGCTGCTCAATAACGCCGTCAAGCTCCTCAATGACGTAGATTTTCTCATATTTTGCCGCAAAATCCCGAATAAGCTCAACGGGCAGCGGATTTACAATTCCAAGCTTCAAAACGGACGCTTTATCCCCAAGAGCCTCCTTTGCGTATTCGTATGCCGCACCACTTGTAATTACGCCGAACTGCGCTTTATCGGAAATTTCAATTCTGTTGAGGGGCGACGTTTCCGCAAATTCCACAAGCCTTTTTGTACGTTCCTCTACGAACACGTGACGTCCCCTTGCATAGGCAGGCATCATAACGTATTTCTGCGGATTTTTTTTATATTCCTTCAGAGGGATTTCCTCTCTGCCGCAAAGCTCCACAACGCTCTGCGAATGAGCGACTCTTGTGGAAAGGCGTACAATTGCGGGAACATCAAACCTCTCCGAAAGCTCAAATGCGGTTTTTGTAAATTCCTTACATTCCGATGAATCCGAAGGCTCAAGCATAAGAACCTTTGAGGCAATTGCGTGATGGCGGCTGTCCTGTTCATTCTGTGAGGAATGCATTCCGGGATCGTCCGCAGCGGCAATTACAAGTCCGCCGTTTACTCCTGTGTAGGCGGCAGTATACAGCGGATCTGCGGCAACGTTAAGTCCCACGTGCTTCATTCCGCAGAAGGATCTTGCTCCTGCTATAGAAGCTCCGAGAGCCGCTTCAACGGCAACCTTTTCGTTGGGCGCCCATTCCGCATACATTTCATCATATTTTGCCGCAGACTCGGTAATCTCCGTAGAAGGCGTTCCGGGATAGCTTGAAATAAACCGGCAGCCCGCTTCGTAAAGACCTCTTGCAAAAGCATCGTTTCCGAGCATCAATTTTTTCATATGTAAATTTCCTTTCAAATCTCGTTGAATTTTTCTATTATCCACCTTGCCGCTCCGTCCTCATCATTTGACAGGGCAATGAAATCGGCAGCATTCTTCAGCTCCGTCTTTGCGTTCGCAACCGCAACGCTTATATCGGATTCACGAAACATAGGCATATCGTTCAGATTATCACCGAAGCAGATTACCCTGTCGAAGCCGAAATCCCTGCGCAGCTTTTTTATTCCGTTTGCCTTTGAAGCGGACGCTGAAAAAATTTCAAGAAACCATTTCTTTGTATATGTATCCTCATAGAACGCGTAATCCGCGCCCGATATGGATTCAATCTCATTTTTCACGGGCAGCAGAGTCTCATATTCTCCTGTGGTGGTGTAGTAAACAGTTCCTTCATCGGCTGCGTCCCTTAAAGTGGGATACTGCAAAAAGGGCTTTTTATAATTGTTTTTCCTGACCTCCGCAAAGCTCTTCAGTACACGGGAGGTAATCTTAGTATAACAGGCTGTCAGAACGCCGTTCTGAATCTTATATAAGAAGCATTCCACACTGTATTTTTCAAATGCGCTGATAATTTTCTCCGAAGCTCCGACAGGAATAAATTCACTGCTCAGGTATCTGTTCCGCCCTATATCATATATGCTCACGCCGTTCATTAAAATACACGGAGCGTTTATTTTTATGGCGGATGTAATCGGCACGGCGGAATAAACAGAGCGTGCCGTCGCAAAGGAAAAATGCATTCCCTTTTCAATAAAGGAATTTACAGCTCCTGCGGTGTATTCCGAAATCTCCCCGTGGGAATTGAGAAGCGTCCCATCAAGGTCGGAGATAAACAGGGTTTTCATTCCTGCTCCTGACCACGCAGATCGACAATACGATGTGCCTTGCCCTGATACCTTTCAAGAGATTTATGCTCCACAAGGGAAACCTTTGTGTCGATTCCGAGAACCGTTTTCAGATTGTGATGAATGCTTCCGCGGAGCTTTTCAAGCTCTGCGTAATTTTCAAGAAGCGTTTCGTCCGCAAGCTCAACCTTGACCTCGAGGCGGTCGGAATAATCCTTTCTCGTTACAACAAGCTGATAATGCGGAGCAATCTTATCAAATGACATAAGCACGCTTTCAATCTGTGACGGGAACACGTTTACTCCCCTTATTTTCAGCATATCATCGCTTCTGCCCTTGATTTTAGCCATTCTCGCGAATGTACGTCCGCATTTGCACGGCTCATAGTCAATCTGCGTAATATCCTTCGTGCGGTAGCGGAGCATGGGGATTCCCTCTTTTGTGAGAGTCGTAATAACAAGCTCGCCCTGACTTCCCCTCGGCAGAACCTCAGCAGTTTTCGGGTCGATAATTTCAGCGTAGAAATGATCCTCATTTATGTGCATTCCGCAGCGTTCACGGCAGTCGCCTGCAACTCCGGGACCCATAAGCTCGCTCATGCCGTAGTTGTCGGTAGCGAAAAGCCCGAGAGTTTTTTCAATCTGATCACGCATTTCAACTGTGCAGCCCTCCGAACCGAAAAGTCCAAGCTTCAGGTTAATTTTGTCAATAACTCCCATATCCTTAGCCTTTTCGCCGATATACTGCGCATAGGAGGGTGTAGCCACAAGAGCTGTCGTCTGAAAATCCTGCATAAGCATTATCTGCTTTTCCGTATTTCCGCTTGATGTGGGGACAACCGCAGCTCCAATCTTTTCCAGACCATAGTGAAGTCCGAGAGCGCCCGTGAACAGTCCGTATCCGAAAGCAATCTGAACAATATCCTCATCAGTAGCTCCTGCCGCCGTACAAAGACGCGCCATGCAGTCGCTCCAGTTTTCAAGGTCGTTTCTGGTGTATCCCACAACGGTAGGCTTGCCGGTGGTTCCGCTTGAAGCGTGTATGCGCACGATATTTTTCATCGGCTGACCGAAAAGTCCGAAGGGATATGTATCACGAATATCCGCCTTTGTGGTATAGGGTATATACTCAATATCCTTGAGGGATTTTATTTTTTCCGCAGTAACGCCTGCCTCTGTAAGGCGTTTGTTATAGAACGGTATATTTTTCATGCAGTAATCAACAAGCCATTTCAGGCGTTCAAGCTGCAGTTCTTCGATTTTCTGACGCGGCATGGTTTCTATATCTTTTTGGAACATTTAAATTATTCTTCCTTTCAAAAAATTAGCTGATATAGTATCATTATACCATATCAGCCATTTAAAGTATAGGACTTATTTATTTTCCATTTAAATTTTGTGCGTTTTGACGAAAAAATTCAAAATGCGCTGTGTATCATCACCAAACGAAAATTCTTATGGTAATACCGCACAAAGATTGTCGTGCAGATGTACTCTTCGAGTATAAACTAAGTTAGATTTTCCGTCAGATTGTATAAAAAGTGACGCAGGCATACTGACGTATGTCAAGGAGTTTTTGTGCAAGATGACGGGAAATATATAAGCAGATGTGCGGCAAAGCCGTCAGGCGTGCTTTGTGCGGTATTGCCTTATATATCAGCCATTCTGCCGCCTTACCATAAGAGCAACCGCATGAGCTGATATTCCGAGCCTTTCACCGGTGAAGCCAAGCTTTTCCTCCGTAGTTGCCTTAACGCTTATCTGCTCCGGCTTACAGCCGCAGACATCGGCAATATTCTGCCGCATCTGAACTATATACGGCGCAAGCTTTGGAGACTGGGCAATAACAGTTGCGTCGATATTGCCTATCTCATAGCCGTGATTTTCGCAGACACGGCATACCTCACCAAGGAGCTTCATGCTGTCCGCTCCCCTGTATTTTTCGTCCGTATCGGGAAATAGATGACCTATATCTCCAAGCGCCAGCGCACCAAGCATTGCGTCCATTACCGCATGAACAAGCACATCCGCGTCCGAATGACCGAGAAGTCCCACATTATGAGGAATCTCAACGCCGCCGAGAATCAGCCTTCTCCCCTCGGCAAGCCTATGCACATCATATCCGTGACCTATTCTGAACATAAATCCTTCTCCTCTCAGCACTGCATCAGAACCTCCGCAATCTTTATATCCTCGGGAGTTGTAATTTTAATGTTGGTGTAATCTCCCACAGTCATGTAGATTTTCCCTCCGATGGCTTCAATAAGCTGACAATCATCGGTGAAGTCCAGACCATGCTCAAGGGCAAAATCTATTCCCTCAAAGTAGAGCTTTCTGCGGAAAATCTGCGGCGTCTGAGTTATGTAGAGCGAGCTTCTCGGCGGAGTATCCGTAACAAGTCCGTCGTCCACTGTTTTTATTGTATCCTTTACGGGAACTCCCAGAGCCGCGCCGCCGAAAATGCCCGCGTCCCGAATAGCCCTCTCGATATGCTCCGGCTTCACAAGAGGCCTTGCTCCGTCATGAACGGCAACCATTTCCGTATCCCTTGAAATGCAGCGAACTCCGTTTATTACGCTTTCCTGACGTGTTGCTCCGCCCTTGACGCAGGCGGCAAGCTTAGTTATCCCAATACGTTCAGCCTCCGCTTTTATTTCGGGAATATCCTGTTCGCGCCCGACTATTATAATTTCCCTGACGCTTTCGCAGACCTGAAACGCCCACATGGAAGCTCCTATGACGAGCTTATCCCCGAGAGGAAGAAGAATCTTGTTTTTCCCCTGCATTCGTGTCGAATTGCCTGCGCAGACTATAATAACCGATGTATCCATAATATGCTCCGTTTCTGAAATCTAATATGTCATATCAGCAGTAAACAACCGCAACTGCCGTAATATTATCCTTACAATCCTTTTCAAGTGCCTTTTTCACAAGCATTTCCAGCCGAACAGGCATACTTTTGGGCAAATCCAGCACCTCTTCAATTTCAATCGGCGAAATGTAATCGGAAAGCCCGTCCGTACAGATAAGCAGAACATCTCCGTACTTCATTCCGCCCTCAAGAGGAAGTACATCTATTTTCGGGTCGGAGGTAATATTTCCCAGAACAGGGAAAATAACATTCCTGTGAACATGAGTCCGCAGCTCCTCCCGTGTAATCGAGCCTTCGTCATACAGCATCTGAACGAGAGAATGATCACGTGAAATCTGGCGTATATGACCTCCCCGAAAGCGATAAAGGCGGGAATCCCCGATATTTATAATATTTATTCCGTTACTTTCGTCAACGGCAATTCCGCAAAGGGTCGCCTGCATATTCAAGGTATCACGGCTGCCCACGCCGTATACTCCAAGCTGTCTGTGAATATCAAGAAGCTTCTGTTTAAGGTTGACTCTGCGGGAATATTTAATCTCCCCCACCATTTCAAGGCACATTTTTGAGGCAACCTCACCTGAAAGCTCCCCTGAAACGCCGTCCGAAACGGCAGCAATAAACGGAGCTTCAAGGTTGCAGCTTATAGCTCCGCTGTCTGCAACGCATTTTCCCACAAGCATTGCGTCCTCGTTATGGGGCATATTGCCTTTTTCAGTTATTCCGCAGCAATAATACATACCAGACCTCGCATTAAATCAACATACTATCCTAATCTAATAAACCGCATTATTCCGATATTGAATAAAATTCCATACCGTTTTTGCAGGTTACGTCAATAATTTCCTGAACGTCCATGCCCTTTATTTCCGCTGCCTTTCGGGCAGTATAGGGTATCATGGAGCTGTCACAGCGCTTTCCCCTGAAGGGAGACGGCGCCATGTAGGGGCAGTCGGTTTCAAGCATTAACCGATGAACCGGAACCTCCTCAAGAGCCTTCAGCGCCTTTTTCGCGTTTTTAAATGTTATAACTCCTGTAAAGCTTATGTACATTCCAAGCTTTATGATTTCCCTTGCCGTTTCAGCCGAACCGCTGAAGCAGTGAACCACGCCTCTCGGCTTGTATTTTTTGAGTATATTCAGCGTATCCTCCGCTGCGTCACGGCTATGAATTATCACCGGCAAATCAAGCTCATGGGCAAGCTCAAGCTGCTCGCAAAAAATCTTCATCTGCTTTTCCTTGCTGTAATTTTCGTAATGATAGTCCAGCCCGATTTCTCCCACAGCACGCACCTTCGGATTGCCGCTGGCTGTTTTTTCGATTATATCCAGATAATTTTTCGGGTTCTCATCAACGCTTTCGGGGTGAACTCCTGCCGCGCAGTAAATATATCCGTATTTTTCGGAAAGCTTCGAATTTGCGTCAGTTTCCTCCACCGACGATGAAGCAAGCGTCACATATTTCACGCCCCTTGACGGAAGCTCGGCAAGAAGCTCAGCTCTGTCCGTGTCAAAGGCTTTGTCGCTGTAATGCGCATGAGTATCAAAAATATTTTCCATTTTGCAAATCATTCCTTACTCCTCAGTATCGTCATCGGCTGACTGGGAATCCGTTTCCGTTTCGGGTTCGGGAGCTGTAAAATACTCCTCCTTCAGGGATTCGCAGAAATCCGCGTCCGCATAGAAATCATCGCCCACTGTAGAGCCTGTCATATAGCTGTATTTGGCGACTGCCGTACCCTTTTCAAACATATATTTAATTGCCGTGCTGTAATTTTTATAGTCCACAGCCGTTACATTTGTTTCAACCATATCTATAATTGTATTGAAGTACATATCAAAATTATCTGCGATACGCTGTCCGTCGGATTGATTCACCATTGCCGCAAGAATTGCCCCCGTATTAAAGGCACGCTGCATTTCGCCGTCCGGAAACAGCGCATATGTGATATATCTTTCAATCTGCATTCCGTTCAGTATTTTTTCAACGCCCGCTTCTCCCGCTCCGGGGACTTTAACATCGAGAGTATATGTGACTCCGCCGAAAATATCGGTCAATTCAATAAAGGCATCGGAATCAAAAATCATATACCTGCTTATATCCACGCTGAAAATCTGTTCAAGGAAATCCATCGTCTCCATAGCTCCGCCGCTTTCATACACCTCGCTGAGCTGCTTTTGCTTGCCCGAAACCGAGCCGACTGTGTTTGCGGGAATTCCCACAAGCATAAGCGTTTTATCAACAGGCACGGAACGCATAAGCACGAACGTCTGCGGACTTGAATCCTCGGGAGTGTCGAGAATCAGCAGCACCGTATGGCTGTCGTCATATGTAATTTCGGATGAGGTTCTGCTCATAAGCTCAGGCAGCTCATCCTCCTTGCCAAGCTCAAAATAGTTGTATATAAAAAGCGCGGCTCCGCCGATTATCAGCAAACTTATAAAAATTGTTATAATATAAGGAACAGCGATTCTGCCCTTTTTCTTACCTGCCATAGTCAGTTCCTCCATATAGATTCGGAGCGTTTTCACATAAGCATGAGCAGCCCGTTCTGAGCTGCCGATAAAATCAGCGTGAAAATTAACGCTCTGTATAATTATTCCCCTGTAATATTCATGAAAAATGAATGTAAATTGTTTTCCAAAACGGTATGTTTAAAATCAGGAGGCTTGTTCTTGGGATTCAACACTGTTTTCAACATTTTCAACACTTTTCTTTCCCAAGGAATGTTTAAACATCATATTCAACACTCTGTTGAAAACTATGCCTGCACAGTGCTTGCAATATTTTTTATTTGTGATATAATATATGTCAGCAGAATAAATCGAAGGCGTTATCAAGGAACTGTATCTCTCTGCCGATTTTTCTTATGTCTGCTCCCGTCTCATCAATTATACCGAATACGTCCTCAATTCCGAAGCGGCACACTCTGCGTCCGCGCCGGTTGGCGTAATTCACAGTCTGACCTGTTCCGGAGGCTATGCTGTCCCTGTTCAGGAAGGCAATTACCGCCGATGAATTATCAACCATAAAATAGTTCCTGTCGCGATAAAGCTGCGATGACGGTCTGTAGGTAACATTTGGGTTTCTGTTCACCACCAGCAGCCGATCCGCCTCACCTTCAACACGGCAAAGTACCTCACGGTAGCTTTGCGGAAAGAACTCCGAATGGCGAAGATAGGGCATTACCCCGATAAGCCTGAGCTTGCCGTTGCGCCTGCGCTTTTTTATGATATATTCGGCTGCCCACAAATCAGTTCCGACGGCAAGTCCGCTGAAAAAGTCGGTATATCCGCGTTCAACCGCCATATCTATATAACGGTACAGCATGAGCTTTACCGCGGACAGCGTTATATCCTTATAAATTGGATTTTCTTTATATGAGGGAACACTTTTTTCACGATGCCCTGTAATGCAGGCGGTTACGGACAAATCAGAGTCATACGTATCCGCCGGATAAACAGGTATTCCCGAATCTAATGATTTCAGCACCGCAGCACCTCCGTCTTTATTGATGATAACTTCTTAAATTATATCATATGCCGTAATATATTTCAAGGACTTTTCCAACCTGTAATTGAATTTTAATATGTAAATAGCAGTCGAAATGCCCTGAATTCTGACGCAAAGAAAGGAATTGATAATAAAAATGAAACCGTACCTCAAAAGAGCGTGGGCGGAAATTTCTCTGCCTGCGCTAAGAAAAAATATTGACACAATTAAGGGTATGAATTCAGATAAAACGGAAATAATGGCTGTTGTAAAAGCCGATGCCTACGGTCACGGAGATGAACAGATATGCCGTTGTCTTGCGGAGGAATGCGGTATCAGATATTTTGCCGTGTCGAATCTTGATGAGGCCATTGCCGTAAGAGGCTTCTGCCCTCATGCCGAAATACTTATTCTCGGCTATACGCCGCCTGAGTACGCCCACGAAATCGCCCGTTACAATATTATTCAGGGCGTTGTTTCCTCCGAATACGCCCACAGCCTTGTCAGCAGATGCTCCGAGGGAATCCGCTGCCATATAAAAATTGATACGGGAATGGGAAGAATCGGTCTGAAGCACGACACTCCCGCTGCCTGCGCCGAGGAGATAAAGCAGCTCTGCGCAATCGGGGGACTCTCCGTTGAGGGTATCTACACCCACTTTGCCGCTGCCGACAGCGATTCCCCCGACAATATCGCCTACACCGACAATCAGGAAAAATTTATCCTCGATACCTATGATATTCTCTGCTCGGACGGCATAAGGCTTCCGCACGTTCATTTCATGAACAGCGCAGCCTGCTGCTACAGAAATAATCCGCGCAGCACACTTGCAAGAGCAGGAATCATAATGTACGGTCTGCACCCCGACATCAGTCTGAAAATCCCCGAGGCACTCGAACCTGTCATGGAGCTTAAGGCTGTAATTTCCCACGTTAAAACAGTTAAGCCCGGGGACTGCATAAGCTACGGCAGAACATTTGTCGCTCAGCGTGAAATGCCTGTTGCCACCGTAACAATCGGCTATGCGGACGGATATTCAAGGCTTCTTTCCTCACGGGGAGAAATTCTCGTTCACGGCAAACGATGCAAAATAGTCGGAAGAGTCTGCATGGATCAGCTGATGATAGATGTTTCGGAGGTTCAGGCAAAGCCGGGAGATATTGTAACTCTCATAGGCAAAGACGGCGGCGATATGATTACCGCCGATGAGCTTGCTTCAATCTACGGAACTATAGGATATGAGGTCGTATGCGGCATTTCAAAGAGGGTTCCCAGAATTTATATAAAATAGCTTAGGCAAAGGAGAGATCGCTATGAAAAAGGCAATGACGATTTCCTATGAAATCGGCAGCAAGCTTTATATGAATATAACAAATAAGTGTCCATGCAATTGTACATTCTGTATAAGAAACAACGCCGACGGAGCTTACGGCTCAGATCCGCTCTGGCTGGAGCATGAACCAACCCCTGACGAGATACGTGACGACCTGATGAAGCGTGATATAGCGTCCTATGAGGAAATTGTGTTCTGCGGATACGGCGAACCCACGTCACGGATTGACGTTCTTATACAGTCAGCAGCCTTCCTGCGCAGCCTTGACGGATGTCCGCCTCTCAGGCTGAATACAAACGGACTGTCAGATATTATATCCGGACGCCCGACTGCCGCCGGACTATGCGAAATGTTCGACACGATTTCAATTAGCCTCAACGCAGGAACGGAGGACGAGTACATGAGGGTCACGCGTCCGAGATTTCCCGAAGCCTTCAGCGCAATGCAGAAATTCACGTCAGACTGCGTAAAAACGGGAAAAGCCAAAATTATAATGTCCGTTGTTGACGTTATTCCGCAGGAGCAGATTGACGCTTCACGCAGCCTTGCGGAGAAGCTGGGAGCAGCTCTGCGAGTCAGAAAATATGATGCTTAAACCGGTGCTGCATAAGTGATATGCATTGATATTTTAGGCATAATCACCAAACTGCCCCCGAAAAATCATGGGATAATTTATACTTTATTTTATTAAGAATTTATAAATCCCTATGGAAAAAAACGTAAAAACATGGTATAATAGGTACGAACAGCATACGGATCGTCTGATTTGCGACGTCCCGTGATTCAGGTTAATACCGCCACAAGATTCACCGAATGGAGAAGATGTTATGAAAAATGGGAATTCAATTATTGCCGTAATTGCTTCTGTAATTACCGCTGCCGCCTTGACAAGTGCGGCTCTGATTATCTGTAAGAAGCTGTTTAATAAAAAATACTTTACTGTCAGCGAATAATTTTATAAAGAGGTTGATGAAAATGGAAATCAAATTTACTAAGGCAGCTGCTCTCAAGGAAAAGCCTGTCGATGAAACTACGCTGGGATTTGGTCACAACTTTACCGATTATATGCTTGTTATGCCCTACGACGAGGGTCAGGGCTGGCATGATCCGGAAATCCGTCCCTATGGCAATATCGAGCTTTCACCTGCCGCTATGTGCCTGCATTACGGTCAGACCGTTTTTGAGGGACTAAAGGCTTATAGAACTGCTGACAACAAAATTCAGCTTTTCCGTCCCGACGAAAATTTCAAAAGACTTAATGTTTCAAATCAGCGTCTTGTAATTCCGCCCCTTGATGAAAATCTTGCTATGGAATGTCTTATGGAGCTTCTCCGAATCGAGAAGGACTGGGTTCCGCATACAGAGGGTACGGCACTTTACATAAGACCGTATATCTTCGCCACTGACCCATATCTCGGCGTAAAGCCCGGCGAGCATTATCTGTTCATGATTATTCTTTCACCCTCGGGAGCTTATTACTCAAGCGGTCTTGATCCTGTAAATATCTACGTTGAAAGCAAATACGTCCGCGCAGTAAGAGGCGGTATGGGCTACGCTAAAACAGGCGGCAACTACGCAGCTTCACTTATCGGTCAGGACGAGGCTCACAAGCAGAATTATTCTCAGGTTCTCTGGCTTGACGGAGTTGAGCAGAAGTACATCGAAGAGGTCGGCGCAATGAACATTTTCTTTGTCATTGACGGCGAGGTTATTACTCCTATGCTCCAAGGCTCTATCCTCCCGGGAATCACAAGAAAATCGGCTATCGAGCTTTGCAAGAGCTGGGGACTCAAGGTTACCGAAAGACGCATTACAATTCAGGAAATTGCCGATGCTTACGATGCGGGCAAGCTTGACGAGGTATTCGGTACGGGTACTGCCGCTGTTATTTCTCCTGTAGGTCATCTCAAGTGGAACGACAAGGTAATGGAAATCAACGGAAACAAAATCGGCGACATTTCTCAGAAGCTCTACGATACAATGACAGGTATTCAGTGGGGCAAGATTGAGGATAAGTTCGGCTGGATTGTTGAGGTTAAATAATATAAGACAACGCCACAAAAATACAGGTTTACCAAAAGGTAAACCTGTTTTCTTTTTTATCAGCTGCCCCTACAATATAAAGCAGATAAGTCCGCTGCATCCGTCGTTTATAACACGTTCAAGAGTTTCCTGAAGCTTCATCCGCGCCTCTACGGGCATCTTGAACAGCTTGTTGTGCAGCCCTTCATTAACAAGCTCGTGAAGGGATTTTCCGAAAATATTCGATTCCCAGATTTTCGTGGGATCCTCATCAAATCCCTCCAGAAGATACATTACAAGCTCCTCGCTCTGACGCTCGGTTCCAACAATAGGACTAACCGTTGTATTGATATTCGCCCTCATCATGTGAATTGACGGAGCGGACGCCTTCAGCTTGACGCCGTATTTTCCTCCCTGCTTGATGATTTTCGGCTCTTCGAGAGTCAGCTCGCCGATTTCCGGCATGACGATTCCATAGCCTGTCGCCTCAACCTCCGCAAGGGCAGGCTCAATACGCTCGTAGAGCTTTTTTATTCGATTAAGCTCCAGCAGCAGTGGCATAAGGTCGCTTTCGGATTCAATTTCAATGCCCGTTGCCTCTCCCAGTATCTTGTAAAACAGATTGCTGTCAAGCTCCGCTGTAATCGTCACGCTGCCCTTCCCAAGGTCAATGCTGCTTATTACGGTTTCCCCCACATGAGGGCATTGGGACATTGCCTGTGCCGCAAGCTCCGCCTCACGCACAAGCTTTATATCCTTTGCGGAATCACGTATGCAGCTGAGAATCTCGGATTTAAGCCAATGCCCCTTTTCAAGGGAATTTATCCATCTTGCCGTGCGGATATTGATTTCCTTAATGGGGAACGAGAACAGAATCTCACGCATAATATTGCGTATATCCTCCTCGCCGAGGTCAAGGCAGTTCACCGGAATAACCTTGCTGTCATAACGGTCGGTAAGGTCGGCGCATAGCTTTTTCACCTCTCCCGATGAGGGGTTAACCGTATTCATAACAACAACAAAGGGCTTGCCAAGCTCTTTAAGCTCACGTATAACACGCTCCTCGCATTCCTCATACTCGCTGCGGGGAATATCCGAAATCGTACCATCTGTCGTAATGACAAGCCCGATGGTGGAGTGATCGGAAATTACCTTCTGCGTACCGATCTCCGCAGCCATGTTAAAGGGAATTTCCTCGTCAAACCATGATGTCATAACCATTCTCGGCATTTCATTTTCTATGTACCCAAGAGAGCTGGGAACAATATATCCCACGCAGTCTATCATGCGGACGTTAAAGCTTGCGCCGCCGCCGAGATTTACCTCAACAGCCTCCTCCGGAATAAACTTAGGCTCAGTTGTCATGATAGTCTTTCCAGCAGCCGACTGGGGCAGCTCATCAATGGCGCGCTCACGCTTGAATTCCCCTGATATATTTGGGATTACAAGAGTTTCCATGAACCGTTTTATAAATGTGGATTTTCCCGTTCTTACAGGGCCTACAACGCCGATATATATGTCGCCGTTCGTGCGTTCGGCAATATCGCTGTATATATCTTTAACCATATATTTCTCCTTGTGAATTTCAGGGCGCATACGCACATTATTCTCCTAAGGCGCTGCCCTTAAAATTTAAATTGTTGTATTTATACGTCTACGTCAATTTACAATGGGAATCAGCAGCATTCCGCAGGTATCAAGTTTTTCTCCCGAAAGCTCGTTTTCCTCCATAATTGCGGAAACACAGGTGCTGTAGCGTTTCGCGATGTCCCACACCTCCTCGTTTTCAACGCCGTAATACAGCTTTATGGCGTAATCGCCGTCACGCTCCTTCTTCACGCTGTCGTCAATTACGATGTCGGAAAGAGTTCTTACGGAGGAGGAGCTGTAAACCGAAATTTTCGCCGTTATATCGGCTTTTGCCGTAAGGATATTATCAGCCGCGATATTGTAGGATACTCCCGCAGCGTTTATATCGGCAGTTACAAACGCCCCTACAGGGAGATCGTCAATCTCCACGGACTCCTCAAACGCCTCCTCCTTATCGGGCATAATTATCATTCCCGTGGAATCCTTAGCCGCCATTGTATAGGTCAGCATTCCGCTTATAATCAAGGTTTTTCCGTCGTCGGAGATATGTGTGTTTATATTTTTCGGAGTACACCACATACTGTAGACCGTCATGGGCATATTCTCACCCTCGCATATTTTTGCGCTGTGCCTGAAATTCTGCATATATGTTACGGGAATCTGTTCAACCTTTATATCTGTATAAGCTGCCTCACAGGGATGAACCGTTGAATAGGCGTCTGTTCCCAACATTATAGACGCTGTTTTAACCGCACGGCATGATATTCTAAGCTCAAGCTCACATTTAATAAGACGATTGTCGCCGTTTCTGTCTGCGGAAACAGCTGCATCACAGCTAACCACCTCCGCCGAAGCAGCGCAGTCAAAGCTTTCATCAACGCCGTCCATATCAATAATCTGACTGTACGGCACGGAAAATGACAGCGGCTCAAGTCCGCCTCCCCCGTCCTTTTCACAGGAATACAGCAGCCTGACATCGGCTTCTCCCTTGACAAGAAGCTTTCCTGAAATCATCTTTTTCTCGCACTCGGACGCTTTGCAGCGGCAGCTGACTATGTTCAGCACAGTCGGCTGTGTTTCAGGAATTTCCATATCCTCGGTAAGCTGAAGCGTTTTTTCGGCTGTAAGCTTCTTTGCCGAAAAACGCACGGGAGTTTTTTTCACCTGTACGTTAAGTCCGAAGGCATCGCAGATAACCTCCTGATTTTTCTCGCACTCCACCTTGATTTTCACGGAAACAGCCCCTCTCAGGTCGAGTCTGCGCTTGTTCACCGCACGATAATTCACATGATCCGTTTTCGGAATCAGCTTTACGGCAGGGTTTTCGCAGAAGCGTCCCAAATCAACGGCTTTGGTAAAGCTCTGACGCTGACTCACGCACTGCAAAACCGAACCCGTTTCGCTGCAATAAAGAATTTTAATATCGCATCTCAGCTCATAGGAAAGCTTGTCGCCGCTTACCGCGTAATCAATAATAATCGGGCACACCTCGCAGCGCACCAGCTTGAAAATATCCGGATAGTAGTCGGGCAGAATGTAATCAAGCTCAATCCCCTGTTCCTGCATACCCTCATACACGCACTCCGCCGCCGAAACAGTTTCTCTGTTTATTTTGAAATCCATAGTAACCTCCTTGAAATTTTGCTTTGTATGATTATATTCACGTTCGGGTACAAGTATGCAAAAAAATCCCATTGGCGGAATCGAAAACGGACGGTGTTGCCTATAATAAAAACCCGTGAAGCCGGAACTTCACGGGGATTGCCTTTACTCTCCGCTGACAAATTTTTCAATATCACGCATTTTATTTTCAGCGTCATATCTGCCAAGGAGGTACATTTCTTCGATTTTTTCGACGCTTCTCTCCATGCGTCCGATGTCAACATAGCGGGAGGGTCTGATAACCTGAATTTCACCGCTTTTTTCAAGCTCAGCAACATAGCGCTTCTGCTCGTTGTACATAATATGCCGCATTCGCATGGCATGGGCAAATCTCGGGTAATTTCTGTAAAAGCGGTCGGTTATAATACTTCCCTCGGCGGATTTCACATAGCCCTCCTCACGTGTTTCAACCACAACTATTTTATCGTAGCCAAGCTTCTGCGCCGCACGGAGAGGTATGCTGTCCGTTATGCCGCCGTCAAGCAGCTTTCTGCCTCCTGCCTCCACAATTTTCGTAACCAACGGCATTGACGCCGACGCACGCAGATATTCCATCTGCGGCTTGAGGTCACTGATAAGCACATATACAGGCGTTCCCTTTTCCACGTCCGTGCAGACAACGTAGAAATCAGTCGGGGAGCTTTTAAACACCTCATAATCAAAGGGGTCGAGCCTGTCGGGGATTTCCCGATAGCAAAAATCCCTGCCGACAACATCTCCCGTGGTGACGAGAGAATAAATGCTCATAAAATGCCTGTCCCTGCGGTAGTTTTTATAATACCGTATATTTCTGCCGTTCTGCTCCGCAACATAGGTTGCGCCGTGAATTGCTCCTGCCGAAACGCCTATAACTCCGTCAAATCTGATTCCCCAGTCCAGAAAAACGTCCAGAACGCCGGAGGTGCAAATTCCTCTCATTGCTCCGCCCTCAAGAACCAATCCTGTTTTCATATGCTTCATTTTCCTTTCTCCAATTCATAAAGCTTGACTATTGCGTCAGACATATTTTCAATAAGGTTAAAGACAGCTTCCTTGTCGTACTTGCCATATTTAAAATATGTATAATATCCGCCGTAAATCAGATAGGTTATTGCGGCATTTTTTTCGAGCGTTTCCTCATATTCGGGGTGAACCTTAATAATAAGATTCTTCAGCTCCTTTTCAAAAAGCGTAACAAAGCAGCTGCTTCGGCTGCCCTCGAACAGAATATTTATAAGCTGCTCATTGGCAAGAAAGCCTTCGGCAAGCTCCCGAGTGAAGCGTTTTGTATCACTGAAAATAAGCTCCGGATGCTCTATGCTGTGAAGCGTTGAAAAGACGACTTCATTTTCAAGCTGCTCCGAAAGGTCGTAGACGTCATGATAATGAAGATAGAAGGTTGCCTTGTTGATTTCCGCAAGAGCTGAAAGCTCCTTTACAGTTATTTTTTCCAGAGGCTTGCCGGAGCGCAGCTGGAGGAAAGCGTTTATAACATTTTTTTTGGTACGTTCGATTCTCATGTCCATATAGAAACATCCCTTTAATATATAATTTTTGATTATCGTCGCATATTTGACTGTTGTTTAAAAGTGATTATTGAAATATATACGACGGCTGTCTATAATGTAATTGATGTCTGAAAGCGCGCAAAGCGGCTTTTGTGAATACTCTTTAATTATAACATGATTTTATTTAAGATGTCAATTATCCGGAGGGATTTGAAAATGGATATTTATGGTTTTTATACGGGAAGAGCTTTCGATGTCTACGAATATCTCGGTGCACACCTTGCAAAAGACGGAACAACCTTCCGCACCTATGCTCCCAACGCTCTGAAGGTATCTCTGATAGGCGATTTCAGTCAATGGGAGGATATTCCCATGAAAAAAATTGCCGACGGCAGCTTTTATGAAATATTCTGCCCTCAGGCAAAGGAGGGTATGCGCTATAAATTTAGAATCTACGACAGAAAGGGTGGCTTCATTGATCACTGCGATCCCTACGGCTTCGGCATGGAGGTTCGCCCCGGCACCTGTTCTATTGTGCGTGATCTTGAAAGCTACAAATTCCGCGATGAGGAATGGATGAAAAGCAGACGTGATTTCCGCATAAGCCCCATGAATATTTACGAGGTGCATTTAGGCTCGTGGAGAAAAAAGCCTGCCGATTTATCTGAGGGTGCGGACGAACGGGCAAAGGAGGGCTGGTATTCATATTCCGAAATTGCCGATATGCTGACGGAATACGCTCTCGGATACGGCTATAACTATATCGAGCTTATGCCTGTAAGCGAGCATCCCTGCGACGAATCATGGGGGTATCAGAACACGGGGTTTTTCGCTCCCACTTCACGCTACGGTACGGCATGGGAGCTTATGGAGCTTGTGGACAAGTGCCACAGAAAGGGAATCGGCGTAATTGCGGATTTTGTTCCCGTTCACTTTGCCGTTGACCACTATGCGCTTACGGAATATGACGGAACGCACCTCTATGAATATCCACATGACGATATTGGCTACAACGAATGGGGCAGCCGTAATTTCATGCACTCAAAGGGCGAGGTCAGAAGCTTTATTCAGTCCGCGGCAAACTATTGGCTGGAAAAATACCACTTTGACGGGCTTCGCATGGACGCTATCCGCAACATGATATACTGGCAGGGCAACGAGCAGCGCGGCGAGAACCGTTCCGCTATAGAATTTCTGAAAAATATGAACAGCGGACTTAAAGAACGTCACCCTATGGCTATCCTTGCGGCGGAGGATTCATCCTCATATGCGGGAGTTACAAAGCCTGTTTACGCAGGAGGTCTTGGCTTCGACTGCAAGTGGGATCTGGGCTGGATGCACGACACATTGGAATATTTCCAGACCGATCCCCTTTTCAGAGGCAGCGATTATGATAAGCTGACGTTCTCCATGCTGTATTTTTACAGCGAGAATTTTATCCTCCCCCTTTCACATGATGAGGTTGTTCACGGAAAGGCGTCCATAGCGCAGAAAATGAACGGCGATTACGACAGGAAATTTCCACAGGCACGGGCATTGTATATGTACATGATTATGCATCCGGGGAAAAAGCTGAACTTTATGGGAAATGAGTTTGCACAGCTTCGTGAATGGCACGAAAAGCGTCAGCAGGACTGGGATATTCTGAAATATCCCATACATGATTCCTTCCACAGATATATCAAGGAGCTTAATCACATCTACCTGAAGCAGACGGCGCTTCACTATGATTACGACCCGCTGAATTTCCGCTGGGAGGACTGCAGCTCACACGACAGATGCATTTACGCCATAAGACGCAAAAGCAGTGACGGCGATGTAATCGGTATATTTAATTTTTCGGGAATTGAGCAGAAAAATTATTCCCTGACACTTGAAGAAAACGTTAAAATAAAGCTGCTTCTTGATTCGGACAGCACCGAATACAGCGGCTCGACTCCTGCCGGCAGAACAAGATTCCGGCACTCCGGAAGCTCCCTTACCGTGGATTTACAGCCCCTGAACGGACTTATGTTTTCTGTAAAAAAGAAATAGCTTGACAACTCCCTTTATAAATGATATAATCACCTTAGAAAGGGAGAATGTTGAAATGAAAAAGCGTTCCTTTGACCCTATATCATTTATCGGCATCTTTTTAGCCGTATTCGGACTTGTAATTTTTTTGCTGGGCATCGCTGCCATGATCTGTACATCTGCTGTGCAGAATAAGGAATACGCAAAGGTTACGGCTGTCATAACCGGAATTGAGCGTTATACTGACCTTGACGGCGAAACAGAATCAGACGTGTATGTCAGCTTCGAATATAACGGAGAATCCTACGGCAATATACCGCTGGATTCCTACTCCTCGTCAATGAATGTCGGCGACGAGAGGAAGGTTTTAATAAATCCCGATAATCCGACTGAGGCTCATTCGGCATACTTCAATTTTCTTTTCGGCGGAATTTTTGAAGGCATCGGTTTTGTGCTTGTGATAATCGGCTTGATTATTCTCATGTGCAGACGCAGAAGAAAAAATCTGAGTAAACGCCTCGTTGAGGGCGGCTGCTTCATTGAGGCTGAAATTGACTGCATTGACACGTCAAATGTCAGGGTGAACGGCAAGCCGACCTATATTATACGCTGCAACTACAGAAATCCCAACGATGGAAAAATTTACAGCTTCAAAAGCGAATTGCTTACGTTCGACCCGACACCCATGCTCGACGGTGAAACATTGAGAGTTTACGTGGATAAAGATGATTTCACGAAAAACTATGTTGATGTTTCACAAATTAAAGAGAAATATGTTGAATGCTGATTAAGGCGGTTTCCATAAATTTTACACGGAGCCGCCTTGACTTTTGTGATGAATAATGATAAAATATAGTAGGTAGCACCGCACGAAGATTGTCGTGCAGATGCGTGGCAAAGCCGTCAGGCGTGCTTTGTGCGGTGTTACCTATCATAGCTTTTTTGCGAAAAGCATCTGCACATTTGAATTTTGCCAATGGTGGCATTTTAAATGGAGGATTTATCTGCCGCTTCCTGCGGCATTTTTTATTTTGCGTCAGAAAGGAAATTTCTATGCGAAAAAAAATAATAATGGCAGCATTGCTTGCTTCTGCGGCATTTTCAGCGTCATGCTCAGTCGGGTCGCAGTCCGATGAGACTGTGGAAAAAACTGTTTTCGCAATGGATACGGCCGTAAGCTTCAAGGGCAGCTCTCAGGACGCAGAGATGGCTGAAGAAATCCTGTACCGCCTTGATTCGCTTTTTGACAGGTATTCCGAGGAAAGCGATATATATGCCATAAATAACCGCATGAGCTGCGATATTTCTGAGGACACGGAAAATATAATTATTTCCGCCTGCGAGCTTTCGGAGCTGTACGGCAGCGATGTAAGCATATTCGGGGGAAGCATTACCGACTGCTGGAATATCAATTCCGAAAATCCCACAGTTCCGTCCGATGAGGAAATTGAAGCTGCTCTCGACAGCTTCAGGAAAGCATCGTTTTCCCTCGAAACCATGAGCTTTGCCGACGAAAACGGCAGCATAGATCTGGGGAGTGTCGCAAAGGGCTACGCAATGGACAAAATTTATGAGGAGCTTGATTCCGACAGCTACTATATTGTTTCCGCAAATTCCTCTATTCTGCTGAACGGCGAAAAGCCTGACGGAGAACCGTTTATCGTTTCCCTGAGAGATCCCGAGGGCGACGGTACTCTCGGTACAATCAGAACCGAAGCGTGCTTTCTCTCAACCTCCGGCGGCTATGAGAGATACTTTGAGGCTGACGGCTGCCGTTATTCCCATATATTCGACCTGAACACGGGGCGTCCCTCAGAAACCGACCTGACCTCCGTAACGGTAATCTGCGACAGCGGAATAAAATCCGATTTTCTGTCTACGCTGATTTATCTGGGAGGTACGGCTCGGCTCGGCGAATATCTCGATGACGAAACGCTGAAAATTGTTGCCGTAACCGAAAACAGGGAAATATACCTGAGCGGCGGAATAGATTTTGAGCTGAATGAGGATTCCTCCTACACCATAAAGGAGGCTGACAATGAATGAGAGAAAAATTTCATTTCATAAGACGGCGTGAGCTTCTGATTATACTGGCAATAACTGCTGCTGCGGCTCTGGGAATTATTCTCCCGCGTTTCCTCGGGAGCGGCGGAAAAACAGCTGTTATACAATACGGCGATATCGTCTGCAGAGTGAATCTCAGCGAATCGGGAGTGTTCACCCTTGAGGACTGCGGAGAAACGGTATTTGAAATTGCGGACGGAAAAATAAGAGTCAGGGAGGCCGTCTGTCCCGATAAAATTTGCGAGGAAACAGGCTATATCGGATATGCGGGGCAAAGCATAATCTGCGTTCCCGAAAAAATTGTCATTACCGTGGAAAGCGGCTCTGACAAATCCGACACTGCCGATGTAACGGTGGGGTAGCTTATGAAAAAATCGCTTTATATTGCCAAAATGGGAATCCTGCTGGCGCTGGCTTCGGCATTGCAGTTCCTTGAGGGACTTATTCCCCTGCCTCTTCCGCTGGGAGTAAAGCCGGGGCTTTCCAGCATTGTAATAATGTATATTCTCATGTTTATGGGATTCAAATCAGCTCTTGCGGGAGCAGTCCTGAAAAGCTGCTTTGTGTTCGCGACACGCGGAGCCTCGGCATTTTTCATGTCAGTCAGCGGAGGTATTCTCTCCGTAATCGCAATGTGGCTCTGTCTTATGCTGTTCCGCAGAAGAAATAATGATATAGGCATTCTCGCAGTTTCGGTTACAGGCGGTGTTTTCCACAATGTCGGGCAGCTCATGGCTGCTTCGGTGTTTGCAGGAAGCATTTACACTGTATCCTATCTGCCTGTATTGGTAATCGCAGGAATCATTGCCGGAGCTTTTACCGGCTTGATTATGCATATTCTGCTTCCTCATCTCGGTGGGGAGGCTGAACATAAAAGCTCTGCTGAAAGGAGTCGTTTAAAGGATGAAGAAAAAACTAAGGGGACTAAAGCTTAATCACAGAAAGAACACAGAAAACTCGGCAACGGTTGAATTTCCGCTGTCCGCAAAGCTGACCGTTCCCATGTCCATGAATATGGGTGCGCCATGCGTCCCACTCGTTAAGGTCGGGGACGAGGTAAAGGTCGGGCAGAAAATCGGTGATACGGACGCGTTTTTCAGCGTTCCCGTACATTCGGGAGCGTCCGGAAGGGTCACGGCAATTACGGATTACCTTGCGGCAAACGGTTCGGTCTGTAAGGCAGTTGAAATTGAAACAGACGGTCTGCAGACGGTTTCGGATGAGGTGAAGCCTCCTGCGATTTCCGATAAGGAAAGCTTCATTAAGGCTGTCCGTGAAAGCGGCTCATGCGGCCTTGGCGGTGCGGGATTCCCAACGCATATCAAGCTCAATCCCAAAACAAAGATTGATACTCTCATTATCAACGCGGCGGAATGCGAGCCGTATATAACTGCCGATTACCGTGAGATGATTGAAAATTCAGAGGACATCGCCGGAGGAATAAAGCTTTTGCTGAAAATGCTGGATATTCCAAAGGCTAAGCTTGCAATTGAAGCAAATAAGCCCGAGGCAATCGAAAAATTCACAAAAATGACGGAAAATGATGATTCAATTGAGGTATTCACTCTCCCGTCAAGCTATCCTCAGGGTGCTGAAAAGGTGATAATCTACAACACCACAGGGAAAATCGTCAAGGAGGGGGAGCTGCCCTCCGATGAGGGCGTAATCGTAATGAACGTATCAACCGTGTCGTTCATTTACAGATACACCAAAACAGGTATGCCCCTGACGTCAAGACGTCTTACAGTTGACGGCGATGCAGTCGGCGAGCCGAAAAATGTACGCGCTGTTATCGGCACGCCATTCCGTGAAATACTGGAGTTCTGCAAAACCGATATGGAAAACGTAAAAAAGCTTATCGGCGGAGGCCCCATGATGGGAATGTCCCTGCCCTCGGCGGATATGCCTGTCGTCAAGACCACAAACGCTCTTCTTGCAGTGAAGAGCTACGACGAGCGCAAGCCTACCGCCTGCATACGCTGCGGACGATGTGTAAATGTCTGTCCTCTCGGCATTATGCCTGCGGAAATAGAGCGAGCATACAAAATACGCAACATTGAGGAGCTGAAGTCCCTCAAGGTGACGCTGTGCATGAACTGCGGAAGCTGCACCTACGTATGTCCCGCCAACAGAAAGCTTGCGGAAACAAATCAGCTTGCAAAAATGCTGATACCGAGAAAGTGAGAGGGTGAACATGGAAAAATTGATAGTATCGCCGTCGCCCCACGACGAAAATTATATGAAAACATGGAAGATAATGCTCAACGTAATAATTGCCCTTATGCCGGCTGTCGTTGCGTCATGCATAATCTTCGGGCCTCGGGCGCTTCTGCTGACTGCCGTATGCGTTGCCAGCTGCATCGTCTTTGAATATCTGTGCCGCAAAATAATGAAGCGTGACAACACTATCGGTGACCTTTCAGCCGTTGTTACGGGAATTCTCCTTGCCATGAATCTCCCTGTGACGCTCCCTATATGGATGGCTGTTATTGGCTCATTTGTGGCAATCGTAATCGTAAAGCAGCTTTTCGGCGGACTGGGACAGAATTTCGCAAATCCCGCAATAACTGCCCGAATCGTGCTTATGGTTTCCTTCCCAAGCGCTATGACCAACTGGGCTGTGCCCTTCTACTATAAGGAATCGGCAGCCGACGTTGTTACGGGAGCTACTCCCCTTGCTTCGGGCGACGCTTCATACCTCGACCTCTTTCTCGGAAACGTAGGCGGCTGTCTTGGTGAAACCTGCGCCCTTGCGCTTCTCATAGGAGGCATCTATCTTGCCATAAGGAGAATAATTTCCCTTGCCGCTCCCCTGTCGTTCATCGGCAGCCTTGCGCTGCTTACGGCAATTTCCGGCGGCGATCCCCTTTATGAGATACTTGCAGGAGGCGTGTTTATCGGAGCATTCTTTATGGCAACCGATTACGCTACAACTCCAATTACAACAAAGGGAAAAATAATCTTCGGTCTTGGATGCGGAATTATAACATTCGTGATTCGCAGCTTCGGTTCGTATCCGGAGGGTGTATCGTTCTCGATACTTCTTATGAATATCCTGACGCCTTATATTGATCTTCTCACACGGCACAAGGTGTTCGGAGCAAAGGAGGCTGAAAAAAATGAAGGATAAGGTTAAGCCTACGCTCGTACTGACGGTTATATGCGTAATTGCAGCGCTGCTTCTCGTTCTGGCGTATGAAGCGACTGCGGACAGCATCTCAGCTCAGCGTGAGGAAAAATTCAGCGAAAGCATTGAGGCTCTTTTCGGCGACTGCGGATATACGCTTCTTGACGATAATTTCGGCAGCGATGAAATCGAATCAATTGCCGTAACCGACGACAACAAAACAGCATTTCAGCTCTGTGTGGACGGCTATTCCAAGGACGGAATAGAGGTTCTTATAGGAATCGACGAATCAGGTGAAATCTGCGGAATCGAATTCGTTTCACTGGGTGAAACTCCCGGACTCGGCACAAAGGTGCGTGATGAAGAATCCTTCTGTCAGCAGTTTATCGGAGCTTCCGAAGCGGGCGGCGAATATGATACCGTTACGGGCGCTACGTATTCCTCAAAGGGTATGATTCACGCAATTGATACGGCTCTTGCCGTTTACAATGAAAATAAGGAGGCAATTCTGAATGGCTGATAAGAAAAAAGGTCTTGGCTGGGAATTTGTAAAGGGCATCGTCAAAGAAAATCCTGTTCTCGTGACGCTTTTGGGAATGTGCCCGACACTGGCAGTTACAACTCAGGCAAGCAATGGAATCGGCATGGGACTTGCAACAACATTCGTACTCCTCGGCTCGAATATCGTTGTGTCGCTTCTCAGGAACGTCATTCCCGATAAGGTGCGAATCCCATCGTTTATCGTTATCATAGCAAGCTTCGTAACGCTTATAGGCTTTCTTCTGGAGGGCTTCATGCCTTCCCTTTACGACAGCCTCGGAATATATCTGACGCTGATTACCGTAAACTGTATTATTTTCGGACGTGCGGAAATGTTCGCAAGCAAAAACAAGGTTCTGCCGTCAATTCTGGACGCTCTGGGAATGGGCATAGGCTTCACCCTCGCCCTGTTTATTATGGGCTCTGTGCGTGAGATCCTCGGTTCGGGACAGTGGTTTGGCATTTCAATTCCCGGCATAAGCTCAAATCCCATGCTCATATTCATAATGCCTGCCGGAGGCTTCTTTGCTCTGGGAGTTATAATTGCCGCAGTAAATAAAATTACTAACCGCAAGCCGCCTGAGGAGCTTTCCTGCGGAGGCGGCTGCAAGGGATGTCCGAATTCGGCTGAATGCGGAGGAAAGGCTGGTGACGAGAATTGAAAAGCATGATGGTAATACTTCTTTCGGCAATGCTTACAGACAACTTCGTTTTATCGAAATTTATGGGAATCTGCCCGTTTTTGGGCGTTTCAAAGAAGCTCGACAGCGCTTCGGGAATGGGACTTGCCGTAACCTTCGTCATGATTTGCGCAAGCGCGGTTACATATCCCATTCATTATGGACTCCTCGTGCCGAACGGACTGGAATATCTCGACACGGTTGTGTTTATTCTTGTAATTGCACTCTTCGTGCAGCTTGTTGAGATGATACTCAAAAAATGTATTCCCTCCCTTTATAAATCGCTGGGAGTTTATCTCCCGCTGATTACCACGAACTGTGCTGTTCTGGGAGCTGCTGTGCTTAACATCGACAACGAGTACACCTTCGTTCAGTCCATAGTCAATTCCATTGGCGCAGGTCTTGGTTTCATGCTGGCACTCGTTATCTTTTCGGGAGTCCGCAGAAAAATGGAATACGCCGATATACCCGAAACATTCAAGGGAGTCCCCGCAACGCTTATTGCAGCGTCTATCGTATCAGTAAGCTTCATGGGATTCTCCGGACTTTTCAGCTAAGCAAGGAGGTAGCGCAATGACTTATCTGATTCCTGCCCTCGTACTTGGCGGCTGCGGAATTCTCGCGGGAATTCTCCTGACAGCGGCATCAAAAATATTTTTCGTCAAGGTTGACGAGCGAATCGAAAAAATCGGAGAGGCGCTTCCGCAGGCAAACTGCGGCGCGTGCGGATACGCAGGCTGTGCGGACTATGCTTCCGCAATCGTGAACGGCGGTGCGGAAACGAATCTCTGTAAGCCGGGCGGCTCGGATACAGCCGCAAAAATAGCGGACATTTTAGGAACCTCCGCAGCTGAGGTTGTTCCGACTGCGGCAGTTGTCCATTGCAACGGCGACTGCAATGCAACAGGCACATCATTTGAATTTGACGGAATTCAGAGCTGCAAGGCGGTAAAGAGATTCTACGGCGGCAGCGGCAAATGCAAGTACGGCTGCATAGGTCTTGGGGACTGCGCGGAGGTATGCGAAAACGACGCAATTGTAATTGAAAACGGCCTTGCCTCCATAATCAAATCAAAATGCGGCTCATGCGGAAAATGCGTAAACGTCTGTCCGAATTCCCTTATCTCCATTCGTCCGCTTGCAAAGCATATTGACGTTCTTTGCTCATCTAAGGATAACGGCAAGGCAACGAAGCTGAGCTGCAAAAACGGCTGTATCGGCTGCAAAATATGCGAAAAGAAATGCCCCTCGGGGGCAATAACCGTAACTGATTTTCATGCGTCAATTGATTATGACAAGTGCGTCAATTGCGGAATCTGCGTTGCTGCCTGTCCGGTTAAGGCAATACACAGCTGCGAAAAATAAAGGCAACACCGCACAAAGATTGTCGTACAGATGCGCCGTTAGATTTTTCCGCCGGCAGCATTTACAGGAACGTCCTATGGGCGTTCCTTATTTTTTTATTTCACCATAGAGGGCACCGAAGCTTCCCGTTGCGATGTAGAATCTTCCGTATGCCCGTGGATCTCCGCAAATGGAGCGGATTTGTCCGAATTGGGTGTCGTGGGAGTTAATGCGTATCCAGCCGCTTTCAAACGACCTCCAGAAGCCGTATTCTCCGTTGTAAATTCCACAGAAGAAAATAACTCCGCCCTTGCCGTAGCCTCCGCAGAGGGCACAGGAGCATTGCTCTTCGGGAATGAGCCTTTCCGAGATAAAGCAGGATTCCGAAAGGGTCAGGCGAATGATTCCGCAGCTTTTAAAGAACATGAGAATTTCACCCGATTTGAATGGCGAAACACGTATGTCGGGGGACTTATGCTCATGGATTGATGAGAAGTCACAGTGCGGCAGGAATCCCCTTGCGGAGGTTTCAATGAAATTCACTCCCCTGTCACGGCTGACGAATAGCTCACCGCCATTTCCGAATGCGTAGAAAATGTGGGGATCGAGCCTGTCGGAGAAGATTCTTACAGATAGCTCCTCGCAGGTAACATCTCTGCCGCCGCCGTCAAAAAAGCGTATTTTCGTCCATGCTTCTCCGTAATCGAAGGTAACTGCGGCGCAGTCCGATGGGAGCGTGTGCAGGTCGGCAATCTGACGTATAATGGCTGTTCCGTCACAGGAAACCGCCGTCCAGCCGGAATCTGTATTGGGTCGGGATATGCGTTCAAGCAGCTCATCCGAACGGCTGCTAAGTCCCACGGGATTGCTGAGCTGACGCCAGCTCAGACCGCCGTCAGTTGAAAGAGCCACACCGCCCTTTGAAGTTCCGATCCAGTTGCCGCGTGGAGTTATAACTGCAATTTCAGGCCGCTTTTCGGCAAAATCCGCATTTATGACGGTGATGTACCTGTTGTTGTTTTCGTCACTGAAGGTACGGCTGCATTTTTTATCAAGATTTGTGAATGCAAAGCCTCCCAAATCCCCTACCGCATCGAGAACGCGAACCTCTCCCGCGGGCGGACTGTAAATGCCAAGATGAACTGTTTCCTCGATTCCCTCGGAGAAATCCTCCCACAGGGTCACGGCACTGCCGAGATTCCTTGTGCGGAACACGCCTGTTCCTGTGTTGATATATGCGGAATTGCAGTCATCGGGGACAATTTTAATATCGCTCATCCAGTGAATTACCGACTGACCGTTATTGTTTTCGGGCTTCATGTAGGGCGTGACGAAAGCCTGCGCCGCCGAGTCTTTATCGCTCAGAACCTCCGTCCAGCTTTCGCCGAAATCATGGCTGAGGAAGATTTTATCAGGCGCTCCGCAGACGGTTGTGCATACGAGATTTTTTCCGCAGGTGGAAATATCTATTCCCGAAAATCCGCATTTGCCGTGGTCGGGAGTAATATCGCCAAGAAGCTCGTAAACGCCGTCTCTGCGGATATATTTATAAATTCTGCCGTCACATAGTCTGCTGCCGTCGCAGGCGTAGCTGTACCACATGAAGCTTCTGTCGGCATCGGATCGGCTGTAGGAAATAAAGAGCAGATCCCCGAAAGCAGTGCATCTCTGGGAGATAAAGGGCGATTCTCCCTTCGGCTGGGAGGGCAGTCGGGAGAAGCTTACTCCGCCGTCATATGAGGCATAGACGCCGCACTCCTCCGCCGTTCCCACAATAATTGTGCTGTCGTCGGCAGCGTAAACAAAGGTAATATCATTGCAGGCGGAAATTTTCTCGTGGGGATTTCTGTGTCCCTTGAAAACATACAGCTCATCGCCGCTGTCGGGGAAAACAGTCACCCTTTCCCAGTTCAGAGGGGATTTCCCAAGCTCAGCCTTCATAAGTCCCGCGCCTCTTGTGCCTATGAAAACGCAGTGTGAGATTGCGGCAATGCGTTCTCCTGTGCTTCGGCAAAGACAGTTTCCGTGGACAAAGGCAGGAACGGGCGAGAAGCTGAAGCTTTTGCCCTTGTCGGAGGAAATGCCGAGAAAGCTGCCAAGATGATTGCCGAAAAGCACGTAAAGGGAGTTGTTTTTGCAGGTAAGCGCAAGAGGATTGCAAAGCCACTCGGTATCCATATCCGCATCATGGGAAAGGGGATTCCAGACCTCATAGGGCGGCTCGCAGGAATAGCATCCTCCTATGTCCGTGCGGCAGAAAAGGCAGCCGTCCTCATCGAATGCGAAGCCTGTGACATATCCGCCGCCGCTTATGGGGAGGTTCCTGTATACATAGCTGCCATGATCGGTTATGGGGAGAATTTCAATTTCAACGTCGGCATCGGGCATTTCAAGAGCCATGCAGCCGAAGCTTTTCGGTTCTATGAAGAGTCCCTCTCCGCTGCGGCTTACGGAGAAAACCTCATTTGAGGAATATGCCGCATTTCCCGCCAAATTCGGAAAAAGCCAGCCGTTTTCGGTTGTGTCCACTGAATTTTCGTCAGAAATCGCGAATATAACGCCGTTATTTTTTTCACCGTAAAGAGTAATTTTCATATTTCAAACCCTGCCGTTTCTGATTTACGCACAATTCCTGTGCTGTGAGGATTATCTTATTATACATTATAATTCAGATTCGGTCAATAAAAAATCCGGAGGTTCAGTGAATCTCCGGATTTAAGGTAATATTACGCTTCTGCAAGAAGCTTTTCCGCACTTGCAAGCTTTACGCAGATAACGAAAAGCTCCATAGCCTTTTTAAGCTCCTCAACTGTGGGGTAGGACGGCGAAATACGGATATTTTTGTCCTCCGGATCCTTGCCGTACGGGAAAGTAGCTCCTGCGCCCGTAAGGACGACTCCCGCCTCCTTGCAAAGCTGAACGATTCTCTTTGCGCAGCCGGGGAGAGAATTAAACGAAACAAAGTAACCGCCCTCCGGCTTAATCCAGCTGCCAATGCCCAAAGGAGCAATTTCAGCTTCAAGCATATCCGTAACTGCGTTGAACTTCGGGACAAGAAGAGCCGTATGCTTTTTCATATGCTCGAGAATGTTTTCATACGTGCCGAAGTATTTAACGTGGCGGAGCTGATTCATCTTGTCGTAGCTGATAATGCTTGTACCAAGGAATTTTTTGAGAGCGTCCATATTTTCCTTGCTGCCGCCCATGAAGGCAACTCCTGCGCCGGGGAATGTGATTTTTGATGTTGAGCCGAACATATAAACGATATTTTCGTTGCCGACCTTTTTGGCTTCATCGAGAATATTGAGAATGTATTTCGGGTTATCTGTGAGATGATGTACGCAGTAGGCGTTATCCCAGAAAATACGGAAATCCTTAGCCTTCGGCTTGAGAGCCGCAAAACGCTTTACAGTTTCATCGCTGTAGGAAATGCCATCAGGATTTGAATACTGCGGAACGCACCATATTCCTTTGACAGTCTCGTCCTCGGCAACAAGCCTTTCAACCATATCCATATCAGGACCTGTGGGAGTCATGGGAACGTTAATCATTTCAATTCCGAAAAATTCAGTAACCTTAAAGTGCCTGTCATAGCCGGGAACGGGGCAAAGGAACTTAACCTTATCATATTTGCACCACGGCTTTGAGCCAAGAACACCATGCGTATAGGCAGTCTGAACTGACCAGTACATAGCGCTGAGGCTTGAGTTGCCGAATATAATTATTTCATCGGTATTTACGCCGATCATTGGAGCAAAGAGCTTTTTGGCTTCGGGAATTCCGTCGAGTAAGCCGTAATTGCGGCAGTCGAAGCCTGTTTCGCTTGTACAATTTCCGTCATCAAAGACCTTGAGCATATCCATGCTGAGGTCGAGCTGGTCGGAGGAGGGCTTTCCTCTTGACATATCAAGACTGAGTCCCTGAGCCTTAAACTTGCTGTAATCTGCTTCGTTTTCGCCTTTGAAACACAGCAGCTGTTCCTTGTTCATCTGAGATAATTCCATATTCAGAACCTCGCCTTCAAAGATTGTTGTGATAACACACTAAAATTATTATATCACAGCATCAGGTTATTTTCAAGTAAAATTCTGCCTAATATAAATGTTAAATTTCGGCTTTTTTTGATAATTTTTAGTATTTTTAAGGTTGATTCAAGGTGTTGTGAAATTGAACAGATATTAAGGCACTGTTTATGACATTTTCACTGTTTTTTCTCAAAATCATTGACAAATTCGTGAAGATTATATATAATGAAAACAAGACAATAACCGAAAAACGGGGAATGGGAATAGCATAGGCAATACCGCATGAAATTGCTGTGCAGGCACACGGCAAAGCCCTTAGGCAGGCTTCATGAGGTGATGCCGGAAAATTGGAGGCGAATTTTTATGAAAAAAATATTCTCATCGATCATATCAATCGCTGCGGCGGCTTGCTTGCTGAGCTGCAACGTTATTACATCTTATGCGGAGGCTCTGAGCGTTACCTCGGGAATCTGCGTTGATATTGACGACCTCACCTATGATGATTCGGAGGATCTGGAGCTTGAGCTTAGTCTGCCCCAATCTCCTTCGGTTCTTTCAAATTTCAGCGATGGTACCTTTAACTTCGCGGATTATCTGGACAGCAATAATCTTGCCGTTTACAACGCACTTACCGTCTGGGTAGACCCCTCCGACGAAGCAATAACAGTTGAGCTTCCCGAAACAGTTAGAATCACCCTTTCGGGACTCCCCGGAACGGACGACTACACAGATGAGGACGCTGAAAATTTCAGTGAGGCTGTTTTTGAAAACTGCAAGCCCGGTCTTGACAGCCTGATGTTCGATTATCCTGAGATTTTCTGGCTGGAAATGGGCAGGCTCACCATTGGCATTTCGAACGCAACCTACTCATACAGTCAGACGACAAATAATTACACCATGAAGATTACGAAGCTGAAATTCACACCTGCAATTTATGAATCACTCGGTTCTGTGGAAAATGCGGCTCTCTATAAGGAAAAGCTCGACGCGGCAATAGAGGATTTTGAGGTTGAGGGCGAAACACGATATGAGCAGCTGAAAAGTATTCATGATACAATTTCTCTTTTCACGTATTATGATTTAAACGCATCATTCACAAGCTCAGCGATTGGTTCGCTCGTAGAGCCGGGCGTGGTCTGCGAAGGCTACTCAGAGGGCTTCAAGCTTATCTGCGACAAATTGGGTATTCCGTGTGTCCTTGTTTTCGGAAATTACGATGAGGAAAGCAACGAAGCTCATATGTGGAATTACGTTCAGATGGAGGACGGCAATTGGTACGGAATCGACCTTACATGGGACGATACAGACGGTTCATACGGCATTGAGATTAAGTACGATTACTTCCTGAAAGGCTCTGACAGCTTTTTCGTTGAGCATACCGAAGGCTACGACTACCTTGGAACGCCCCTGACCTATCCCGAAATTTCAACCTCGGATTATGATCCTGATCAGGCAGTTGCAACAACAACAACTACTACCACTACTACTACCACTACCACTACTACAACGACTACGACTACCACAACTTCCACTGAAACAACCACGACTACCACGGCAACGACAACTACAACAACAGAAGCAGCAACAACGACTACCACGACTACTGCTGAAACAACTACTTCAACTACAGAAGCAACAACTACGACTACTACAACTACTACAGAAGCAACAACGACTACCACTGAAACAACTACTTCAACTACAGAAGCAACTACCACAACGACAACGGTTACAACTACTACAACTACTACAGAAACAACAACTACAACTACCACTACAACTACCACGACTACAGAAACAACCACCACAACTACTACAACAGAAGCAACAACGACGACTACAACTACGGCAACAGCCGAAGAAGCTACCACAACCACAACGGAGGCAGAACAGCTCCACGGCGATTATAATTCCGACGGAAAAGTAAACTCCGCAGACTTGGTTGTCTGCGCAAATAACCTCATGCGGAGAATCAACACCTGCCGCTGCGATTTCAATGAGGACGGTTATTTTGATGTGTTCGATTTGCTTGCAATGAGGATATACATTATAGAAAATATGTAGAATATGTAACAAAGGGACGTCTCAGGGCGTCCCTTTATATGCGGAATTTGTTACCGTAAAAAAGCACGCCTCTCGGCGTGCTTTTCATATTACTTTACTTTCTTTTCAACATCGTCAACAAGCTTTGAAATAAGATCAGCCTGCGTCATTGACCCTAAATCGCCTTCACGTCTTGAACGAACCGATACCGTTTCGCTTTCGACCTCCTTGTCGCCTATTGTAAGCATTATCGGGAGCTTCTCAACTGTTGCCGAACGAATCTTATATCCAACCTTTTCAGCTCTGTCGTCAATAGTTGCACGGATTCCGCTGTCCTTGAGCTTTGCCAGCAGCTTGTCACAGTATTCAAGATGTCTGTCCGCAACAGGAATTATACGTACCTGTTCCGGAGCAAGCCAAAGAGGAAGTGCACCCGCATACTTTTCAATGAGAAGCGCAAGCGTTCTCTCATAGCAGCCTATGGACGTTCTGTGAATAATATACGGACGTCTTTTTGTGCCGTCAACATCGACATATTCCATTCCGAATTTTTCCGCAAGAAGCATATCTATCTGAATTGTTATAAGCGTGTCCTCTTTTCCGAAAACGTTCTTTATCTGAATATCAAGCTTCGGACCGTAGAATGCAGCCTCGTCAATGCCGACAGTATAATCAATTTCAAGATGATCGAGAATCTTTTTCATAAGGCTCTGTGCCTCTTCCCACTGCTCGGCAGTTCCCTCGTACTTGTTGTTCGGGTTTGCGGGATCCCACTGTGAGAAACGGTATGTTACGTCCTCAGCAAGACCAACTGTTTCAAGCATATAATTTGCAAGCTCAAGGCAGTTTCTGAATTCCTCCTCAAGCTGTTCGGGACGAAGTATGATGTGTCCCTCTGAAATGGTGAACTGGCGGACACGAATAAGTCCGTGCATTTCACCGCTGTCCTCCTTGCGGAAAAGCGTTGAGGTTTCATTCAGTCTCATTGGCAGATCACGGTAGGAACGCTGTCTGTTCAGGAATACCTGATACTGGAACGGACAGGTCATCGGACGAAGCGCAAAGCATTCCTTTGTTTCGTCGTAGGGATCGCCGAGAATGAACATACTGTCAAGATAATGATCCCAGTGTCCTGAAATTTTATACAGCTCTCTCTTTGCAAGATAGGGTGTTTTCGTAAGCTGATAGCCGCGCTTCTGCTCCTCGTCCTCAACCCAGCGCTGGAGAAGCTGAATTACCCTTGCGCCCTTGGGGAGAAGAATGGGAAGTCCCTGACCGATATAATCAACAGTTGTAAAATATTCAAGCTCACGTCCCAGCTTATTGTGGTCGCGCATTTTAGCCTCCTCACGCTGCTTAATGTCAGCCTCAAGCTCGGCAGCCTTAGGATATGCGGTTGCATATACACGTGAGAGCATTTTATTTTTCTCCGAGCCTCTCCAGTAAGCACCCGTGCATGAGAGAAGCTTGAATGCCTTTACAGGGGCAGTCGTCATAAGGTGCGGGCCTGCGCAGAGGTCAACGAATTCGCCCTGCTTATAGAAGGAGATAGGCTCGCCCTTGTCCGCGTGCTCCATGCACAGCTCAACCTTGTAAGGCTCGTCCATCTCTTTAAGCTTAGCGACAGCCTCTTCGGGGGGAAGCTCAAACTGCTCCAAGGGAAGTCCTTCCTTGACGATTTTTTTCATTTCAGCCTCGATTTTTTCAAGCTCATCGGGAGTGAAGGGCTTTTCCAGATCGAAATCATAGTAGAAGCCGTTGTCGATTGCAGGGCCGATAGCCAGCTTAGCTTCGGGGTAGAGGCGTTTTACAGCCTGTGCGAGAATATGCGAAGCCGTGTGCCAGAAGGTCTTTTTTCCGTCAATGCTGTCGAATGTACAGACCTCAAATTCACAGTCTGCGTCAACAACGGTGCGGAGATCCTTTACCTCTCCGTTGAGCTTCACACAGCAGGCTGCCTTGTAAAGACCCATACCAATTCCCTTGATGATTTCGGATGCCGGCATAGCCGACTCGATTTCACGGACGTTTCCGTCCTTCAGCGTTAGTTTAATCATAATAATTACTCCTTTTGGATAATTTTAATTTTCATTCAATGTGAATTCCCATGCGCAGCAGCAGCTTTCATCGGTTATATCGGGGCAGCAGCTCAGACAGCGGCAGGAAATGCGGCTGTCAATGGTTCGGGCAAATTCCGAATACTCGATAATTCCGACAGCTTTGCATGGGTGCAGCTCCATGCCCTTGCGGGTTCGTGCCGACTGCACACGGCAGTCCACCATGCGATAGATGAGGGTGTTTCCTCTGCGGATAAATTCATCGTCATTGAGATTGGCATAGAATCTCAGGGAAAGAGCCTTTTGCAGCCCCTCCAATCCTGAATTTTCAGGCAGCCTGAGGAAATCCCTGATACGCCTTGCCTCGATAACGGTAAATCTGCTCCAAGCCTCCTTGTCGTGGAGCATGGCTTCGTCCATGCCAAGCTTTTTTTCAACTGACTGAAACCATACTCCATCCAGCGCAAGCCAGTTTTTTGAATAGATCTCCACCAGCTGAATAAGCTCCTCCTTTGAAAGAGCCTCAAGCATTTCGTTTTTCATAAAATCACTCCCATAGTAATTTTCGCCGGAGCTTCATGACAAAAAAGTCCCTCAAGCCGCAATACGGCTCAAGGGACGAAAAAATCGTGGTTCCACCCTGATTCACGCAGAACATCAGCTCTGCATCTCATTGGCTCTGTAACGGGAGCGCCCGACGCTTATTAGGCATACTCGGAGGCGGTGTGCGTCACCCTGCCGTACAGCCTTGCACCCAACGGCTGCTCTCTGAAACGGGATATAGGGATAGCCTTCCTCGTCATCGTTTTCCATTACTTATTATTGTTCATATTATCACACTTTTGCCATTTTGTCAAGGGCTTTTTTATAATTTGTTTCAGAAAATCTCTGGAAATCCTCCGGAAATTTGCAAAAGCTGAAATTGTGTGTTATAATATCACAGTAAGAATCAGTAAGAGAAGAGTTTGAAGAATTTAAGGAGATTTATATGGAAACAGAAACTATTTTGAAATATAACCAGCCTGCGAATTTTGAAGAGCCGGAAGAAAATTTCAACTGGGCGCTTCCCGTGGGAAACGGCAGAATCGGCGGAATGATATTCGGCAGAGCCGCAAATGAGATTATCAAGCTCAATGAGGATTCCATATGGTCGGGCGGTCCAAGGCACCGTGTGAATCCCGATGCTCAGGAGGGGCTTGCCGAGGTTCGCGCCCTTCTCATGGAGGGAAGAATCCCCGAAGCCGAGAAAATCGCCTTTGAAAAGCTGCAGGGAGTTACTCCCAATATGCGCCACTATATGCCCTTGGGCGATCTTTCAATAAATATGGAGCTTGACGGCAAGGTCAGAAACTACAGCCGTTCCCTCGATCTTTCAACTGCTGTTTCAGACGTGCATTTTACCGTGAACGATGTGGAATTTACACGGGAGGTATTTGTTTCCGCTCCCGATGAGGTTATGATTATTCATATTACAGCTTCAAAGGAGAATGCCGTCAGCCTGACGTGCAGTATTGACGGACGTGACGACTACTACGACGACAACCGTCCCTGCGGAGAAAATATGCTCCTCTTCACCGGCGGAACAGGCTCTAAGGACGGCATTTTCTTTGCGGCAGCTGTCGGAGCTAAGGCTGAGGGCGGCGAGGTTCGCACTATCGGAGGAAAAATTCAGGTTAAAAATGCTGATGAGGTTATTATAGCTCTGTCCGTCCGCACAAGCTTTTACGGAGAATACTATGAGGAATCGGCTCAGGTTGACGCGGATATGGCTCTCCGGTGCAGCTACAATGAGCTTTATTACCGCCATGTCAGCGACTACAAGGAGCTTTTTGACCGTGCGGAGCTTTCGCTGAACGACAACAGCGAGGCGGATGAGGAGCTTACTACAGATGAACGCATTGCACGTCTGCGCGGAAACGAGCTGGACGATAAGGAATGCGAACGTCTTATCCACGACAACAAGCTCATTGAACTTTACTTCAATTACGGACGCTATCTCATGATTTCGGCAAGCCGCCCCGGAACTCAGCCTATGAATCTTCAGGGCATCTGGAATCAGGATATGTGGCCTGCGTGGGGCTGCCGCTACACGGTAAATATAAATACCGAAATGAATTACTGGTGCGCTGAAAGCTGTAATCTTTCCGAATGCCATCTTCCCCTTTTTGATCTCCTCGAAAGAGTCTCCAAAAACGGCAGAACAACAGCAAAGGAAATGTACGGCGTGAAAAAGGGCTTCGTTTGTCACCACAACACAGATATATGGGGCGATACCGCTCCGCAGGATTTATGGATGCCCGCAACAATCTGGCCGACGGGCGGCGCATGGCTGGCACTCCATATCTTCGAGCATTATGAATATACGCAGGATAAGGAATTTCTTGCGGACAAATACCACATAATGAAGGAGGCAGCTGAATTCTTTGTGGAATACCTCATGGAGGACAGCGAAGGACGTCTTGTAACCTGTCCCTCCGTTTCTCCCGAAAACACCTACCTCACGGATAAGGGCGTCAAGGGAAGTCTTTGCATGGGACCGTCTATGGATTCGCAGATAATCACCGTTCTCTTCAATGACGTGATAAAAAGCGCTGAAATTCTCGGCAGAGATAAAACACTTTCAAAGAAGCTGAAATCAATGCTCAAAAAGCTGCCGCAGCCTGAAATCGGCAAGTACGGTCAGATTAAGGAATGGGCAGTGGATTATGATGAGGTTGAAATCGGACACAGACACGTTTCCCAGCTTTTCGCCCTGCACCCTGCCGACCTTATAACTCCCCACAAAACGCCAAAGCTTGCGGATGCCGCAAGAGCTACTCTCGTCCGCAGACTCATTCATGGGGGCGGTCATACGGGCTGGAGCTGTGCATGGATTACAAATATGTGGGCACGTCTCTACGACAGTCGCATGGTCTATGAGAACCTTAAAAAGCTTCTCGCTTATTCCACAAATCCCAATCTTCTGGATTCGCATCCGCCCTTCCAGATAGACGGAAATTTCGGCGGAACTGCCGCCGTTGCGGAATGCCTTATGCAGAGCTGCGGCGGAGAAATAAATCTGCTGCCTGCCCTGCCGGAGGAATGGACTGACGGACACATTCACGGTCTGCGCGCAAAGGGCGGCTTCGGAGTTAATATAGACTGGGCAAAGGGAAAGCTCGTCAAGGCTGAAATAACAGCCGATTTTGAGGGAGAATGCCGCGTCAGGGCAAATTGCGTTGTCAGCGTAACCTGCGACGGAGAAACTGTAGGCTCACAGATTTCCGACGGCGTAATTATTTTCAGCGCCCTTCCGGGAAGAACCTACATATTCAGCGCATAAGGAGGAATTATGAATCTACGACAAAGAAAAGCAGTCCTTTTTCTTGCGGCGGCTATGACGGCAGCGGCTCTCACGGGCTGCGATACAGTCGGAATGATAGAAATGTCCGATGATTCCCTTTCAGACAGCGTTCAGAGTGTTACCGATGAAACCTCAGCTGAAGCAACAGAGGCTGCCAGCGTTTATCCCGATTATCCGGTTGTCTATCCGGAAATCGAGCAGCAGGAAACGGGCGATACCTACGAAGCGGAAAGCTGCGTCCTCGGCAATCTTACAACAGCAGCGGAGCGTGCAGGATTCAGCGGCACGGGATATGTTACGGGATTTTCCACGGACGATACGGATTCTCTCACGTTTGAGGTGAACGTCCCCAGCAATCAGCATTACGACCTCTCCTTCTGCATTGCCTCCGATACAGCCGTAAGCTGCACAGTTTTCGTGAACGATACCGAATTCAGCAGCTTTGATACAATGCCCGATGACAGCGGAGCATTTGCCGTTATCACCATTTACGGAGCTTTTCTCTTAAACGGCGAATCGGAAATCAGACTTCAGGCAAATGACGGAAATATTGACGTGGATTACCTGAAAATCTCAAATAACACAACGCTCAGCGAAATAAGCTACGAGGCGGACGGTGAGCTTTCAAACGAAAACGCTTCTGACTCGGCTAAGGAGCTTATGGCATTCCTCAGCGACTGCTACGGTGAGTATATATTAACAGGGCAGTATGCCTCCGACGAAACAAACAGCGAAATGGATCTCATCTACAAAACAACAGGTAAATATCCTGTTATACGCTTTGCCGCGTTCAGCAACGCTGACGACAGCTTTGACAGCTGTGAGGAGGTTATTGACTCCTCTGTGGAATGGTACTCACGGGGCGGAATTGTCGGGCTTATGTGGCACTGGGAATCTCCCGGGGAAAATCCCTCTGTTTATGCGGAGGATACAGATTTCGACCTGAGCAATGCCGTTACCGATGAGGATATTGCAGCGCTGCCGCAGGAGGACATAAAGGCTCTCCTCGATGAGGGCAAAATCTCCAAAGAATGCTACGAGCTGATTCTCGACATTGACAGCATCTCCCAAGAGCTTGCACGCCTGAGAGATCTCGATATACCTGTGCTGTGGCGGCCAATTCACGAAGGTTCGGGAGATTGGTACTGGTGGGGAGCTAAAAGCTGCGGAATAGACGCCTATACGTGGCTCTGGAATCTCATGTACAACCGCATGACTGAATATTTTGAGCTTGATAATCTTATATGGGTGTGGAACGGTCAGAGTGCCGACACGCTTGTTGATAAGGACACCTTCGATATTGCGGCACTTGATATATACATGGAGGAGGGTGCGGAATACGGCAGCCGTTATGAGCAGTTTGCCGCATTTCAGAAAATCGTGGGCAGCGACAAGATGATAGCTCTAAGCGAATGCAGCAGCATTCCCGACATTGACGTAGCCTTCAGAGATAATGCTGTATGGTCATTTTTCGGGCTATGGTACGGCAAGTATCTTGTGGACGAAAACGGCAATTACTCCGAAGCGTACACATCCACGGACGAGCTTGTCCGAGCTTATAATTCCAGCGGCGCACTGACGCTTGATGAATATATAGAGATGAAAAACGGAACATATGAGGAATCGACTACAGAAGCTCCAACGGAAGCACAGGAAACAACAGCCTCTGAGGAGTAGGCTTATCACGCAAAAAAAGCACGCATTAAGCGTGCTTTTCTGTTATTTACCTTTTCCTCGCAGCTCCCGAAAGAATCTTGAAAGAATTTCGGAGCATTCATCAGCCAGAATTCCTCCGGTAACCGAAGGCTTCCAGTTATAGGGCAGCTCAAACATACTCTGAACAGAAGCTGCCGAGCCGCTTTTGAAGTCGCTTGCGCCGAAAATCACATTGTCGATTCGGGCATTTATAATCGCTCCGCAGCACATGGGGCACGGCTCAAGCGTCACATAAATCGAGCAGTCAGGCAGCCGCCAGCCGCCAAGTCTCCTGCAAGCGCTGTCTATGGCGATAATTTCCGCATGGGCAAGGGCGTTTTTCGAGGTTTCACGCAGATTATAGCCCTCCCCGACAATTTCGCCTGAGCTGTTCCTGACAACCACAGCCCCCACCGGCACTTCGCCTGCGGAATAGGCAAGCTCGGCAAGCTCCAATGCCCTTCTCATGTACTTTTCCATAATTTCCACCTAACTTGCCAGCTTCAAAGCCGCCACAAACAGACAGCTTACAACTGCCACAATAAGCGGAATACTCTTCACAGCGGCAAGAAGCTTCTTTTTCATGGGGACATAGGCTTTATACCGTGCGAAAATAGTCTTTTCACGGCGTTCTTTACTTGAAAATATAACAATCATCGTCACAAGTCCTACAAGCAGCACGAGCATGAGATAAATATGCTTTACAGTTTTGACGTGCGATATATTGCTTGACGATATAATTGTAAGCAGCAGTAAGAAAATCTTATACACTATTCTTGCTATTATAGCCGAGAAAACCGTTCCGCTCCTCAGACAGCCGATTGCGGAAACTGCGGAGATTATCATAGTTCCAGCCATAATCTGAAAATTCTGGGTGAAAATTCCGGAAAGCACGGACGTGATTATTACAGCGTAGGCGTCCCCGAACTGCCGCAAAGCAGCAAACATTTCGCCCCTGAAAAGGCTTTCGGATATTATCGAAACAATTACAATATCAAAAATCGAATAAATTATAAACTCCTTCTGCCCGAAAACCGACATATCTGTATTGAATGTTTTAAAAAAATTATAAATGCTCTCGCTCTCCTCCGAGTAAGCAGTAGGAATCGCAACAATTGCGGAGGCAACCAAAGTTGCAGCCACAGTCCCAACAACCTCGCATGGGTCGTTCATCAGGTGAGGACACCTGACTTGATGCGGGATTTTGAACTTCATGTGAATGATAAGCAAGGGCACGCCGAATTTCGCAACTGTGAAAATTATGAGAATTGCCGATATTTCGGCTTTTCCGCCGTATATAACCGAGCTGACAAGGGCATTGTGAATGTTAACGCCCACAGCGTCGAGAATTTCCACCACAACCTTATCGAGTACGTCATAAATTATAACGGAACAAAGCAGAGCAACTCCAATAACAAAAAGGATGCGATTAAGCGTACTCATTTCTGCTTCGGAGGCAGATTTATTGACAAAGCCTTCTCCGTCTACAAAAACCGATTCCTTCTTATTCAGCGTAAAATTATAAGCATACGGATTATTCTTCCTCTTTCGCCACTCAATAAAATGTTTATTATAGCATTCGTCCTGAGTCGAGTAGTCGAAATCGTCAACCACGTTGATAATGTCCGTATCATGTTTTTCGTTTGAAAATTTCATTGAACGGTCACCCTCTTCCACCTACAATTTTACCACAAATCACGGACTTTCTTGATATAATTTAGTTACTTTTTTCTAAATAAAGGGTGACATTCATAAATTTTGTTACCATTTCGTTAAAGATATAATGATATATATATATATATATATATATATATCAAATTAATTTTCAGTTAAACTTTATAGGTTTATTTATCCCGTTTGCAAGGGACAGCTCCGTCAATGCGGGGTGAAGGACAAAAATTTTCAATGTCGCCTAACCGCGTTTTTCCATGACGTGTTCCATAGCGTAGTAGAAAATTGTTTTAACGTGATCGTCTGCAATCGAATAAAAAATCGTCTTGCCCTCTCTGCGGCTTTTGACAAGCCTTGCCTGCTTCAAAACCCTGAGCTGATGTGATATTGCCGACTGCGTCATTTCAAGCAGCTTCGCAATATCGCAGACGCACATTTCGCTTTCGCACAGAACAAAAATAATCCTGATTCTCGTGGAATCCCCGAACACCTTCAACAGCTCCGCAGCCTCAAAAAGCGCCTCCTCATCGGGCATAACATTTGAAACCCTGTCCACAATGTCCATATGGGGAGCGTTTTTTTCGCACATAAGTTCCTCGTCCATTAACAGTTCAGCTCCTTTATAAAAGTCACGGCTTTGTGCAGTATTGCCATAAAACAGCCTGATATTCTATCATTATACCACAAAAAAATTTTCTCGTCAACTTTGGTTAAATCTCCATTCCGCTAAGGAACTCCCTGACGGGCAGACCAAATTTTTCGGCAAGCTCAATGCAGCTGTTCTGCTCTTCCCTTGATGAGAGTGCCTCCGGAAAGTGAGCGTCGCAGCCGACTATTGCGGAATTTCCCACCTTTTGCGCTATACGCAGGAATCTTTCCGACGGATAATGACGCTTGCCACGCAGTCCGAGAAGATTGATTTCAACCGGAATATCATGCTCCTTCAGATAGGCGCACAAGCGTGTGAAATGCTTTTCATATATCTTGTCATCGCCCGTGAAGTGGAGCAAATCGGGGTGAGCGACATAGCTGTATTTCCCTGTTTCCATGCCCTCGATAACAAGGTCAACATATTTTTTCAGGAACGCTTCATCTGTAGTTTCGAAGCCGGTATAGGGCGAAAGAGGCTCACGTTCAAGAAAATGCTCTCCCAGAATCATGTAATCCACGGGATAATCCTTCAAAAGCTCGTTCTGAGCATCCATAAGCTCGGGAATATATTCAGACTCAAATCCGATAAAAATTTTAATATCAGATTCGTATTCTTTTTTCAGGTCAGTAAGGGAGGTAAAATAATCGTCAAGCTGGTCGGGACGCATACGAGTTCCGGATTCAAAATCATCATCATAGATCCACGGACAGTGATCGGAGAATCCCAGAATCTTCATGCCGCCCATAATTGCGTGTTCTACATATTCCCTGTCCTCGCCCTGCGCGTGCCTGCATCGTGTTGTATGTGTATGATAATTAGCTAACATAAATGCGTTCACTCCTGTATTACCTATTTATTTTATACCTATTATATCACCATTCGGAGGATAATTCAAGGCAGCACCGCACAAAGATTGTCGTACAGATGTACGGCAAAGCCGTCAGGCGCGCTTTGCGCGGTGTTGCCTCAGGAGTTGACAATTCAAAAGCATATGGCATATAATTAAGGTGATGTAAAAATATACGGAGATGTGAAAATGCTGATAATATCACTTAAAGAGCTGCCCCATAAGAGCCGCCATGAGTATGCACACAGGCTGCTTAAAGAGGAGCTTAGACTCTGCGGAATCGATTACGATGAAAATACGAAAATTTCCTACGGCAGCTACGGTAAGCCGAGCCTTGCCGATTATCCGCAGGTTTACTATAATTTGTCCCATGGAGAGGGCATAACGGCTTGCTGCATATGCAAAAGCGAATGCGGAATTGATGTGGAAAGGGTTCGGGAATATCCCGTGAGGGTGGTCAGACGGGCTTTCTCGGAGCGTGAAAGAGCCTTGATTGAGAACGCTCCCGAGGACGAAAGGGATCTGCTATTTTTTCGCCTGTGGACGCTGAAGGAAAGCTACGTGAAGGCTTTGGGCATCGGGATTTCCTACCCTCTCAGCAAAGCGGAATTTTCCTTTGACGGCAGCAGGATTATTACCGACATTGAGGGCTACAGCTTCAGGCAGTACATAATTGGCGGAGGAAAATTTGCGGCTGCCGTGTGCGAAAAGGATTAGGCAGTACGGCAAAGCCGTCAGGCGTGCTTTGTGTGGCGTTGCCCATGATATTTGCAATTTTTTCCGAAATGTGATACAATGCTTTTGGAAAAGAAAACACTAAGGAGAATGAACATGAGTATTTTTGATATATTCGACAAAATTTCCTCAAATTCGCAAAGCGGCGGAGGTAAAATAGAATATGTTATTGCAGGTCTGGGAAACCCGGGTATGCAGTACGAGGGAACTCGTCACAACGCAGGCTTTTACACGATTGATATGCTTGCGGAGCAGCTCGGCGTGCAGATAAACCGCATGAAGTTCAAGGGAATGACTGCCGAAGCGTCAATCGAGGGCAAACGCTGTCTGCTGCTCAAACCGAATACGTTTATGAATCTCAGCGGCGAATCTGTTGTTCAGGCACTTGAATTTTACAAGCTTGACGCAAAAAATCTCATTGTTATATATGACGATATTTCCCTTGCTCCGGGAAAGCTCCGCATTCGCAGAAAGGGAAGTCACGGCGGCCACAACGGCATGAGAAGCATTGTGGATCTGACAGGCAGAGATGATTTCCCGAGAATAAAAATCGGCGTAGGCGGAAAGCCGCATCCTGATTATGATCTGGCAAAGTGGGTGCTGGGGAAATTTTCAAAGGAGGACGCGGAGAAAATAAAAATATCCGCGGAAAATGCCTGCGAATGCGTAAAGCTTATGGTGCAGGAAAAAACTGACGAGGCAATGAACAAATATAATTCTTGATGGAGAACAGAATGAATCTTTTTAAGCAAACCTTCAGTGAGCTTTCCGGCTTCAAAAGCATTGAGGAGGCGCTGAAAAAAAACATCTCGCCCGTTTCGGTAACGGGCATTTCCCATATACACAGAGCGCAGCTGATATACTCTCTCAGCGGCAATGAAATCGTCCTCGCCATAACCGGTACGGAATCCGAAGCAAAAAAGCTCTGCGACGATATAAATATGATGTCAGGTGAGGAAACGGCTGTGGTTTTCCCCTCAAAGGAGCTTGTTCTTACGCCTGTTGCGGGAGTGAACAGCGAATATGAGTACATGAGAATCGCGGCTCTTACAAAAGCCTCAAGGGGCGAATGCGGCGTTATCTGCGCAAGCATAGAGGCTGTCATGCAGCCGGTTATCCCTGAAAAAACACTGCTGTCGGGAATTATCACGCTGAAGCAGGGGGAGGAAATCGACCTGAGCGGACTTTGCCGGAGGCTGTCGGACTGCGGCTATCAGCGAAGCGAAAAGGTTGAGGGAGCTTCGCAGTTTTCAGTCCGCGGCTCGATTATTGATATTTTCCCCGTACAGGCGTCAAAGCCTGTGAGAATCGAGCTGTGGGGGGACGAAATAGATTCCATATCCGAGTTTGAAACCGATACTCAGCGCAGAACTGAAGCTCTTGAGCTTGTTGAAATTCCGCCTGCAAGCGAGGTGCTTTATGATAACAACGAGCTTGCCGACAAAATAGAGGAGCTTTGCAAAAGGGTGAGAGGCAAGCGCAGCGAGCTTGTCCGTGAGCATCTGGGAGCTGACGTTCACAGGCTTCGTTCGGGGGAAATTCTTTTGCACAGCCACAAATATTACCCCTTGGTTTACGGCAGCCCCTCCACCATATTTGACTATACAGGGGGGACGGTGGTTTTCAGCGATTATTCCGACGTTATGGAGAATGCGGCAGGCGTTACCTCACGCAGCAATGAGGATATAAAAATTCTCATGGAGGACGGTCAGCTTTGCAAGGGACTGGACGGCTTCTGCCTTGAGCTGCCGGAAATTCAGCTTATAGCCTCCAAAAGAAACTGTCTGTATCTCAGCTCCTTTATGCAGGGGGGAGAACGCATAGACTTCCGCCGCCTTATCAGCTTTGAAGCTATGCAGACGGCGGCATGGGGCGGCGAAATGAAGCAGCTGACAGAGGATCTGGAGGAATTCCGCCGCAGAGGCTACCGCATGATTCTTGCGGCAGGAAGTGAAAAAACACTTCCCATTATAAAACAGGATCTGGAGGAACAGGGTTTCCTGTGCAGTCTTGTGTCCGAGAACACTGAGCTTGAGAGCGGCAGAGTGTATCTGATGTCAGGCAGCTTCAGCGGCGGATTTGAATATCCCGACAATAAGACGGTTCTGATAACGCAGGGCCGAGCAATGAATTCGAGCCGCAGGAAAAGCCGCAAAAAGAAGAACAAGAGCGAGGAGATACGAAGCCTTTCCGATATTTCCGAGGGCGATCTCATTGTACATTCGGGGCACGGTATTGGACGGTTTCTCGGCATACGCAAGCTGGAATTTGACGGCATCACAAAGGATTACATTACAATTCAGTACGCAGGCAATGATAAGCTGTATATTCCCGTTACGCAGCTTGATCTTGTTTCAAAGTACATCGGCCCTCGTGACGATTCGGGAGTTAAGCTGAACAAGCTGTCCTCAAATGAGTGGCAGAGGACGCGAAGCAACGTCAAAAGCGCAGTCAGGGATATGGCGCACGAGCTTATCGCCCTCTACGCAAAGCGTGAAAAGAGCAAGGGCTTCGCCTTTTATCCCGATGATGAAATGCAGCATGATTTTGAGGAGCGTTTCCCCTATGTTGAAACGGACGATCAGCTTCAGGCAATTGCGGAAATCAAGGCGGATATGGAACGCCCAAGACCTATGGAACGGCTCCTCTGCGGAGATGTGGGATTCGGAAAGACAGAGGTCGCCCTGAGAGCCGCAATGAAATGCATACTTTCTGGAAAGCAGTGCGCAATACTTGTTCCCACAACCGTTCTTGCATGGCAGCATTATCAGACGGCGCTGCGAAGATTCGAGCATTTCCCCGTAAATGTGGAGCTTCTTTCACGCTACAGAACCACAAAGCAGCAGACGGAAATACTGAAAAATCTCAAAAGCGGCAAAATTGATCTGCTTATCGGCACGCACAAAATCATTCAGAAAAGCGTGGTATTCAAGGATCTGGGACTTGCCATAATTGACGAGGAGCAGCGCTTCGGTGTCGCCCACAAGGAAAAATTCAAGGAGAGCTTTTCCGGCGTTGATGTGCTGATGCTGTCGGCAACGCCAATCCCGAGAACGCTCAATATGGCGATGAGCGGAATACGTGATATGTCGGTAATCGAAGAGCCGCCGCAGGACAGATACCCTGTTCAGACGTATGTTATCGAGTACAATATCGGGACAATCGTTCAGGCGATAGTCCGTGAGCTGCGGCGCGGCGGTCAGGTCTACTACATCCACAACAGAGTCGAAACAATCCAATCATGCACGCTGCGCCTTCAGGAGCTTCTTCCGGAGGCGAGAATCGCCTATGCTCACGGTCAGATGTCGGAGGACGAAATGTCTGATATATGGGAGCAGCTTGTGGAGCATGAGATAGATATTCTCGTCTGCACGACTATCATCGAAACGGGCGTTGATGTTCCCAATGTAAATACGCTGATTATTGAGGATTCCGACAGATTCGGGCTTTCTCAGCTGTATCAGCTCCGCGGACGCGTGGGACGTTCAAACCGCAGAGGCTACGCCTACTTTACGTTCAAAAAGGATAAGGTTCTGACGGAGGTTGCGTCAAAGCGTCTTGACGCAATGAGGGAGTTCACCCAGTTCGGCAGCGGATTCCGCATTGCTCTGCGTGATCTGGAAATCAGAGGTGCGGGAAGTATCCTCGGCGGCAAGCAGCATGGTCATATGGAGGCTGTGGGATACGATATGTATCTGCGGCTTCTTTCGGAGGCTATTGCCGAAGAAAAGGGCGAACAGCCGGAAAAGGTTCCCGAGTGCCTTGTGGATATTCAGATTGACGCTCATATACCCGAAACGTACATCGAAAGCATGAATCAGCGAATTGATATATACCGCAAGATTATGCTTGTCAACGAGGACGCAGACAAGACCGACCTGATCGACGAGCTTATCGACCGCTACGGAGAGCCGCCGAAATCCGTGGTGGGACTTATTGATGTTTCCCTCCTGAGAAATAAGGCGGCGCATCTGGGAATCACCGAAATATCGCAGAAAAACGGCTCAATGTACTTCTACACGGATTATCTTGACATGAATCAGATTACGGCGCTTTCCTCCGCATATAAGGGAAAAATAACCTTCAACAGCACCTCCCGTTCCTATGTTTCCGTCAAGATTTCTCCGAAGATAAAGCCCTTCGACCTTATGCGGCAATTTGTGGAAATTGTTTATACGAACAAGAGTAAAAACGGTAATAATATGTAATATGTCTGATAAAGCAATATAAAATTTGTGCAAAATGCTACTTTACATTGCTTTTGATAGATGCTATAATAATGATATAAAAATGTATAGTGCGGCATCTCTCAAGGCATGGGAGATAATATGTGCCGTGCATTAGTAAGGAGTTTTTAACATGAAGATTAAAAGATTACTTGCGGCAGCTGCTGCATCAGCAGTTTGCGCAGCTTCATTCGCAGCAATGTCAGTTACAACGGCAGATGCAGCTGATGAGCTTGGCAGAGCTTACCTCATAGGCAGCTTCGGTACAGAGTCAAACTGGAGCGAGGGCGAAAATTCAGGCGTAAGCATTACAAGCGTTGACGGTGACGCTCAGTATCAGTGTACCTGGGACATTTCAGAGGCAACAAGCACAGGAAGCAGCTGGTTCCTGACTGTTGTTATCGTTCCCGCTGACGGCGTTGACAACTTCGCTTCAGCTACATTCCCGGATCTCAGCGCAACAATTGATGGTATCTGGATCGACGGCGAGGAAATCACAGGCTATGACGCAAGCTCGGCAGTTGATACAAACTACTTTGAAAGCAGTGCAGGCGTAACAAGACTCTATCTCCGTGACGACTGGGCAGGAACAGGTACAAAGCTTGTTGATGACTGCGATATTGAATCAAGCATTAAGGTTGTGTTCACAGTTTCAGGTACAGGCGCAACAGGTACTTCAAATGTAACATCTGATGATACAAGCAGCGACAGCGATTCGGATTCATCATCCTCATCTTCAGATGATAGCAGCAGCGACAGCAGCTCGGATTCTTCATCATCATCTTCTTCAGATGATAGCAGCAGCGACAGCAGCTCGGATTCTTCATCCTCATCTTCTTCGGATTCTGATTCCGATTCAAGCTCAGATTCAAGCTCAGACAGCTCATCATCATCATCTTCAACTAATTCGGGCAGCTCTTCCTCTTCTTCTTCAAATTCAAGCTCAAGCTCAAGCAAGTCCTCCTCAAGCAGCTCAACAACAGCAGAAACCTCTGCTGATACAGGCGATGCAGGCGTAGGCTTTGCTATTGCAGCTCTTGCAATTGCAGGTACTGCAGCTGTTGCAGCAAGAAAGAGAAAGTAATTTATTATTGATACATAATGCCCTCTGAATTCAGGGGGCATTAGTGCTATAAGGAGGGCTAATGTGGACTACAGAAAAATTGTAGCAAGCGCATTGATGTTTTCCATGCTGACTGCTGCTGCCGGATGCGGCGATGAAAGCAGCGGCAGCTCCATTGCTGACGGAGATTCGGTTGTATCCTCTGCCGATTCCGATGAGGAGCTTGTTCCGCCAACTCCCGTGGAGGCGTCGGATGAAAACACCGTAACCTTTGACGATGGTGACTGCTCCTTCGCTGAGGTTATATGCGACGATGATTATTCCGCCGAAGGGGAAATTTCTGTTGTTGAGGTTCAGGGCAACAAAATGCTCAAATTCACCGACAGCGGAAATGTGGAGCTTTCGGAAAGGGTTCAGAAAATCAGAATAAACGCGATTCCCCTTATAGGAGCTGAAAATCTCGATAAGGTCAGCAAAATTGAGTTTGACGTTTACGCTGATGCAACGGCGGAGCTGCTTGAAAACGAGGACGGCGAGCTGGTTAAGGCTCCCGGCTGGATTGGCGGCGGCGGCGGAACGGTAACTGCGGACGATGATAAATGGTACGATTTCAGCGAGTTCAGCGGCGGAGAATATAACTTCGAGATGTCCGGCGCGGTTCATGTTCAGTTCAAGTTTCTCCTTGCGGCAAGCGGTCAGAAATGGTCGGCTGAAATGGAGGACGCGAATTTCCTGATAATGCGTTGGGGACTCCAAAACGAATCGAATATGTACATTGATAATATCGTATTTTACGATGAGGACGGTAATTCAATTCCTCTTGTGCAGAATTAGCAGAATGGACTCTTCGGAGTCCTTTTTGTTGAATTGATGTTATTTTGCACGCTGACATAAAATTTTTCCGCATTTTCCCTTGACAATCTCTCTGAAATGAGGTATAATAAATGTGTTGCTATTGTGGCTCAGCAGGTAGAGCAGCTCACTCGTAATGAGCAGGTCGCCCGTTCGAATCGGGTCAATAGCTCCATCACATGACAAAAGCCCACGCATTTGCGTGGGCTTTTGTGTATTGAACCATGCATTCCTGATGTTTTATTCTCCGTATTTTTCGGCATATGCGTCTATGTCCAAGATTAGCGTGGATGTAAAGCCGCCTGAATATTCGTCTGCGTGTACTGTAGAAACTTCACTGGGAATTGGCGGCGTATTCCCGTCCTCTAATTCTGTTAAAATCCAGCCGGAAGCGGCGTCAACAGCCATTTCAAATATCTCCTGCATGGTATCGCCACAGGTAACACAGCCGGGCAAATCGGGAACGACAGCAGTAAAGCCCTGATTCGGAGTATTTGGATAAATACATACCGGATAAGACAATTTCATAAAAGCATCTCCATTTCGCAATTTGATTCATCTTCTTTATTATACATTATACAGCACATTGCGCCCTTTGCCAAGCATTTTTTAGACAATATCGTGCGAAACATAGCTCCATCCCCAAAGCTCCTGATTTTCAGGAGCTTTTTTCTACGGCTCGGTCAACTGCCGTGGGGTCGAAGCCAACAATAACGTGACTCCCTATAACAGTCACGGGAACAGCGTTCTGCCCGCTCAGCTGGTAGACACGCTCCGCATTCTGCGGCTCTCGTATATTAAATTCCTCAAAGGCAATATCTTTCGATTTCAGATATTGCTTCATTTTTTTGCACCATATGCAATTTTCTGATGAATAAAGCTTAATCATTAAAATAATTCCTCCTTTTTTCGGGACAAAGAACTGAAATTCCGCCGTGCCGCGTAATTTCCTCCGCCTATACTATTATTAACAAAATGTTCGGAAATATGAAAAATCACCCCCTTGACAAGGGATTCTTCTCATGATATAATAGTACCAAATCAACTATTAAACGTTTAACTGTTTTCAAGCTTAATTGTTGATAAGTACAACTACGTAAAGGAGGTTTTTAATTGGACGAAATTGAAAACAGGGAAATTATCGCTATGATAGAAAATATCCATCTGCTCAGAAAATTGTTCATCAAAAGAAGTACAAGCTCCTCTCCCCTGCACTTCGGACAGGTGGCTATCATGCGGACAATCGAAGAAAATGAAAACTGCACACAATCTACTATCGCCGAGCAGCTTAACGTCACACCCTCTTCTGTGGCTACTTCTACAAAAAGGCTGCAAAAGGCAGGCTTCATAACGAAAACCGTGGATAAGGACAATCTGCGGTGCAAGCGTCTCGCCCTGACGGAAAAGGGCAGAGATACTATTTTACGCCATGCCGAAATTTTTAAGGAATATGACTCTCTCATTATGAAGGGCTTCTCACCGGAGGAAAAAAATCAGCTTTTCAATTACCTCAATCGGCTGCTTGCTGAAATGAAATCAATTGAAGGCATTAACGAACAGGCTGACGGCGACCCTATGAAGCTTACTATGCTTTTACATCGGAATATGGAGGAAATATGCAGGGATTCCGATGAAAATAAAAATTAAGGAGTATAAAAATGTACAAGAAAATACTTTCCTATGTGGGTGAGTACAAGAAGTACGCACTGCTTTCTCCGCTGTCCATTATCGGAGAAGTCGCTATGGAGGTGCTTATCCCGACAGTCATGGCCATGATCATCGACAACGGAATCAAACAGGGTGATGTTTCCTATGTTGTAAAAATGGGCATTCTCATGGTTATAATGGCTGCCTGCTCACTCTGCTTTGGCGCTCTTGCGGGACGCTTCAGCGCAGTTGCGGCTATGGGCTTCTCGAAAAATCTCAGAGGCGCGCTCTTCCGCAAGGTTCAGAGCTACTCATTCGCAAATGTGGACAAATTTTCCACAGCATCACTTATTACACGTCTGACAACTGACGTCACAAACACGCAGAACGCTTTCATGATGTTCATCAGGACTGCTTTCCGTTCCCCCATTATGCTTATCTGCGCTACCATTATGGCTATCAGAATCAACGCAAAGCTGTCCCTTGTATTTCTCATTGCCATACCTGTTCTGGGATTTGCTATCTTCTTTATCGCCATTAAGGCTCATCCACGATTTGAAGCAATGCTTACAAAATATGACGGCATGAATTCCCGCGTTCAGGAAAACCTTATCGGCATACGTGTTGTTAAGGCATTCGTTCGTGAAAAGCACGAAAAGAAAAATTTCTCCGACACTGCCGACAGCGTAAGGAAAGCTCAGGTTTTTGCCGAAAAGCTTGTTATCCTGAACAGCCCCATTATGCAGCTTTGTATGTACGCAAGCATTATAGCTGTGCTGTGGTTCGGCGGAAATCTTGCCGTTGACGGAAGCATCGGAACAGGCGAGCTTTCAAGCTTCATCTCCTACATAACTCAGATTCTCATGTCGCTTATGATGCTTTCCATGCTCTTCGTTATGTTCACAATTTCAAGGGCGTCCCTCCAGCGTATTCATGAGGTTCTGGACGAAGAGCCGACCATAAAGGACAGCGTCACAGACGTTACCGCGGAAAACGGCTCAATAAGCTTCAGGAACGTCAGCTTCAGCTACTTCAACGATATGAACAATCTTGCTCTTGATCACATAAATCTCGATATAAAATCAGGTGAAACCATCGGTATTATCGGCGGCACAGGCTCGTCAAAAACCTCCCTCGTTCAGCTTATTCCGCGTCTTTACGACTCTACGGAGGGTGATGTTTTCGTGGGCGGTCATAACGTCAGGGAGTATTCTCTGGAAACTCTCAGAAATCAGGTTGCAATGGTGCTTCAGAAAAACGTCCTGTTTTCGGGAACTATCAAGGATAACCTGAAATGGGGCGATGAGAACGCCTCTGATGAGGAAATCATTGACGCCTGCAAATCAGCTTGCGCACACGACTTCATAATGAGCTTCCCCGACGGCTATGAAACAGATCTCGGTCAGGGCGGCGTAAATGTATCGGGCGGTCAGAAGCAGCGCCTTTGTATCGCAAGGGCACTTCTGAAAAAGCCGAAAATTATAATCCTTGACGACTCCACCAGCGCTGTTGATACAGCAACGGACAGCAGCATCAGAAAAGCGTTCCGTGAAAAGCTTGCTGATACGACTACACTTATCATTGCACAGCGTATTTCATCGGTTCAGGACGCAGACAGAATTATCGTCATGGACGATGGAAAAATCAGCGATGTGGGAACTCATGATGAGCTTCTCAGGCGCAGTGAAATTTATCGGGAGGTTTATATCTCCCAGCAGAAAGGAGCTGAAGAGTAATGCCGCCTGTAAAGAATGGCCCTACGGCAAAGCCGGAAAATACCCTTGCAACGCTCAAACGAATTTTTAGCTATATGTACGGCTTCAAGCTGCATATCGCACTTGTAGCCCTGTTCATCATTTTCAGCGCAGGTGCGGGAATTGTCGGAAATTATCTGCTCAAGCCTATCATCGACAGCATTGAGGCTTCTATAGAAGCGGGAAAGCTCAACGGAACTGAGCTTGTACAGCTTCTTGGGGCAATGGGAGCTGTCTATGCCATAGGAGCAGCTTCAACCTTCTGCTACCAGAGAATAATGCTCAAGGTTTCAACCACAACCCTTTACCGCATAAGAACGGATCTTTTCAACAAAATGGAATCACTTCCCATACGCTACTTCGATAAGCATACTCACGGCGAGCTTATGAGTCTTTACACAAATGATACTGACGCTATACGTGAAATGCTCAGCAACAGTGTGGCACAGTTTATTTCCTCGGCTGTTACAATTGTGGGAGTTTTCATCGCTATGGTAATCTACAGCTGGCAGCTGACGCTTATTGTAATCGTTGTGCTGTTTGCCATTGTAAATATTATAAAGGCTGTCGGCTCACGAAGCGGCAAAGGCTTTAAGGCGCAGCAGCAGGCTCTTGGAGCTGTAAACGGCTACATCGAGGAAATGATAGAGGGTCAGAAGGTCGTGAAGGTTTTCTGCTATGAGGAGAAGGCTGACGCTGCCTTTGACGAGCTGAACGGCGCGCTCTGTGAGGCTTCAACAAGAGCAAATACATTTGCGAATATCCTCATGCCGATTATGAATAATCTTTCCTACCTCCACTACGCAGTAACGGCAATTGCCGGAGGAATTATGACTGTAAACGGTGTCGGAGGAATGACAATAGGAACTGTTGTGTCCTATCTCCAGTACACACGCTCATTCTCGCAGCCAATTACGCAGGTTTCCCAGCAGTTCAACTCGGTTCTGACGGCTCTTGCAGGTGCGGAGAGAATTTTCAGAGTAATTGATGAAACGCCCGAGGAGGACAACGGCTACGTAACTCTTGTAAATGCGGAGATTACTCCCGACGGAACAATTACCGAATCTGATAAACGTACCGGAAGATGGGCATGGAAGCACCCCCACACGGCTGACGGCAGCGTCACCTATACGGAGGTTCGCGGAAACGTTGAGTTCGACAACGTAGTCTTTGGCTATGAGCCGAATAAAACTGTCCTGAACGGAATAAGCCTCTACGCAAAGCCGGGTCAGAAAATAGCCTTTGTCGGCTCGACAGGCGCAGGTAAAACAACTATAACAAATCTCATAAATCGTTTTTACGATGTTCCTGACGGAAAGATAAGATATGACGGAATAAACATAAACAAAATCAAAAAGGCTGATCTGAGACGCTCCCTTTCTATGGTTCTTCAGGATACCCACCTTTTCACGGGTACGGTTATGGAAAATATCCGCTACGGAAAGCTTGACGCCACAGATGAGGAGGTCTACGCCGCAGCTAAGCTTGCCAATGCCGATTACTTTATCAGGCATCTGGAGGACGGCTACAGTACCATGCTCACTGCCGATGGCTCAAATCTTAGTCAGGGGCAGCGTCAGCTTCTTGCAATCGCAAGAGCCGCTGTTGCAGATCCTCCCGTGCTGATTCTTGATGAGGCTACAAGCTCTATTGACACACGTACCGAGGCTCTCATTGAAAAGGGCATGGACAGCCTCATGGAGGGCAGAACCGTTTTTGTTATCGCGCACAGACTCTCAACAGTCCGCAACTCGCAGGCAATTATGGTTCTCGAAAACGGCAGAATCATAGAACGTGGAAATCATGATGAGCTTATCGCCCGCAAGGGTAAATATTACCAGCTCTATACGGGAATGTTTGAGCTTACCTGATGAATGATTAACTATAATGGACATTCTTACGCCCTTTTCACAAAAGTCACATTTATAAGGGCGTAAATTTGTTCATTTAGCATCTTGAACTTGACGTAAAAATTGTGTATTATAATAATGAAGGCTTTCGGGGCTGTATACCCTCTCTCCTTTCCGCGGCTTCGGGAGCAATAAAATTGAATCATAATTTCAGAAAGAGGTATTATTCTATGAAAACTAAAAAGATTTTAGCTGCCCTCCTCGCTTCAATGATGGTTTGCGGCGCATTTACTGCGTGCAGCGATGAAAGCGAAGATTCCTCATCAGAGTCCGAATCATCAGCAGAAGAATCCTCCGCAGAAGAGGAAACAACTGAGGTTCATATTGCCGTAACAGATGATACAAGCGATTTTGAAGAGGCTGTTGGTGCTGAATCCGGCGATGCTTATCTTGCAATCGTTGACGGTCAGTGGTGGATTCAGTATTGGGGCAATATTGACGATGAAGGCTCTATGCTCGCTTATGACGCAGGCGTTGCAACAATTACAGGTGACGGAGATTACACTGTAAGCGTAACTGCTGACACTAACGGCTTCCGCTACGATACTACAGGCGACGCTAACGGCGAATATACTCCCTCAGGCTGCTCATTTGCCGCTGTAATGGTAAACGACGGAACAACTCTCTACCCTGACATGGCAATCGAAATCACAAGCATCAGAATCGACGGAAATGAAATTGATATGACTGCTAAGAACTACACTGCTTCTGATGACGGCGTTGAAATGCGTGCAAACATCTACAATAGTTGGGTTTCTGATGAAAATATTCCCGAGGATGCTCACGATGCAAGCGGAGTTCTCACGGATACTACAGGATATTCAGCTCAGATTATTGATCCTTCCGCATTTAATGACGGCTGGACAACTGTTGAGGTTGACTTCACTGTTACAGGTACAGGAGCTTAATTCATTCAGATTTATATTAAGAAATCCCGTGGAAATTAAATTCCACGGGATTTTTTTTTTCCGATTATTTTGCAAGTATTTTTCTGAGAAGAACCGCGTCATATGATTCAATGTATCCGTTGCCGTCAAGGTCGAATCTTGAATCAGCAGTGGTGTTCTTTCTGAAAATGTGGGTGTAGAGCTGAACGAGGTCAGCGACAGTGTAATCGGTTTCCTCAGGCTCTGTGGTGGTAGTTGTTGTTTCAACCGGAGCTGTAGTTGTTACAGCAGTCGTGCTTGTGCTTGTAGTCGTTGTAGTTGTCGGCTGTGTGGTGGTTGTGGTTGTAGTCGTTGTGGTGGTTGTAGTTGTAGTTGTAGTAGTTGTTGTTGTTGTGGTTGTGGTTGTTGGAGATGTTGGGGTATTTTTTGTGGTAGTTTTGT
>JAJQGO010000034.1 GCA_021200415.1 Ruminococcus sp. | reverse complement strand
TTGCGGTGACTGATTTTGCAATAATTAAAATGTGCGAGGAAAAATTAAAAGGTGCTATACTTTATGCGGCACTCGTTATTCTCTTTAAAATATCACGGCAATTCCTTTGTGGTCGGATAGTTGCTTATCAAGATTCCATTCCGTAATGGACGGCATGGAGTTACCAATAAATCTTTTTGAAACAGCGATATGGTCAATGCATTCTGACCTATATGCCGTTAGCAAGCTCATGTCGATTTCAGCAAAGCAATCCAATATTGCAGTCTTGCCGGTGTTGCTCGGATAGTAGTTATCTGCGAAGCTGCAATTATAATCGCCCAGGAAACATATCGGATGTCCCTCTGCTGTCAGTTTTCTTAAATCGGTCATTTGACCGTGCAGCGCATCCATGAAGAAAGGCTTTCTATGTCCGTGTATGCCAATAATGGAACCATACACCAGCAAATTACCATACTCGGTTTCAAACTCCACGCAGACGGCAGTAGTATCATCATAAGTGCTGTACTGCCGGACACATGGATATTTTGAATATATTATCACCCGCCGCTCAGTAGGTGCATAATGCACAGGCATCGGATACGGCGGCAACTCATGATCCAGAGGCGGCATCGTGGAATAGCAGAAAAGATACCCCGACAGCCGTATACGTTCATCTGCTTCCGTCATCACAAGAATATCTGCATCTTCGCGCTGACAGGCAGTAATGATAGAGTCTAATTTGCTTCTGTGTTCTAAACGTTCAACGTTCCATGTCGCTATCTTCATCATCTTTTTTGTACCACTCTCCAAAGAGAACCATGTCCTCTAAAAGGTTATCTTTCAATTTATTACGCACTGAGCGTTTCAATCATGCGGTTAAGCACGGCATTAAGCTGACCTGATTCAAGACGCCTCATTAAAGAACCGTTCGCAAAATGGTCCTCACGTAGGAGCATGGTGAGAAGAGCTGTGGCAAGTTCATAGTCAGCCTCCGGCAGACGCTCCAATTCCCTGTCACAATTAATGGGAGTCGTAGTCATATAGTCATAATAGCTGTTTTTCAGATCACCCATTTCTTCGAGGAGACTATAATACAGTTCCTCCGTGTTTGGATGGTCGATTGCATACTGAATTTTTTTGATTTTTTCCTTATTTGTCATGGCATTTCCTCTTCATCGTCTTCTTCATTGTCATCTCCGCCACCGAATACAGCAAGTCCCTCGATTGGTATTCTGGCACGAATAAAATCATTCAAATAAATATCACCTACGAACACATCGCCATTCATGGAACATGACAGTTTTTCCTTACTGCCATCAACACCAGTGAGAGTCATATACCAGCTGCCGATATCTGTACAATATATGAGTGGTGCTTCTGATTCTGAATAATCAGCCAGCATGGATAGTATAGCGTAGGCTCTTTCTTTGCCGATACTCATCTGTATCTTTCTTCCGATGGGATATCGGGTATCGCCGATGGGTCCGAATACTCTCTCTGTAAACCATATTCGACCAGTCGCTGATATCGTTAAGCGTTGCTCTACCGGGTCGTCAGGCTCTGGGCAAGGTCCATAGCAAAGTAAGTCAGAAATAATCTGAGCTTTCTGCAGGCGTTTATGGTAGACGTAAAAATCCATAGCAAGAGGCAACCCTTCGTCCAAATCGTCATGCGCACTAAAGTCCAGGATGATATCTGTGTCCTTTTCGACCGCAGCGCAAATCTCGTCTAAAACGGAATAATTTAGCGCTGACGGCAAATCGAGCGAATCTATGCCGAAATGATTCAATGCATCCCGCACGGACAGATGTGTTCCATTTGGGAGAGTTTTTATATATTCAACTACCTTATTGAAAACCTCTTGTTCCTGTTGTTCCATAAGCCTAAATCACCTTCACCCCGTGTATGTATCACCTTATTCGCATACGCGCCAATGGTTAATCCACCTGTGCATTATAGGACTGCTCGATTATTTCCATGACCTGGTCTACTTCTGACGTGTGGTCTAAAAACAATTCCACATCTCCATTTCCCCATCTTCCAAGGCCGGTAATGTCACGGCAGATTCCATTGGGATCGAATATATCCGCAAATTTCATATTTACAGAAATACGGAGCCGCTGTTTTTGAATAACGATATCCACGAAATTCGTATCCAGCTTATATGCGATATACAGCTTCTTAAATTCCCTCTTAACGCTTGGGGACAAATTCATGATACGTTTATCAAGTGTTTCAAAAAGCATTTTAGTAAACGCGTTGGTATCGTAGGTTTCGAGGCTGTATCTCTGGGCAGGCTTTTCTACCACCTGATAAGGAGCAAGCTCTTCATCGCTCATTTCAGGATATGGCCATATCTGAAGAGCTTTCTTCGCCAACTGTTCAGCCCGTTCTTTTATATGGGCTTCATTCCATTCAGTCAATGTCACCAGATAAGAATTCAGCCGAAGGGCACTCTGTTTAAAGCCACCTTCCATGTTCATTTTGCTCATGAAAGGTTTGTCGCTCATTTCCGAATTATATCCAGTCAGAGTCAGGTTCCCAATTGTATGGAGATATGTTTTCTGAACCTCTTTCCAATTGGCACCGAGTTCGGTCTGCCATTCGACACCCAGATTACTGTTCTGGGGCATGATATGTTCAATTGTATAATTTTCTATAATAATTGGTGTTTTGTTCCCGTAGTTCTCCAGATGGCTGAGAATAAAATTCCTTGCACGCATATTATAAATATCGCGCGTCATAAAAGCTTTTTTGAATTTATCATTGCTGGGGAACTCCTTGTAGTCATCACGAAGTACGAAGAAGGCTTTAATAGAATTCATATAATCATCGCTCTTAATCTCATTCCGTAATGTGGCAAAAGTCTTGTTCAGCGAATTTGTAGGTATATCGCAGATATTCCGTCTAAGCACATAGCTGATGCACAGACCGATTATTTCTTCCAAATTTTCTTCGGAGATAATGCCATTAGCAAAATCGTCATGTACCTTAAGCAGGAAGGGGTACGATACATCCATCCGCAAATCATTGATATCATCATAGAGCCGCTTCAGCGCCTTATTATCGCTGCGCCTGAATACCATATCAGTATAGTATTTCGCAAAGGTCAAAAGGTCCTGACACAATTCTCTGACGGAGCTGAACTCGCAGTTAAGATGATAGAGCTTAAACTCTTCATATACACGGTTCTGCTTTGGTATCCTTGTCAGCTTCATAGTCAGATAATCGCGGAAGAATCTATCCATGACGGATTCCTGCGTCTCATAGGAAAAAAGAAGCTCCATCGGACGCCAATAATGCTCATAAACATAGCTCTGCTCCGTGGATTCCAACCCCATCAATACATAGTTGCGAATCAGGTCAGATTCGGACAATTCTTTACCCGTAGAATTCAGGCTTTCAAAGATAGCCTGCGCATCGTCTACGGCACGATCCAGTGTTATATTTACAATTTGTAGTTTTCCAATAGACTCATAGACTTCAGCAGGGGTCAAATCCATATCCTTGATTTTTCCCGCAAAGAAATCATAGTTGTTCAGCAACCGCGAAACTGTACCTTCTGGAATGGGCTTGCGCTCTACCAAGCTTATCAAAATATCCCTGTCTGTCTGTGTAAGCAAGAGCTTATAACGCTCGTCACCACTTTCATACTCATTCTTCAAAAGCATATTATCAATCCGCTTGGAATTGATAGAAGTATCCTGGGGATTCGCAATAGAATAATCGCGCAGTGCCAGCAGAAGCAAAGTCAGAGTGGTCATGCGCTGCTGCCCATCAATAATCATATATTTCTGGACACCGGTTGGCATAGCCTGTTCAGCAATGTTGACGATGGAACCGACAAAGTGACCTGTTTTTCCTTTCTTCTGCATTTCAACAATGTCGCCCCACAAGCGTTTACACTGCTCCAAGTCCCAGCTGTAAAAGCGCTGGTAATCGGGAATCAAAAACTGCTTGTTTCCGTTTAATATCTCGTAGATGTTTCCTTTTCGTGCGTCCATGCTCTGCCTCCTGCCTTAGTTCTTCTTCCCATAGGGAGATGCGGGTTCTGCTACCATACTCAGATGACTATCGCCCTGAAAGTCATAATGTACGACCTTCGAATCTGTCTCTTCGAAATCTGCGTTATCTGTCCACAATTCACACTGCGTCATGACCGTCTGGACGGCATCCTCCATGCCTTCCGGTGGATACCTGTGCTTTTTCAGGAGCTTTTTAATCAACATCCGCATCTTGGCACGGGCAGAATCTCTCTTTTGCCAGTCAATGGTGCGATTCTTGCGGAGTGTATCCGCCAGTTCTTTTGTGATAGCAATCAGTTCTTCGTTCTCGTAAAAATCCTTTATCGCCTGCGGCTTTGTAAGTGCATCATAAAAGGCCAACTCATCTGCCGTGAGTCCGAGCTGTTCACCTTCCTTGTGTGCTTCGGATATCTGCTTGGCAAGGTTCATGAGTTCTTCAATTACCTGCTCATTAGTCAGCATTCCGTTAAGATAGGCGTTCATGGTTCGCTGTATAATCTCGCTGAACTTCTCTGACTTTACAACATTTGTACGGCGATAGACCTGCACCTGTTCAGCAATCAGTTTTTTCAGGAGTTCCACAGCCAGGTTCTTTTCCTTCATCTTAGAAACTTCTTCAAGAAACTTTGGATCGAAGAGTGAAAACTCCTGCTGTACATCAGAAAACAGGTTGATTACACCTTCGCTTTTAATGCTCTGCTTCAGCAGGTCATTAATGCGCTGGTTCATTTCCGGCAGTGATATTTTTTTGCCGCCGCCCTGGTTCATCAGACGGACGGTAAGCACACGCACGGACTCGAAGAATGCAGCCTCAAACCGTAAATCCTCCGGCACAAGAGATGAGCATAGGGATAGAGCTTGATGTAGCATCAATGCTTCCTTAACGAATGTGTTCTTATCCTCTTCCTTGTTTCGGTCTACGATAAAGTTTACAGCACCGCTGATTGTCCTTGCCCGTTCAAGGTCGCTGCCTGTAGTAAACAGAGTATAATCAAAGCCGTGGAACAGGTCTCGGCATACCGACAGCTTCTCCAAAAACTTCGGATATGCCACTTTCGCAACGTCTGTATCGCCGTAATTTTTCTTGTCACGGACAGTGTAATCATTCATTGCCTGTTTGAGGGCAGATGCAATACCTACATAGTCCACAACAAGACCACCTTCCTTGTCACGGAAAACACGGTTCACACGGGCAATTGCCTGCATCAGGTTATGACCGGACATTGGCTTGTACACATACATGGTGGCAAGAGATGGCACATCGAAACCGGTCAGCCACA
>JAJQGO010000061.1 GCA_021200415.1 Ruminococcus sp. | reverse complement strand
AGGAGGAACCGCCGCAGAAAACCTGAGTATTTATTAAAAGGCCCTGACGTGCAGTTAAGATAGCCACACGGGAGGACCTTGTAATAAGCACTCAGGAGGGTGCTTAAGCCACAGGCTGTGCTGCGGAAACATCTGCGGGATTAGCCGATGGGCAATCCACAGGATCGGCCACAAGAAAAGGCCGCATAGGACAACCGATACCGCTGACATTCGTGCAGAGAAAATGCTGACCATAGCATTCAATCCGGCTGCCATCGAAAACGAAATTCTTCTTGTTGAGACTGGCGAGCTTTTCACGGGTCAGGACAAAGATATAGCTGTGATCCAGCTTCACTACCTGTGCATCAAAGGACTTGACGAAAGGTTTACCGTTTGCTCTCTTTGCAATCACAGTGATGGGATGATAGGTCGCAAGCTTATCTATCGGAAGGCTGTCCATTGAGGAACCGTTCACAGAGGAACTGTCCTTAGAGAAATCATCCATAGAGAAATACCTCCTCATAACGTATTGCAGGATGACGGATACCACCTTGCACCTGCTAATACAATTATACGCCAGTGGAATAATGGCGTCAACGCCTTGGATGCTGTAAATCATTTGAAGCTGGAGGGGGATGGACACAGGACATGGTGATGATCATAGGGGTTTGTTCTAATGGAACCGAAGGGACTGTGGGAATGACAACTGAATAGCCCGCTTGAAAAAATGAAATGAAAAAACAAGGGGGTACTTTGTACAAATTTAACAAAAATAGAGGCTAAAAAGGAAAGAAAATTGTGCAATTTAACTAAGGACACTTGGTCGAGTTCTAATAGTGCCAAGAAAAAACTCAGTTTAGCTATTTATTACAAACGGATGAGTCAAAATCGACTGATTTTTATGCAATTTACACAATAGAAAATTCGCAAAAAATGAGTGCGAAAAGAGGAGGGGTTAAAACCCATGGACAGAGAGAAGATACGAGAACAGGTACTTGCCATCCGGGATACCGGAAGGACAAATATGTTTGATACGAATGCTGTCCAGGTAATCGCAAACGAAATGAAGTTCTATGAGCTGGTTGTGTTCATTGAGGAACACAGAGATGAATATGCTCATCTGATATTGACTGGAGAGTTTCGGAAAGATGGGGAATGAGTAGATGACAGAAAATAAAGGCTTTCACATAGAGGCAACAGAGCTTCTTGAGAATGGGGTTGTGACTGGATATAGAGTGACCATTCCGGAAAATCCAGATAGAGAAGAGTTCTGTGAGAAAACAGAAGAAATCATCCCGACCGGGTGTGAATTGAGGAGAGATATGTGAGTGATGTAGAAAAGATAAAAGATAGAACCTGAGTATTTATTAAAAGGCCCTGATGTGCAGCTGGGATGGCCACATGGGAGGACCTTGTAATAAGCACTCACAGGAGGGTGCTTAAGCCACTAGCTGAGCTGCGGAAACATCTGCGGGATTAGCCGATGGGCAATTTCATAGGTTGAGAAGTATAGGTGAATCATGAGGGCGATTATATGTGTGTGGTCAATGTCTACTGCGTAAAAATTGCCTACAAAATGGGGCTTAGGAGCATCTGTTATGCACATATGGGGCGAGTGCATTAGACGAAAAGGTAAGTAGACATAGGTGTAATCTGGTGGTTTCGTCGAATAATTCCGTTCCTTCTCGACGAAAAGGACGCAGTAGACGTTATTGAAATTATTGACCGATTTTTGATTGGACGAAAAGTTAAGTAGACATAGATGACTGCGAGATAATGAGCTTGTTTTGGTGAAAACAGATAAAAATGAGCAGAAAATAAGACTGATAATGAGTAATTTGCCTGAATACTTGAATGCGCTTGAGATTGTGATGATGCGGGAAGAACAGAAAAACGCAGAATTAGACGAAATGTCGCAGTAGACAGTAGATAACGAAAAGATAGTGAAATGCGGCTGAGTGCTTATTAAAAGACCTTGGGAGGACAACTGGAGGGTATTGGCCACAGGAGAACACACAGGATCTTTTAATAAGCTCCCAGATGGAGAGCTTTGAAAATTGAGGCGGATTAAGAGCTGTGGGTGTCACAGATGAAGGAGGATAACGTTGGATGAATAAGGCAGAAGAAACTTTTCTGGTGATTCTAAAAGACGCAGTTCATCCGAGCAAGCAACCTTCTGAACTTCCTTCACAGGACTGGTCAGCCATATTCAATGTGGCTAAGAAGCAGAATCTGTTTCCACTTATTTACGATGCCGCGATGCAATACGCTTCTTTCGCTGATTTTGACAGTGCTAATCCGCAGTACTTCACGGCTGCCACAGCTGCAATGACCATGCAGATGAAGAAGACAGAGCAGTTCATAGACTTGTACCGCTCATTTCTATCCGCGGGTTTAGCACCAATAGTAATGAAAGGAATTATCTGCAGGAACCTGTATGGTGAACGGGCTGATTTCCGTCCATCTGGTGACGAAGATATTCTGATAGATAAAAAGGACTATGAGAAAGCTGTGGAGGTTTTAACATCCTGTGGCTATCGGAGCGGTGAGCAGCCTGATAAGGCTCTAAAGGTCGTTCAGGAAGTTACGTTCTATAGTCCTGACAGAGATGAACCTCTCACAGTGGAGTTGCATTTGAACCCTTTTGGGGCTGATTCCACTGTGCGAGACAAAATGAATGGATGGTTTGATGACGCCTTTCGAACCAATGAAACTGTGGTTATACAGAACACCTCGGTTAGAACGATGACACCCACAGACCACCTTCTGTTCCTGATTTTCCATGCGTTCAAGCATTTCACTGGCGGTGGTTTTGGCGTGAGGATGATGCTTGACATTCTGCTATTTGCCGAAAAGTACGGCGGCAGAATCGATTGGAAGTACATTGATAAAGCACTCGAAGATGTAGGAGCCGGTGGCTTTCTTGCCGACCTGATGTACATAGGAAATGAGTACCTTGACTTTCAGTTCATACAGTCTCGCGTTTCCATATCTCCACAGGATTTATTGGACGATATGTTCCGTGCCGGGACGTTTGGAAATACAACTGCAACTGATCGCACGGCAAGCAGAATTGTTTCTGGCACTATAAAATCAAGCAGTACGAGTCGGAATAAACACTTGTCTTATCTGCGCTTACTTTTTCCGTCATGGAAGACATGGACATCGTGGAAGCCTTATCTCAGTGATAAACCGTGGTTACTTCCAGTGGAGTGGGTAAAAAGAATAATTCGATATTTGCGTGGAGAGACATCTTCCAGCAACTTGACAGAGATAGATAAGAGCTATGAGTTAGCTACTGATAGGCTTGCACTGTTGAGAAAATATGGAGTTGTACAAGGAAATACAAGGTAACTAAAGGATGAGTTGTGGCTTCACAAGAGGGGGATCAACTGAAATATGAAAAGGGAGAATAGCAGTCCCCTAAAGATTGCGATGCTGGGACATAAAACCATGCCTGCAAAAGATTCGAGCAGGGGTGGCATTGAGGTCGTTGTTGAGGAGTTATCCACACGCCTCGCTGCGATGGGGCATAGTGTGACTTGTTTTAATAGAAAAGGTCCGGACAACGGCGGGCTAAAAGAATATAAGGGTGTAAGACTGGTGACAGTCTTTACTATAGAGAAAAAGGGGCTTTCAGCCATGACATCATCCGTTTTTGGTGCGTTGAGAGCTGCATTTGGAAAGTATGATGTCGTTCACTTCCATGCGGAAGGTCCTTGCGCAATGCTGTGGTTGCCTAAGCTGTTTGGGAAGAGATGTATCGCCACAGTGCATGGTGACATGGGAATAACTAGCACAGACAAAAACTCATTATTTTACGGTAATGATGCCCACACAGGGCATAGTTATAGATTAGGAACTGGTGAACTTGGCGGATTGGCATATGAGGGGGCTGTGTGAAAATGGGAAAACAAAAGAATGGCTCTCTCAAGATCGCAATGCTGGGACATAAGACAGTTCCGGCGATGGACAGCAGCAGAGGCAGCATCGAAGTTGTCGTTGAGGAACTGGCACCGCGACTGGTCGATATGGGCTGTGAAGTTACCTGCTACAATCGGACGGGCTGTGATAACGGAGGGTTATCCGAGTACAAGGGAGTGAAGCTGATTCCGGTGCCGACCTTCAAGCGCAAAGGTCTGGCGGCGATGACATCATCTTTCTTCGCTACAGTTAAAGCGACGTTCGGTCATTACGATGTGATCCATTTTCACGCCGAGGGGCCATGCTTCTGGATGTGGATACCGTCAATATTTTGTAAAAAACGATGTGTCGTAGCAACGATTCATGGTATAGACCATCGTCGAGAGAAGTGGCATGCGGGGTTAGGATCACACTACATAAAAATCGGCGAGAAGATGGCTGTCAAGCACGCTTCTGAGATTATTGTCCTTAGCAAAGGTGTGCAGGAATATTTTTGGAAGACATATAAAAGGAAAACGGTGTTCATTCCGAATGGGGTGAGCAGGCCACAGATAAGAGAAGCTAAGGAGATTACGGAGAAGTTTGGATTAAAAAAAGACGATTACATCCTGTTCCTGGGACGGATTGTTCCAGAGAAGGGTTTGAGATATTTAGTTGAAGCGTATGGTGGGTTAAGAACCGATAAGAAGTTGGTCATTGCCGGCGGGTCTTCTGATACAGATGAGTTCACTGTGGAGCTTAAGAAAATGGCTGGCGAGAACGTGATTTTCACAGGCTTTGTTGCCGGAAGATTACGGGAGGAGCTGTACAGCAACGCTTATGTGTATGTGCTGCCCAGCGACCTGGAAGGGATGCCTTTAAGTTTATTAGAGGCTATGAGTTATGGAAACTGCTGTGTGACTTCTGACATAGAAGAGTGCGCAGAGGTTGTTGAAGATAAGGCCGTGGTGTTTCAGAAAAGCGATGTAGGGGATCTTAGAGAGAAGCTGCAGGAGCTGTGTGGTGATGATGCGGCTGTAAAGAAGTATAAGGATGGTGCTGCTGATTTTATCTGTACAAAGTATAGCTGGGATGAGGTAAGCAGGAAAACGATAAAGTTCTATAGGAGAGCAATGGGATAAGGGATAAGAGTTATGGCAACAGGGAAGAGAATTGAATGGGTAGATATTGGAAAGTTCATATGCATTATGTTCGTCATGGTTTCGCATCTTGAGAGTGGATCAGAAGTTTTAGATGTGTTTTATAAGCCGTTCTTCCTAACAGTTTTTTTCTTCCTGTCTGGATATGTGTATAAACAACCAGTTACCTTAAAAGAACACTTCATTAAGAAGGTGAAAGGATTGTTTGTGCCATGGTTGATATTTAGCAATTTCAATATTTTGTTGTCAGCCGTTATCTCTTTGCACGGTGAAAGAAACACACTTTGTGAACTAGGATGGAATTTACTCCAGATAAGAGAATATGGAGACGGTGTTTGGTTCGTTGCTGCCCTATTTGTGGCATTTATTCCGTTTTATTTCATCATTAAATGGAATAAACCAAGGTGGGCATGTGTGCTTTCTGTGGTTCTCTCACTTATAAGCGTATTGTACAGCAGGCAGATGAATCCGGAAATCCTGCCTTGGGGAAGTACGGCTCTTCCATGGCATTTAGAATATATCTTCCAGGCGATGCTTTGGATGGTTCTTGGCTACTATTTCAGATTATACGGTGAAGAGACATTTGACAAGTTAAACACATTACTTAATAGAGCAATTCTGTGGGTAGTATATCTGATTGGAGCATATATCCCTGAAGCCATCGGGGGGGGGGTATTGGTCAATGCCCGGAACTTATATAATAGGTATTATTGGTTTAGAGGCGTTAATATCAATTTGAAAGTTAAGTAAA
>JAJQGO010000031.1 GCA_021200415.1 Ruminococcus sp. | reverse complement strand
AATTGCCAATTGCAATAGGTTTGCACTATATGGTCGTTTTTCTGCATTATTTGGTTCTTCACATACATATAAAGATAAAATCTAGACCTTTTTATGGCGGGCATTGTAGAGAATAATTGCTTGTTGATAGGGATTTTCTCCATTATACGATATTAATGAAATGCGATGCAGTCTTCACTAAAAAAATCCACCCTGCTTAAAGCAAGGTAGATTTTTTCAAAATCAAATATTTACTGTCTACTTGAGATGGGAAGGTTCACTTTTTAAGTGTTTTCTGGTAAATGGATTTTAAATTTTAGACTTTTTCAATTAAGTGGCTGTGCATATTTACTTAACATATGAACACAGAGTAAATATTTTCCAAAAGTCAGTTGGAACAAGCATAAAGAATAATACCCACAGGAAATAAAATTATCATCAATACTCGTAAGATAAAGTGCAAAAAATCACTTATTTTATTTTTATGATTGTAAACAGATAGATCCAAATAGGAACCATGTACCACTCTCAAACATATATTTACATATAAAATAATTCCCCATATGAAGCCAAATATTGCTTCGTGTTTTCCATATAATATAGAAAGGGAATAGAATAAGGAAGCAAGCATGCTTATATTGAACAAAATTATGTCTATAAAAATAAACTTTTTATGTTTCGTATGGTACAATGCGGTTTTTCTGAGTATATAAATTAATGTAATATTCTCAAAAACATTTTCTGGAACGACACGCTTCTCTGTTTTTCTTAATTTTCCATCAAATAGCACCAAACAAGACCATTTGCATATCAACCTGTTAACAACCAATGTGAATATGATGATTGCAACCATCATGATTTGTCACCAGACGTTTTTATAGCATCCGTCCACGATGGTATAGTTGATCGTAATATACCTTTCCATGTACTTATTCCTGTTCGAACGCTAATTGTTTTTGTTTGAGAAAGATAATATTTAACGCCGTTTTTAGTTTCCTTAAAAGCACTACTTATCAAGTTGCCAGCTACCGCTTTATTTCCTTTAAAATTATTTGCTACAGCACTAAATACCTTTTTAGAAGAACTCCCTATCTTATTTGAGAGAACCTTAAATTGTTTTTGAACATGCTTTGATGAATTACCAGACCCACCTAGCAAACCAGATACAGTCCCGCTTATAATTCCGTTACTTGCACTTACAACACCATCTAAGAAGCCGTACTCGCCACCATCTCTCTGTGTTGTATAACAGTCTTTAATCACTGATGATGTAGCACCTATAATTTGATTACCAAAAACTTGTCCAGCTAATCCTACGCCAGTCGCAGCCAAACCTCCGCTGACAGCACCTGCAGCGGTATCTATGAGTACTTCTTTGGCATCAATATTTTTCCAGCCCTTTGTTATACCTTGAGTAACAACAGATGTAAGGGCACCTGCAACAGCTCCTATTCCTGCACCAATCACAACATTCCAAAAATGTCCATCCGGATCTTCATTAAGAATGGGATTATTCCCGCAGTAAGTATAAAGATTCAAGCTCAGCGGATCAGTATTTTCACCAACAACAGAGTCACGTGAAATAAACCGTCCAATCGTTGGGTCGTAATACCGTGCCCGCAGATAAACCGTACCCGTTTCGGCATCGTAGTACTCTCCGCAATACCGGAACACATTCGCGTCGGCATCATCGATGTTCTTCTCCACGCCAAATGCATCATAGGTATACGACTTCGTAACCGCACCATCTGCATCGGTCAGGAGTACCACGTCACCATGGGCATTCTGTACATAATACGTATAATCCGATTTGCTGCCATTGGAGTAGCTATATGTCGCAATCAGGCTTGTACCACGAATATAGCAATCCGCTTCGTAGATTTCGCCGTCTGTAATGTCTGCAATAATCTGCTTATTTCCATCCCAGACATGATGAATTGTTTCACCATCGACAACCTTTTGAATTCGCAGACCATCTACGTTGTAGGAATAGCTTGCTTCTGTTTCACCATCAGTGTAACCAATCAGCTGATTTAAGCCATCATACGTGTTGGCTTCGGTCTTGTTATCAGCAGTTTTTGTAATCTGATTACCATTTGCATCGTAGATATATGTCGTAACTTCGCTGGTATCTTCTAAAGATACAGGACTAATAGACAATTCTGTTTCAGCGGAAGATTCTTCAGAGGTTTTTGTCTCCGATTGCAACAGTGCTGTATAATTGCCATCGGCATCCTCATAGCTGTACTCTGTTACATAATCTTCCGTACCAGAAGCTGTCATTTGAATTCGGTTGCTGTAGTCATCATACTCGTATGTATAGGTGTCTGTGATCGTGCCACCAGTAGAAACTGACTCTGTCACCAATCGCCGCAGGCTATCATACGCATATGTTGTTTCTTCTATTATACCATTTTCCGTACGTACTTTGCAAGCGTCAGAACCATCAAGAAAATACGAATATTCATATGCAGATATGGTGATTTCGCCGGATTTTGTGGTAATACTTGTAACTTTGTTGCAGCCGTTGTAGGTATAAGTAGAAACCACACCATTTGCGGACGTCTCGCTTGCCTTGTTTCCGTTTGCATCATAGGTATACGAAGCAGTAACAACATCGCTTTCCAGAACCTTGCTGATGCGCATTTCGTCATCATATTCATAAGAAGTATCAGAATACAGAACCGAACTGTTCACGCCGACTGTTTGCGTGTCAACATACTGCGAAACGCCTACGTAGGTGTAGCCTTTTACTGTGGTATAATCTCCATCCGTCTCCGCTTCTGTCACTGTTCTGCCCAAAGCATCATAAGTATAACTCGTTTTAACATCATCGCTGACTGCTGTCAGAACACGTCCCATGTTGTCATACGTATAAGATTTTGAAACATTCTTGGTAGTATCGCTACAAGTTGTATCTGCTGTCAGGACATGATTCAAAGCATCATATGTATTTGTGGTAACGTAACCATTGGCATCTGTACTTGTCAGAACATTTCCATTCAAGTCATACGTGATTGTACCGGAATCATAACCGGTGCTGTCAGTCGTCTTTACCAGATGACCCCAAGCATCGTATACATAATTGGTTGTCAGGAAATCCGTGTCATTGCTGCTATGCAGACCGGTATGCATTTTGGTCTGTATGCCAGCGCTGTTATAGAAATACTGCGTAATATTCTTTTCGCTGCCGGAAGTACCATCGCTCAGTGTTACTTGCGTTAGCAGTCCCTGTGCATTGTACTCATTTTTCGTTACGCTGTATTCGGCTGTATCTGAATTCTCTTCTTGTACTGTCTGCTTCGTCAGAATGACATTACCGTTCTTATCATATTGATTCTCTGTGATGGAATAAGTGTCAGAATCATAGGGCGTGTATGTCTTTGTCAGCTTATTCAGATAATCATATGCATATTTGGTTGTGTTGCCCAGTGCATCCGTCTGACGGGCAAGCTGTCCATTGGCGTAATAGGCACTGGTGCGTTTGGTTTCCCCGTTTGTTTTCTCATAAACCGTGTTTTCTTTTATGTCTGTCAGCGTCTCGGAAACTACCTGCTTCTCTTCCGTGATGTAGGTAGTCTTAGTCGTTTTTAATCCTTTACAGGAATGAGAAGAACACGTTTCCAATGCGGTATAGATATCAAAACTGTAGCTGGTGAAGTCATAGTCGGTTTCTGTCAAGATTTGTTTTGTTCCATCTTCTCCATCTTGGAAATATGTTGCGATTTCACGCTGTAAGCCATCATATTCCGTGATATTAATTGTGCCGTCTGCATTGATCTTTTTAGTAACTTGCCCATAAGCATCATATTCATAAGATGTAACATTGCCTTCTGCATCTGTCACAGTTTTTACGTTACCATACGGATAGTATGTTGTGAGCGTACCATGACTTTTATCCGCCGAATAGTTCGGTGCATATTCTGCTGTCTTTCGACTCAGCAAATCATACTCTGTAATAGTAGTCGCTGCTGTACTGCCTGTCCCATAATCACGAGTTACGGTCACATTGTTAAAGCTGTCATATTCATATTCCTTTACAGAATAAGTACCTGCTGTCAGGTCATAGCTTGTTGTTTCTTTCGATACTTGCAGTTGTGCATTGTATACATACTCGACGGTGCTGACTACTTCGCTGCCATCCTTCAGTGTCTTGGTCTTTACCAGTCCTTTTCCAACACCACTTTGATAATAATCATACTCCGTCACATTTCCTTCCGGGTCGGTAGTTGCACGAATCAAACCTGCCACACCGCTGACATAGCTGTCTGCGTAGTATTCATTGCTTGTAATCGCATAGCTGCTTTCATTTGCTGCCAGGTAGGTTACCGGATCGAAGTCTGAAGATGTCACCGTATTGATATCGGATTGGGAAAGCGGATTCAAGCTGGATGCCTGCTTCAAGAGCCGTGTTCCATTCGAATCATAGGCATAGATTGTGGCATAGCCCATTTCATCCACTTCAGCAATTACGCTATTTTTGCTGTTGTAGTTTGCCAATGTGTAGGTGCCATCTGCATTGGTGGTTTTGGTGACATTACCGTTGTCATCTCGGTCATACTTTGTCGTATTTCCCATGATGTCAACGCTTTCAATCATTTCATCGTATTTGTTTTCGCCATCCACCGTGCTATATGTGATTTTGTCCACTTCATAGGTTTCCCCATCCGTAGTAACCGTATTTGTCGTAACCGCATATTTTTCGTCATAGTCATAAGTGTAGGTCTTCACCAATGTATCGCCATCATACTCTTGCAAACCGGTCTGCTTGAATGCAGAATTGTAGGTATAAACCTGTTTCAGTCCTGCCGCATTGGTCAGCCAATTAACGGAGCCATTCTCATTGTATACAATCTGATCTGTCACTTCTTCATAGCAGTTTGTAATTTTACAAAGTCTGCCGTTTTCGTCGTACTCATAGTATTCCGTACCACCGGATACACTGGTTGCCGAAATCAGTTGATTGTCACTGTTGTAGGCATACGTAACGATTCTGTCCGCTTCAGTGTCTTCAATGCTGGTAATACGAGAATGCTCGCTGTCTCCATTGTATGTAATCGTATAAGTTCTGCCGGTAGAATCGGTTACAATACGCTGGTTATTTGACAATGCGGAAATAGTCAGAATATTGCCCTCGGCATCCTTTACCCAGTCTAATTCTCCATCTGCATTGAAATGATACTGGGATTGTGCCGCATTCGTAATGGTATACTCATCGCCGGATTTCGTCATAGTGCTGTGTGCATTCAGGCATTCAAATCCACCGTTTTCATCATCCTTGAATGTGGTGTTTGAACCGTCCGGTAAAACAACCTGATAATAGCCATCCGCAGGAATTACGATTTTGCTGACATCAATATTAAAGTCCCAACCTACACCAAATGAACCTTCTTCGTCACTCATGGAATTGTAGGTTCGTACAAAATCGGAAGTCACACCGGGGGAAGATACGGTCAAATCAGTAAAAGACCGAGTAAAGTTACCGGTTGCAATATGCACACCATCACCGATTTCCCATCCTTTTCGATAAAGGGTATAGTCCGGTTCATCATATTCTCTGAACCAAGGACGGAACCAGTAGTTTTCCGCTGTAAAGTCGTATAGAAAATCAATGCCGAGAAGATAGCCATCCTCGTCCACATAATCAAAATTAAATGTACGTTCGGTATTTAATGTGCCGTCTTCTTCGTTGATATAAGTTTCGCAGTTATCCCACAGAACCGTTTGTAAGCCACCTTCATAACCAAAATGAATCACTTGTGTTCCGGATGAGTAAATCGACTTATCGCCGGATGCTTCATTCACTTCCCAAATGGGACCCAAAAACCAAATATCTCCTGCTGTCCATTTGCCTTCCATATCCGTCAATGTGATGTAGTTCCAGTTTCCCAAAATAATCAGAATATCATTGTCGTCAGTCATCAAAATAGTATCGTAACAATTTATCTGACCAAAATTGAAATCACCGCCAATCAGAACAGCACCACCATTTAAATTCATGG
>JAJQGO010000043.1 GCA_021200415.1 Ruminococcus sp. | reverse complement strand
TAAGCTGATAATTGAAGTTTGCTTCGCCGTTCAGCCTGTACACGCCCTTCTTTAGAGTAACAGGCTTTGAAATATCATATTTTTTCATTCCAACTCTCCTCATTCATTTGTCAGGCTCTCAAGAAACTCTCTTGTTTCCCGCACATATTCATCAACCTGATAGAGTGTGGCGGTATGGCCGCCTTCTACTTTAACGGTCTTTGCTTTCGGCATAGAAAGAAGCAAATCCGCCTGCGCAGCCTCCGAAAAAGCCTTGTCCGCCTTCGGGAGAACCAGAAGTGTTTTATTATCAAACCTTTTATAATCCGAGGGTTCAAAGGGTTTTATGCCTGCCACATCAATAATCAAGCCGGTCATGTGCAGATCGAATTTCTTCGTGTAGTGTCCATAAATCCAGGCGAAGAAATCCTCCATATAAGCTTTGTCAGTTGGATTCTCATTTTCCATGCCGACCTGCTTTTTTGACACCGCAAACAGCATTTTCTTTATCCATGAATAAGGAACAATCTTCATAAGCCCCATCAACACACCGTATGATTTATACTGCTTTTTCAAGTCTGCAATGCTCGCCTGCGACAGGCTGCACGTAGAATATAAAGCCACAGCGGACAGAATGTCCGAATGCCGCCTTGCAATAAGCTGAGCGATAAACCCGCCCAACGAAGCGCCGATTAACACGGGGTTCTTAATATCCAGCTTTTTCATAAGCTTCATGATATGGTCGGCAAGCTGTTCCGAATCATTGATTTCCATTGGATAATCAAAGGTAAGAATCCGATAATCCTCTTCCATTTGAATAATATGGTTAAACCAAACATCGGAAATTCCCGTGCCGCCTACAAGATACACCAGCGTATACCGAGCGTCAGCTTTACCACACAAAAGATAGCGAGTACTAATCCCATCTATTTTTTCTTCTGCAAAGGGGTGCGTCTTGCCAAACCATTGTATTTCTTCTGCAAATGCCATAGTTTCCTCCATTTCTATACGCATTAGCGGCATATCTGAACTTTCAATCTTAGAAATGCCATCTTATCAAATCCATCATCAGTTAGATTTGTACGTTTGCGGTGAACCATCAACCTCAAATAGGACAGAAATTATTTAGTCGAGGAAGAAGATTTGAATTGAACTGGGGTGAGATAACCAAGGAAACCATGAATACAGCAATTATTGAACCAATGGACGTAATCGGCAAGCTCTGATCTGAGCTGCTCAAAAAGCGTCGTATAAAAGCCATACCTCTTTATGATTTCCCGCTGAATAACCGATAATCTCACTGTTGAAGAGGTCGATCAGAAGGCAGATATAGCACCATTTATCACGGACTCTCACATATGTAAGATCAATCTTTACAATGTTCGCAGAAATCGCCTACAATCGTGTCTAAATCCGTCATCATGATTGTCAATGCCTGTTCAATCACATCAGCTATTTTGGTGATAAATGCACTGCCATAGATTTTAGGGTCACATTGCGGAGTTAATACCAATTGAGAAGAAAATTCATTTCCCAAAAGAGCAAATACTTCTAATTCTCTGTTAGTATCCAGCTGTTGCAATTGTGCTTTGCCTGAAGAAAGTTTCAAGAGATTGCCGACAGTACTGCCTGATTGAATGGTGAGGAAAAACGGTGACCGCAAATCATAACTTGCATAAGCCTGTTCTGCAATAAGAGATTCTCCACTTTTCATGGTTCTTTGCAATAATTGCAAGAATGTTTCCTGTTTGTCAATTTTCAATCTGTGTGGCAATGTTCTGACCAAAAGCCCTATCGTATTGATATACTGTTCATTGTTTCTGTTGGCACTGCCAAAAGAGATGACAGTATCATCTGTACCCAATGCCACGGAAAGTGCAAGATGATACGCTGCCAACAGCAAATAGAAATAGCTTGTTTTATGCTTTCTTGCAAAGGTACTGACGGTTTTTAAATCAAGCTTTTTTGTGCCAATTTCCAATGCTTTGATATGTTTGTCAAGTTCTTGGTGTGTGAAATTGGGTACGAATACATAGTCATTCATTTGCTTTTGCAGAACCGCAATTCTTTCTTTGCCGTAATCTGTGTTGATTCTCTGAAATTCTTCTTCATTAAATGCATGGAAAGATGCTGTGTGAACAGAGAAATCAGGCTTTTCATAGAATGTCAATATCTGCTTGAAAGAAATAAACACAGAATTTCCGTCAGAAAAGAGATGATTCTGAATGGTAAATAACAAATAATCATCTTCAGCAATCTTAAACAAAATAAATTTGATTGTGATTTTGCCCAATTGAATGACGGGCAATACTGCCTCGGCATTTGCCTGACGGATAGCATCGGCATATTTTTCTTCGGGAGTTTCCCCGATAGTTTCTCTCAAATCGAGATGATACGCATATTGCAATAAAATACTCTGCTTGATGGTATCATTTTCCTGTGTCAATATCGTCCGAAATGCATCATTTGTATCAAATACTTTTTGAATTGCCTGTTCCATTCTGTTTGCATCAAATATAAAGCCGTTATACAAATGCAAAGCGGCAATACAGGCAACATTTCTGTTTTCGTTTTTTTGCGGAGAGGAAACCAAAAAGCCATTAGACATACGATACAGAAATTCCTGAAATCTGGTCAGAGGGAATGTAAATGCCCCTGTTTCGTCATGATAAAATTGTTCTTCTTTATAGTTCATGCCTGTCCCTCCAATAATGCGATTATTCTGTCAGAAAGCAAATCCGCATTTTCGCAATCATAAATTTCACTAATGGCGATTTTAATGCCTAATTGCTGTTCGATATCCGCAAAGATAATGCCCGCAGTCAGGCTGTTTCCGCCAATGTCAAAGAAAGAAGTTGTATCCTCAACAGGTTCTTCGGGTTCTAACAGGTTAGTCCATTTCTCTTTGATTACCTGCTGTAATTTCAATTTATCATTTTTGGCTTCTTCAAAAGTCATGTTTCTCTCTCCAATCTGAATCAATATAGTCTTGTACAATATCCTCTATGACGTGCAAATAGTCAAGGGATTTTTCAAAGAAATAAAAATGTTCTCCCGAAAATGCCTGCATGGTGAATGTACTTGTTGTGATTTTTTGCCATTCCTGCAACACCTGTTCAGTTGCCTCTGCGTCCTTGTCACCGTAATGGGCAACAATCGGAACAGACAGTATTTTTTGACTGCCTGTATACATTTCGTTGATTTGATAATCATTGAATGTAATCGGAATGACATGGTCAAGAAATTCCTGCGAATGCAACAGCGGTTCGGGAATCATGCCCAATCGTTGCATATCTTCCACTAATTTTTCTTTACCGTCAGCACAGTGATATAGCCCTGTAAATTGGCTGTGTGGGGCTTGTCTGGCGGATACAATCAGTAATTTCGGGCGAATGCCGAAATAGGTTTCCAAACAGCAGACTGTTTCAAAGGCAACTGCCGAACCCATGCTATGCCCCCAACATACAAAATTATCATCATCGACAACATCAGCAATTGCCGTTGCCGCCTCGAAAGCGATTTCCTGAATGCTCTTTGGGAGTGGTTCTTTCTTTCGTCTGCCATGTCCTGCAATTTCAAACGGAATCCATGCAATTTTTCGGCTTGTATCCTTTGTCCATGCAAAGAAACTGTTTGCGTTTCCGCCTGCATGGTAAAAGGCGAATACTTTGGTTTTGGTGTTATCCGTGGGGAGTATGGGAAAATACTGATTTTGCATTGCTTATTCCCCACACACTTCCGCATGGAAGAAACGACTGCTTTCAAAATCGTCTTTCAATTTTGCAAGTCCTTTGCTCCATTTCTGATATTCGGATTGATTGATAGTCAACGTCTTTTTTCTCCATTCGTGGCAATAACTACAATACAGTGACTCGTCCTTATCGGGGTCTTGGTTCTTCATCCAGCAAATGCTCTGGTCGCAATGATAGCCATATACAAAATGCTTGATAAAGCCTTCCAATGCCTGATTATCAAGATATACCTGCGGAATGTCAAAAAAGGAAGAATATCGCACAAACGACTTCATATCCACAGACCCCGACTGGAGTAATGCCAAATATTGTGAATTGTCATTTCCCGTATCAATGCCATTGTTACCAATCCAGTTGAACAAGTCAATCAAATTGCCGTCATAATGCTGTGTACGGTAAGCGTCAATCACTCGGATGAGAAAATCCGTGGATTTGGTACGTTCCACGAGTTTCATAAGCAATCTGTGATTGCCTGTTTTGTCGCAAAGTTCCTCGTAATAATGCAAATCTTCGGGGCGAATCCAGTCAGATGCAAGAATATTATCAGGGGTATTGATTTTACGGTTATAGCAATTGATGATATTATAATCAAAATACTGTGAACTGCTCTCATCCTGTTCCGCACTGGAATGAGAAGCCGCTGAGCCGTGACTGACTGCAAACGGGCATTCATGCAAGCAACCGTTATTGGCAATCAGGCGGATATTGACTTCTTCATCTTTCAATGTTTTCAGGAGTATTTCCAATGCGGGGAAATTACGGTTGTAACTCTGTGACATAGTAATCTCATTCGCACCCATTTGCACCCACTGTACAGCCTGTTGCAGATTGGTGATAAATGCATACAAGCCGATAGTGATATTCATATCCGCATAACGGTTCTTGATGATTTTCAACAGATATGGAGAGCAGACCGTTACCCAACGAATACCGCCTTCATAGAGTTGGTCTAAGAATGCAACAATCTTTCTGTGTTCTTCGGGTAAAACATCACGATTTCCCAGACAGAGGGGATTCAGAAGATAATTAAAACGAATCCCCATGTCACGGCAAGTGGCATTATAGGCAAAGACCTCTTCCAGTGTAACATCGGGGACGGACACAGAAGAACGTCCGCCACCGATAACATCTTTTTTCAATTTACCAAACATGGAATCTACACTATGATTTGTGTCTGTTTCTCGGATATGGTCTAAAATGCGAACGTCCATGTTAGTTGCAACATCAAGCTTTATCAAAATTATATTGCTCCTTTCAATGTATCTATCAACTCTGACATTTCGGAAAGTGTTTCCAATTCCAGCATAGTGCCTACATCAATTTTAATATGATAGTTTTCTTCCAGTGCAACAATCATTTGGAATAAAATGACCGAATCACCGCCAACTTCATAGAAATTATCCTGCAAACCGACTGTTTCCAAGCCGTCAATATGGGTACGCCACAATTCGGCAAGATAACGTTCGGTTTCTGTCTGCGGTAATAAAACTTCTGTATTGGATTCCTGTATTTCCATAGAGGCGAGTGCTTTTCTGTCCACCTTGCCATTGGCTGTGACAGGAATTTCCGAAAGCTGTTCCAAAATTGTCGGAATCATGTAAGACGGCAACCAATATTTCAAATCTTCCTTGACCTGTTCAACCTGCAACGGTTCAGATGCCACCACAAATGCACAAATCATGGGAATTTGATTTTTCTTCTTAATCACAGCAACTGCATTGGTAATACCCTGTATCTTTTGGAGAGCAGACTCGATTTCACCGAGTTCAATTCTGTGACCACGGATTTTGATTTGATTGTCTTTTCTGCCGACAAATTCAATATAGCCTGTTTCGTGGAAAACGCCGAAATCACCTGTTTTGTAAATTCTTCCGAATACAGGGTGCTGTATAAATGCCGAGTTTGTCTTTTGTGTATCGTTGTAATATTCCTCTGCAAGACCTACACCGCCAATATATAACTCACCTTCAATGCCGATAGGTGTCGGGGACAAGTCATAATTCAATACATAAAATTGCTGATTGGCAAGAGGCATTCCGTAGGGGACTGTTTTCCAATCTTCGGAAACTTCCGTAATCGGATAGTAGATAGACCAGATAGATGCCTCAGTAGCACCGCCTAAGCTGATGATTTGTGCATTGGATTCCGTTTCCTGAATCATCTTCGGGAGTGTCAACGGAATATAGTCACCGCTCAAAAGGACAAGTCGCAAATGCGATTTGATTTCCGTGTCTGCCTGACGGTGTTTCAGTTCTTCCACATACATTTGCATCACTGCCGGAACAGAGTTCCATATTGTAACACCGTATGTTTGTACAATTGTCGCAATATAGGGCGTATCATGAATATCAGGAATCATAATCAATTCCGCACCGACTGCCAATGTGCCAAAAATATCATAAACAGATAAGTCAAAGCACATGGACGATAAGCCGATGATTTTGTCTGTTTCTGTAACGGCAAACCGCTGATTGATGTCCTGAATCGTATTTGATGCGGATTGATGGGCAATCACAACGCCTTTGGGCGTTCCTGTACTGCCTGATGTATAGATAATATACGCCACACTTTCGAGCGATACATCTACGGAAACAGGTTGCTCTGTCGCCTGTATTTCAGAAATCATGCTGTTTTGCAATAATCGCTTGCAATGGGCATTTTCAAAGATTTCCTGCTGTCGTGCCTGCGGATTTTTGGGGTCAATGGGGACATATACCGCACCGATTTTTAAAACTGCCAAGATTTCCGCAATGGTTTCTTTATGACGTTCCGCAAGAATGCCCACATGGTCACCTACCTGAATGCCATGTGCGAGCAAATCATTTGCAATTCGATTGGACAGGGCATCTAATTCCTGATAAGTGAAACAGCCGTCCGCATCACGCACAGCAATGCGATTTGGTACACGTTTTGCCGACTGTTCAAACATACCGTGCAAAGTCTGCTTGGGAATATCCGTTTTTGTTTGATTATACTCTGCAAGCAATACCAATGTAGCCGGATGATGATAAGCATTTGACGGATTTTCAGTAATCATCTGTTGAATTGCCTTTTCAAAATCGGCAAATAATGCCTGCATCATGGAAGTATCCAGCAATTCGGGGATATAATCCCATGTGACTTGCAAATTGCCGTTTTTCTCCATAACCTGACAATCCAGATAAACTTGTGATGTCTGGCTGACACTGTATAATTCTTCACCGAAATCCACCGCTTTTGTATGCGTATCATTGGCGAGTGTACTTGTGAAAACAATCGGGATATTCTGCTTACCTGAGAGAATGCCTGCCTGTCGCAAATCTTTTGCAAATGCGATACCGCTGTAAGTACGGTGTTCCAAACCGTCCAGCATTTCCGCACCAATCTGTTTTGCCACTTCCCAGAATGTACCCTTGCCGAAATCTGCCTGAATCAGCATAGTAGATGTGAAGTCACCGATGATTTGCTTGACATCGGGGTGAAAATCATAACGATTGAACATGGTCACGGTTACTGTGCAAGCAGGCTGATTGGATGCATGAGCAATGCCAAGTAAATACAATGCACAAAGCACAGCAGAGGGAGAAACGCCTTTTGTCGCAATGAATTGCTTAATATTTGTCCATATGTCTTCGTTTATACTGAAAGATAATCTTGTATATCTGGGATTGGTGATTGCCTGAATCGGCTGCAATGTGGGCAAATTCGCTCCTGAAGAAAATGTATTGACTTTGAATTTCCAATATTGCATATCTTCCAAATATTTGGGGCTGTTTTCGATTTGTTGCATTCCTGTCACAAAGTCACGGAATGAAAAATTCGTCTGTGTCAAAGGCAAATCAGGCATTTCATATGCTTGTATGATTTGATTTTTGAAAATTCTCACGCTGGCGGCATCCATAATCAGCAAGTCAACGCTAAAGAATAAAATGCTTTCCTGTTCACTGATTCGCATTGCCTTTAATTCAAATAAGGGAGCATCATGCACATCAAGAACGGCATGGGACATATTCGCACGGAATTGCAGTCTGCATTGTTCCCGTTCTTCCGAGGACATATGACGGGCATCTGTCACTTCAATTTGAAAATCAACTTCAGGCAAAAAGGCTTGTTTTGTTTCGTCAATGATAATGCAGCGTAACATCGGTTGCACGGCAATGACCTGTTGCACAGCCTTTTCAAGACGGGCAATATCCAATGTTGTGAGATATTCAAAATAACCATGATTGGAAACGCCGCCGAGTTCAAATATGGCTTCACGTCCCAATAAATATGCGTGTTGCACTTCCGTCAAAGGGAATGGTTCATAAAAATGCTCTTTATCGGGCTGTACCGTCATTTTTTCATGCTTGACGGTTGAGGGCTGTGCCTCTGCAAGACGTTCTTCCAATAAACGTGCTTGCTGTTCAATTGTCTCTGCATCCAATAATTCATTATTGGAACAGTGAACACCGAATTTTTCTTCAATTTCCAATGCAATTTGCACGATGATAAGCGAATTACCGCCAACTTCATAGAAATCGGCATTACGTCCGAATGATTCCGTTGTTTCTATGTATTTTGCCCAAACAGATGCTAGATAGATTTCATATTCTGTTACACAGGGCAAACCTGCCACAGGTAAGATTTCTGTTTCAAGGGAAAGCAATTGTTTGCGATTGACTTTTCCGTTTGCGGTCAAGGGAATTTCGTCAATTTTCGTGAATCTTGTGGGAATCATGTACGCAGGTACATATTTGGATAATGTTTCTTTGAGCGTATTCACAGGGATTTCATGAGGTGCAACGTAGAATGCCGATAAAACAGGCGTTTTACCGTCCTCTTTCTGCACAATCACAGTGGAATTGAGAACCGTTTCTATCTTCTGCATTGCATTTTCGATTTCACCGATTTCAATTCTGTGACCTCTGATTTTGATTTGCTGGTCACGTCTGCCCAAAAATTCAACATAGCCGTCAGCATGGAAGATACCGTAGTCACCTGTATGATAGAGCCTGCCGAGTTGTGTATGTTCACAGAATGCCTTTGCGGTTTTCTCCTCATCGCCATAGTAGCCGTTTGCCAATCCCACGCCACCGATACAAATTTCTCCAATTGTATTGACAGGACAAAGAGCGTCATAGCTGTCAAGAATATAGATTTGTTGATTGGCTAAGGGCATACCGTAGGGAATGCTTTTCCATTTCTCGTCAATTTCCGTAATGGGATAATAAATAGACCAAATAGATGCCTCTGTTGCACCGCCAAGACTGATAATTTCAATATCGGGGAATTGTTGGGAAATTCTTTCGGGCAATGTCAAGGGAATCCAGTCACCGCTCATCATGACAAGACGCAATTCTTCAATACAGATATGCTTGTTATGCAATGCCAGATTCTTTTTTTCATGTTCCAATGTTTCAATCATCATCTGCATAACAGCAGGAACAGAGTTCCAAATAGTCACATTTTCTGTACGAACTGTTTTGATAATGGCATTGACATCATGAATATCCGATATCATAATCAATTTTGCACCGACTGCCAATGTGCCGAAAATATCATAAACAGATAAGTCAAAGCACATGGAAGATAAGCCAATAATAACATCTGAAGAATCTACCGCAAAACGGGCATTGATATCCTGAATCGTATTAGAAACGGCTTTATGTGAAATCGTCACGCCCTTGGGTGTGCCTGTACTGCCCGATGTATAAATAATATACGCCAGATTATTCGGTGATACTTTCGGCAATGCCTGTGTGCATTCTGTATGTGTTTCCGCAAATTCATGAGAAAGCAAACATCGACAATTGGCATTTTTCAAAATCATCTGCTGACGTTCTTCGGGGTTGGTCGGGTCAATCGGAACATATGCACCACCTGCTTTTTGAATACCCAAAATATTGATAATCGTTTCCAATTGCCGTTCTGCCAATACACCGACAGTATCCTCTGTCTGTATGCCCATATCTATCAATGCAGAGGCAACCGCATTCGAGCGTTGCTGTAATTCGGCATAAGTAATGTTATGCGTTGCGTCCTGCACAGCAATTTGATTTGGATAACGCTCTGCACTGATATCAAACAGTTCATGCAAACATATCGGTGCAATTGCCTGTTCTGTCTGATTATATGCCTGTATGGTCTGCAAATCCACTTTCGGAAGCATACAAAATTTTATATTCCAATCTTCAACCGTGAGTTTTTGCAGCAATTCGCCCAATGCTGCTTGCATTTTCGTCAGCATATCGGGAGCAAACAAGCCTTCTACACTGTCCCAACAAAGCAACAGATTTCCGTCATCTTCATAAAGTTGAAAATCAAGCCATACCTGTGGCGTTTGTGATATCATATATGTGATTTCGCCAAATGTCTTTTTAAATTTGGCATCTACCAATTCTGTGCCGATATTACACGCAAAGACAACAGGGGCAATATTTTGTTGCGTATCCCGTAAAGACATCAAATCTCTTTCAACTTTAATTCCCGAATAAGCTGTATATTCCATATCTTTTCGGAACTGTGTTTCAATTTTGCGTAACAACGCAGCAAATGTATCCTGTTCCTGTATATCCACGGCAAGCAATTCCAATGTCGTGAAATCTGCGACGGCATCTTCCGCACCCAAAAAGGCTGTATTTCTGTTAAAAATCGGCATATTTATAAAGAATTGCTTTTGACTGCTCCATGTGCCGAGTATCCACGCATAAGCCGTCAATAACAGCATTGCGGGCGTTGTGCCGAATTCCTGTGCTTTGGTTTTCAGAACTGTCCATTCATTGGCATGGATTTTCAACAGATTTCTGTGAAATCGGGTTTGTGTCACCTCATTGGGATGTATGTCAAGTGCCAAATCGGGTGCAGACGGCAATGACTCCAATCGGGAACGCCAATACCGCTTTGCTTTGGGCATATCCGATGCATTGTTTTTCTGCTGTGCCTGCAAATATGCGGAGAAATCCCAATTTTGCGCGGATTTGGGAAGTGGTTCGCCTGCATAGGCCGTTTCCAAATCACGCAGAATGATAGAAAAGCTTTGTACATCTGCCACGAGCAAATCCACATCAAAGCAGATTCGGCTTTGCCCGTTCGGAAATAACAGCACGGTTAAACCTGCATTTTCGCCCTGTTCGACAAGTAATTTTCTATGAGAAAGCTCATTTCTGACGACAATCGCCTGTTCTTCAAAATCGGCTGATTCCCGAAAATCTTTGACAATCACGGTTTCGGAATAGGGTGTTTCGGCAATTTTCTGTTTTAAATTCTCCTGAAAAACAGCTCTCAGCATGGGATGATGATGTAATACGGTTGACCAAGCAGTTTGTAATCTTGGAATGTCAATATCGTGGGCATTAAATTCCACATACGCATGACAGCCAACACCGCCAAGGGCGTGAGTATCCCCTCTGCCGAGCCAATAAGCGGATTGGACATCCGTCAAAGGAAAGGCATCTGTCTTGAAAGAGGGTTCGGAAGAAATTTCTGCTGTCTGTTCGGTTTCAGATGTTCCGCACTGTTCCTGTATCATGGCGAACCAATCGCCAAGTGTGGGCGAGTCCATCAATTTTCCAAGTGACAGTTTTATGCCCTGTTTTCTGAGAATCGAGGAAATTCGCATGATTTTCAGAGAAGTCAAGCCTTGACTGATAAGATTATCCGTATCTGTCAACATGGTTTCTGCCGGCAAATAGTCTGCAATCAGGGCTTCAAGTTGTTGTTTGTCCATAGTCTGTTTCCTTTCGGTTAAATTACGCCTGTTTTAAGCCACATACTTAATTTTTTCTTATCCACTTTGCCGACTGCTGTCAATGGCAAAACAGGGAGTGTTTTGATTTCGTCCGGCATTTTAAAAGTAGCAAGCCCTTTTTTGGCTAAAAATGCACAAATCTCAGCATAGTCTATCTTGTTTTTGCTTGCCGCCACAACACAGATTTTATTACCGACAAGCTTGTCGGGGACACCTATCACAGCGGATTGTTGAATTCCCTCAAAATCAGATAGCAAATTTTCAATCTCCGAGGGCATTATTTTTTCACCTGCACGGTTGATTTGTTCTGTCATTCTGCCGATGATTTTTAAATTCCCCTCAGATGTGATACAAGCGATATCTCCTGTATGGAAATAGCCTTGTTCGTCAAATTGTACGGTTTCTGCATGATAATAATGGTCAATGATGCATGGACCTTTGGCTATCAATTCACCGTTTTGCCCATTGGGAACAGGTCGTTGCTGTTCGTCAACAATGCAAATCTCATCTGCTTCGGAAATAGGTTTCCCCTGACAGGTAACAAGAATATCTTCCGATTCGTCATAATCCGTCATGCAAATCAAGCCTTCCGTCATGCCGAATATTTGAATCAAGCCGTTTGGAAATCGTTGTAAAATCCGCTTGGCAAGTGTGACTTCCAGAATCGCTCCGCCAATTTGTATTTTTTTAAGAGAAGATACGTTGAAACTGTCATCCCATTCCAGCATATCCAAACATAAATTGGCAAGCGGCGGCACAAGTGCCGTCAATGTGACATGATTTTCCGAGATATGCTCTAAAATCTCGTCAGGAGAGGCAAATTCACAAAGTACCACTTCACCCCCAACGGTCATCGTTCCCAGAACACCCGGACACGCAAGCGGAAAACTGTGAGAAATCGGCAATACTGCAAGATAGATGTCTTGTTCTGTCAATCTACATTTTTGTGCGGAACGGCAAGCATTGTATAAGAAATCCGCATGCGTACGGGGGACGGCTTTCGGGATTCCCGAAGTACCGCCCGAAAGAAGCATGACGGCTGTGTCATAGGCATCTGCCGACACGGTGGCGATTTCTGTCTGTTCTGTCTGCATGAGTGTTGACAAAGAAATGAAATCTTCCTGTGCTGTGCCGTCTATTATCACATATCTTAAAGAATCATAAGATTGCTGCAAAGTTCGGGCTAATTCCGTATAATTATAGCCAAGATATTTTTCGGCAACGATATAGGCACATGGTTGCATTGTCTGCATAATGCCATTTAATTCATTTTCACGGTGTGCAGGTAATGCCATTACGGGAATCGCACCGATTTTGAAAAGTCCGAACAGACAAACTATACAAGAAAGACGGTTCGGCAATTGCATCACCACTTTTTCTCCTGCCTGAATGCCCATTTTATGAAAATGATTTGCCATGTTTGAAACAACATGATGCAATTCCGCATAAGTCAGCGTACTGCCTTGAAAAGTCACGGCATTTCGATTTTGAAATTTCTCACAAATTTCGTCAAACCATATGCCGATAGAGATTTTACGCCAATTCGGCAACGTTTCATATATTTGATACTGTTTCATACTCTCTCCTAAGTGTCATTTTCTCAAAAATACAACTGATATAATACTGTTCCAGTTGCAATGGCTGTAACTGCCATTGTACAGAATCATCTTCAATCACCTGTTGGGACAGATTCACATAAAAACTGTCAAGACTGCGATACAAGCCAATGCCCTGTGCTTTCAAAAATGCCTCTTTTGCTGTCCAATATCGAAAAAATAAGTTTTGACTTTGTGCATATAAAATCGCTTGATATTCTTCCGCACAAAAATATTGCTTTGCAATATGCAGATACTCGGGAATCGACTTTTCTTGTTCGATATCTATGCCGATTCTGCGATGCAAAACCAATGCGATAACCGCATATGCCCCCGAATGGGAAATGCTTATCCGCACTTCGGGAGCGTTGACAACATACGGCTGTCCTTTTTCCGTCTTTGCAATGATAACTTCCTGCGCCGAAATGTCCAAATATCTGGCAATAATCTTATGCAGAAAAATTCTGGGAACGGCACTGCGAACAGTATCTATTCGATGTGCAAAACGGAATGCATATGCCCGTTCACACGGACTGAGAAGAAACACCTCGGACAGAAATGTTTTCTCACAGGCATATAAATTCAAAATCCAAATCTGGACAGCGTTTTCCTTTAAGCCTTCCGCTGTCGCAATGTCCTTTTCGGTATAATAACGATATTCAGGCGAGACACTCATCAATTAATCCATTCACATACTTGGACACCCACGGCACATTCTTTTCCAAATAGAAATGTTCACCCACTACCTTTTGTGCATGGACACGCGTTTCGGAAAAAGATTGCCAATCTGCAATTTGATTCGGCTTGACAAGTGTGTCCTGACTGGCGGTCACGGTGCTGACAAAGCATTTCAATTTCTCAATCTTATTGACTTTGTAATTCTGCACCATGATAAAATCTTTCTTCAAAATCGGAAGATAATATTCACAGAAATTCGGCAATTTTGCGGTTTGTTCGTCAATACGGTTTGTATCAATCAATAATTTGAGAAAACCCTCATCATCCATGGAACGAATGTCCTGTTGAAAAAGACTGTAATTCGGAGAGGCGGAACAAGAAGTCAAAAAGCCTGTCGGTTCTACACCCAATTGCTTTTTGGCACAACGGAATACTTCATAAGCCATCAATGCACCCGTGCAATGACTGAACATGATAAACTTCTTCTGAAAGATTTCCGCATTTTCCTTGACAAACTGTTCCGCAAATTCATAAATAGAATTCGGTATTTTCTCTTTCAGGCGTTTTCCCCTGCCTGCATAAACAACAGGATATACCGAAACACGGTCAGAAATCTTGGATTTCCACTGTGCAAAATTGGTAGCGTTTCCGCCGGCATACGTAAAAAGCAATAAATTCGCCTCTGTATTTTCGTCAGTGCGACTGTGTGCAAACCATTTTTCGTTCATAGCAATTCCTTTCTGAGTCCCAACTCCATAGAATGCAGAAAAATTTGATGTTCCGTTAAATTGAAATCATCCCGCACTTCTGCAAAACTTCGCAATGCACCGATACAACAGGAAGAAATCCCTGCCATTTCGGCTGTCAGATTCAAATACCCTGTCAAAATGCCTGCATCATAGATACCGTAGTAATACGCTCTGGATTCATATTTTGGCATGGAAACCTGTGCATTATAAAACAGATAGATACTAAAAGCCGATGTATCAAAAATCGTTCTGTTCAAATGATGATGCAATTCCCTTGTAATGCGTTTGCCCTCGGATACAAAATTCAGGCTTGCTTTCACGGGATCAAAGAAGTATACTCCCTCTTGGACAGTGGCAACCCTGTCTTTTTTTACATGAATATAGCAATCAATCGGATACAATCCACCAGCAGAGGGATACGCATATTGTGTGCCTGTGGGTGCTTGAAATTGCCGACTGCATTCCAACATCATGCAAAATTGCTCAAAAGAAACAGTTTGCTGTGTATCAAATACACGAACACTCTTTCTTGTATAGAATGCATTCGGCAATGTACGGCTTTCGGGCAATTGATATCGCACATCCTCGGACGGCGGTTTTCTGTTCAACATCGCTGTGCGATATGCTTCGACATTTTCTTTTTTAAGAAAGAAATCATGTGCAATGGGGGATTCCGTCCGGAAACGCATTGCCTGTTTATCAAATACTTGATATGTATTTGACAAGCCTGTGCTGATAAGTTGTAAATCCTGCAATTTTCTGATAAATCTTTTCAATTTGACTTTCGGGAACTGCTTAAAATGGGCAAGCAATGTTTCCTCCTCTGCACCTTTGCAGAGAAGAAAATACAATTCGGGGAATAAAGATGTCATTTGTTCCGAGAAACAGAAGTCATCAATCATCAACTCGTCATTTTCATTGATGCACCAAGTGACATTTGGCAGCCAAAATAATTTTTTTTCCATGAGATTCCTCCGTGATTATTCTCTGTTTTTGAGTGTTTCTGCCGGTTTCTTACCTTGCTGATATAACATATAGTTCAAAATACCGCTGACACAGAGATATACAAGCAACATTGTGACAAAAATCACGATATAATTTTTAGCGGATAAATGCACATCAATACCCATTGCCACATGGTCTACCATTTGAGGCCATATTTCCGCCATAATCTTTTGGCTCAACGGCACACTCAGCACTGCCGAAACAATGAATGTGATAAAATTGCCGTCAAGGTACAATCTGCGGATTTCATTCTCACGATACCCAAAGACACGCATCATCGAAATGGGAAAAGCGGAATGGTCAATCATCACCTTCATCATCAGATAGAGTACCACAAAGAAAATCACAACTGACAACACAAACATCATGTAAATCATAGGGCTCATATTCGTGACAAATGTATCTACAAAGCTGATAAAATCATCTTTCTTGATAGTGGAGTAAATTTTCTCAGTATCAACATCAAGGTTCTCATCAGAGAGAATGATATTATAAGTATCCTCATCCTCATCAAGCAACTGCAGCAATGTTTCTTTGTTCATGAACACATACAGACCGGCAGAATACGGAACGATTTCCGCAACGGTGAAATTATATTCCGTATCTTCATTTTCGTCACTTAACTGGAATGTATCACCCTCGTTCAAGTTAAATTTCAAAGCAACAGAAGAAGACACTGTAATTTCATTTTCATTGGTTGACGGTGCGAATGCAAAATAAGAACTGTCATTTACAATACCCAATAATGTGACTTCAAATGTAGAAACATTGTCAACAACGGAAGTCGCTGTCAATTGCTTTGCATATGCCCGTTCACCCTCGTCATAACTGCTGTCGGGATATTTGAAGAAGTACATATTTTGGAATTGAATATCATTTTCCAAAGACGCTCCCATGTTTCCAAGTCCTACGGAAATATATTGCGACATCATCAACATAATAGTGGAAAGAAAGACACCAATGAAAATCGCAATACTGCAACGGAATTCACGGATAAACTGTCTGAATTGGAAAGCGGTCTTGAATCGCCAATTCTTCAATTTTAATTTGGATACTTTGTTCTGTTTCTGCTGATTTTGCAACAATGCAAGCGGTTGCTGAGAAAGCTTTTTATTCAAAACAAGAATATTCACCAGTGCGGAAGTCACAGGCGGTACAACCAAACCATAGACAATCAAATAAATCGGGTGTACAATTTCCATTTTCGGCAAAGAATAAGCGCTAATGAGTGCATCTACCATGACACCGATGCCCGCATTGGTAAAGCCGATGATTGTGCCGGCCAATCCGCCAATAAATGTCACTGCCACAGGCAACAAAATATAATGTTTCATCAATGTGCCTTTCGTCATACCCATGGCATACAATGTGCCGACAACATTGCTTTCTTGGTCTACGCTGTGAATGGTAAAGATAGAAATAACATAGATAATCAAAATCAAGATAACCAGTCCGCCAAGCATACCCGCTTCTTTTACAATAGAAATATCGCTTAATACTTCACCGATTCTGGGATTGTTTTCCACAGGTGTGATTGACAGCAAATTATCAATATTCACATCGGAAAAGTCCAGTTCTGCCAATTCTTGCAAACTATCTCTTAATTCCAACATTTGCGAGGCGCTTTTTTCGTCCTGCATTTGTGTCTGTATCAAATCGGCAAGGTCTGTCAATACCTGATAATAATTATCCTCTGTCAATTCCTCGGAAATCAAATGCTTATCCAGCAGTGTGTCACTTGCCTCAGCAAATGCCTCTCTGCATATTTCACCTGAGAACAGTTCTTTGATATCTCCGTCATAGTTCTGTAATTCTTCCTCATCACTTTCCTGAATGATATAATCTAACAAAGCATCATCTTCAATCTCTGTGATGTTCAATTGACTTTCTTTCAGAGTTTTTCGCAATGTCTGATAATTTTCAGAAGTATTGTCGGAAAATTTGTAAAAATACAAATATGTTTCCGTTTGCAGGGAAGATTCCGTTTCTTTGATTTCCTGATATAATTCATCTGTTACAAAAATCAATCCGAATTTCTGATTATCCGCCGTTGTATCGGTTGTATTCTCCAAAACAGATTCATAGTCAGGAGCAGTCACAATGCCTGAAACACGACATTCGGTTGAACCGATTTTTAAACTGTCCCCCACGGAAATGCCATTTGCCTCGGCAAATTTCTTTTCAACGGCAACGGAATCCGTTGTTGCTGCCAATTCGCCTGATTCTACACTGATAAGGTTGATACTCTCACGATTGCGGAACATACGGACGGTTTTGTCATCTTCCAGTGCATAATCCAAATAAAATCCTTTTTCCAAAGTCACGGCTATTTTGTCCGTAATATCGGTTTCTTCCTCGGAAGTCAACGGTGCAAATACAATAAATTCACCGTCTTCCACATTTGAGGCACTTGTGCGAAGACTGGCATCATTTTCAATTGTTGCACCGGCAGCTACCATTGAAACAACAAAATAAATACCGCACAAAATCAAAATAAACAATGCCAGATATCGCAATATATTTGCTTTTAATTCACGGGGGATTCTACGATTGATTATTTTCATAGCACATCACCATTCCAAACTATTGGCAGTTGCCGGTGTGGGATTTTCCGAGAAATTAGCAACTTTCCCGTCTTTAATTTTTATCGTATAATGTGCCATTCTTTGAATCACTTCATTATGTGTAACAATCACGATAGTCATAGCATATTTCCGGTTAATTGTTTCGATCAAGCCCAACATTTCCTTAGAAGTCTTATAATCCAATGCACCTGTCGGCTCATCGCAAAGCAATAGCTTTGGCCTTTTAATCAATGCCCGAGCCATTGCACAACGCTGTTGCTGACCGCCTGAAAGCTGTGACGGGAATTTATAACGATGTTCCGCCAATCCCAGTGTATTCAATAAATCATCAATATTCAAGGGGTTTTGGGAAAGATAATCACAGACACGGATATTTTCTTCTACATTCAAATTGGGAATCAAATTGTAAAACTGAAATACAAATCCCAAATAATCTCTGCGATATTCTGAGAGTTGTTTTCTGTTGTACTTTGTGATATCCTTGCCGTCAATAACGACTTTTCCCGAATCTGCACTGTCGATCGCCCCGATGATATTCAACAGTGTGGATTTACCCGAACCGGACGGTCCTAAAATCACACAGATTTTCCCTTCCTCGATGCCGAAATTGACACCTTTCAAAACTTGGCTTGTTGTTTCTTCCGTTCCATAAGCCTTTTCTAACTCACTAACTTCTAAAAACATATTTGCACGTCTGCCAAAATACGAATTTTATCTCAATATATCGTATTTTTTAGCAACTCTCCTTGTATAATAAATTTAGGTTAATAAAGGAGCCTATCTCCTGAAGTCAACTACGCAAAAAATACACAAAAAGCGTATAATGTAGGTATTGGATAGATGATGCCGTTTCCATCTTGGGAAACATGGGCTATCCCGTACTCGAAAGACTGACACCTCTTTCTTATAAACAGATTACGAATAAGTTGGATGTTGACAGCAATGGCTGTACTTCGCATATAGAACAAGGCGGTAACATTTATCAGACAAGAGGAAATATCAAAAATAATTTTCAAGGGTGAAAATATGCTGTACTTGGAAATTGATATTGAAAAAACACTCACGTTGCATCTCAGATAAATGAATCGGCAAAGCCGCTGTTCAATATCGCTTTAATTGCCGCATTTCATGACCCGGTTTTCTCTGCTTTTTTATCAGAAAAAACGCAGTGAAGGCAAGCATCACCTCACAGCAATCGGTGCTGTTTCAAGAAAAATGTGCAACACTGTTTTTGCTGTTTTGAAATATAATGCGGTTGAGTTAGTATTTCCTAACAATATTCAGTATACCATACTTAGAATATCCTGTCAAGAGGTTTTTATAAATTTTCACGGAATTCAATTTTAGTAAACGATATGTAATAATCTATCGAAGTCGACCAAGCCATCCTGCATGATATTGGAGATTGCCTTTTAGAGTCGCAAGAAGATTTGAAAAGTTTTATGAGATTGATCGCTTGTTTTCTTAAAAATATTTAGATTTTTCTGAATATTTTTATCCTTGATCCTGCAAATTGATTCTGCCAATAATACTTGACACAAATTTCTCGAATAAATTTCAGGAAGCAAGGGAAGTGTTATCATATATACTCATCTGGTGTCCGCTCCATTCCGATTTGCCCATCCATGCCATAATCTCTCAGGTTATAGTACGGTGGCGAGGTGACGCACATATCTATGCTTTCATCCGGCAAAGTCTTTAGTCCGTCCAGCGCATCGGCGATGATGATTCTACCCATTGCTGTCGACCTCCTTATCTTTAGTTGGAGCGTGTGTGCGCCATTTCCGCTGGGCACACGAAAGCATTATGAAAAATGCCCTCCCTGCGTTCCTTCACGAGATGACGGATTTCGGGAAGCAAGTCCCGCATATGGTAGATATTATTTTTCTTCATGAACTCTCCTTATGTGTAATCAATCACATAACCGTTTTTCTGGAACACCCAGAAATAGCAGTGATATTTTCTTGCGTGCTTCTGATGCTTCATCTGCCATTTTGCAGTCAAACGGCTTTTTGATGTGAGAATCAATAAATCCTTTGGATAAAAGCCACACGATATCGCCGAATTTGCGATAAAAACATGGCTCATATACTGCTTACCACTGCTGACCTTGTCCTGACATTTGAAGATGAGAATTCCTTTATCGTTCAAAACATCATTTTTGATTTTACCCGATGTGCTTTCAAGGTTCACAAGATACGGAGGGTCCGTGCAAACGAGATTAACTTTAGTGTCACCCAGAAGTTTCTCAAATGTTTCCGGCAAAGTAGAATCGCCACAAATCACCTTGTGCCTGCCGATCTGCCAGACATCGCCGGTCTGAGAAATGCAAGGCTTTTCCAGTTCAGCATCCACATCGAAATCATCTTCTTTTGCCTCATTGTCGACAGCGAAGAGGTCAGCCAGTTCCTTTTCATCAAATCCTGTGAGTCCAAGGTCGAAACCGAGATCTCTCAGTTCGGACATTTCCACGGCGAGAAGTTCCTCGTCCCAGCCTGCATCCAACGCCATTCTATTATCCATTGTTTGTAGGCATCGAGTTTTTCCTGAATTCGGTTATCGATATCAATTCCGCCTTGCATATCACTCCTCTAAGCTTATCCATAAGAAAGAGCCGTCCAAAAGGACGGCTCATGTTATTTTTGTGGATCTGATGGCAGCTTTGGAAAAAGAACCAATTCAAAGTTATCAAACGGACCATACTTACCGGAACGTTTATTCTTAGTGTACTCGACTTTCTCAAGAACACCTTTCAGCATATCATTCTTTGCTTGTGCAGACGGCAAAACATCATAAACATCAAGAAGCTTTTCTACTTCGGGAATGATGTTTTTACGGCAGGAAGCTTTCTGTTCATCAGCTTCAACCTCGGCAGACAAACGCTCTATATTAGCCTTGGCAGCAGTAATGCGCTCGTTCAGCATACGAGAACGTGAAAGAAAAATATCGGTATCGTAAACACCTTGCTCCAATAGGTCGTGAGTTCGGTCAAGCTGCTTATGAAGGGTTTCAAGTTCTGCTTCGGCTTTTCGCAGTGATTTGCGTTTCAGATCAATCATTGCCTGTTCTTCGACAGGAGGCTTATCAGACCACTCAAGGCGGTAAGAGGAAAGCCACTCGGAGAGAGCCTGCAGCAGACGTTCCTCAACAATAGCATATTTAGAGCCAACATTGCTGCAAACACGATTAGGACAATACAGCATATCATTTTTTGGACATGGACGCAGAACAATATTCCGTCCGCATTTTCCGCAGCGGAGAATACCGGCTAAAGGATTTCTGACAGTATCATTTTTTGGAACGGGCGGAGGTCCGGAACGCTGCAGCAGCTCCTGAGCCTTTTGAAAAATAGATTCGTCAACAATAGCAGGGTGCAGGCCGTCAACGAGGATTACCTCCTCGGCAGGAGATTTATAATGCTCTATTTCAACGGTGTTATTGACTATTTTCTTTTTTGACTTGTTTACATTCCAATGTATTTTGCCGATGTAAACGGGATTTTTAAGCATAGCAAGAATTGTATTATTGCTCCAGCAGGAAGAAGCCTTAGGCGGAGCAATCCCCATTTTATCAAGCCGCAGTGCCAGCGAATAAGTACCGATTTGGCGAACAGAACCGTCCTTGCTAATTTCACCCGAGGTATAGAGCCGGAAGATAAAACGAACAATATCAGCTTCAGCTTCAATCGGAGAAAGCGTCCAGCCTTTATCCCCCTTTATGCGGACACGCTCATATCCGTAAGGAGCAACACCTGAAACCCATTTGCCCTCTTTCGCAGAAGCAGCACGTCCACGCAATAAGCGGCGGTTAATAGTCTTGTATTCACGTCGGGACATAAACAGCCCAAATTCAAAATATTCCTCATCAAATTCGTTGGCAGGGTCATAAACCTTTGCAGGTGTAATAATCAGAGTGCCGGAATATTTGAACGCCTGCGCCATAACTCCCTGATCGATTGTGTCACCACGGGCAAGACGCTCTACCTCGACAACGAGTACCCCCTCCCATTTGCCATCCTCAACCTCTTGGAGAAGATGTTGAACAACAGGTCGGGCGGCAATCGTTTCGCCGGAAACAATTTCCCGATAAATTTGCGTTATTGTATAATGCCCTCGCTGTGCCAACTCAAGCAACAGTTTTTCGTGTCTTGCAAGTGTTTCACCCTCACCATGAGCCTCGGCTTCCATATCAGCTCTGGATTTACGAAGATATATGCAATAAGCCATAATTTTCACCTCCAAAAGAAAAGCTCCTCACTCGGAGGAGCGGAAATCGACATAGATTATATTGCCGACTTGCTTGATAATTCGCCGTTTGTGTCGCTCTTGACGTTGAACGCAATTTCCATATCGGCTTGCATAAGTCTGTCAAGCAAGGAAGAAATCTCATTCTTTAATTGGCTTTGAAGTGCCATAAGATCAGAAAGTGCAACAGGATCGGAAAGAGAGCCATCGGAATTTTCAATACGTCCGCGAATATCAGCTCGAAGTGATTGCAGAGTAAAAAGCAGTTCCTGATAAATATTCAGGCGTTCAGACCGGGCAAGCTGCGTATCACGGTTGAGAAGCAGATAGAAGCTGTCAAAACACTTTGATACAACGGGACGCAGATCCTCGGGCATATTTTTGAAATTCTGTTCAAAATTTACGGTGTCATTAAAGAAAACCTTTTCTGTATGAGTGCGTTCGTCTGAATAGCCCAACAAATAGTCGGTAGTAACGCCGAAATATTCGGCAATCAGGCAGATTGTTTCGAGATCCGGTTCTTTGCCTTCTGTTTCATAGCCGGAAACAGTTGAACGCTTTTTGTTGATTACTTTTGCCATATCCTCCTGAGTGAGTTTGTTTTCTTTGCGCAGAGAGATAAGGCGATAAGAGAATTTTTGCATAAAATGCACCTCCGAAATATAATTATACAGTATTTGCCCCAATTTGTGTAGCGATTGTCCCAATAATCAGCAAAAATAAGATTTTTCAAAAAAAATTTGGAAAAATGGTTGACATTGCCCCAAAAGGGGACTATAATATATAATATAAAGCCCAAATCAGAACAATATGGAGAAAGGAGGCAATGTCAAGTGAGAGTAAAACTGCAGCAATTACGAGAAGCACAGGGATTCACCCAGCAAACATTCAGCGAAGCAATCAATGCGAGCCGCAGTCATTATTCACAAATTGAAACAGGCGGAAAACAGCCGTCATTACGACTGGCACTGAGAATAAAGCGAGTGCTGAATTACTATAGCGATGATATTTTCGATAACACGCTGCCAATGAAAAAGTAATTTTTTTTGAGCTTTAATGTCCCAAAATGGGTAATAAAGCGAAAACCCAGCTTGTTCAGGACACTAACAGTGTCAAAATCCTGTATCAGTCTAATGATATTTTACAGCAAAGGGAGGTGAAAGTAAATGCCAAGACAAGCAACAAAAGCCTGCGGAAACAGGTACTATGAAGCAAGAATAAAGGCTGCAAAGTACAATGAAAAGCTCCTGACAAGAACAGGCGCGGCAGAATATCTCCCCGGCGTGACAGAGGACAGTTTAAAGAAATACGAATTAGACATAACGAGGCCGCCTAACACTGTTGTCGCGCTTATGGCGGACGCTTACAATGAGCCGGAGCTGCGAACATGGTACTGCGCAAAAGAATGTCCACTCGGGAAGGATTGCAGGGAGATACCCGAAATGCCTGCGGAAAGAGCTTTGATAAGATTGCAGAATTCCGTCTGTGAAATGGGAAAAATCATAAAACAGCTGTCAATGCTTATGGAGGACGGTGTTATAGACGAAAGTGAACAGCAGCTTATTCCGGAACTCAGAGGCAGTCTGTTGGAATTTCGACGCAGAGCAGATGAAATTCTCGCTGTTCTTGAGAGAGCGGCAAGACTCGGAAAATTTGATTAGGGAGGGATGCGATGAATGAAGCGAATATCATCAAAGATTTTTCTATCGGCAACACCCGGATAAAGATAGCTGACGATTACTGCAGGAAAAACGCAGATGAGGTCAGACAGATGCTGACTGATATAGCGGAACGGGCGCAGCGCCAGTTCATTGCAGCCGCATCAGCTGTCAGCTGCAAAAAAAGCATGGATAAGACGGCTGACTTAAGGTGACAACATAATTTTTACAGAAGGAGGTAAATATGGACGCAGAACTAAAGCAACAGGCAGAAAGCTATCTCGGCACAGAAATAAAGCAGTCAGAGTGGGACAGCGCAAAAGCCTACGCAGAACGAAAACTCAGGCTTATCATCAATAGTGAAGGTGACTCAAACGGAGAGAGGCGAAAGCCATGTTACATAGCGCAGCTTATAGCTGAGATTGTACGCTCAAACAGATTTGTAGATTCTTCGTATGAGCCGCATGCCGAAAAAATGGGGATAAAAAAAGAGCAGCTAATGTCAATATGACAAAAAGCCGCCCAAATCACTACATCCCTATTGTAACACAAATAAAACGAAAATGCAATAGGAGGAAATTAAAAAATGGAAAAAACCGCATTACAGATTTCAACACAGTATCCGGAGAACGAGTACAATCTGCTTTTTCCAATGCAGACTGTAGCGGAAATTGCGGAGATTCACAAGCCCGTAATGAACGCTGTAAAAATCTCCGCAAATCCGGCAGACAAAGAAGTCTACCTTCAGGACAAGAAAAGAGAAAGAGCAGACGGCTGGGCACTCACTAAAAAAGGGCTCAATAAACTTATGAGAGCGGCAGGAATAAAAATTCTGGGTACACGCCCGATTATTCCGTCTACCTGTCAGAAATGCGCGGAGGTAAACAAAAGCATTGGCCGCCCTGTAAATTGCGGGGCTTGCGGCAACAAAGACGTGAAATTTGAAGCCCGAATTTCTGTCCCGCAGCTTACAGGAGAAAATATCGAAATTGTAGCGCATAAGGAAATTATCGTGCAGGACGTTACAAACGGAATGTCGGAAATTCAAATGAAAGAATTTTTAAAATTCCGTTCGGAAATGTGCGAAACAAAAGCTATCAACAGAGCATTAAGAGCGGCAATGCAAATCAAGGGAACTTACACGCTGGAAGAATTAAGAAAGCCGTTTGTTGTAGCTTATTTAGTCCCAAATCTTGACAATGAGCTCGTAAAACAGGAAGCTGTAAAACATTTCTTTACGTCGGCGCAGGAACTTTACGGCGGATACAGCACCGACAGCAGGAAGGCAATATTTGTTGAGAGCGATACAGAGGAAGGTATGGAGTACGAAACGCCTGGGCAGCCGATAGCAGAACCGGAGAACGCAGCGTACAGAGAAATCGCGACAGAATCACTGAAAAGGACGCAGCAGTATTCTTGCAGGGCTGAGGAAAATCTTACTGATTTCGACCCGAATGTATGCTGTGAATGCGGAACTAAAATAAGCAGCAGTGTAGTAAGATACAGTCAGCAGCAGTTCGGAAAAAACCTGTGTATGCCTTGTCAAAGAAAATATGGAGGTAATCAGTAATGGGAATCAGAGTATTACATACGGGAGATTTACATATCGGCAGTTTTTCCGGACCGGAGCATAACGGAGAAAACGCACGATATATAGATATATGCAGATGCCTTGACGCACTTGCAGAAAAAGCGAAGGAAGAAAAGCCGGACATTGCTGTAATTGCAGGAGATGTATTTCATCAGGCAAAGGTATGGAGCGACAGAGGTTTGAAGGAACAGCAGACGGCAGTCAGATTTTTTAGGGAGCTTGAAAAAATATGTCCTGTGATTGTTATGAGAGGAACGCCAAATCATGACAGCGAGGAACAATTCAGAACGTTGAAAAATACATTTGAAAATGACGGCAATATACACATTGTAACAGAACCAAGTGTAGAAACATTCCATAGTTACAGCGGAGAGAAAATACAAATTGCTTGTATGCCCGGCTTTGACAGAGGATATTTCAGAGCGAAAAACCCCGGATTGTCGAAAGAGGAGGAAAACGAGGTATTCACAAAAACCATTGAGGATATAATTATCGGACTCAAGGCACAATGTAATAACAACAGCCCGACGGTATTGGTATCGCATTACACAATTGCAGGCTGCAATATGGAAAGCGGACAAACAGCATTCTTTAGCCAATTTGAGCCGATAGTTTATCCGTCAACGCTCACAATAGCAGATTTTGACCTCGTATGCTTCGGTCACATACATCGACCGCAGCAGATAGAGGGGTGCAAGAACACTTTTTACTGCGGCGCAATATCACAGCTAAACTTTAACGATGAGGGGCAGCAGCGTGGATTTTACATACATGATATCGGAGGCGGAAGCACGTTTTACGAGCTTCCTACAAGAGAATATTATACACTCCGCCTTAATGATGATGATGTAAGAGAAATCAATGAAAATGGTGCTTACCGGATCAATAAACTGCCTTTAATGAACGAAGAGGGCAAACTCAGGGACAAGGTTGTGAGGGTAATTTACAACTGCACTGACGAGCATAATAAGGCATTTAACCACGCAGAGCTGGAACGCTGGCTGTACGACACAGCCGGAGCATTTTGGGTGCAAGAAATTACACCGCAGAAGATAAGCATAACCGTAGACAGAAACAGTATGGACGCAGACAGCACACCGGAAAGCAATTTAAGTGACTATCTCGCAGAGAAAAATTTTGAACCTGAAAAAATCGGTGAGCTTATAGAGCTTGCAGGACAAATTATTTCAACGGCAACAGAGAAAGCAACAACTGAGCGGAGAACGGGTCTGTTTGTTCCGGTTGAAATTGAGGTGAAAAATTATCGCAACTACAGATATGAAAAATTTTCGTTTGAAGATGTGCACTTCTGTACAATAAACGGCAGCAACGGCGTAGGAAAAAGCAGTCTGTTTATGGACGCTATGGCGGATGCGCTTTTTGAGGAAACACGTGAGGGCGAACTGACAGGCTGGATATGCAACGACGCGGACGCAAGAAGTGGGTCAATTAAATTTACGTTCAAACTTGGCGAAGCTCTTTACAGAGTCACAAGAACAAGGCAGAAAAGCGGAAAAGCCACTCTGAATATATCAGAGCTTGCAGACGGCGAATGGATTGACAGAAGCAAAGAGAAATTCAAGGATACACAGGCAGAGATAATCAACATTATCGGTATGGACAGCCTGACGCTGAAAGCCTGCGCACTCATAATGCAGGATCAGTATGGACTGTTTTTGCAGGCGGACAAAGAAGCAAGAATGAATATTCTCGGAAGTATTTTGGGATTGGGAATTTATTCCGACATGGAAGAACTGGCAGCGGCAAAGGCAACAGATGCAAATCGACAGCTTCGCACGCTTGCGGATAGGATTGATACCATCATGGCGGGTTTACCGGATATGGAGCTGCTGAAAAGTTCAATCAAAGCCACAGAGGAAAGCAAGAATTGCTGCGTAGAAGAAGCTGCGAAGAAAGCAGCAGAAATAGACAGCCTCAAGGCAACGCTCAATATACAGCAGGAAGCGGCAGACCGCATAATAAAGCTCAACAACAAGATAACAATGCTTACAGCGAAAAAAGCTTCGAAGGAAACTATAAAAACGTCACAGATAGCTGCAATTGCCGCGGCAAACGCTGTGCTTGCTGAGGAAACGTCAATTAACGCAGGTGTAGAAAAATACAATACGCTGCTTGAACAAGAAAAAGAACTGATTAAGGGCAAAGCAACATACGATAGCTATAAAACTCGCAAAGGTCAGGTGGAGCAGGAGATTAAACAGGCAGAGGCTGCAGCAGAGGAGCAAAAAAAGAAAAAATCTGCCTTGACGCTTACGAAAATAGAACCATTGCAGCAGGCTTTAACCCATGAAGCGGAGCTTACATCGAAGCATGAGGAATACACAGCGACTGCAAAAAGGATTGCGGAAATGGAATCACTTGAGCCGGAATGGGAAGATAGGAAGACAACAGAAAATGCGGCGGAAACAGAGTTAAAAAGAATTGAAAATGAATATGACACTGCTCACGCTAAACTTACAATACGTCTTGAAAATCTCAAAGATAAAGTAAAATTGCTTGAAAACAGCGGCTGTCCGGACGTTGAAAAGGCAAGCTGTAAATTCCTTGCGGATGCACTGGCAGCAAAGGCAATTCTGCCAGACACAGAAAAAACGATAAAAACACTTGATGAGAAATACAGAGCAGACCTCCGAAAAGCGTCAGAAACGCTTGCAGAAGCCCGAAGAGCATTAGGCGACAGTTTATACCACCCGGAGGAAATAACGGCTTTGCGCAGCTCTTTGCGTTCTATTGAAGCATACGAGAAAGATTATATGAAACTTGATTCGAAGCGAAAAGAATTAAAGCTGTTTACCGAACGTACAGAGGAATTGGAAAATGCAATAGCAGCAGCGCTGGCAGACGCAATGTCAAGCCGTGAAGAGCTTGCTGATATTGAGAAACACCTTATGGAGCTTGAAGCAGCCAACACGAAATATGACAACCTGACAAAAGAAATTGAAGCGGCAAAGGTCTGGACAATCAAGGAAAAACAGCTTCCTGCTGCCAAGGAGCAGAAAAGAGCTGCAGAACAGCGTATAATTGAGCTGAACGGTGAAATTGAAGCTGTTACCGCTGAAATTGCAGAAGTACGCTCGGAGATTGAAGCTGAAAAAAGAAAAACTGTTGGCTTGGAGTTATTACAGGATCATGTCAGAAAAGCAGAAGCAGAATATGATGCGATACATGACTCACTGCAGCAGAAGCTAATGACTTTGGGGGGATTAAAAAAGCAGCAGGAACAGGCAGCAGAAAAATACAGACAAATTGCCGAAATGCAGGGAAAAACGAACGCAATTGGAATTACAGCGGCAGGATATGAGGAACTGAAAAGAGCATTCTCACAGGACGGCATACCTCATAACATTATCCGAAGCATTATTCCGATATTCGAGGCAACGGCAACTAACATTCTCAGTCAGATGTCACAGGGCAAAATGAGCGTTGAATTTGTGACGGAAAAGCTGCTGAAATCAAACAGCAAAAAAGAGGTTACCACGCTCGACATCATCATAAACGATACGGATACAGGACGATTGCCATACATGAGCAGAAGCGGCGGAGAAAGGGTTAAGGCTGCACTGTCGGTAATTCTTGCTTTATCGGAGATCAAGAGCAGCAAGGCAGGCATTCAGCTTGGATTTCTGTTCATAGACGAACCGCCATTTCTTGATGCACCGGGCGTACAGGCTTACTGCGACGCATTGGAGGCAATACAGCGGAGATATTCAGACTTGAAGGTAATGGCAATTACACACGACCCTGCAATGAAATCAAGATTTCCGCAGAGCGTTGATGTAGTAAAAACGCCGGAGGGCAGCAAGGTTATTTATGAATAAGAAACAGGGCTATCCGAGGATAAATTCCTCGGAAATACCCGAATTTAGGAGGTGTAGTCGTTGGGACGACCAAAAAAACAGACAGTAGATTATTTTCCTCATTTTGTCAGCGCCGGCAGCAAGACTATATTCATTCTTGAGCAGAACTGGGGCAACGACGGTTATTCCTTTTGGTTTAAGCTGTTGGAATTGCTCGGGAGAAGTGAAGGCCATTATTTCGACTGCTCAGCAGCGGCAAATGAAAAATATCTTATCGCTCTTATGAAGGTAGGAGCCGATACAGCAAATGAGATTCTGACTACGTTGGCGGAAATCGGAAACATAGATGGGGAATTATGGACGCAGCATAAGATAATCTGGTGTCAGAGCTTTGTGGATAATTTACGGGACGTTTACATGAGGAGATCTGTGGATATTCCGCAAAGACCTTTTGCAGCGCCAAATGATGAAAAATTCCGGATATTGCCGGCCAAGCCGACAGAAGATAAGGAACTGACTAAGGATGATACAGAAAAGAAGCCGAAAAAGAGGGGCAGGCCCAAAAAACAGGAAACGCCGAAAATAAAGTATGCCGAATTTGTCAGCATGACTGAGGAGGAACATGGGAAGCTGATAAAGCAATACGGCGCAGATATGACAGCCCGTATGATAGAAGTTCTCGATAATTACAAAGGACAGAACGGAAAAACCTATAAAAGTGATTATCGTGCGATACTGAATTGGGTAGTCGATCGGGTTACAGAAGAATACGCGAAGAAAGGTAAAGAAAACTATGGAAGACTTAACAAAGATAATGGATATTTCAAACAGCAGTCAGCAACTGCACCGGAAGAATTCAAACCGTCAGGAGGATTCAAAAAGACCTGATAATCTTGTAACTCCACAGGAAGCAAAGGAACGTGGAATAAGGTGGGTAAACAACCCTCCGACATCGGTTGTATGTGAATTTTGCGGAAAGGAAGTACAGCCGCTCGGATTGATATTCGGTGGAAAAATTTTAATGTGGCAGCCGAATAAACCTCGCTGCGACTGCAAACCGGCTGTGGCATATTGGCAAAATTACGATAGAAAAGAAGCGGAGCGCAAAGAGGCGGAAGAGGAAGCAAAACGCCGTAAGGCCATGCAGGAAAAGGTTGATTCGCTAATCGGTCAGAGCGGCATAAAAAAGCGCTTTTTGCAAAGAACCTTTGCAAATTTCCGCTGCGATACCGCCGAAAGAAAAAAGAGTTATGATATTGCAAAGAAATATGCGGATAATTTTAAATTCCACAAGTCAAGAGGAGATGGACTATATATCGAGGGGACTAACGGAACAGGGAAAACACATCTTGCAGCGGCAATAGCTTTGCAGCTTATGAACGAGGGTGTGCCCGTAATATGCAAGACATCAAGCGATCTTCTTATTGATGTCAAGAAAGCATTTGATAACAAAAAAGTCAGTGAACATGAGATATTGGAAGTTTATCAAAATGTTGATTTGCTGATTATAGACGACTTTGGAAAGGAGCAGTGTTCCGATTGGAGCATATCAACGCTCTACACAATTTTGAATGGCAGATATGAGGACATGATGCCGACCATTATCACTACGAATTACAATATAGATCAGCTTGCATATGCTCTGACGCCAAAGGGATATGACAATACAAAAATTTTTGCAATTATAAGTCGTTTGAAGGAAACAAGCGTAGTAATGACAATGGCTTGGAAGGATTACAGAGGTATATGAAAGGATGAGAAAATAATGGAAACTATCAAACAAGAGGCTCGCTTATGGGTAAGCCAGATGAATGAATATCCGTTGGAAATGATTCAGATACTGATGGAAACGATACCGAACGAATGGCAGGAAGTTACATTGCCAAAGCTCTATGACAAAGTATACGTATTTAATCTCCCCGAAGGCTGTGAAGATTATGAGCCGAGCGGCGAAATTGTGAAAGTCGCGGATAACAAATACGTTGCGAAGCTCAATGACGACAATACAATCACGCTTGAATCTGATGATTTTGCGGTTGAACGCGATACTATTCTGCCAATGTGGGGCTGTATGTGGTCTTTCAAAAACAAAGCAGATGAATATTGGATGAAAGATAAAGACGGCATAAAAGCAATGTCTGAATGCGGATTCCGTATTTATGAGCATGAAGAGGGGCTATTTCTTCGGCATTGACGGCGCAGGATACGACTTCTATGAAAAACATTGGATTCCGGCATTTCTTGCGAGAGGGATAGAACTGCCGTGTTCGCATTAAGGAAAGCTGGAGGACACGATAATGAGCAGCGGATCGGATACATCTCAACGCCATA
>JAJQGO010000051.1 GCA_021200415.1 Ruminococcus sp. | reverse complement strand
TGAACAAGTATGCGTTATCTTCGTCCGTTTTCTCGAAAAACCGCTGGAGCATACTCATGTTGAGTGTCTTGCCAAAGCGTCTGGGACGGGTGAAGAGATTGACAGCACCCTTTTTGTCCAAAACTTCTTTTATCATAAGCGTCTTATCTACAAAGTAATAGCCATCATCAACAAGCCGCTTGAAATCTTCTACCCCAATTGGGATGGGTTTGTAATTTTCCATTGCTTCTGTACCTCGCTTTCCACGGGATTTACTATAGCTTTAGTATACCATACTTTCAGAAGAATTGCAAGGAGAATACAATGCTTTTTTGAAAATTTATATCGCAAAAATGAAATCATACTGTTTTGCTCAGTATGATTTTTTTCGTGGGGTTTATCCCCTTGACGGAGTGAAAATCGAATACTTTTCACACAAATTTCGAGGGAATCTGTTATGATTATACCACGTTTTTTTCAAAATGTAAAGCACTTTTGCATGAATTCTAGATGAAAATATGTAGAAATCTAGAGCTTCAGCAGTCCAAACCGTAGTCAGGAGGAATCAATATGCCAAAAAGAAGAAGTAATATCTACAAAAGAAAAGATGGTCGTTATGAAGGAAGAATTGCCATTGGATATAAGGAGGATGGTTCACGCGATACAAATTCTTGTATGACCACACACTTTCCGGTCTCAAGGAAAAGATGGCGCAATTTTATACGATTCGGCAGAATCAAACAGTTTCATCCTTAAAACTAACCGTTCAAGATGCTGCTGAGGGATGGCTTATGGCTGCAAAGCTTCGTGTAAAACCTACCAGCTTTGCCAATTATGAGAATATTCTACAAAAGCATATCCTTCCCGCTCTTGGAAATAAACGCTTTTCCGCACTCCAAACACATGATATTGATCAGTTTGTTTTACAAAAATTACATCATGGAAGATTGAACGGGAAAGGTGGACTATCACCAAAATATGTTCGGGATATCATGACCGTGTATCGCAGCATAGAACGATATGCTGTACAGGAATATGGCATAAAATCCACGCATTTTACTATGCCAAAATCGGAAAAGAAGGCACTTGATGTATTAAATCCAGATGAGCGAAAAAGACTGGAGCAGTATTTGCTGCAGCATTTAGATAGGATGAATCTGGGAATTTTGCTCTGTCTGTTTACAGGACTTCGTATTGGAGAATTATGCGGGTTGACCTGGGGAGATATCGATTTCTCACACGGAATGCTATCTGTAAATCGAACTGTACAGCGTATCAACAAACATGGCAGTTCCGAGGTAATTATCGGTTCACCAAAAAGTCAGTCCTCTATACGCATTGTGCCGATTCCGGCATTCTTGTTAGAACTTTTAGCGAAACGAAAGGAAACAGATGAAAAGTATCTCCTCTCATCAACACTGCAGCCAATTGAGCCGAGATTGATGCAATACCGTTTCAAGAAGATATTGAAGGACTGTAACATTCGAAGTGTACCGTTTCATATGCTGCAGCACACCTATGCTACGGTATGTATTGCAATTGGCTTTGATCCAAAAACACTAAGTGAATTATTAGGTCACAAAGATGCAAGTATTACGCTGAATCGTTATGTACACGCTTCTATGGAAATGAAACAGGAATATGTTAGTCGCTTACAATTAACGGCATGAATTCTTTTGTAGTCAGGCATTCGTCTGAGAAGCAAGAAAAAGTGCCGTAATTTCAATACTTTTTCTTTTTAAGGTGTCAAGGGGTAAACCCCTGAAACGTTTCCTCCAATCTTCTATTTTATTATACCACGAAATGTTCGCAAAATAGCTTGCATTTTTTGAAAAAATATGCTACAATAAACGGTAGAAAAATTGGAAGACGGGAGGGAAACCTGGGATGATTCGGATTGCAATTGTGGATGATGAGCCGGAACAAATTCAATCAATAGAAAAGATGGTTTTGGATTTCTTCGAACAAAAGAATATAAAAACCTCAATAAAATCCTATACAAACGGATCCGATCTATTAAATGATACGGACTCTTACGCAATCATATTCCTTGACATTCAGATGCCGGATAAGGATGGGATAGAAACAGCCGAACAACTGCGTCAAAGGAATAAAAGAGCTGCACTCTTTTTCGTCACTTCTTATCAGGATTATATTCAAAAGAGCATGACGATTCATCCCTTTGCATTTACCACCAAGCCATTGACAAAAGAAGTTTTATATCGAAATCTAAATGACTACTTGTCTTACACAGATTCCGTAAGAAAAAAGAAATCGAAGGAAAAATGTCTAATTCACACAACAGACGGACTTTATGTGCAGCTTGCCTTGGACGATATTCTATATTTTCATTATTGGGAAAACCGATTGGTGAGAGTCGTGACAACATCGAGAAAAATATATCGAACAAATGATAGTATTTCAAATATATATGCGGAACTTAATGCAACTTTTTTTATTATGCCGAGTCAGAGCTTTATCGTAAACTTGCACCATATAAGAGAACTTGATGGAGTGAATAAGAAAATCGTTATGAAAAATGGTGATCCTATCTTAATTCCCAGAAGAAAATATAAAGAGGTCATAGAAATCATGAATCTTTATATTGCAAACGAGGAGGACTGAAATTGCAGTTTGTATTAGATTGCGTAACGACAGTTTTAACAGCTATTTTGTGCTTTTTAATGCTTTTCCACAAATACGAATTCAAAAAGAACATTGGTATTCGCATTACAATTATTTCACTTGCTTGCGTATTGAAAATGGCTCTGACTTTCTTTCAGATACCAATTTTAAATTTCATCAGCAGTTTTTTATTGATATTATTGATTGTGTATATACCATATTGTTGTAAAAAAACAACTGTATTTATTTATTCCTTTTTGTTTTTGGCGATTGCACTTGTTTCCGATGCTTTAGGTGTATTGATTGTTTCTGCGTTTTGTCGAAATACAATTCTGGAGACGCTTGGAGCAACCAATTTGGTTTGGCATCATCATATATGGAATTGGATTTTACAGATATTCTTTTCCAGAATTGTTGCTTTGCTCATTCGAACGAAAAACAACATACGCATACAATGGCAGGAAATCACATTTTATATCATATTTTTCCTGTTCCAGTGTACACTTTTTGCCTACGTTTCTTCTGCTGTACAAGAGTATGTTTCGGGACAATTTATTATTTATATGATGCTTGGATTTTTTTGTTTGGATGTCTATCTTGTATATATTTTGAATAAGATTTCTTCCGCAAGAGATGCGCAGCGAAGAATGAATTTGATGCAGCAACAGGAAATTCTTCAATTGCAGATGTATCAAGAGCTACAAAAAAAGTACAATGAAACCTGCGGAATCGCTCATGATATTCATCGTCATATTGCTTCGCTTACCGCCTTGATTGAAAAAGCCCCCAATACGCAAGCAAAACAATATTTAGATGACTTGATAATTGATGCAAATAAGCTAACTCCTACCGTCAAAAATCAGAATGCTATTCTGGAGATCATATTAACCACTGTTTCTGAAAGGTGCAAAAATGAAAATATTCAGTTCGATTTACACGTTGATAATTTCCCTATGAAATTTATTTCGGATATGGACATGACTACTATCTTTTCAAATTTATTAGATAATGCAATAGATGCAAGTTTGGAAATATCAAAATCACAAAGAAAGATACATCTCGTATTACGAAAACAAATGGGTTTGATTGTGCTACGCATCACCAATAATTGTAGAGATCAGAAAAATCATAAAGTACAAATATACCATTCCAGTAAGCCACATCATTCCGGCATTGGTTTATCAAATGTAAGAAAAGCTGTTGAGAAATATGACGGTATCATGTGCGTTCATCAAGAAGAAAGTCAATTTGCCGTATCCATCACTTTTTTAGATCTATGAAATATGTTAAAATCTAAAGTCATGCCATTTTTATACATGGCGTGACTTTTCCATTATAAGGAATAAATAGCGTGGATTATGGCTCGCAAATGACCAAATAATGCAGAAAAACGACCAAATAGTGCAGATCTATTGAAATTTGAGAGTTCTTTTGCTATAGTAAAAATACGAGATTTCTTGAATTTTATTATCAGGCAAACACCGTACAATTTTGATGTGCGAATTATACCGTTGATTTGTCTTTGGGTTGGAAAGTGACGATACAGCAACACTCTGTGTGTTGCAAGGAGAAACTTTGCGAAATAAAGGTGAAGATGCAAGTAAGGCATGCATTAAAGCGTCAGTGGGGATTGTGCGATGTTGCCATAGCAGAAAGGGATGCAAAAGAAAGTGATATGTAATCACTAAATAAGGATTAACATATTTGCTACTATTTTAGATTCGTAAGATATGCAAAAAGGTAAAATTTGTTTTATTGTCCCGCATGAATGACCAAATAATGCAGAAAAACGACCAAATAGTGCAGATCTATTGAAATTTGAGAGTTCTTTTGCTATAGTAAAAATACGAGATTTCTTGAATTTTATTATCAGGCAAACACCGTACAATTTTGATGTGCGAATTATACCGTTGATTTGTCTTTGGGTTGGAAAGTGACGATACAGCAACACTCTGTGTGTTGCAAGGAGAAACTTTGCGAAATAAAGGTGAAGATGCAAGTAGGGTATGATTTTGATGGCAATGATAAAATGGATTCCATTTTATCCGGTGATTTTCTTTATTTTATTAGTGCTTTCCAGCCTTTGTATTTGGTGTTTTGCACCCGTGGAGACAGAAAACAATCCGCTGGATTCACTCGAAAAGAAGATATATCGTAGGCGATCAAGAGCCGTGTTATTAGCTGAAATTGTGGCAAGCTTGCTCCTTTTCACATTTACCAGATATCAGATCGCAGTGGTAATTGTATTAGCATTATTTACAGAAGCGATCATGCTGCTATATGGTATTTTAACGCAGCCACGTAAATCAAATTGAAAAATGCAGGGCCATATACAATATTTCTGGTATGGTTCCTGCTTTTTTACGGGACAAATGACTTGAAATGGAGGATTTTCAATGAACAAAAAACTAACCCGTTCCCTATCCGGCGCGATATCCTTATTGATGCTAAGCCAGATTATGGTGTTTGGTGACGGGAATGCACAGGGTATCCTGCACGCAGACACGTTAGCTTCTGCGGCAGAAGCCATAGAAGAAGCGAAAAATGCAGGCTCTTTAGCTGCAGACTATGAAACTGCTTCGGAAGGATTGGGCGATATTTCCTACTTTTCGCTGGGAACAAACAGCGCAAGTGTAACGTCTTTGGAGGATGAAGAAGTTTCATACGCTAGTACGTTAACTGTAACCGGCTATGTAAAAAGAGGTACGGTCAGTGGATACAATCTATCAGACGATACGCCGATTTATGTGTATATTTTTAACAGCGATTGGGAAGAAGTGGCAAGCTGTGAAGCCGCAGGAGATGGTTCGTACAACTTGACAGGAGAAACAGCAGATGGCGTTTATCACGTGAAATACGAGTGCGATGGATATCTGCCGTTTTATCTGAAGGACTTTGGTACAGGAATCTATCAGGTGGGATCCGGTGAATCTTCAGATACTGTCACGCTTGTTCCAGGCGATACCACATACAATGCTGATAACGACAATCAGTGGAGTGATGACAACATCGACAGCAACGACCTGGCATATGTACAAAGCTGCGAGGGTGCGTATCGTGGTGACAGTGATTTCAATCCGAGTATGGATCTGGATGGGGATGGTATAGTCAGCCAAACGGACTTAGACAATTTCTGTGTGCTGTATTCAGAATTGGGTGAAAATAAATGGTATGAAATCCCATCCGATATTTTAAGGCTGGATATCAATGGAGATGGTCTAATTAACGACACAGATTACGACATTCTTTATGATATTGTATATAGCAATGCAAACGCAGACGGATACACATTGCCCGAACTCGATGAGATAGACAACCTGTTTACAGAAGGTGATTTAGACGTTTTCGAATCTTATTTAGAAGATACGAGAACCGTTGGTTCTTGGGTTTATATTTTCAACCATGATATGAATGGCGATGGCATCGTAGATATCAGCGATTACAATGACTGCATTGATACCATCAATGCTATGGCTCAAAAGCGTGGACGTTCTGATAACTATTATGAATATATGGATAAGGATAGTAACGGAACCATCGAAGCTTACGATATCGGCTGGTTCTCTGCTGCATATGCATCATCTGGTGATTTGAACTGGGATATGGCATTTAAGAGAAGCCTGACCGTATTGGAGAACGGATATTTCCCTTACAGTCTGAACCTGCACGACACCAATTTGGATTTGAATGGATATGAAATTTACGTAGAGGATTGTATGTCTTTTTCCACAGATATTCCGGATTTCTGGTCGAATGGTGCAGGTGCCTATCTGGATATTCATGGTGGATGTCTGACAGTTGTGAACAATTTGGTATTCCGCACCGCATCTTCGGATGGCTGGAGTGGAAATGCAGGACAAACCATGAATTTAAATGGTGGTGCTGTTCTGATTGGCGGTGATTTCAATTTTGGTCA
>JAJQGO010000046.1:46228-90760 GCA_021200415.1 Ruminococcus sp. | reverse complement strand
TTTTTTTTTTTTTTTTGTCACAATGGGGAATTATAATGTGATTATAAGACGTTAGTTTTGTGTAAATTTCATGAAACGGCGGCTTTGAAACACTTATGAAAAATAATGGATAGGAGTGGAGATAATGGCTTATTGTATGAACTGCGGAAAGGAATTCCCGGGAGATGGGCTTTATTGTGAAGAATGTTTGCAGCAGTTGAAACAAGAGGACAGCGTGAATGAATCGCAGGCGGAACAAGAGGATAGTATGAATGAATCACCTGTACCTGAAAGTTTGCTAAAAAAGTACAGCAAGTCCTGTACCTTTAGCGTGTGGATGTGTTGGGCTGGAATTGCAGTGGGCGTGTGCTTGATGATTTTCGCAATTGTACTTGGACAGGGAGCGGTAGAGGGCTATTATAATTGGGATTCCGACAATGCTTCGTTTGGAGGTGATTTCTATACATATATTTATGAAAAAACAGTTGATATCAATAATTCTATAAGAAACTTAAGTGATGGAGTAAGAACAAATACGGAAGTAATTGCCAGAGAATTGGGCTGTTTAATCGGCGGTTTTGGGGCAATGCTTAGTCTTCTTTTTGGCATTCGCCTGTGCAGAATCCATAGCGAAGAATATCGTTGGCTAAAGCAAACAGAGCATTTTCAGGAAGAAAAGCAAATTGCAGATGCTCAGCTTCAAAAGATGGATGAGTTGTGTGAATTGCTGCGAGGAACGTCGGTTGCTTCGGAAGATTTTGCAGCAGATGAAAAGAAGGAAGAAGTGTAAGGAAAGTACTGATATAAGAAACCCCCTCCCGAATGATTCGGGAGGGGGTTTTGCGTGATGTTGATTTTACATTGGAGCCGGCTGAGCCTGAGCGTGTTTGTCCTCGGACTCGGCAGCCTTAATCTGCTTGCGGAACAAAATACCAAATACCTTACGTACAAACGGCTGAATGAAAAACAGCTGACTGAAAAACGCAAAGGGGAAGTTGTAGCACACGAGCTTCAGCCAATTAGCAAGAAGCGTGAAAATCGAGAATCCCTCATAGTAGGGGTAGTAAAGCCATGCGGCAATAAAGCTCATGACGGGACACATAATTCCCACAGTAGCGCAGATGATAGCCGTTTCAAAAATAACGGGATGCGTTGTGCGGACATCGAACACCTTGCTTGCAAGGCGGAACGAAGCGGGACTGCCCAAAAAGACCTCAAGGCAGTAGGCGAAGCAGAACTCCACCAGAACGATTGCCCAGATGGGAACCATGTGGTTCAGCATCAAAACTCCGCCCTGTGCGTTAATTGCGGCAATGACTCTGGATTCGCCGGTAAGCTCCATGAGGGTGCTGCCGTTAATTACGTAGAGGCTGTAGAAAACGTAGCCATGAACCGTAATAATGACGGTCAGCAGTGCGAAAATACATCTTTGAAATTGGTTTCTTGGCATAATTATTTCTCCTTAGACGACAAAAAAACACACGTTAATTACCATGCACAAATCCAAATACGCAGTGTACCGTAATCAGATTTACATACCATATGAGGTAAAACGTGTGTCGTTTGTCAATATTAAATTTTATCTCTCAAAATCTACGAGAGCATTACTATTATTATAGCATAGATTGAAACGGTTGTCAAGTACGAATTTTAGATGGGAGGAACACACGATTTTCACAAAACTATCACCATTTTTTTTTTTTTTGTCACAATGGGGAATTATAATATTGATATAAAAATAAATTTGGAGGATTTGATAATGAAAAAATCAGTTGTTTTGTTATTAGCTACATTGTTAATAAGCATAGGTGCATCTTTGGTAGGATGTGGTTCGGTGAGTGTAGAAACGGTTATTTTGGATAACTCGTCTATAATACTGGAAGTAGGCGAATCAGCAACACTTACAGCAACGGTTATGCCGTCAGATGCGACTGAAACGGTACTGACGTGGACTTCTTCCAATGAGGAAATTGCGACTGTTACAGATGGAAAGGTTCAGGGCGTTTCGGAGGGCAGTTGCACTATTTTAGCTTCAGCGTCTAATGGAATAACTTCAACCTGTAATGTAACAGTGGAAGCAGCCGGTCCGGATTTTGAAAGACTGGTTGTTGAATATAGCGAAGAGTCATGGTTTTCATATGGCACTGATCAAAGCTATATTAAGGTGGATACAAATCCATTGAATCTTGACAGTGACTACTTGTCTTCTATTTCTGTTTCAGCGGCAATCTCAGGTATCAAGGAAATCAATGAAGCGTTGGGTTTGCCAGAGTCTTTATATTCTAAAATGAGTGAAACAAGAGCTATTGATGGAACAATTTCTGAAGAATATGATAAGTTGCGTGTATCATGGCATTATCATCCTGATCAAGGACTGGAAGTTACATATGAAAAAAAATAGAATCCACTGAAAAATAGAAATTTTCACAAAAACAACACTCCGCCCAATTGGACGGAGTGATTTTTTTTATGAATGCAAGAATTGATAAGCCAAAGCTTAAATTATCTCTTACTAAACTGAGGTGCGCGACGAGCAGCCTTAAGACCGTATTTCTTACGTTCCTTCATTCTCGGGTCACGAGTAAGGAATCCTGCCTTCTTGAGGACAGGGCGAAGCTCTGCGTCAAATTCCAGAAGCGCTCTTGAGATACCGTGTCTGATTGCTCCTGCCTGACCTGTAACGCCGCCGCCTGTAACTGTGCAGACAACGTCGAACTTCTCAAGGTTATCTGTGAGAGCGAGAGGCTGGCGAACGATAAGCTTGAGCGTTTCAAGACCGAAATAATTGTCAATACTTCTGCCGTTAATTGTAACATTTCCTGTACCGGGATAGATTCTGACTCTTGCTACAGAGTGCTTTCTTCTGCCTGTACCGTAGTAATATTTAACTTTTGATTCGTACATTTAAGCCTGCCTCCTCGTTATAATGTGTAAGCAACGGGCTTCTGAGCCTCTTGCTTGTGGTTAGCGTCCTTGTAAACTCTGAGTCTCTTGAGCTGCGCTCTGCCGAGGGAGTTGTTCGGGAGCATTCCGTTAATTGCGATCATCATAGCTCTGTCAGCCTGATTAGCCATAAGATCCTTGTAGGAAACCTCTTTAAGACCGCCAATCCAGCCTGTGTGCCAGTAATACTTCTTCTGCTCAAGCTTCTTGCCCGTGAGGACAGCCTTAGCGCAGTTAATAACGATTACGTGGTCGCCGCAGTCTACGTTGGGAGTATATGTGGGCTTGTGTTTACCTCTGAGAATGTGAGCTGCCTTAGCTGCAACACGACCGAGGGACTGACCCTCAGCGTCGAGGATGTACCAAGTGCGGGTTACTTCCTGAGGCTTTGCCAGTGTAGTTGACATAGTTTTTTCCTCCATAAAAAATATTTTCGTCAAGTATATTATCTATATATCTCCATGATTCAGGAGAGATTTCAATCCTCTTGACAGTGCAAGAATTATTATACCGAAGAATTTCCCTTTTGTCAAGAGCAAAAATCGGGATTTTTTAATTTATATCCCTCATTCTCTTGATCTCTCTCTTAAATTCTCGGTTTCTCTCTCTTTCTCATGTTTCATTTCATTTTTTTCAGCCGAATCCTACACAAGCAATTTTTGGTGTATTGACTTGACAATCCGAACGTGTTATACTCTTAATAAGAAGTAAGAATAAACAGACGGAGGAAATACAATGATTACTGCGCTGAGAAAATCGGGGGAGGTCTATAACCCTCACACCTCGGTGAGATACATAAATAACGATCCATCGGAGGGCGAATCAAAGAAAAAGCTTCCCCTCCTCTACGAGAACAGGGAAAACTGCTGCGGATGCTCAGCCTGTTATGCGGTCTGTCCCGTCAAGGCAATTGAAATGCTGCCCGATGAGGAGGGCTTTCTCTACCCTGTAGTTGACGCAAAAAAATGCGTGAGATGCTATAAATGCATTGACGTATGCGCATTCAAGACCGACCAAAAAGCGAAGGGATTTTTGAAATAAGAGGTGAGATAATTGAACTTTCCAATAGTATATGCTGTCAAGCATAAGAATTTTGATATACGTATGGCATCACGCTCGGGCGGAATTTTCACTGCCCTGTCAGATGCGATTCTCAGGCGGAACGGCGTTGTGTACGGCTGCGTGCAGACGGATGATTTCATGGCAGCTCATGTGCGTGCGGAAAATGCGGACGGACGCGATAAAATGCGCGGCTCAAAGTATATTCAGAGCAGCATGGGCGACGTTTTCCAACAGGTCAGAAACGACCTGAAGCAGGGCAGACAGGTTCTTTTTTCGGGAACGTCATGTCAGGTGTCGGGTCTGAAAAGCTTTCTCGGGGAGAGCTATGATAACCTCGTTTGCGTGGACATTGTCTGCCGCGGCGTGCCAAGTCCTCTTGTGTGGCAGGAGTACCTGAACTATCAGTCCGCGAGGAACGGCGAATGCGTTTCGGTAGATTTCAGGAATAAAGCCGATTTCGGCTGGAAGGCTCATATTGAAACGATGATTTTCAAAACCTCCGACGGCAGCAGCAAAAAGGTCAGCAGCCCTGCCTATAAGACGCTTTTCCATGAAAAGAAAACACTGCGTCCATGCTGCTACAAATGCCCATATAAGGACGTTATCCACCCGGGCGATATTACGATTGCGGACTACTGGGGCATAGAAAAGGCAGCTCCGGATTTCAGCGACAACAGGGGCGTTTCACTCGTTCTCGTAAACAACGATAGGGGAGGGGAGCTTTTTGATTCCGTCAGCGGCGATGTGGAGATGAGAAGCTGCCGCATTGAGGACAGTATGCAGCCTGCGCTTGTTGAACCATGCAAAATGCCCCCTGACCGTGAGAAATTCTGGTGCGACTTTTACACAAAGTCCTTTGAACTTATAGTGAAAAAGTACGGCGGAGAGGGCTTTAAAGCCAAAGTTAAAAGAGGGTTCAGGAAAGTTGGAAGAATGCTCAAAAGGAAATAAAATAATGTTTACCTGTTGTTTTTTTTTTTTTTTTTTTTTTGGGGGTTGATATAACAATGAATAGAAAAAAAAAAACGATATATTTGGGGTTTTGGCACTTTTTGGGGTTGAACCCCGTCAAAATATCGTCATATTCAATAAAATTGAACAGGAAAGTTTTTGTAAAGGCAAAAAGCCCTTGATTTTTATAAGAAATCATGATACACTTATTTTATATTAGTTAGGCATATCATACGTTTACATAAATCTGAAATAAACCAAAATTTACATTGGGGGTTTTTAAAAATGAACGAGATCAATGACAGCAAACCGACTAAAAAAACAAAGGGCATTATCCTTGCGGGCGGAACGGGAACAAGACTTTATCCCAACACAATCGTAGTCAGCAAGCAGCTTCTGCCCGTCTACGACAAGCCACTGATTTATTATCCGCTCTCAGTTCTTCTGCTGGCAAGGATAAGCGATATTCTCGTTATCACCACAAGGCAGGATCAGGCTGCATACAAGCACCTTCTGGGGGACGGCTCCAAAATCGGCATAAATATTCAGTATGAGATTCAGGACAGACCGGGCGGACTTGCCGAAGCGTTTATTCTGGGTGAGGAGTTCATCGGCGACGACAATGTTTGCCTTGTCCTCGGAGATAATGTTCTGTACGGAGATTCGCTCTCAAGACTCCTTTGCAACACCAAGAAGAAAATCGAGAGGGACGGCGGAGCTGCCATATTCGGCTACCCCGTAAAAAATCCCGAAGCCTTTGGCGTTGTCGAATTCGACAAGGATACAAGAATAGTTAAATCAATCGAGGAAAAGCCGGAGGAGCCTAAATCTAACTACGCAGTTCCGGGACTTTATTTCTACGACAACAGGGTCGTTGAGATTGCAAAGGCTGTTGAACCATCAGCCCGCGGCGAAAAGGAAATAACGTCCGTTAATAATGCATATCTTGAGAAAGGAGAGCTAAGCGTTTCCCTTCTTGGAAGGGGAATGACATGGTTTGATACGGGTACGCCGAAGAATATGTACAAGGCAGGCGGATTCGTAAAGACCGTTCAGGAGATGCAGGGGTACTATATTTCCTGCATTGAGGAAATCGCGTGGCGCAAGGGATTTATCGATGATGAAACTCTTGAATTGCGCGGAAGAGAGCTCGGAAACACCGAGTATGGTCAGTATATTTTATCGTTATTGGAGGAGAAGAAGAAGTGAACGAAGAAACAACAAAAACCGTCCTTGTAACAGGCGGCGCAGGATTTATCGGCTCGAATTTTTTGTTCCATATGCTTGACGCGCACCCTGATTACAGAATAATTTGTCTGGACAAGCTGACGTATGCGGGAAATCTCGCTACGCTTCAGCCGATTATGAGCAATCCGAATTTCCGCTTCGTTTTGGGCGATGTCTGCGACAGAGAGCTGGTAAAGGCATTGTTCGGCGAGGAAAAGCCTGATATTGTGGTAAATTTCGCTGCGGAATCCCACGTTGACCGTTCGATTACAAATCCTGAGGTATTCCTCGATACAAACATCAAGGGCACGGCGTCTCTTCTTGACGCTTGCTTTGATGAGAAGCATAATCCGACTGTTGAGCGTTTCCATCAGGTTTCAACCGATGAGGTTTACGGGGATCTCCCTCTTGACAGACCTGACCTTCTCTTTACGGAGGAAACGCCTGTTCATACGTCAAGCCCCTACAGCGCCTCAAAGGCAGGTGCGGATATGCTTGTTCTGGCTTACCATAGAACATATAATCTTCCGGTAAGCATAAGCCGCTGCTCAAATAATTACGGCCCGTATCAGTTCCCTGAAAAGCTTATTCCGCTTATGATTATAAACGCAAGCAAGGATGAGCCGCTGCCTGTTTACGGCGAGGGAAAGAACGTCCGTGACTGGCTGTATGTTGAGGATCATTGCCGCGCAATCGACCTTATTATGCATAAGGGCAGAGACGGCGAAATCTACAACGTTGGCGGCAACAACGAGATGACGAATATCGACATTGTCAGGATTATTCTTGAAGCTCTCGGAAAGCCTGAAAGCCTTATTTCGCACGTTGCCGACCGCAAGGGTCATGATCTGCGTTACGCTATTGACGCGTCTAAAATCGGCAGAGAGCTTGGCTGGCAGCCTGAAACGATGTTCGAAGAGGGAATCAGAAAAACAATCAAATGGAATCTTGACAATATGAACTGGCTGGAGGATATTTTATCCGGCAGGTATCTTACATACAACGAACAAATGTGCGGTGCAAAGAAGGGGATTATATGAAAGGAAAGCTAATTGCTATTGACGGTCTTGACGGAAGCGGAAAGGCTACGCAGTCGAATCTGCTCCTTGAGGAGATGGAAAAAAGCGGCAGGAAGGTTATGAAGATTTCCCTCCCCGATTATGACAGCCCGTCCTCTGATCCTGTAAAAATGTATCTTGGTGGTAAGCTTGGCAAAAATCCTGATGATGTCAATCCATATGCGGCATCAAGCTTTTTTGCCGTTGACCGCTTTATAAGCTATACACGCAGATGGAAGGAATTCTACAACAACGGCGGAATTATTATTGCCGACAGATATACGACATCCAACGCAATTCATCAATGCTCAAAGCTGCCGCGGGATAAGTGGGACGACTTCACAAAATGGCTCTTTGAATATGAATACGAGTATATGCAGATTCCCGAACCGGATATGGTGATTTATCTGAGATTGTCTCCGGAGCTGAGTCAGAAGCTTATAAAAATAAGATATGCAGGAGATAAAAACAAAAAGGATATTCACGAGGCGAATTTGGAATATCTCCGACGCTCGAGAAAGGCTGCGGATTACTGCACGGAGAAATTCGGCTGGAGCGTTATTGAATGCGAGGAAAACGGCGAAATAAGATCCATAGAGGATATACACGCGGATTTGATGAAGGCAGTAGGGGAGCTTTAATTCCACCTGTGAAAGGAGAATGCGGGGATGAGTATTTTTGTTACAAGATCGTCAATGCCAAGCTATGACGACTACATAAACGAAATAAAACCGATTTTCGAGAGCCACCACCTGACAAATATGGGGCCTGTCTACAAGAAGCTTCAGCATAGTCTTATTGATTATCTCGGAGTTCCGTATCTGTCGATGTTCGTGAACGGACATATGGCTCTTGAAACGGTTATACAGGCAATGGGACTGAAAAATACAGGGGGAGAGGTTATAACAACACCCTTTACCTTTGTTTCGACGGTTCACGCAATCACAAGAAACGGTCTGAAGCCTGTATTCTGCGATGTCAAGCCTGACGACTACACCATAGATCCTGAAAAAATCGAGGAGCTTATAACGGATAAGACAGTCGCTATAGTTCCTGTTCACGTATACGGAAATGTTTGCGATGTTGAGGCTATAGAAAAAATTGCCGAAAAGCACGGTCTGAAGGTGATTTACGATGCGGCTCACGCATTCGGAGTGAAATACAGGGGCAGGGGAATCGGCACATACGGAGATGCCGCAATGTTCAGCTTTCATGCCACAAAGGTGTTCAATACAATCGAGGGCGGAGCAGTTGCATTTAAGGACGAGTCCCTCAGAAGCAGCCTCCACAGCCTGAAAAATTTCGGCATAAAAACGGAGGAGTGCGTTGACGAAATCGGCGGAAACGCCAAAATGGACGAATTTCGCGCGGCTATGGGAATATGCAATCTCCGAAACGTGGAGCAGTGCATAAAAGCCCGCGGCAGTGTCGTTGAACGCTACAATAGCAGATTGGGGGGAGTTTCCGGAATCAAGCTCATGAAGCCGCAGGAAAATGTAACTCCCAATTACGCATACTACGCCGTCTGCTTTGAGCCGGAGGAATTCGGCTTTACGAGGGACGATGTGTACGAGGAGCTGCAAAGGAACGACATCTATGCCAGAAAGTATTTCTACCCTGCTGTGAACGATATGGAGTGCTACAGGGAGCTTGAGCATGGAGATACGCCTGTTTCCGAAAATATTTCCCGAAGGGTTCTGACACTTCCACTTTATTCGGAGCTTTCGCTTGAGGATACCGACAGAATTTGTGATATTATTTTATCTATGGGAAAGCAGGAAGGTTAAGTAATTGAAAAAACTTTTATTGTTAGGCGGCTCTGCTCAGCAGGTCGTGGCTATCGAAACCGCAAAAAAATTAGGGTATTACACTGTTCTGTGCGACTATCTCAGCGATAATCCGGGGCAGTTTTCAGCAGATAAATTTTATCAGGTCAGCACTACGGACAAGGCGGCGGTTCTGGAGGTTGCCGAAAAGGAGGAAGTTGACGGAGTTCTTGCATACGCATCAGACCCTGCCGCCCCGACGGCAGCTTTTGTTGCCGAGAAAATGGGACTTCCCACAAACCCCTATAAATCCGTGGAAATTCTGTGCAATAAGGATAAGTTCCGTGGATTTTTAAAGGAGAATGGGTTTTGTACACCGGAAGCCTGCGGATATGTGACTGTTGATGATGCTGTAGCTGATTGCATGAATAATCGTTACAGATTTCCGGTAATATCCAAGCCCGTTGATTCATCGGGAAGTAAGGGCGTTGTAAGAATAGACAGTCCTGAAGAGCTTGAGGAAAAGCTCAGGTATTCAATGACGTTTTCAAGAGCAGGAAGAATAATAGTTGAGGAATACGTTGAAAAATTCGGATACCAGATTGCGGGTGACGGTCTTTCAATAGACGGGAAATTGGTGTTCCGATGTTTTGCGAACGACCATTTTAATCCGAAGTGTGTGAATCCGTTTGTGCCAATATCGGCAAGCTTTCCTTATAATATGCCCGAATGGGTACAGGATAAGGTACACAACGAGATTCAAAGACTGCTGTCGCTCCTTGAAATGAAAACCTGCACATATAATTTTGATTTGAGGATTGATAAGGATTACAATGTTTATTTAATGGAGGTTGCACCGAGGGACGGCGGAAATTATATTCCGCAGATAATAAAATATGCAACCGGTGTTGATTTGGTTGAATGCTCAGTAAAGGCGGCTATGGGGGATAAAATCACAGTCCCCGAGGTGGCTGAACAAAACGGTTATTGGAGCTACTATGCGGTTCACAGCCTTGAAAACGGAACGCTGAAGAAAATAGACATCTCCGAAAAGGTCTTGAAAGAAAATGTGGTTGAAAATCACATTATAAAGAACAAGGGAGATGAAATATCAGCGTTTATAGGTGCTAACAGTACCCTCGGATGTCTGATTATGCGATTTGACAGTATGGAACAAATGCTGGATATGATGGATCACAGCGAAAAATGGATAAATATATGCTTAGAATGATACAATTCGTATGCTGAAAATAAATTATATGTAGGTGAATATATGCAAAGATCTGAATTAACCAAAGCTGAGCGATTGGAGCTTGCAGACCATCTTGCTGAGGATCGCCTTGGCGAAATCAATAAGCATTGCAGAGATGTAAAGGTTCGCACAAGCTTTTACACAAAATACATAAAAAGACTGTTTGATATAATAATCTCAATTATCTTTTTGGTTCTCGGCTTATTAGTAAATATTCCGCTGGCGATTGTAACCAGAGTAAAACTGGGCAAGGGGATTCTGCATAAATCGGAAAGGCTTGGCAAGGACGGAAAGCCCTTTGTTATGGTGAAATTCCGCAATATGACGAATGAAAGGGACGAAAGAGGCGAGCTTCTTCCTGCGGAACAGAGAGTTACACGGTTCGGAAAATTTGTCAGAAAGTTTTCTTTGGATGAGCTTCTGAATTTCTGGAATATCCTGAAGGGTGAAATGAGCATTTTCGGTCCAAGACCGCTTCCGCCCGAGTATTATCACAGATACAACAAGGAACACGTTATGCGTCTTGCGGTGCGTCCCGGGCTTGAATGTCCGCCGAGGGGCAAGAATGACCACATAAGGACGTGGCAGGAGCAGTTCGATAACGATGTTTGGTATGTGGAAAACGTGAGCTTCAAAACGGACTGTATATGTATTGTGAATTTTGTCAGATACTTCCTCAGCAGGAAGAACGCAAATGCAAGAGCAAGCGCTGCAAAGGGAATATTTATGGGATACAACGAGAAAGGCGTTGCTATAACGCTTGATGATGTTCCGCAGGAATATATTGACAAAGTATTTGGCGACAAGACTGAAACTGCTTTGGCAGAATAAATTAAGGAGAAATGCAGGATTTCTGCATTGCAGCTATGAAAAAATTTGAAAACAAAACTCTGCTGGTACTCGGTTCAAACGTAGGTTCAACTGATATTGTTTCGTATGCGAAAAGGGAGGGTGCGCACACCATTGTTGCGGATTACTATCCCCCCGAGCGCTCCGAAGCGAAAAGAATCGCAGATGAAAGCTTTCTTGTAAGCACGGCTGATCTGGACGCTCTCGATAAAATCATCGAAGAGCGCGGCGTTGACGGAGTTCTTGCAGGCATAAGTGAATTCAATCTCCTTCGGGCGATGGAGCTTTCGAAAAGGCACAATCTGCCCTTTTACTGCACGGAGGAGCAGTGGGACAGCGTTGAAAGCAAGGAGCTGTTCCGAAGCCTTTGCAGGAAGAATGATGTGCCATGCCCGAAAACATGGTTCACGGGAAAGGAGATTCCCGACAGGGCGTGGAGAAATTTCAGGTATCCGCTTGTTGTGAAGCCTGTGGACGCTTCAACCTCCGCAGGAGTTTTTATCTGTCACAACTCAAAGGAGCTTCGCGCGCACTACAAGGAATCCATAAACAAGTCAAACAAGAAAACAATTATCATAGAGGAATTTGTGGCAGGCAATGAATTTACCGCTCACTACACCATAAGCGGCGGAAAGGCTGCCCTCGCCTGCATTGACAACCGCTATCCCGTGGCTGTTCACAAGGGCGATGTTACAACAATTCCTGCTGCGAGAATTTATCCCTCCGTTTTTGCGGAGGACTACATAAGGGACGTCAACGATTCGGTGCTTCGGCTGTGCGAGAGCCTGGGAATGCAGGACGGCATACTTTTCGTGCAGGGCATTCATAATCCCGAAACGAATCAGTTCCGCATTTTCGAGGCAGGTCTGCGATGCGCAGGAGAAGCTCCCTATCGCTTTCTCCGAAAGGTAAACGGAACGGATTTCCTGAACATTCTTGTGGATCACGCACTTCTCGGAAAATCCGATTACGATATTACGAGGGAGAATCCCCTCCTTGACGGAAAATGCTGCGGAGTAGTTTCATTTGTTGCGAAATACGGCATTGTGGGCAGCATAAACGGACTTGAGGAGACGGTCAAGAGCCTCCCCGACGTGGTGGAATACGAAAACCGCTATCCCGTGGGTGCGGAAACTCCTAACGGCGATACTCTCAGGCAGCTTATGATAAGATTTGTTATGGCTTGCGAAAGCCGTGAAAAAATGGCTGAGGAGATAAAAATTCTTAACGAGAACATAACCGTCCTGAACACGGACGATGAGGAAATGGTAATAAAATTTGAGCCTGAAAGGCTCTTCAACGAGTTTTAGGAGAGAGATAGATGGAGATAGCAATTACAGGTGCAGGGGGATTTCTTGGGACAGAGCTGCTGAGGCAGCTTTCTGCATTTAAAGATATTACAGTAACAGCCTTCACCTTTGACTTTGAAAGAGAGAGAACCACATTTATTCGGTCGGAAAATATTTTCCCTGTGGATAACAGTGAAGCGGCTGATTTCGATTTTTCGGATACGGATGTACTCATAAACTGCGCGTTTCCCAGAAACGCGGACGACGCGGGCTTCGCGGAGGGACTTATTTTCTTACAGCGTGTTATAGAGAAGGCGGCAGGCAACGGCGTGGGAGCTGTGATAAATATCTCCTCCCAGAGCGTTTACAGTCAGCAGAGGCGAGAGCCTGCAAATGAGGATTCCCCCATAATTACGGAATCAAAATACGCCGTGGGTAAATATTTTTCCGAGCTTTTTGTTAATTCGGTGTGTCGGAAAATCAGGCACACGAACCTGCGAATGGCAAGTCTTATCGGCGCCGGCTTCAATCAGCGCATAACAAATAAATTCGCCATGAAGGTCAGGGACGGTGAGCAAATCACCATCAGCGGCGGAAATCAGCTTTTCGGCTTTCTCGATGTGAGAGATGCCGCTTCGGGAATCATTGCTGCCGCTCTTTCGGACTGCGGCTGGGCGGAGGCGTATAATCTTGGAACAAACGAAGCATACAGGCTTCTTGATATAGCTGCCGAAGCTGTCAGCGTCGGCAGAAGCTTTGGATACAGCGCTCCCGACCCCATATCAAACGAATCAGAAAATTGGCAGAATTCGGCGCTTGACTGCAATAAATTTCAGAATGAATTTTCGTGGCATCCGAAATATGACCTGAAAGCGACACTTTCAGAGATATTCAAAGCATTTGATTGATTTCAAGGAGGTACGAGGAGATACAATGTATATTTTATCTGTCGGCAGAGCCTTACCCGAGCAGAAAACAGGTATGATTGGCAGCGTTGAGCTGGATCAGGCAGCTGCCCTTTCCGCTGCCGGAAACAAGGTAATCTACACATACAGCGATAACCGCTCAATTAAGGTTGTCCGCAGCGCAAAGCCTGTCAGGACGAGCAGAAGCGGAGTTGAGATATACGGAAGTCAGTTCCCTGCAAAGGGGCTGCCAAAGGCACTTCAGCGAAAAATAAAAGCGTCCGGTCTGGAAAAAGCGATAAACACAGCCATTGCGGAAAAGGGCGTCCCCGATCTGGTGCATATACATTTTCCGCTTCTCACCATAAACCGTGAGCTGCTGACCTATCTCAGGGGCTTGGGCTGCAAAATTGCCATAACCGAGCATTTCACGGCGGTGCAGAACAAAACCATCTCACAGGAGCAAAAGGATTTCCTCAGGGAGCTTGTTGAAAGCGTTGACTGCTTCATCTGCGTCAGCGAGGGACTCAAAAAAAGCGTATGTGAAATAACCAAAACGAACAAAAATATTCACGTTGTGCCGAATATGGTTTCAAGCGAGTTTGCCTGCAAGGAAACTCCCGTCGGCGAAGATTCAACCTTCGTTTTCACGGCAATCGGCAGACTTGTGCCTGTCAAGCGTTTTGACATGATTGCAGAGGCGTTCACAAAGGCTTTCAAGGGCAATAAAAATGTCAGACTGCAAATCATGGGCGGCGGCGTAATGGAGAGGGAGCTGAAAAATCTCGTAAAATCACTCGGCATGAGCGAGCAGATTGAAATGACAGGCTTTCTTTCACGAGAAAAGGTTGCGGAGAATTTGAGAAATAGCGGCTGCTACGTTTCCGCAAGCAATCTCGAAACATTTTGTGTTCCCTTTATTGAGGGCTGGGTGACGGGAGTTCCGTGTATCGGAGCTGACGACAACCCGATTTATAATTATTTCAACGATTCAAACGGTCTGCTTTTTAAAGCGGAGGATGTTGATTCACTGGCGGAGGCTATGAAGCTTGTCTACAGCCGCCGCAGCACGTATGACCCGCATAAAATCTCGGAAAAGGCATCGGAGCTGTTTTCCGCCGAAAATGTGTCGAAAAGGTTGGTGGAGCTGTTTGAAAATTGCTAAAGGCGGCATTGCAAGTCAGCACGGACTTGCATTTTCGCTTGAAACCTTAATATATATCGTAATTCTTTTCTTTTATTTCAGACCCGGATACTATGTCGTGGGAGCATCTCTCTATAAGCTGATGTCCCTTGTGATTATCTGCATACTTGGCGGCATAGTCGTGTTCACTGTCGTTTCCGCGGCAAACAGGCTGATTCTGAAATCGAAGAGAAGCTACTGTCCGTCACTGGCTGTAGTATTCCTTGTGCTGACGTTTTCGTGGTGTCTTATAGGCTCGACCGTCATCAATAAGGCGGTGGGCAGGAGCGTTGATATGAATTCTGCCATGAACGCCTTTGCGTCGACGGTGGGAATAATTCTGCTCTCGGATATAGGCTTATCACGCAATCCCAAAAGATACATGGGCTGCTTCGTGGCGGTCGGCTCGTTCATGTGCTTTCTCAATGAGATTACCATGTTTCTGTTCGGCCATTCGGGCGGCATATATTCAGGCGTAAGCACGAGAGGTCTGGATATAAGCACATATTATCTGCTTGCGGAGGATAACGCAACCTTCTACTGGGTATGGCCCGTGCTGATTCTTGTCTGGGTGTACTACTACAAATTCGACAGCAGCAGCATAATGAAGCTATGGGCAATAGTGTTCACCATATCAACAGTCGGGGCATATGTGTACGTATGGTCGGTTATGGCAATGGTGGGACTTTCTATAACTGCGGTATTTATATTGATTTTCGGCATTTTCAACAAAAGAACAAAAACGCCGCGGCTTACAAAAAAGCACCGGTTTTCGCTGTTCAACGTCAGCTGGCTGCTTGCGGCACTGTTCAGCTATCTCATGTCAGTCAAGCTCATTTTCCAGTATTTCGGCGAATATATCGAGCTTTATTTAAACAAAAGCGCAACTCTCACAGGACGTGAATATATCTGGCAGACTGCGCTGAGCTACATTAACCGCGCTCTGCTTTTCGGCTACGGATATGAACCACAGACTGTTTCCGAAGCAAAGCTCGGAATAAATCACACCCACAACATACTTCTCGAAACTATGTACAGAGGCGGCATAATCGGATTGATTCTCTTTGCCGTTGCTTTGTTCATGATAGGCAGCAGAGCGAAAAAAGTTCAGGATAATCCCATGTACAAAATGCTCATTGCGGCATCATTTCTGTTCCTGATACTTTGCTCCGTTGAGTTTGCATTCTACAGGTATCCGTATCTCATAGTGTTCGTCCTTTTGTGTCATGACGAGCTGTTCGAGGTCGATGAATTAACACAGGCGGAGGCTATGCTGAAGCCGAGGCGGCGCAGGAAAGTGAGGCTGACATTATAATGAAAATCGGAATAGTAACCATCACCGGCACAAGCAATTACGGAGCTGCGCTTCAGATTCATGCCCTGCAAAGGGTTATGGAGGGGCAGGGAGCGGACTGCGAAACTATTTCCTATGACAATCCCTATATTACCCGTGAGCATACGGCAAAGGGACTGTTCGAGAAAAAGGGCATAAAAAATAAAATAAGAGCCGTTCTGCTTTACAGCTCATATAAAAAGAGAATGGAGCGCTTCAAGGAATTTGAAAGGAAATATTGCAGGATAAGCTCCGTGACGTACAATAAGGAGAATATCTCACAGGCAAATTTCAAATACGACTGCTTCGTTGCGGGCAGCGATCAGGTGTGGAATCTCGAAATAACACACGGCGATGAGAATTACTTCCTCAGCTTTGCCGACGAGGGAAAAAAGCTATGCTCCTATGCGGCAAGCACAGGCTCTGCGGCACTGGAAATGGGCGAAGGGAGCAGAAATCTCAAGGCTCTTGAGCGATACAGCGTTATAAGCGTCAGGGAGCAGCCGCTGAGTGATTTTCTTGTGGGAGAGCTTGACGCGGGCAGCCGAAGTGCCGTAAGAACCGATATTGACCCGACGCTTCTCCTTGACAGTGACTACTGGAAACGCTTTGCAGGCGAGAAGCCATGCTCGGGCGATTATATATTCCTGTATCTGTTCAAAAAAACTCCGCAGACGCTTGCGTTTGTGAACGAGTTAAAGAATAAATACGGATGTCAGGTGTTCTACTGCGCAAAGGGAGCGTCCTCCGAAAAGGGCTTCAAGCGTCTTACGACACTTTCGCCGGAGGAATTTCTGAACTACATATATCACGCGAAATTTGTTATAACAGGTTCATTTCACGCAGCCTGTTTCTCGCTGCAATTTGAAAAGGAGCTGTACATGACCGAAGCTCCGCTGTCGGGACGCACAACACGTCTCAGAAGCCTCGCGGAGGAGCTGGGCGTTGAAAATCGCCTGTTCAGCGGCGAAATGACGGAGCAGCCGCCTGTCAGCTACGGCGAGGTAAAGAAAAGACTTGCCGCCATGCGTGAAAAATCAATGGAAACTATAAAACTTATCTGTCAGGAAAAGGGAGGCGAGAAAAGTTGAGCAGCAGAGGTGAAAAGCTTGTAAAAAATACGGCTGTTCTCTCCTTGGGAACATTCCTCCCGAAGCTGGCAGTAATGATAACTCTGCCGATACTTACAGGCTGCCTTACAAAGGCGGAATACGGAACGTATGACCTCATAGTAAACTTAGTATCGCTTATTCTGCCTGCCGCAACACTGCAAATTCAGACTGCGGCATTTCGCTTTCTCATAGATGTACGAGGGAAAGAAAAGGAAGTAAAAAGCATAATCACGAATATCTTTGTATTTATTATTCCTACGTCAATAATTGCGCTGATAATCATGTTCTTCTGCCTGTACAGCCTGTCCTTTGTCATGAGGATATGGATCTGCGTGTACTTCTTTGCGGATATTCTCGCGCAGGCTGTCCGGCAGGTCGCAAGAGGACTTAACGACAATCTGGGGTATTCCATAAGCGCCATAGTCAACGGCGTGGGCAAGATAGTCTTTGACGTGATTCTGGTAATGTTCTTTGATACAGGTCTTGAGGGAGCTGTAATTGCCCTTGCAATATCGTCCATTGCGTCGTTTGTATTCCTTGTCATCAAGTCGAAGCTTTACCGATGCATAGATTTAAAGTGCGTCAGCAAGGCGGAGCTGAAGGAGCTTCTGAAGTATTCATGGCCGATGGTGCCGAACAGTATGTCAATGTGGGTTGTAAATCTTTCGGACAGATTTGTTATAACCTCGGTAATGGGCGTTGCGGCGAATGCCGTATACTCGGCGGCAACTAAAATTCCGCAGATGCTGACTGTTGCGCAGAGTACCTTTACAATGGCATGGCAGGAGAGCGCCTCTATTGCCTCAAAGGACGATGACGCGGACGCCTACTATTCGTCTATGTTCAAGGTTGTGTTCAACGTCATGGCAGGCTTCATGGGGCTTCTCATAGGCTTCACGCCGCTTCTGTTCATGATACTCATAAGGGGCGACTATGACGAGGCATATAATCAGATACCGATTCTCTTTATGGGAATGTTTTTCTACAGCCTTTCAGCCTATCTCGGCGGAATTTACGTTGCTCAGAAGGCCACAAAAAGCGTTGGCATAACTACAATTGTGGCGGCAATCTGCAATCTTGCCATAAACATTTCGCTGATTCACTGGATAGGCTTGTACGCAGGATCTATTTCAACTCTTGTAAGCTATGCTGTACTTTATGTTTACAGAATGATAAATCTGCGTAAATCAGTTAAGATGAAATATGACCATAAATACATGATTGTAATAATTATTGCATTGGGAGTTATGTGCTTCCTGTGCTTCCAGCGGAATTTCATACTCAACTGTGTGAACTGCGTAATCGGAATAGCAGCGTTCTGCGTTCTGAACCGCGGACTTATAAAAGCAATGCTGAAAAAGGCGAAAAAAATGCTGTCAAAGAAAAAATAAAGCAAAAAAATCCGTCCCCTGAGGGACGGATTTTCATTTTCTTCTTGTGCCGTTTTTTCTGTCGGTGCTGCGCTTGAGGTCGCACATACGTTCCTCGCTGTTCTGCTTGAAGCGTGAAAGCATATCCTCAAAGGAAAGCTCGCTCATGGGCGTCTGCTTTTTAGGCTCCCAAACAGTTCCGCGGGATCTGTGGGAATCGTTTCTTCTCGGCTTCTGCTGAGGCTCAGGGTTCTCCACGGCTCTTTTTATGGAGAGGCTGACCTTGCCCGCCTCGTTGATACCGATAACCTTGACCCTGACCTCCTGATTCTCAGTCAGATGATCTCTGATTTCCTTGACAAAGGTATTGGAGATTTCCGAAATATGTACCATACCCGTACCGCCGCCGTTTATATCAATGAAAGCGCCGTACTGCGTGATTCCCTTAACTTTTCCTTCATAAATTTTTCCGATTTCCAGCTGCTGCATATTTATATAATACTCCTCCTGAAATTAATCCCTTGACGTGTCGTAAAATCTCCGCTCGTCGGGATAAGCGTAGCCTCTTTCCTCAATTGCAATTTTCTCCATATAATCGGACAAATCGTCGCTTTCCAGAACACGCTCAAGCTCCATATTTTCGGCTTCATACGCATCTATCTGCTCCTGAATGGAGACAAGCTGCTCTTCCTTTTCGGCGCAGTCCTTTTCGGTAGAAATAATAAGAGCCGCGCAGCCGATGACGAGCGCTACTGACGCAATCCGCACAAGCCCTCTGTTGAACAGTCTCTTTTTCTTTTGTTTGTGTTTCACTCTTCTCGACAATTCATTCACATTCTTTCTTTTTATTGTCCCTTTTATTATACATCATTCGGAGGGGCTTTAGCAATACTATTTTCATATTTTTAGCATTCTTTACTAAAACTTTGGAATTTCCCACAAATTTTCTGCTCGCTTTTTCACGCAAAAATACATAAGTTCGTTGAAATGGGCGGATAATAGACATGAGGATGCCAAACAGCACCCTGAAAATTTTCCTCATTGCTGCGATTACCGCACTTCCGACGGTAAAAAAGTAAACTATAAATCCCAATAGGTTTCCGATTATGTAATAGACCCGAAATTCTCCACGGGCCGCGGCGGAGGTGAACAGCATAATGAAAATCCCGTATGCCGACATGAAGAGAACGTCCTCGATAATCACGAGGCAGGTGTTATGGGGGAGGATTATCCGCAGAGTCCGGAATACATCGTAAAAAACTCCCAGCGCCGCCCCGAAGAGGCATGATATTCCGAACAGGAGCAGCTGCTCATGAACGGTGAAAAAGGTTTCCGGAATATTCATCTGAATAGCTTCCCCAAAGCCGAAAGAGGGCCGCGTCTGTCCTTATCCCCGTAGACAATCGCCCATATATCCCCTGTAACCGTCATATCGCCTGTTTCCACGCTCATGGCGTCAATGTGAAGCTCCTTCCCCTGAATGGTCAGCTCGCCCAGCTGCGTGTAGAGGCAAATTGCCTTCTCATCGAAGCTGTCCACATCGGTTATGCCCGATATGCTCAGACTTTTCCTGTTCTCCAGAATCAGATTGTGGTTTGGCTTGACCGCCTTTTCCTGCATCATAATATTATCCCTCCGTTTTATTCAGCGTCAGATTTTAGGCAGCACCGTACAATTTCTGTGCTGTGCCGTCCATACTGCCTTGTACAATTCTATGCGGGAGGTTGTACGAATATAACAAATTTTATGTAATTTTTTGTCGCAGATTTTTCTGAAAACCTCTTGCAATCCGGATTTGTTTATGATATAATAAACAAGAATACTTAATATAAGTCAGTTCGCTGCAATTACTATACTTAACGGAGGCATTATTCATGAGTACACTCGAAATCGTCGGAGGAGCTGTTCTCCTCGCAATTTGTCTTGCAATTATTGTTATTTGTCTGATGCAGGATCAGAAGTCGCAGGACAGCATGACTGCCGCACTCACAGGCGCAAGTACAGAATCATTTTACGGTAAAAACGAGGGCAGAACAAAGGAAGCTATTCTTAACAAGATTACCAGAACCCTTGGCATTATCCTTTTTGTTGTCACCTTAGCTGTGAATCTTATTCCACTTTTTACCGAAAATTAACCTGTGTGCCCTATGACATTGATCATAGGGCTTAATTTTTTGAAAAGGAGTCACTTTATGGCGGAAAAATCCAAAAAGAAAGCTGCGGCGAAAAAACCGGAAAATCACGTCAGCGTTGAAGGCTATAAAAATAAAATTATTACTTTTCTCGAAAAGCACGATAAAAAATCCATGCAGCTCAGTGAGCTTGAAAAAAAATGCAGAACAAAAAAATATGGGCAGAACGCCTTCTCCGAGGCTTTGAGCCAGCTGCGCTCCGAGGGCAGAATCCTGATTCGCAAGGGCGTGAAAATCTCCCTCACGTCACGTATAAACTGTCAGGCTGGCTCGGTTACAAGGCTCAGCCGCACATTCGGATTCGCCGCTGCCGAGGACGGAACGGAATATTTTATTCCCGGAAAATATATGCTTGGAGCTATGCCCGGGGACAGAGTTCTCATTTCTGAAATTCCCTCGCGTACAGGCGAGCCGGAGGGCGAAATCGTTGATATTATCGAGGAGGGCAGCAGCAATCTGACAGGGCGGATTGAATATACTGACGGTGTGCCCTATCTCGTTCCCGATACGGCGGCAAGGAATCACATAACAATCGTAAGGGACGAAAGCATTCCCTTCAGCGACGGCGATAAGGTTCTTGCAGAAATCGTCTACAGAGGCCGCCGCCATGCGGAGCATAAGGTGAAAATCAAGCTCGTTTTCGGCAGCTCCGAATATGCGTCCGCCTGCGCTGCGTCCATATTGACAATTCACGGAGCGCCTGATTCGTTTCCGCAGGATGCCGTAAAAGAGGCAAGGAAAATTGCGGAGGGCGGTATTCAGGAATATTCCTTCAACAATCGTGAGGATATGCGCCATATGTGCATTTTCACCATTGACGGAGCGGAATCAAAGGATCTGGACGATGCCGTATCTGTTGAAAAAACGGACAAGGGGTACCGTCTGGGAGTCCATATTGCTGATGTTTCCCACTACGTCAAGGGCAACGGAGCCTTGGATAAGGAGGCTCTCGTTCGGGGAACAAGCATTTATTATGCCGACAGGGTAATTCCAATGCTGCCGAAGGAGCTTTCAAACGGAATCTGTTCCCTTAACCCGAATGAGGACAGGCTGACACTTTCGGCATTTATTGACCTTTCCCCGACAGGAGAAATGATGTCGTACCGTTTCTGCAAAAGCGTTATACGCTCAAGGGTAAAGGGCGTTTATTCGGAAATCAATTCCATTCTTGACGGAACGGAAACGCAGGAGATACGTGAAAAATACAGCCACGTCCGTGAAAGCATAGGGCTGATTAACGAGCTTGCGGATATACTCATTGCAAAAAAGGCGAAGCGTCATTCGCCGGAGCTTGATACTGTTGAAAGCAAGCTCATCATTGACGAAAACGGAGTCTGCGTGGACGTTCAGCCACGTGAAAGGGGAAAATCCGAACGCATAATCGAGGAATTTATGCTCACTGCCAACGAAGCTGCCGCAAAGCTCGCAAGGGAAAAGGAGGTTCCGTTCGTTTACAGAATCCACGAAACACCGCCCCTTGAAAAGACGGACAAGCTCCGTGAAACGCTGCCCAAATTCGGCATTGAGTGCCCGAACTTCACAGAATTCAAGCCTGCCCACGCATCTGAAATTCTCGAAAGGGCAAAGGATACGAATTACTATGAGGCAGTCAATCTTATGGTTCTGCGGTCAATGTCGAAGGCGAAGTATTCCGAAGTACCCGTGGGGCATTTCGGACTTGCCCTGAAGGATTACGCACATTTCACATCGCCCATACGCCGTTACCCTGACCTTGCCATACATCGCATTATAACCGATATTCTCGCAGGCTACAGCAAGGACTGGCTGACGAAGCGCTACAGCGGATTTGCCCACAGCGCAGCCGAAAAATCAAGCGGAGCGGAGCTTCGCGCAGTAACAATCGAGCGTGAATGCGAGGACTGCTACAAGGCGGAGTTCATGAAGCCGCATCTTGGGGAGGTTTTTGAGGGAAGAATTTCAAGCGTTACCGAATTTGGATTCTATGTAACGCTGCCGAATACCGTTGAGGGGCTTGTTCATATACGCTCCCTCCCCGAAGGGGAATACGACTATTCGGAACCCGTTTCACTTACAGAAAAATTCAGCGGAGTTTCCTACAATCTCGGCGATACTGTCAGGATTCTCTGCTCTGCTGTCAATGTCAGCGAGGGCAAGATAGATTTTGTCCTTGACGATGACGAATAAGAAAGGATAGGCAAATGAAAAGGAAAATATCAGGCGCGCTTGCACTTATTTTTATGCTTACATCAGCTGTTCTTTCGGGCTGCAATAAGGACGAAGGCAGCGAAAGCACTGAAAGCTCCGAAGCTGACGTTCTTGAAGCAACCGTAACCGAAGCCTCCGAAGCGGAGGAAACCGAGGCTCAGGAGGAAACAACGGAAGCCGAAACGGAATCTGAAACAGAAGCCGAAACAGCTGATGAGGAGGCTGCGGAGAGTGAGGAGGTTACGGAGTCGGATAATGATAATGATACCTCCGAAGGCAGCGAGGCTGTCGGGGAAATGAGCGATGCGGAGCTTATTGCCGAGGGGCAGGCGTTTTTTGAAACAGCTTGCGAAACTGACTGGAGCTTTCATGTGGGCTGCCCCTATACGCTCGATTACAGCTCAACTGCTGAAAACAGCTTAGGCTGGCAGTTTTATCTGATTACGGATGAGGGAGTAAATTCCCTTGCTGACGTAATAGCTGATTATAACGAGGTGTTCAGCGAATCCTACGCCAACGACCTGTCCGAGATTTTTCTCGAATCGGGTGGCAGAGTTTATGCCCTTGACGGCGAAAGGGGAGCGGACATCTACTACACAGGCTCGGAGGTTGCAGCAATTACGGAGCGTTCCGACAGCGGAATAACCTTTTCCGTTGAAAATTCCTACAGCGGCGACGACTATACGGGAGAAAATCCATATACCGAAACGGTTGAGTTCTCTGTTGAAATTTTAGAGGACGGAACATGGCGTGCCGTGCAGTTTACCTTGCCCTATTAGAATCGTAGAACCTAACCTGATTTATTTGCATAAAAAAGCACGCCGGATGGCGTGCTTATTGTTTTTGAATTAGTATGCCTTGCCCCAGTAAACCATGCACTTGGCAGGCTTTCCGCAGCAAACGCAGGTGTCGGAAATATGCTCCTGTTCGAAGGGAATACATCTTGAACCAACGCCTGTTTTCTCCTTGACCATATCCTCGCAGGCTTCATCGCCGCACCACATTGCCTTGACGAATCCGTCGCCCTTTTCCTCAAGAACCTTGATAATCTCATCGGTGCTTGTGCAGGAATATGTTCTGTTCTCACGGTTTTCGAGAGCCTTTTTATAAAGTCCGTCATGAACCTCCTGAAGCTTCTCCGCGGTGGCTTCCTCAAGCTTATCGAGGGGAACAATCGTCTTTTCGCCGTTGTGACGTGTTACAATCACGCACTGATCAGCCTCCATATCCTTCGGGCCGATTTCAACACGCACCGGAACGCCCTTCATTTCGTACTGAGCAAACTTCCAGCCGGGAGAATTTTCGCTGTCGTCCAGCTTTACACGTATACCGGCAGCCTCAAGGCGAGCCTTAAGCTCGTTTGCCTTGTCGAGAACGCCCTCCTTGTGCTGAGCGACTGGAATTATAACTGCCTGAATGGGAGCTACGGCAGGCGGCAGAACAAGACCGTTGTTGTCCCCGTGAGTCATAATAACAGCGCCTATGAGACGTGTTGTAACTCCCCAGCTTGTCTGGTGGGGATTAACCCGCTTGTTGTCCTTATCAGTATATTCAATGCCGAACGCCTTTGCGAAGCCGTCGCCGAAGTAATGGGACGTACCTGCCTGAAGTGCCTTTCCGTCATGCATAAGAGCTTCGATTGCGTAGGTTGAAACAGCTCCTGCAAATTTATCGCTGTCGGTTTTCCTGCCCTTTACAACGGGCATGGCGAGTGCCTGTTCGCAAAAATCGGCATAGACGTTAAGCATACGTTCGGTTTCCTCAACAGCCTCCTCGGCAGTGGCATGAATCGTGTGACCCTCCTGCCAGAGAAATTCTCTCGAGCGGAGGAACGGACGTGTAGTTTTCTCCCATCTGACAACGCTTACCCACTGATTATAGAGCTTCGGGAGGTCGCGGTAGGAATGTATAATATTTGCGTAGTGTTCGCAGAACAGCGTTTCCGATGTAGGGCGAACGCAGAGTCTTTCCTCAAGCTTTTCAAGGCCGCCGTGAGTTACCCATGCAACCTCCGGAGCGAAGCCCTCAACGTGATCCTTTTCCTTTTGGAGGAGGCTTTCGGGGATAAACATAGGCATACACACGTTTTCGTGACCTGTAGCCTTGAACATTCCGTCAAGGATACGCTGGATATTTTCCCAGATTGCGTATCCATAAGGGCGGATAACCATACAGCCCTTAACGCTTGTATATTCCACAAGCTCAGCCTTTTTGCATATATCGGTATACCACTGTGCGAAATCCTCGTCCATAGAGGTAATTTCCGTAACCATTTTTTTATCTTTAGCCATAATAATGAACCCCTTTTCTTCAATATAAAGCATACACGTTATATTTTACCATATTCCCGAAAAAACGTCAAGAAAAAAATCAGCACCCATAAAAATGAGTGCTGATAAAACATTTATCTGGACTTTTTATCCTTTTCGGATCTTATTTTTCGTCATGTGCAATCTGAGAATCGCGTGCCCATGTTTCAAGAGCTCCGAGCTTTCCGTCCTTGTTTCTGTCGAAGGCTTTATCGCCGACTCTCGGAAAGGAATTTGAAAAGCTTTTGTTTTTCATTAGTTTTCCTCGGAGTCCTTCTCCGCATCGTCAGTGGGAGTTTCCTCTTCCTCTGCCGGAGCCTCCTCACAGCTTTCCTCAGCTGTATCCTGAACCTCAACGGAAATATCCTCAACGGCATCGTCCGTATCCTCAGCAGGAATTACAACGTCAAGATCCTCCTCACAGCAATCGCCACAGCAGGAGTTACAGTAATCCTCGTCGTAGAGATCCTCCGAAGCGGGCTTTTTCTTATCCTTAACAATTTTTGATACAACGAAACCGGCAGCAGCGACAGCACCGGCTGCAAGAGCGGCTACAGTAAGCTTATTCATTTAAAATTCCTCTTTTCTTCGCAAGAAATAATTGCCTTACCGAACCGCTTGCGAACGATACGGCAGGATTTATATTATATTATACCACACTTTTTTGACGATTTCAACACTTTTACAGATTATTTGTTAAAAACATCAAAAGCGACATGGCAACTGTTGGAGCAGTTTCACAACGGAGAATTCTTTTGCCCAGCCAGACTCTGTTCACGCCTGCATTTTCGGCAAGCTCCGCCTCCTCGCGGTCGAAGCCGCCCTCGCTGCCGATGAGAAGTCCGACGGTTTTAATTCCGCTGTAATCCACCTTCTCAAGGGAGCAGCCGCCTTCCTCCTCATAGAGGATAATCGAGCGGTCAAGCTTTTTCATCTCCGCAATGGCGTTTTTGTAATTTATTATAGGTGTAACCTCCGGAATTATACCTCGTCCCGACTGCTTTGCCGCCTCCTCGGAAATTTTATTCAGCCGAGGGAGCTTTTTTGCGAAATCCTTTTCATTGGGACGTGAAACGCATCTTCGGGTAAGCACGGGCACGATTCTCGATACGCCCAGCTCAACTGTTTTCTGAATGATATGCTCCAGCTTGTCAAGCTTCGGAACAGCCTGAAAAAGCGTCACGTCAACGCTTGGCTCGGATGCGCAGGGAGCCTTACTTACAAGCTCCAGACGGACGGTATCCTCGCTGATGGAGGAGATAACGCAGTTATAATCAATTCCGCAGCAGCAGACGGTCAGCCCCTCGCCGATTTTCATTCGCAGGGATCGCCCGATATGACGGGCATCATCTCCGCCGATGGTAATATTGTTTTCGTCGATGACGTTTGTAAAAAATCTTGGCATTGCCTCACCACCTCACCCTTGAAATATACATAATTATACTACATTATATAATTCTTTGCAAGAGTTTTATCTGCATTTGCCAAGTGAGAGGAAAAATTACCGTCAATATATCTAAATTTGATTAGCTTTATTTGATGTAAATGCTCAATTTTTCGGTAATTTCCCGTTTGTACACAGAATGTTAACAAATTGTTAGGAAAATATTGCTATAATTAGAGTGGTTATATCCGGAACTATTCCACGCAGTGCAGAACATTGCATTGCGCTATACCCATGACAATACCTCATAAAGAGTATTTGTTGGCTTCGCTGCACATTTGCACAACAGCCCTTATGCGATATTGTTAAACGTTTTGTCTAAATTGAGAGAGGATGATATTTAATGTCAAAACACAACAAATTCAAGAAAGTCCTGACGGCTGCTGTCAGCACGGCTATGCTGGCTTCAACAGTGACTGTTTCAGGCGTTTCGGGCAGCACTGCAACTGCTGCTTCGGACTACGACTACGGTGAGGCTCTTGAGCTTTCATTGTACTTCTACGACGCAAATATGTGCGGCACGGAGGTTTCCGAAGGCGCTCTCACATGGAGAGGCGACTGCCACACGCAGGACGCTACAGCTTCAATCGACTCCGCACAGGGTCTTTCAAGCACCTCTATTGCGGCTGTCAAGGAGGCTAACGGCGGCTCGTCAACTGTCGATGTTTCAGGCGGATACCATGACGCAGGCGACCACATCAAATTCACCAAGACTATGGGATTCTCCATGACAAGCCTTGCATGGTCTTATTTCTCATATCCCGAGTCCTACGATGAAACAGGAGCAACCGACCATCTTAAATATATTCTCAGATACAACGCTGACTATATGATGAAGGTTACATATCTCGACAGCAGCGACAATGTTATCACATACTGCTATCAGGTTGCATCCGAAGGAGAGGATCACGCCGTATGGTCATCTCCGGAAACACAGACAATGACACGTTCCACATTCTGGGCGGATTCCACTAATCCGGACGGCTGCTCGGCAGGCCTTATGGCGTCCGCGCTCGCTTCAACGGCACTCGTATTTCAGGACAGCGACCCGACATATGCAGAGGAATGCCTTAAATATGCAGAGGCTCTCCTTGCGTTCGGCGAAAAGTATCCTGCCGCAACATCACTTGGCTGCGGCTCAATGTACGCTAACGGAAACGACTCAAGCGATGAGCTTGCATTCGCAGAGCTTTGGTGCGCACTTGCTGAGGGCGGCGGAACTCTCCCCTCCTCATACACTCCTACATATAAGCTGACAGCTTCAGGCTGCTACAACAACAGCATTTATGACTATTATCTGTACAACTGGGATAAGGTATGGAGCGGATACGCTGCACTTCTCGCTGAGGTCGGCTACAACACTTCAACATACGTAACAGAAATGAAATTTGAGCTTAGCAATATGGGCGGACTTACCACGAGCTCCTACAATGCAGCAGGCTGGGGCGCATCACGTTATAACTGCGCACTTCAGATGCTCGCTCTCCACATTGCCGACGCAACAAATGATACCTCATATGCAGAGGCTGCAAAGTATCAGATGGATTACATTCTCGGAAATAACTCATTTAACATGAGCTTCCTCGTTGGCTACGGCGATTCATGGCCTGTAAAGCTTCACCACCGTGCGGCTAACCCGGGTACGGGAGATCCTTCCGCTAATACCTCCGCAACATACACACTTTACGGCGCACTTATCGGCGGTCCTGATTCAAGCGGAAATTACTCCGATGAGCAGAACTCATATCAGTTCACAGAGCCTGCCCTCGATTACAACGGCTGCTTCGCTCTTGCAATTGCAGGTCTTTATTCAAGATACGGCGGAACATCCACAGCTGCTGATGAGGTAGTCGCTAACGCTTCTGAAATCGACAGCACATTTGATTTCGGCGGTTCCTCCGGCAGCACAACAACAACTACTACTACAACTACAACGACAACTACAACAACCACCACAACTACAACTACAACTACTACCACAACAACAACTACTACAACCACAAGCGTTGTTTCTGAGGGAACTGCAACAACCACCACAACAACAGCTACACAGGCTGCGACAACCACAACCACAACAGAGGCTCCTGTAAGCGGCACTGACAGTGCAGACATTACCAAGGAAAACGGAAATTGGCTCATCGACCCCGACGGAGCTGATTCGGTTGAGCTTATATTCTCAGGTACGGCTTACGGTACGGCAAACGGCGTTGTAGGCTATTGGGACGGCTCATGGAATACAATCGACTGGAGCGGCGATTTCGATGCTGACGGAAATCTCAGCGTAACTATCGACCTCTCCAATGTAGGCGATGATGTTGATACACTTCAGATTCAGTCGTATTATGCGGCAGTCTGGGATAACAGCAGCAGCTCAATGGTAAATATGGATATTGACCTTGTACAGGCAATTCTCTACTACAGCGGCAGCAGCAGCGCAGATGCAACCCTTTGGGGCGACGCAAATGTTGACGGCTCAGTTGATATAAGCGACGCGGTTGCAATTCTCAGCTACGCCAGCAACGTATCGAAGTATCCTCTGACGGAACAGGGCATTGTAAATGCAGATGTAAACCAGAATGGCGATGGAATCAGCAACTCCGACGCACTTGCAGTTCAGAGATATATTTCAAATGTAATATCTGCACTGCCTGAATAATATAACTAAAAGCCTCTTAGGTAATACCCCGCAGGAAATTATGTGAGGTGCTGCCTTAAACCGGACAGCGAAAACTGTCCGGTTTTTTTGAGGTGCATGAAAAAATCCGGCAACAAATAAAAAACTTTTTTGTAAACACTTGACAATCCTGGAAAATCATGATATTATGAATAATATCTAAAATTTATAAAATGGAGGTATTAAAGTGAAAGTCAATTTATGCAAAAAAATTGCAGCAGGTCTGCTGAGCGCCGCAATGCTCTGCAGCGCAGCTACAACGGTCAGCGCGGTGAATATTGATACTTCGTCTGTAGCTGCCACAGCAACGACATCTTCCGACGTCATTTTTGAAACGGGATTTGAAGATGGCGAGGGCATTTCCGAATTTACCGGAAGAGGCGGCGTTGAAACGATCGAAGCTGTAACAACCGATTCTTACTCAGGCGATTACTCAATGCTTGTCAGCGGCAAAACGGCAACATGGAACGGCCCGCAGATTCTTCTGGATGACAGATGCGAGGCAGGTGTGGAATACACCGCAGGAGCATACGTCAAGACGGCTTGGTACAGCACCGTAACGCTCAGCATGGAGTATACAGACACTTCCGGAACAAGACATTACTCAAACCTTTACTCTGTTATCAGTCAGGGCGATTGGGTACAGATTCCGGCTACAAAATTCAGCTTTACGGATGATGTAACAAATGTTTATCTTTACATCGAAGGCTCCGATACGGTTGATCTCTACGTTGATGATTTCGTTATCGCAGCAGGAACAGTCTATGAAATCGAACAGGATATTCCGTCGCTGAAGGATGTTTATTCCTCGTATTTCAAGATTGGTACGGCAGTTACAACCTCGGAGCTTGCTCCTCAGGCAACGAAGGATCTGATTGAAAAGCATTTCAACAGCATAACCCTTGGCAATGAGCTTAAACCGGACGCTCTTCTTGATCAGGAGGCTTCAATTGCCGCAGGAAACGAAAATCCGCAGATAAGCCTTGCCAGCGCAAGAACTATTCTCAACTACTGCCGCGACAACAACATCTCCGTAAGAGGTCACGTTCTCGTTTGGCACAGCCAGACTCCCGATTGGTTCTTTAAGGAAAATTACGATGATGACGGCGATTGGGTTTCCGAGGAAGTAATGCTCGCACGTATGGAGAATTACATCAAGAACGTCTTTGCCGCAATCGAGGAGGAATACCCCACCGTTGACTTCTATGCATGGGACGTTGTAAATGAAGCATGGCTTGACGACGGCTCGGCTCGTACAGGCGGAGCGCAGTCGGAAAACTCCAACTATTCAGGCTGGGTAAAGGTTTTCGGCGACAACTCATTCATTGAATATGCCTTCGAGTATGCAAGAAAGTATGCTCCCGAGGGCTGCAAGCTCTACTATAACGACTACAACGAATATATTACAGGCAAAACAGACGCTATCGTTGAAATGGCATTGGATCTTAAAGAAAAAGGTCTTATTGACGGTATCGGTATGCAGTCCCACCTTGACGCGCGTTCGGGAAGTGACGCTTATCCGTCAGTTTCAGCCTACAGAAAGGCTCTTGCGGCATTTGCAGCTACAGGTCTTGATATACAGATAACAGAGCTTGACGCGACAATCGTAACAAATCAGCCTACTGATGAGAATTTCGAGGGTCAGGCACAGTATTACAGCGACATTATGGACGCTATCGTTGAGTATTCAGACTACATTTCAGCTGTAGTTTTCTGGGGAACAACCGATGACAGAAGCTGGAGAGCTACAGGCTATCCGCTGCTCTTCAACGAGGACTACACAGCTAAGCCGTGCTTCTATTCAATCGTTGACGGAATCGAGTATGAAACAGACCCGACAGAAGCGACTACGGAAGAGGAAACTACAGAAGCAACCACGGAAGAGGAAACTGAAGAAGAGACAACCGAAACAACAAACGCACCGGGAATTCTCTACGGCGATGCTAATCTGGACGGAACAATTACAATCAGCGATGCTGTGGCGATTCTGAGCTATGTATCAAATTCAGGAAAGTATCCGCTCAGCGATGAGGCTCTTGACTGCTCTGACGTAAACCAGAGAGGCGACGGTCTGAGCAACATGGACGCAACAGCGGTACAGAAGTACATTTCAAATACAATAAGTGTGCTTCCTGAAAGCTAATAATCTTAGACACGAAAAAGGACTCCTTGTGAGTCCTTTTTTTATTGGGAAAACACGGATTTAAATCAGACTTAATTTTCTAAATAATCTCCGCGGGAAAAGTATGTGAAATTTATTGCATTATTTCAAAATATATGATATAATGAATCATGTATATATGAAAATGAGGATTTTTTGCAGAAATGGAGTCCGTTCGCCAATCTTTCTGCAAATTTACATATATATTACACATAAATATTATAAAATGCTAAATGGAGGTATATATACAATGTGCGGAATAGTTGGATATGTCGGATACAGGGACTGCACCGAGGTTCTTATGGACGCCCTGTCTAAGCTTGAATACAGGGGCTACGACTCGGCAGGAATCGCTGTTTTTGATAATGAGGAAATAAAGGTCGCTAAGTCTAAGGGCAGACTTGCCGATCTGGCTGAAAAAATGAAAAAGACAGGCAGACTGTCGGGGCATTCGGGTATAGGTCACACACGCTGGGCGACCCACGGAGAGCCTTCTGACGTAAACTCTCACCCCCACAGCGGAGAAAGAGTTACTATCGTCCACAACGGTATTATCGAAAATTACAAGGCTCTGAAGGATTTCCTCGTGAAGGAAGGACGCTGCTTCAAGAGCGATACCGACACGGAGGTCGTTGCGCAGCTCCTCGATTACTACTATGACGGCGACCCGATTGCTACAATTGCCGCAGTAACAAAGGAGCTTGAAGGCTCCTACGCCTTGGGAATTATTTTTGCCGATTTTCCCGACACGGTTTTCGCAATCAGACGTGAAAGCCCCCTGATTGTGGGCATAGGCGAAAAGGAAAGCTTTATCGCATCGGACGTTCCTGCAATCCTTAAATATACTAAGAATTATTACCTTCTGGAGCATGATGAAATCGCTGTTCTCAGCCGGTACAGCACAAGCATCTATGACCTTCACTACAACAAAATAAACAAGGAGCTGAAAACTGCCGACTGGGATATGGACGCTGCCGAAAAGGGCGGCTACGAGCATTTTATGCTCAAGGAAATTTTTGAGCAGCCGACGTCAATTAAAACTACCATAACTCCCCGTATCGTTGACGGACTCCCGAATCTTGAGGAGTGCGGAATAACTATGGAAAAGCTCAACGGCTACAAGCAGATATTTGTCGTTGCCTGCGGAACTGCCATGCACGCAGGAGTTGTCGGACGCTATCTTATAGAAAAGCTTGCGAGAGTTCCGGTAAATGTTGAAATCGCATCGGAGTTCCGCTACAGAGATCCCATCGTTTCCGAGGGCGACCTTGTTATCATTATTTCACAGTCGGGCGAAACTGCCGACAGCCTTGCCGCTATGCGTCTTGCGAAAAAGCTTGGAGCTGAAACGCTTGCCATCGTCAACGCTAAGGGAAGCTCCATTGCCCGTGAAGCCGATATGCTCATTTATACTCACGCAGGACCGGAGATTGCCGTTGCCTCAACAAAGGCATATATGGTTCAGATTGCGGTAATGTATCTTTTCGCGTTCGAGCTTGCCCTTGCGAAGGGAAAAATCACCGAGGACGAATGCCGCAGACTTACATCGCTTCTCACGCAGATTCCCGACACCATTACAAAGATTCTCGAAAATAAAGCCGAAACGCAGTTTATCGCTTCGGAGCTTATAACTGCCGACAGCCTTCTTTACATAGGCAGGGGACTTGACTATGCCCTCAGCATGGAAGGCTCGCTGAAGCTGAAGGAAATCTCCTATATCCACTCCGAATCATATGCGGCAGGCGAGCTGAAGCACGGCACGATTTCCCTTATCAGCGAGGGTATGCCTGTTATTGCCGTTGCGACACAGTCTGATCTTTTCGACAAAACAATCAGCAACATCAAGGAGGTCAAGGCAAGAGGAGCAAAGGTTGTCATTGTCTGCCGTGATTCCTATAATCCCGATAAGGACGTTGCCGATTATAAATTCGGTCTGCCTGATGAGGTTGAGGATCTCTTCATGCCGATGGCATCTGTAGTGCCTCTCCAGCTTATAGCGTACTACACCTCCGTACTGCGTGGAAATGACGTTGATAAGCCGAGAAATCTGGCAAAATCGGTTACAGTTGAATAATACTATATGTCATAAAATTATATCAGAAAGGGAAATCATGCTATGATAAAGCATAAAAAAATTGCCGCGTTCATCCTGAGCCTTACACTTTGTGCGGCTTCCGCGGCAGCTCCTGTGTACAGCGCCTTTGCGGATGAAGAGGAAACGACCGAGGCTGCGGAGGAATCGGCGGATACAGAAACAGAAACGGAGTCGGACGATGATTCGGACGAGGACGACTACATAACCTCCGGAGATTATAAATATTCCCTGACAGACGATGACGAGGTCTGCATTCAGGAATATATCGGCAGCGATACGGACGTTTCAATTCCGGATACCATTGACGGAAAAAGCGTAACGGAAATCGGCGAATACGCTTTTTTTGAAACGGATGTCGTATCTGTCAATATTCCTGCCGGAATAGACTATATTGCCGATAATCCGTTCGTTGAGTGCTACTCCCTCAAGGAAATTACCGTTGATGAGGATAATTCCTACTACAGCGCGGTTGACGGCGTACTTTATCTGACGAGGAGCAGCAATACTACGCTTCTCTGCTATCCGCAGGGCAAGGAGGATAAAACATTTACCGTTCCCGACGATGTAACGGAAATCGGCGTATCAGCAATGTATGCTACACAGCTTGAGGAAATTACAATGTCCGCAGGCATTACATATATCTACCGACATGGACTCAGCTATAATGAAAACCTGACGAAGCTTGATATGAGCCAGTGTACGGAGCTTGAAGAGCTTACGGATATGATGCTCGCTTACTGCACTGCCCTCAGCGAGGTGACTCTGCCGCCGAATCTGACGAGTATCGGAGCAGGTACGTTTGCGGGCTGCAACTCGCTTTGCAGCATTGAGCTGCCGGAAACGCTCACAAGCATAGGTCAGAACGCCTTTGCCGCAACGGGACTGAAAAACGTAATGATTCCCGAAAATGTTACGGATATTGGCTACTGCGCTTTCGGATATGATGAAAACCTTGAGCCTCTCGATAATTTCATCATTCTCGGTACGTCTGGTTCGGCTGCCGAAACATATTGTACCGATACGGACGAGGAATACGACTACGAAAATAATTTCACGTTTCTGGACAGCTCCTATGCTGACCTTATCGGAGATTCCGCAACATTTGAAACAAAATCCTACGATGAATATATGTACTGCGAAAAGGACGGGGAAATATATATCCTCTCCTGCACGGCAGTAGACTCGAAAATTGAAATACCTTCAGAAATTGACGATATGCCCGTAGTCTGCATTTACGGAGCATCCTTCTATCAGAGTCAGGCAAGCGAAATCGTTATTCCCGATACGGTTACAAGAATCGGCAGCTTGGCATTTGCGGACTGCTCGTATCTGACGAAGATTACGATTCCCGAATCCGTCACCGAAATTGACGGTCAGGTTTTCTCCGGCTGTACATCTCTTGAAACAATTGAAATTCCCGCGTCCTGTGAAACGCTCGGGGACGAGGTTTTCTACGGCTGCACAGCCATGAAGGAATTTACCGTTGCGGAGGGAAGTCAGTATTTCTCGGCGGAGGACGGCATTCTTTTCAACGCGGATAAAACAACTCTTGTGGCTTATCCGACGGCTAAAACTGATAACTACTACAAAGCACCCGACAGCGTTACCGAAATTCTCATGTCCGCATTTGCAGGCTGTACAAGCCTTGAAAGCGTTGACGTGACATCTGTTATAACTATCGGCGACTACGCCTTCGAGGACTGCTCGTCACTCTATGCAGTCAAGCTTTCGGAGGATCTTACAACAGTCGGCGAGTGCGCTTTCTATAACTGCACATCTCTCCTTGCAATGAGAACGTACAACAAGATAACGGAAATCGGAACTGCCGCAATCGGCTATTACTATGATTCCACCGATACGGAAAATGACGGTGACGTTCTTGTGGATGGCTTCATTCTCTATGCGGAGGAGGACAGCGGCGGAGCAAGGTATGCTCTCCTGAACAGCATCGAATGCGAATACGATACGTCCCTGTACACCGAACCGAAGGATCCGGCACCCACAATCGAAATTTTCGGAGTCAAGGTTGAAAGAACCTTCTTCTTCGTTGTTCTGGGAATTATCGTGGCTGCTATAGCTGCCGCAGCAGCATTCTTCATAAGGAAACACGCTAAAAAGAACAAGGCGGAAAAAGAGCTTGAACAGAAAAAACAGAACGCTGAGCAAAAGCTTGCGATCAAGGAGGCTGAAGCTGAAGCCGAAGCCGAAGCTGAAGCCGCCGGAAAGGACGAGGACGATGAAACTGAGTAAAATTTTCTCCGCAGCTCTTACTGCCGCTATGATTTTGGTGCAGGCTTCGGCATTTTCAGCCTATGCAGCCTCTGCGGAGGACGATGAGCTTAGCGACGGTACGTTTACGTATGAAATCGTTGACGGAGGCTATGCAATTGTTGAATGCGACACCACAGCCATAATCACAGATATTCCGTCAATGCGAAACGGCTATGCCATTGTTGAAATTGCCGATCAGGCTTTTCTCGGCTGCACCTACATAACGGAGCTGACTATTCCATCGACTGTAAAAACGATTGGAGCTTACGCCTTTGCGGGCTGTACCGGACTCAAAACCGTAAGTCTTCCCGATACCCTGACGGAAATATCGGACGCAGCCTTTGACGCCTGCACAAATCTTACGGAAATCAATATTCCCGAGGGCGTTGAAAGCATCGGAATGCTTGCCTTTGCTCAATGCACATCCCTTGAAAGCGTGACGCTTCCCGATTCCCTTGTATCTATCGGGGATAACGCCTTTGACTCCTGCGGAGCGCTCACGGAAATCGACATTCCGTCAAATGTAACGGAAATCGGCGAAATGGCGTTTATCAACTGCTATTCCCTTGAAAAAATCACGGCTGACGACAATTCAGCCTTTGTCGTAGAGGACAATGTGCTTTACGATGCGGATAAGACGGAGCTTTATCGTGCGGCGGCACATAATATTGACACGATTTTCTATGTTCCCGACACGGTTACAACCATAAAGGACGGAGCGTTTTCATACTGTACCGAGCTTACCACGGTATTTGTGCCGTCCTCGGTAACGCTGATCGGTCAGGAGGCGTTCTTCTTCTGCACGTCCCTTGAGAATATTGACCTGTCCGAGGGACTTCTGGAAATAGATTCCTCGGCGTTTGCCCACTGTACCGCCCTGACGAGCATTGAGTTCCCCACAACTCTGCTGTCAATCGGGGAGGGAGCTTTCTTTGATGCGGCAGCGCTTGAGAAGGTTATTTTCTCCGACGGAATCACGGATATTGCAGACGGAGCATTTGCTGTGTGCGATTCCCTGACAAATGTAATCGTCCCGAGCAGCGTTGAAAGCATTGGCGATTACGCATTTGGATATACCCTCAACGACGACCAAACTGACTACACGCAGATGACGAATTTCAGCATGAGCGTTAAATCCGGTTCGGCTGCCCTGAAATACGCAAAGAACAATGACCTTGACTATACAGTTTCCGACAGAAGTCTGAAAAGGCTTGCGTTTATAATAGTTTGCGTGGGACTTATCCTTGCGGCAGCTGTTTTTGCGACAGTTCTCATGAGGCGCGGCAGGAAGCTTGCACCTGCGGATGTACGCAAGGCGGAGGCACTCGAAAATGAGGAGAACGATCCCAGCTACGAGGGAATTGTCGCCGACAAGAGCGATAAGCAGGACGAGCAGAATACGAATGACGAATCAGATGAGGAAAAATAAATTTTTATCTCACCTGTTGCCTTAATAAATTTCCATATCCCTTTGGTTTCCGCCAAGGGGATATTTTTTTGTGCAGCACAGATTTAACAATGATTTAATGTGGTTTTGATTTCCGAATGGCCGATTTTACCAAAAAATAAACATTTATTGAATAATGTGAAAAAGCTATTGACAATACGTTATTTTCGGGTATAATTAGCATGGGGGAACTTGAGACTAAAAATAATTATAATGAGGGCAGCACCCAACAAGAAAACAATGCTCAGCGCGGCAATAGGGCATTCCCATTGACAGCCGCTGACACGCAGAAAAGCCAATAGGCAGGCTTTGAACGGTGCAGCCTGAAGTAAAAGGAGTTTAAAGATGGATATTTTTTCAGTATTTTCTCTTCTTGGCGGTCTCGCTTTCTTCCTCTATGGAATGAATGTAATGTCTACCGGTCTTGAAAAGCTCGCCGGAGGCAAGCTCGAAGTAGTCCTCAAAAAGATAACGTCCAACAAGTTCAAAAGCTTGCTGCTGGGCATGGGAATTACCATCGCGATTCAGTCGTCCTCGGCAATGACCGTAATGCTCGTGGGGCTTGTAAACTCCGGTATCATGCAGCTTGAACAGACAGTCGGAATCCTCATGGGTTCAAATGTGGGAACAACCCTGACATCATGGCTTCTCAGCCTTACCGGCGTTGACAGCGACAATATTTTCGTGAATCTGCTGAAGCCGGAGTCCCTTTCGCCTATAATCGCCCTTGTAGGCATAATGTTCATAATGATTCCGAAGAGCAGCAAGAAAAAGGACATCGGCCGCATTTGTATCGGATTTGCCGTACTTATGACAGGTATGACCTTTATGTCTGACGCGGTTTCGCCTCTTGCGGAGTCGCCCGAATTTCAGAATATACTTACCGCTTTCCGCAATCCTATTCTCGGCGTTCTCGTGGGAGCTGTCTTTACGGGAGTTATCCAAAGCTCCGCCGCCTCTGTGGGAATTTTGCAGGCGTTTTCCCTGACAGGCGGTCTGACCTACGGCATGGCGCTGCCGATTATTATGGGTCAGAACATCGGAACGTGCGTTACCGCCCTTATTTCCAGTATCGGCGTAAACAAAAACGCAAAGAGAGTTGCCGTTGTGCATATTCTCTTTAACTGTATCGGAACACTCGTATTCCTGCCGATTGTCCTGATTCTCCAGTATGCTGTGAAACTGCCCCTGTTTGAAGAAGCCGTCAGTCCTGTGGGAATTGCCGTTATGCACACCATATTCAATGTGCTGACAACGGGACTTCTGCTGCCCTTCTCAAAATATATCGTCAAGGCAGCTTACTTCATCATCAAGGACAGCGATGCTGAGCGCGAGGAGGCTGCAAAGAAAAATGTCATGCTTGATGAGCGTCTCCTGAAAACTCCTGCCGTTGCCGTTGAAGCCTGTCGAAGCGCAACAGTCGATATGGCGCAGCTTACGAGAACCACAATCCTTGACGCACTCGGACTTCTGAAAAAGTATGATTCAAAAATAGCGGACAGGGTTATCGAGGGCGAAAGCACCATTGATAATTTTGAGGATAAGCTTAACTCTTACCTTGTGAAAATTTCCAAAAGCAGTATTACCTCCTCGGACGGACGAACTGTTTCGAAGATGATGCACATAATAGGAAATCTCGAACGAATCTCTGATCATGCGGTGAATCTCGTTGAATCGGCACGGGAAATGCACGATAAGCAGTACACCTTTTCCGATGAGTGCAAAAAGGAAATTGAAATTATCTCAGAGGCGATAACGGAGAATATCAACAAGGCGTTTGACGCCTATATTAACGATGATCTGGATATGGCGCATACAATCGAGCCTCTTGAGGAGGTTGTTGATATACTCAGCTCCGAGCTGAAAAGCAGACACGTTGAACGCCTCCAGAGCGGCGAATGTACCATTGAGCTTGGATATATCTATCAGGACATACTGACGAATCTTGAGCGCATATCCGACCACTGCTCAAACATTGCGGGCTTTATTATCGGAATTGACGAAAAGACGAATATTCATGCGTATCTCCACGATGTCAAGGAGAACGATGAGCTGTTCCGCAAGGAATATCGTTCATACTCGTCAAAATATTTCCTGAAGCTCGGCATTTGCGATTCTAATCTTGATAAGCGCAGGCTGAATCCGGAGGAATAGAAAAAAAAGACGGCGATTAACGTCGTCTTTTTTGTGTATGCTGTTATTGTGAATCAGTCCCAGCTGGGGGTCTGACCTGTAGCCGAGGCTGCATAATATGCGAGAATCTTTGATGCGTCAATTGCATCAATAACCGAATCCTCGTTTACATCAGCTGCCTTCTGCTGACTCTCGTTAAACGTGCCGTCCTGAGCTGTTGCAAGCAATGCGTATTCGGCAAGAACCATAGATGCGTCAATAGCGTCAACTACGCCGTCATCGTTGACGTCGCCTGTCAGATACAGCTCGGAAACGTACAGTGTAATATCCGTTTCGACATTCTTTCCGCCGCTGACGTTTGTTACGGTTGTTTCCGAAACGTAGGGAATATCAGTGTTATTCTGCTCAATGCTGACGTTGTAGATGTAGTTTACCCATGAATCGGGATTATCGCCGCCCTCCGGCAGTGTCATGGATTCGGTATATGTCTGTGAGCCAAGCTCAGTTGCGACCTCCGTCACGGACATTTCAAAATAATACGTTCTGTCCTCATTTCCCTCGATGTCGAAAACGTATGTGCCTGCCTCATCGCCGCCGTAAACGCCATTATAGTATCCATAGGTGCTTTCGGGGGAATCGAAGTAAATATTCACATTTGCGGAAACGCCCTCCGGCAGATTGATTATAATGCTTCCGTTTACATCAAGCGCATTGAACATGGTAAACGAAGGCTCAACCGTTACAGAAGCTTCCTCGGCAAAGGAGGAAAATCCGCTCATAGCCGATGCAAGAAGGGCAGCCGTTACTGAGACTGCTGTGATTTTGTTAATTCTCATAATTCATTACCTCTCTTAATTATATTTGACAGCTTCGCCGCTGCCCGACAGAACAGCAATGCTTATCTCCGAGGAATCGGGCAGCTCCTCGCCGTCAGTCTTGGGTATATACAGCGAAAATCCGTTATCACTTGTTTCGCCCTCACGCCCGAGGAGATCATCCTCAAAGCAGTTGAACGCCTCATAGACCGTGCCGTTTACGGTTACGAAAATGCGCGCGCTGTCGTCCTTGAAAAATTCATCTCCAAGCTCGCCGTAGATGTGGAAATATGAGCCGCTTTCCTCAATCTGAATCAGAACGCTTTCGCCGCTCTCCCCATCGGGGATTTCCTCAGTGTATTCGGGAGCTGCCATAACGGGAGCGTATTTCTGGAGATTACCGAGATTGCGCTCGACAATTTCAAGTATTACCGTTGTACCCTCAGTTATGGATACGGTGCTGTAGGGCACAGCACGTGAAAATTCGGCGGTTGCGAAGGATTCCGCCATAAAGGGCAGAATAGCCTCCCCGAAGGAATCCCTGTACATAAGGAGCTTTCCCTCCGCCTGACTTGTCGTCTGAATGGTTATATCGTCAAGCCCCTTGAAGCGGCTGACATACTCATAGGTGAAGTCGTAATCGCAGTAGTATTGATTATCCATGGGAACGTCCGAGGGATATATCATTTCCGCAAGATCCCCCGACCAGTCCTTTGCCGCCGACCATGAGAAGCTGCGGCTTTCGCCGAGGAGAGCGTTGCTTGCCGCCAGCGCGCCGATGTTGTTCCAGTGGGTATCGGTTTTGTGGTAGACGGGGAAGGTGCTGCTTTCCTTCGCCTCAAGGAGAACGCTTTTCAGATCGCAGTAATCAAAGGAATCTACGCCGTCCGCCTGATTCTCAGCGTAGGCGGCTTCAAATTTTTCGAGATTGCCCAAATTGTCCGTTTCAACGTAGTTATAGGGCATATATTCGGGATAGATTGAATTTTTATTCGGCGCAACGGTAAAGGTGAATGTCGCTCCCTGTCCCTCGCAGTAATCGCTCAGCAGCGCAAGATTATGATTTATGTTGCTGATTGCTCTGTTGCTGAGGGTGTTGATGTTCAGGAAATCATCAGCAGTCGGCTCATAGAAAAGGTATCCGTCTCTGCCGACTATAACGTCCTCGTTCGAGGAGGTTCCGAGAACCTCTCCGCGGATTTTTCCGTCAAGAGTTACAAGCTGCTGACGGAAAGCGAAATGCTCAGAAAAATATGTGTCGAAATCCGAGAAGAAGTCGAGATTCAGACTGCCGTCCTCCGTTTTGATTGACGGCGTATCTGTGAGAACACGGTTTTCAAGGGAATCATCTGAATTTACAAAGGGAGTCAGAGCTGCGGGGGCAAGGCAGACTCCCACGAAAACAGCCGAATAAATTGTATACAGGATTTTCTTTTTCATAGTCTGACCTCCTAAAACCTGAAATAGATGAACGGATTATAGGAAGCTGACGAAAGAGTTATAATGCAGAATGCCAGCATAACCAATGATATGACATATGAGCCTGCCTCGCCGTAAACGAGAAGCTCATGGGATTTGATTTTCCCCTTGAGAGTTCTCCACACGGGCATTGAAAATACAACGGCGCAGCAGAGCATAATTATGTACATGGGGGAGAGCTGCGCAAGGAACGCTGCCATGCCCGAATCGGAGCTGCTGAGGGGATTGAACATATGCACGATGAAGCGGCAGGCGTCAGTCAGCGTATCCGCGCGGAAGAACACAAATGCCAGAACGACAACGAGCATGGTGTAGATGTGACGCAGAGGCTTGAACCATTTCTCCGTGTTGATGATTTTGTAGGATTCGAGCATCATGAATCCGCCGTTAAGCAGTCCCCATACGATGAAGTTAAGGCTTGCTCCGTGCCACAGACCCGTGCAGAAAAACACGGCAAGCTTATTCAGGGCGGTGCGGAGCTTTCCCTTTCTGTTGCCGCCCAGCGGAAAGTAGAGATACTCCTTGAACCATGTTGAAACGGAGATATGCCAGCGCCGCCAGAATTCCTGCATACTTGAGGAAACGTAGGGATAATTGAAGTTCTCCCTGAACGTGAACCCGAACATTTTGCCGAGTCCGATTGCCATATCGCTGTAGCCGCTGAAATCGAAGTATATCTGGAAAAGATATGATACCGCTCCCAGCCATGCGAGAGATACGGAAAGCTGTGAATCGTCAAGTCCGTACACGTAATCCGCAGCAGCAGCCATAGTGTTTGCGATAAGGAGCTTCTTTGAAAGCCCCATAATAAAGCGTCTTATTCCCTGAACCGTCATTTCGGGAGTTGTCCTGCGGTTGTCAATCTGATCTGCAAAATCGTAATATTTAACGATAGGTCCTGCAACAAGCTGCGGGAAAAAGGTGATGTAAAGCGCAAGCTTGAACAGATTCCGCTGAACGTAGTCGGGATTCTTGTAGGAATCTATGACGTATGACATCGCCTGAAACGTATAGAAGGATATGCCGATGGGCAGAGCAATCTGCGGTACAGGAACATTGACAAAGGGAATATGATTCAGCATTTCCGCCGCGAAGCCTGCGTATTTGAAAATACCCAGCATTAAGAGATTCGCGGCAACGCTTACTGCGAGAACAGCCCTGCGTCCGCGCCTGCCGTCCGCCATAGCAAGTCCGAAAACGTAATTCATGAGTATGGAAATAATCATGAGGACTATTGCCTTTGGTTCGCCGTAGGCGTAGAAAAGAAGGCTGAATATGAGCAGAATAACGTTTTTTGCGGTCATTCCGGGAATTATGCGGTAAAGTATGTAAACCGCTGTAAGAAAGATGAACAGGAAAACAGGACTGCTGAAAACCAAAACAGCTCCTCCTTATACGTCAGCGTAGTATTCGATGCATGAAACCGTATCGCCCGAATAGTAGATGTACATACCGTATCCGTCCGAGCCGTACAGCACATATGAGCCGTAGTCCACACCTTCGCCGTAGGCAGCCACAACATCGGTGCGTGAGCTGCCGACATAAATTCCCTTTGGTGTGCTGTAGCCACCTGTAATTGTGATGTCGTAGACGTATTCACTTCCGCCGCTTACATAGCAGCTGACCTCGAGTCCCGAATAGTAGTAGATTTTCATATCTGCGCCGTTGCTCAGGCAGCCCTGCGCTTCGGCAACATCAGATGCTGCACCGAGTGAGCCGATAAGTCCGCTTGCGTCCCCGAGGAGCGATGTTCCGCTGAAGGTGAGGTCGCTGCTGCTGAATGAGCCGACTGTCTGTGCGGCAGCCTCCGTAGGAGCTTCCGTTGCCGCCTCAGCGACTGTATCCGCAGAAGATACATCGTCTGACGAGGTGTAATAATCCTGACTGTCGCCGCCGTCATCCTGAACATCAGCCGCGGATTCCTCCGCCTGTGAAGCCTCGTCCTCCTCCGCAGCGGCAGTTGTTGTAGTTGTTACAGTTGTTTCAGCTTCGGTTGAAGCCGCAGTTGTGGTTACGGTTGTTGAGGTGGTTTCGGTAATATCCTCAAGGCTGTCGTCAAGCTCGCTTGAACCGCTGACAGCCACAGACGTGTCGTCAAGAGTTTCAACAACTCCGCAGGAGGCTGCCGAGAGCGTGAGAAGCGAAGCGAGGATAAGGGCGATATTTTTAAATTTCATATTTATCTCCTTTCGGTTTATGATTATTGGTTATATTAGTTGTATTCCGGATAGACATACTGTGTCCATGTGTAATTGAGGGATTTGAGGTAATCGTCCGTAACATCGGCATAGCCGTTGCAGGTATCATAATTTGTCCAGACGCCGTTGACCTTAATCTGATTCCAGTAGTGGTCGCCCGTACCTCTTCCCGTACCGTAAACGATACGTGTTTCATAGCCTGCCTGTTGGAAGATGACATCGGTTATAGCCGCAAAGTAGTAGCATACAACGAAGCGGTTATCCATAGCGTAATCGGCGAAATAGCTCCAGCCGATACTTTCGATTTCCGCGAGAGTTTTCGTTTCCTCAATGTACTTGTACTTGTTGTTGCTTCTGACGTAGTTGTAGATATTCGTTGCGCTTGTGCCGATAGAAGCAAGTATTTCATTAGCTCTTATCTGGATAGCGGAAAGGGAGGACGCGATACCGTCCGAGCCAATCTCATAGCCGTCAATGGTTGTGTTCATAGCCATAATGCCTGTAGATGTGTTGAAGTAATATCTGTTTCCGTCAATTGTCTGCCAGCCTGTTTGCATCTGACCCGAGGAGGAGAAGTAATACTTATTGCCGCCGATGGTCTGCAAGCCTGTCAGCATGATACCGTCCGAGCCGAAATAATATTTGCTGCCGCTGATAGTTTGCCAGCCTGTAGCTGCTGCTCCGTCCGAGCCGAAGTAATACTTGCTGCCGCTGATAGTCTGCCAGCCTGTCTGCATCTGACCCGAGGAGGAGAAGTAATACTTGCTGCCGCTTATTGTCTGCAATCCTGTAAGAGCTGCTCCGTCCGAGCCGAAGTAATACTTGCTGCCGCTGACCGTCTGCCAGCC
>JAJQGO010000046.1:0-46128 GCA_021200415.1 Ruminococcus sp. | reverse complement strand
ACCGTCTGCCAGCCCGTCTGCATAACGCCGCTGTCGCTGAAGAGATAATATTTTCCGCTGATGGTTGTAAATCCCACGGCTGCCGTGCCGTCGGAGTAATAATAATGCACGGTGTCGTTGAAGGTCTGCCAGCCCGTTTGCAGACAGCCGGTATCCTCATCGAAGAGGTAATCGATGCCGTCTAAGCTGACTACGCCTGTACACTTGCCGTCCTCAGCCGTAATGTAGAAATAATTTCCGCAGTATTCGAGAAGTCCGAGAACGCATTCACCTGTTTCGGGATCATAGTAATAGCGTTTGCCCTCATAGGTACGCCAGCCTGTTTTAAGTCTGCCGTCAGAGGCGAAAACATAGGGAACCCCGTCAATGAGCGTTGGTTCGTTAAGGAGCTTTCCGTCCTCACCAGCATAGTAGATTGCGGAATCAACATAAAGGAAAATATTTCCGCTGTACATAACGCCGTTCTCGTCAAAAACATAGCTGCTGCCATCTGAGTCGGAGAAATATCCCGTGCGCTTTCCCACGTCCTGCGAAACATAGAATTTATTTCCCTCATACTCAACCCAGCCGTACTGAGCCTCACCTGTTACGGGATCGAAGTAATATCTGATGCCGTCAATGGTGCGCCAGCCTGTTTTAAGAGTGCCGTTCAGAGAGAAGATATACTTCTGACCGTCAATTTCCTTTGTTCCGGTAAGGCAGGTTCCGTCTGCATTGTAGTAATAGATATAGCCCGATTCATCGGTATACCAGCCCTCCCCACCGGGAATATCGGCTTCGGCTGTTGTAGTTGTTTCTGTCGTTTCCTCCACAGCTGTAGTTGTTGTTGCAGATGTAGCTGCTGTCGCTTCTGTAGATGTTTCCTCAGCGGCTTCAGTTGCAGCTGTTGTGACTGTCGTTGTCGCAGCTGCTGCGGTTGTGGTTTCCGCCACTGTGGTTGCAGTTACAGCTTCTTCTTCGGATTCTGATTCTGATTCAGACGAAGCGAAAGCAATCACGTCAGCGGAGTCGTAAGCAAGCTCCGTCTGCGCATAGGAAAGCAGCGTACCGAAAGAACCTGCGCTGATAAGCTCCGCCGAAGCTGCCGCAGCGCAAATGAAAGCTTTTATACTTTTTTTCATAATCAACTCCATTCTCCCCGAGCAGTCGGGGCTGCCGTCCTTTCGGCGGACGGCTTGCCAAAATTTAAATTATCATGGATGCTGCCATGGGGACAGCCTCCGATTATTTGCATACACTCTAATTATATCAAAATAAATTCCCATATGCAACATCTTTTCCTGATTCTCCACAAAAATTTTGCAGGCTTAATTTTACGGAAAATGTGCAAATTGCGGAAAAAACCCCTCATCCGACCCAAAAAGTCACTGATAATTATTCGCTATTGCCTTGACATAATTTCGGCGGCATATTATAATAAAAATATAAATGTATAAGAAAGGTTTTGAATATATGGAGAAAATCTACAAGATTCATATGGGCAAGGCTAAGTGCGCTGTCGATTTAGGCGACGGCAGCGAGCGCGGCGAATACGTCAATCAGGACTATATCCTGCGCAGACTCGGCAGACCCCACAGAAGCATTAGTCTTATGTACTGCTACTACCCTCTCGATAAGGAATGGCCGGGGCGTATCTCCGAGGTTATGAAGGACGCTGATATATCCTTCCAGTGGGATTACCCCTATGACGACTATTTCCCGTATCTTGGCGGCTTGAACGGTTCATTGGAGGGCGAGCCGTTCACCTGTATGCGAGATGTGCGCCGCCACGGTCAGGACGTAACGCTGACTCTCACAGTCGACCCGAATGTCACCGATGAGCATCTTATTGCCATCGCAAAGGATCTGCGCCCCTTCGGCAGACTTCTTCTCCGCATTAACCACGAGGCTACAGGCAACTGGTTCTCCTTCAACAAGAGAGCGTCCTATCAGGAGGTTGCCGATTTCTACTGCCGTTTCAACAGGATTATCCACGAATACGCCCCGAATGTTTCAACAATTCTCTGTATCGGAGGTGTTGAAAATCCCGAAACAGGCAAAATCGAAAAGGAAAAGGAATTCTCACAGGCAGTCAGGGAAACGGATATTTGGTCGGTTGATAAGTATATGTCCCTCCACTGGGGCTGGCCCTACGATGTTGCCGAGCCGGGAGGAAATACCCACAGCAGAGGCTCTGTCCGCAAAACGTATGAAATGACGAAGGCAAGCTATGAGAGATTCAAGTTCATAAACGACGGCAAGTCCAAGCCGATGGTTATGTCGGAATTCAACTCCGACGGGGACGTTACAGGCGCTTACGAGCAGGCTGAAATGGTCAGGGATTTCTGCCGTATTCTGAAGGAGGAAAAGGCTGAATGGTTTACGGGCTTCACGTTTTATCAGTTCCGTGACAGGGGACGCCTCGGGCTTGAAATTCAGGACCCAAACAACGCCGATGTCGGAATCGAGCAGCCTGTTATGCAGACGTACAAGGAGATTATCCACGATGAATGGTTTTTGCCCGAAATGAAGCAGGGGGAGGAAGTAACTCTCCCGACGACGCTCCGCTGGGGCAGCTCCGAGGACGCTGACGGAATCGCAGTTCCCATGCACCTTGAGGGCAATCCCCACTTCTGCGAGCTTGTGTTCGAGGACGATTCAAATCTTATGATTGAAATCAACGGCAGATGGTTCTATAAATCGCCTCAGGCAAGGACAATCGACCTCATGTCGGCGTTTTTCGAGAAGCCTCTCAGCGGCGCGTGCGATATGACAATGAAAATTTTCGCTCCTCCCGCAAGCGGCGAAAACGACACGTCGCTCAGGGACGGTCTGTACAACAGCTATACGATTATAGAAAAACTCCCGAAAATCAGGGTGAGATATTCGGCAGTTGAGCCGAGCCTTGATTAGGATTCACCTCTTTTCTGAAAATTCGTCCTGTATATAAGTGCGTTTAAGCCGAAAAAAAGACGAAATAATTTTATATATGTAAGGCAACACCGCGCAAAGCACGCCTGACGGCTTTGCCGCGCATCTGCACGACAATCTTTGTGCGGTATTGCCGTAAAAATAAACCCGTGAAGCTTTAGAGAGTGTTCACGGGTTTTGCTTGCTTTTATCGCCGATACGCTTGTTGATGTATCGTGTTTTTGTTTTGGAGTAAAGAATCTTCTGCTCGCTGTAAAGTCCACGGTAGCCTGAAAGCATATAGCTGACCGCACAGGCGAGGACGTAGAAGCTGATGCCGTCGCTGCCGAAAAGCTCCACGCAAAGGAGAATCGAAGCAATCGGGCAATTGGTTACGCCGCAGAAAAGAGCCGCCATGCAGACAGCCGCACCCATAGATGTATCCATGCCCATGAGCCGGGACATAACGCTGCCAAAGGACGCTCCGATAAAAAATACCGGAAATATTTCTCCGCCCTTGAAGCCCGAGCCGAGAGTAACGGCTGTGAAAACAAGCTTAATCAGGAATGCGGGGGCAAAGGGCTGCTCCTCAAAGGCTGAAACTATCATAGCTCCGCCCGTGCCGTTGTAGTTATAATTTCCCACAAGAAGCGTCAGCAAAACAATTACAGTGCCTCCCACAGCCGCTCTTATGTAGTGATTTTTGATAAGCCGGAACAGCTTGAGAGTATACGTCATAGCAAGGCAGAAAATAATGCTCAGCATGGCGCAGAGGACTCCCAGAAGAGCGATTTTCAGGTAGCTTTCGGGGCTGCGCCGGGGAAGTGTAACGCTGACGTTCAGGGGAGATACGCCGAAAAGGGAGGATACTCCGCTTGCTATGAGGGCCGACAGAACACAGGGAACTATTGCGGAGTAGTAGAAAATGCCCACGCTTATGACCTCCATTGAGAAGAAGGCAGCAGTTATGGGAGTTCCGAAAACAGCCGCGAACATTGCGCTCATGCTGCACATTGTGAGGATTCTCCTGTCGTCGTCGTCAAGCTTCATGACACGTCCCAGCTTTGAGCCGAGAGCCGCTCCGATTTGCAGAGAAGCTCCCTCTCTTCCGCTTGAGCCGCCAAAGAGATGCGTTATGACGGATGCCGCGAAAATACAGGCGGCGTGCCGAAAGCCCATGCCCTTGTTGTCACGGACTGCCAGAAGAACGAGATTTGTTCCCTTGTCGTGACTGTAGTGGAGGATGTTGTAGAGAAAAGCAATTGCGACTCCTGCCAGCGGAAGAAAATATATAAGCCATGTGTGGTTGCTGCGGATTGATTCCGCCTCCGAGGAGCAGAAGTGGAACAGCGAACCCACAAGCCCGATTGCTCCGCCTGCCGCCGAGCCGATAATAAGCCATTTCACAAAGCTTTTGAATTCAGTAACCTCTTCTCGCTTCAGCCCTTTGGAAAGGCGATTCAGAAAACCGTTCATATCAGCTCAGAGTTACAGGAAGTCCGTTTATTTCAATAGTCGGGTCGTCAATATCAATTAGGAGACATCTGCGGCCGTCCACAACGCTTGTGCGAACCTTGTCGGCTGCGGAGGGCTTGATGTTCACGGTAATTCCGGGGGAGGAGAGAACAGTTTTTGTTTCCACGAGATTTGACGCTGTAAGGGGAGCTGCGCCGCAGGTTTTCTCGTAGACAGGCTCAAGGAGCTGAAGCCGTTCCTCGGGAACGCCCGAATCCTCGAGAATGGTTTTGAGCCTTGTGTTGTCGATGACGGTTTTGTCCGTTTCGTTTTTGTTTTCCTCAACAACGTCCTGAATTTTCTCGTTGACGGTTTTTATGAGCATATAGTCGAGGTCGTCCCCGACAACGCTTTTGAGGATATTCTGAAAGCTTGCCTTTTCGTTTTCAGCCGACATAACGAAGGTGCAGCCAAGAACGTCCTCAACGATGGAGATATTGGGCTTGCCTGCGGATTTTGTATAGTACATGACATGGTTCACATCGGTGCTGCGGTTGCTGAAAACGGGGTAGAGGAAGCCGTCCGAGGGAGCCTTGCTTATAATAAGCTCTGTGTTGAGCTTTTTTGTAATCTCATTGTTGAAGGAATCAAAAACGAATCCGTCGCTGCCGGTATGTACGGGGCAGATTGCAGTCAGGAGGTAGCGGTAGATTTCGTCCTCCGCGTCAATGCTGAATTCATCGTTCTTGTCCTTTGTTTTCACCGTGTATGAGCAGTAAGCCGTCACAACGGCAAACGGACCCTCGTAGACGATATTGTTTGCGATATGGTGGAGAAAGCTCTCAGCAGCCTCATCGTCCTTCAGCTCCGATTTCAGGAGAGTATAGAGAATATCCTGCGGCTGTCCCTCATCGTAAGCCTCGTTGGGAAACTCATATTCCACGAAGGATTTTCCGACATTCGTGTTAAGCACCTTTTTGAGGGTTTCGTCATAGACATCATGCTCCTCAACGGACATGGTAAGGCAGGAATTTATATTGTGATAGCGCAGATTTTTATCAGCGTCAATAAATGCCGTTAAAATTTTCTCCATAATAAAAAATCCGCTTTTATCGGAAAAGTTCTTTTTAATTTCTGCTGTTTCCTTTTTATTCATCTGATTAGTTCCTTTCGTCATTAGATACGCCGCCTGAGACGGCTCGCCATACAATTATACCTCATTTTTTTTCCAATTTCAAGTGCGGTGTGAGCTGATTTTTTGGCATATATATGCAAATAAGTATTTTGCGTCTTGAATTGCGGGGGAAAAGATGGTATACTTATTGCGGAAAGATTAATGATAAGGAGAGGTAAATTATAATGATAAAAAAATTAACAGCTCTGCTTGCTGCGGCAGCTATGGCGGTTTCCCTTGCGGGATGCAGCAGTGACAGCAGCTCCGAAAGCACGTCAGAAAGCAGCTCGTCCTCCGCAGCCGAAAGCAGCGATACGGAGGCAGCAGCTGAGACGGAACCGGAAACAGAAGAGCCGACTCCCGAGCCTACAACGGTTCATGTAAGCCCGACGGAAACTATATCGTCCACCCTCGGTTCACAGGTGACGCTCAGCCAGACTATTATGCGTGAGGATGGCAGCAATACTGTTTCCATTCCCCTGAGCAGCTTTATTGAGGACGGTGACACTGTTTCCTCGTTCACATTTATTATTTATTCTGACGGCGGTAATATCGGCACGTTCAAGGGCGGCTGCGGAATTTCCGTAACAGACAGCTGCTCTGCTGCAACCGATGAGGGCTGGTATCAGTCGGAGGATTTTTCCTCCGCAACAGAGGGTACATACGGCGAAATAACATGGAACGTCCCGAGCGAGGTCAGCAGCTGCATTGACGCAGGCGGCGAGGTGCTTTTCGGCTACTGGTGGGGCAGCGTCACAAGCATACGTGTCGAGGAGGTTATCTGCACCTACACACGCACCAGGGAGATTTCCTGCGACGGCACTGTTTCCCTTGACGTTGGACAGAGCGTTGGATACAACGATGCCGACAATACGGTGAAGTTCAGCTATGCGGACGCCGTTCCGGAGGACTGTGCACCCACGGCAATCGTCTATAACATCAGCTCCGGCGGCTCGCTGGGCAAGTTCACGGGAGCGTTCGGCATTTCAGCCGATAACTCCGACGGCTGGTATCAATCGGGGGATATTGCCGTATTCACCGACAGCTCGTCACTCTCCCTTACGTGGATTATTCCCGATTCCGTAAGCGACAAGGTTAAAATCGGGGGCGAAGCTATGCTTGGATACTGGTGGAGCGATCAGGCAGCCGTTACACTTGATTCGGTTTCGATTAAATATGCCTACAAAAACGGTTCAGCAGCCTCCGTATCCGATGACGATGATGATTCCGATTCCGACAGTCAGGCGCAGATAACGGATACCTCCTCTGACAGCGGCGATTTCCGAAGCGCAGATGAAATAGTATCGGCAATTAAGGTTGGCTGGGTACTGGGAAATTCCCTTGAATGCTACGATTACAGCGACTGGACTGACGATGCGGAAACAGCGTGGGGAAATCCGAAAACCACACAGGCTATGATAGATGCCGTCAGGAGCGCAGGCTTCAACGCAATCCGTATTCCTGTAACGTGGGGAGAGCATATGAACGGCGACACGATAGATTCGGAATGGATGGACAGAGTACAGGAGGTTGTGGATTACGCCTACAACAGCGGTATGTTCGTTATACTCAATATGCACCATGACGATTATATATGGTTCACGCCCAGCGAAAGCGAATACGAAGCTGACAGCGCCAAGCTTTGCAGAATATGGGAGCAGATATGCGCACGCTTCGGAGATTACGGCGACCGCCTTCTCTTTGAGGGCATGAACGAGCCTCGAACTGTCGGCAGCTCCGCCGAATGGACGGGAGGCACAGCGGAGGAACGTGCCGTTATCAATATGTATGAACAGGATTTTGTGGATACAGTGAGAGGCACCGGAGGAAACAATGCCTACCGCACGCTTATTGTAACCTCCTATGCCGCTTCAATTGAGGATGCGGCAATAAACGATTTGGTTGTGCCCGATGACGACAACATTATAGTTTCGATTCACTACTACGCTCCATGGGCGTTTGCAAACGGGGAATCCAACGAATGGAGCAAAACCGAGCTTGACGCGGGATTCCGGAAGCTCAAAACAAAATTCATTGACAACGGAACTCCTGTAATCATCGGCGAATTCGGAGCAGTCGCAAACAATAATGACTCAACACGAAAGGAATTTTACGAATACTATCTGTCCTCTGCGGCAAGCTACGGACTCAAATGCTTTATCTGGGACAATAACGTGGAAAGCGGCGAATCAAGTTTCGGACTTTTCGACAGAGAAACTCTTACGTGGAATGAGGAGATTCTTCAGGGAATCCAAAACGGCGTGAATTAAAATATTCTGATTCAGATTTACCTCGGGCGGCATATAGCCGCCCTTTTGTTATCCTGCGTTTACAAAATGAAAAAATTTCCGGTTTATATTGACTTATGGCGGCGAAAATAGTATAATTAAAGAAGTATCGCATGAAGCGGCGATGTAATTATGCGGATTACCTGTCCGCATTATCATATATCAATCTATTTATTGGAGGTTTTTTATTATGAGCAGAGTTTATAATTTCAGCGCAGGACCTGCCGTTCTTCCGGAGGAGGTTCTCAGGGAAGCCGCAGACGAAATGCTTGACTACAAGGGAACAGGTATGTCCGTTATGGAGATGTCCCACCGTTCCAAGGCTTATGATACTATTATCAAGGAGGCTGAACAGGATCTCCGCGACCTTATGAATATCCCTGACAATTATAAGGTTCTCTTTTTGCAGGGCGGCGCTTCGCAGCAGTTCGCAATGATTCCTATGAACCTTATGAAAAACGGAGTTGCCGATTATATCGTCACAGGTCAGTGGGCTAAGAAGGCTTATCAGGAGGCTCAGAAGTACGGCAAGGTAAACAAGATTGCTTCATCTGAGGATAAGACGTTCTCATATATCCCCGACTGCTCTGATCTCCCCATCAGCGAGGACGCAGACTATGTTTACATCTGCGAGAACAATACGATTTACGGAACAAAATACAAGACTCTCCCCAACACAAAGGGCAAGACTCTTGTTGCCGACGTTTCATCATGCTTCCTCTCAGAGCCTGTTGACGTTACAAAGTACGGCGTTATCTACGGCGGAGTTCAGAAAAATATCGGCCCTGCCGGTGTTGTTATCGTGATTATCCGTGAGGATCTGATTCCCGATGAGCCGCCTATAAAGGATACTCCCACAATGCTCACATATAAGGTTCACGCAGACGCACAGTCCCTCTACAACACACCTCCCGCATACGGAATTTATATCTGCGGCAAGGTATTCAAGTGGCTTAAGAAAATGGGCGGACTTGAAGCAATGAAGACTCACAACGAGAAAAAGGCTAAGATCCTTTATGATTTCCTCGATGAGAGCAAGCTCTTCAAGGGCACTGTAGTTCCGGAGGATCGTTCGCTTATGAATGTTCCCTTTGTTACAGGTGACGCAGAGCTTGACGCTAAGTTTGTCAAGGAGGCTAAGGAGGCAGGCTTCGAGAACCTCAAGGGTCACAGAACGGTTGGCGGCATGAGAGCTTCAATCTACAACGCTATGCCTATCGAGGGCGTTGAGAAGCTTGTTGAATTTATGAAAAAATTTGAAGCTGAAAACCTTAAATAATATCATAATCGAAAAGAGGTACTTTTAAATGTACAATATCCAGACACTTAATAAAATTTCCACGCTGGGAACAGATATTTTTGACAAGACGGCTTATACCGTTTCTGACAGCTGCGAAAATCCCGACGCAATAATGGTTCGTTCCGCAAAAATGCACGATATGGAATTCGGCAGCAATCTTCTTGCCATTGCCCGTGCAGGAGCAGGTGTAAACAATATTCCTGTTGAACGCTGCGCTGAGGAGGGAATCTGCGTTTTCAATACTCCCGGAGCTAACTCAAACGCCGTAAAGGAGCTTGCAATCTGCGCGCTGCTTCTCTCTTCAAGAAAAATCACGGAGGCTGCCGCATGGGCTGCATCTCTCAAGGGAACTCCCGACGCTCCGAAAACTGTTGAGGGCGGCAAGGCTAAATTCGCAGGCCCTGAAATCATGGGAAAAACTCTCGGAATCATCGGTCTTGGAGCTATCGGCGGAAAGATTGCAAATACAGCCGTTGCACTGGGAATGAGCGTTATTGGCTACGACCCGTATCTTTCCGTAAACGCAGCTCTCCACCTTGACCCATCAGTTAAGATTACGACAGATGTAAACGACATCTACAAAACGAGCGATTACATTACAATTCACGTGCCGTATATGCCCAGCACAAAGAATACTATTGACGCTGAGCAGATAGCTCTCATGAAGGACGGTGTACGTCTGATTAACCTTGCGAGAGGCGAGCTTATCAACAGCGAGGCTGTAGTTGCAGGCATCAAGAGCGGCAAGATTGCAAAGTATGTTACCGATTTTGCCGATGACGTTGTTCTCGGCGAGGAGAATATTATCGTCCTTCCGCACCTTGGAGCTTCAACGCCCGAAAGCGAGGACAACTGCGCAGTTATGGCTGCACAGGAGCTTATTGACTACATCGAAAACGGCAACATCAGAAACAGCGTGAACCTCCCCAACGCTTCTATGAACGCTCTCGGAACTAAGGTTTGCGTGATTCATAAGAATATTCCTGCCCTTATCGCGGCTATGACTTCGGCTGTGGGAAATGCAGGTCTGAACATTGACAACATGGTCAACGCAAGCAAGAAGGATTACGCTTACACAATCATGGACGTTGCAGGTGATGTGACTGATGCGGTTGCGGACGCAATCAAGGCGATTGACGGCGTTATCAGAGTAAGAGTTATTAAGTAATTCCAGATAAAAACGAAGCGGAGCCTATGCTCCGCTTTTTTGGGATAGGTGTATTTGTCGGAATATGGATTCGGGAATCCCCGACTCACTCAGAAAGCATGGGGGCTTCGCTAAGACCGAATGCCGAATCCACAGGCACGGAAAAGATAATTCCGCGTCCCTGTGTGCTGATTCCCGCAGCGTCCGCAATTGCCTTCATGACCTTGTTTTTCTCCTGACGCCGAACGATAATGAGGATGACGTCCTTTTCGGGCTGAATTGAAATGCCGAGGAACTTCTGAGCCTCCTCGCCCCCAAGACCGAGGGCATGAATCAGCGTGCCGCCCTTTGCTCCCGCGGAATTGGCAGCAGCCTTGACCTCGGGGAAGAAGCCCTTTGTGATGATTGCAACAATAAGCTCGTGCTGATAATCTGCGGACATTTTCTGCTCACTCTCCTTTGAATTTTCCGTATATTTTTCGCCGTCACGGCGTATAAGCTCCGCAAGAAAAGCCGTCATGCTTGAAATGGGAACGGAAAAAATAATACCCCTTCCTGGCTCGCTGAGCTGTAATTGCTCTTCTGCGGACAGGATAAAGCGTCTGGCACGTTCGGCTGTCATAAGGCTAATGATTACGCATTTTTTATTCTCGCCGAACCCGAGATAATTAAGCATTTCCGAATCGGCAGCTCCGTGACCGTGGGTGACAAGGCTGATAGGAATGCTCTGCTGATTATAGATTTTAATTATATCCTCGCTTTTGCCGTAATCCACAATGCTGAAAACGACTCTCATCTGTTCACTCATTTAAAATGCCCTCCTCGTATACATCAAACTCGACAATCTCATCAGACAGGGGAATATCGGCAACAACAGGAGTTTTTGCTCTTCCTGCGGACTTGATTTTGCTTATAAGCCCCATCAGCTGAATCGTGACAAGAGGAGCTGCCGCAACGAAAGCCACAAGTCCGAACGCATCGGTAAGAATGCTGCCGCCTCGGGCTTCGCAAGCACCAATGGCAAGGGGCAGCAGAAATGTCGCAGTCATAGGGCCGGAGGCAACTCCGCCCGAATCGAAGGCAATTGCGGTAAAAATGGGCGGCACGAAAAACGTCATGATTATGGAGAAAAGATATGCCGGAATGAGAATGTACCAAATTGAAATTCCCGTAATGACGCGAACCATTGCCAGTCCCACCGAAACGGCAACTCCGATTCCGAGGGCGAAGCCCATTGATTTTCCGCTGATTCTGCCGTCTGTGACGTCCTCCACCTGCTGCTTGAGTACATGAACGGCTGGCTCTGCGGCAACGATAAAATAGCCGATCAGGGCGCAGACGGGGACAAGCAGCCAATAATAGCTGCCCGAACCAAGCTCCTGCCCGATAAACGTACCCATAGGCATAAATCCGACATTAACGCCTGTCAGGAAAAGAACGAGTCCTACGTAGGTGTAGACAAGTCCGACGCTGATTTTGATTACCTCCATTTTGGGGAGCTTCAGTGAGAAAATCTGGAAGATGATGAAAAATGCCACGATGGGGAGCAGCGCGGAGGCAACCTCCTTGAAATAGTCGGGGAACGCCTTTGCGTATGCCGAAAGAATCTCCCTGACGGAGCTGTAAACCGGAACGGGATCGGAGGTGGCTGTGACTGCGGAGGTATCGCTGAAAGCGCCCAGCAGAAGAACCGTAAGCACAGGGCCTATTGAGCATAGGGCGACAAGTCCGAAGCTGTCCTCCTGAGAGGTTTTATCGCCGCGCACAGAGGCAAGACCCACGCCAAGCGCCATGATAAAGGGAACGGTGATAGGACCGGTTGTGACGCCTCCCGAATCGAATGCCGCCGCAACGAAGCTATTGGGGATGAGGGGCGAAAGGGCGAGGGCGAAAATCAGCAGATACATGACGGTGATTATGTAGTTGAGCTTAATCTGCAAATAGACACGGAAAAATGAAATAACCAGAAACAAGCCGACTCCGACGGCAACCGAAGCTATGAGTACGGTTGAATCAACCATTGGCACGGTATCCGCAAGAACACGGAGATCAGGTTCAGCTACGGTTGCGATAACTCCCAGAATGAAGCAGATGAGGGCGATAAATGGGATTTTCCTTGATTTTGTAATATGCGAGCCGACTGATTGCCCCATTTTCATCATTGAAACGTCAGCGCCGAGAGTGAAGAGAATCATTCCCGAAACGAGGAGAGCTGCTCCGATGAGGAACATGATAATAAATTCCGCCGAAGCGTCCACAATTGTCATGGAGAGAATCAGGACGATGGCGACAACAGGAATCACAGCCTTCAGGGATTCCCTGAGCTTCTGAAGCAGTTCTTTTTTCAATGGATTCACCTCTCTGTATTATCGGTTATAGAAAATATACAAAATGTATAGCTATAATTCTATCAAAAATCAATTTGAATGTCAAGGCTTGGTGAGGGAATTGAAAAAATCCAAAGGAACGGGGAATTTTATCTGAAAAACAAAAATGCCGACATTCTTCGACACCCTCTCATTAGTCAAAGAATATCAGCATTCAGCCTGCATCGGGCACCCTCTATACACGACGCAGAAACGGGCAGTGGCACAAAAATTCCGGATGTGCCATACAACATATCAGCCATAGTGAAGCGCTTGGTTGAACCTGTGAAGCGGCGGCTGTCAATTAGGCAAAAGAACATTTTATAGGCATTGATGTTCAAAGACAGCATAGTTGAAATCGCGGTAAAATAATTTGAAAAGCAATCCCGACGGAGTTTAAATCGGGGGAGAGCTGAGGTCTGTTGTAATTTGCCTTAGGTTTGCAGGATGCATTATTACGCATCAAAAATATAATTATATTGTGGAGGAAAAAACTGTAGTCATTGCTGACTTTTTCCGCCAACAATTGTATTATATAGCAAGTTTTTGGGCTTATCAATTGATAATGTTGCTCATTTTTAGCACTATATTGCTATTGAAATTTCATACATTTACATTATGATTTCATGAATTTGAAAATAGATAATAATTATATATATTTTGCACATAATCCCGAAAATGAACAAAATAATTACAAGTCAAATAATAATTATCATGGACTTTTTGCCTATTCTGCGTTGTTTTGCTTGGGAATCCCGCTTATCCGGCAAATCTAAAAATATTTAAATCCGTCTGAAAAGATGAAAATTCCGGCTGTATTTTTCTGTATGTAATATTTTTTACAGTTGAGATTTTCTCTGTACCCCATGAAAATTTTTTCGGGAGGTAAAATGGCTCTGTGGAATTGCACAAAAACAGATGTATAAATTCTATTAAGAAAAAGTAAAAAATTGCGTCGGTTTTAAGCTTATTTCAAGAAAATGTGCTATAATAGTTATTATAGGATAGCTATCGAATTAAGGAGGGACACAAATTGAAACTGCTTGTTGTTGAGGATGAAGTACAGCTCGCAGACGCGCTGACCGAGATTCTCAAGAGGAACAAATATATTGTCGATACCGCCTACAACGGAAACGACGGACTTGACTGCGCCCTGAGCGGCGTGTATGACTGCATAATACTCGATATAATGCTGCCGGGAATGAACGGCATTGAAATTCTGCGCAACGTCAGGGCGGAGCATCTCTCGACCCCCGTCCTCCTGCTTACGGCAAGGAGCGAGGTTGAGGACAAAATTAACGGGCTCGACTGCGGCGCGGACGATTATCTCACAAAGCCCTTCGTCACGGGGGAGCTTCTTGCCCGTGTGAGAGCCTTGACAAGGCGCAAGGGCGATATATTCGATGAAAATAAAATGACCTTCAACTCTCTCGTGCTGAACAAAAATTCATGCTCTATGAGCTTTAATGGCAACGATGTTAAGCTCAGCCTGAAGGAATATCAGATAATGGAGCTGCTTATAGCCAACCCACGCAGGATTCTCCCGAAGGAACGCATTATCGAGAAAATCTGGGGATTTGAGAGCGATGTGGAATACAATAACATAGAGGTTTACATATCATTTCTGAGAAAAAAATTAAACGCAATCGGCGCTGATACGCAAATAAAAACTGCCCGCGGTATCGGATATTCACTTGAATAGACATCGGAGGAGTACTAATGTTCAAAAAGGTACAGTTAAAATTTTTTGTCTTTATATCCACAATTCTTATTGCCATAATAATTGCTGTGCTTGTATCAATAAATCTTATAATGAATGCTGTTGTTCAGCGGCAGTCAAAGGTTGTGCTGAAGCAGATTGCCACAAGCGTTGAATATGACGATGAAACGTCAACCTTTGTTTATTTTGAGGACGATAAACCTGACCATGCGCCTGACGATGAACCGCCTCCCAAGGACGAAAAAAAGGAGAACGGAACGTCTGAGGATACAACGGCTGATGAAGATGATGAGGAGGAAAAAACCTCCGATTCAACGGAGGAGGAGTCCGGGGAAAGCGAAACCTCCGAAAAGCAGACGGACGCTCCAACTAAGGAAACTCCGACAAATCAGAAGCAGACAGAGGCTGCCGTAACGACGGCTCAATCGTCAAAGACGGAGGAGCAGACAAAAACCGTTACCACAACAAAATCCGCCCAAACCACTGCCGCAGCAACAACAAAGGCTGCCCAGCAGACGACTACTCAGGCTGCCACAGAGCCTGTGATTCCTGAGCCTACAACGGGCTATCAGGGACCGCCGAATATTGACGACCGACCCTTCGACGACGGACATAATCCGGACGATTATATCTACCCTGAAACGGAGGATTGGGAAAGGTGGAACAGCTACAGCAATTCCCTTGACGCGTATTCCTACGATTGGGACGTGGACGATGAGGACGAGGAATCCGATGAGAGCAGCGGAACGGATGTGTATGTCTATGTCACACCGGAATCATACGCTTACGATACAGACAGCGAGGGCACGGGAATTGTACAGCTGTCGGGAAATATGGAATCGCCCCTTGACGGATTCACAATCGTTGCGGCGGCAGTTGAATCAGCTCCCGATCCCGATTTGAAGGAGGGGGGCGGAACAGTTCCGAAATCCCTTGGATCTATAGATTTCTTCGTGGTTATGGCTGATAAGGACGGAAATTATCTTGCGTCCCTCAACAATGAGGAGCTGACGGAGGCTACGGCGCAGAGCTATATTACAAAAATTCTGAAAAGCGACGAAGAAAGCGGACTGCTTGACAAATTGCAGTACTACACCCTTGAAAAGGAAAACGGAACAATTATGGTCTTTACCGATAAAAGCGCGGAGCTTGATACGCTTGACCAGCTGACGCGCACGACCATATTGATAGGCGTCATAAGCATGATTGTCCTGTCGATTCTGACGCTTTTCATCTCGAAAAAGAGCATACAGCCGATTAAAACTGCCTTTGAAAAGCAGAAGCAGTTTATCTCGGACGCAAGCCATGAGCTGAAAACGCCTCTGACGATTATTTCCGCAAATGCCGATGTTCTTTCCGATGAAATAGGCGATAACAAGTGGCTGGATTATATAAAATCCCAGGCGGACAGAATGAACGTGCTTGTAAATGATTTGCTGAATCTCACACGCCTTGAGAACAATACTTCCGATTTCATATGCGCAAAGTTCAATCTCAGCAAGGCAATTGAAAATACGGCGCTCCCATTTGAGTGTCAGGCATTTGAGCAGAACAAGGTTTTTGACATCGACATACAGGACGAGCTATATATAACAGGCAGCGAACGCCATATAAAGCAGATGGCGGCAATTTTCATTGACAACGCTCTCAAATATTCGGATGAGGGCGGAACTGTGCGTATAACTCTCAGGGCGCAGGGCGATAAGAAGATACTTTCCGTGTTCAATACAGGCTCAGGCGTGCGTGAGGACGAGAAGGATAAGATATTCGAGCGTTTTTACCGCAGTGACGACTCAAGAGCAAGAACCACAGGCGGATACGGTCTTGGACTTGCAATAGCCAAATCAATTATCGACAAGCATAAATTCAAGGTTACCGTTGATAACGATGAGGGCAGCAGCATATGCTTTAATGTAACAATGTAAAGGCGGCATCGCCGATAATCCCCGTTTCTTATGAGACGGGGATTTCAGATAACCGCACCAATCACACCTTATGACATATAATATATAGGTAGCACCGCAAATATTTTCGTCCTGAATTTCATGGATATATGCGGTGACACTATAATATAATAAAGAGGAGTGATATAATGGCAGTATGCTATGCGGCAATGCCCTCGTACACCTACGCCATGAAGGCACAGCGAATGCTAAGCTCTAAGGGCATATCCAGCGAGGTGAAGCGCAGCGAAAAAGCCTCCGGCGCAGGCTGCGGATATTCACTTTATATCAAGGAAAAATGCGGCGGAGCTGTTGAAATTCTGAAAAAAAATTCTATCCCGTACACCGAAATTTCCTATGGAGGTGTATGAGCAGTGATAAATTTTGACAACGCGGCAACGACATATCCCAAGCCATTTGAGGTAAGGGAGGCTGTTGCCGAGGCTTTGCGTAAATACGGCGGAAACGCGGGAAGAGGCGGCCATGAGCTTGCTATGCGAACCTCCGCAGCCGTCTTTGAGGCAAGAGAGGAGGTCGCCGATTTCTTCGGAGCGGAGCCTGAAAACGTGGTTTTTACCATGAACTGCACACTTGCCCTGAACATGGCGATTCAGGGAATCATGAGCGGCGGCGGTCATATGATTATAAGCTGCCTTGAACACAACGCTTCGGCACGTCCCGCTGCCGAGCTTGCACGCAAAAGGAAAATCTCCCTTTCGATTGCGGAGGTTTACGATGACGATGAAAAAACCGTGGAGAGCTTTCGTTCGCTTATCTGCCCCGATACAAGGGCTGTTGTATGCACGATTGCAGGCAACGTAACAGGTCAGATTCTGCCGTACCGTGAAATAGCAAAGCTCTGCGCCGAGCATGGAATCTGCTTTATTGCCGATGGGGCGCAGGCGTGCGGCATACTCGATGTCAAAATGTCAGACGGAATAAATATTCTCTGTACGGCAGGACACAAGGGACTTTACGGCATAACGGGAACAGGTCTGCTCATTTCGGACGGGAAATTCCCCATTGAGCCTATAATTCAGGGCGGAACGGGCAGTGCGTCGTCGAGCCTGAAGCAGCCGTGCTTTCTTCCGGACAGTCTTGAAAGCGGCACGCTGAATATTGCGGGAGCTGTTTCAATCAGGGCGGGAATACGCTTCGTCAGGAAAATCGGCAGGGAGAAAATTTTTCGGCATGAGGATAAAATCTGCCGCAGATTCATTTCCGAGCTTATGGACGACAGGAACGTTATTATCTACAGAAGTCCCGACTGCTCCTACGTTCCCATAGTTTCATTCAACGTCAGGGATATGCTCCCCGAGAGGGCGGCGGAGCTGCTGTCAAGGGAGGGCTTCGGGCTTCGGGCAGGCTTCCACTGCTCGGCTCTCGCCCATGACCATCTCGGGACGGAAAACGGCACAGTTCGTTTTGCACCGTCTGTTTTCAGCCGTGAAGCCGATGCTGTCCGCCTTGCTAATACAATTAAAAATATAGGCAAGGGGGAGAAATCGACAAAAAACTATTGAAATTATCTAAATTTGTGGTAAAATAAAAGTAAGGCAAAATAAATGCAGGTAAAAGAAAAGTTGAAAAGTGTGTAGGCAAATAACGCTTTTGCACGGACGCTTATGAGGGCTGATGCCCTCATACATATATATAACTGTGCGGAGCGAAACAAAGAAAGGATGTGACTGATTTTGTTGCAGGATTTTAAGGATTCATTTATCAGTGTTCTGAAAACCATTGAAATTGTAGATGTAATCGATGTTGCGATTCTTACTTATATAGTATTCCTCGTGCTGAAGCTCATTCGTGAAACGCGCGCAGGTCAGCTTGTCAAGGGAATACTGCTCCTTATCGCAGGTTATCTCATCAGCAGCTTTATCGGTTTGAAGTCCGTTACATATCTCCTCGACCAGTGTCTGAGCATTGGAATTATCGCCATGCTGATTCTGTTTCAGCCGGAAATGCGCCGTGCCCTTGAAAAGGTGGGACGCTCGAAATTCGGTCTGCGCTATTTTGGATTCGGCGAAACGGCGGATGCGCTGACGAAAAAGTGGAATGTGGCAATCGAGGCTATCTGCGATTCATGCGTGGAGCTTTCGGCTTCATGTACGGGAGCGCTCATAGTTGTTGAACGTCAGGTTAAGCTTGGCGAGCAAATCGAAAACGGAACTATTCTCAACGCTGCCCCCAGCAAGGAACTGTTCGGAAATATTTTTTACCCCAAAACGCCCCTCCATGACGGAGCTGTTATTATGCGTGACGGAATTATACTTGCGGCGGCTTGTTTCCTCCCGAAGCCCCAGAAGGAGGAGCTTGTCAACAAGAAGCTCGGTTCACGCCACAGAGCCGCAATCGGAATGAGTGAAAATTCCGATGCCGTTGTAATTGTTGTTTCGGAGGAAACAGGGCAGATTTCTGTTGCCATGAACGGCGTTCTCACCCGTGATTACACTCACGAGAAGCTGAAAAATCTCCTCACGCAGGAGATTATTACGAATCAGCAGGATTTATTTCAGGTGAAAAAGAAGCACGCCTCCTCACGTTCGGAAAGGAGGAAAAATAAATGAATTTTTTAAGAAACCTCAGGAACAGTCTGAAAAATAACCTTTCGCTCGTTATATATTCGGTTGTAATCGCCATTATCGCGTGGTTTGTGATTTCCATGACCATGTATCCGTCAGTTACGCAGACAATTGAAAATATCCCCGTGGATCTCGATATATCGGGAACTGTCGCAGCTGATAATGATCTGAGCGTTATCTCGTCAAGCGTCACAAGCGTGGATGTCCGCATTAAGGGCACGAGAACCCAGATAGGCAATCTCTCGAATGATAATCTGAAGGCTGTTCTTGTGACGGATAACGTTACATCAACAGGCACAAAAACAATTTCCCTGAAAATTGTCTGTACTGATTCAAGCATAAATTTCGAGGTAGCTTCAATCTATCCCGAAACAGCGACAGTTGTTTTCGATAAGTACGAAACGAGGGAGTATTCCATCTCTCCTGAAATACCCAACGTCACCTTTGCCGATGGCAAGACAATCGACAACGACGAGTATTCCTGCGACCCCTCAACCATACAGATTACAGGGCCTTCCGCGCAGCTTGATATGATTTCCGAGTGTACGGCTGTATCGAACAAGGAGCTTCAGCTGGACTCCTCCTACAGCGTCACAAGCGATGAAATTAAGCTCTACGCCGAGGACGGCACGACCATTGACCAGACGAATCTGAAATTCGACACCACAAGCTTCAACATCAATATTCCCGTGCTGACGGTTAAAACGGTTGACCTGTCCGTGGGAATAGCGGGTGCGCCGTCAACCTTCAACAGCGATTTCCTGCAATTCACCCTGTCGGAGGATTCAATTACCCTTGCGTCAAAAACAAGTCAGCTGTCGGAATTCCCCGATACATTTGAGATTGGCAAAATCGTCCTGAGCGACCTTGACATCGACTACACCAAGACGTTCACAATCGACACGGGCAACTACAAGAATATGTCCAACCTTGAAACGGTAACCGTTACGCTGGACAGCTCGAATCTCGCAAAGCGGCATCTTGTCATAACCAACTTCAACGTGACGAACGCTCCCGAAAATTACGATTTCACCGTTGTCACGAAGAGCCTTGAAATTGACGTTATCGGGCCGGAGGACGTTGTAAATGAGCTGACTCTGAGCGATGTTGTGGCGGATATAAATCTTCTCAACGCGGATACGACCTCTGAGGGCGAAACCTTCAACTGGGACGTTACCATATCATTCCCGAATTATGACAGCGTGTGGGCAGTTACACAGTCCAAGGCAATCGTCAGCAAGAAGGAAAAAACTACGGAAACGTCAGACTCTGATGATGAGGATACAACGGATTCGGAGGAATCTGAGACAACAACAGAAAGCGAATGAGTTTAAAAAGAGCAGTTTCTATAGCTGCTCTTTTTGTTAAATCTAAGTGCAATAGGATATAATGCCCAGAAAATTCACGATTTCAACACATAAATTGGTCTAATATTCCCTCCAAATTTCACCATTGTTCACAGAATGTTAACAAAGCCGTGAAAAAAGTGTGCTATAATATATATGTATAGCGAAGATGTATCAAAGCCCAAATATCCATTAAAAAAGAATTTTATGAAAGGACTGATTCACATGAAAAACACTAAAATCTCAAGCAGAATCAAGGCTTCCGTTATAAGCCTTGTTATGGCTGTGACTGCTGTTCCCGTTTTTACAGCAACTACAGCTTCTGCGGTTCCGTCGGCTGATATTACCGTTTCCTCAAACAAGGGGGCAGTTACTACCCTTGCTGTAGGTGAAACCTATACCGGCTACACGGCAAATCTCGCATCAAGCGGTATCGAAACCATCACCTTTGCAATCACAACTGACTATACCGGAAACTTCTCCTATGGCTTCGGTATCGGCACTACAGTTTCTCCAAATTATTGGGTTGAGATGAGCAACGGTTCTCTCGTTGTCGGAGAAGGCTCGGGTACTTCCGTTCCCGTAACCGCAGGCACAACAACCTACATCACAATCGATGTTTCCTCCATTGACCTTTCCTATCAAACAGGTACATCTGCAGGAAAATTTGAGTTCAGAAGCTACTATGCCGGCGAAAGTAAAAGCAGTATTACTATCGAGTCAATTACCGTAAACGACACATCTGTTCCTTCGACGGACGCTACTAAGGACCCCTCCAGCAACGCAACCTACAACAACAAGCAGAGTGGCAGCTGGTCATTCACAGATAACGGCGACGGCACTGCTACAATTACATCAACCGTTTCCAAGCAGATTGACGCTCTCGGTCTGACACTTACAGCTCACTACGATGATGACTACTACACAGAGCATCCCGATGAGCTTGTAGACGGCGCACCCACAAATGCTTACAAGGCAACCTACAGCGACTTCGGTCTGACTGATATGGAGGGCGTTACAATCGAATCCTTAACTGCTACAATTTCAGTTGATGACAGCATCGATGTTAAGAAGTTCATGTACGGCGGCGGTCTTAACGTAATCTACGGTTCTGACGCAGATACTGAGTATGCTAAGGTTCAGGCCGGCGTAAAGACAAGCGGCGGTTACTGGTACAACGACATGGGCGAGGACGATGTTGCAGCATCAGGCGTTGACTTCCCCATCACTCCCAGCGGCGGCGTAACAATGGAATATCCCGGCAACTACTTCGAGTGCTACTGGGAGGTTCCCGCAGAGGTTCAGCCTTACGTTGATACAACTAAGCCCTCCGGTTCAATCTCATTCCAGTTCTGGTACGCAGAAGAGGACGCTGAGGAATGGACAGAGCTTACAGAATGCACACTCGAAAGCATTGCACTTACATACACAAGAGAGGTTACAGTTCCTTACACAGGTTCTGTTTCAACATCAGTCAGTGAGGCTCTCAGCCTTGATTCATCAGGCGACGCAAACGCACTCAAGGTCAGCTACGAGGATCTCGGAATTGATGAGGATTTAGACGTCTACGCTGTACGTTTCGACATCTCCGCTTCCGCTGATATTGAAAAGCTCGTTTACTGCCCCGCAACTTCTGTTACAGAGGACGCAGGCTGCGATTACTGGTATCAGGAATCTTCGGATTACGTTGTTCTTGACGCAGGTGATTCCGTTGAAATTATGTGGATTATTCCTACATCAATAACAGGCGGATCTTCACTTGCAAACTACGTTGATCCTACGGGCGAGCTGTTCTTCGGTTATTGGTACGGAGCAACAGATGCTATAACAATCGACAATATCGAGGTTTACTACGCTGAAACTCCCGAAACAACTACAACAACGACAACTACTACTACCACAACTACTACAACTACAACTACAACGACTACCACCACAACAACAACTACAACAACTACAACAACTACAGAAGCAACAACCACAACAACTACAACAGCACCTCTTACAGTTACACTCTGGGGCGATGCAGATTGCGACGGCGACGTTGATATTGCAGACGCAACAGCTATAATGAGCTACGTAAACAACTCTGTTAAGTATCCTCTCTCAGAGCAGGGACTTGTAAATGCAGACGTTAACGCAAACGGCGACGGAATAAGCAACAATGATGCACATGCAATTCAGAGATTGCTTGCACAGGTTATTCTCTCACTTCCTGAGTCGTACTCGTAATCCATAATCTAAAATAAAATCAGCTGCACGGCATTTGCTGTGCAGCTTTTTTATGGCAAAAAATTCACGATACCTGTTGCAGTATCGTGATTTTTTTATTCGCTTATTCCGCGCTGTAGTCCTTGAAGCATATGTTCAGATCCACATCGCCGCTGATTCCGGGGATTGTTCCCGTGCAGGAATACTGCCACATCTCGTAATCATAATAATATGTAGGCTCATCGCCGTATTCCGCCAGCCAGAAATCATAATCCTGAAGCCTTGGCAAGTCCAGTTTAAAGAGTGTTGTGCGCTTGTTCTGATAGATCATGGGCGTGTAGCCTGCCGATTTCACTCGCTCACAGAATGCGATACAGCTGTCCGTAAGCACGTCCACAGCCACATCATCCGTTCTTGCCTCGTCGTCGTAGATAATTTCCCAGTCGTAGACCACGGGATAGGTGATGTTGTAGGGAGCTATCGCGTCAATAATCGCGTCCGCCTCCTCGATAGCCTCGTCAACTGAAACTGCCTGTGAGAAGAAGTAAACGCCCGTTTTGATTCCCGCAGCCTCCGCGCCTGCCAGATTTTCCGCGAAGCTGTCGTCGAACTTGATTTCGCCGCCGCCGTAGGTTCTGTAGCCGACTCTTATCATGGCAAACTCAATTCCTGCCGCCTTGACCTGTTCCCAGTCGATAGTGCCCTGATGGGTGGAAATATCAATGCCGGGGATAGATGTTACCTCCCCATCCTCCTTGTAGAAGGAATATCCGTTTCGCGTGACGATGGAGTCCATATCAAGCGAGCAAGCCTCCACGTCCTCATAAACGGGAAGATAAATTTCGCCGTAGGTGCTGTCCGAGAGGATAATTTTTTTGCCGTCCAGCTGATAATATGCTTCCTCCTTCTCGATGACCGCTCGTGTTCTGACCTCCGGATCCTCGTCCGAATCCGCTGAAATTTCCGTGCTTGCGGGAACTGTAGTCGTATCGCTGCTGCTGTTTCGGGTGAACAGGGCTAAAATCAGCGCGATTATCAATATGAGGATAACCGCCATCTGAATCAGTGCAATCGTCCGGAGCTTTTTGAATTTCTTTGATGTTGCCATTGCCGCCTCCTGAATTTGAATATATACACTAATCATACCACATTTTTGTCGATTTGTAAACACCCTTGCAGATAAAAATAAAACCGCAGACGAAGCATCTGCGGTTTGGTTTATATAATTATATATTATATATGCGGTGTTGTGGCGGGATTGAGCATGGAAGGCGAGTGGTCGATGTAGGATTCATTTTTCACAACATTGACTTTGTTGTAGCAATCCATACCCGTTCCGGCAGGAATAAGCTTACCGATAAGGACGTTTTCCTTGAGTCCCTGAAGCGTATCGCTCTTTCCTCTGATAGCGGCGTCTGTGAGAGCCTTGGTGGTTTCCTGGAATGACGCTGCGGAGAGGAAGCTGTCGGAGTTGGACGAAGCCTTCGTGATACCCTGAAGCACAGGTGAGGTTGTAGCAAGCTGGAGATCATATTCGCCTGCGTCAATTCTTGCCTGAATTTCCTCATTGATGGTATCAATTTCCTTGCTGTCAACGAGTGTTCCCGGGAGGAGATAGCTGCTGCCTGTATCCTCAACCTTAATCTTGCGGAGCATCTGGCGAACGATAACTTCAATGTGCTTGTCGTTGATGTCAACACCCTGAAGTCGGTAAACCTTCTGAACCTCCGTGATGATGTAGTTCTGAACGGCATGAGTTCCGAGAATATTGAGAATATCCGTAGGATAAATATTACCCTCCGTAAGGCGAACACCCTTTTCGATAACCTCGCCCTCCTCAACGCGAATTTTGAGGTTATAGGGAATCATATAGCTTTCGCTGTCGCCTGTTTCGTCATTTGTTACGATTATGTTACGGGTCGTCTTGATTTCCTCAATGTGAACAGTACCTGCAATTTTCGAAAGGATAGCCGCATTTTTCGGACGTCTGCCCTCAAACAGCTCCTCGACACGGGGAAGACCCTGTGTAATATCGCCGTCGCCCTTGGCAACGCCGCCCGTATGGAACGTTCTCATGGTGAGCTGTGTACCCGGTTCGCCGATGGACTGAGCCGCAATTACGCCGACTGCCTCACCCACGGAAACGCTGTAGCCGTTAGCAAGGTTGGCACCATAGCATTTTGCGCATACGCCCTGCTTTGCCTTGCAGTGGAGAACCGAACGAATCTTGACCTTTTCAATGCCTGCCTTGACGATTTTCTTTGCGTCAGCTTCAGTCATGAGCTTGTTTTTGGAAACGAGCATTTCACCCGACTTGTCACGGAGATCCTCCACAAGATAACGTCCCACAAGACGCTCCTCGAGAGGTTCAATCATCTCGTTGCCGTTCATGATTTCAAATACCTCAAGTCCGTCGTCCGCATGGCAGTCCTCCTCACGGATAATAACGTCCTGTGAAACATCTACAAGACGACGTGTCAGGTAGCCCGAGTCAGCCGTACGGAGAGCCGTATCCGCAAGACCCTTACGTGCTCCTCTTGACGAGATGAAGTATTCGAGAATGTTAAGTCCCTCACGGTAATTAGCTCTGATCGGGATTTCGATTGTAGTACCTGATGTGTTTGCGATAAGTCCACGCATTCCGGCGAGCTGACGAATCTGGCTGATACTTCCTCGAGCGCCCGAATCCGCCATCATCCAGATAGGATTGTAGCGGTCGAAGTTTTCCTTGAGAGCTGCTGTAACGTCGTCAGTAGCCTTGTTCCAGATACCGATAACTCTCTTGGACTTTTCGTCCTCCGAGATATAGCCGAAGTCATACTCGTTCATGATTTCAGCAACGTCCTCGTCAGCCTTTGCGAGAATATCCTTCTTTGCGGGAGGAATTGTAGCGTCGCTGACGGCAACTGTAAGAGCTGCCTTTGTTGAATATTTATATCCGAGAGCCTTGATACGGTCGAGAACCTCAGATGTTGTCGTTGTACCGTGAATCTTGATGCAGCGCTCGATAATATCCGAAAGCTGCTTCTTTCCGACGATGAAGTTGATTTCAAGGTCAAACTGCTTTTCTGAGCTTGTACGATCCACATAGCCGAGATTCTGTGGGATATTTTCGTTGAAGATAAGGCGTCCCACAGTTGCGTTGATAATCTTTGAAACCTTCTTTTCGCCGATGTCCTTTGTGATTTTAACTCTGATTGCCGCATGGAGTGAAACGTCATGCTCATTGTAAGCCATAAGAGCTTCGTTTACATCCCTGAACACCTTGCCTTCGCCGGGCTCGCCGGGCTTTTCCATTGTGAGGTAATACGATCCGAGAACCATATCCTGTGACGGAACAGCAACAGGCTTGCCGTCGGATGGCTTCAGAAGGTTATTTGCGGCAAGCATGAGGAAACGCGCCTCTGCCTGCGCCTCTGCGGAAAGGGGAAGATGTACAGCCATCTGGTCGCCGTCGAAGTCGGCGTTAAAAGCGGAGCATACGAGCGGGTGGAGCTTAATTGCTCTGCCCTCTACGAGAATAGGCTCGAATGCCTGAATGCCGAGACGGTGGAGCGTGGGAGCACGGTTGAGCATAACGGGGTGATCCTTGATAACGTCCTCAAGGGCGTCCCAGACCTTGTTATCTGCACGGTCGATCATCTTGCGCGCGCTCTTGATATTGGCAATTTCCTTTTTGTCCACAAGTCTCTTGAGGACGAAGGGCTTGAACAGCTCGAGAGCCATTTCCTTCGGCAGACCGCACTGATACATTTTCAGCTCAGGGCCGACAACGATAACGGAACGTCCGGAGTAGTCAACACGCTTACCGAGAAGATTCTGACGGAAGCGTCCCTGCTTACCCTTAAGCATATCCGAAAGGGATTTCAGGGCACGGTTGCTCGGGCCGGTAACAGGTCTGCCGTGTCTGCCGTTGTCGATGAGGGCGTCCACAGCCTCCTGAAGCATTCTCTTTTCGTTTCTGACGATGATGTCGGGAGCGTCAAGCTCAAGCATTCTCTTCAGGCGGTTATTTCTGTTGATTACACGGCGGTAGAGGTCGTTCAGGTCGGATGTTGCGTAGCGTCCGCCGTCAAGCATAATCATAGGTCTGAGGTCGGGAGGAATAACGGGAACACAGTCAAGAATCATCCACTCGGGCTTGTTGCCGGAGAGTCTGAAGGACTCGATTATCTGGAGTCTCTTGAGAATCTTGACCTTTTTCTGTCCGGAGGGAAGTCCTGCCAGCTCAGCCTTCAGGTCGTCTGAGGCAAGCTCAAGATTATTGCGCCATTCGATGCCCTCAAGCTCAGCGAATTTGCGGCATTCCTCGCATTCACAGATGAGAGGGGAGTTGGTACACTGGAGCTTCTGACCGCCCAGAGAGATTTTTCCTGTTTCCACAAGGCGATTCTTATGGAAGTCGTATCTTTCGGGGTCGTATTCATGGAGAAGCTTCTTTATAGACTCCGCACCCATTTCAGCCTTAAAGTCCTCGCCGAATTTTTCCCTGTAGGAGAGATATTCCTTTTCCGAGAGGAGCTGCTTTTTAAGGAGATCGGTGTTTCCGGGGTCGGTTACGATATATTTGGTGAAGTAGAGAACCTCTTCAAGCCTTTTCTGAGAAATCTCCAGCACCTGTCCGATTCTGGAGGGCGTACCCTTGAAGTACCAGATATGCGACACGGGAGCTGCAAGCTCGATGTGTCCCATTCTTTCGCGGCGGACTCTTGCGCGCGTAACCTCTACGCCGCAGCGGTCGCAGACCTTGCCCTTAAAGCGAATCTTCTTGAATTTGCCGCAGTGGCACTCCCAGTCCTTAGTCGGTCCGAAAATCTTTTCGCAGTAAAGACCGTCACGCTCAGGCTTCTGAGTTCTGTAATTTATAGTTTCGGGTCGCTCAACAACGCCGTAGGACCAGCTTCTGATCTGTTCAGGCGAAGCGAGGCCGATTTTAATTGATTCAAAAGTATTAAATTCCAAACTGCTACCTCCTGCTAAATAGCCAGTATTTTATCAGCATACGGTTGGGTTTCGGCAATGCCGCACAGCGTGAAAGCACAGAGCCGTGCGGAGATGCCCAATTATTCTTCATCGGAAGAATCGTCATCTAAATCGAAGCTGTCGAAGAATTCGTCGTCCTCGTCCTCATCGCCGTCAAGATCTATCTCATCGTCGTCAAAGGAGAATTCCTCGTCGCTGCCGACAAGTCCAAGCTCCTCGTCAGCCTCTGTACCCTCGGTAAGGAATCCCTCTTCCGCCATATCCTCGCCGGAATAGCTGGTTTTGTCAGCCGTATCCTCATCGCTGAAGGATGTAGTTGTCGGAATCGGATCATCGTCGTCGAAGTTCTGCTTCAAGTCGATTTCCTCCTGATTTATATCAAGAACCCTGACGTCAAGACAGAGTGACTGAAGCTCCTTAATGAGAACCTTAAAGGCTTCGGGAACGCCCGGCTTAGGAACATTCTGTCCCTTAACGATAGCCTCATAGGTATTGACACGTCCGATAGTATCGTCAGACTTGACAGTGAGGATTTCCTGAAGTGTATAGGCTGCGCCGTAGGCTTCGAGTGCCCATACCTCCATTTCACCGAATCTCTGACCGCCGAACTGTGCCTTACCGCCAAGGGGCTGCTGTGTAACGAGAGCATACGGGCCGACAGAACGTGCGTGAATCTTATCGTCAACGAGGTGGTGGAGCTTGAGGTAATACATATAGCCGACAGTTACGCTGTTATCGAATTTTTCACCTGTGCGTCCGTCATAGAGTGTGAACTTTCCGTCCTCATTCATTTCGAGAGCCTTCGGGTTGATTACCTTATCCATTTTATTGAGGATGAACTCATCGTCTCTGTGGGGAGCGTTCTGCTCATTTGCCTCACGGAAACAAGCGCGGATATCGTCCTCATGAGCGCCGTCAAAAACAGGAGTCATAATAGTCCAGCCCAGCGCCTTTGCAGCCATGCCGAGGTGAACCTCGAGAACCTGACCGATATTCATACGTGAAGGAACGCCGAGTGGGTTAAGAACGATGTCAAGGGGAGTTCCGTCGGGGAGGAATGGCATATCCTCTTCGGGGAGGATTCTTGAAACGACACCCTTGTTTCCGTGGCGGCCTGCCATCTTGTCGCCGACAGTTATCTTACGCTTTTGCGCAATATAGCATATAACACGCATATTTACGCCTGCGCTAAGCTCGTCGCAGTTATCTCTTGTGAAAACCTTAACGTCTACGATTACGCCTGATTCGCCGTGAGGAACCTTCAGGGAGTTATCGCGAACCTCTCTTGCCTTTTCGCCGAAAATAGCCCGCAGGAGTCTTTCCTCAGCCGTAAGCTCGGTTTCACCCTTCGGCGTAACCTTACCAACGAGAATATCTCCGGAGGTAACCTCAGAGCCTATGCGGATAATACCGTTTTCATCGAGATTTGCGAGAGCGTCGTCGCCCACGTTGGGAATATCTCTTGTGATTTCCTCAGGGCCGAGCTTTGTGTCACGGCATTCGATTTCGTATTCCTCGATATGAACTGAGGTGAATACGTCCTCACGCACAAGACGCTCATTAAGGAGAACGGCGTCCTCGTAGTTGTAGCCCTCCCAAGTCATGAAGCCGATGAGAGCGTTTTTGCCGAGTGAGATTTCGCCGTCGGAAGTTGCGGGGCCGTCCGCAAGAACCTGACCCTTTTTGATTTCCTCACCAACGCTTACAATAGGACGCTGATTTACGCAGGTGCCCTGATTGGAGCGCTTGAACTTGATAAGCTCGTATTTATGCTCAAAGCCGTTTGTGTCGATAGTATTGATGTGGTCTGCGTCAACAAAGGTAACCTTTCCGTCGTGGTCGGAAACTATGCATACACCCGAATCGACAGCTGCCTTGTACTCCATACCTGTTCCGACGAAGGGACGTTCCGTTTTGAGAAGCGGAACTGCCTGACGCTGCATATTTGAACCCATAAGGGCACGGTTAGCGTCGTCGTTTTCGAGGAAGGGAATCATAGATGTAGCCACAGATACAACCATCTTAGGCGAAACGTCCATGTAGTCAACCTTGTCGCGGTCGATTTCGAGAATCTGGTCACGGTAGCGGACATTAACTCTCGGACGTGCGAATTTTCCGTCCTCCGTAAGAGGCTCGTTAGCCTGTGCGACAACGTAGTTATCCTCCACATCGGCAGTCATGTATTCAACCTCAGTTGTAACAACGCCGGTTGCCTTGTCAACCTTGCGGTAGGGGGCTTCGATGAAGCCGTACTCGTTGATTCTCGCAAATGTAGCAAGGTAGGAGATAAGACCGATGTTAGGGCCTTCAGGAGTTTCGATAGGGCACATTCTGCCGTAGTGGCTGTAGTGAACGTCACGAACCTCAAATCCTGCCCTGTCACGGGAAAGACCGCCCGGGCCGAGGGCTGAAAGACGTCTTTTATGGGTAAGCTCGGCAAGAGGGTTGTTCTGATCCATGAACTGCGACAGAGGCGAGGAGCAGAAGAATTCCTTCATAGCCGAAGAGATAGGTCTTATGTTGATAAGAGTCTGGGGAGTAAGGGTGTTGACATCCTGCGTCTGAATATTCATTCTCTCACGAATGCCGCGTTCCATTCTCGAATAGCCGATTCTGAACTGATTCTGAAGCAGCTCGCCGACTGAACGGATACGTCTGTTGCCCAGATGGTCGATGTCGTCAACAGTGCCGACGCCCTCGCAGAGGTTAATGAAGTAGCTGATTGAAGCGAAAATGTCGTCAAGGACAATGTGCTTCGGAACAAGCTCGTCTGCACGCTTCTTTATCTTCTGCTCGAGTTCGCCTTCGTCGGCGGAGCTGTCGAGGATTTCCTTGAGAACCTTGAATGAAACCTTTTCGTTTATGCCGTATTTTTCAACATCGAAATTAACATAGCCCTTAATATCAACCATGCCGTTGCCGATGATTTTTGTTTCCCTCTCAACGAATCTGATAGATGTTTCGCCGCGCTCGTTGGTGAAGTATTCCTTAGCCTCAACCTTTACGAATGCGCTTGCAACGCCTGCCTGTTCGATTTCGCACGCCTTGTCATAGGAAATTGTTTCTCCCGCGTCAGCCATAAGCTCGCCGGTGGAGGGGTTGACAACAGGCTTTGAAAGGACGCGTCCCGAAAGTCTTGAGGCGATGCCAAGCTTCTTGTTGTACTTGTATCTTCCGAAGCGGCAGAGGTCGTATCTTCTTGCGTCAAAGAAGAGACTGTTCAGATGTGAAACTGCGCTTTCAACCGTAGGCGGCTCGCCCGGACGAAGCTTCTTGTAGACGTCAATGAGAGCGTCCGAATTATTTTTCGTGCCGTCCTTCTGGAGAATCGTCTGCTTGAGGCGTTCATCAGGGCCGAAAAGCTCATATATTTCCTCATCGCTGCCCACGCCGAGCGCTCTGATGAAGGTAGTAATCGGGATTTTCCTGTTCTTGTCTATGCGGACGTAAACCACGTCGTTGGAGTCCATTTCGTACTCAAGCCATGCGCCGCGGTTAGGGATAACGGTTGTGCTGAAGAGATCCTTGCCGGTCTTATCCTTTTCGAAGGCATAGTAAACGCCCGGCGAACGCACGAGCTGCGAAACGATAACACGTTCAGCGCCGTTGATGACGAAGGTTCCGCTTTCGGTCATAAGCGGAAAATCGCCCATATAAATATCTTCGCTTTCGCTGACTGCGCCTGTTTCCTTGTTGCAGAGCGTAGCGGTAGCTCTCATGGCAACCTGATACGTTGCGCCTCTGGATTTACACTCCGCAAGGGTATATTTCGGAGTATCGTCGAAGCGATAGTCCTTGAAGGTGAGTACAAGATTGCCGTTATAGTCGGTTATAGGAACCATGTCGCGGAAAACCTCACGCAGACCTTCCTCTCTGAACCACTTATACGAATTTTTCTGCACCTCGATAAGATTTGGCATTTCGAGGGGTTCGGTAATTTTACCGAAGCTCATTCTGACATTCTTTCCAAGCTGCTTAGGTGTAACATTCACCATAGGCGGACCTCCTTATTTTTACTGAACATGAGTTCAAAAAATTCAAAAAGCTATTGACAACGGAATAATAGTGTGCTATAATAACATAATTACTAACGATATTATTCCATTATGATACATTATATTATTATAATATATTCCTCAAATCTTGTCAAGGGGTTTGGAAAGATTTATTGAAGCTGCTGTATTTTCGGTTGAAAACGGCAGCTTTTTTGTTGCAATCGACAGAATTGCCAAAATCCGCCGCAATATGGAATATGATGGGCTAATTTCGGAAATTTAAATGAAATCGTTTACATTTCGCCTCAAAAGTGTTATACTAAGAATAATACTACACTCAGGATGCTATGCTATGCTGTCCCGAATATTTTCAGGGGGTTATTTTATGTTTGCAAAAGTCAGAAGTCTGGGGCTGTTCGGGCTGAACGCCTTCCCCGTAGACGTTGAAATAGACATCAGCCGCGGCAATCCGCAGTTTGAAATTGTCGGGCTGCCCGATGCCACGGTCAAGGAAAGCCGCGAACGCATACGTGCCGCTCTCCGTTCATGCTCAATTGAATTCCCCGTAGCCTCGGTTATGGTGAATCTCGCTCCCGCCGACACGAAGAAAAGCGGCTCGGTTCACGATATGGCAATCTTCATGGCTGTTCTCCTTGCGATGCGGCTCATTGAAAGACCGCAGGAGGAATGCGCCTTTATCGGGGAGCTGTCCCTTAACGGAGATCTGCGCCCTCTTAACGGAGTTCTGCCGATGGTTATACTTGCCCGTGACAAGGGTATAAAATCTGTGTTCGTGCCGGAGGAAAACGCTGCCGAGGCTTCGGTAATCACGGGAATAGACATCTATCCGGTCAGCACGGCTGAGCAGCTTATCCGCCATTTCAGGGGAACGGAGCTTCTTACCAAAAGGGAGCATTTTACGCCTCCCGAGGCTGCCTATAATGAAACGCTTGACTTCGCCGATGTAAGAGGTCAGCAGTTTGCTAAAAGAGCGCTTGAAATTGCCGCTGCGGGAGGTCACAACGCTCTCCTTATCGGGTCGCCCGGCAGCGGAAAAAGTATGCTTGCCAAGCGTATGCCGTCCATACTGCCGCCCCTCACCTTTGAGGAGGCTCTTGAAACAACAAATGTTCACTCCATTTCCGGTATGCTGTCCCCTGAAAATCCCATTGTCACGAAGCGTCCCTTCCGTGCGCCCCATCATACGATTTCGGCTTCGGGGCTTATCGGCGGAGGAAGCATTCCCCGCCCGGGAGAAATTTCTCTCGCCCACAACGGACTTCTTTTTCTGGACGAGCTTGCCGAATTCGACAGGCACACTCTTGAGATGTTCCGCCAGCCCCTTGAGGACAGACAGGTTACCATAGTCCGCGCGGCAGGCTCAGTAACATACCCCTGCAACATCATGCTCATAGGAGCGATGAACCCATGCCCCTGCGGATATTACGGTCATCCCAAGCGCAAATGCATATGCTCGCAGAATAAGGTCAGAAGCTATCTCTCGAAAATATCCGGTCCCCTCTTGGACCGCTTCGACCTCCACATTGAGGTTGCTCCCGTTGAATTTGCGGATCTTACGTCAGACGTCAGGGAGGAGCCTTCATCGGAGATACGCAAAAGAGTTATTGCCGCACAGAAAATTCAGGAGGAACGCTTCAGGGATTCCACATTCAAGCGCAACGCCCTCATAACAGCCGATAAGCTTCAGGAAATGTGCCCGATGGACGACGGAGCTTCGAAAATCCTGAAAAGCGCGTTCGATAAGCTCGGTCTGAGCGCAAGAGCCTACGACAGAATACTTAAGGTATCAAGGACTATTGCTGATCTGGACGGATGCGAAGTCATCTCACGGCAGCATATTGCCGCAGCTGTGCAGTACAGAAGCCTTGACCGCAAATACTGGATGGAATAATCCCATTATAATCCCCATTGCCGATAAGGAAGGTTACAATGAAATCAGCATTTAAAAAAATAAAACTCAAACGGCACAGTATAGATGCCGGACTGCTTTTTGCCGTTATACTCTGCTCGGTAATCAGCACCCTCCTGATATATTCCATAAGCGAAAACGGCGTACTCGAAAAGGTTGGAGCAAGCTATTGGCAGACGCAGCTTGTCTCAATGATTCTGGGTATCGCTCTTGCCGTTGCAATATCCTTTATAGATTACGCAAAGCTTGTGAAGCTGTGGTTTATCTACGCCCCCATAGCGATTATTCTCGTGCTTCTGACGTTTACAAGTCTTGGTTATCAGCGCGAGGGGGCGGATGACAGAGCGTGGCTTAATCTCGGATTTATACAGTTCCAGCCGTCGGAGCTTCTGAAGCTTGCGTTTATTCTGACGTTTTCGTATCACCTTTCCCGTGACGAGGAGAACATGAACAAGCCCCTCCATATGCTGCTGCTGTGCGTTCACGGTCTTGTGCCGATAGGTCTTATCGGACTTCAGGGGGACTACGGAACAGCCATCGTCTTTGCGTGCATTTTCCTGTTCATGCTCATATCGTCAAATATTTCATGGAAATATCTTCTTGCGCTGCCCTTTCTTATAGTCGGAGCTGCCGCCGTGCTGTGGTTCTTTGTTCTCGGCAGCACCCACAAAAACAGAATTCTCGTGCTGCTCAACCCCGGAACAGATCCGGAGGGAATCGAGTGGCAGCAGGATCTCGGACTGTCAGCCCTTAAATCGGGAGGCGTTTTCGGCAAGGGACTTTTCGCAGGAAACGATGCCTACATCTCCGTGCCGGAGATACACAACGACTTCATTTTCGCCTATGCGGGACAGGTTTTCGGCTTCGTGGGGGCAGTGGGAATTATAATTATTCTCGCATATATCTGCCTGAAAATTTTTGCCGACAGCCGCATTGCCCGTGACCGCATGGGACGCTTTATCTGTATGGGAGCATTCGGACTTATGCTTTCCCACTGCGTAATGAATATCGGCATGGTGCTTAAGGTCGCACCTGTTATCGGAGTTCCGCTGCCCTTTATGAGCGCGGGAGGAACGGCTATGGTGAGTATGTACATGGTTATCGGTCTGATACTCAGCGTCTACAGCCACAGGGCACGCACCTACAACGTCTTTTATGACGATAATCCCACATAAGGAGCGAGGTAAAATGCTTAATGAATTTTCACGAACGGAGCTTCTTCTTGGCACGGAGGGAATGGAACGCCTGAGAAACGCCCATGCTGCCGTTTTCGGAGTCGGCGGTGTCGGCTCGTATACTGCGGAGGCTCTCGCAAGAAGCGGCGTGGGACATATAACTCTCGTGGACAGCGACACGGTAAACGTTACAAATATAAACCGTCAGATTATCGCTCTCCATTCCACGGTCGGGCAGCTGAAAACGGAAGCCGCAAGAAGCCGTATTCTCGATATAAATCCGGACTGCAGGGTGACGCTTCACAGCATTTTCTATACGGGAAGTGAAATTGATCTGACGCAGTTTGACTGGATTGCCGACGCAATCGACAGCGTATCGGCAAAGCTTGCTCTTGTGGAAAATGCCCATAGGCTGGGGATAAATATAATTTCAAGCATGGGGACGGGGAATAAGCTTGACCCGACAAGGCTCACGGTAACTGATATAAGCAGGACGTCCATGTGCCCTCTTGCGAAGGTTATGCGCGTGGAGCTGCGAAAGCGCGGGATACTTCATCATCGTGTGGTTTATTCTACGGAGCAGCCTGCTGAGCATTGTGCGGAGAGCGAGGAGGAGCAGTCACGCCGCAGGACAATCGGCAGCGTGTCATTTGTTCCGTCCGTGGCAGGACTTATAATGGCGGGGGAGATAGTAAGAAGCATCGCCCTCGGCGGAGAGGAATAGGAGCCTCCCCATATTAAATAATATTATCTCATGAAAATCAGCGGCGGCTCATGGCACTTGCTTTTTTTCGGGAAATATGAGATAATAAAGGTAATACCGCACAAAGATTGTCGTGCAGATGTACTCTTCGAGTATAAACTAAGTTAGATTTTTCGTCAGATTGTATAAAAGCGACGCAGGCATACTTGATGTATGTCAAGGAGTTTTTGTGCAAGAAGACGGAAAAGATAAAAGCAGATGTGCGGCAAAGCCGCCAGGCGTGCTTTGTGTGGTATTGCCTAAAGAAAGCAAATTCGGCTCTCCGCTGCCGTAAAGCGGAACCGCGCTTACTGCGGTCAGGAGTGCTTATGGATAATCAGCTTTGTATTGTTCTTGACTTCGGCGGTCAGTATAATCAGCTTATCGCCCGAAGAGTACGTGAATGCGGAGTTTACTGTGAAATTCTGAACTATCGTACTCCCATTGAGGAAATCAGAAAAAGAAATCCTATGGGAATTATTTTTACAGGAGGGCCAAACAGCGTCTATGACGAGGAATCTCCCCACATATCAGGGGAAATCTTTGAGCTTGGCATACCGATTCTCGGAATCTGCTACGGCTGTCAGCTTATGGCGTATACTCTCGGGGGAGAGGTTTCGGCAGCTCCCGTTTCCGAATACGGCAAAACAGAAACGTATTACGATAAAAGCTGCGTTCTCTTCGGAGCAGTGGAAAATATGCCTGACAGCGCCGTTTCATGGATGAGCCACACCGACTATATTTCAAGACTGCCTGAGGGCTTTGCGGTTACAGCTCACACGAAGGACTGCCCCACGGCGGCTATGGCGAATAAGGAGAAAAGGCTTTACGCCGTGCAGTTCCATCCGGAGGTAAATCACACGGAATACGGCTCGGATATGATTAACAGCTTTCTGAAAAACGTCTGCGGATTTTCCGGCGACTGGGTTATGGATAATTTTATTGAAAAAACTGTTGCGGAGCTGCGTGAAAAAATCGGGGACAAAAAGGTCGTTCTGGGACTTTCCGGCGGCGTTGACTCCTCAGTTGCGGCAGGACTTCTCAGCCGTGCCGTTGGAAAGCAGCTTACCTGTGTTTTCGTGGATCAGGGACTTATGCGCAAGGATGAGGGCGATTTTGTTGAGGAAACCTTTACACGTCTGTTTGATATGAATTTCGTAAGGGTGAACTGTCAGAAGCAGTTCCTTGAAAAGCTCAGGGGCGTTACCGACCCCGAAAGAAAGCGGGTTATCATCGGCGAGGAATTTTTCAAGGTGTTCTGGGACAAGGTTCGCGAGGAGGCGGACGGTGGCTTCTTTGCGCAGGGAACTATCTATCCTGACCGAATCGAAAGCGGCAAGGGCAAGGAAAGCGGCAACGGCAGCACGGCTGTAATCAAAACGCATCACAATCAGGTGAAAATGCCCGATGATATAAAATTTGACGGAGTAATCGAGCCGCTGGGAGATTTGTTCAAGGACGAGGTGCGCAGGGTTGGAGAAATGCTTGGAATTCCGAGGGAGCTTGTGTGGAGACAGCCGTTCCCCGGCCCGGGACTCGGCGTGAGAATTATCGGAGAGATAACGGAGGAGAAGATTAAGATTTTGCAGGAGGCGGACGCTGTGTTCCGTGACGAAATCAGGAAAAGCGGCATTGAGGATCAGCTGAAGCAGTTTTTCGCCGTGCTTCCCGATGTGCGAACCGTGGGAGTTATGGGTGACCACAGAACGTACGATCATCTCATAGCGATAAGAGCCATCACAACCGACGACTTTATGACTGCCGACTGGGCAAGGATTCCGTATGACGTCCTCGCGAGGGTTTCAAACCGCCTTACAAACGAGGTGGAACACGTCAACCGCGTGGTTTACGATATAACCTCAAAGCCCCCCGGAACGGTGGAGTGGGAATAAATACCAAAAAAGCCGAAAACCCAGTATTTAAGCGGGTTTTCGGCATTATTTCTTGAGTGAGCGTAACAAAAGCGTAACACATTACGAAAGACCTTCTATTTTTTCTCAAAATTCGAGATGAATGCAGTGTAGTTCTCACCTTCTTCGCTTTCCAGCCGAGAGGACACCTCTTCCTGCTTGTTGGGGTACAGGTGCGAGTAGGTCTGCAAGGTCGTTTGAATGTTTTCGTGACCGAGACGTTCGGAAACCAGCAGCGGATCAAAGCCCATCTCAATCAGGAGCGAGGCGTGGGAGTGGCGCAGGTCGTGGACACGGATTTTTTTCACGCCCGAAGCTTTACAAGCCGCTTTCATTTCATATAACAAAAAGTGCTTCGTAAAATAGAAAAGCCGTTCGTGCGGTTCGTAGTCTACCAGTCTGTCGGCATAATCTCGGATAAGAGCAAGCAAGAACCGAGGAACAGAAATCACACGGTTTGACTTCGGAGTTTTCGGAGGATTGATAACCGTTTCTCCGTTAAGCTGCGTCGCCGTTTTCGTTATTGAAATGCGGGCATTTTCAAAATCCACGTCGTTCAGAGTGAGAGCCAGAAGTTCACCGGAACGCATACCGGTCCAGAAAAGCAGCTCAAACGCCAACCGGGCTGCAGGTTTCTTCACGTACTCAATGAACTGCCGGAACTCGTCTCGTGTCCAGAATTGCATAGCAGAGGCCGACTTCTTGCCGAAAGGTCCACAAACAACAACCGGATTTTTTGAGAGGCCATAATACCGGATAGCAAAATTCATAACTGCTGACATTTGATTATTTATCGTTTTGAGATACGTCTGCGAATAACCCGCAGGATCGTTCAGCAGAGAGTTCTGCCAGCGGCGAATCATTGTCGGGGTAATATCTCGGACAGCGACGGAACGGAAGGTCGGCAGAATTTTGGAGTCAAACAGACATTGCTTATTCGCGACAGTGGTCGCACGGAGTCGGGTGGCACAGTCCTCCATGTACAATTCAACTAAAGAACCAAAGGACATATCAGTTCCGCCGTCTTGCTTTTTCAAAAATTCTCTTTCAAATTCGAGGGCTTCACGCTTCGTGCGGAAGCCCTCTTTCTTTTTTTGTTTGCGTGTTCCGTCCCAGTCCGTGTATCGGAAGGAAACGAACCAAGTTCCGCGCTTTTCATTTTTATAGACGGACACCGCAGCCGCCTCCTTTCACAAAGAACTAACAAATCAGGCTTCTTTTTTGGTGTCAATGAAATATTCACCTGACTTAACCTTCTCCAGAATGCTCAGCATCTCGATATATTCCTCCGCTCGTTTCCGAGCTTCGCCGGAAAGCTCGTCCAGTATTTCATGGACATCGCCATCGCAGGATACCAGAGACGGAGCAGTAAGGGATGAACCACTGTTGCCGTCAGAAGCGTGTCCCATCTGATAGGACAAGCCCATGATATAATCAGCGGACACATCGTAGAGTTTTATCAATTCAAGGATTGTATCAGGGTCAGGAGCAGACGCACCGTTCTCGTATCGCGAGAGGGACTTATCAGAAATGCTTGTAATTTTCATGACCTGAGCCTGCGTCAAGCCTTTTCTTTCGCGCGCCCGTTTCAGACGCTCGCCAAATGAGAGCATGGAAAAACCACCTTTCTATTATAATACAGGGTTTTAATTTTCAATTTCCGAGAATATTATATCATAATTCTCGGAAAAAAAAAACTTTTCTCGAAATTTTAGAGAAAACTCTTGACATCTCAAAAATCGAGTGATACAATGAGTATACAGTAAAATTCTCAAAAATAGAGGTTTAACTTTCGATTTCCGAGAGCATTATATCACAATTTTCGAAAAATAACAAGTTTTTTTCGAAATTTTAAGGAAAAATTTTGATTTCTTGAAAATCGAGTGATGCAATGAGAGTACAGCGTAATTCTCATAAAATGAGGGGAAGGAGGGAACGCTATGATGAAGACATACCAGATGATGCGCGACTACCGCAAGAAGCGTGGCATAACGCAGACCCACGTTGCCAAGCAGGCAGGAATCACACCCGCAAGACTGAGCCAGTTGGAAACAGGCTTGGTTAGGCTGACAGCCGACGAGTTTCTGACAATTGTCATTGACGGTTTTGGTACTACACCGCAAATTTTTTTTGATGAGCAACTCTCAAAAATCGAGAAATGACCCACAGAATGAGAATTACTGTAATTAAATTATAGCGGAAAGGTGGCAGAAAATATATGCCTAAAAAGCCTACGAAAGCCTGTGATAATGAGTTCTGCAAAGCACGATTGGCAGCTTCATCGTGCAACGATCATCTCGCAAGCCGAGAGGGAGCGTCCGAGGAACTCGGAATCGATCGTACACGATTGGCAAGGATCGAGCTTGGAAGCCTGAACCCCTACCCTGAGGAAGTCCTCATCATGGCGGATTATTACGATGCGCCGGAGCTGGCAAACCACTACTGCTCGCAGATGTGTCCGCTTGGAAAGAAAACCGTTCTGCCAGCCGAAATGCAAAACCTCGATCGGCTGACAATCCGCATAATTTCAGCACTCACAGAGGCAGGCGATATAAAGAACGCAATCCTCGAAATTGCCGCAGACGGAGTGATAAGCACTGATGAGAGAATAAAGGCGCGGGAAATATGCGCCGCACTGGAGCGAATCGCAATCACGGCACAGGAAATGCGGATATGGGCAGCCAAGAACCTCAAAGGAGGCGAAAGTCATGAATAAGCGTACAGACGTTCCGGAAATGCCGAAGTTCATGAAGGCGGCAGAGGTTGCCGAACTGCTTGAATGCAGCAAGAGCAAGGCATACAAAATTATGCAGAAGCTCAACAAGGAACTGGAGGCAACCGGCTCGATTACGGTAGCAGGAAGAGTATCAAGAAGATACCTCATGGAAAGATTATACTGCTGAGAAGCGGAAAGGGAAAAGACGATGAAGAAAGTACAGAGAAAATTCAGGAAGATAAATCAGCGGAGAGTGTTTGTCGCTGCTATGGGATTGGCAGCAGCCACAATTACGCTTTGCAGGGTATTTATGAGAAGAGAAAGCCTGACCGACGCAGCGGCTAAGTGAAAGGAGAGCGGCTATGAAAGAGGACGATATTGTGAGAAAAGAAGCCGGCGGTTACCTCGGCAGAGAGCTGACTGATGAAGAATGGAAAGATGCATACCCTGACGCAAAGGCAAGGCTCGATTGGATAATCAGCCAAGAGGGCGATGCAGACGGAGAACGGCGCAAGCCCTGTTACCTCGGAAAATTGGTTCAGGAAATCGTGGTACAAAATGCATTTAACATCTACTACAGGACAATGCCGGTATAGAAAGGAGATACTCAAATGAAACTATTGAAAATCACATTACATAACTTTCAGGGAATAAAGAACCTGTCCTTTGATTTCCCTGACGGAAGATCGGCGAGCATTTACGGAGACAACGCAACAGGCAAGACAACGGTATACAATGCATTGACTTGGCTGCTTTTTGACAAAGCAAGCACAGGTGCGAAGAATTTCAATCCAAAGACCAAAGGCACAGACGGAGATCTTCACCACCTCGAACACAGCTCTGAGGGAGTATTCATAACTGACACCGGCAGACATATAACGCTCAGGAAAACATATCACGAAACCTACAAAAAGAAACGTGGAAGCGCGACAGAGGAATTCAGCGGGCATACAGTAGAGTATGCAGTGGACGGAGTACCGGTCAAGGAAAAGGAGTACAGCGAAACGTTGATAGGCTTGTGCGGCGGCGACACCGAAAAGCCGAAAATGCTGACAATGCCTGATTATTTTCCCGAACAGCTCTCGTGGGACACTCGCAGGAAGATCCTCCTCGAAATTTGCGGAAATATTAGCGACGACGAGATAATCAGAAGTAACGGCGAAATCAGAGATCTGAAGGACTTCCTGAGAATGAATGGTACATCAGAACAATACTACACCACAGACGAATACCGCAAGGTAGCAGCCGCAAGGAAATCTGAGATAAACAAGCAGCTCACGGAGATACCGGCACGAATCGACGAGGCAGCGCAGGCAATTCCCGACACCATGGGACTGGAAGAAACCGAAATCGAACACAGTATTGAAGAACTGACAAAGAAGAAGAATGAACTTCTCACTGAGAGAGCAGAAGCTATGAACGGCGATAGCGCGCTGGCAGCGATGCGGACAGAGATAGCCAACACCAAGACGGAAATTGCCGAGGCAAAGGCACAGCACCTAAAAGGCCAGAACGACCGCAACAGCAGTGTTGATGCAGATATTCTGCTCGCTAAGCGTGAAGCCGCAGATGAACGACGCAAGGCAGAGGACGCAGACATCGACATCAAACGCAAAACCGCCGAGAGGACGCGCCTCGACACGCTCCGTACAAAGCTGCTCAGCGATTATAAGACTTTAAGCTCAACGTACTGGAACGAAGCACAGGCTATATGCCCAACGTGCGGTCAGACACTGCCGGAGGACAAGGTTGAAGCAATGATAGAAGAATTCAATGTCCGCAAGAGCAAAGAGCTTGAAGAAATTAACCGACGAGGAAAGGCCGAAGCCAGCAAGACGGCAATCAGGGAGCTTGATGACGAGATAACCAAGCTGCAGAAGCAGAAGGAGGTTGCCGAGAATCAGCAGATGGCTGCAGAACTGAGAGCAGCGAACCTTGCCGACAAGAGGGTGATACCGGCACCATTTGAGGAGACTGAGATCTATGCCAAGCTGGCAGACAGGATAGCAGAACTCGAGGCAAGCATAGCAGACCGGAGCAAATACGCAGCCAAGGCATTATCAGTCATTGATGGCAATATAAAGGTAATAGACGATGCAATCCGCGACGAGAGGGACAAGCAAATGCAGCTCACAATGGCGGAGAATCAGAAACGACGCATAGGTGAACTGGAAAAGCAGGAAAAGAAGCTGTCGGCAGAGTTTGAGGAATTGGAAAAGGGCTTGTACCTTTGCGATCTTTTCACCAAGGCAAAGGTGAGTGCGCTGACTGACAGGATAAACGGCAAGTTCAAGTCTGTCCGTTTCCGACTTTTCCAAGAGCAGATCAACGGAGGATTGAAAGAGGACTGTGAGGTAATGATACCCGGAGCTGACGGCAGCCTTGTTCCCTACACATTTGCGAACAATGCGGCGAGAATTAACGCAGGGCTTGAAATAATAAACACGCTTGCAGAACACTGGGGTGTACAGATGCCGATTGTGGTCGACAACGCAGAGAGCATAACGCACCTGATTAAGAGCGACGCACAGATAATTCGGTTGGTGGTCAGTGAAAGCGATCCGAAACTGAGACTGGAGGTTCACACAGAGTGAGCGACAGCGACAATGAGATTTTCACATAAAAAATAAATTTTATGACTGGAGGATTTAACATGGCAACAGCAAAACAGGAAATCGTAACGAAGCAGAACGGAGAACTTCAAAACAGGACGGCGCAGCTGTCAACCAGTGAGAGGTTTACAAACAAGGTGATGCAGGAATTCAGCGGCAGCGTAGCCGGAGCAGTGCAGGTGACGGATTATCAGAGGTCACTCATTCAGGGATATTTTATAATCATCGACCGCGCACTGAAATCCGCAGAGGAAGAAAGAGTCCGCAAGAACAGCAGCAACCGTGATCATCAGTATGACAACCAGCTGCCGGTCAACTGGAACACGGTCAACATGAACGACCTTGCCCTTGACTTGGTACACTACGCAAGAATGGGACTGGATATGATGCAGGATAATATGCTCTTCCCGATTCCCTACAAGAACAATAAGCGCGGCTGCTACGACGTAACGCTTATGGAGGGATATAACGGAATCCGATATATTGCAGAAAAGTATGCAGTTGAAGCACCCTCAGCAGTCACAATTGAAGTGGTCTACAGTACGGACACATTCAAACCGATTAAAAAGAGTAAGGACAACCGCATTGAGAATTACGAGTTCGAAATCAATAACGCTTTTGACAGAGGCGACATCATCGGCGGCTTCGCCTACCTTGAGTTCAGCGACCCGACAAGGAATGAGCTGGTTATAATGCCTATGAAAGATATTCTGAAACGCAAGCCGAAGTACGCCAGTGCGAACTTCTGGGGAGGCAAGCAGACGGTATGGGAGAATGGCAAAAAGATCGAGGTTGAGAACGAAGGCTGGCTGGATGAAATGGTACGCAAAACCATAATCCGTGAGGCGTTTAGCGCAAAGCACCTGCCGAGAGATCCGAAGAAGGTAGACGATAATTACCAGTATATGAAAATGCGCGAAGCGAGATACGCGGAGATCGAAGCACAGCAGGAAATCAATGCCAACGCGAACACAGTAATTATTGACACGACAGTATCCACACCAGCTGCGGCATTGCAGGAAAGCAGCACACCTCAGGCAGAGAACGTTGACCTCGGCACAGGAGAGGTAACCACAGCCGGAACGGCGGCAACCGAAGCTGTGGACGAACCCGATTTTTAATGAATATAACAGTTATAGCGTCAGGCAGCAGCGGCAACGCCTATCGAATATCAGACGGGGAAACTGCCCTGCTGCTGGACGCAGGCGTACCGTTGAAGACGATAAGGCAGGCTCTGAATTTCCGTGTGCGTGACCTATCAGGCTGCCTCATAACACACTGTCACGGAGATCACAGCAAGGCCGCAGGGGATCTCGCAAAAGCAGGAGTGGACATTTACACCGGTCAGGGCACAATTGAAGCGTGCAGGCTGACAGGGCACCGAATCAAGATGATAAAAGCCTTGAAAGAGTTTACGGTCGGAACATTTGCAATTCTGCCGTTTGATGTTCAGCACGACGCACCGGAACCGCTCGGCTTCATAGTGACATCGAGGGCGACAGGTGAGAAATTGCTTTATTTCACGGACACCTACTATCTCAAGTACAGATTTCAGGGTTTGACGCACATCATGGGCGAGTGCAACTATTCGATGGACATCGTGGAACAGAGCGTCCGAAGCGGCTGCATACCGCCGGAGCTTGTACCGAGGCTGATCAAAAGTCACATGAGCCTCGACCATTTTCTCGACCTTTTGAGAGCAAACGACCTGCAGCAAGTCAGGCAGATATATCTCCTCCACCTTTCCGCAAACAACAGCGACGCGGAGAGGTTCAAGACGGCGGTTCAGCGGCTGACCGGCACGGAAGTATATGTATGCTGACGGGAGGAGGAAAAGAGAATGGCGAGAACACGAAATATAAAGCCCGCGTTCTTCGACAACGACACGCTCGGGAGCCTCGACCCATTGATCAGACTGTTGTTTATCGGGTTGTGGTGCATAGCCGACCGCGATGGACGACTGGAAGACAGACCGCGACGGATAAAAAAGACACTGCTCGGCTACGACGATGCAACGGCAGAAGAAACCAGCGATATGCTTCAGCAGCTCGCAGACAACGGTTTCATCATACGCTACGAGGTCGAAGGAGAGAAATACATACAGGTGGTGAATTTCTGCAAACATCAGAATCCGAACATGAAGGAGAAAGCAAGTGAGATTCCGCCTCCGCCCGGATTTGAAACAGGATCATATATAGAATACAGTACAGGCATGGCACAGGCAGTGAGCAAAGAAGCAATCGATATCACACCAAAATTAGAGCAGACCAACGCAGACGAAGCAAAAATATCGACGGATAGCACAGGAAAAACGCTGCTCGAAATGCGCTTTTCGGCTTTTTGGGAGGCATACCCGAAAAAGAAAGCCAAGGTAACGGCAATGAAAGCGTGGATGAGAATAAAGCCGACAGCCGAGCTGTTCGAGAAGATTATGTCGGCGGTTGAGAGGTACAAGCACAGTCGGGAGTGGCTGAAAGAAAACGGAGCATATATTCCGAACCCGGCAACGTGGCTCAATGGCGGGTGCTGGGATGATGAAATCAAGGAGGTGACAGTGGGTGGAACAAGTCAGCAATATTCTGGCAGCACTTTCAACGAAGCAAACCGTAGCAGAGGAGGCAATGGAACGCCCGCAGGATTTAAATCAGACTGAGGGGAATACAAATAAGGAATCAAGCGGTGAAAAATTTAAAATCCGAAGTGATGTAGCAATTGCTGAGGGCTGGGATACAGACCGGGAACCGCCGCAGCCGGAGAAATGCCAATACTGCGGACGGACGCTATACTACTACGGAGTGAAAGATTTCTTGGGAAAAAAGAGAGTATTCACATGGTTTGAAGAACCGGAACGCTGCACCTGCATCAAGGCACAAGCTCACCGGCAGGAACAGGAACGGCTGGAAGCCGAAGCAAAGGAAGCTGAAAATCAAAGGAAGAAAGCCGAGGTGTTCAACGCCAAGGTTCGCAGACTTATTCAGAACAGCGGAATGCGCGGACGATTCACGAACCGCACATTTGACAAGTTTGAGGTCAACGACATGAACCGCAGGGCATATGAAAAATGCAAGAGATACGCCGACAGCTTCGGCATAATGCTGCCAACTGAGGACGAGCGTGGAAACAAACTGCCGCCGAAAAAGGAACGCAACGGATTATTTATAACCGGCAGCTACGGTACAGGCAAGACACACCTCGCTTCGGCGATAGCCAACCAACTAATTCATGGAGGTATGGCAGTCATTTGCATGACGATGATAGACTTGCTCGCCAAGATAAAAAACAGCTTCGATACCGATACGCAGGTGACCGAAGCAGCAATCATGAAGCTTTACGAAGAAATTCCGCTGCTCATCATTGATGACATCGGCTCGGAGCAGCCGACTGAGTGGGGCAGCACCCGCATATACGCAATAATTAACGCACGGTACGAAGCTTATATGCCGACGATCGTGACGACCAATTACACAGGCGACGAGCTGATCCGACGCATGACACCGACCTACGGCGGCAAACCGGGAGATACCCGAAACGCCGAAAAGACGCTTGACCGTTTGCGGGAGATGTGTGTAGGAATAGAGATGTACTGGGAAAGCTGGAGGACACGATAATGAGCAGCGGATCGGATACATCTCAACGCCATA
>JAJQGO010000053.1:12068-32359 GCA_021200415.1 Ruminococcus sp. | reverse complement strand
CTTTTAATTAGCTCGAGTAAGTATGTAATCACCAAATCTCCTATGATGAATATAAGAGAGTATATTGTATAAGGAGGTTACATAATGAAAATAGTTGTAATAAAAAGTCCGAGGGTTATTTCAGGTATATTGAGGGCTATATTCAGGATAAAAAAGGAAGAGCAGTAAGCAAAAAACCTCCTGTGGCATTTGCCATAGGAGGATTTTTTTGAGGATATTTTTATATTTTAGAGAACTCATCAAGTCTTTTTCTGCCGATTTTTTCTACCTTCATGAGGTTTGTTGTACCTGATACGCCAAGGGGAACACCTGCGGTAATGGCAACGAGATCCCCGTCCTCTACGAACATTCTTTTTTCAGCAGTTTCAACTGCCGTATCAAAGAGATCATCCGTGTTTGTCTTTTCGTCAATGATAAACGGCTGAACGCCCCAGCTGAGGTTCATCTGCCGACAGACCACATCGCTCATTGTACAGCCGATAATGGGGCAATCAGGTCTGTATTTTGAAATAAGGCGAGCCGTCTGTCCGCAAAGAGAAACTGTGATAATTGCCTTTGCGTTGAGGTCATGAGCAGTTGTAACAGTTGCGTGGGCAATGGCTTCGGCAACGCTGTTGTTGATTTCAGTACGTCTTGCTGCGAAGTTTCCCTTGTAGTCGATATTTTTTTCGGTAGTTTCGGCAATCAGAGCCATTGTTTTAACCGCCTCCACAGGATATGCGCCTGCCGCAGTTTCACCCGAGAGCATGATAGCACTTGTGCCGTCATAAATTGCGTTTGCAACGTCAGTAATTTCAGCTCTTGTGGGACGAGGATTGTTTATCATGGATTCAAGCATCTGAGTTGCCGTTATAACCTGTCTGCCTGCATTGTATCCCTTTTTGATAATTTCCTTCTGTATTGCCGGAATCTTTTCAAAAGGAATTTCCACGCCCATATCTCCGCGGGCAACCATAATTCCGTCGGCAGCCTCAAGAATTTCATCAATATTTTCAACGCCGTCAATATTCTCGATTTTCGCGATTATTCTTACATCGAACCAGCCAAGACTGTGTGTGAATTTCCTCAGATAATTTATATCGGCAGCTGAACGAACAAAGCTTGCGGCAATGAAATCGAATCCCATTTTTGCTCCGAATTCGAGGTCGTTCATATCTCTTTCGTTCAGGTAGGGCATAGAAAGCTTGACTCCCGGAACATTGATTCCCTTATTATTTGAGAGAATACCTCCGTGAATAACACGGCAGGTTATTTCCGTGCTGCTGACTTTTTCGGCAATAAGCTCAATTACGCCGTCGTTAATAAGAATCCTCGTGCCGATTCCCACGTCCTTGGGGAGATTTTTGAAGCTGATGCTTCCGATTTTGTCGGTGCAGGGGACATCGGCTGTTGTGAGAACATAGGTATCGCCGTCAAAAATTTCAACAGGCTTATCGTCCACGAAGCGTCCGAGTCTTATTTCAGGGCCTTTTGTATCGAGGAGAGTCGCAATAGGCAAATCAAGCTCCTCACGCAGCTTTTTTACCATATCGAATCGCATTTTATGTGTTTCATAATCTCCGTGCGAAAAATTAAATCTGGCAACATTCATACCGGAAATCATAAGCTCCCGCATTATATCCTCGTTGTCGGTTGCAGGGCCGATAGTGCAAACAATTTTAGTTTTCCTCATGAAAATACTCCTTTAGCAATTTATCATACGCAATACATTGCAGGGCTTGCCGTGCGGTATTGCCATATATATTATACACCTTAATCCGCAGAGAAAAAGTGTATAAAATAAAGTTTAACATATAATTAACGCCATATTTTTACAGCTTGCGAAGCTTAGCGTAGTTCGCCATAATTTTTTTAGTTCCAACCTTTTCAAAGGCAATTTCGAGCAGAGTGTCCTTAGCCATATCCTTTGCCGAGAGAATTGTGCCTTCGCCGAAAATATTATGCACAACTCTTTCGCCCTCCGAATATGTAACGTGGGGTGCTTTCTGCATGGAATCCGCCATCATCTTATTCTGACGCTGAAGGGAGGTTGAGCGAACGGCAGTAATTCCGCTGTCAAAATTGCCCGATGGAGCAATGGAGGTGCTGTGCTTTTCGATAAGCTCACCGTCAATTTCACGTATAAATCTTGACGTAATATTTCTTTTGGTCTGACCGTAGATAAGCCTCTGATCCGCGCTTGTAAGGTAAAGCTTTTTCTTTGCGCGCGTTATAGCAACATAGGCAAGACGGCGTTCCTCCTCAAGATCCTCCTCACTGTCCATGGAACGTGTGCTTGGGAAAACACCATCCTCAAGACCCGTCACAAAAACATTTTCAAATTCAAGTCCCTTAGCCGAGTGAATCGTCATAAGCGTAACCTTGTCGTCTGAACTGTCACCTCGGTCAGCCTCGGTATACAAGGAAACCTCCTCAAGAAAACCGCTCAAAGACGGCTCTTCCGCCTCGTTCATGTATTTAACAATAGTCGAGCGCAGCTCATCAATATTTTCCGCGCGGGAGGTTCCCTCGTTGCCGAGAGATTTCAGATACTTATCATAGCCCGTCTTATGGAGAATCTCGTCAAGCAGCTCATCAAGAGGAAGCTCCTCTGATTTTGCGGTAAGGTCGTCAAAAATTGCGGCAGTCTGCTTCAGGGCAGAGGCTCTTCTTGACAGCAGGGGATATTCCGAGCAGTTTCGCATTACCTCAAGGGGAGAAATTTTAAGGTCACGGCTTATGTCGATAATCATACCGACAGTAGAGTCGCCAATGCCGCGTTTTGGTTCATTTATAATTCGCTCGAACCGCATTATATCGAAAGGATTGTTAATGACGCTCATATACGAGGTTATATCTTTTATCTCCTTGCGGTCATAGAATCTCATGCCGCCGTAGACACGATAGGGGATACCACGTCTGACAAAAACACGTTCGATAGCGTTTGACTGGGCGTTGAGTCTGTAGAAAACTGCGCAGTCGGAATATTTTCCCGAATCCTTATATGATTTGGCAATTGTATCCGCAACGAATTTAGCCTCATCGTTTTCATCGAACGCCTTGTACCAATAAATTTTATCGCCCTTGCCGCTGCTTGTCCAGAGAGTTTTCTCCTTGCGGCCATAGTTATGACTTATAACGGAATTTGCGGCGTCAAGGATATTTTGAGTTGAGCGGTAATTCTGTTCAAGGCGTATAACCTCCGCACCGCTGAACTGGTTTTCAAATCCGAGAATGTTTTCGATATTTGCGCCTCGGAATTTGTAAATACTCTGATCATCATCGCCCACAACGCACAGGTTGCCATGCGCCCTCGACAAAAGGGAAACGAGCTTGAACTGAACATGGTTTGTGTCCTGATATTCGTCCACGAGTATATATTTGAAGCGCTGCTGATATTTCTGCAAAATATCTGGGAACTGCTCAAAAATATTCACCGTATAGAGCAGTATATCATCGAAATCCAGTGCGTTTGCGGACTTCATACGTTCCTGATACAGTGCGTATATCTTTGCGGTAATTCTTTTGTAGTAATCCTGACCTGCGTCCTCAAGGAGTATTTCAGGTGTAATCATTCTGTCCTTAGCCGAGCTTATCTCGCTCAGAACAGCTCTCGGAGCAAACTGCTTTTCAGATATATCGGCTTCAGCCATAATAATTTTCAGCATACGGCGGCTGTCGTCGGAATCATAAATAGTGAAATCGTTTGAAAATCCGAGGCATTGTATTTCACGCCTGAGAATGCGTACACAGGTTGAATGGAAGGTAGCCGCATTGACGTTCATTGCGTCCTCGCCAAGCATAGCCGAAAGACGTTCACGAAGCTCCGCGGCGGCTTTATTTGTGAAGGTGATAGCGAGGATATTCCAAGGTCTTACAGGATTAACAGCCGTTATATCCCTGAGCGATTCGAAATCGTCCGTCAGCCCCTGAGCGTAGTCGTTCAAAAAAGCAATTTCATCATTGCTGCCGCTGCGGGAATCGTCATAAAAAGCATTTCCGAAATTTATCATATTTGCGATACGATTTACGATGACTGTAGTTTTTCCGCTTCCTGCGCCTGCAAGAACGAGGAGAGGGCCGTTTACGGTGAAAACAGCTTTTTGCTGCATCTCATTCATTCTGCTGAAATATTTTTTCAGAGCAGCCTGTTTTGCGTTAATGAAAGAATTATTTGCCATAAGAATCTCCATAAATATAAAATCGGATTGTTGTCCCTGGAATATTATACCATATTATCATGAAAAAGTCTATAGAATTTCATGATTTCATTAGTCGTTATGGAGTTTTTGACACAAAATTACAATGATTCAGAAAATATCTGATGTAAAATACATTTCTACACACATAAACCCTGCCATCTTCTCACGGCAGGGTTTTGTGTTTGCGTGAGGAATCAAGTTAAATCTCACAGCAATTTATATATAATTGATGACACATTCAAGCTTTATTTTTATCACTAAATATAAGACTCGCCAAATACAAAATAACAGCAATTGCTAAAAAAACAAATCCAACGATCCAATAAATGTTTGTCAATCTGTTTGTTGTTCCATAAATCCCCAACACACCTGTAATGCAGCTGCCGACTGTCAGGGTGGCTATCCCTGAGTTATAAATATTACAAATAGCCCTGTTCGGCACGTGCAGCCGATCGAAATATGCAAGTGAGAAGTACGGCAGAACTCCGCCAACCAGTGGAATTGCAAATGCGTACAGCATAAAATATGAATATACCTCGTGGCTGAAGTATTCATACACAGCACCAAACAGTACAAAAAATAATGACACAAGCAGATAAATAAATCCGGTCTTTGCCATTTGCTGACGCTTACTATTAGTATCCGATGTAAACAATATCACTTACGCTCCTTTCCTTAATTTTCTTTCCATCTGACGTTGGATTGTTAATAATTTCTCCATTGAAATACATTGTTGATGAACCGCCTCCATCAAGATTGTATGCCGTCTGTACGCCGAGTCCCTGCATAAATTCGGCAAGCTCAGAAAGGGAAAGTCCTGCGCTTTCATCTGTTCTTCCGTCAGAAACCACAAAAACGTAGTGCAAATCATCTATTATTCCGATAGCTGTTCTCGGATTACTTGCTTTTGCCTTTCCGACCTCCTCGCCGCTCGAAACCGACACAGAACCGTTTACAAGAAGTGCCGGACCGAACGAAAGTGTCTGAACCGCCTCGTCCGCCAACAGCTCCTCTGCACTGATTTCATCTTCTGAAATGATGCCAAAGCTGCCGTCTGCGTAAATTACAAGATCCTCCTGATCAGAAGTCCCTTCAGAGCGATAAATGACGCCATTTCGGATAACGTAACCCTTTTCCTGCGCACCGTAAAAATCACCGTTGATGGCGAGAATCGCTCCTGCACTCTCAGCAATTTCCGAGGTTTTTTCCGTCACATTTTTGCCATATGCATTCTGTGCAAAGGCTGTTTGTAAATATTCTGCGGAAGATAGAGTAATATCGGCAACATAAATTGCCGTATCATTTTCGTAATATTCTGTGATTTCAATTGAAATATTCTCGTCCTGATATGAGCTTTCTGTTATAATTGTTTCAGATATCTCGGAATCCAATTGCTCTGTACTTGTATCTGCTTCTGTGGAATCAGTGACTTCATTGGAATTTGTTGAATATGATTCTGTTGTTGCTTCAGGTTCACTTACTGTTTGATAAACTGTTGTAATTACAAATGTATCTAATATCACATAAACAGTAAAAGCAATCAGAACAACACTGAACAAAATTGCCCACCAATGTTTTCTCAGTTTCATTCTTGTCCTCCTTTTGCTGATTTAGAAAATATAATATATTTTTGAACTAACCAGCTTAAAAAGAAAAATAAAATCTCTGTACATAGTTTTGCTAAATATCGGTTCACACCGACTTTGTTGACAAGCAGACTTAAAACACACGTATTTCCAAATAAAATAACGGCTGCCAATGCAGCATATTGGCATAATGATTTGACGGTACTTGCATTACTTTTGAATACAATTTTTTTATTCAGTGAATAATTTATGCTGCTGCTGACAATTCTCGCCCCGATGTTGGAGGCAATCAGTCCCGAACTGCCGAAGGTCGCAGTGGCGACACTCAGGATGCTATACAGACCGTAATCAACCAGAAAGCTTGCGAAGGAGGACGCCGAAAATTTCAGGATTTCCTTGTACACACGATAGGAATCCTTTATTGTATCGAAGTGGGAGGAAGCGTTCCCGTCAATGTAAATTGTTTCGATTTCCGTCTCGGTGATCGGGATATTTTCCCTCGCGCAGATAAGCAGAACGTTCATTTCATATTCGTATCGCTCCCCCTCAATCGAGAGCAGCTTCGAGATCAGCTCCGAGCTAAAAGCGCGAAGTCCCGTCTGCGTGTCGTACACCGATTTTCCCGTAGAAAGGCGAAAAACGAAGCGTGTTGCCGTGTTGCCGAACCTGCTTCTCAGGGGCACATTTTTGTTGAGCCTCCTGCTGCCCAAAATCATCGAGCCTGCGTTTTCCTGCGCCATTTTGCACAGCTTTTCGGCGTCCGTCACCTTGTGCTGCCCGTCCGCATCGAGCGTGACGATAATACAATCCGAAGGGTAATGATCCCTGATGTAGGCAAGCCCTGTCTTGATTGCGCGACCCTTGCCTTTGTTTGCAGTGTGATGAACAACGTCAGCATATTTCTCTGCCTGATGAAAAAGATTTGCTGATGTAGCATCACTTCCATCGTCTACAACAACGATTTTGAATCCGTGATGCTGTGCTTCTTTTAGCAAATTCAGCAACAACGGCGTTGGCTGATACGCAGGAATAAGAGCAATCCAATTTCTCCTTTGATTACACATAAGTCCGCCTCCTTTTATGGAAGTTTGTTTGCTTTGTCAAACTTAACATACCTCATTTAAACGTAATAAATATGTGGCTTATGTGAAATATTTGTGGAATTTTTTTGACTGGAAACAACCCATCATCAGCTATACCGTGCTTTCTCAATTCCCGCCGGCAGGCAGAACAACGGTAAACGTCACGCAGTCCGTTTTATTCTCTGCATAAACACGACCTTTGTGCAGCTCCACAACTCTTTTGACAATCGCAAGCCCAATGCCATTGCCGCTGCTGGCGTGCGACTCCTCCGCCTGATAAAATTTGCCCCAAATTTTGTCGATGCGATCCGGCGGAATCATCTCGCCGACATCTGTGATCGCAACGATAATCTGCTCCGCTTCCTTTTTGATTTCCACTGTAATTGTGCTGTTTGGATTCGCAAACTTGATTGCATTGCTTAGCAAGTTCACCCATGCCTGCGCGAGCAGTTCTTTATTCGCCACAATCGTATATTCGTCAAATTCAATTTGAAAATTCAGATGCTTTTGCGTCCACTGATCGGAAAGCATTAAAATATTCGAGCGCAGCTGTTCCGACAGATTATATGCAGAAGCATTTGTCAGGATGGTCTGATTTTCCACCCTTGTCAGATTCAGCACATGATTCGCCATATCCGACAATCGCAGCGATTCCTCCTCGATAACCGCCAGATAATCGTCCTTCTCCTCATCAGAAAGATTGCCCACACGCAATAGCTTCGCGAAGCCCGCAATCGAAACAATCGGCGTTTTAAACTCATGCGAAAAATTATTGACAAAATCACTGCGCAGCATCTCAGTTTGCTCAAGCTCTTCAGCAGCTGCGTTAAAGCTTTTTTCCACAATACGGAACGTCGAATCGTTTGAAAAAGGCTTTCCAAACTTTATTCGTGCCTTGAAATTTCCCTTCGCAAGCTGTTCCAGCTGATCAACCAGCTGGTTTACCGGTTTAAGAGAAATTCTGCTCGTAAAAAATGTAATAAGGAGTCCGATAATCGCGCTGATGAGAGCCATGAAAAAAAGCACGCCGCTTAAATTCAATGTATTGTCAACCGAATGAATCACATCAAAATACAGCAGAATATGTACAATGCCAACTGCCAGCAGCACCGCAGCAGTAATAATCAAAAAGACAAAAAGACTTACCTCAAAACCAATGAAATTCTCTGCTTATGTGATTCTTTATTTTGCTGCTTCATACCTTTTTTACCGCCTTATATCCTAAACCGCGCACTGTTTCAATTTCAAATTCTTCCCAGCCCTCAAAGCGTTTGCGCAATCGGCCGATGTGTACAGTTACAGTTTCCCAGCCGGTTTCGCTGTCTGATCCCCAGATTTCGTCCATCAGCTGAATGCGTGTGAAAATCTGACCCGGATACGAGAGCAGCTTATACAGCAGCAGGAATTCCTTTTGCGGCAGCGTCTGCGTTTCGTTTCCCTTTGTCACCGTCAGCGATTGATAATCCAGTGTAACGTCGCCAATCACAATTTTCTGTTCACTTGCGATTTTCGAACGGCGCAGCAGTGCTTTGATTCGCAGGCAGAGCTTTTCCTCGTCAATCGGCTTTGTAATATAGTCGTCTGTTCCCACAAGAAAGCCTTTCTTTTCGTCCTCAGGTAAAATCTTTGCCGTAACCATTAAAATCGGAAGAGTGCTGTTTCCCTCCCGCAGGATTTTCGTAAAGGCATAGCCATCCATGTTCGGCATCATAATATCAAGCACCACAAGGTCAATGTGTGTTTTGTCCAATACGTCAAGCGCTGCCTCACCATCACAAGCGGTCGTCACCATGTAATTTGCGTTTTGCAATATTGCCCTTAAAAGCATTCTTGTATGTTTATCATCATCCACCACTAAAATATGAAACATGGAAAAAGCTCCTTTCCTGTATTTATGATAATGCCTATTTTATCGCAGTAAGATAAACTGAATCGAAACACACTAATATGATACTATTATACGATTTTTTTGATTTTTGTCAAATTGTTTCGTTTCAGTTTAGATTTCTGCTTTATGATAAACGACAGTCAGACAAATTTCGACAATGCATCTTGTCGTTTTTTGAAAATGGAGTGGAGATTTATGTGTAAAATTGGACTGGTGTTGGAGGGCGGCGCGTATCGTGGCGTTTTTACTGCCGGAGTGCTGGATTATTTGCAGGAACAGAATATTACCTTTCCCTATGTCATCGGTGTTTCAGCAGGTGCGGGAAACGCCGCAAGCTTTGTTTCCAGGCAAAACGGCAAGGTAAAAAATGTTGTCACCGGAAAAAGCGCATCATCGCACTATGGCATCAGGCAAATGCTGCACAGTAAAAAAATATTGGATACAGACGGCATTGTGCAGGATTATTTTTATCATCAGCTTCCCTTTGATTTCAAAACCTTTTTTGCATCGGATACCGAATGCGAATTTGTCCTGACCTGTTGTGAAACCGGAAAAGCAGCCTATTTTAGCGCAGATGGTTCAGAACAGCGTCTGACGACACTGACAAAAGCAACCTGCAGCGTACCGATTCTCTGCAAGCCGGTAGAATTGGATGCACGAAATTATTTAGATGGCAGTCTGACAGATTCCGTGCCGGTACAGTATGCACTGCAAAATAAATGCGACAAGGCTGTCGTTGTTCTGACAAGAAGATGGAAAGAAGAGCCGCCGACCGATTATACACGGCTGCGTCCCATTCTGCATATGAGCTATCATGCGCAGTACCCGAATCTGATGGACGCAATGATGCAGCGAAAGGAAACATATGAAAAGCAAATGGAATCCTTATCCGATTATGAACGTGATGGAAAAGCATATGTAATCCAACCGGAGGGTATGCACATCGGACACTTCGAAAAGGATATGCAAAAGGTGAATGCCTATTATGACCACGGAAAGGAAGTCATGGAGCGGCAGCTTGACCGGCTCTGTGCCTTTATGCAGGCGTCATGAGGCGGTGGCTCAGAATTGTCGGGAACGCCGTCTTTACCGGCATCATGCATTTCATCTTCTTTTTGTCTGGCATTGGCGTGCGTCTGCTTTATCGCGGACGTATCGTCTATACAGATCCTGCGGCAAAGGCCGCTATGCAGGAGGGAGCAATCCTGATTGCCAATCATCAGAGTCATAAAGACGGCTTCTTTGTACCACAAATGCTTTGGCGGAAAAAGGTATATGTCTTAGTTACAAGCAAATGGTACAATAAAAAGCTGCTGCATCCGATGTTTTCGCATCTGCGCTACATTCCCATTGATTTGCAGCAGACGGACAGCAGCTGGATTGCACAGACGGAGGACGCCTTAAAAAAGGGCGCGTGCGTTCTCATTTTTCCTGAAGGAAAGCTGGAAACAAACGGTGTGCCGGAGGAGTTCCATGCAGGCTTTTTACTTCCGGCAAAGCATCAAAATGTACCGGTTATCCCGATGGGAATTGTTGGAAATTATCGTCCGTTTCACAAACAGACACTTGTTATCGGCTCACCCTTATCCCTTGATTTTAATGGAAAGGGCAGGCTTTCCGCAATTCTGGAGCGTGAATCGGAAAAATGCAAAGAACAGGTATTTAAACTCACACAGTGGAAAAATGATTGAAAAGTTGATCACCCATAAGCCTTATGGGATCAAATAGACGGAGGGCAGACGCAGATTGCAGTGCTGCCCTGTCGGAAAGGAAAGAAAAATTATGAACCAACAGGAAATTGCAGAAAAAATTAAAACGCTTATATGTGAACAGCTTGGCATAGACGCAGAGGATCTGACAGACGAGATTCCGCTGTTTGCCGATGCTCCGGAGGGTCTGGATCTGGATTCCATAGATTCACTGGAAATTATCTCAGCGATTGACGAGGAATTTGGCGTATCCATGACCGGCGTGGAAAAAGAAGTGTTTTATAATGTCAATAGCCTCGCTGCTTACGTTGCAGCGCACATCGCATAAGCGGTAAAAAAAGAGCAGCGTCACGCAAAATCGTTCAGCGGTCTTTGCATGGCATTGCCGAAGCTGACGGCGGCATTTTCTGTAACAGACAATGCCGCTTTTTTTAGAAAGGAAATGAAGCTCACTATGACAAAGAACGAAAATCGCTGTGTGGTAACAGGACTTGGGTTAATCAGCGCCATTGGAAACAACGTAGAGGAATGCTGGGAAAACGTAAAAAAAGGCGTCAGCGGCATTGCAGAAGCAACAGCTGTCGATACCACAAATTGCTATGCTCACTTAGCGGCGCAGGTACATGACGATACGCTGGAGGATTTGCCTGATGCGCAGCAAATGGATCGCTGTGTAAAGCTCTGTATCAAGGCGTCCGGTGAAGCTCTGGAGGACGCAGGCTTAACTGATCTCGGCAATCAGACAAGCGCAGGCGTTATTATGGGCAGCTGTGTAGGCGGCGTGTCCAGTGTAGAGCATTATTACCGAAACGGCGGACCTGCCGCAGACGTTCCTAAAATTCCGATTGCGTCGATTGCCCCTGCTGTGGCAAAGGTCTATCACGCAGGCGGCGTTGTCACCAATATTGCAAATGCCTGTGCTGCCGGTACGATTAGCATTGCCTATGCCTGTGACCTGATTCGTGCCGGAAAAGCAGATATTGTCATCGCAGGCGGTACGGATGCCCTTGCGCAAATTCCTTTTGCAGGATTTCTCTCACTTCACGCTTTAAGCGAAGCACCCTGTTCGCCGTTCAACCATTGCAGTGGTATTACCCTTGGAGAGGGAGCAGGAGCGATAATCATTGAGTCCTATGCACACGCCACGCAGCGGAAAGCCCGTATTTATTGCGAGGTACTGGGTGCTGGTATCAGCAGTGACGCTTATCATATCACTGCTCCACGTCCGGATGGTGCAGGACAAATGCACGCCATTCGGCAAAGCATGAAAAATTCCGGAATTACACCGGCGGAGGTTGACTACATCAATGCCCACGGCACGGGAACGGCAAAAAATGACGAGGCGGAATTTCTCTCGCTACATACGATTTTCGATGCGGAAAATCCCAACCTGTCCGTATCCTCTACCAAGTCGATGGTCGGACACTGTCTTGGAGCAGCAGGTGCAGTTGAAGCCGTCTTTTCCATTAAGGCGCTCACCGAAGGTGTTGTTCCGCCGACTGTTGGCTATACAGAAGAAGATTTGCCGCATCTGGGGGAGCGTGCAGGACAGATGGATTTTTGTCCCAATCAGGCAAAGCAAAAGCCGTTGAATACTGTCATGAGCAACTCCTTTGCATTCGGCGGCAACAATGCAAGCATTTTGTTTTCAAAGAAGGCCGGTAATGTCACACTGCCGGAAAAGCAGGAACGGATTTATCTGACCGGAATCGGCGTAGTTTCACCCTTGGGAAATCATATGGACAGCCTGATTGCACAATTGAAAGCGCATACCCCGATGAACAGCAAAAGCTCGGAAAGCCATGTTGACCGAAATGATTTTGCCGCTTACGGCATAAAATCTTCATTTTATCGTAAGCTTGACACCTTTAGTCAGCTGCAAGCCGTATCGGGAATGCAGGCACTGCATGACGCAAATCTTACGGTGACAGATGAAAACGCAACTGATATTGGCATTGTTGTCGGAACCTCCGATGGTCCGCTTTCTACAATTTGTAATTATCAGGAAAATTTGCTTGAAAAGGGAACGGCAGGCGGCAGCGCATTCCAATTCCCGAATACGGTTTACAATGCCGCAGGCGGCTATCTTTCAATCTGCTCCGGAATTCGTGGCTATCATGTCACACTGACAAGCGGCATACAGTCAGGTCTGGCGAGTCTTGCCTACGGTGTACAGATTCTGCGCAGCGGTCAGAGTAAAGCGATTCTGGCAACAGGTACAGATGAAAACAGCGCAATCGTCACAGAATTATATGAAAAGCTCGGCTGCTTTACAGAGGACAGCGCATTTCATTTATCGGATGGCAGTACCGGTATTTTGCTCGAACAGGAAAGCAGCTGTCACGCCAGAAATGCGATTCCTTACGCCGAAGTTACAGGCTATGGAATGGCGTGCAAAGCAACAGATTTTACACAGCTTGATTGCTCTGAACCCGCTTGTGAACAGGCTATTTCACTTGCGCTGAAGGATGCAGGCATTTCTGCGGACGAAATCGATGGTATCGTTGGATTTGCAGACGGACTTCCTGTCGTTCAACAAATTGAAGAAGACGCGCTTGCGCATACATTTGCAAAACAGCTGCCTGTATTTCATGTGCAGTCGGTTGCCGGCGAAGGCAGAGCTGCAACAGCATCTCTTTCGGCGGTATATGCGGCACTTATGCTTTCCGGAAAGCTCGGAGAAATCATATCATGTGACAACGGCACTGAAATCGCCGCAAATTCGCTTCACACGCTTTTAGTTCTTTCCTACAGTACAAACGGAGCATATACCGCAATCATTTTGTCAAGGGTTGATGAAAAGGAGATGTAAAAATGAAAACTGCAGTCATCACAGGCGCTTCCCGCGGCATTGGCGCTGCGTGCGCAAAACGCTTTGCAAGGGACGGCTATCAGGTTGTTATCAACTATAACCACAGCGAGCAGCAGGCACAGTCCGTATTGGACGAAATAAAAAGGAACGGCGGAGATGGTATGCTGTTTCACGCAGATGTCACAAATCAAGATGAAGTAAAAAGCATGATGCAGGAAACGCAAAAAGCATACGGACAGCTGGACGTGCTGGTCAACAATGCAGGTATTGTGCAGGATGCGTATCTGCTTATGTTAAATTCTGAAAATCTGGACCGCTGTATGGACATCAATGTAAAGGGATATTTTTATTGCGCGCAGCAGGCGGCTTTGAAAATGTTTCGCAAAAAGAATGGCGTGATTGTAAATATCTCTTCGGTCAGCTCGCAAATGGCACTTGCAGGACAGAGCGTTTACAGCGCAACAAAGGGCGCAGTAAACTCAATGACGCGGACGCTGGCGAAAGAGCTTGCGCCATATGGCATACGAGTTAACGCAGTTGCGCCGGGCTTTGTGGAAACGGAAATGCTGGACACCTTGCCGGAGGAAAAACGCAGTGCCTATCTCGAAGCAATTCCAATGGGAAGATTCGGTAGGGCGGAAGAAGTGGCTGACCTCGCTGCAATGCTGTGCAGCGAACAGTGTGCCTATCTGACAGGTCAGACAATAGTATTAGACGGCGGACTTTCATTGTAAAGGAGAGCTTTTAAAATGGAACAGCAAAAAAATTGGACTTGGGGCAATCCGAAGTACAAGAAAATTTATGTGGTAAACGGCAGCCCGCAAAAGAATGCAAGTGGTACACTGCGTGTGACAAAGGCATTTCTCAAGGGAATAGGAAATCACGGTAATTGCGAAATAGAAATCGACACGCTGTCGGATCTGAACGTAAAGCCTTGTACAGGCTGTCTTTCCTGCTGGGGGAGAACTAATGGCACTTGTGTCATAAAGGATGATATTCCGGCAATCAAGCAAAAAATTCTGGATGCAGATGTCATAATTGGAAGCTATCCGCTCTTTTTTTTCAGTATGCCGGGTACGGTAAAGACGCTGAATGATCGTTTGCTGAGCATTATGCAGCCCTATCACGGCGAAAAAGCAGTAGAAGGTGAACCATTTCATGAATTTCGCTATGACCTGCATGAGAAAAGGTTTCTGCTGATTTCAACGTGCGGTTTTAATGAGGTTATGCCGGCATATGAGCCGTTGCTGAAGCAGTATGACTGTATCTTCGGAAATGACGGTTATCAGGCATTGCTTTGCCCGCAAGGGAAAGTATTTTCTCATCCGCAAATGCAAGGCAGAACTGATGTATATCTGGAAAAATATACGGCAGCCGGTGAAGAATTCGCAGACCATGGCGTAATTTCAGAAGAAACCATACATCACCTGCAAACGCCGATTTTCAAGCAAAGGCAATTTGAACTGCTGATTCAAAAGTTTTGGAATGATGAGCGTAAGCAAGGCGAACGATAAGGAATTTAGGGCGGTACGTGACCCCAACATAGAAAAAGGTTGACATCATCAATCGAATATGCTATAATATTAAATGTAATTTTTCCGTATCATTTAGCAGAACAAAATGATAATTCTTTCATGAGTTCTTGTGGAGGGACGCATATGCTGCAAATTCAGGATATTCATAAGCAATATAAAACCGGAGATTTTGTGCAAAAGGCATTGGATGGTGTTTCCTTGACATTTCGCAGCAATGAATTTGTTGCGGTGCTTGGATCCAGTGGCTCCGGAAAAACAACACTGCTCAATATTGTGGGAGGATTGGATCGCTATGATTCCGGCGATTTGATTATCAACGGCGTGTCTACAAAGAATTACAACGATCGGGATTGGGATACCTATCGCAATCATTCTATCGGTTTCGTGTTCCAGAGCTATAATCTTATCCCGCATCAGACGGTATTGCAAAATGTTGAATTAGCACTGACCATTTCCGGAATTTCTCAGGCTGAACGGCGAAAGCGTGCTGTTGAAGCTCTTGAAAAGGTGGGATTGGGAAAACAAATCCACAAAAAGCCGAATCAAATGTCCGGCGGACAAATGCAGCGCGTCGCCATTGCAAGATCGCTCGTGAACAATCCGGACATTCTTCTGGCGGATGAGCCTACAGGCGCACTGGATACCCAAACCGGAATTCAGGTGATGGAGCTGCTTCAGGAGGTCGCAAAGGATCGGCTTGTAATTATGGTAACACACAATCCTGACCTCGCTCAGCAATACGCGACCCGTATTGTTCATTTACAGGATGGCAAAATTACCCTTGACACAAATCCGGTAACATCGGAGGAAATCGCAGATTCAATGGCGGAATACCCGAAAAATCAGCACGCGAAAAGCCGAAAAAAATCCTCCATGTCTTTTAAAACCTCACTTGGATTGTCATTTCGCAATTTAATGACAAAAAAGCGGCGTACGCTGACCACCTCAATTGCCGGTTCAATCGGCATTATCGGAATTGCTCTGATTCTGGCAATATCAGATGGCGTAAACGATTACATTGCATCAATCGAAAGCGATACTCTCGCGGAATATCCGCTGCAGATTACCAGCTCGGAATTTGACGTCACCTCGCTGCTCTCCGCCATGTCCGGAACCGGCAGCAATGATTCGGCAGGAGAAGATGGAATGGTTGGCGTGACGGGAGTAATCTCCACGCTTTTCTCTCAAGTGAATGCCAACGACCTGACCTCCTTAAAAGCCGCTATCGACAGTGAAGAAAGCGAGATTATGAACTATGCGTCGGCGGTGGAATATGACTACGATTTTGAGCCGCAAATTTATCTTCAGAGCGATGACGGCATACGGCAGGTAAATCCGGATACATCATGGGACAGCATGGGCGGTTCTTTTTTAAGCGGTTTATTCAGCTCTTATGGCACGAATTCATTCTATGCGCTGCCGGAAAGCTCTTCACTCTATGAAAATCAATACGATGTCGTGGCGGGGCATTGGCCGGAGGATTACAATGAGTGTGTCCTTGTGCTGACCTCTGACGGCACGATCAGCGACTATACGCTTTATACGCTGGGACTTCGGGATTATTCAGAGTTAGAAGACATGATTCGCCGCTACGCAAGCGGACAAAATGTGAATGCTGTCACAGATATGGGACAATATTCCTATGACGAGATCCTTGGCATTACGTTTCAGGTGGTGTGCAGTGCGGATTGCTACGAGTATGACAGCGAGTATGGCGTTTGGGTGGATAAAACCGGAAACGAGAGCAAATTAAACACGCTTATATCGGACAGCGTTGACCTTACAATTGTGGGCATTGTGCAGCCGACAGAGGATGCAATCGGAACGGCACTTTCCACGGGAATCAATTACCCCACATCATTGATTGAACATATGGCAGGACTGGCGGCGGAAAGCGACGCAGTGAAAGCACAGCTTGAAAATCCGGAGGTGAATATTTTCACAGGTGAAGCGTTTGGAACAGACAGCGATACATTCGACCTTCAATCGCTGTTTTCCTTCGACGAGGACGCTTTATCCGATTTATTTGACACAAGCGATTTCGCGGATTTTTTAAATTTGGATACCTCATCGCTGAATCTTGATGGAATATCACCGGATTGGGATGATATTGATATGGATTCATTGAATCCGGACGATTTTTCATTTTCATTTGAAATCGACATGGACGCGCTGGAGCAATCGCTTCTCTCTGTTGACTACGACTGGAGCGCGGATGATTACAATTTACAGGATTACATTGATCTGAGCAATATTGATTTGACGGCAGCTGCTTTCGATTCCGCAGCAATTGAGTTTACCGAAGCGGACATAGAGAATCTTCTCAGCGGTGTTGATTTGCAATTATCATCAGCGTCTGCCGCAGATCTGGCGGATTCATTATTGGAGGGCTATCAGGCTTATCTGGAGGGAAATCCCGACAGCAGCGCCTCTTATGCAGATTTAACGAACGATTTTTCTGCCTATCTGGAAAGCGAAAGCGCAAACAAAATAATATCGGATTTCTTGACGCAGCAGCTGTCCGAATCTGAAATTCTGATTTCCACAGATGGACTTTCCGATGCCATAGAGGATGCTGTTTCCGATTATACAGACAGCATACAAAATACAACGGACGGCAGTGATGCTTCCTTAAACGCGGATTCTCTGACAGAAGTCATTGTCAATGCTGCTGTGCAGTATATCTATGATTCTGCGGAATATGCCATAGATATAAATTACGATGATACGGCACAGCTGACAGCTGCTTTGGCGCAGGACTATGTACAGTATGCGACGCAAAATGACCTGACCACTTCTGACAGTATCCAGAGCAGCTTCTACGACTACCTGCAATCCGATGCGGCAATGCAGATTCTCTCAGAACAGTTAGAGGGAATGCTTGATTTGTCAGATATTGCCTCGCAGCTTACGGCAGCAATTGAGAGCAATACGGAAAGCCTTGCAGCGGACACCACAACAAATTATGCAGATGCATTATCCGCGGCAATCGAAGAACAGCTTTTGGCTGCTGCTGCGCCGCTGCTTGAAGAAAATTCAGCTGCTGATACTGAAATTTACGGGCAGCTATCAGATCTTTTGGAACAAATTACAGCACAGCTGACAGAGGAAATCAGCCGTCAGATGGAGGAGCAGATGGCAGCTGCTGTGACCTCAGTTTCAGATTTGCTGATGGAGCAAATCGAGGCGCAGATTTCTGACAGCATGGATGACATTCTGGAGCAGCTGACAGCATCACTTTCCGAAAATCTGGAAAGTGCTCTTACAATAGATATGGATCAGCTGGCGGATGCAATGGAATTTCAGATGGATGCGGATATGCTGACAGAGCTTCTGACATCTATGAGTGATACTGACACAGACTATGAGACGAATCTTAGCACGCTGGGATATATTGATTTTGATACGCCAAGTGAAATAGATATTTATCCAAAGAGCTTTGAAGCAAAGGATGAAATTATTGCAATTCTCGATGATTACAACAATCGCATGGAGGAAGCCGGAGAAACAGATAAGGTGATTACGTACACCGATCTTGTAGGCACGATGATGTCCTCTGTTACAACAATTATCAATGTTATTTCCTATGTGCTGATTGCCTTTGTATCCATTTCGCTTGTGGTGTCATGTATTATGATTTCCATTATCACGCAAATTTCTGTTTTGGAACGAACGAAGGAAATCGGTATTTTGAGGGCTATTGGCGCATCGAAGCGCAATATTTCTCAGGTGTTCAATGCGGAAACGTTTATTATCGGTATTAGCTCCGGTCTGATTGGCATTGGAGCGTCTGAGCTTCTCATGATCCCGATTAACGCTATCATCCACGCCATAGCTGAAACAGATTCTGTATCTGCGGTTTTGCCATGGTATGATGCCGGTATTCTGGTTTTGGTAAGTATTGTAATAACCGTACTGTCCGGTCTGTCACCTGCGCATTCCGCAGCTAAAAAAGACCCTGTGATTGCACTTCGTTCAGAATAAGCACATTAAAGCAACACCACACAAAGACCGCCTGACGGCTTTGTGTGGTGTTTTCTTGTTTTTATTGCTCCGGCGAATGTGCCACGTCTTTTTTCGGAAACTTGTTCTGAAGCAAGCATTTCAATTCATGAATCAGTTTTTCCAAAGTCACCTGTTCCATATCAGTCTTCATTGCATTCACAGCAGATTCCATATGCGGATATAAAATCTGATAAAAGTTTCTTGCTACAGGGCAGCTATTGTCCGACTCTGCTTCATGAAATTTGAAAATTTCTTCTACATTCTCTGTTTCCGTTGCCTGATATATGTCCCACAGCGTAATTTCCTTTGGCTCTTTCGCAAGATTTACGCCGCCGTTTTTTCCGGCGGCTGTCACCAGTAAGCCGCTCTCTGACAATTTTAAAAAGATATTTCTTACGGTAACGGGATTGGAATCGGTGCTTTTTGCAACAAGCGTGCTTGTTACACGTGTTTTCGGTGATAAAACCGCAACAAATAAAAGTGCATGAACAGCTAATGGAAATCGCTTACTGACACGCATAATATCATCCTCCATTTTATATGAGCTATTATATGAGCTATTAAATTTATTATAGCAAATTTTCACTCAAAAATCAACTTTAGCCCTTGACATTTCAGATAAGACGTGCTATAATATAACATGAATAGTTACATTTGCCTTAGTATCAAGGGCAGCCGATAAGGAGGATATTATGACACTTCAGGAAGCAATGCGCGAACGACATACCGTTCGTAAGTACAAAAATGAACCGTTAGCGAAGGATGTAATTCATAAGCTTAACGAGCGCATCAAATCGCAGAATCAAAAATTTGGCTTGAATATGCAGCTTGTTACAAATAACAAGGATTCACTGCCGGGCTTTATTGCTTTGACGATGTCAAAGGGCGTCAGAAACTATATCATTCTGGCGGGTCCTGACACGCCGGATACTGATGAGAAGCTGGGATACAGCAGTGCGGATTTAATGCTCTATGCACAGACGCTCGGCTTGAACACATGGTGGATTGGAGGAATGTTCAGCCGCAAGGGTGCGAGAAAAAATTCAAATGCCGGCGACGATGCGAAAATCATCGGAGTTGTTGCTGTTGGTTACGGCGAGAATCAGGGTGTTCCTCATAAATCAAAGGCTGCTTCAGATGTATCCTCTTATGAGGGTACTGCGCCGGCGTGGTTTCAGGCAGGCGTTTCTGCGGCACTGTCAGCACCAACGGCAATGAATAAACAGGCATTTATGATTCAGGGCAGGGGAGACAAGGTAAGCATGACCTGTAACAGCGGTTCCTTTTCCGGCGCTGATCTTGGAATTTGTAAGTATCATTTTGAGCTTGGCGCAGGTACGGATAACTTCTCATGGATATGATTTGACGTGACAAGGGTTAAGGCAACACCGCCCACCGAAGAATTTACTGCTCTCCGTGGGTCTGTTCATTTATCGGTTATGGAGGAAATAAAAATGAGAGATGAATACAGCCAGTTAAAAGAGTATATGGAG
>JAJQGO010000053.1:0-11968 GCA_021200415.1 Ruminococcus sp. | reverse complement strand
TATGGAGGAAATAAAAATGAGAGATGAATACAGCCAGTTAAAAGAGTATATGGAGAAAAGCAAAAGAACTGTCGCTGTTACAGGCGCAGGAATTTCATATCTTTATGGAATGCGCCGATTAAAGCAAACTGTCGGCAGAATGAATGCCGGTCGGATTTTTACCTCCGCCTATGTTCGGAAACATCCGGAAAAATTTTATGAAATTATGAGGGACGCCTTTCTGGACGCCACCTTTGTCAAAGGACCAAGCGCTGTTCATAAGCAGCTTGCAAAGCTCGAAAAGCAGGGAAGGATTTATGGTGTCGTCACGCAGAATTTAGACTGTCTGCATACAATTGCAGGTTCGGAAAATGTGGTGGAGTTTCAGGGAAGCTTTCGTGATAACATCTGCATTGACTGCGGAAATCGCTGCTACGATTACAACGTATGGAATCAGGGACATATGCCGCGCTGTGAAAAATGCGGCGCTCCCCTGATGCCTGCAAGCTTCTGTATGGATTCAAAAGACCGTGACAGTATTTCGAGAGGAAATATGGAACGGGCAGTCAATATGATTTCAGAAGCAGATCTGGTATTGATTATTGGAACCACCGGCTTTCGCAGTGACGAATATTTAAGCAGAGTGAAGCCCGGGACAAAGCTGGTTCAGATCAATCCGTCTGTAACAGAATTTGACAGGATTGCCGACTTGAATATTCATGCTGACGCTGAAGAGGTTTTTGATGCGGTTTTGAATGGATAAAAGGAGAGTGTGTATGAGTTTTTTTAAAGGAGAACGGAATGTGGATCAGATCGGGCAGCTGGCAGATTATATTGATCATAGTAGCAGCATAGTAGCGATTACGGGAGCCGGCATTTCTGTTGCGGGGGGAGGTATGACGTACTGGCAAATGGCACGTTCCAACCGCCGTGCAGGGGTTACGCCCGGATCCGGAGACGGTTACAGCTCTTTTCTTCCGACATATTTGAATAATATGTTTTCTTATCAGCCAAGCTTTGCACACTACGCTCTGGCGGATTTAGAAAATGAGGGCAAGCTCATTGGAATCATCACAACAAATGTAGACTGTATGCACACGCTCGCAGGGTCAAAAAATGTTGCGGAGATTCAGGGCAGCGTTCAGGTCAACTGCTGTGCCAATTGCGGTCGTCATTATGACAGCTATAAGATTTGGAAACAGGAGAAGCTGCCTCTGTGTGAATCCTGTGGAGGGGAGATTCTCCCCTGGCCGCTGTATAGCCATATTGGTCTGTGGGATGAGGATGTCAGAAAAGCCAGAAGCTGGATTGCAAAAGCCGACCTGATTCTTGTTATCGGAACACAGGGCAACTATGGAGGCGTTTACTGGGATTACCGTCAGAGAGATGCTGTCATCGTCCAAATCAATCCGGGACATACCGGATTTGACCATGCTGCAGCATTAAATATTCGGGAAGGCTCTGATGAGGTCTTTAAAAAGCTGAAAGAAAGGCGGAGCGGAAATGTCTGAACAGGAAGCAAAGGAAGTATCAGAGGAAGAGAAATTAAAACAGATGGCGGCTCAAATGCGTGCAATGGAATATAAGGGCCTTTCCGAAGAGGAAATTCAGGAAAAAGAGCGTCAGAAAGAAATACGCAAGAAAAAGAATATCGGGATATTAGAGGATACGCTGTCTGTATTGGAAAAGGGCTACTATGAAAAATCAGGACGGCAAATCAATTTAATTTTCTCAAATAAACAAATGCAGGAAATACGGGTTTTTCTTCCGGATGAGATTGATTTAATGCGTTCGGATTTATCCGCGGAAATTCGCCCGAATCAAACGCAGAATGCACACTGTACGTTCGGCTGTGAGAATATAGACGCACTTGTTCTTGCGCAAAAAGAGTATCAAAATTTAAAAAAGAACGGGGAGGCAGTTCCACGAGTCCTCGTTTTAAATCTTGCAAGCGCTACACAGCCGGGTGGTCAAACCAGAAAAGGCGCCAGCGCACAGGAGGAGGATCTTTGCCGCAGGACATCGCTTCTGTTGTCGTTAGAGAGCGAAGGCGCAAAGAAATATTATGAATATAATAATGCAAAAAAGACCCGAATGGGGTCGGATGCGGTTATGCTTTCGCCTTACGTGGAGGTTATAAAAGATGCCGGCTCAGAAGCACTTGATGAACCATTTCCTGTTTCTGTCATGAGCTGTGCTGCTCCGATGGTTCGCTTTGGTCTGGAGGGAATGTCACAGCAGGAATATGAGGAGATGCTCTGCAAGCGAATTCAGGGTATGCTTTTGGTTGCGGCGTCGCAAAAATATCGCCATTTGATTCTTGGCGCTTTTGGATGCGGCGTATACGGGAATGATGCCGCTGTCGTATCCGATTTATTTGCCCGCGCAATTCAGGGGCTTACTTATGATGGGAAAAATTGCAGTCAGCTATTTGACTCAATAAATTTTGCGGTTCTTTGCAAATCGGATAAAGACTACAATTACAAGGAGTTCCGTAGGAATTTTTCTCCTGAAAAATAAGATAAAATAACGAAAATACCGCCTGCCGGGAGAGTGGTTTCAGGCAGGCGGTATTTATGAGTGTAAGCACATCCATGTAAATGACAAGAATGCCCATTGTATCGCGGCTATATAGTTGCTTTCACACAAGTTTATTTTTTATTTATTTCATACGTAACAATAATACTTCACCACCGGTTTTTACGACCGGCAGTGAAGCGATTTTTTTTACAGACTTTTTCAAAGGGTCGCCGAAGTATTTTCAATGGTCAATGTTAAAACATCAGAAAGCTTTATAAATCCGATTTTTTCTGCAAGTCGAGCAGAAGCGATATTGTCCGCTGAGCATGACCATTGCGGACATTTCCCACCTTTGATTATATTCTTCAGCACAAAGCGTGGCTGCATAGAATCTCCTTTTTTCCAATCCAATGGGAATAATAGTCTAACGTTATCGCCTTGAAATCCATTGAAGGGTATCCTTTCTCAATTTTCATTATCATTTATTTCAACAATCAGTAATTTTTCTGTATTCATAGGCACTTCAGCCTGAATCGTTCCATCCATTAATAAAGCTGCGCCGCCATTTGCATCGTTGGTACAGATTGAATTTACGTAAAGCGTTGTTTTACAGCAGCATTTTGCTTGTTTGGCATACGCATTTTTTTCTGATGAATTCCATTCTGCTTTTGTCCATCCGACATATACGAGCCAAAAGAATATATTTTGTCCCAGAGAAAATCGTTCCGGCTGATCCCATACGTCACCGCAAAGTGCAAGCAAACATTTTTTATCGTGATATGCAAAACAAGTAACTCTATCTCCCTCTTTATAATGCGCATCTGCTTTCAATGTGTTTTTCCATCCCTTTGAAATACGTCTGTATTTGTGAATTATTTTTCCATTTGAAAGTAATGCACAAGAAGAGTATATTGAATTGTTATCCAATTCATAAAAACCGATTAAAAGATCAATTCCTATTTCTTTTGTAAAATTTAAGAGAAGTTGAAATTTTGGGGAATGCGTTGATATTGCAATTTTGCAATCCTCGTCATAATTCCACGTAAGGCAATTGAAGCCTTGCAGATAGCTTTCTCCGAAACAAATCAAAATCGCATTGTTTTCTTTTGCTTGCTGCATATAATGTTTTATTTGGCTCATATTAAACGTAATATTTTTATTTTTTAGCTTTACAGGTGCTAATGCAATTTTCATTTTTTCCTCCTTTGAAAAATAATAGGTCTACCTTTTTAGCACAATAAATTCATCTTTTATTATATCATGCTCAACAAAAAATAGCAAGAAAGATAAAGAAAATTTTCATTTTACAGAATCCGAAGACGACGGAAAAATGCAGCTTACATTACAGACAGATAATTCTTCAGAACTTCGTTAAGTGTTCTGAAATTAAGGAATGCTTTGGGTATGTTGTTTTCAGCAGATCACTTGACTTCATAACGGATATAGTATAGAATCCCAAACACAAACAGCATTTATCTTCGGTCGGATGTTTTTGCTGTATGAGTAGAAAAATTCATAAATATATGGTATAATAAAATGGAAAGACAAATCGAAACTTGTGAAGAAAAAACGGAGAGGCTGGAGATAGAATAAAATTTTCGTTTTTGTCAAGCAACTTAATCATATAAATCAACCTTGCACACATACCCCGTAATGATGAAAACAGCATCGTTATGAGGGGTGTGCATTTTGCACACAGGTGCGAGTGCATAGTTAAGGAGTTTCAGATGGCTTCGTTATGTTGTATCAAATTAGACACGGCAACGGATGAAGCCATCGCCTAAATGATACAGCAGAATACTGGAAGAAGTATGGTGGAGCAAGGACTCCATTTTTTAATTTACATAGTTTTTTTGGGTGCAAAATATGTTCGAAATCCACCGCACCCTTTGACAAGTCTATCACTAGGCTGTAGGTGATACTAATTACAAGATTGATACAGTTTTTGTGTCATTTTCGTATAAGAAGCATGGTTTGAAAGAAACGCAGGTTAATCCGATTTTTCGCTCACTTTTCGTTACGAGGTATGGATTTTTTTAATAAAAAGAGGCTTTCTGTCACAGATAAAGTGTGCAGAAAGTCTTATTTTTTTGCCTTGCCCTTGGTGGTGGCAGATTGGTGATTTTAGCAGCGGTGGGTGCAAAAATGCTATTTTGGATACTCACACAATGAAAGGTCTACCTCGTAACGATAGGTAAAATATATCGTTATGAGGGTGGTGCGGTTTGTGCATATCATCGAATTTCTCCGTGAGGACTTGACTTTTCAGACTTTTAGAGCAATGTATAGATACTACAGCAAAAGGAGGAATTTCGATGTTTGAAAAAGAAGTCAATTACAGGCTGGCAAAATGGCTGCTTCTCAATATGGAAAAGGACGGTGTTATTTCGTCTAAGGAGATGCGTCTTGCTCTGGATAAGATTGCTGAATATTATGTACCACCATTTTTGGAGGTTGAGGACCTAAGCGGCAGTATCGGAGATGGGGTGACGGTTGATGGCAGATAGAATTATAACGCAACTCCCTGCTATACCGAAACCTGCGACTTTTAAGGAAGCAGCAAAGGCAACTTTGAGGGTTGCTGCTTATGCAAGAGTATCTACGGATAACGAAGACCAGGAAACAAGCCTGGCAGCGCAGACAGATTATTATCAAAAGAAGATATTAGAGCATCTGGGTTGGGAGTTTGTCGAGATATATGTGGATGACGGTATCTCGGGTTTGAGTACAAAGCATAGAGATGGTTTTAACAAACTGATTGCGGACTGCCTTTCAGGACACATTGATTTGGTGCTAACCAAGTCCATATCGAGATTTGCGAGAAATACGGTAGACACAGTGACTACTATCCGAATGCTGAAGGAAAAAGGTGTCGGTGTTTATTTTGAGAAAGAGAACATCTTTACCACAGATTCAAAGGGTGAATTTCTGCTGACAATTATGTCCTCTCTGGTACAGGAGGAGAGCCGCTCCATATCGGAGAATGTCACATGGGGAGTAAGAAAGCAAATGTCGGATGGCAAAGTAAGTCTTGCCTACAGTCGCTTTCTTGGGTATGACAAGGGACCTGAGAAATATACGATGGTGGTAAACCCTGAACAGGCAGTGACGGTTCGCCGGATATTCTTTTTATTCCTGCAGGGGTACACTTCGCACACGATAGCGAAAATTTTGACGAAGGAGGGCATAACTGCTCCCGCTGGTGGCGATGTTTGGAATCAGCAGACAGTACGCAGAATGCTCTCCAATGAAAAATACAAAGGCGATGCTCTGCTTCAGAAAGATTTCACGATAGACTATCTAAGAAAGAAAACAAAGAAGAACGAGGGCGAAATTCCGCAATATTATGTTGAAAATGACCACGAGGCGATAATCTCCCCTTGGCTTTTTGATTATGTGCAGGAAAAGCTGGAGGAACGGCTTGCTTTTCCGGGACGGTACAGTGGTCTGCATCTTTTGACGAGCAAGGTCATCTGTGGCGGCTGCGGAGAAATGTATCATCCTTGTCCGTGGCATTCCACTACCTATGACAATTTAAAGTGGCAGTGCAAAAACAGTTACGGAAAAGGCGAGAAATGCCGAGTTCCGAAAATCTATGACAAGCTGCTCCACTACATGATTCACGACGTCACAAGGCTAGAGGCATACAAAAGAAATGTGGTTCAGAGGGTTGTCAATACTGTGAATTTGGTTACGGATAAATCCAAGACAGAGTCAATCCGGCACTGGATGAGTGACCTTGAGAAAAGAGATATATGGAAAATGCAATCAGACGAGAATGACCTAGCCGTTGTACTCAAGAGAATAACGGTTATGCCTGACGGCATACTGCAAATTATGTGGCTCGATGGTAAGGTGACTGAATATAGGATACCAAAATATACGCCAAGTGAAGGGATTGAGAATGAGGACAAACAAAAGCACTGTAAGCGAAGTAGAAAATGCAGTATTACACCTCGGAAGTATGCAGATGAACCACTAATACTCGTGATTGATAAATGCAAAAATTGTGGTGCGGATATTTTGCAAAAGCCAAAGACGAAGAAGAAAAAATTCTGTTGTGCTAAGTGTAGAAATCAATGGTGGAATAAGCACCTCGACAATGTGAATCGTAAAACCTACTACGAGGTGGTTTGCCAGAACTGCGGAAAGAAATTTATAATATATGGCGATAATCGGAGAAAGTATTGCTGCCATGAGTGCTATTTAGAGGATAGGTTTGGTAGAAAAGGTTCAAAGCAAGGCGGATTGTCTGACAAGTATCATTAAATATCATTAAATATCAGAAAAGGGCTTGAAAAAAAGACTCGAATGTTGTATAATATAATGTATATTTGTATTTAACGACATGAGAGGTGAAAACGATGGGCGAAAGAGCGAATGATAACTACATCAGCCTTGAAGATGCAGCAGAATATTTAAATATCAAATCAGTAACTCTGCGAAAATGGATAAAGCAAAAGCCTGACATTCCGGCACATCAGATTGGGCGTCTTTGGAAGTTCAAATGTTCCGAATTGGACGCTTGGGTGAACAGTGGGAAGAGTGCGGAGTAGTTTATACGAGTAGGAGAATTATTTATGTTGAAGTTGGCAACTGTGTTCAGTGGAATTGGCGCTATTGAGCACGCTTTAGACAGAATGAATGTTGACCATAAAATTGTTTTCGCTTGTGATAACGGCGATGTTGAGTTGGAAATGCCTAAGGTTAAAGTGGATATAGACGCTATAGAAATGGTACTAAAGAAGCTTAGGAAGGAAGTAAAAGCATTTAATTCTGATTTCGTAGATAAAGAGTCCGTAGATTATGCTACGCAACTTGATGTTATGTTAGAGGGCGTTGAAAACGAATTAGAAAAGTTATTAGACAAATTACAGATTTCAGTTGATGATTTAAAGTTGGTCAACAGCGCCATAGTGGATTCAAATAGCATATTGATAAATGCGATGGCTGAAACAACGACATCAAAAAAGAAAAAGTATGAAGAACTCTCAGAACTCAGAAATATTAATGCTAGCAATAAAGCAAAACTGTTCTTTTTGCTAAGAGTGATATTAACCTTATCAAATGATGAAATTGAGTACCATTCTTCTTCTCTGAATACTCTAGCAAAAAAATATGATACTAATATTAAAAAAATCATTAAATCAGGAAAAGACCTTTCTGAAAGATTGGAAATGATCGAAAGTAAATTATTCTATTTGGATACGAGTACAGAATTGAAAAAAATTGATAGCTATGAAGAAAAAAAGAAATTTGTTGACAATCTTTATGTGGGCAAGGAATCACAGAATAAAGTCAAACAAAGTTACATGGCTAACTACAAAATTGATGAAAAGGATTTTCATTGGAATGTAGCTTTTTTAGACGGAAAACAATATGAAGGGCAAGTTGATTTATTTGTTGGAGGCAGTCCTTGCCAATCTTTTAGTTTTGTTGGAAAACAGAGAGGATTAGAGGATACAAGAGGCACATTGTTTTATGAGTATGCACGTCTAATAAGAGAAATACGGCCTAAAGTGTTTATATATGAAAATGTGAAGGCCATTCTTAGTAATGATGGTGGCCGTACATGGGAAAAGATGAAAGAAGTTTTTTCTAATCTTGAGTATAAAGTATATTACACATATAACGGTAAGCCATCGGTATTAAATGCTAGAGATTATGGTATACCACAAAATCGAGAAAGAATGTTTGTTGTTGGTTTTAGAAATGATTTAATGATGACCAACGAATTTGAATTTCCAGAGCCCGTTCCTCTTGATAAAAAGATGCAGGACTTGCTTTTAGATAACGTTTCTAGCGCCTACTATCTTCCCAAAAAAGGGGTTGAGTTTGTGACAAGTGAGAAAAATCTCACTAAACGTTATACTCAAATAGATGGCGAGATTGCTTTGTGTCAGAAAAAAAATCAACAATTTAATTGGCATGGGGATTTCGTCTTTGTTGAAGAAAACAAAGACATGGAGAAAACGATGGAGGACCTGGAAAAATACTTTTTGTCTGAAAAGGTCGAAAAATATGTTATGGCTACAGGGACTAAAAACTTTTATTCCCGTCCAGAAACAGATTTAGAAGTTGCTAGACCTTTGCTGACAACTATGCATAAGATGCATAGGGCGGGTGTTGATAATTATGTTCATACTAACGGTAGATTACGGAAACTGACGCCAAGAGAATGTTTAAGATTAATGGGATTCTGTGATAGTTTTAAGATAGTGGTTTCGGATACTGCTATGTATCAACAAGCAGGAAATTCCATCGTTGTAGATGTTTTGATAGCTATTATGAGACAGATTTTTTGCTGTCTAGAAGAAAATGAATTTGAGTAAGGATGTGTAGAACTATGAAAGAAAGTAGAATTATCAAAGGCATTCCATCGAGTTTTGTATTTAAAAACATGAAACTTGACACCGATACGGGCAAAGGAGAGGCCAAATTGTTTGTAGGTCCCACAAGTCAACTAGCTGAAATAAATGACTTCTTTAAATTCGATCAGGATTATAGGTACAGCTTTGTAAAATCAAACCTATTGGAATATTTACGCGAAGTAAAAATGGAATATGTTTTTCAGTGTATTAATAAATATAAAAACGCAAGTGTTGAAACTTGGCAAGAATTGTATTCAACGATTTTAAATATGCAAGACTCAGAAATGGCTATGAAAATCACAAAATACGATGATGGAAAAAGAGTTTATGTGAGATCAGAAGAAGATATCTTTAATAAAGTCTTCAGAAAAATCATCGTTCCAAAGTTAACAGATGCTGAGTTTATAAGAGATGACGATGATAAAACACTTAGTCTTTTCTTGCGTGTAAACTACGAATATAAAGTCGACAAGAATATTGCAGTTGATGAAATATCCTACAAAACAGAATTAAAAAAACCATTTTCATGTAATAGAATCATCTTTGGCGCTCCTGGCACAGGCAAAAGTTTCACAATTAACAATGATCGTAAAGACCTACTGGGTGAGAACAACGAAACAGACTATGAACGTGTCACTTTCCACCCAGATTATTCCTATGCAAATTTTGTTGGTACATATAAACCTGTTCCGTGCAAAAAACGTAATGATAAAGGCGAAGAGGAAGACTCTATTACATACGAGTACGTTCCGGGACCGTTTATGAGAATGTATGTGAAGGCATTGAGAAATGCGCGTACTGATTCACCGAAACCATTTCTGCTTATCATTGAGGAGATAAATCGTGCAAATGTTGCTGCAGTATTTGGCGATGTATTTCAGCTTCTTGATAGGGGCGATGATAATGTGAGTGAATATCCGATTCAGGCATCAGAGGATATAAAGAAGTATCTTGCAAGAGAACTTGGAGGAGACCCGGAAAGCTATTCTAAGATTCGTATCCCCGATAATATGTTCATTTGGGCAACAATGAATAGTGCTGACCAAGGTGTGTATCCTATGGACACAGCATTTAAGAGAAGATGGGACTTTACTTATCTTGGAATCGATGATAGTGATAAGGATATAAGGGACAAGTATGTTTATATAGCGGGCAAAAAAGTTATATGGAACGAACTTCGTAAAGCAATCAATGAATTTCTAGCTGACAACAAAATTAATGAGGACAAGCAACTTGGTCCCTATTTTATAGCAAGAAACATCGTTGTGCCTATGAACGGAGACTCTGAAATTGACAGTGACAAGTTTTGCAAAGTCTTTAAAAACAAAGTCCTTATGTATCTTTTTGAGGATGCCGCAAAGCAAAAACGTCCAAGCCTTTTTGGAGGATGTAAAGAAGGGTGTAATAGATATTCAAAAATATGTGAAGCCTTTGATAAAAAAGGCATTGATATATTCCTGGATGAAATATCTAGAAATTCAAACGTACTAAGCGATGAAAACAATGCCCCCGAATCAAATGAAAATGACCTTGCAAGAGAAGAATCTGACGAATAAGGAGGTCTACGCATATGATTTCCACGTTTGTGAGAGAACAGAAAAGATACACGCAGAAAGATTTATGCGGTATTTTTGAGTGTACCGAAGAAATGGTTGTGTCTTTGATTCGTAAACTAAAAGAATACGGTGTGCTTAAGGCTGTGAAGAAATCCGAGGCTCAAAAGGATATGTCAGAACTATTGGATGATGACATTGAGGTTGCAGATGTTGAGGTTGGAGAAAACGAGTATCTGTATGTATTTACTTTTGTCGGTGTTGTAATTGTTGCGGGTTGCGTAATAAAATGCTACCCGAAATATCTGCTTAATGCTAATAAGCCGAAAGAAGAGTTACAACAGGTGCTTAAGGTGCTAGATAACTTCAACAAAAAAGAACAAATCATCCGAATGTTTAACGATAGCAGCGAAAGTAGTTCTTTCAATCTTTTAGCGGTGCTTTTGTTTTTACTTCAAGACTATTATGAGAACGGTTCCTACAGCAACACAAAAGAAATCATCGAAAGCAATGGTTCAGGAGAGATTTTTTGGGATAAAACCATCAATGAAACTTTTGCAATAATTCAAGATAATCGCCCTTTCTATGTTGACTTACTAACAAGGAAGCGAGTCGAGGATGATTTTGATTATTTCAAAAGGCTGCACGAATGTATTTTAACAACGGCTTCAAAAGAAATGAAAGAAGCAGACCTTTTGGATTTGTTTGAAATTACAGAAGTGGATTTAACAGACGAGGTGCTAGATGATTTTGGAGAGAAAGATTACATTCTCTATCGTATAGAAAACGAGTTAAACACGCAATACAACACAAGAAAGCAGCTAGTCTTAAAGACTTTATATGCCTACGTAGCACAAAGCGGCAGTTTATATGATATGGATTGCCTGTCTATATTCGGGACAAACAGTTTCAACATTGTGTGGGAGAAAGTTTGTGCTGATATTATGGATAACCAGTTGGAAAGAAAACTAAAAGATTTATCTCTTCCGGTGCCATTAAAGCCTAGATATAATCGACAAAATGAGTTGATTGACGTTATTGAGAAACCTATGTGGACTGCGACTGGACAAACAGCGTCGGATACGCTGATACCTGATTTAATTACAATTAGTGGCGACCGCTTTATTATTTTTGATGCGAAATACTATAATGCAAAATTGGAAAAAGACACTCCGCCAAAAGGTCAGCCTGGCATTGAATCTGTTACAAAGCAGTATCTTTATCAACTTGCCTATCAAGAATTCATTGATGACCATGAATTTAAATCCGTAACAAACTGCTTCTTGATGCCAACGGAAGAGGAAGAAGTTATAGACAAAGGCGAGGTAAAAATGAAGATTTTGAGTGGTTGGGGTTTGCAAGACATCAAAGTACGCTTTTTGCCCGCTAAGATGGCATATGAATATTATTTATCCGGCAAGAAAATGAAAGTAGAGGATTTGGGTTTGTAGGAGGAGTGAAAATTGTCACAAAGCCGTTCATTTAAGGAATATGTAAGGAATAACCTCGACAATCAGATGTGGAATGCAATCGGGGAATATCTGG
>JAJQGO010000044.1 GCA_021200415.1 Ruminococcus sp. | reverse complement strand
CCTTTGCCAAAATACACCTTGTCAGGATTATGAAAAATAAAGTCGTTCATCGTATTTCCTCCAATATGATTTATTTAGACAACACCGCACAAGATAACGGAAAATGCATAAATCCGTCCCTCATCCTGCTGCGATTTTTCTTAATTATATTATAGCAAACCGCACAGAAAATATCAAATATGTATTAGATATTCAATTGCATACTTGAAAAGTATGGGATGAAGTGCTATAATAAATGCAGAATCCATTTCACGCAAGGAGGGCTTTATGGACATTCGAGTATTGCAATATTTTCTGGCGGTAGCCCGTGAGGAAAGCATAACAAAAGCAGCAGAATCTCTGCACATGACACAGCCGCCGCTTTCAAGGCAGCTAAAGGATTTAGAAGATGAGTTAGGCAAACAGCTTTTGATACGTGGAAGTAAAAAAGTCACACTGACTGAGGATGGTATGCTGCTCCGACAGCGTGCAGAAGAGCTGGTAGACCTAATGGAAAAAACGAAAAATGAAATTGCATTCTCTGACTATGACATACACGGCAATATATACATTGGCGGAGGAGAATCAGAAGCAGTATCATTCCTTGCGCAAGTTGCTTTTGACTTGCAGCAGAAATATCCGCACATTCATTATTATATCTACAGCGGAGATGCGGAGCGTATTTCAGAAAAATTGGATAAAGGTCTTATTGATTTTGGTCTTTTTGTTTCTGCTCCCACTGACATTGAAAAGTATAATTACATTCGACTTCCAATGAAGGATACATGGGGCGTTCTCATGCGTGACGACAGCCCCTTAGCAAACAAGCCTTTTATAACCGCTGAGGATCTATGGGATAAGCCGTTGATCGTTTCACATCAGGCATCCGGAGACAGTGAAATTTTTAGGTGGTTAGGAAAAAGTGAAGCAGAATTAGATATTGTAATGAAGTATGATTTGATATATAACGCATCCCAGTTTGTGAAAAAAGGATTCGGATATGTAATCGGTCTGGACAAGCTCATCAACACCTCCGGTGACAGCAATCTGTGCTTTCGCCCCCTTTCTCCGACACGTGAATCCGAACTGTTTGTGGTATGGAAAAAATATCAGGTATTTTCCAGAGCTGCCGCCGCTTATTTGAAACGCATCCAAAATGAACTGGGATATTATGAAAATGTAACATGAAAAATAACGCACATCATTGAAATCAATCTCCGGCAGTTTATCTAACAAACTTGGCTAAGCCGATAATCTCCAAAGAATCTTGAAAAAATGCAGGATCCCATTATGGAGCAGCAAATTACGATTATGGCTAAAAATGATATAGAATTTTGTGATGAAAAATATCAGTCCCATGAGATTATTTTGAATATGCATTATTCAATGTTCAAAAAAATTTCCAAAGCAAGTATTATTTTGTATTGCAGGACTTTTGGTAATGTGCTACAATAAAATTGCACAATATAAATAAAAATTGACGCAGTTGACAAAGCTGCGGAAAGGGGAAATCTAATATGAAAAGGCAAATCATATCTGTTATCACATCTGCCGTTATGTGCGTTACGGCTCTGAGTGGGATATTTAATCCGGCATCGGACGCTGAAATTACAGCAGATGCAGCATCCGCTGCTTATCCTGTTCAGGAATTCAGGCTGGGCATAGGCGATACCGACCGAAACGTGAACATATCGGGTCTGGACGACGGTTCATATCTTAACTCGTGGACAACTAACGGTGAAACCAACGAGAAATGGTCGCTGAACTATATCAGCGCGGGCGTTTATGAAATCGTCAACTCACGCACAGGCATGATAATCACAAATGATAACGGTCTTGCTGTTCTTTCGGCTGATACGGACGGAGCAAATCAGCGCTGGAATATCGTGGGCGTTGAAACGGATTTTGACGGATACTACCTCTATTACAAAATCGTCAGCAATGCGGATTCAACTGTCGCTCTGACATTTAATCAGAACAGCAATTCAATTTCCGCTGAAACCTATACCGGCGACATCTATCAGAAATTCAAGCTCAATCTTGACGGTATTGAGGGATTCGCAGCTGACTGTACAGTTGACGAGGGCGAAAAGGCAGGAACAATCGGCGGACTTCTCGGCGAAACGGTTACAGCCTCCACTGCCGATGAGCTTGAGGATTATCTCGATTCAACTGAGCCTCTGACAGTCGTTGTAACGGCAAACATTGATATGCAGAATAAATCTCACACGAGAATCCGTGATAATAAGACTATTGTCGGCTCTTACGCAGCAAATACAATTTCGGACAGCCAGTTCAGAACAAACGATGTCTGGGGTGCTGAGGACGATGAGCCAAGCGACAATATCGTTTTCAGAAATATTGATTTTCAGGCTGTAAATGTTTCTGACAGAATTCTTGTCAATATTTGGTCGTCACGTCAGATCTGGATTGACCACTGTTCCTTTACAAGCAGTCTTACCTACGACCGCACAGGTGATGGACAGGACGAGGTTGGCAAGTTTATCTGGATAAACACTCCTTATGAGAGCTATTACGATGCTAAGGATTTGGACCGCAGCCCCGACTACATCACCATTTCCTACTGTACATTCAAGAATCGCTACTGGACTGTTGCTTACGGTACGCAGAACGGAGAAATCACACGCTGCCGGACAACTCTATGCTATAACTACTGGGATCAGAATGTAAGAAGATGTCCGCAGATAGGCAACGGCAGCGCTCATATCTATAACAATTTCTACGAGGGATATGATTCAGGCAACGGCGGCGGTACAGCTCAGATTATCGGCGGCGACGGTTCGGAAATAGTAAGCGAAAACTGTCGTTTCCAGTCATTTGAAAGCATAAGCAGATGCATTACGGCAGGCACGGGCGATGAACCCTACCGCGACAGCAATTCATATTACTCGGCATCAAGCGGAGCAACTCCAACAGTGATTAGCTTCAGCCCTAAGGTAACAAGCACATGGTATCCGAACGAGGAAAATTACGGCTATTATCTGATTGACGCATACAATACAAGCGGAACAGATACAAAGGATTTCTGCACGAGCTATGCCGGCGCGTTTAATTCAGCTGATAAGATAAAATATATCACTGATTCGGATATGTCATCATACGTAACGACAAAATACAGCTCGCCATTCCTGAAGAGCATTACAGTTGGCAGCGATGCTGTTGGAACTGTCAAGACAGGCGCAGTTATGGACACCACTAATAAGTATATGTTCAAAAATGTGAACAGCGGATTCTATCTTGAGGTTGAGGACGGCGTTGGAGCTGACGGTACAAATGTTATTCAGAGCGATACAAGCGAATCAACTTCAAATACATGGAAGCTCATTGACGCAGGCGACGGCTACTATTATGTTCGCTCATGTACAGGCGACGGAAAAACATATTATCTCGATCTCTACTATGGCAGCACTGCAAACGGTACGAATATAGGTATTTGGAGCGATACCGCAAGTGACGCGCAGCTTTTCAAATTCGTTGACAACGGCGATGGATCATATACCATCACAACAAAGGTTACAGATGACGCAAGCTGTCTTGGAGTTTCGGCAGGTTCAACTGAGGACGGAGCAAATGTAGTTCAGTGGGAATGTGACGGTACTGACAATCAGAAGTGGGTTGCGGAGAAAATCACAATCAAGGACGGAGCAACTCTTGACGAATCAAAATGTTATATGATTAAAAATGTAAACAGTGGTATGTATCTCAACATCGAAAGCGGCACTCAGGCAAACGGAACGAATGTTCAGCAGTGGGCGGCAGGCGATCCATCAGCTAATGATGTATGGCACGTAAAATATGTCAACTGGGGATACTATTATATATACTCGGCTCTCGGTGACGGCGAAACATGGCTTCTCAACGTCAACGGAAACGGTTCGGACGGCGTTAATATTGATATAAATGAGAAGAACGGCTACAGCAGCCAGTATTTCAAATTCGTTGACAACGAGGACGGAACTTATACCATAGTCACAAGAGCCTCCAAGGATTTATCGGCAGTTGCGGTTTCAGATGATTCGACTGACTTTGGAGCTAATATCCTCCAGTGGACAATCAACGGAAACGACAGCCAGAAATGGATTATCGAAGAGGTGGATTACGAGCTGCCCGTTGTCACGACAACAACAACAACTACTACCACCACAACAACGACTACCACCACGACAACGACCACAACAACGACCACCACCACAACAACTACGACTACTACAACAACATCTACAGAGCCTGCGACCACAACGACAATTCCAACCACCACCGAGCCGATTTCGGAAATCTATTACGGTGATATTGACATGAACGGTGAAATAACTATAAGTGATGCGGTAGAAATTTTATCAAATGTATCCAATTCAGAAAAATACCCTCTCAACAGCGAGCAGCTCGACAGAGCTGATGTGTATCAGCGTGGCGATGGTCTGAGCAACATGGATGCGCTTTCAGTTCAGAAGCTGATTGCACAGGTAATCACATCTCTCCCCGAAACGTATAATTCATAATCAAAAAACGCAGCCCCATCGGAGCTGCGTTTTAGTTTAATGTATTGTCATATAGTCCTCAAAGGAGTCCGTTCCGCCGACGGCAGTGTAAGCATAGTACGACAGGATAAACGATGCGTCTACGGCATCAACCACGGAATCTCCGTTCACGTCAGCCGCAAGCTCCTGCGATTCGGTTAAGCCTGAAGCCTGCGAGGTTGCCTTTTTCGCGTACTCGGAGAGAACATACGAAGCGTCAATTGCGTCAATGACGTTGTTTTCATCTACATCACCGAGAGTGAATGTATTTGTTTCAGTTGTAACATCATCCAAGGCAATGAAAGTGAAGCCGTTTTCATTTGCGTAGGTCTCGGCAGTTGAGTTTTGATAGCCTCTAATAGTTACATCATCTAACTTCTCACCGGAATAATATCCAATGCCAGAGTCATTAAGAATAACATCATGTGACAATATAGTTATATCTATTAAATTTTTACAATTACTAAAAGCATTTTCTTCAACTTGTTGCAAACTTGCCGGAAGAATTATGGTATCAATTTTTTCATAGTTTACAAATGCATCATGCGCAATATATTCTAACTGATTTCCAAAGGTAATTTGCGAGGCATTATTAAAAAACCATGTTGAAAACAATTGCGTATCAATTCGTTTAATATTATCTGAAAATACAATCTGATTAACTTGATAGTTATTCATCCATTCTGAAAGAAATATAAAATCTTCACTTTCTTCAATTGTTTCATCAAACAGCCCATCAAGTATATCGAAATCTATAATATCGCCATCAACATAGCAAATATTATCTTCAAATGTCATGGTGTAGTCATCTCCAACCGTCACAAGCAACGTATTGTAATCCGATGATATCTCCCACGTTAAAAGATTAGAAATTGTGCCTGATGAGGTATCATCCAAGGCAATGAAAGTGAAGCCGTTTTCATTTGCGTAGGTTTCGGCGATAGAGTCTACTTCTCCATAGATCGTAAAATCATCCATTTTCTCTGTCCAAGCCTCGTAGTCATATACACCATCAACATAATTACATTCATATTTATAGCCAAAAGCCGCTTCACAAATTCGCCCAGTACCACTCGGAATTTTAATTTCCTTTAAGCTGTCACAGCCACAGAATGCCATATCCCATACATAATCCAAAGTATTAGGTAATGTTACAGATTTTAGATTCTTGCAATTCAGAAAAGCTTCCAGTTCAATTTCGGTAACACCTTCTTCAATTATCAATGTTTCAACAGAACAATAAGAGTTTTCATCATTATATAGTTCTTCGCCTGATGTAGCGAATGCCTGAACATCAATTTTCGAAACAGGATAACCATCAATTTCTGATGGAATTACCAAAGTTTCAACCACACCTTCATAACCGGTAATAGTTGCTGTCCCATCTTGTTCTACTGTATATAAAAGCTTGTAATCAGATTCAGTTTCTTCAGCCTTATCCTCTGCCGTGTAGACATTTGTCGTTGCAGATGTGGTTTCTGTATCTGCAGTGTCAAGCCAATAAAAACTTACTACATACTCAATACCGGAGCTGTCAAGTCGCATAAATGCATTATAAATATCCGTAGTACAATTAAGGCTGTTAACGTCATGTTCAAAATTAAATTCACTTAATTCATCCCAATTATATGATGTATCCCAATCAACATATGCTAAAGAATTTTTTTCAACAATATTAAGCTCAGGATATTCCGCAGCAATTTCTTCAAGAGAATATTCATTCGGCAAAATTATGCCAACTAATGAAAAGAATCCTTCCGGCTGATGAATTACACTACAAGTTGTATCAATTGACTGAACTTCGTCATAAGAGGAGATAATTTCGCAAGCAGCAGCACGTTCAGTAGTCAATTTACCATTCATATAGTAACTGCCATCCTCGCTAACCTCAAGCAGATCATAACCATAGGACTCCAATTCCTGATTTATTTCATCAAGGGGGAAATCAACCCCTTCTTTTGGAGTTACAACAATTCTATGAGTTCCATCTAAATAACCGCTAAGTTCACCATCTTCCGTTATAGCAAACATATATGTTTGAGTTAAATTATTAAAAGTAGTAACGAACGTATTATCTCCCAATTCTGAGATAATACTTTCAAAGGAACCTTCAACGGGTTCCACACCAAATGCCGAGCTTGTGATTGGTATAGAAGCGACTGCGCAAATTACTGCCGAAGAGATAACAGCAAGGAATT
>JAJQGO010000016.1 GCA_021200415.1 Ruminococcus sp. | reverse complement strand
ATTTTCAACTCCAATATAATTATATACCATAAATTTCCGCTTGTCAATAGTTAACTGAAAAAAATTTCTTGATATTTATAATTCAAGCAGTTCCTCTTCGGTAAGTTTTACAAAATTGTCTCCATCACGTAAAATATAACAATCATCATACATAGTTAAAACTTCCCACGTTGCGTATTCGCCGAGGCTATGCTTCGAGCCATCTGTAATGTCATACTATTCTTCGTACATAAACAATTTTCCATTAAACAATCTACCAATAAGGTCAACATCTAATCCTTCAATCGTATATGTTTTACCCTCGTCGATAATTGTACTTGAATTTTCCGGATAATTGCTGTAAACATATGAATCACTGTCCATATAAGAAGCTGATGGCAGATCGCTTTCGGTCAAAGTTCCCGTTTCAGGGTCAAATTCGAAATTTAGCACAGTAAAGTAGTCGCGAGCGTCTAATTCATGCATTTCATCTAACGTTAATGATTCTTTCATAAAACTATATTCTATATAAATTTTTGAATCATAATATCCACGTATTTTTGCTGAACTTGAACTTGAAGCAGCCTCGTATTGTTTATCGCCATCATAAATACTGCCATAATTTTTGTATTCTCCTGTTTCAAGATTTACACTACACAGATAGTTCATTCCGCCGGCACTGCGCGTTATAATATTTCCGTAATCATCTGCTGTTGGATTCCAATCAAATCCACAAAAATATAGCATATTACCGGAAAGAAAGCAGCCTTCTTCTTCACGCGGTGTACAGTCAGTAAAAGCTGTAATTTCTTCAATTTCTGATGAATCCATAGAAACACGATTTAATCTTGTATCAATGTAAAATTCTCTTCCGTCTTCTGTTTCATTTATGCCACTGTTTTCGACAAAATAATATAGATATCCATTAAACATAATTGGCGTATCTCCAATAATATTTGCCACACATTCCGAATCTTTATGAGTGCAGTTAGGCTTTGCACAAAGAACTGTACTTTCAAGGGTTTCGAAGTCAACATATCTGTGAGTATCATCAGCTGTAATATAACCATTTTCATATATGTTGTACGTCCATTTTATATATATATTGTCCTCTGTGTCGTCTATATTGTCGTTATTTTTTCCACATGATGTAAACATAGATGATACAATTGCAATTGCAATTATTTTTGTAAATAAACCTTTCATAAAAAAGACCTCCATTCATTCTGCTTTTGCAGCTTCTATATATAAGTGACGTTGGAGCGCAAAAAAGACGAAAGTTTCAGAAATTTTTTATTTTTTACAAAGCAAGCAGTTCCTCTTCGGTGAGTTTTACTGTTTTGTAACCATTGATTAAAATATAACATCCATCATAATATGTAGTTACTATGTAATCACTGTATTCACCCATACTATATTCAGACATATCACTTAAATCATACCATTTTTGTTCGTTAGGTACAAAAAGTTTGTTGTTCATGAATGATGCTGTTGTACCCACATTGCAATCGAATTCATAAGTTATACCTTTATCAATTAGTATTGATTTATTATTTTCTGAATCATAGTAAATATATGAATCTGAATCCATAAAATAAGATGGCGGCAAACTGCTTTCTTCAAGCTCGTAATTGCTAAGATCAAATTCAAAATTCAAAATTGTAAAATGTACATCTGAACTATTGCTTGAATCGTCAGTCGGAATAGGTTCTTTGAGAAAACTGTATTGAATATAAATCTTTGAATTATAAACCCCAGTTATACCAACACTACTTGAATTATGTGCTTCTTCATATTGACGATCACCGTCATAAATACTGCCATAATTTTTGTACTCTCCTGTATCGAAATCGATACTACATATGTAATGTATACCGCCAACATTTGAAACAATAATTTGACCATATTCATCTTCAACCGGATTCATATCTGTTGCAGTGAAAAAAAGTTTGTCATTATAGATAACATATCCAACCCAATCATGAGGAATGCAATCATTAAATTCAGCAACAATTTCAATTTCTGACGAATCTATAGAAACACGACAAAGCTTTGAATCCAAAATCAATTTCCTTTCGCCATTAGATTCTTCTTCAAGTTCGTTTGTATATTCAAAATAATATAGATAATCATTATACATAAAGGCTCGTTCGCCAATTATTTTTCCAACACATTCCGAATCTTTGTGAGTGCAATTGGGCTTTGCACAAAGAACGGTGCTTTCCATTGAATCAAAATCAATATATCTTGCCGGATCACTGCCATAAATTCGTCCGTTTTCGTAGGAGGTTCGTTCGTAATTTATGTAAAACGGCTCCTGAGTATCAACTAATAAGTTAATATTATTATTCGACTCTTTTTCTTTATTTTCACACGACGTTATAAGTAAAGCAGAAATCATTAATGCCATAAATTTTAATATTTTTTTCATAAAAACCACCATTCATGCTGCTTTTGCAGCTTCTATATATAAGTGACGTTGGAGCGCAAAAAAGACGAAATTTTCAGAAATTTTTTATTTTTACAAAGCAAGCAGTTCCTCTTCGGTGAGTTTTACTGTTTTGTAACCATTGATTAAAATATAACATCCATCATAATATGTAGTTACTATATAATCACTGTATTCGCCCATACTATGTTCAGACATATCACTTAAATCATACCATTTTTGTTCGCTTTTATTAAATAACTTGTTATTGACAACTGAAGCGGTATAAACTTCTTCGCTGCATTCAACCTCGTATCTATTTTCGCCTTCAATTACAATAAGTTTAAGATTTTCTTTGTAAAAGCCGACATAATAGTCTAAATCTGCAATAATAGGTGATGGAAGTTCGCTTTCAGAAAGCGTTTTACTTGCTAAATCAAATTCAAAAGTTAAATAAGCAAAGCCATTATATTCGGGAGTGACTTCTTCATCAGGAATTTCTTCTTCCAAAAAACTATAGAATATATAAATTTTTTCATCATATGCACCCCTTATTGTTGCGTAACGTGAAGATAATGCGGTTTCATACATCTCATCTCCGTCATAAATACTACCATAATTAACATATGTTCCATTTTCTAAATCAATTGAACATAAAAATTGTTTTCCGCCAATATTTGAAATATAAATAGCTCCATAAGCGTCAGTCTGTGGATTCATATCTGTTCCTGTAAAATAAATTATATTTCCATCACGAAAATACCCACCCTCAGTATCAGGCACACAATCATGAAATTCAACAACCGTTTCAAATTCAGAGGTTTCCATAGATACGCGGCGTAACTCGGAATTTATGTAAAATTCTCGTTCACCACTTGATAATTCATTTACGTCTTGTTCTGAAACAAAATAATAAACATAGTCATTATAAATAATTGGATTTGTTCCAACAATTTGCGCCGTGCACTCAGAAGTATTATGGCTACAGTTAGGATTTGCACAAAGGGGGACACTTTCGAGAGTTTCAAATTCTGTATATCTTGCACCGACTTGATTTGTAGTGTCATTACTGCAATAGATTTGTCCACTTTCGTAAATATTATGCCAAAGGTTGATATATTGTTGTTCAGCCGCCTCAAGTGAATTAACTTCCTGCTTTTCATTACAGCTGAACAATAAAAAAGGGATTATTGCAATTGCAGCAAGCATTTTAAATTTCTTTTTCATATTATCCTCCTTAAACGTCTTAAACATATTTTTATTTCCATGTTAATTATATACCATAAATTTCCCTTTGTCAATAGAAATCTGTAATTCAACTTATTCCACAATTTTTGCATCCGACAGAATTTTCACGAAAATATTGACCTATACTATTATAAACAATATTTCTATTGTTACAAAAATGGCATAAATGATAATATCTATGTCCGGAAAGGATTTGAACCTATGGAAAAATTTCATGGAAAGGGTGTTTACGGTGCTGTTGCTATTGGCAGGCTTTATATTTTTAAAAAGAAGGAGGTTCAGGTTAAACGCAGGAAAATCGAGGATGCTGACGCCGAGCTTGAACGCCTCGAAGCCGCCAAAGGCAAGGCAACGGAGCAGCTCCGAAGCATCTACGACAAGGCTTTGAGGGAGGTCGGCGAGGCGAATGCGCAGATTTTTGAGATTCACATGATGATGATTGACGATGAGGACTACAACGAGGCAATTGTCGAGATGATTCAGGGACAGGGCGTTAATGCGGAATACGCCGTTGCGATTACTGCCGATAATTTTGCGGAGATGTTTTCGTCAATGGACGACAGCTATATGCAGGCGCGTGCTGCCGATGTCCGCGATATTTCCAACCGCATAATCGCCTGCATGAACAATTCAAAAAGCCTCTATTCCCACTCGGATGAAAAAATAATTCTCTGCGCAGGTGACCTTGCCCCAAGTGAAACAGTTTCACTTGACAAGGACAAGGTTCTCGCCTTCGCAACCGCCTACGGCTCGTCAAATTCCCATACTGCCATTCTTGCGAGGAATATGAATATTCCTGCGATTATCGGGCTTGGGAGGGATTTTATTTCTCGGATACATGACGGTGATCTCGCAATTGCCGACGGCTTCAGCGGCACGTTTATCGTCAATCCCGATGAGGAAACTCTGTCAGTTTATCGGCAGAAGCAGCATGAGGAGGAGGAAAAGAAAAAGCTCCTGCAAGAGCTGAAAGGCAAGGAAAATATAACTCTTGACGGCAGAAAAATTAACATCTTTGCCAACATCGGCAGTGTTGACAACATTGGAGCCGTGCTTCTCAACGACGCAGGAGGAATCGGGCTTTTCCGCAGCGAATTTCTCTATCTTGAAAGCTCCGATTATCCAACGGAGGACGCGCAGTTCAAGGTGTACAGGCGTGTGCTGGAAAGCATGGCGCCGAAAAAGGTAATTATACGGACTCTTGACATAGGCGCGGACAAACAGGCATCCTATTTTCATCTGGAAAAGGAGGAAAACCCAGCACTCGGTCTGCGGGCGATTCGTCTGTGCCTGTCACGCCCCGATGTGTTCAAAACGCAGCTCCGAGCGCTGTATCGAGCCTCCGTGTACGGAAAATTGGGCATTATGTTCCCCATGATTACGAGTGTCGCCGAGCTTGAGGAAATTCTTTCCCTTTGCAGCCAAGTGAAGGACGAGCTTGCGGCGGATAATATTGAATTTTCCGACAACGTAGAGCTTGGCATTATGATTGAAACGCCTGCCGCCGCGGTTATAAGCGACAGACTTGCCCCTATGGTTGATTTTTTCAGCGTGGGAACAAACGACCTGACGCAGTACACTCTCGCCTGCGACCGCCAGAATCCCAATTTGGAACGCTTCTGCGACATACACCATGAGGCTATACTGCGGCTGATTGAATTTTCGGCAAAAAACGCTCACGAAAACGGCGCATGGATTGGAATTTGCGGTGAGCTTGCCGCAGACACCTCCCTGACGGAAGTCTTCCTGCGCATGGGCATTGACGAGCTTTCGGTTTCCCCTGCCTTTGTGCTGAGGGTCAGAGATGCCGTTCGAAGAATTAACCTCTCATAAACAACAGCCCTGCTTTTCGGCAGGGCTGCGGCTTTTGCGGAAAGGACACGAGTATCTATACTATAAGAATCAAATGTAAAAGTCCGGAAAAATTATCAGAAAATTTCTCTTGAGCATATTGACGGACGAAACCAAATATTATATAATAAAAATGTATAGGAAATTTCGCAGCTCTACTTTGCTGTAAAAATCGGAAGAAGTGATTAGTTGAAAAATTTAGTTTCCGCCTCAGTTCTGAGTGCAGATTTGCTTAATCTTGAAAATGAAATACATCGTCTTGAAAAAAATGGAATCGATATGCTCCATTTCGACGTTATGGACGGTATATTTGTTAATAATATAACTTATGGTCTGCCTGTTCTTTCGGCAATAAGAAGGGTCACAGACCTGACGCTTGACGTTCATCTCATGATAACCGATCCGCTGCGCTACGTCAGGCGCTTTGCGGAAAGCGGCGCGGATATAATTTCATTCCATCTGGAAAGCGTCAGCGATACAATGGCTACAATCAACGCTATTCGGGAAAGCGGCGCAAAGGCAGCTCTTGCGATTAAACCTGCAACTCCCGCTGAGGCTGTTTATGAGTTCCTCCCCTACCTTGATATGGTGCTTGTTATGACGGTTGAGCCGGGCTTCGGCGGACAAAGCTTCATGACCGAAACCGTTGAGAAAATCCGCCTCGTGAGAAGTAAAATTACTGAGCTTGGTCTTGACACTCATTTGCAGGTTGACGGCGGAATTGATGCGAAAACGTCGGAAATTGTAAAAAAAGCCGGAGCGAATGTACTTGTTTCGGGCAGCTATCTTTTCAAAGCGCCCGATATGGCTCGGGCAGCTGAATTGATGAAGGAATAAGCGGAAATGCTGAAAAAAATTAAATCTGAGCGCATGGTCTGGATGGACGTTATGCTGACTCTGCTCGTGCTTGAGCTTATGTCCTATTTCTATTATGGCGTACGCGCACTGTGGATTGGCGGTATTTGCATTGCCGTTTCCCTTGCGGCTGAATTTATCACGCTGAGAATGAGAAGCCGCAGATTTACCGCCGACGATTTGTCCTGCACCTCCGACGCCCTCATAATTGCGCTGATGATGCCTGCTGCAATTGATATAAAAATTCCTGCAATTGCCTGTGTTTTTGCTGTGGTTGCCGCAAAGAATGTCTTTGGAGGAAGAAAAAATATGATCTTCTCCCCTGCCGCCGCGGCATATCTTCTCATTCTCACATCGTGGGAAAATGATTTGCTGTCATATCCGGCAGTTTACGACAAGCTCGGTATCTTTGAACAGGCTGATGAGCTTTCAAGCTCCGCATCGTTCATCTTCAACACAACAGGCTCTATGGATTCCACGGATTATGAAATACTCCTCGGAAGCTTTGCAGGTCCTATGGGTACAGGCAGTATTCTGCTTTTGATTATCATCGCAGTCATACTCATTCTCCGGAGGAATATTTCCGCAGGCGCTTTTATAGGAACAATTTCCGGAACAGCGTTTATGGCGTATATCTGCCCGATTGTCGATAACGCAGCTGATTCAGTTAAATATGTTTTATCGACGAATATGATACTTTTTGCCGCAATATATATTATTTCCGACCGCAGAATTGCCCCTGCGAAAAATTATTACGCATTTTTCTACGGGCTTTTTATTGCGCTGTTTTCCTATGTGGTCATGCTCACAACGGGAAAAGAAAACGTGATTGTAATCGCTTCAGTGCTGTTCACTCCCCTTTCTCTCGCATTTAAAAATCTTGAGAAAAAAATTGCGTCTGAAAAGGAAAACGAGATTCTTGAATCCGAATACAGCGATTCCCCCGAGGAGAATGAAACGACTTCTTCGGAGGATTCGGAGGAAGGAGCTGAATCAAATGAATAAGCCGCAAAACACGCTGACATCAGGGCTGCTGAGCGATAATACCGTTCTTTCGGCGTGCATGGTAATATCTCCGGTAATAATGTGCGGCGATACGCTGCAAAACGCACTGGCGCTTGTCTACGCATTTTCGTCAATAACATTTATCTCGGTTCTCGTTTCGTCATTCGTTCCAAAAAGGCTGCCATATACCGTTAAAATTATTATCTATGCGCTCATTTCGTCACTTGTGTATATTCCTGTCAGGCTTGCCGCACAGGAATTCTATCCGTCGTCAATCGAACGAATCGGCATATACTATCCGCTTCTTGCGGTAAATTCGCTTATTGTCTACCAGACGGAGCTGAAATTCTTCCGTATGAAAAAAGGCCGCATGATTGGCTCGCTTGTGTTCCACATACTCGGCTTCGACACGGTTATGCTCATTACCGGATTGGTGCGGGAGATTCTGGCTTACGGCACTATAAACGGACAAATGGTTGATATGGATACTCTTATGAGCGGTCTTGCGCAGCCCTTCGGCGGATTTATCTTCCTCGGTATTCTCTGCGGTATCTATCGGAAGATTCGTTCCGCTGCAATGAAATCAAAAAATGAATCGAGAGGTGAGGCTAATGTTTCTGATTAACGAGCTGATTGCCCTGCTTGCCTCAAATCTGATTTTAATGCAGGCTCTCGGAACAAGCACGCTGTTTATCGCGGCAGGCAGCCGCAGAAATCTCATCGGGACGGCGGCAGTTATAACTGTTTTTACAACTGTCGGTTCGGCGGCAGCCTATGCCGTAAATCATCTTACGGGGCAGAAATACAGCGATTTTACCCTGTTCTTTTACACTCTCGCTGTCGGAATCCTATATGTGCTGCTGCTCACTGCAATGTATTTCATCAGCAGAAATGCTTTTGATAAATTCAAAAAATACATTCACGTTTCGGCATTTAACTGTGCCGTTATGGGAACATTATTTACCATAATCAGCGATGACCTTCTCGCTGAGGAATCCTTCAGCTTAACAGATTATCTCTCCCGCGGCTTTGAAGCGGGAATAGGCTTTGTTATTGCCGCGCTTATTCTGACTGCGGCATACGGCAGGCTGAACTCATCAAAGGTGCCTTCCTCATTCAGAGGGTTTCCTGCGATGCTGATTTATTTGGGTATTATTTCTATGGCTGTTTACTCATTAAAATAGATAGAAGAGAACGCAGCTTAATATTTTAGGAGAGAATTTAAATGAAATTCAAAAACAAAGGAAGGAAAATATACAAAACAAAAGAAAAAAATTATTACGGAAAAAGCACTGCCGGAAAAATACTTTCCGCAGCGCTGACTCTGCTGCTTCTGGGAGGAATCGGTTTTCTGGGATACAGCGTGGCTGAACCTATTATAAACTATTCCAAAAAAACAGGCGACAGCGACTCCTCTGATACGGAAAGCACATCCATAAGCGAAACTGCCGATTTAAGCGGAACACTTTCCGACGAGGCATCAGCTGTGGACGCTGTCAGCGCGGAGGATTTCTGCGGAGCTTCACTCTCGGTATCCGATATGACCGATTTGAGCAGACTTACAGCGGCTCTGAGGAATATCTCCGACAGCGAGGGCATAGAGTATGTATCTGTTCCGCTGAAGATTAGCGGCGGCGAAATCTATTACGCAAGTCAGATATATGAAGCGCAGGCGTGCGGAGCTGTTCAGTCCGAGCTGACGCTTGATGAGATAGTGTCCGCAATCAGGGCGGAGGGCTTCACCCCCGTTGCTGAGCTTAGTCTGCTCCGTGATAATCTTCTTCCGCAGACATACCCTGACGCAAGCTACAAAATCGCCTCCGACGGCTCAAACTGGCTGGACAACGATTCCGCAAGCGGCGGCAAGCCTTGGGCTTCCCCGTTCTCGGAGCTGACGCAGACCTATCTCAATTCAATTGCAGGCGAGGTTGCGGCGGCGGATTTCGATAAAATTATATGCTGTGACGCAGTGTTCCCTCCCTTCAGGGAAAGCGATATTGAGCTTCTCGGCTTCGATACCGACAGCGAGGATTTTTACACTGCCCTGACCTTAGTCGTAAATCAGCTCTACAGCAGCACGACTAACAGCGGCTCGGCTATGTTCCTTGAGGTTTCAGCTGAGGATCTGATTATGGGATATGACGACGTTATTCAGCCTATGCTCCTTGACGTCAGCACACTCGTACTCGACATTGATTTTGACGTTCTCGACAGCGGAATTACAACGGATACAACGCTGTATGAATTTGCAGGAACGCCTTCGGAAAACGCTGTCAAGGCGATGGATCTTGTTCAGGATAAGCTCTCGGATTATAACGTAATAGTCCGCCTGTCGGGAGATAATACCGACGAGAACTCACTTTTACAGGCAAAGGACGCAATTTCCGATCTTGGATACAGCTCATTCATTATCGGATAAAATATGGCATTTATGCCGGAACACAAACCGACACTATTCGGAGAAATGGAGAATATTATGGCAGAAAAATTCAAGGTATCCCTTCAAAAGGTAATCGACGAATTCAAGCTTGAAACAATCTATATTCACAAGGACGCAAATGAACTCATGATTGAGGAAAACGATGTGAACAGACCGGGGCTTCAGCTTATGGGATTCTATGAATATTTTAACCCCGAAAGAATACAGATAATCGGAAAAATGGAGTTTGCTTACCTTTCGACAATTGATGAGAAAACAAGGCTGGAAAGACTGGATATGCTCTTTTCCAAGCACCTGCCTGCCCTCATTATCACAAGGGAGCTTCCCTATTTTGCGGAAATGCTTGAGCTTGCAAAGCAGTATGAGGTTCCGCTGCTGAGGAGCAAGGAAAGCACCTCCAACTTTATGTCGGGACTTATCGCTTTCCTGAACCTTAATCTCGCGCCGAGAATTACACGTCACGGCGTACTTATTGAAATCTATGGCGAAGGCGTATTCATTACGGGCGAAAGCGGCGTAGGCAAAAGCGAAACGGCTATCGAGCTTGTCAAGAGAGGTCATCGTCTTGTTGCGGACGACGCAGTTGAAATCAGAAAGGTTTCAAATATCAGCCTTGTGGGCAGCTCCCCCGATAACATCCGCCACTTCCTTGAGCTAAGAGGCATCGGCATAATCAACGCGCGCAGACTTTTCGGTATCGGAGCAGTTAAAATGACAGAGAAAATCGACCTCGTTGTTGAGCTTGAGCAGTGGAATTCCGAAAAGGTTTACGACAGAATGGGCGTTGACACTGAGTACGTTTCGCTGCTGGGAGTTAAAATTCCCCTTTTGACTATTCCTGTAAAGCCCGGACGTAATTTAGCTGTTATACTTGAGGTTGCCGCAATGAACAACAGGCAGAAAAAAATGGGCTACAATGCGGCTCAGGAGCTTCTTTCCCAACTTGGAATGGAATCAGACGCAAAGGAAATCATAAAAAGCTACGATACTTTCTGATGGGGGTCACCATGTCTTACATTAACGAATTAACACAGCTATGTGACAAGCTTGGCTGCCGTATAACGCCGGACTGCTCATTGAGCGGATACACAACCTTTAAATTTGGCGGTCCGTGCAGTGCGCTGATAAGCATAAACAGCGCGGAATCCGCCTCACAGCTTATTGAATTTCTCAACGGCAGCAATATAAAATACGGAGTAATAGGCAGAGGCAGCAATATCCTCGTGCCGGACGAAGGCTTCGACGGCGTAGTTCTCCTCTTCGGCGGCAGCTTTGCCGCAATCGAACACAGCGGAAATACGCTTAAATGCGAGGCAGGGGCGCTTCTTTCGGCAGTCTGCGTCCATGCGCAGCAAAATTCCCTGACAGGGATGGAAAATCTTTTCGGAATCCCCGGAACTGTCGGAGGCGCACTGTACATGAATGCGGGAGCATACGGGAGCGAAATGTCGGATATTGTCGTTTCCGCAGAATATCTCGACAGATGCGGCAAGCCTCACACCATCGGCAGGGACGAGATGAAGCTTTCCTATCGGCACAGCGTTTTTTCCGAAATGAACGCCGTTATTACATCTGTTACATTCAGCCTTGCCTGCGGAGATAGCAGCGAAATTAAATCGGCAATGAATGAGTGTATGCGCAAAAGAAGCTCCAGGCAGCCTCTTGATTTGCCCAGCGCGGGAAGTACATTCAAGCGGCCCAAGGGCAGCTACGCATCTCTCCTCATCGAGCAGTGCGGACTCAAGGGCATGACCTGCGGCGGAGCTATGGTAAGCGAAAAGCACAGCGGATTTATTGTAAATAAGGGCTATGCTACGTGCAGCGACGTTCTGGAGCTGTGCGGAAGGGTTAAACAAATTGTTTTTGATAAAACGGGATACCTGCTTGAATTAGAGCCTGTTATCCTTAAATAATATTGGTTCGCCGCGACCGGAACAGCGGCAGCCGCAAATCGGCTCAGGGAGGTTTTATGCAGCTGTTGATTGTAACCGGAATGTCAGGCTCCGGTAAGTCCTGCGTTATGGACGTGATGGAAGATATAGGCTATTACTGCATTGATAATCTTCCGCCGGAGCTTATTCCGCGTTTTGTTGATCTTTGCTGCCGTTCGGAAAACGGTCTTGACAAGGTCGCTATGGCTTTGGATATACGCTCGGGAGATATGTTTGCGGAAATTTATCATTCATGGCAGCTGCTCAAAGGTGACAAGGATATTGAGGTGAAAATTCTCTACATTGAGGCGAACAGTGAGGTGCTTATCAAGCGGTACAAGGAAACTCGCCGCAAGCACCCTCTTGACGAAATGTTCAACGGCAATCTTCATCAGGCAATCAGCTATGAATGGGAGCAGCTTTCGCAGCTCAGGGAAATTGCCGATTATTACATCGAAACCTCAAATCTGTCGGCAAATCAGCTTAAGGAGCAGATACGTGAGCTGTTTCTTCAGAGACGTTCGGACTCCATGTCCATAAAGGTCATGTCCTTCGGCTTTAAATACGGCGTTTCTACGGAATCAGACCTTGTTTTCGATGTGAGATGCCTGCCCAATCCCTACTACATCGAGAATCTCCGCAATCACACGGGCTGTGACGAATGCGTCCGCGATTATGTCATGAGCTTCGATCAGTCACGTCAGCTTTTTGATAAGCTGCGTGATCTCATAGATTTCCTCATACCCCTTTATATCAGCGAGGGCAAAAGTCAGCTTGTTATCGCCTTCGGCTGCACAGGAGGCAAGCACCGTTCCATAACCTTTGCGGAGCTGATGGCTGAATATCTCGTGGGAAAGGATTACAAGGTGCAGAAATTCCACCGTGATATGGCGAAGGATAAAAAATTCTGACGGGAGGGCTTGTTATTTCTTTTTCAAATGATGTCAGGAGAGAAATATCATCTTCTGTAAACGATAAGGATAAACGGTTTGCGTGCCTTTACGGAATGCTGCTGTTCAGCCGCACTCTCAGTCACGAAAAAATCTGCTTTCAGACCGAAAGCAAAATTTCAGCTGATATGTTTAAGCTTTTGATTTACGATGTTTTCGGAAAATCCGTGCAGGTTAAGGCTCACACAAGCACCCGAAAAAACGGAGCTGAGCTGTATTCCTTTGATATAGACGACAGGGACGCCGTGAAAAAAATCCTCGGGAAATACAGAATATCCGCTGCGGAAAGAGGAATAGATTCCGAGATTATCGTGAATAATAGTCTTGGCGTTTTTGCGGCGGGAGTTTTTCTTGCCTGCGGAAGCGTCAACAATCCGTCAAAGGAGTATCATCTGGAATTCACCGTCCCCGAAAGACATCTGGCGGAGGAGCTTCTGACGCTTCTGGGGGATATTGGAGTAAACGCGAAAATCGCGTCACGGAGAGGGCAGTTCGTTGTCTACATAAAGGAAAGCGAATCAATTGAGGATACACTGACCTTTATCGGGGCGCAGCAGTGTACTTTGGAGCTTATGAACGTGAAAATATACAAGGACGTCCGCAACAAGGCGAACCGCATTGCCAACTGCGACACTGCCAACATAGACAAGGTTGTAAACGCAGCCATACGCCAGATAGAGGATATACAGCTCATCGACAGGAATGTGGGAATTGAAAATCTTCCGGACGAGCTTCGGGAAATTGCAGAAATAAGACTTGCCAATACAGACATGAGCCTCAAGGAAATCGGAGATTCCCTTGAAAACCCCATAAGCCGTTCGGGGGTCAATCACCGTTTCAAAAGGCTTGCGAAAATGGCGGATGAAATACGTACCGGAGGTGCGGATAAAAATGAAAGCTGACAGCTTTGTTAATCTGCATTTGCATACTGAATACAGCCTCCTTGACGGAGCGTGCAGAATCGAAAAGCTCATGAGCCGAGTCAAGGAGCTTGGGCAGACGGCTGTTGCCATTACCGACCACGGAGTTATGTACGGAGCAGTGGAATTCTGGACCTCCGCAAAAAAGGCGGGCATAAAGCCAATTATCGGCTGCGAGGTATATGTTTCGCCCCGCAGCCGTTTTGATAAAGAACCGAAAATTGACTCTTCTCCCTATCATCTTGTGCTTCTTTGCAGAAATAATACCGGCTATCAGAATTTAGTCAAGCTTGTTTCCCTCGGCAGCATAGAGGGATTCTACAACAAGCCCCGAGTTGATACGGAGCTTCTGGAAAAATATCACGAGGGGCTTATATGCCTTTCGGGCTGCCTTGCAGGTGAAATTCCAAGGCTTCTTTTGAACGGTCAGTATGACAAGGCAAAGGAAGCTGCCCTGAAATATCGTGAAATATTCGGCGAGGACAGCTACTATATTGAGGTTCAGAATCATGGCATAGGCGAGGAAGTAAGGATTCTTCCGCAGCTTTTCAGAATCTCCGCGGAAACGGGAATTCCCCTTGCAGCCACAAACGACTGCCACTACATCGAAAAAAAGGACGCTGAAATGCAGAACGTCCTCCTGTGTATTCAGATAAATAAAACTGTCGGCGAGCCGAACGGCATGAGCTTCAGGACTGACGAATTCTATGTGAAATCCGCAGATGAAATGTACGCCTTATTCAGCGGTCACAGAGAGGCTGTTGAAAACACGGCAAAAATCGCCGGGGAATGCAATGTCGAGTTTGAATTCGGGCATATAAAGCTGCCGAAATTCACAATTGAGGGAACCGATGATAACGAATCCTTTTTCCGCAGACTGTGCTATGACGGAATGTACGCTAAATACGGCGAAAAACCGTCCGCAAACGTCCTCGAGCGAATGGAATATGAGCTGAGGGTTATTACGGAAATGGGATATACGGACTATTTCCTCATTGTGTGGGATTTTATAAAATATGCCAGGGATAATGATATTCCCGTAGGTCCGGGCAGAGGCTCGGGTGCAGGCAGCCTGTGTGCCTACTGTATCGGAATAACCGGTATCGACCCAATAAAATATAATCTCCTTTTTGAGAGATTTCTGAATCCTGAACGTGTGAGTATGCCTGATTTTGATATAGATTTCTGCATTGAGGGCAGACAGCGTGTCAAGGATTATGTTGTGCGCAGATATGGTGAGGACAGGGTGTCGGAAATAATTGCCTTTGATACAATGAAGGCACGAGCCGCAATACGTGATGTGGGAAGAGTTCTGAATATACCATATCAGCTGTGCGACAAAACGGCTAAGCTTATAGATCCGAGAAATACCCTTTCGCAGGCGCTTGAGGAATCCGAGGAGCTGAGCTTGCTTTATCGTTCGGACAAGTCCGTGCGGAGACTCATTGATACGGCAATGGAAATTGAGGGTATGCCACGCCATGCTTCAACTCATGCGGCAGGCGTTGTTATATCGGCTGTTCCGCTTAGTGATATTGTGCCGCTTCAGCGAAACGACGGAGCAATCGTAACTCAATACACCATGACGATTCTGGAATCGCTGGGACTTCTCAAAATGGATTTCCTCGGGTTGAGAAATTTAACCATAATACGTGACGCGGTAAACGAGATTCATAAAATTCAGCCGGATTTTGACATTAACGCCGTTCCCTTAGATGACAGGGCTGTATATGAAATGCTGTCAAGGGGTGAAACCTGCGGAGTTTTCCAGTTCGAGAGCGACGGCATGACACAGCGCATTATGGAGCTTCAGCCGGAACGCCTTGAGGATCTGATTGCTGTTCTGGCTCTTTACCGACCCGGCCCGATGAAATCAATTCCCGTATATATCGCAAACAAGAAAAATCCGTCGCAGATTAAATATAAGCATCCTCTTCTGAATGAGATTCTTGGCGAAACATATGGCTGCATGGTGTATCAGGAACAGGTTATGGAAATCTGCCGCAGGCTTGCGGGATATTCCTACGGCCATGCGGATATTGTGCGAAGGGCAATGGCAAAGAAAAAGCCGGAGGTAATGCTGAAGGAACGCGAAAGCTTCGTCAGCGGAGCTGTCGCAAACGAAGTTTCCGCCGAAACGGCTAATGAGATTTTCGATGAGATGGTAAGCTTCGCCTCCTATGCATTCAATAAATCCCATGCGGCGGCATATGCTTATCTGGCATATCAGACGGCATATCTGAAATGCCATTACACGGGAATTTACATGGCTGCTCTCATGTCAAGCGTTATGTCGTGGACTTCAAAGCTGAGCGAATATATAAATATGTGCAGAGGCAGCGGAATAGATGTTTTACAGCCCGATATAAACAAAAGCATGAAAGGGTTCGCCTACAAGGACGGAAAAATGTACTTCGGACTGCTGGCGATAAAGAACATGGGCAGCGGACTTGCCGACAAAATCATAAGGGAACGCACCGAAAACGGATTGTTTACGGGACTTCAGAGCTTCTGCGAAAGAGTCGGCGGAAAGGAGCTGAACAAAAAGGCTCTTGAAAATATGATAAAGGCAGGAGCATTTGACGGGCTTGGTCTGAACCGCAGACAGATGCTTGACAGCTTCGAGAGGATTCTTGATTCCGCGAATATGGATTCCAGAGATGTGCTTGACGGTCAGCTGAATCTTCTCTCCTCCGCAGCCGACAGCTCTATGGAAATCAGGATTCCCTACGCTCCTGAATATCCGCAAAAGTATCTTCTGCGCATGGAAAAGGATGCGGCCGGTATGTATCTGAGCGACAGTCCCCTTTCGGAGCATTCGTACCTTGCGGAGCTGATGAAGGCGAAAAAAATCGGAGATATTTCTGCTCTGACGGAAAGAAAAATTCTTCGTGACGGAGATAGGGTGAGCGTGCTTTGCATAATGCAGGGCAAAAAGCTTCATACTACAAAAAAGGGCGATAAAATGTGCTTTATAACGGTTTCGGACGAAAGCGGAGAGCTTGAAGCTGTTGTTTTTCCGGATTTGTTTTCGGTTTGCGCCTCCCGACTGTATGAGGACAACATGCTTATCATAAACGGAAAAATTTCAATTAAGGACGACAGCACAGCTCTCATCTGCGGAAGTATATTTGAGGAAAGCGAGTTTGAAAAAATGACTGACCATATGCGGCTCTGCATAAAAACCGATTCCGCGAATATTGCTGTTCCTGCGGAGCTTACAAGGCTTTGCAGCCGCTATGACGGACCTACTGAAATTTGCTTTTATCTTACGGACGCAAAAAAAATGATTTCCCCCAAAAAAAGATTATCACTAAAAATTTCACGCAGTCTTTATGATGAGCTTTTGAAATTATATCCTCCCGATAAAATCGGACTCATAAGGCAGACGTTTAATAAAAATATGTAAAATAGTGCAATTCCCCCTTGACAAAATCTATAAATGTAGTAAAATATATATGTATGGATTATTTTGAAATCCTGTCCGCAGTCCGCAGCCTTTGAGGACTGTCATAATTTGTGGTTTAAATATACGCATAGTGCAGAATGGAGAATATTTTATGATTAAGAAAATTGGCGTTTTGACAAGCGGCGGCGATGCCCCCGGAATGAATGCTGCTATAAGAGCAGTTGTTAGAACAGCTTTAAGTAAGGGTATGGAGGTCTACGGTATCCGCAGAGGTTATGTAGGTCTTATCAGCGGCGATATTATCCAGATGGATGCAAGAAGCGTATCAGATATTATTCATAGAGGCGGAACAATGCTGTATACCGCAAGATGTCCTGAATTCAGAACCGATGAGGGTCTTGACAAGGCTAAGGCTAAATGCGAAGAGCTGGGTCTTGAGGGTATCGTTGTAATCGGCGGTGACGGCTCGTTCAGAGGTGCTGCTGACCTTTCAGCAAGAGGTATCCTCTGCGTCGGTCTGCCCGGTACTATTGATAATGATATTGCTTGCACAGAATATACCATTGGCTATGATACTGCTATGAATACCGCTATGGAGCTTGCAGATAAGCTTCGCGATACCTCACAGTCACACGACAGATGCACCGTTATTGAGGTTATGGGCAGAAACGCAGGCTACATAGCTGTAAATACCGGCGTTGCAAGCGGAGCAATTGAGGTTATTACAAAGGAAATGCCATACGACCTTGACTCCCTCGCTAAGAAAATGCTCGAGGCTAAGAAAACAGGCAAGCAGAACTTCGTTGTCGTTGTTGCGGAGGGTATTGGTCACGCTGACGAAATCGCTAAGGTTCTTCAGGAAAAAACTCATATCGAGGCAAGAGCTACTGTTCTCGGTCACGTTCAGAGAGGCGGCTCACCTACTCTCAGAGACAGAGTTGTTGCATCTGAAATGGGCTACTACGCAGTTGAGCTTCTCGAACAGGGTATCGGCAACCGCGTTGTCGGAATGAAGGACAACAAGATTGTTGACTTCGACATTCAGGAGGCTCTTGCAATGAAAAAGCCATACGATGAAAGACTTCATCAGATTGCTGAGGAAATCGGATTCTGATTCCGTTCCTATAGATTAAATTTTATTACATCAGAGTAGAAAGCTGTGCGTGAAGTGCCGCCGGACGGGGAGTTGCCGACGGACGAAAAGCGCTGTACTACGTCGCTTGCGGTACAGCTTTCGCATCCCGCTGAGTGTATAATTGAAGCTCTTTGTAATCGCTCCGATTATGCATAAAGCATCGGCTCGCATAATTAAGGAGGTATGTTTATGAAGAGCTTTTTATCGTTATTCACCGATTCCGCGAAGTCTCTGAAGGAGCTTCGCACCCTGACGACCACGGGTATGCTTCTTGCACTCGCAATTGCAATACGTTCCCTGGCAATTCAGATTACGCTTGATTTGCGTATTGTGTTCACATTTTTGCCCCTTTGCGTAATTGCAATGCTCTATGGCCCTGTGGTAAGCGGTCTGTCAACCTTTGGACTTGACATCATCGGATTTATCATTGACAACAAGTCCGCAAGAGGCTACAGCATTCAGCTTGCCCTTGTTGAGCTGCTTGTAGGCATTTTGTATGGTATTTTTCTTTACAAAAAAGATATTTCAAAGGTTAATTTTAAAAATGTATTGAGTATTGTCTTTGCACGCGGTTCAGTTGTTTTATTTTGCAATATTCTGCTTAACTCCTATTTGCTTTACACACTTTATATTAACAAGGACTTTTCGGTAATCTCATTTGCCGAAAACAGCGATTTGAGAAGTGCATTTATGGTATGGTGGGCACCAAGAATTACCAAAAATCTGATTCAATTCCCCATTGACGTGGTTCTGCTGTGTGTAGTTCTCCCCGCTGCAAATGCTGCGTACAAGTCGGTTGTGAAGCATTCGTTCAAGCGTTCAAGGGCAAATTAAACTGTATTTAAAATCACAAAAATTTCACTTGCTTTTTTGTACACTTTGTAGTATAATGGAGTAAGTGATTTTTTTAAAGAGGTAATTGTAATGGATAAGATTAGTATTGGATTTATCGGCGCAGGAAACATGGGTTCCGCCATCATGAAAGGCATTTCTGGAAGCTCCGTCAGCGAAGCTGTGCAGCTTTTCGCCTTTGACCCTGATTCTGCAAAAGTTAAAAGTCTTGAGGAATTTGGCGTTGGCAGCTGTGATTCCGAGAAAAATGTTATGGAGAAATGCAAGTACGTATTTCTTGCAGTCAAGCCCCAGATTATCGGGAAAATTCTGGAAACGGTCGCTCCATACACAACCCCCGACACTGTTTTTGTGTCGATTGCGGCAGGCATTTCAGATGAATTTATCGCAGAAAAAACGATTCCCAATGCCAAGGTGGTGCTTGTCATGCCGAACACTCCCCTCCTCCTCGGCGAGGGCGCGTCTGCGCTTTCCCGCAGCGACAGCGTTACTGATGAGGAATTTGAAATCGTCCTGAACATTTTCAAATTATGCGGCAAGGCAGCTGTGATTCCCAAAAATAAAATGAAGGAAATCATCGCTATAAACGGCAGCAGTCCGGCATTTATTTATCTTTACGCAAAAGGTTTTATCGATTATGCAGTTCAAGAAGGAATTGACGCTTCTGTTGCAACCGAGCTTTTTACACAGAGCTTGATTGGTTCAGCAAAAATGATTACAGATTCAGGCAACACACTTGACGAGCTTATTAAAATGGTTTCATCACCCGGCGGCACAACACTTGCAGGTCTTGACAGACTTTACGAGGGAAATCTTACAGATGTGGTGAAAAACTGCTGCGAAAGCTGCACGAAGCGCGCATACGAATTGGCTGAATAGTTCTATTGAAGCTCCGCACGGCATATCCTTTTAAAAAAGAAAGGATGATGCTGAATGAGGCATAGAAATGATTTAACTAAAACAGAAAGCAGGAGGCTTTGCCTGTCACTGCTACACGTGGCAATCGCCGTGGGAATTGTGATCGGGGCAGTCTGGATCTCCGCAAGCGGGAGAGCCGATATAGCGGAGCAATGGTGGGTGCATCAGTACTTTTCGCCTATATATAGCGGAAATACCGTGCTTGACGTCTTTAAAAATACCTTTTTTTCGTCGGCACTTTTCCTTGCATTCGCACTTTTGTTTGGTTTTTTTGCAGTCGGACAACCGCTTGAAATAATTCTTTTAACCTGTCGTGGTGTCGGAATCGGAGCATCGGTAGCTCTCATGTACATTACTTCAGGTGCGGAATCTTTTCCGTCAGTGCTGGTTCTCGTGCTGCCAAAGGCGCTTGTTTTGTCGTTTATTGCAGCTCTGAGCGTTCGCGAAGCATTGAAGCTGTCGGGACTTTTGTTTGCTTTTTTATTCAGGGACGAGTTTCCGGACGAAAAAACAGGAAGAACTATTAAATTGTATTTTATAAAGTTTTTCGTACTTATGGTTATGGTGTTGTTGGTATCAGTTATGGATTCCTTGATGAATTATTTCTTCATGGACTTATATCAATTAAATTAGGAGGATGTTAAAATTGGGTCTTTTTTCCAAAGATTATGAGAGCGCAGGAGTGGGAATACCCAAAAATGCGCCAAAAAAGAAGGGCATAAAGCTGTTTTTCGAGATTTTCGGCAGAAAATTCTGGAAGCTTTTTGAAGTAAATATGCTCTATTCAATATTTTTTATTCCATTAGCTTTAATTCCTGCCATTATTTCGTTTATCAACAACTCAACTGTCGCGTTAATTTTAATATTGGTTATGATTTTAGCATTTGCAATTATGATCGGACCTGCAACTGCCGGCATGACCAAAATTATGAGAAATTATGTTCTTGAAAAAAATTCATTCATAATCCGAGATTTTTTCAAAGCATTCAAGTCAAATTTTAAAAATTCGTCCATCATCGGATTTCTGGATTGTGTAATTATCGTTTCAGTTTGGGCAGGTTATAACGTTTACCCAGCTTTGGCAAATCAGATGGACAGTAAGCTCATGTATATCCCAATGGTTATAAGTTTGAGTTTGGGAATTATGGTCTTAATGATGAATTTTTATGCTTTTCTTATGATAATTGCAACTGATTTGTCGTTGAAAAATCTTATCAAAAATTCATTTGCACTTGCATTTGTCGAATTGAAAAAAAGTTTCCTGACACTCGTTATATTTGTTGCTGTTTTAGCCATTATGTTTTTCCTCATTTTGTATGTAAGCATTGCATTTGTGTTCATTCTTCCCTTCTTCCCTGCTGCATTTCTTTGTTTTGTGTGCTGCTTTAACAGTTATCCGGTAATTCAGAAATACGTAATCAACCCCTACTACACGAGCAAGGGAGAGATCAACCCGGAGCTTTGCACCGATACCTACGAGGAGGGCGAAGAGCCTATTTTCGAGGATATGGGTGGCAAGGAAAAGCCTATTGAAAAGCGCAAAAAGGGCAAAGGCAAGAGAATTTCTTAAAATTTATTTTTATACAAGGCAAACCGGATTCGCAATCAATGCAGATGCATTTTGTGAATCCGGTTATTCATTAGTTCAAACAGTCCAAGTTTCAGCAGAATATATAGTCTGATTTTTTACTTAGAACCGTCATCATCTTTAATGAAATTATTGCCTTTGCTGAGCCGCAATCTGTCCGTAATGAGGGCGATAAACTCGGAATTCGTCGGTTTTCCGCGATATGTATCGACAGTGTAGCCGAAAACAGAATTGAGGACTTCAGTGTTGCCCCTCGCCCATGAAACGTCAATCGCGTGGCGGATTGCCCGCTCGACTCTCGTTGGAGTTGTACCGTATTTTTCGGCAACTGTTGGGTAAAGCTTCTTTGTGACGCAGCTCATTAGCTCTTCGTCCTTAAATGTTTCAATTATTGCCGTTCTGAGATAGTGATAACCTTTGATGTGCGCAGGTATGCCAAGACGATGAATAATGTCTGTCACAACTATTTCCAAATCGTTAGATTGTTTGGCTGATTCTTTACTGTAGGTAATTGCTTTAAGAAGCGAGTTAAGAATCTCGGTTTCAAACGGTCTAACGACGAAAAAAGATGCACCATTATCAATTGCCTGACGTTCAAGGAAACTGTTCTTGATTTTAGATGTGATAATAAATTTTACGTCCTTTCCTGTCATATTTTTAACTTCCCTCATGACAGCAATGGCGTCCTTACCACTAAGCTCCAAATCAGAAATGACAACATCAGGCTCGTGCTTCAGAATCGAGTCGAGTATCACGTTTCCGTCGCTTTTTCTCGTCAAAGTATAATACCCCTGATCTCTCAGAATTGCGGCAAGCTTTACCCCATATTCCGCGGTATTATCTCCAATTAAAACTTTTATTTCTTTCATATTCTCAAATTCTCCTTTTTTCTACAATTTTCATTTTAGCAGACTGCGAAGGAAAAAACAAGTGCAATTTTTGTCTTTTTTGGTCGAAATAGGGAAATCCAAATCAAAATTTGTAACCTCTGCGAAATTTCTGTATAAATATCAAGTAAAAAGATAAATTTTTCTCGAAACTATTGACAATTCCAATCGGATGAAGTATAATATATAGGTACTTGCGAGTGTGCTGGAATAGGCAGACAGGCACGTTTGAGGGGCGTGTGTCGACAGACGTATGGGTTCAAGTCCCATTACTCGCACCAAGTACGGAAAGATGGCTGAGCTGGTCTAAGGCGCACGACTGGAACTCGTGTATACGTTAATAGCGTATCGAGGGTTCGAATCCCTCTCTTTCCGCCATACTTGTGGAGCAATATTGTTTCCATACTTAAAGCCCGTAAATGCGGGCTTTTTTCATGCTCCGAGGACAAAATTTTGAAGGTGAAAAGGGATTCGAATCGGTGCAGTGGAAATTCAGGAAAAATTAAAGGCAGATTTGAGATGAATAATTTTAAATTTGCCTTTTAGTATATAAAAAACATTCAAAATTTTGAAAGCTGTTTTGTTTAATATTACGAGTTAAAGTGGTATTAAACAAGGCAGCTTTTTTGTTTTCTAGAGGAAATGAAAGAAACAAGAAAGACGCGAAAATAAGAGATAAGGTCAATGACTGAAAAAAACTTGTAATAAACACAAATCCGCTTCGAAAGGAGTCAGAATTCATAACAAAATCATGTGAGTAGAAAAAGCGTTACCTGTATCACATAATAAGTTTGAAAAATTGAAAAGAGAACCGCTAAAAGAACAGTTTGAAAAAGTTCAGGCAAAGGAAATGTGCAGCCGAATCACTTTCTCATGCAGCTATAACGAGGCGTTGAATATTATTGAAGAATATGTGGAAGTCACTTCGGTTGACGAGGAAGAAACCGAAGATTTTGAAATGGAGATGAAGTAAATGAAGCATTTATTCATAGGAATGCTGATAGGAGGCATTTTGGAAACTACCATAGGCTCACTTGGAACGGGTGGATAGGCGCTGAACTTGTTGATAAAGATGGAAAGTTCTTTCAAGTAGAACAGATTTACGCGGTAAAGATGTAAGTGTTACATACAGTAAGGAAGAATATCCTGATTTTTTGCCGTATGCCCATCCGGATCTCCCAAATCCAGTTAAAATCAATATGACTGGCAAAAATGCTAATGATTTTGCTCAAGCTAATAAAGCAATAGGTCTTAGTGGATCAAAGCCTCCTAAAGATTATACGTGGCATCATATGGAGGATGGAAAAAATGATTGATATTAGTAGCGTTATTTCTGATTCACGTCTTGTTTTCATACAAGGCAAGTACGAAGAATCGCTTAAACTCGCCAAACAAGCACTTGAGATGGATTCAAAGAATCCTGATGCCCACCAATGTGTCGGAAATGCTTATATGTCGTTTGGTGATTACGAGAATGTAATCGGCGATAAAGGATACAATAATTCTTTCTATGCTCGTGGAATACCATGGATTGTCTTGAATATATCAGACAGCTTAAGACTTAGGAATAGGTGTGATTTTTGAGAAAGAGAACATCAACACCGCAAATAGATGAGGACGAAACTCTGGATCCGATCAAAATGTTAATTGATTTCTTGAAATGTATGATAAGACGATAACCGAATTTGAAGAATCGGCATTTAAAAATATAGTAGAGAAGATTGTGGTTATAAATCAAAATGAATTGGAAATTCACCTGATTGGCGATCTAAAATTCAAAAAAATATGGCAGAATATATCCTGAAAATAAAATTTCAGGGCATTCTTTGTTGGTTTTGATACTGAATTTACGCAGAGATTTGTGGTATCCTTGTTGGTTTGAAGAGAAATGATGAAAATGAAAAAAAATAGAGTAATACCATTCGGCTACTGCATGAAAAACAGAGAAATAACTACTAAACCAAAAGAGGTGTATGCTGTTGCAACAATTTTCAATGAATATCTTTCAGTCAGCAGCTTACTGCAAATTGCCAAGCTGATGGAGTCCGAGAAAATCAGATATATCGAAGATTCAGAGCATTGGAACAAAAAGATAATCAAACGAATCATCGAAAATGAGAAGTATCTCGGTAACGATAAATATCCTCAGATAATTGATGAAGATATTTTCAAGCGTGTACTCTCCTATTGCCGATGTGATTTGCAAACAAAACGAGATAAATCAGCTGAGGCTGTCAACGGAGTACATATAAAAATACGACTGAAAAGAATGAGAAAATGTCCACAACGCCAAATGTAACCATAATTCCTGTAGAAAGTGCAAACGGCTAAAAATCGTGATAAATACCATCAGCTAAGTGTTGCCGCATACTGCCGAGTGTCTACCGTGCAGGAGAAACAGCAGAATTCAGATCAGATTCAGATCGAATATTACACCAATATTATTAACAAAAAAAATGGACGCTTGCTGGAATATTCGCAGAAATATACCCTCCACCTTTAATACAACACCACCATAGCAAAAACCCGAGAAACAGCGTAAATACGTGTTATTTCTCGGGTTTTCTATTTTTATGCTCGTATTTGCAATAAGAGCCGATTCTTCGTATCTCAAAGAAATTTCGAGTAAAGTGACGCCTACAACAGAAACACTAAATTGGGGAATATTAAGACTGTATCAACGCGGCTGACCGTCGCCTCCAACACGTGAGACTACCAGTCCGGCACACAATCCGGTAAAGAGTCCCGCAATGCATCCGGAAAACAGAAGAATCGGATAATAACAAAGTACGGCGGTGGTTTTCATTAAAAGCACTGCCATGATCATCTGTCCCGTATTGTGGAGAATAGCGCCGATGATACTGCAAAGCCATAAATGGCGGGGCGGAATGATGTGTCTGACAAGCAGCATACCGCTAAGACAGAGCATACCGCCTGCCAGACTGTAGAGCATGGTTGATACGCCGCCGCTGAACATGGAACCGAACAAAATTCGCACAAGCACCACCATGAATACCTCTATCCCGCGATAACGATACACGGCATAGACGGTAATAATATTGGCAAGTCCGAGCTTGACGCCGGGTATTGGAAGAAGATCAGGTATACGCAGCTCTACGACGAAAATGATCAAAGCCAATGCTGTCAGGACAGACAATTCCGCCAGTCGTTTTGGTGTGATATTCATTCTGTATCCTCCACAAATCGAATTACCAGCTTATGGGGCAGGCAGACAATGGACAACCCCGACCGCAAAACACCTGATGAAATACACACACCATCAGGACAATCGGCATCGGACATATAAATCTGTCCGTCCTCAATGGTCACAACATTGTATCCGCCATCCTCGCTTTCAATGGTGAAGCTCTGATTTTCAGCGTCTGCAAGATCGATGGTGTACAGCACAGTACCATCCTGAACGATCTCCACATATGTACTATCAATGGGACGCAGCACATACACCGTCCCTGCCAGTGCTGCCAGAAAAATCAGAATCACCGCAGCCAGACATATTTTTGTTTTTAAATTCATATGCACCTCATGAAAGATACAGTACCTGTACCGTCATATCTGTCAGATTTTCAAAAGCATCGGCAATGCCCTCAGTAATAAGAATCTGCGCATCCTCCGTTACAAGAATCATATCAAAGCTGCCGTTTTCACTGCGCCAGTATTCCTCTGCTTCTGCGGCACCTGCGACAAATAAAGCGGTGGACAAGGCATCGCATTCAAGTCCGGAATCGCCGATAATTGTCACGGACACCAGACCGTTATCAGCAGGATAGCCATCGGCTGCGTCAATGATATGCCAGTAGGTATTGCCATCCCCACCCACAAAATAGCGTTCGTAGCTGCCGGATGTGATAACCGCCTTGTCGGAAATTTCAAGAATACACATATTCTCATCCGAAGCAAAGGGATTAAGCACTGCAACCGTCCAGTCCGACCCATCAGGCTTGCTGCCCAGTGCCTGGACATTGCCGCCCAGGCTGATTATGGCAGATGTTACGCCCGCATCTTCAAGAATGGACATCACCGCATCGCCCGTATATCCCTTGGCAAGCGCGCCCAGATCAATTTCAGCATTTTCCGGAATGGATACAGTGCCATCCTGCAATTTCACTCCCGTATAATCAACATACGTCAGCAGCTCTGCCAGTGTATCCGCATCGGGAATATTGTATTCCCCTGTAGTAAAGCCCCATGCAGTGAGTACAGGATAAATGGTAATATCCAATGCACCATCCGTGCGTTCACTAATGCTGTGCGCCTCTTCCAGAATCGTATAGGTGTCCTCAGAAACGGCGACTGCCGCCCCATCGGCATGATTGATGTTCCACACATCACTTCCCTCTTCCGTGACGGAGAGCAATGTCTCAAGATCGGTAATGCGAGCAGCGGCATCCGAAAGGGCAGAATCCGCAGCATCACCGTATGCCTTTAATGTCATATAGGTATCCATAGCAAATAAATCACGGCTGACAGCGCTTTCGGAGGAATTTTCATCGGTACATCCAAAAAGCAGCAGACAGGTACATAAAACTAATGGGCACAGTCTTTTCATAGTCATCCTCGCAACATCTTTTCTTATATCTCTAATTTTTTGCGGAATTCAGCGCCTTTTGCACTGCATTCATAATACCTACAGAACTATAGGTTGCACCGGATACTGCATCCACACTTGTTTGCTGCTGCGACAGAATCTGACTGATGACGCTGCCCTGCGCCTGTTCAAAATACCATGTATCGCTTTCATCGCTCGAGGCGGTAATGGAGGTAATCACATCATTTTCTATCGTTACCACAGCTGTGATATTTCCATCATAGCCGTATGCCGTACCTGTATAGGTGCCGTTTTTGTAGGTATAGCTCACAGCAGCGGTTGTGGCAGCCACAGTAGTCGTAGGAGGATTAGTCGGAGCTTGCGTAGTAACGACGGCTGCATTTGTCGCTGCGACTTCGGCGGCGGGTGTTGAATCGTCTGCCTCTTCAACCTCTTGTGCATAAGAAATGTTTTCGGATTCAGTCATATTTTCTGCTGCTTCCGTCACGGTTTCTGCTTCAGTCGTTGCTTCCGACGTTTCCGACGCTTCCGTGGATTCCACATCTTCGGTGGTTGCTTCCGTCACCTCTGTGGAGGTTTCGGCTTCTGTTTCTTCCGCTTTTTCGCTCTCATCGGACGATGTTGTATCAGCTTCTGTTTCAGAGGTGATTTCCTCCGTTTCCTCGCTTTCCACAATCACTTCACTGTACACGTCTGATGTGCTTCGATCCCAAGCCAGAAAAACGACAAATCCCAACAAAATGACAAATATGCCGATGCATATGCTATTAAGATATACATTTCCGATCTGCTTTCCGGATTTTTTTGCATGAACAGTATACACTTTCCTCAGGCGGCAGACCAGATAACCCAGAAAGACAATGCTATACATCAGAACCGTAGCAAAATAGCCCGCTCTCCCCTGCCTTGCAGCCGGCAATGACAGAATCATGACATGAATATACAGACAAGCATAAAATCCATACGCCGCACGCTGAATCCGTTTCCAGAGCCTTGCGTTCATCTTCCTTCGGATTTGCGGAAAGGACATCACCGTCAACGGCAGCATAATGCATAGCATCACCAACGTCAGAATTGAAGCTGCCAGATACTGCCCCTGAAGCCGTCCTGTGAACAACTGTATAAAATAAGTGCGTCCAAAGCCGATATTATGTCCCAAAGTCAGAATAGCAGCGAAAATGGACAGCTCTCCTCGGATAGGCATAAGCCTTTTGACGGCAGCCTTTCCCCATGAGAATTCAGTCGGTATAGCACCTATCCACATGACTACGCACCACAATGCCGTTGCCAGCGCGCCCCGTGTAAACAGTCCAATGATATAGGTATTGATAAAGGAAACGGAGGTCACATTTCCACGGGTGATGATATATAAAACGGCAGCTGCAATGGAAATCACTGCGGCACCTGCGTAGAATGCATAGGCATATTTTTTGAGTAATGTGCCACAGCAGACCGCAAATACGACTGCCAGTATAAGGGCAATGATAAACAGCATAAATGTTCTCCTTTTGTTATATCATAACAACCGAAAGGTCGGTACGGTTATACCGCACCGACTGCATTCGGCACTATTCGCATGAATTATTTTCTTTTCTTGCTCACGGCAGCTGCCAGTAAAGCAATCATTGCCGTCACAGATGCCACTGCTGCAACACCTGTATCCCCTGTGTGGGGGCTGCTTGTTTTAGTGGATGAAGAGGTTCCTGAATTCGAAGAAGTTGTACTGCTTCCGCTGGAATCGGTAGCTTCGTCCGTTGTATCCGTGTCGTCTGTATCACTTGTATCGTCCGTTCCATCTGTTTCGTCCGTATCGCTCGTACCACTCGTTATATCAGACAGCAACGCACCTGTTCCATCAATCGTGAAAATCAGCGTCTGCGTATAGCCACTTGCCGCAACCTCGATTTCATATGTATCATCTGCGCTTCCGCTGAAAATAGCCTCACCACCTGACGTTACACTCAGATCCAATACGCCGTCCACAAAAATGGATGTGGCTCCGTGTCCTGATGCTGTATAGGAAACGCCGTTGACTGAAACTGTGGAAAGATTTGCGAGGAAATTTTCAAAATCGCTCTCATCGGCATCCTCTGCCGCTGCCAAGGACAATGTGGAGTCATCATATGTCGCAGGCATTGTGTCCGTAGTCAGTGCGAAGGTCGCTGTCGCATCCGCATAGACGCCGCTTGTATCTGAGAGCGTCAGCGTATAAGAACCGGCGAGGGCATTTTCATAGGAAATTGTTCCGCCATTGGTCGTGGCTGTAACGGAAAATCCATCTGCCACGCTGCCTGAAGGCGTGTAACTGTCAGGGAATCCCTCCATTGTAAAATCCGTTGTTCCTGTACCTGCTGCGGCATCCGTTACGGTAATGGTATTTTCAAACTTGACAGGAACATAAGTATTCGTGGACACACGCAGATAGCCGCTGGTATTGATCACAACAAGCTCCGTGATTGTCGAACCCATCAGGCTTTCGTAATCTTCCCAGTCCAGAGAATTTCCGTGTGGCTCTGTTGTGGTAATGCCGGAGGACCAAGCAAATTCCCCGCGCCAGATATTCTGCTCATGGCGGAACATATAGGTATTTCCGTCAGCTGTCACTACATAGGCACCATAAATGGCAAGATCGCTGACGCTATCGGCTGTTTCAAGCAGATAATCGCCCCATGGGGTGCTGGTACTGAGTGACACCGTAGTATTCAGTGTTTCCTCTCCGTCCGTATCCACTACAGCAGAAAAGGCAGCCGACCCATCGGTAACAGTAACGGTTTTGTAGGCAGTAGGCGTTTCGTCCAGCGCTGTAAAATTGTAATTCGCGTCGCCCAATGCATCCAAATCCGCCTGCGTTATAGCAACAGGATAGGTCACGCCCAGAATCGTACCTGTTCCGTCATCGTTGGCTTCGTTGTAGGTACCCTCGAACAGCTCCCCTTCTCCGTTCTTTAACCACCTTGCGGTTGTAGCAGAGGAAACAGCATCCACCTCATAAGCGTTGGCACTGCTGCCAAATTCGGCAGCGTAGAACTCCGCATAAGGGATGTCCATTGTGCCATAGATCAGCGTGTCATTCGCTGCCATAGCAGAGGTAGATACAGTTGCCGTGATTGCGCTTACAAAAGCGACGGCACTGATGAGAGATGAAATACGTCTGTTTTTCATATAATCGCTCCTTTTAATTTAAAATAAGTGATAGGTAGGTATTAGCTATGGCTAACATAAAATCGAAAAAACTGATTCACGACTCCACTTCTTTTGTGAAACGTTAGAAAAAGCACCTATGCGTGAATCGATTTTTTTGCGATTTTAAGGTAACACTGCACAGAGAATGTTGTGCAGATGTGCCATTAGGTTTTCAGCTGAAAGCCTATAATAAGTTAGCAACAGCAAACTAAACACCTTCATAAATATATCACATTTTTCACACACTGTCAAGCATTGTAAATCAAGGCTTACAACTAAATTTTTCCACGTGATTCATTGTTATTTTGGTAATGTTTTCTGAAATGATAAATAATTCGGAGTATCTAAAAAGGGTTGACAAAGGCTGTTTTTTTATGATATACTACAAAAACAACGGAATTACCGTTGTTACACCTTACCTATTAAGGGGTTGAAACAAGCACATAAAAAAGACACTCTTTGGAGTGTCTTTTTTGTTAATATGTGGCTCATAACTGTAATGGATATATATGTAATAGCATAAGCAGAAAATAGCTATTTCGAAAAAATCAAAAAAATCTATTGAAATTTCTAAAAAAGTTCCTTTGTAGAGATATTATATTGTAGAAGCACAAAATAGTAAACTCTCGATGTTTCGTGGTTTTCCTGCGTTGACTAATGTGCGATAGTACTCACAAAAACACAGATACTTCTCAGTTTATAATCCCGCATCGTATGAAGCTTAATGAAAAAAAGCTAATTCACGAAAATGTTGATGAATTTTCTTGAAAAAAGGCGAGAAATGCGACATAACTTTCCTCTATAACCTTTCTACCTTCGCTTGGAAAAAATTCTGTACACTCACGTATATTTACGCAAAGCGTTGTATGCGGATTAGAAATAGTGTCTCGCGAACGTATATAATATTTTTTTCCATTGCACCAAGAGTAATCTATTAGATACCCACTAAGAATAACTCCATTTTCAAACTCAAAATCTACATCCTCGGCTAAAACAGATATTTTTCCACCACCGTCTCGAAGCTTCAAAAATACTTTCCTTACATTATCCGGCAATTCATTTGCCATTGCAGCCACAACATTTGATTCGGGAATCAACTGCTTCTCTCTATTTTTTAATATTATTTTTACGTATATCCACGCATAGATCCAAAGGACTATAAAAGACACACAAAAGATACACGCTAAAATCCATAAAAAACTTTTCATTTGACATAACATCTCCTTCTGTATAAAATGCACAAATCGACTTTATACAATTTTATTATACAGTCTCTATGTGACAAAAAAAAAAAAAAAATGGTGATAGTTTTGTGAAAATTTGCGTTTTGAGTAATGTAAAACAGTGAAGTTATATAAGATTTTAATATTTGTTAAAACTTCATCAGCTTGTTAGGGGAACTCCGTTTTCCCTAAGACCCTATGGAGAATGCTGCTTGTACTGCAAGAGCAACGATGACAAAGTAAAGGAAAGTGAGAGTCGAACGATGAGCAGACAGAAACGCAATAAAAATCTCATCTTCAAAGTCAATGAAGATGAGTGGAAAATCATACAGAAGCGAGTGGAACAATGCAATGTTTCCTCTATGAGCGAGTTATTTCGGCATATGATGATAAACGGTATTTACCTTGAATACAGTCATGAGGAGCTAAAGAAAATTCGGCAATCGGTTATGAGCGTTGCAAACAACGTCAATCAAATTGCACTCAGAGTGAACAGCACAAGCCGTATTTACAAACAAGAGATAACTGAACTCAGGGAGGGAATGAATAAACTGTGGCAACAACTGGAGTGCATCCAATCCGAGTTACGGAGGTTAAATCCATCGAATATATAACTAATCCGGAAAAGGCAGAGCAGATCACTTGAGTTGTATCATCGATATTTCCATAATCATTCATAATTCGTACCCAAACAGCACCAACTATTTTATTGTCAATTTCAGCAACAAAGCATTTATCATCTTTTTTGATTGCCAAAATCTTTAACATAAACCTGTAAATCATCATTTAAGATAATCGATTTAGGAGGTACGTCAACTCCTTCAGGAATAAAGATTGCTTCATATAAAAAATCGTTAAGAATATCATATTCGGTTGATTTTATTTCTCTAATACGGTAGTTCATTTTTCCTCCAATGTGCTATTTTCGTACATATCAAGTCGCTTTATAGCACCAAACGGAAAACCATCAGATGTACTCTTGTTGTATGCAAATTCTCCGTTTAAGACAAGATAATAATTGCTGACATCTCGACTTGCAACACGATTATTGAAATATGTATACTGGTCAACTAAACCGTATTGTGCTGAAATTGTAAGAGGAAGGTTAGAAATATTATTAGTATTTTTTCGAACGACTCTATCAACTAACTCCCCCAACTCACGCTGTTCCCAAGCGTCTGTAAATCCCGCAAAACGGATTTCGGGG
>JAJQGO010000029.1 GCA_021200415.1 Ruminococcus sp. | reverse complement strand
CGGAAATATATACATTAAGAGATTGTATAATATTTACGAAGACGGTTATATTACATCTGATGATACTCACAGATATGTTGACTTTGAAACCCTTGAAAGCACAGTCCTTTGTGCAAAGCCTAACTGCACTCATAAGGATTCGGAATGTGTGGCAAATATTGTTGGAGATACTCCAATTATGTTTAACGGATATATATATTATTTTGTCAAAAATGAAGGAGTGAATGAAACAGGAGACGGAAGAGAATTTTACATTGATACAAGGCTGAATCGTATATCTCTGGATTCCTCAGGAATGGAAGAAATTACAGCATTTACTGACTGTATGCCACGCGAAGGCAGTGGTTGTTTTATTTACGAAGATATACTCTATTTTTGTGGAGATGACTTGAATCCAACATCTGATGAATATGGAAATATTATAACTGGCAGTAGTGGCGGAACGCATTATTTTTGCAGTGTAAATCTTGAAACAGGAGAATACAAAAATTATGGCAGTATTTATGATGGCGATAAACAATACGAGGCTGCTTCAAGTTCAAGTTCAGCAAAAATACGTGGATATTATGATTCAAAAATTTATATAGAATACAGCTTTATGAAGGAATCATTAACGTTAGAAGAAATGGATGAATTAGACGCTCGCGACTACTTTACTGTGCTTACGTTCGAATTTGACCCTGAAACGGAAACTTTGACCGAAAGCAATCTACCATCAGCTTCTTATATGGACAGTGATTCATATGTTTACAGCAATTATCCGGAGAATTCAAGTACAATTATTGACGAGGGTAAAACATATACGATTGAAGGATTAGATGTTAATCTTATTGGCAGACTATTTAACGGAAAATTGTTTATGTCCGAAGAATGGTATGACATTACAGATGGCTCGAAGCATAGTCTCGGCGAATACGCAACGTGGGAAGTTTTAACTATGTATGATGATTGTTATATTTTACGTGATGGAGACAATTTTGTAAAACTCACCGAAGAAGAACTGCTTGCTCTGTAAAAATAAAAAATTTCTGAAACTTTCGTCTTTTTTGCACTCCAACGTCACTTATATATATATAGACTGCAAAAAAGACGAAATGGAGGAAATTTTATGAGCAAAATATTAACGTTACTTATTTCAATTGCTATTATGTCAACTATGTTTGTATCTTGCGGTAAAAATAAATCACCAGAAGAGACGGAATACTTAACAAATATCTCATACATCAGCGATTATAGCTTCTATGGCGATGGCGTTGCATATACTGTGGGCGATTCGCAGAATTACACAAAAAGATTTCTGGATTTCGGTTCAATGGAACAATCGCCCCTCTGCGCTGTTCCAAATTGTACGCATTCAACCTCAAGCTGCCTGTCAAAAAATATAGGAAGATTTTATAAACCAGTATTTTATAATGACTATGTTTATTTTTTCACCTCAAATGGCGGCGCAGTTAGAGAAACTACTGACGGTCATGAATTTTACATAAATTCAAGTCTAATGAGAGCGTCTCTTTCTTCATCCGAGATTGAATGTGTTTGTGAATTTAACGATTGTGTTCCACGAGAAGTGGGAAATTATGTGCTTTATGGTAATATTCTTTATTTTATTGGAGATGATCGAGCTGTTACAGTTGATGAACTCGGCGCGTATAACTGGTCAAGTTCGGGCGGAACGATGTACCTGTGCAGCATCAACCTTGATACAAATGAATATACAAATCATGGAAGTATTTATGACGGTGATGAAGCATATGAGAGTTCAAAATACACAAGATCATCTAACATTTATGGCGTCTATGACGGCAAAATGTACATATCACACGCTTTTGTAAAAGATCAAAGCTTAGATCCTATGTCAGATGAATACTATACTTATATAAATTTTGAATTTGATTTTGAAACTGAAACATGGAAAGAATCTGATTTGCCATCATCACCATACTTGAATGATAATTTTTATAGCTATTACGATATAAGTTCTAAAACAATTAAAGTTATTTATAACGATAAAGAATATGAATTTGACTTAGAATTGAATTTACAGGGATTTAGAGATTCCGGATGCAGTGAACTGAACGGTAAATTATTTTTCCCTTCACTGGGAATTTGGTATGATCTCAGTGATTCATCCGAACATTCCATGGGCAATTATGCGGAATATGACGCTGTAGGATATTATGATGAATGCTATATTTTAATCAAAAGTAACAAAACAATTAAGCTAACAGAGGAGGAATTATTTACATTATGAATGATGTATTAAAGCTTGAAAAAGTCAACAAACATTATGGCAAAAAGAAACACGCACTATGTGATTTCAGTTTTGAATTTACTAATGGAATTTATGGACTGTTAGGACCAAATGGCGCGGGCAAATCCACGCTGATGAATGTGATTACGGACAATCTTCTTCCCGACAAGGACGGCGGAAAAATTCTCTGGAACGGTGAGGAAACGCGCGTGCTGAAGGAAAAATTCCGCAGCCGACTTGGGTTCATGCCACAGCAGCAAAATCTATACGAAAGCATGACCGCGCACACTTTTTTGAACTATATTGCTGCGCTAAAATGTATCGATAAGAATACTGCAAAATCGGAAATTCCCAAAATCGTCGAGCGAGTCGAGCTGACAGATGCAATTGATAAAAAAATGGGCGGATTTTCGGGTGGTATGAAGCAGCGAGTTCTGATTGCAGCGGCACTTCTCGGCGACCCTGATTTGATTGTTCTCGACGAGCCGACAGCGGGTCTTGACCCGAAGCAGAGGGTCATAATACGCAATATGGTAAGTGATTTATCTAAGAGCAAGATAGTTATAATTTCGACGCATATCGTGTCAGACATCGAAAATATAGCAAAGGAAATTCTTTTTATAAAAGAAGGATATCTTATTGACAGTGGCACAATTCCTAAACTTATTGAAAAGGTTGACGGTGAAGAGAAAACTCTCGAGAACCTGTATATGCAGTATTATGGGGAGATAAAAAAATGAGAGCATTAACAACAGAGCTGAAAAAACTTTTCAGCAACAGGATTTTTCTTTTAATTATTGCCGCTGTTTTTGTTCTGAACGCATATCTCATGTTCAGGACTGCGAATTCCGGTGATTCAACGCCATCAGATTATAAAGCAATATACTCCCAATTATCCGGTATGACCGACGAAGAAAAGCTCGATTGGCTGGAGGAAAGATGTGGAGAATATTCGGGTGAGCATCAATACAATTGGGACGTTCTTTGCGAGCTTCGGGACGAGTGTGCGAACATCGTGGGGTATCAAGAATACCTGGAAAACATCGAGTCACAGGCAAAATCCATGACCAGCGTGTCGATTTTTGCGAAGCCTGACACATTCAACTACCGAAGCATCGTGAAAACTCCGCCGGCATATGAAAATGTGCAGGGCGTGCAGCCGGTTTTCGACGTATCTAAGGGAATTATCCTCGCAACCGACAACAATTTCACCGATATTTTGTGCGGATTTATCGTGCTTTTTGCGGTGCTGTCGCTCATGATTTCCGACAGAGAACAAGGAATGTCGGGATTGCTATTTCCGCTGAAAAGAGGGCGTGGATACTTGCTCCTGACGAAGCTTGCGGCACTGATGATCACCATTTTTTGCACTATATTGCTCATCTATTGCGAGAACCTAATCATTTCCGCAAGCCTCTATGGATTGGGCGATCTGACACGTCCTGTGCAGTCGCTAAGCGGATTTATTGGCTGTAATTTAAAGATAAATGTAATTGCGTACCTCATTTTATACATCTTATTTAAATTTATCGCCATATTTGCTATCGGAGCTGTCTTGTCCCTGGTTGCTGTAAATACTAAAAATACGATTACATTTTACGGCATCTCAGCAATTATTCTTGTTGCAGAGGGATTTGCATATGCAAAAATTCATCCACTATCAATTTACAGTATTTTCAGGTACATAAATCTCATATCATTAACTAAGGTTAATGAAATCTTCTGCAATTATAAAAATATCAACTTTTGGGAATATCCTGTACCTTTAATTCCGACGTCTATCGGTGCTGTTGTTGTAATTTCAATCGTATCAGCTGCTTTATCGGCAATTTTATATGCGAAAAAGCGAAATCTTGAGTTCCGTAGAATTGGAATCAAATTCAAATTTGGCAAAAATAACAAAATACGCTCTAAAATTTACTACACATTATACAAGTCGCTTATCATGCAAAAGGGTATATTCTTAATTATTATTTTTGTTGCAGTTGCAGGCTTTCTGAATCAGAGTTTTATAAAAAAATATGACGTAAATGATGTGTATTATAGTTACTATTGCGAAACATATGAGGGCGTGATTACATCTGAAACACTCGAAAAATGCAATAGTGAAGCGCAATATTTTGACGATATACAGGCAAAAATTGACGAATTAAATGCTGATGGCGTCTACACATCGGAGCTGAGTGACCTTTACAAGGAGTTTGCCCCAAGTATGGGATTTTATCCGCTTCAGGCGCGAATCGAACTGATTAAGGACACGGACGGCGCGCAGATTTTCTACGACACAGGCTACAAGCGTGCCTTCGGAATCGACGGCTACAGCGACGATATGAAGTACGCTTTTGCGGCGATGCTCCTGTGCATTTTCCTCGTTTCGCCCCTCATCGCCAACGACAACAAGTACCGCATGAACAGCGTTGTGAACGCCACTGCTTCGGGAAAAAAGAGCTATCTGCGAAGAAATATTGCCGTTGCCGCAATTTATGGGCTGATCGCCTCGCTGCTCTGGACGATTTCCTATGCGATTTCAATTTCAAAATATTATAACCATAATGGTTTGTCTGCACCAATTCAATGCATCACTGATTTCGCAGATTTTCCTCTCAATATCAGCGTTTTTCAGTATATAATTTTGATTGTATTGTTTAGAACTATTGCAATTATCCTTGCATCATTTGTCATGCTTTGGGTTTCCTCGAAATGCAAAAACACAACATATGCCGTTCTCATCAACTTCGCCGTCTTCGCTTTGCCGATCCTCATCTATCTTCTCGGCGCGGAATTTGCGGCAAACATCGGCTTCAATCCCCTTCTGAGCGCAAACCTTATGCTTAATGATTTTTCTATAATACATCTCGGAATTCTCATTCCAATTGTAATTATCGTGGCATTTGAAATAAAATCCTCTAATTTATTTAAGCTTCGCAAATAAAATATACGGAAATCCCACTGGCTCCTAAAAAATGACAATTTGTCGTATTATTCTTAGTTTTATATTTTTTGAGGTTGTCTGTCAACTATCATTGACATGCGAACATCTTTAACATTTGACATATAGCCTTGACTCCCTCCTTCTGATATGTTATGCTAATTATTGTTTGCTAGTACAAATCGAGGCAGAAAAAATGGGGAATTGATGTTTTAAAATTGGTAACAACCTCCTATTGCAATGATTCGTTGCGCCTGTTCCTGCGTTAGTTGGTAGACTTGAACCGGCTTGCCTGCTATAATTTTTTCATAATCAAAACAACAGGAGGAAATCTCATGACTCTCGGAGAAAAAATAAAAAAATTAAGGAAACAGCAAGGACTTTCACAAGAAGCACTTGCAGAGAAGGTGTATGTCACACCCCAGACAATTTCTAAATGGAAATTAGACCAATCAGCTCCCGATTTAGATTTTATCGTCCAGCTCAGCGATATTTTTAGTGTAACCTCTGATTATCTTATCAAAGAAGATATGACTGAACTAGATGAGTTGCCTTACAAGAAACGGCAATATCGTCTATCTGAAAAAGGAAAACGAACCATTTTGGTTTCGTCTTCTACGGCGGCATTGATTGCGATTTGCATATGCCTGATTTGCGACTATTTTACTGCGGAAAAACTTTCATGGTCTTTGATTTCCACTTCCGCAATTGTCGCGGCTTGGTTTGTAATGCTTCCCGCTATGACTGCTAAAGAGAAAATTATTTTCAAAACATTGTTAACTGCCAGTATTGTGCCTGTTCCCATTTTAGCAATCCTTGCGTTGATTCTGAACAGCCTGGTCATTTTACAATGGGGATTTGCATTACAGCTGTTTCAGTTGCTGTTCTGTGGATAATTTATGGAATTTTTCCTAAATGCCGCAAGAACCTATGGAGGGCTTTTGGCTACACTCTATTGGTTATGATACCCACACCGATTGCTATTACATTTATTGTAGATGGCTTTATTCCGGAAATACAATATGATATAACATCTATTGTATTTAACAGCATGATTACACTTGCCTTAGCTCTTGTGTTTTTTGGTTTGGATTATCTGTTTGCCCGAAAGAGAGAGGAAGCAAAAAAATGAAGGTCGTGTTTCTACACGGTTTAGGGCAGACATCGAAAGACTGGCAAACAGTTACTGAGTATACGTTACAGTCCGATGTAGACTGCCCAGAACTTTTTTCGTTGACAGAAGGGGATTTTACCTATTCGGGCATTTTGTCAGGACTTGAAAAACTGTACGAACAGGAAACGGAGCCGTTTATACTTTGCGGACTTTCGTTAGGGGGCGTTTTGGCACTTGATTATGTGATCAGGCATAAAGACAAAGTGTTCTCACTCGTTTTAATTGGAACACAGTATAAGATTCCGACCCTGCTTATAGATTTTCAAAATCTTATATTTCGTATTATGCCAAGCAAGTCGTTTGACAGCATGGGGCTGTCAAAAAGCAACACAATAAAGTTAGCTCATTCCATGCGTTCATTGGATTTTAGCAACAGACTATGTGAAATAGCTTGTCCGGTAACAATTATCTGCGGCGAAAAGGATAACGCAAACATGAGAGCATCTAAACAGCTGAATGTTTTATTGCCGCAATCGAAATTGCATATCATTCCGGACGTGGGACATGAAATCAATAAATTTGCGCCGGAAGCTATTTCTTCTGCAATCAATAGCCTTTAATACAGGTGTTACATACCATCCCAAAGACGATGGATGAATGAAACGGTGAACTTAACATATTTCTAAGAGCGACTACACAGCCGCTCTTTTTTTATGCCCGTTTTAAGTAAAATAAGAAAATTATAAAAATCGACTCCCCTATTCCCTATTTTACGTGGCAAGATGTAAAAATTTTATGAACGGACAGACGTATGTCCT
>JAJQGO010000064.1 GCA_021200415.1 Ruminococcus sp. | reverse complement strand
TATACACGGCAGTTAGCAAATGGCTTCAGTATCGCTACGATAGTTTTTACAATGCTGGCGGGCGTATAGAACTCGCCGCCCTTAACACCTTCATATGCAGCAAACTGTGCGATGCAGTATTCATAGGTTCTGCCGAGCAGGTCTTTACTTTCCTCGGCGTCACCCATATCCATATTTGTAAAGAGGTCTACAACATCGCCCAAAACTCGCTTGTCCAAATCTGGGCTGGCATAGTTCTTCGGCAGCACGTTTTTCAATTTTTTATTGTCATCTTCGATGGCTCTCATAGCATCATCAATAACGGTGCCAATTTCAGGCGTGTGCGCGGCAGAGGCAATCTTGCTCCAGCGTGCTTTCTCCGGGACGAAGAATATGTTCTCCTCCAGATATGCGTCGGGATCATCTTCAAAACCATCTCCCTCGGCTACAAGTTTGTCATATCGTTTTTCAAAAGCACTTGATATGTAGCGCAGGAAGATAAGACCAATAATAACCTTCCTGTATTCTGCCGCTGGGATATGTCCCCACAGGACGCAAGCCGCATCCCATATCTGCTTTTCAAAGCCAATGTTGGCACTGCTTTTCTCTGCCATGTTAGTTTCCCTCCACTGTGTTTTATATAATAACGGCTATTCTATCATATATTCTGTTCTGTATTATACCATATTTCCGTAAAAAAATCAAGTAAATGTATCTAATTGCAAATCCCAAATGCGTTCTATTTCTACTGCAAATCCATCTGTAAATACAAGCTGTCTTGTTCCCAAATTCCAATACTTGAATTTGCCGGAATAAGCAACATATGCACCGCCGGATTTTTTGCAATCGGATTTCCAGTATACCAAACGTACTGCGATATTTTCGTATTCATGCTGTAGAAGAAAGTGAAGCACACGGTTCAACTGATTCGCTCGATCCTCTGAACACTCTCGCTGTACGTCTGTCTCTCTTGCCGTTTCAGCAATTTCCGCCTCGAAGCCATTTAATGCCTTGAAGGACGAAAATTGAGCGGCTCTCGCCTGTGTCGACATTGGCGTGTGATGTTGTAATCGGTAACGTGGATGTGAAAGAATGTCATCGTAATTCTGCATCATCTCACCTCAAGCTCTGTGCCCGCCAACGCTGCCGTTCCGTTCGATCGCTGTAGACTGCTCCTGAAAGCTGCTGGCTTTTAGGATGGCATTCTTTCCAAATCGATCTTGTATGGACAACATTGCCGCTTGCAAATTTTTCTCTTTCTCTAAGGATTCCGCTTTTGCCTTGCGTTTCTGCTCCAGTGCTGCAACATCGTCAAATAAGCTGTATTGCAACGGTTTTTCTTCCTTCTGTGATTCTGGAGTTACACGCATTGCTACAACGTTGATTCTGCGGACAAAAAGCGTCGGATTTACAATTTTTGCATAGGTCTGCATCATCGCCTGAATGGCGAGCTTCGTCGATGCTGTTTGGCATTCTAACTGCATCACATGATGCACCGTCTTTGGCAATCTTCTGCCGTATCGGTCTATCTCCCAAGGACCTGTATATTCCTTTGGAATGTCCTCACTATCGTAACCAATTCGAAGCTCTAATTTTTCAGTTACCAAGTGCTTTCGAACCAGTTCTAACATCAACCGTTCTGTCATTTCTTTGACAATTAGTTTCCCATCCACATAGGAATAAGGGCGCTTCAAAACCTGTCCCTCACTAAGGCTGTGTTCCGACGGCATATAGGATTTGATTTCTTTTAGTGTACAGGATTCATAGCCCCATGCATGATCAATCAGAAGTTCTGCTTTTACACCAAATACATCGAACAACTTCTTCTCTCCATATTCTGAAAATCGTGCGATATCTCCCATGGTGTAAAGTCCTAGAGCGCGTAGTCGCCTTTCTGTACCACGACCGATACTCCAAAAATCCGTCAGTGGTGTATGACTCCACAACTGCTTTCGAAATGACATTTCATCAAGTTCAGCAATCCGCACACCGTCCGCATCCGGCGGCATTTTCTTTGCCACAATATCCATCGCTACTTTTGCCATATACAAATTTGTGCCAATCCCTGCAGTAGCGGTGATGCCTGTTTCTTTTAAGACATCCCGTATCATTCGCATTGCCAAATCATGTGCTGTACAATGGTACAACTGCAAGTAGCCGGTTACGTCCATGAAGACCTCATCAATTGAATACACATGAATATCCTCAGACGAAATATATCGCAGATAAATTTCATAAATCTGGTTGCTGATTTTCTTATACAAGGTCATTTGTGGTGGTGCAATCAAAAAATCCAGTTTCAGCGAAGAATCTCTTTCCAACCTCGACGCATGATAAGAACTGTCTGTAAATTCGTGGTAAGAATCGGAACGCAATCGCTTTTGATTTACTTCTTCCACCCTTTGCTTTACTTCAAAGAGCCGCACACGTCCAGGAATCCCATAGGTTTTTAACGACGGTGTCACAGCAAGACAAATGGTCTTGTCGGTGCGTGTTTCGTCTGCAACCACCAAATTGGTATCCAGCGGATTCAAACCACGCTGAACACATTCCACACTAGCATAAAAGCTTTTTAAGTCGATACAGATGTAAGTCGGCATTTGTGATCGCCTCTCATTCGTAGCTGAATTCGTTCCAACCTTCGTCCATGCCTAACGTACCAGTTAAAAAATCGGATGGCGGATATTCCGGTACTGGTGGAACCTTGTATCCTTTTTCGGCAAGTAACAAGAATTTATACGCCAGAAGCTCTGGCGGAATCCTGTGTAAGGATGCCAACTGGTAAAAAGTATAGCCGCTTTCAAAAATTTCCTGCAGAATTTCATCATCATCTAAAAGAATCTCTGCAGCAAACTGGTTGGCTTCGATTTCCATTTGGTGATTTCCATATACATCTCGTTCGAAATGTGGAGATTGGAAGTAATCCCGATGTAATGCATAGTGTCCGATTTCATGATAAAGCACGAAATCCTGTATCACCTCAGGAAGATTGCTGTTTAGAACAATGATCGTAATTCGATTGTGACAATAAGTCATTGCCTTGTTTCCGGTGGGATTCCCCAGATTTTCCTTCATGACAACGATTCTTAAATCGTCTGCTAATCGAAAAGCATTGCTGCAATCATAACGGCGGCGGTATGTTCCGACAATTTTATAAATTTCATGGTTCATACGCAAAACGGCGCCTCCGCATTATACATCTTTTTTCTTTCCAAATCGTTCCTTTGCCACCTCTCTGCTTTTTAAATATGCTTTTGTTAACGCTTCAAAATAGAGATCTTTTTCTTCCTGCGAAATTTCCCCACCCGCGAAAAGTGCAGCATTTTCGTGCAGCAGAGCTTGTACATCACGTGCGCCTTTTGCACCGTATTGTGTACGTGCTTCTACGATATATTCATCCTTTTCTATGTCCTCTGTCGGGTTTGTGCAGGTGTCATCGGTAAGGTAGCGAATGGACACCTTTAGTGCTTGTCCGATTAAACAAATGGTGCCTTGTCTTGGGTGCATTTGTCCTTTTTCATAAGCTTTGATTGCACGTGATGAAACCTTTACCGCATCGGCAAGCTGCTGCTGGGTCATTCCGGCAGCAATTCGAGCCTGCTTTACTTTTTCTGCGAATGTCATTTTCTTTCCTCCATCGCTTGACAAATATATTTTTATGTGTTACAATAGATTGTGAACTAACTTCACTTCCTATTATAGCAGAGGAATGCACAATTGTCAAGTGCTTTTTTGCAGATTGGAGTGAAAAAAATGAGCGAACCTTATTATATAGAATGCGGCCCGATTCTATACTTAGAAGATCCCGTACATCCGGATTTGTATGCTGCCGTGCCAAATTATAAAGAGTCTATTCCTGCTGTTTGTTCCTTTCACGATTTTCTACGTTGGAACTATACAGACAGTTACTTCTGTTGCATTAAAGATGTCGTAGAAAGTGGGTCTGTATCACTTGGAAAACACTTTGATTCGATGAGGGAATCCATACAAGAAATTCAACTTAAATCTGCCGATATGTATCGAATCTATCTGCACAGAATCGATATGACGTCTTTTCGTTTGGATGTTGTCATGATTGCCGAATTCACAGTACAGCAATACAATGGTCGAAAATATGCACACAAGCAATGGTATCGTGTACAAGGAACTTACCGGGCAAATGGAGCAAGTAATTTTTTTGAATCTGTCCATATTTATCAAAAGGATGAAGTTCCAAAAGAACATCCTCTTTCCGAGTATCTGATTCCTTATTTGAGAAAGGCAGATTTAGATACCGAAGCAGAGACAATGCTGCATGAATATTATCCCGAAGTCTTTACTTCTCAAGTGCCAATTCAGGCAAAAGAACTGGCAAAGCGAATGGGATATACCGTAAAAAAGCAAGACTGTCTGAAGATGATACAAAGTTAGGTGCAGTCTTTATGCAGTCCTCCACGGTCACCTATTACAAGAACGGCGTAAAAAAGAAGGGTTCGGTGAAAGAGCGAACAATATTAATCGATACTGTGGCGTGTAAGAATCAGAATCGCAATGTTTCTGATGTGATTATCCATGAATGTATTCACGTCTATGAGCATTTTCTTTTCTATACGATGCAGATCACATATCGGGAATATTATGGGATGGAATATTTGGGCTTTGAAGAATTGATTGATCAGGGACTAGGCATAGAACAAATTCAGTGGGTTGAAAATCAAGCAATTCACATGACACCAAGGGTTAAAATGCCATTATATCAGGTGTCATGGAAGGCCGCAGAGTTCTTTGAGACCAATCGAAATATTCCGGAAAGCATTGCATATAATCGTGTTACTTCTGCTATTGCAGATTTTTTCCAGACCTCCAAAATTGCAGCGAAAAACAGACTGGTGGAAATCGGATATGACAAAGCGAGAGGGATGCTGCAATATGCAAATAATAAACCTGTGCCTGGATATTTGGTAGAAAGTTATGTGAAGGATAACCAAACGTATACCATCAACTTGGATAAGCTTTTAGAGGAATATGAGCGTAATGAAGCATTTCGTAAATTGCTGGACAAAGGGGTGTATATCTATGTAGAAGGGCATCTCTGTCGGAATAACGAAAAATATATCTGGAAACAAAACCAAAAGCTCGTTCTTTCTTCTTACGCAAGAACGCATATGGCAGAATGCTGCTTACTTTTTACTGTTCGACACGAGTCAGAAGACTATGTATATACTCCTGGCGTACTCCATTCAAATATCAAAAAGCCTGGAAAATTAGCGTATTTATACCATGCAAATGGAGATAAAATGGAAGAAATGCAAGAAGTTGTGCAACTGTTAGAATCATGCCCTGATGGTTTTGCAGAAACATTCCGTTACCATATGGACAACCTTGGATTCAGCAAAACAACCCTTGCAGATTCTTGTTATCTTTCAGAACGAACCATTACAAGAATGCGTACTGCTACAAAGAAAATGCCGTAAGTGGAGAGTATCGTGCAAGCAAGCATCGGTATGCATCTGTATCCGGAACTTACCTACGATATGATGGAAAAAGCAAATCGTCAATTTGATCCAGGCAATTCGGCACATCGGTGGTACAGAATCATTATCAGAACCATGTATTGTGAAACGCTGGACACTGTGAATCAGTATCTTATAGCACAAAATGTAAAGCCATTGTCGGAAAACTAAAAAATAAACCAGTAGGACTGTGTGTATTTCACGCAGTCCTACTTTTTTTTCAATTTTTTCTCAAAAAAAGGGACAAAGTCGTGTCTCCTTTTGAATAAGCATTATTGCCAGTACATAGATGAAATCACAAATGTTTCTCATACATATTATACAAAATTATATGGACTTCACCCTCAAAATCTCTTTCTTTTTCACTTCAAAAGGTGACACGATTCTGTCGTTGTTTGCAGCTTTTTGATGTGATAAGATAGAACTGTGATAAAAATCACTTCCTTGAAGTGAGAGTGCTTGGACGCAAGCATAGCCTATAGCTTTCACCACAAGGGAAAATAAAAACGTCAGTTCTTATAGGCTGGCTGACCTGAACCAAAATGGAGGTATTCCAAAATGGCGATGGTCAAAATACACTTTGTTGGATTGCCTCCGGTAGTTAATTGGAGGTAAATCAAATGACAATCAACGTAAATATCAGTGCCGCATATAAGCCCTACAACAACTGTGAGGTGAAAGATGGTGAAACTCTTGTGCCGATCTTAGTAGACGATAATTTCTTCGCACTTCATTCTGATGTAGACACGAGAAATCTCCGCACTTGGTGTAAGGCTGGGAAAAAGTATCTTGTGGCATTTTATCCAATTCCTTCCGAATTTGCTAAAATTGCGCTGCAACAGTTTTATTACAACTTGAATGAACTCCTTGGTGTACGTGGAAAAGGGCGCTGCTTAATTCCACAACCCAATGGTTCTTATAAAGTTTGTCCAAAGAAAAATGGGGATAATCATCCAGATTGCGCCCACTGCCCACACAATGGAGCATATATGCGCAAGGAAAAAACTGTAATTTCCCTTGATGCATTGATAGACGAAAATGAGTCTTTTTTTACTACGGATGAAACCAACCCTGTTTTACTCAAAGCAATGTACGAAGAATTACTCACTTACTTGGCAGACAGAAATCCACGAATTCTGGACATTGTTACCACAGGCTTTGACATCGGAAGTGAGGATGAGAAGTTTGCAGCCGGTGACTATCAGGAACTCGTTCAGAAAGTTATGAAAAAGTATGGTATCAAAAAATCTCGTGCGTACCAGTTTATACAAGAAGCAAGAACAGAGGTTGAGAATTTTTTTCAGGACTAAAGAAAGCCCCCAATTCAAAGCGATACCTTTTAACGTTTCTATACAATTTAATTTTTCCTATTAGGGTGTCACTTTACTCAAAATCACTGCATGATACGAAGCATCGGATCTAACCACAGACACAAACATAAAAATAGAAAACCCGAGAAATAGCACGTATTTACGCTATTTCTCGGATTTTTGATATGGTATCATTGTATCAAAGATGAAGTCTATATTTCTATCTCCACCTCATCTTTGATACAATTTAACAAAACCCTTTAGGGTGTCACTTTTGGGGGTGGGGTGTCACTTTTGCAAAAAGTCCCTGTTTTTCGAATAAAAAAACGCCCTCAGAGCATTCACTCCGAGGGCATTTTTGGTAG
>JAJQGO010000032.1 GCA_021200415.1 Ruminococcus sp. | reverse complement strand
AAAAAGCCATTGAAAAGATTCTATTTTTCGTGGAAAAACACTGGTCGGAGATTTTTCAGTTTAGCCGTAGAAATGGCTATACAGTCGATTTTTGTATGCCTGCGTTTGAATATTTTTTTATATTTGACGTATAGGCTTGACTTCCTCCTTCTGATATGTTATGCTAATTATTGTTTGCGAGTACAAATCGGAGGTTTAAGGAGCAATGAAAATAAGACTTATGAAAATAAGTGATTATAGCAATGTCTATCGATTGTGGATGTCATGTAAGGGCATGAGGTTAAATACGATTGATGATTCCGAAGAGGCATAAGTAGGTTTCTTCAGAGGAATCCTGATACTTGCTTTGTTGCGGAAAATAAAAATGAAATAGTTGGAGCTATCATTGTTGGTAACGATGGGCGCAGGGGATATATTTATCACACGGCAGTATTACCAGACTATAGACATCAGGGGATTGCAACGCATCTTGTAGATAAAGCAATGGATGCTCTCCATAAAATCGGCATTATAAAAGCATCACTTGCAGTGTTTAGCAGAAATCAAACAGGAAATGCATTTTGGGAGAACATGGGATTTACTGAGAGATGACTTGGTTTATCGAAACAAGCATTTTCTGAAATTGAAAGAATTGATACATGAATTGCAGCTGAAAAATTGTGTAACAAACTGAATTTTGGAGGTTTAACGTGATGAAACGAATTAACTACTCGGTGCAGTTTTAAATACCTGATAGCAAGTTGCATCGAGGATAATGCTCAAATATTACTTATGCTGTCAGGAACTGCATTCTTTTGAAGAAACAATCTATTACTGAAAGGAAAGCAGTCTTATGGATAAAGAATACTTAAGAAATATTTGGAAATATGAAGAAAAAATTGCGCACATCCATGGTTGGGATTTTTCACACATTCATGACAGATATGAGGTAGAAAATGATTTGCCATGGAATTATGAGCAGATTGTCAGACAATATCTTGACAATAGTAGTAACATTTTGGATTATGATACAGGTGGTGGAGAATTCTTGCTGTCATTGAACCATCCATATTCGAAAACAGCGGCAACAGAAGGTTATCCTCCAAATGTAAAATTGTGCAAGAATAGACTTTTGCCATTAGGCATTGATTTTAAGGAATGTAATAATCCAGCAAGAATTCCGTTTGATGATGCGGCATTTAATTTAATAATAAATCGTCATGGAAATTTCAATGCACAGGAAATTTATAGATTGTTGCGCAATGATGGTGTATTTGTCACCGAACAAGTAGGCAGTGAAAATGATAGGGATTTGGTTGAATTAGTCTTACCTGAAACTGAAAAACCATTCCCAAATTTAAATCTTAAAGAGCAGCTCCAACATTTTGAGAATGCAGGATTTCACATTTTGAAAGCTGATGAAGTGTGTCGCCCTATAGTGTTTTATGATGTAGGAGCTTTTGTTTGGTTTGCACATATCATAGAATGGGAATTCCCTGGTTTTTCTGTAGACAAATGCTTTGAACAACTATTAAAAATGCAAGAAATGGTTGAAAAAGACGGCAGAATTGTTGGAACGATTCATCGGTACTTGATTGTGGTAAAAAAATAATAGAGTAATACACAGGGAAATGTTCTATTAGACAACCTTTGGCTTATTACCCTGAACTTAACACATTTTATGCCAAGAGCGACTTTAACAAGCCGCTCTTTTTTATGTCTATTTTAAGTAAAATAAGAAAATTATAAAAAATCGACTCCCCTATCCCCTATTTTACGTGGCAAGATGTAAAAATTTTATGAACGGACAGACGTATGTCCTGCACGATATGTATAATGAAATTAGTCGAAATCCGGGCAGACAATCGGAATGGAAAAATCCAGCAAATTCGTAATATCTACCTGTAAAACCTCGGATAGAATGACGAGTTCCATATCCGTGACAAAACGCTGACCATTTTCGATTCGGCGAATGAAATGGTGGTCGACATCATATCCGGCAAGCTGCAGTTCCCTTGCAAGCCTGCGCTGTGACCACCCTTTTTCATGCCGAAGCTTCGTCAGATTTTGTCCGCAGATGTTGTTGCGCCCGTTTTGGGCTTTGAGTTTGAACACAAAAACCCTCCCCTCTCAATTATATCTTAGAATTTGTGCGGATTCGCCAAAAAGTTGGTGAATAGTGCTTGACATTTCTTCTATTATATGATATAATTGGTGTGAAAATGGGTTATTGTGTTTACCAAATGGAAAGGAAGTCATCGTATGAGTAAAGTGGTAGCCCCAAAAAACGGAAAAATATGCGTGTTATGCGCAAACTGGAATGGTGCGATCGGCAGCAAAACCATTGAAGCGAAGCCGGGCGGTGTGCTGATGTATGACCGTGCAGAAAAGGAAACCTGCTTCAAAACCGGTGCGAAAATGCCTGCTTGGGCGTCTTGCTCGGGGTTTAAGCCGAGGTATTAATGGAGGAACGAACAATGAGTAAAACAGTTAAAGTTACATATGATTCAAATTCGCTGCAAACTACCATCACCGTTGACGGAAAGCCGTTCGACACATCTCGAATCAATGGCAAGGAAATCGCCGATTGGGTTTATCCGTTTATGATGCGCAAGGTGCGATGGAATGGTATTTTCGAAGAGCTTGCAAAGGTGGTTGGTTCTGACGAGTATACCATTCAGTTTTCGGGCAGCAATGCGGCAATGCTGGAGCTGATGGAAGAGTGTCCGGAAGGTGTTAGCTTAATTAAGGCTAAAGATAGCAAAACTTCGATTAAACGAGTTACTGTTTCATCAGGAAATGTAGATTCTAAAATTCAGAATTATTTGAATAAAATTGAAATTGTGGCATTTAATGAATCGGAAGAATCGAGAAAAAATAGTCCCGATATCTCGGACGAAGATATTACTGCATTTATAAAGTATGCTGAAAAAGGTAATGCAAAGGCACAATATGCCCTATTTAGAATAAACTTTCAGGAAACAGATGAATATACTGAGGAATCTGTTGCTTGGCTTAAGAAGTCAGCTAAGCAAGGTTTAACTGAAGCTGAAGCTGACTTAGGTTTTTATTATTATCATGAAGATAATGATGAAAATGCGATTTATTGGTTTTTAAAAGCCGCAAACAAAGGCTCTGTAGATGCAATGAAAAATCTTGGTTTTATATATTACATGTATTCTCTTGATAGTTTATGCTCAGATGATGATTCAGATTATGATTCGTATGGAATAGAATCATTTAAATGGTACAAGAAAGCAGCTGATTTAGGAAATACGGAGGCGCAGAGTGAGGTAGCGAGTTTTTTGAAACGTGGTATTGGCGTAGTGCAAAACTATGCAGAAGCTATTAAATGGTATGAAGCTTGCCTGAATAACCCTCTGATTAGTGAGTACCAAAAGAAAGGAATTTATAAGGACTTGGGTGATATTTATTTCGATGGAGGAAATGGTATCAGAAAAGATTCTCGATATGCAAAAGCCGTTCAATGGTATGAAGCTTGCTTGAATAGCCATCTGATTGATGAGGACATGAAGAAAGAAATTTATGAGAACTTGGGTTATATTTATTTCGATGGAGGAAAGGGTATCAGACAAGATTATCAAAAAGCATACAATTATTATCACAAATCCGCAGAATTAGGTTCAGCAGATGCTGCCAACATGGTTGGACTTATGTATAAAAATGGATACTATGTAACCGAAAGTATCAGCAAGGCTAATGAGTGGTACAAAAAAGCCATTAATGGCGGCAACTCAATAGCAAAATATAATTATGCAGTGAATCTTATTAATAATGGCAATTTTGAAAAAGCCTTAGATTTATTAGTTGAAGCTGCTGATGAAGGTGTTGAAGCTGCACAGGAATTTCTTGACGAAAATGGCGTTAGCTATTGATATAAGCTTGAATGCTATGAAAGTTGAGGTGTAAAATAATGGAATATGAATTAGAAGCAACTGTTACGAAGTTCATATACTATAAGAAGGACAAGAATGGTAATGCTTTTGTTGAATTAAGAGGAACTACAATAGTCGATAACGAAGATAAAGAGGGAAAGACTTTGGAGTACAATCTGTTAAAGGCAAAAGAAGGTGCTTCCATTGAACCGGTTGAAGTAACAGAGCAATACAGGTTCGACGAAACTCTCATGAGTGTTCTTAGCTTACTGTTTGCTAACAAATCTAAAGCTACATTCATCATAAAAAAGAGAAAAAGTAAAAAGAAGTCAAAGAAAGCAAAGTACAAAATCATCGCTGTGGAGATAAAACCATGACGGAAAAAACCGTGATTTTCTTTGGCGCAGGTGCAACGGCGTCATGCGGATTTCCGACAACAGAAACGCAAAATGGAATATTTCGGACGCTTTTCTTAGAAGATGAAAACAGTTTTCGAAGCTATGCTGCAAAGAAGCTAAATAAGTTGACAGCAGCTGATCTTGACAAGATTGTTGCACTTCGTAACAAAGAGGAAATGAAACAGTTAGCTGATTTCCTAAAATTCTATTTTTCTCCCCAAGGCTTCAAAGTCCAGCAGATGTATCATCTCATCGATTCGGCAATTTCAGAGAATCGCAGTTTGCGTCATTACACGGTGGAAGAAATTAAGGATATTCGCAAAAGTATCATCCGATTTTTGCAGGTTTTGTTTTCAACGATAGAAGCGGAAATTCTGAAAAAAAATGGGAAAGACTATCGTGAATTGAAGCGGTTTTTTCAGACAATTGCAGAAATCCAATTGAAAAAGCGATTGCAGCAATATAACGATGTGAATTTGCGCTCAGAAGATTTTATCTTTACAGATGTATCATATGTGTCATTTAACTGGGATGTTCTCGTTCTGTGGGCAATGATGACAGCACATAAAGAACTGAATGATTCCAACTCGAACTATATGCCGGATCCGCATGGTATTTCAAAATTAAAGGTATTCAATGATTATTTTACATATTTGAATTCCTATGATACGGATTTAAGTTCGAATAAACAGGGCAATAGCGACTGGTTCCCGTATAATCGGACTGTAGCTTATAGAGTTAACGATCGGGAACATGATTCCGATAAGCGAGTGATTCTGTTCCCGACATTTTTCCCACATGGTCAAACGCATTGGCTGGAATGCCCCAAATGTCGGAAAATGACCATGTATATTGACAAAGCGTTCAGGACATATTCCGATGGATTCCCCATGGAAGATGAAAGAAAGTATGTCTGTTCGAATTGTAGGAATGATGAGAATTTGACCTTAGAGAATTCTGCAATGCTTCTCCAGACCAATGATAAGATAAAACCTTCCTATATCGAAGAAATTCAGAATGCTATGCGGATCAATATCAATCAAGCGGACAATTTTGTGTTCATTGGATATTCCCTTCCGGAGGATGACATGGAATATCAGAGTATTTTGCGGATTGCGAAAGTCGAGAAATCGAAAAAAGTATTCCTCGTTCTTTATCAAGACAATTCGCCTAATGTGTTTCTTGTATCATCACAAGCCAAGAAAAAAGCAAATGAAGAAAATCGAGGTATTATTGAGCGTTTTTGCGGAATATTTAGCGAAGATTCTGTGTGGGTCAACCTTGCTGGATTCCCTGCTGCATTTGACGAAATCATCAAGATTATCGAATGATGAAAATTACAATCTATGGTAATCGAAATAAAATGGAAAATCCTGATAGAACATTAAGCTTCTATCAGGATTTTTTTGTATGCGCAAGATCCCGCACAATGATGATCGGTCTTGCAATTATCAAATTTTTGAATTTTCCTTGCATTTCTCCAGAAAATATGCTATACTAAATATAGTGGAAATTTCGGAGAAAGTGAGGTAAGATCACATGAAGGAATTCAAACCCATCCCGATCGGTGTAGAGGATTTTAAACGGCTCGTTGATGATGGTTATTATTTTGTAGATAAGACGCTCATGATAAAAGAAATCTTGGACAAAAAAGGTGCTGTCAATCTGTTTACACGTCCAAGACGTTTTGGCAAAACTTTGAATTTGAGTATGGTGCAGCGATTTTTTGAAAAAACGGATGAGAATAACGCATATCTATTCGATGGTCTGAACATCTCTCAAGCCGGAAAAAAATATATGCAGCATCAGGGGCAGTATCCGGTAATTTCACTGTCGCTGAAGAGTATGAAGCAAGAAAATTATGCAGAAGCATTTGACTGCTTCAAAGACGCATTGCAAAAGGAATTTTGGCGGCATAGAGATGTTTTCGAGTCTGACACTATTTTGCCAAAATATAAGGAACTTTTTTCGAATATTTGTAGCGACAAAGCCCCAGATTCGGAATATAAAACTGCAATTCGTACCCTGTCCGATTGCCTGTATGCTGCATATCAGAAGAAAATCATTATTCTTATTGATGAATACGATGTTCCCCTCGAAGCGTCCCACTTTCGTGGCTTCTACGATGATATGGTAAATCTGATTCGCTCCGTTTTTGAGAGTGCGTTAAAGACGAATCCGTATTTGGAATTTGGTGTATTAACGGGCTGTCTGCGAGTCTCAAAAGAAAGCATTTTTACAGGACTAAATAATCTGAAGGTACACACCATCACGGATAGCATATTCTCAGAATGTTTTGGGTTCACGGAACATGAAGTGAAGAAAATTGCTGAGGATTTTCAAATTCAAGACAAATTCGATGAGATGAAAGAGTGGTATGATGGGTACTTGTTTGGCGAGACGGAAATATATAATCCGTGGAGCATTTTGAATTATGTTTTGTCGGCAATTACAGAGAAAAATGTGATTCCAAAACCCTATTGGAGCAATACAAGTTCCAACGATATTATCCATGAACTTGTCGTGAACGGTAACGAAGAAACACATAATCAGATTGAAGCACTCATGAATGGCGAATCCTTGACAAAACCAATTTATGAAGACATCACGTACCGCAATATCAACATCAATACGGATTATATCTGGAGTTTTCTCCTGTTCACGGGCTATTTGAAGCCAATTCGTGTGTTTAAGAAAAACATCTTAACTTATGCTGAACTTGTCATTCCAAATGTGGAAGTTCAGACCATATATCAAACTACAATCATGCAGTGGTTTGATGAGAAGGTGCGAAGCACTTCACGTGATGATTTGTTCACGGCTATGATAAGTGGAAATGTGGACGAATTCGAAACACTTTTAGGCGATTGGCTGGACGAAACAATCAGCTACTATGACAGCAAAGAAAACTATTATCATGGCTTTTTAT
>JAJQGO010000047.1 GCA_021200415.1 Ruminococcus sp. | reverse complement strand
AAAGACCGAAAGGAGAAGTACCATGAAATCAAAAAGAATACTCGCTTGTATCATGGCGGCAACTACGCTGTTTACAGGCACTATGTCTTCCGGATTTGTTACATCCGCCGAAGAAAACACAGAGCAATCCTATACCTACGACGACTATGATGTGCTGTATCAAGTCACTAATTCGTGGGGCGACACTGAAGTCGTTTCTATCACACTGACGAACACTGGAGACGATGTTATCGAGGACTGGATGCTCTACTTCGACCCTAACGGAGATGTTACTTCTGTGACGAATGCACAGCAAATGAATACTTCTGACGGCATTACCTACTACAAAAACAGTGGGTACAATGCTGATGTAGATGTAGATTCCTCTGTCACATTTACATATTTTGTGGATAACTGCACCGCAGTGCCGGATTCATTCACACTGTGTCAGACAAGAGAAGAGAAGGAATCTGGCTATGAAGTGTCACTGCAAGTAAATGAAACTTGGGGAACCTCTTTCAATGGAGCAATCATCATTCAGAACAACACGGATACGGACATCGAAGGATGGGAACTGACAGTCGATACGAACTTTACCATTACGGAAATCACCAACAGTTGGGCTGCAACCGTAACCGAACTGGAGCCTTATAGCTATTTGCTGAAAGGCACATATACCGGCACAGTTTACGCAAATTCCAGCGTGTCGCTTGGATTTGTTGGTGTGATGGATGGAGAGCCGGAGATCACAGATTATTCCTTGACAGAGATTGTGGTAGATGAGGATGTAATCAACGCTATTTTGAATGATAGCGATGAGGAATTTTACGATGACTGTATCGATTGGTCAACCTTACCTGACCTTGACGAAGATGGTCTTCCAGATGAATATGAAGAAGAATACGGTTGTGACCCTGATAATCCAGATTCAGATGGAGACAGTTTGCCGGACGGATATGAAATCCTTACCGTAGGTTCTGATCCGGCAGATGCAAACTCATTAGACGCCAACTTGAATGACGGGGAATATGACAACGATCAAGATGGCTTAACCAATTATGAAGAATACGTACTTGGCACAAATCCGCTTGTTGCAGATTCTGATTTTGATGGTTTGTCTGACGGAGATGAGACTGATGTATATGGGACAGATCCGTTGAATGCAGACACGGATGGAGACAGTTTGTCGGATGGAGATGAAATTGCACTCGGTCTTGACCCATTGTCGACGGATACAGACGGTGACGGCATCACAGATAATGAGGAGGTTTTCTCCCAAAGTAGAACATTCGACGGTGATGAAGAAGATTCCTTAGTGAAATCCATTGATGTTGCATTCGAGGGAACGGGCTATATTTATTCCAACACAGAAGTGAAAAGTGTTATGGACATCGATTGGATGTGTTCCAATGTAGTTGGATTGATTGGCGATCCCTACGACATTTCTTCTACTTCATCTGTTAACACAGGCAGCATCACATTCCATGTGGATCAATCCGCATTGGGAGATACAAGCTTTGACAACCTTGCTATTCTTTGGTATGACGAAGAAAATCAGCGATTTGAAGAAATGGAAACGGTTTTAGATGTTGAAAATTCCACTGTGTCTACTACAGTCAGCCATTTTAGTAAGTATCTGATTGTAGATTGTACGAGATGGTATGCGGCTTGGTCAGAGAATTATTATCCATCGGATGGAACTACTTTGCACACAGCTATCACAATCGACTGTTCATCTAGCATGGAAACAAACGACCCTAATTGTTATCGAGTAGCAGCCGCAAATTCCTTTGTAGATGTAATGACAGCCGCTGATTTGGCTTCTATTATATTCTTTGCTGATGGCGCTGAGGAAAAACAAGAGCTTACTGATGATGAAGAAGCACTGAAAGCTGCAATTGAGGAAGTTTTTTCTGCTGGGACAACGAACTATGATGATGCTTTAACAATTGCAATAGAAAGCTTAGAAAAGCAGTCAGATTCCAATGCTGATAATATCATTATTTTTCTCTCTGACGGTCGTCCAACATATTTGGAAAATGGAACGGGAAAAGAAATATCTGCTGCAGATTTTGATTATTCATTAGTCGATGAAGCCGCAAGTAAGGGCATTCGCATTTATACAATCGGATTAACTGATAATGTAAATGAGGAAATCCTGAAGGAAATGGCAAACAGAACGAACGGTGAATACTTTTATGCCAATACTGCTGATGAACTTGTAGAATATTTCCTGTCCATCAACATGGAAGAAAAATATGATACTACCACAGACACAGACGAAGATGGTTTGCCTGATTTGTTTGAAATATATGGAATGCCAGTCGGTTGTGGCAAAGTGTTGTTTAGTGATCCAAATGTAGCCGATACAGACGGTGATGGACTGCTTGACGGCGAAGAAGTGCTCGTAAATGTAGTTGATGATGAAGAAGACGTAGAAAGAGCTTATAACTTTATGCGGGAAAGCATACCGGATATATACATCAGCGATAATGGTGGAATATATTTTGAAATGATTGCTAATCCAGAAAAAGAAAGTAGTATGGATGACGGGATTAATGATTTTGACAAGTTATATCCTGAAAAGATCTTTGACAAATATAAGTCCGAATATTATTCACAGGACTGTGCATATTATGATTTTTATGATGATGAAGAATACTATTATGAGCATCTTGATGAACGCTTTAAAGAACGTAATGCATTAAAAAAATATACGGTTGAGTCCCTATTCCCCGAATTTGATGACGATTCATTGAATAGTTCATCTAATTCAACATATATTATAGTAGATGGTAATAATATAGAAATTCATGTGAATTTAATGTTATGGGATGCTCAATATATTGAAGATGAACCATTAAACGGATCTGATTATAATTATAATCAACTTGCGTCACAGATGCTAAAGAATATTGATGATAATGATACTAGAACGCTGAGAGAAGCATTTGTTGATGGGTTGAAATATTATTGGGAAGATTCATTAACGGGGTCGTTGTTTGATTTTTATCCTGGAATGGAAATTAACACTAGTATCGTTGTTCATGATTTCACTGGTACAGATACCTACTATGATAATGGAATAAACCACAAAAGCAGAATGTATGTGGTATTACATTCGGAGGAAGGCAGATCATATATGACGGTAAATGAAATTAATATATTTTGCGATCGAGATATCCTTGATTTCTATAGATCGTCCTCTCATGAATTTGGTCATATTCTAGGATTAGCTGATTATTACTCAGATGCAGGAAATGAAATTCCATTAATTAATGATGTGCAACTTAATCCAGAAATACGAAAGAACGGATTGATGAATTGTGCATATGCAAATTTGGTTGAGTTGACGCCAAACGATATTGAAATGGCTATATATGGATCTTTTGATGACTCTTTTTCAGTTTCGCAATTTTATATACCTAGTAGAGAAAATGAAATTTCAACCGCACTTCGTGAGAAAATAATGTACAGCAAGAATTATACAAGTTACAAATGGGTAGAAGATGGTTACTTTATACCTGCTACTTCTGATATCGAAAATAATGGCTTGTTTGAATATTATCTCTACAATGATAATATTACAATAACTGGACTTGGTGAAGAACTCAAATATGCTGAAAATATTGATGTGCCTTCGGAAATAGATGGTTATCCTGTTAAATTTATTAATGCGCTTTCTTTTGAAAATAATGGCTTTATAACTTCTATTGACATTCCAAATACTGTAACAAGTATTGGATATAGTGCATTTGAGGGTTGCAGTAATTTGGCTAGCATTACTATACCAGACAGTGTGACAAGTATTGGGTATAGTGCATTTGAGGGTTGCAGCAGTTTGGTTAGCATTACTGTACCAGACAGTATAACAGAAATCGAATATTCAACTTTCAAAGAATGTAGTAGTCTTGAAACTGTTTTGTTAACAAATAGCATAGTTAGAATTGACGGTGGGGCATTTTATAATTGTCAAAAGCTTTCTGATTTTGCTATTCCAACAAAAGTAGAATATATAGGGAATTCCGCTTTTTATAACTGCGATAATCTTGTGGATATAATAATCCCAGCTACTGTAGAAAAAATTGATGCCTATGCATTTAATAGTTGCTGGAATCCTAACAAAGGAACAATTACATTCGAACGTGCAGATAATATAAGCGGTTATAATGCCAATTTGTTGTATAATGATGGGAATGTAACCGTATATGTTCCAATAGAGGCTGCTGCGTTATATAGAGAATTATTTTCTGATTCAAATTGTAAAGATATAATAGAATACGAGGTTGCATCATGAAAAAGATAGCGAGGTTCACGTTTAAATTCTTATGCCTAGTTCTAAGTCTCAACATATTACAGTTATCTGTTAGTGCTGAAAGATATTATTTCGATGATGATAACTTTCTTGTCTACCAGATTATAGATGGTGAAGTGCATATAACTTCTAATGCAACTGGTCCATATGTCGAGATTCCAGAAGAATTTGACGGTTATCCGGTGACGACTATTGATACCCATGCGTTTCATATAAATCCGGATTTGGAAGTTATCATTTTACCGGAATCCCTGGTTACCCTCGAATCCGAAGCCATTGCAGGCTGCGATAACATAAATAGCATTACCATTCCTGCTGGAGTTCAAACAATTGGAAGTTATGCTTTAGGTTATGATTACGTTGAACTTTACGATGAAATAGGAGAAAAATATTCGGATTTCACCATTTATGGCTATATCGGCACCGCCGCCGAAACCTATGCTAACGAAAACGGCTTCACTTTTATCGCCCTAGATGATACCACGACAGAAACTACGATAACAGAAGAAACCACAACCATTACCACTGCGCAAGACTGGTATGAATCACAGTATGAAATCACGATAGACACTTTGCCAGATCAGATTACCTACAGTGTGGGCGAAGAACTAAATCTGACCGGATTACAGGTGAGTCTAGTGCTTTATGATCAACATGGTGGTACGAACAATATATGTTCTTCTGTATTTCCGGCTGATTTACCTGATATATTTGTTGTAAATACTTCTGAATTTGATATCACGGAGGTGGGAACATGTGCCATCCATATTTCCTGCACCGATGCATATCAGTCCTTTTTACCAACAAATACCGTATCATTTGATGTACTTGTTACGGAATCGACAACAGATACCACAACAACAGCTATCATAGACTCCACATACTTCGGTGACATCAATCTGGACGGTAAAATTACAATGGCTGACATTGTTTATTTAGACAAAGCAATGCTGGGTGCCGTGGACTTGAACGAAGCGCAAACAGCAAACGCCGATATTTATGCTGATGGGCAGTTAGATGCAATCGACTCGCTTTATTTGCTGAAGTTTATGGTAAATTTGGTGGATTCTATTCCAATTGAGGTATCGTAGAGCAAAGAAAGGAGTTCACATCATGAGCATTGCAAAAAGAATCATAGCGACAATGGCTGCTGGTACAATGCTGTTTACAGGTGTATCCTTACGTGGCATTACACAGAACTTTTCGGAAGTGACTGTTTTAGCAGCAAGCACAACTACTGAGACATACACCTATGGTGATTTCGAATACATCTTCCTAGATGATGGAACAATTGAAATCAGCGACTGCAGTACAGAGGAAAGCGATATAGAAGTTCCGACTGAAATTGATGGTGTGACTGTTACAAGCATTGGAAGATCCGCTTTTTCTGACCAAAAATTTACGTCTATTGTGTTACCGGACAGCATTGTGTCCATTGGAGAAAGCGCATTTTATGCTTGCTATTCGCTTACTTCGATTACAATTCCGGGAAGTGTTACTGCAATTAAAGCAAGGACATTTTATAGCTGCACAAAATTAGAAGATATCCATTTGCCAGACGGCATTACTTCCATTGGAGATATGGCGTTTTATGGATGTGCCTTTACGGAATTTATCATTCCCGCATCTGTTACAGAAATTGGAGCAGGTGTATTTACGATGCAGAGCATTACAACAATTGAGGTAGAATCTGGAAATCCTGCGTATACCAGTGTGGATGGTGTTTTGTATACAAAAGATTTGACGACCTTGGTGGCTTATCCCAAAAATCGAGAAGGCAGTACCTACACTTTGGCAGATGCAACAACAGAAATTGCGGCGAATGCATTTGCATCCAATACGAAACTGACGGAAATCATTCTGCCGGAGGGATTGACCACGATTGGCAGGGAAGCATTCTTTTACTGTCAATCGCTGGAAACGATTAATCTTCCTGATACGATCCATTTTATAGATGAAGCGGCGTTTTATTTCTGTAATTCTTTGTCTGATTTGGATTTTCCGAAAAGTATCAATTCCATTGAAGAATCCACATTCTGGTATTGCTATGCTTTCACAGACCTTGTGATTCCGGAAAATATTACCGTTTTGGGCAATTGGGCATTTTCTAAGTGTACGGGGTTAACGACGGTGACCCTTTCGAATACGATGACTGAAATTGGAGGCTCTGCATTTTGGGGCTGTTCCGCAATTACCGATGTTTATTTCTATGGAACAGAAGAAGAATGGAATGCCATTACAATTGACTCAGGAAATGAATACCTGACAGAAGCAACTATTCACTTTTTAGGCTCCAGTAATCCAACTACTACAGAAACTTCGACAACAGAAGAAACAACAACTACTACTACAGAGACTTCAACAACAGAACTAACAACCGAGACCACTGCTGAGACAAGCACAACACAAACAACTACTACAAATGATTTTCTGCCAGGCGACTGTAATAACGACGGATTGTTCTCAATTTCCGATGTCGTTCTGCTTCAAAGGTGGCTGCTAAACGTTTCAGGAACTTCCTTGAATAATTGGGAAGCAGCCGATTTATGTGAAGATGGACAGATTAATGCATTTGACCTTTGTGTCATGAAACAAATGCTGCTTGGACTCTAAAGTTGCCTGGTAAACAGGAGGTGTTGCACAAAAGAATAGAATAGCACAGAAGATCTTCGCTGTTCCAATGATTCCCACATGAATTGTTCCGTTCATGTGGGATTTTTTTATACCGGAAAAAATTTGTGATAGAATCGGAAAACTTCCATTTTGGCTACATATCTAGTAGAAGGAAAGAATGCATTCTTCCAATAATATACGAAAGGGAGAAATAATTATGACCCACTCAGAAAAAGAAGAAATCAAAGCACGCCGAGTGGCAGGGCAAAGCTATGCTGCGATTGCGGATGCACTGGGACTGCGCAAGGATCAGGTATCCGCTTTTTGCAGACGATATATCCAAAAGGACATTTGCCTGAACTGTGGTAAGCCAC
>JAJQGO010000050.1 GCA_021200415.1 Ruminococcus sp. | reverse complement strand
CTTCAACAGCAACATCTGAGGAAGAAAACGTAATTATCATGGTTGACGAGGCAATTGTGACTACAACCACAACAACCGAAACAACAACTACAACCGAAACTACTACAACTACAACAACTACTACCACATCTGAAACATCAACTTCAACATCAGATGAAACTACAACAACCACAGAAACAACTACCACAACTGAAACAACAACCTCGACATCAGATGAAACTACAACAACTACAGAAACTACTACAACAACTGAAACAACTACAACTACAGAAACAACAACTTCAACCGAAACTACTACCACAACTGAAACATCAACTTCAACATCAGATGAAACTACAACATCTGAAACATCAACAACTACATCAACATCTACAACAACCACCGAAACAACAACCACAACCACGGCAACCACACCGACTACCACATTGGCAACAGTTCAGATTTGCAAGCAGGACGTTAACGGTTCAGAAATCGCAGGCGCAACGCTTACACTGAGCGGTGTTGATGAAAGCGGCGAAACAATCGTATTCGACATTCAGAGCCTTGACGTTCCGGATGACGGACAGATTCTGAACGCATCGGGCGAGACGCTCTCATGGATTTCAGGCACAGAGGCAACAATCGTTAAGAATGTTCCCGACGGCACCTACACACTCCACGAGGTAGCAGCACCTACAGGATACGAGGTAACAACGGATATTACGTTCACGGTTGAAAACGGCAAGGTAACTTACTCGTCTTCAACAGCAACATCGGAAGATGAAAATGTAATTATCATGGTTGACGAGGCAATTGTGACAACGACAACAACCACAGAAACAACCACAACAACCGAAACAACTACCACAACTGAAACATCAACTTCAACATCTGAAACAACAACCACATCAACAACTCTGGTAACTCAGTCACCTGCAGAGTCGACAACCAGCACAACAACAAGCGTGACAACAGGTGACTACGGCAACATAACATTCACATCAACATCTACAACAACTACTGAAACAACTACAACTACTACAGAAACTACTACTACGACTACTGAAACAACTACTACCACAACTACAACTGAAACAACAACCACTACATCCTTCACAACGGAGGGCGGCGGTGCAGTCACATTTACGACAACAACCGAAGTAACTCCCGAGGAAACAACTACAACAACTACTACAACTGAAGAAATAACAACAACAACTGACGCAGAAACGACAACAACTACTACAGAAACTGATGAGGAAACCACAACTACCACAACAACTACAGAAGCAACAACTACTACAGAAACTGATGAGGAAACGACAACTACTACAACAACTACAGAAGCAACGACTACTACAGAGACTGACGAAGAAACGACGACTACAACAACAACTACCACAACAGAAGCGACAACCACCACAACGACCACCACAATTACAACAACAGCTAAGACATCATCAGCAGCAAAGACCACGACAACGACTAAGAAATCGTCTACAGCAAGCTCGCCTAAGACGGGTGTTGCAGGCGTAACAGTTCCTCTTGCGGTACTGCTTGCGGCAATCGCAGCAGGCGTGGCAGCACGTTCCCGCAAAAAGGACGACGATGAATAATATTCATCAATAAAAATATCCGCACCTTTATGGTGCGGATTTTTTTTGTGTCCCTGTAATTTTCAAACAGAAAAGCCGCACAGCTTTGAACCGTGCGGCTTGTATCTGGCACCCCCTGCGAGAATCGAACTCACAACTAACCCTTAGGAGGGGTTTGTTATATCCATTTAACTAAGAGGGCATAAGTGTCATTGAATCAGGCTGCGTCAGGCAGCCGAATGCTCAATAATAAGACAATTATACAACAAAATGAGCTGCAATGCAATAGGCGGATATAAATTTTATATTTTAAACATAAGGCAGCACCGCACAAAGCACGCTTAATGGCTTTGCCGCACATCTACTCGCCAATTTTCGCCATCTTTCGCAAAAATTTTTTGACATACGTCAGTATGCCTGCAAAATTTTTGTTGCATTTGACGAAAATATGGACTTCGTATCTGCACGACAATCTTTGTGCGGTGTTGCCTTAACTCGCTGCCAATCTGCGGCAGGTTGACAATTCGGGCGAATCTGCTATAATTAGAATTATGGCATTGCCAGAAATAAAGGAGATGATTCGCATGATAACAGCAGCAGCTGTAACAACAACCGAAGCCGCGGCTGAGGTGACAACAGAAGCAACAACCGAAGCTGTAGTTGAGGCAATTCAAAATGAGGTCGATAAGGCGACAACCATTTTCACCAATGTGGGCAATCAGCTGAAGAGTATGGTCCCCTCACTGATTATAGCCGTATTATCGCTGGTGGTTGGAATTGTAGCGGCAAAGATAATTGCGTATCTCGTATCAAAGGCGCTGAAACGCTCAAGCATGGATAACGCCGCAAGGAGCTTTCTCATATCGCTCATAAAAATTATACTCTATATCGTGGTTATAATGATGGCGCTGACGATCATGAATGTTCCCATGTCCTCGATTATTACCATTTTCGGAGCAGCGGGACTTGCCATAAGCCTTGCCCTTCAGAACTGTCTGTCAAATCTCTGCGGAGGCTTTATTATCCTCTTTTCCAAGCCCTTTACCGTAGGCGATATGATTGAGATTGACGGCTCTGTGGGAACTGTAAAATCAATAAGCATTTTATATACTAAAATCATAACCGTGGACAGCAAAACAATTGTTATCCCCAACGGCAAGGTTTCAGACGCGAAAATTATCAACTATACCGAAAGCCCCACAAGACGTGTTGATATGACTTTTGATATAAGCTATGACGAGGATTTCACAAGGGTGCGTGAGATGATTCTCGATGTCATCAGGAAAAATTCCCTTATCCTGCCCGACCCCGAACCGATTGTCAGAATGGGAGCGCATAAGGACAGCTCAATTTCAATAGATGTTCTTGTGTGGACGGCAAACGAGAACTACCTGACCGTCAAGTATGACCTGAACGAAGGCATAAAATCAAAGTTTGACGCAAATAATATAGAAATACCCTATAGTCAGCTTGACGTGCATATAAAGGAGTAATTCCATGAGCGAACAAGAGAAACAGGATACATATTCTCCCGAACAAAACGAAAATATAAATGCACCAAAAAAGAAAAAGAAAAAGCATCATTTCAGACGTTTCCTGATTATCGCCGCAGCAATTGTATTTATCTGGTGGTTTAATAATTATACGCTGACGACTCCGGAATATACCGTGTATTCGGATAAAATCAGCGGGAGCTTCAGAATTGCCGTTCTCAGCGACCTTCACGCGACTGAGCATGGCATAAGCAACGAGAAAATAGTAAACAAAATTAACGACGCAGCTCCGGATCTTGTGTTCATGCTGGGAGATATGTATTCGCGGGACAGCGATGAAAGCGAAATTGCAATTCCCATCGAGCTTGTGTCAATGCTGACATCGGAGGGATATTCTGTATACTTCGTCCCCGGCGAGCATGATACTGCTCAGTCGTATCTTGAGGGCATGGAGGAAGCGGGAGCGCACGTAATGGATTACAAGGGGGAAATAATTGATGTGAACGGCAACAGCGTGCAGATTCTCGGAATCGACAATGTTTATTTTTCCCCCACATTTGACCTGAACAACGCGTTTACCCTTGCTGATGGCTGCTATACTATACTTATGGCGCATATTCCCAATTACGAAGCCTACTCGGCTTTTGGAGCAGACCTGACAATCTGCGGTGATACGCATGGCGGAATAATTCAGCTGCCCTTTGACAAAGGCCCTGCCTATTACAGCGAAACGGGAGAGTGGTTTCCCGAAATTTCAGGGCAGCGTGACGATATATACGACAAGGGAATGTTCCCCTATGAGGGCGGAGCAATGTTTATAACCTCCGGAATCGGAGCATATCCCGTTCCTGCAAGATTCAACAACCGACCGGAAATTGCGATTATCGATATTGAGCCGGAAAGTTAAAATTTGCAGATTTACTTGACGTTCAGCGGAAAAGGGTGTAAAATATAACTAAAGGCATATTGCATTGGATTTGCCGTGCGATATTGCCAAAAATCATTTTGGAGGAATTACCATGTCAAAAAAATTTATCGTTGAAACTTCCGCAAGACACATTCACGTAACTCAGGAGCATTTGGAGATACTCTTTGGCAAGGGTCACGAGCTTACTAAGAAAAAGGATCTCTCCCAGCCGGGTCAGTTTGCCTGTGAGGAGAGAGTTACAATTGTCGGCCCTAAGAAGGAGCTTGCAGGCGTATCAATTCTCGGTCCTGTACGTTCCGCAACACAGGTGGAGCTTTCCGCAACCGACGCACGTTCAATCGGCATTGCTGCTCCCATAAGGGAATCGGGAGATGTTGCAGGCTCGGGTGCCTGTAAGGTAATCGGCCCATGCGGAGAAATTGAAATTTCAGAGGGCGTTATAGTTGCAAAGCGTCATATACATCTCACTCCTGCCGATGCGGAGGAGCTTGGCGTAAAGGATAAGGATATAGTCTGGGTTAAGCTTGATACTGACGGCAGAAAGGCAATTCTCGGCGATGTTGTTGTAAGGGTTTCCGAGAAATTCGCAAGAGCAATGCACATTGATACTGATGAATCAAATGCAGTTTCCGCACCGCGCGACCTTATGGGAGAAATTGTGGAGCTGTAAGAGCTGAAATCGGAGGGAATCTATGGATAAGCGAAATCTCACAATGCTTGTGGACTTCTATGAAATAACGATGGCGAACGGTTTCCTTGAAAACGGAAGGGCGGATGAAATTGCCTATTTTGATATGTTTTTCAGGAGAGTTCCCGATAATGCGGGATATGCCGTTATGGCAGGCGTTCAGCAGCTTATAGAATACATTGAAGCCCTGAGCTTTACGGAGGAGGATATTTCTTATCTTCGTGGTAAAAATATGTTCAGCGAGAAATTTCTGCAATATCTGCGTGATTTCCGCTTCGAGTGCGACATCTGGGCAGTTCCGGAGGGCACGCCGATTTTCCCGTCCGAGCCTATTGTAACTGTGAGAGGGCCTGTGATTCAGGCACAGTTCGTGGAAACTATGATTCTCCTGACGATAAACCACCAGAGTCTTATTGCCACCAAGGCAAACCGAATTGTTGAGGCTGCACAGGGACGTCCTGTTATGGAGTTCGGCTCGCGGAGGGCGCAGGGCTATGACGGAGCTGTTTACGGAGCAAGAGCTGCTTATATCGGCGGCTGTATCGGTACGGCGTGTACAATTTCAGATCGTGAATTTGGCGTAGCTGCTCTCGGGACGATGGCGCACAGTTGGGTTCAGCTTTTCCCGACAGAGCTTGACGCTTTCCGTGCCTACGCAAGGATTTATCCCGACAGCTGCACATTCCTTGTGGATACCTACAGCACCCTGAAATCGGGCGTTCCCAACGCAATAAGGGTGTTCAAAGAGCTTGAAGCGGAGGGTCACAGAGGTGTGGGAATCCGCATTGACAGCGGCGATATTGCCTATTTATCGAAGAAGGCGAGAAGGCTTCTTGACGATGCGGGTCTTGATTATATTAAAATTGTTGCTTCGAATGCGCTGGACGAATATCTTATACGCGACCTCATTGTTCAGGGAGCGGAGATTGACAGCTTCGGCGTGGGCGAAAGGCTTGTTACGTCGAAGTCCGAGCCTGTTTTCGGCGGAGTGTATAAGCTTGCCGCTATTGAGGAAAACGGAAAAATCGTGCCGAAGATTAAGATTTCGGAGAATGCGGGGAAAATCACGAATCCCTCGTACAAGGAGGTGTGGCGGCTTTTTGATAATGCCGCAGGAAAGGCAGTTGCCGATGTTATAACACTTGCAGGGGAGGAAATTGACGAATCCCGACCGTACACGATTTTCGATCCGGAGCAGACCTACAAGAAAACGACGCTTTCTGATTTTACCGCACGAAAGCTGCAGGTGCAGATTTTCAAGAGGGGCAGATGCGTTTACGAATCCCCGAGTATTGAGAGCATCAGGGAATACTGCAAGGAGCAGCTTGAGCTGATCTGGGACGAGGTAAAGCGTTTTGAGAATCCCCATGAGTATTATGTGGATTTATCTCAGCCTCTTTGGGATCTGAAGCAGAAAATGCTGTCTGAATTCTACAACGAGTAAAAAATACGCTCCGGCATTGCTGTCGGAGCTATTGCTTTGGGAAAATTTTTACTTTTGTACAACATTTTCCCTGACACGGTGAAAAGTCAGGAAGTTTTCTACGAATACGCCATTGAAATCTGTCGAATAATATTGTATAATGGTAGAGTTGAATATAAAACAAGGGAAGGGAAAAATATGCTTCATTGGATTCTCATGGCAGTCGGACTTATCGCAAGCTTCGTACTGCTTGTTAAGGGCGCAGACTTTTTCGTGGACGGCTGCGTTTCGATTGCAAAGCTTCTTCACGTACCGAACCTGATTATAGGTCTGACAATTGTAGCTATGGGCACAAGCGCACCCGAAGCTGCCGTAAGTATATCAAGTGCGCTGTCCAATCCGGAGGACGCAGGCATAACCGTCGGAAATCTTCTCGGCTCGAATCTTCTGAATATTCTCGTAATTCTCGGCATAAGCGCAGTTCTCGTGCCTGTTGCCGTTGACGGTTCGCTGCTGAAAAAGGATTTCCCCCTGCTGCTCGGGTCGGCAATAATCGTTCCGCTGCTCTTCGTGACAGGAGATATGAAGGGAACGCGGATCGGCGGAATTATTCTGCTTGCATTTTTCGTGATTTTCATGGTCTGGACAGTTTACAGTGCCTGCGCAAGCCGCAAAAAAACAATAGCGGAGCAGCCTCCCGAAGAGGCGGAGGAGAAAACCATGTCCGTTCCGCGCAGTATAATTTACGCTGTGGGAGGACTTGCCGTTGTAATTCTGGGAGGTCAGCTTGCCGTGTACTGCGCAAAGGACATAGCTCACGGAATCGGCATAAGCGAATCGCTTATAGGTCTGACGGTTGTCGCTCTTGGAACATCTCTCCCTGAGCTTATAACATCGGTTGTTTCCGCACGAAAGGGCAACAGCGACCTTGCACTGGGAAATGTAATCGGCTCGAACCTGTTCAATATTCTCATGGTCATGGGACTTTCGATGACGATTTCACCATTCAGCGTGACTACGGAAAATTTAATCGACTCCCTGTGCGTTCTCGGAGCGACAGTGCTGTGCTTTGTGTTTTCAGCCACGAGGAAAAGGGTCGGCAGAGTTGAGGGCGGAATATTCCTCCTCGCCTACGCCGTTTACCTGACGTATATTATATCAAGAGATGTTTTGTAATGAGATATACCCCCTCCCGAATGATTCGGGAGGTTTTTTTGTCCGAAAAAGTGGAAATCACACGATTTTCACAAAACTATCACCATTTTTTTTTTTTTTTT
>JAJQGO010000023.1 GCA_021200415.1 Ruminococcus sp. | reverse complement strand
TAAGCTGATAATTGAAGTTTGCTTCGCCGTTCAGCCTGTACACGCCCTTCTTTAGCGTAACAGGCTTTGAAATATCATATTTTTTCATTCCAACTCTCCTCATTCCTTTTCTCGGTGTGCTGATTTTTCTTCAGCAGTAAAGGTTTCACATACATACTTTGAGTAATCATCAAACTGGTATGTATCAAAAGCAAAAAGGATTTCAGGCTTTGAGAAATACCCCTCAAGGAACATTTCAAAGAGATTCATATATTCTCTGTAACCGTCTCTTAACATTTCCTTTTCGTCAACATTCATGGTGTAAATGCAAGCTGTTTTCATCTTGTTTTCTACAAGTGTAGGATAACCAATTTTGTAGGTCATATACGGGAAAAGCAAGCGTTCATAGAATGAGTGAAGCTGATCTGTAATGGTACGATAGTAAATCGGTGAACCGAATATAACTCCGTCAGCAGTTGCAAGCTTTTCAAGAACGGGCTGTAAATCATCTTTAATTGCACACTTTCCGTAGCTTGCTCCGTCCTTTCTCTTGCAGGCAAAACAGCTTCGACAGCCTGTGTATTTCAAGGTATACAGGTCAATTCGCTCGGTTTCAGCATCGGGATACTTAGCCTTGACACCTTCAAGTGCCTTGTCAAGCAAAGTTGCCGTGTTTTTGTTTCGTCTTGGACTGCCGTTTATTGCGTATACTTTCATGTCTATTCCCCTGTAAATAAATTATAGTGACGCTCTGAAAATCTCCGCAATATCCTTTTCAAAGAGCGGAGCATAAGCGTTTTCAAGTCCCTCATTTACTGCAACGTGATGTGCCATTTCGTCAATTCTGCTCTCATCAATGCCGACTTCTCTGAGATGCATAGGAATACCAATACTTTCAAAGAAGTTGTAAGTTGCATCAATTGCCTGATTTGCAATGTCAAACTGATCCTGATTCTTGTCGATACCGAAAACATTTATGCCATACTTTACAAATCGGTCAACAGTCTTATCAGAAAGAATATGCTTCATCCAGCGAGGAGTAATAATCGCAAGTCCTTCACCATGAGTAATGTCATAATAAGCACTCAGAGCGTGTTCCATTCCGTGACAAGGCCAGCCTGATTCGCTGTTACCGAGTGCAAGAATGCCATTACAGCCGTATGTTGTGCAAAGCATGAATTCAGCTCTTGCTCTGTAATTTTCCGGATTTTCGAGAATTATCTTAACATTCTCCATAAGAGATTTCAGCATTGACTCACAGAAACCATCATTGAGAAGAGTTGTGTCAGCTGTAAAATACTGCTCCATAGTGTGATTCATAGCATCTGCACAGCCTGCCGCCGTCTGCTTTTTTAGAAACTGTAAAAGTATATGTCGGGTCAAGGAAAGATACAACAGGGAAAAGATGAGAATCCATATACCCTACTTTATCATTTGAATCTGTTTTTGAGATAACACCGCCACAGTCATATTCACTGCCTGTTGCAGCAAGTGTCATTATGTCAACTATGGGAAGTGTAGCATTTGTAGGAACTTTGTAGGTAATCAAGTCCCACGGCTCACCGTCATATTTTGCACCAGCGGCAATTGCCTTAGAGCATTCAAGAACCGAGCCGCCGCCTACAGAAAGAATAATGTCAATGTTCTGTTCCTTACAAATTTTTACGCCGTCAAGAACGCTGGGGTCATACTTTGGATTCGGCTGAATGTCCGAAAGCTCATAGACCTCGAAATCCTTTAAAAGCTCTTTAACCTTGTCGTAAAGACCGATTTTCTTGATAGAACCACTGCCATATGTGAGGAGAACTCTCTTGCCGATTGGTGCAAGAACTTCTGAAAGCTGTGAGATAACTCCCTCACCGAAAATAAGTCTTGTAGGCGTCATGTAATCAAAATTCTGCATATTTAAATCCTCCTGTAATTCTCAAAATTTCTCGTGATGAATAAAACTCATATTCAAATCACTTTCTGTATGCGGACGCTTTTCCTCAGCCTTTTCGCCTATGGCAACAAGATTAAGAACTGTATAACCATTTGGCACACCCAAAAGCTGACGGATTTCCTCATCGGAAGTTTTACGCTGCCCCATGCGGTTGCGTATCTGCACCCAACAAGCACCTAAGCCGTATTGTTCAGCACCAAGCAGAATATATGTCGAAGCAATTGCCCCGTCCTCAATCTAGAATTCGTTCTGTTTCTTGTCGGCAGTTTTTACCATAGTGACAATAACCGTGTCTGCACCATTGATCTGTGAACCACCGAAAGACTTGCAAGCACCAAGCTTTCGGATTGTATCCGAATTTCTGACAACCACAAATTCAACCGCATTGTGTCCGAACGAAGTCGGTGCAGTAAGGGCGATTTTCATAATTTCGTTTATAATTTCATCGTCAATGTAAGCCTGCTTATATCGTCTTACCGAACGTCTTTTCAGTGTGAGTTCAAGAAGTTTGTTTTCCATTTTCGCTACTCCTTATCTTGAAAAATTCTTCTCTTGTCGGCTTTCTGCCACAGCATTTCTTTTCTGTGCAGAATCCGGCTATGTCACATTTTGCCTTGAAGTAGTTATCTACAAGATATTCCCACTCAGTTGAGTATTCTTTTAAAGCCTGCATAATATCTTTCATAATTCTGCGAAATTCCCAATATGCTCGGCTACATAGCCTTTGAGCGGACATATCGGTCAGGTTTCTGAAATTAGTGCGAAGAACCACCTTGCTTTCCATTCCAAGAGGCAAAAGCATTGCAACATTCTCTCTTGGAACACCAAGTTTTTCAAGGCTTTTCATTGCCTCAAAAATATTCTCCATAACTTTACCGTAAATCTTATTGGCTTCGCTATTTTGCAAGACAGTTGGCGGAGTTACAAAAGGGAACCCTTTTTGATAATCTATATATCTTGTAGAAGCCTGCAATCTTGTGGGAGAACCGCCGATATGAGTGTAAAGTTCTCTGATAACCCTTGCTGAATAGCCGTCAATTACCATATATACTTGCGGATATTCCCAAGTGCGTCCGTGACCTGATTCAAGACAGCCTATACCACGCTTGTAGTTTTTCTGTTTGTCAATAATATCTCCGCCCCAGCAAACCCCCGCTTCTCTGCCAATAAGGCTTATCGGGTCAAGTGTGGTTTCAGACTGTATAATTATCTTTCCCATTACTTGTAAACAATCTCAACGTCTTTACGCTCTGTGTAAAGCTCCCAGTATTTCTCAGCAATCATTGTCGGGTCATAGTGTGTACCCTCTGCAACATTTCCCATGATTGTAACTGTGCCTGTGAAGATACCCTTTTCGCCCAGCTCCTGATTGAGAGTGAAAGCTAACGCTCTGAGAGCGGCTTTATACACGGAAACACAGGTATATTCAGCCATTGGATAGAGTGCAAATCCACCGCCTGTAAAGAGAATTGTTCCGCTTTTCTGCTCAAGCTGTTTCGGAATAACCTGCTGTGCAGAGAATAATGCACTTCCCAAATCAACCTGAAAATGTTTTGCAAATTCCTCTGTTGTGAGTGCTGTCGGGAAGCCTGCTTCAAGAATTGCGGCATTGTAAACAAGCACATCAACTACACCGAACTGCTCATGAACCAAATCAAAAACAGCCTTTAAGGATGATGTGTCAGCTGCGTCAGCGGACTTTGTGTAGACCTCAAAGCCTTTCTGTGTAAATTCCTCTTTATACTGTGCGAGCTTGTCCTCGCTTCTTGCGACAAGGACTACACGGAAATCATTCTGTGCGAACTTTTCCGCAACGTGGTTGCCCATTCCTTTTCCTGCACCGATTACAACGATTGTCTTTTTGCTCATGTTAATTACCTCCATAAATTTTGTTCAGAACAGCTTTATCATAGCCGCTCCGATAATCATAACCATAACTCCAATAATTTTTTTGAGATTGACTGGCTTTCTCTCACTTCCCAGAAGTCCGAAATGGTCAACGAGCAGACCTCCGATTGTCGAGCCTGTCAGCAGAACGATAACGGTTGTTCCCACGCCGATACTGCCTGCAAGTGATAAGTTTGCAAGAATATATATTCCGCCGAGAATACCGCCTGTCCATATCCACCAAGGATACTTTTCACTTGATTTCTTGTCAGTATTTTTGCTTCTGATTTTCACAACAATACATATCAAAGTCAGAAATATAATTCCTACTATATATGAAATGACAGAAGCCTTAATTGGTGAACCGACAACTTTTCCAAGTTTTCCGTTGAAAGCCAACTGTGCAGCTGTAACCATTCCTGCGGCAACTCCGAAAATTCTCCAGAGCCACGTTTTAAGCTTAGAGGCTTGCTTTTCGGAAGTACTTGAATTTCCTGCCTTAGCAAGAGAAATCGTCACAACTCCCGCAGTTACCAATAATGCACCAAGAACACGCAAAGCAGTCAGATTGACCTTTACAGCACTAAAAAGTCCAAAGCTGTCGATTACAAGTCCCATGATAATCTGACCGAGAACAGGAAGTATCATCGTCTGAACTCCGTCAAGGTTTGACAGGAGAAGTATGTTTCCCGTCAGGAAGATTACTCCGCATATTCCACCGAACCATATCCATATCGGTTCTTCTGCAAGCTTTTCAAATGGAACAAAAAAACCCTGCCCTGTTATTAACAACAGTAATATCAAAAACAGAAACGCTGCAACAAATGACACAAATGATGCATAATATGGTGATTTTACTTTCTTTTTCAGCTGTGTATTCACACCTGTCTGAATCGGGAGGAGTAACCCTGAAATAACTCCCAAAATAATTGACATTTTTAGTTCTCCTTTCGCTTGACTGTATTTTATTATATGCTATAATGAGTCATAAGTCAAATACAAATATAGTAATGAGGAGATAACTAAAAAGTTATGATAAACAATAATCTTAAAGTGTTTGTAAAAGTAGCTGAAAATCTAAGCATTACCGAAACTGCAAAGGAGCTGTATATTTCACAGCCTGCTGTCAGCAATGCAATAAAGAATCTTGAAAAAGAACTTAGTCTGAAATTGTTCCACCGTGATAAGCGTGTGGGACTTCATCTGACAGATGGCGGAGAAAAATACTTCACCTTGCAAGACAAATGGAGGACATTGAAAACCGAATCTATCAGACAGCATTCCGTGAAAACAATTTCATGGGCGGACGAGTCAGAATTGCATCTATGCCTATTATTTCTTCTGTAATAATTGCACCTGTACTGCACCGATTCCGCAAAAATTATCCATTTGTAAAGGTTGAACTTATTGAAGGTACAGCCCTCGAAATCCGAAACGCTGTAACTGAACATAGAGTAGACTTTGGTATTACTTCATCACCGTTTGAAAATTTTGACGTTGAACTTCTTATGCAAGACAGGATGCTTGCGATCAGCAACTCACCTTTTAAAGCTGATACATATAACTTGCATAGTTCTCCGGAAGAACTTATTTTCTGCCGTGCAGGGCATGAAACAGCTATGGAAATTCTAAAAAAGCAAGATATTAGTCTTGAAAAAAGTTTTATCGTCCAGCAGGCTGAAACTGTTATTAAATTAGTTGAAAACGAAAACGGAATAGGCGTTATTTCGGGACTTGTGCTGTCAAACAATGCAAACAGCCTGTATACTATTCCTGTTAATCCTGATATTGAAATTGATATTGGTATTGTTTCAACCAATCTTGATGACCTTACCCCGTCTGCAATTGAAATGAAAAGAATGATTAAAGAACAGGTTCAGAGTTTACAAAATATGGAATAAACACAAAAAACGTCCTCTAAGGCAACCCAAAGTCAAAGAGAATATTTTTCTTTATATAACAAAATCGTCTGTTTACCGCATATTTTTAGTGTTCGTAGGGTGTTGGGTTATGAAGATCACGCCCGATACAACATTCTTAGTAGGCAACATTCAAATCTCCAACAGGCGCACGAACACTCATTAAGGCATCACTGCACAATGCCATTCGCTTCGGCTCTGTTGTATATAAACGCCTTGTAGGAAATCTGAAACCGAAGTCGGTTCGTCCCTGATAGAAAACAGCACCTTATTCAATGCTATTCTATCATCAATTGCAACCAAAGTTGCGACAATTCTACGTTGTTCTTCAATATTAGGATAGATATAGGCATTCTCTTAAAGTGTTTTAGAACGATACGAGGAATAGCAGAGCCAGAGGCATAATTATCTCTAACATCTTTCTTGAATAATGGATTTTTGCAGATGTAGTATAAGAAATGCGGTAAAATAATATCAATATTGCAATTGATGAAAGGATTGCAGGCTTTTCAGGTTGATTGTAGATAATAATATCTTCAAAGAATCTTGCACCATCTTTTCCAATTAAAATATCTCCAATTTCGGGAATACAGCCTGATGATTTTAGTTTATCATAGTCATAAATTGAAATTCGCTTACAATTATTGAAATCTTTGACGGATACCATGTATTCACCATTTTCAAAGCTTTTAGGACTAAAATGCGATCCGTCAGTAACTAATGAACATACCTCCGAAATAGTACCTACATTCCATTCAGACCTCATACCCAATCGCCCCAGCTTCTCCTGGATTTCATTTTCAAGCTCATGTGACTTCTTGAACATTTCCGAAAGTTCAGAAGTAAGACGTTTGTGAAGTCACGGTGCTTGCGGTCAACCATATAACCCATTTTTCGAGCATCAATGAAAAGCGTTTTGCCCTTCTGCTTCTTTGAGCTTGTCCTGTCCCCAGTTGGAGAGGTTGAACGGCGGATTTGCCATGATAAAGTCCGCTTTCAAGGTCTTATGCAAATCGTTGAAGAATGTGTCAGCGTGATATGCTCCAAAATCTGCATCAATACCACGGATAGCCATATTCATTTTAGCCATTTTCCAAGTATCAGCGTTGGATTCCTGTCCGTAAACCGAGATATTGCCTCTGTTACCGCTGTGTGCCTGAATGAATTTTGACTTTGCACGAACATACCGCTAGAACCACAACAAGGGTCTATTTTGACACCGTCTTTGATACAAAGGGCATCTGTACAATAATTAACGGCATAAAACGATACAGGACGATACTCGAAAATATGTTGATAATTCAGGCTTTTCCGAGGATGGAGATGGGTAACTGAGTGGTTAAGTTGTGTACGAAATCGTGTCATTTACCTCACCTCCAAACCAGAAAGTCGCCTGTACCGCAGGCCGGTCGATACATCGTTAAAAAGTATAGGGAACGTTAAAATGTATGGGCATCGTTAAAAGGTGTCACTTGATATAATCCACCTTCATGCCCGTCCTCGGTTTCCGTGCGTGTGTTCCATCGTAATTGCCCAGAGCGACTGCTCCGCATATAGTTTCGTCAGAACCCAGTCCCAGCGGTTCAAGATATTCCCTGATGTGCTGGTTTTCATCAAGCCAGTGCAGCTGATTTATCCAGCAGGAGCCGATACCCATAGATTCCGCTGTAAGCATCATGTTTTGCAGCG
>JAJQGO010000041.1 GCA_021200415.1 Ruminococcus sp. | reverse complement strand
GCGATGACGATACTTGGTTGGAGACAACCCGGAAAATTAATTCAATGCCGGCTTTTATTATATAACTATCGGAAGTTAATATATTAGCTTCCGATTAGTTGTATATTTATGTATCGGGCCATTAGCTCAGTTGGTTAGAGCAACCGGCTCATAACCGGTCGGTCTGGGGTTCGAGTCCCTAATGGCCCACCATATTCAACAAAGCAGGTTATCCTGCTTTTTTTATTGCAGGAGGACGGAATCAATCCGTCTTTTTTTGTGCCCTTTTTTCAGAACTGCAATAAACAATTTATTTTGACGCAAAACACCTAAAATTCAACTTATAACAATAATCCTTGATTGTATAACAATAATATCATAATATTTCCCGCATCTATAGATAACCTGCACTTTACTATGTTAAAACTGCACAAAACTAAAGGGGAAAATTTATTAGATGGAGCAGATTCATGGCTAATATGAACAAAGTTCAAGTGCTTTTTTACTGTATTATGCTGTATCTTAAAACAAATCTATTATATTAATGCCAATTTTCGGTTTGTTCTTGACAATTTCAAATAAATTTGATATAATTGTGGGGTAAGATTTATGCAGTTTAGCGAATTTGCATAATAATTAAGAACTGTAGGCATAGGCAGCCGAGGTTACGGATTTTCACAAAATTTAATATTGCAACTCCCATGCTTATGTATGCGATAAGGAGGTTATGTGCCCATTCTGCGTTATGCGCCTATCTCTCTCATGGTGCGGACGTTAGGATTTCTTTGATATTTTTATGGGCTTTTGCGCCCAAATGCACATGAATTGCGTGACCTTATTTTGTCATGCGTCAGAGTATAAGTGTGCCCGTTTGCCCTGTCCGTCCGACAGGCGAGTGGCAGGCAGGCAGGAAAGGTGGAGACCAAGTGAACAGAAAAAATTTTGCCCGCAAATTTACCGCCGGGCTGATGGCGTGTCTTATGATGTCGGGCAGCTGTATCCAGACTATTCAGGCATTCGCCGAGGAAGAAAGCACGGACAGCGTTTCTCAGGAAACTATCGACTCTATGTATGAGGACTATTATACTATCGAATCTATTGACTCCGAAATGCTTTCGTACAGCGACTATTATGATTTGTACTGCAACGAAAACCGCCCCGATGAGGAAATTGTCGTTCAGGGTATTGATTATATTTCAGCCGTTGACGGAACCTTTGCTAAGGGCAGCTACGGTTCGGATGATGATGTGCGTGATAATGTTCTCATCTGGAACAGCTCCGAAGGCGAAATTACATACGAAATCAATGTGGAGGAAACGGGAATTTACTGCGTGAATATGACTTATTTCCCGATTGAAGCCAACAATTCCTCAATTGAGCTTTCAATGGCAATTGACGGCGAAAATCCCTATGATACGGCAACTCGTATTACCCTGAATAAGGTGTGGGTAAATGAAACCGATATTTATACCGATTCCAGAGGAAATCAGGTTCGCCCGAGCCAGATACAGTCCGGTATGTGGTGCAGCTGCGATTTCGGCGATATTGACGGATTGTTTAACGATCCCCTTTTCTTCTATCTTGAGGAGGGTGTGCATGAAATCTCATTCTCGTCGGAAAAGGCAAATCTCGCTATCGAAAGCTTCAAATTCTATACGCCGGAGGATCTCGTCAGCTACAGCGATTATGTGGATTCGGTAGATGCCTCCACGGATGTTGAAAGCACTCCCTCAAATATTATCAGAATTGAAGGCGAGGACGCTGTTTATAAGTCGGATTCAACCCTCTATCCGACTTATGACAACACAAGCTATAAGGTTTCCCCCTCCGACCCTGTTAAGGTTGTTTACAATACACTCGGAAGCGGTAACTGGGAGAAGGCGCTGCAGACCGTAACATGGGTTATCTCAGCCGATGAGATCGAAAATGACGGCTGGTATAAAATCGGCATAAAGGCGCGCCAGAATGAGATGCGCGGATTCTATTCAAACAGACGTATTTATATTGACGGCGAGGTTGTATGCGAGGAGCTTGATCAGGTTAAGTTCTACTACGACAGCGACTGGAATGTTGTAAGCCCGAAAACCTCAGACGGTGATTACATTTACGTTTACCTCACAGCCGATACGGATCATACCTTTACTATGGAGGCTATCCCCGGTGAAATCGGAGATTCCATGAGAAAGCTTGATTCCATTGTTTCCGAGCTGAATACATATTACAGAAAAATACTGATGATTACCGGTCCTTCGCCGGATCAGTACACTGATTACTACGTTCATGAGAAGATCCCCGGACTTGTTGACGCGCTTGCAAGTCTTTCTCAGGAGCTGAAGGACACTCAGGCTGAAATCGAAAGCTTGTCCGGCTCGTCAGGCTCGGAAGCTGCCGCTCTTGAGAGAATGACTGTCATTCTCGATAAATGCGTTGAGAAGCCTCTTAAAATTCCGGATTATCTTTCACAGATAAAGGATAATATTACTTCCATTTCCTCGTGGATGAGAGATTACCGTGATCAGCCCCTTGAGGTGGACTACATTGAATTTGCTTCGGCGGATCAGTCCTTCACAAGCACTGATGAGAAATTCGTAAAATCCGTTGCATTCAGCTTTAACGCATTCTTCGGTTCGTTCTTTGAGGATTACACAACTCTCTCAGACGTTACCGGTGAGGACGCTATAACTGTATGGGTAAGTCTTGGACGTGATCAGGCTCAGGTTGTCAAGGAAATGGTTGAAAATGAGTTCATACCCGAATACAACATACCTGTTTCGGTAAATCTTGTCGTGGGAGGCGTCGTTGAGGCGACACTTGCGGGAAAGGGGCCGGACGTCGCGTTGTTCCTTGGAGGTGAATATCCGGTAAATCTGGCGTGCCGTGATTTGCTTGTGGATATTTCCCAATTCTCGGACTATGAGGAGGTCATAACGCGTTTCCAGGAGAACGCCATGACGCCTTATCTATATGACGACGGAGCGTATGGTCTGCCAATTAGTCAGACATGGCCCATGCTGTTCTACCGAACCGATGTACTAACCGAGCTTGGCTATACGTCGCCGCCTGAAACGTGGGACGACCTTATAGATATGCTGCCGGCTCTTCAAAGAAATTATATGTCAGTCGGACTTGTTCTTCCGCCGACAAATATTTCCCCCGCAACTGAGGCAGGTCACACCTTTGCGCTGCTGCTGCTACAGCAGGGTGTAAACTACTACAACGAGGATCAGACAGCATCGAACTTCGACAGCATTGAGGCTGTAACCGCCTTTGAGGAATGGACTGATTTCTACACACAGTACAGCTTTGTTCAGACGTATGACGCATTCAGCCGATTCAGAACAGGTGAATATCCTATCGTTATAAGCAGCTACACCTTCTACAATCAGCTTGAGGTTGCAGCTCCCGAAATAAAGGGACTCTGGGATTTCGTACAGGTTCCGGGAACGGTTCAGGAGGACGGCACTATTTCCCATGCGGCAAACTCCAGCGGAACAGGCGCTGTTATATTCAAAAAGGTCAAGAATAAGGAAAATGCATGGACATTTATAAAGTGGTTTACGGAAACTGAATCGCAGGTTGAGTACGGAACGCAGATTGAAGGTCTTATGGGTACAATGGGACGTTTCGATACGGCAAATGTTGAGGCGCTCTCACAGCTTTCATGGTCTACCAGCGAATATGAACGTCTTGTTGACCAGCAGGAGGAGCTTGTGGAGATTCCTGTAATTCCATCGTCCTACGCAGTTACAAGAAATATAATGAACGCATTCAGAGAGGTTGTCAATGACGGCGAGAATCCTCGTGATACTCTTATGTGGTACAACAGGGATATCAACGAGGAAATCGAAAGAAAGCGTGAAAATCTCGGTCTTGACGACGATGATGACGACGAATAAAGGTTTATATGAAAAATAAAAAATATTTTATGGTAAGGAGGAGTTATACTTGGATAAAGACAGTATAGGCAGAAAAACCCGACGCGAAAATCGCCGGCTCACGCTTCTGGCTATTAAAAGAAATAAGGCTTGCTACGCTATGCTTGCACCCTTCATGCTGTTTTTCTTGGTATTTACCGTAGTACCTGTTGTAATGTCCCTCCCGATGGGCTTTACGGATTTCAACATGGCGCAGGCGCCAAAGTTTATCGGACTCTCAAATTATACGACTCTGTTCCTCTCGGATAAGATTTTCCTTAAAGCAATCAGAGTTACAATTGTTTTCGCTGTTTTTACAGGCCCTGTAAGCTATATTCTCTGCTTTGTTCTCGCATGGCTTATCAACGAGCTGCCCTCAAAGCTGAAAACAATATTCACCTTAATTTTCTACGCCCCCTCTATGGCGAATGTCTACACGGTATGGCAGCTCATTTTCAGCGGCGATACCTACGGATACATAAACTCCTTCCTTCTGAATCTGGGTCTGATTAACGAGCCTATTCAGTGGCTTACGGATTCAAATTATGTACTGGGTGTAACAATTGTCGTTCAGCTGTGGATCAGCCTGGGCGCAGGATTCCTCTCGCTTCGCGCGGGCTTCCAGAATATCGACCGCTCAATGTATGAGGCAGGAGCTATTGACGGAATCAAAACCCGCTGGCAGGAGCTTATCCACATTACAATTCCCTCAATGGGACCGCAGCTCATGTTTGCGGCTGTAATGCAGATAGTCAGCACCTTTACGGCAGGAACTGTAGCTCAGAATCTTGTCGGATTCCCCAGCACGGATTACAAGGCGCACACAATTATGACTCATGCCTACGACTACGGCTGGGTAAGATATGAAATGGGCTATGCTTCGGCAATTTGTATGGTGCTTTTCGTGGCGATGTACGCCTGCAATAAGCTGATAAGCAAGGTTCTAAGCAAATACATGAACTAAGGAGGAAAACAATGGCTCAGGTTAACGCAGTGAAGCTCAAGGCTTCAAATAAACAGGCCGGAAGAAAAGTCGGCGGAACTATAGCTATCTTCGTCTTTCTCCTTCTTCTCGGATTATTCATGGCATTCCCCATATATCTTGCAGTTGTAATGTCAATCAAACCGGTTGAGGAGCTGTTCATATTCCCTCCGAAGCTTTATGCTTTGCAGCCGACCCTTGATAATTTCAGGGATATGTTCAGTTCACTCAAGAGCAATCAGGTGCCCTTTTCACGATACGTATTCAACAGCGTTTTCGTTACGCTGACAGTTACGGTTGCCCAGTGTATTTTCGCGTCAATGGCTGCCTTTGTTCTTGCAAAGTGCAAATTCCCCGGAAACAAGATTATCAACAGCATTATAGTTGTTGCGCTCCTTTATCAGAGCAATGTAATATACATCATGCAGTATATAGTTCTGGCGGAGCTTAACATGATAAACACGTATATGGCGCTGATTTTCCCGTCAATTGCGTCGCCTATGGGACTGTTCCTGATGAGGCAGTCTATAGGGCAGGTTCCGGACGCCATGATAGAAGCCGCCAAGGTTGACGGAGCGGGGCTGTTCCGAATATGCTGGCAGATAGTAATGCCCAATCAGAAGCCTGCGCTTATGACGCTTATTATCTTCGCGTTTCAGGCAGCATGGAATATTCAGGGCGGTACGTTCATATTCGATGAATCGCTCAAGACGCTGCCGACTGTTGTTCAGCAGGCGGCAAGCTCAGGTCTTGCAAGAGCAGGTGTAGCTATGGCGGCTGCCGTATTTATGCTTGTTCCGCCAATCGTGGTATTTATGATAGCGCAGAAAAACGTAATCGAAACAATGGCTCATTCGGGTATCAAGGAATAGAAGTACAGAAAGGGTGAAATAAGTGAAAAAGAAAATAAAAAAGCTTTTATCGCTGGTTTTTACAGGTGTGCTTCTTGGAGCTTCAATGACGTCGCTTGTGGCGTCTGCCGATGAACCATACGATGTTTACAACTACGACCGCTGGGGAGAGGCTATCCCTTCGCAGGCAGGCTATATTGCCGATCGTGCCGTTTCGGGAAACGATCTGGGAGTCGGTCATTTTGATTCTCCCAGCGATATATTCAGAGATTACAACGACATATTCTATATCGTTGACAGTGGCAATGACAGAATTGTTGCGGTAAATTCCGATTTTGACGAGGTTATTAAAATCTATGACGAATTTACCATGCCCGACGGCTCAACGACAACTCTTCAGAATCCTATGGGAATTTACGTTTCCGAGGAAACTGAGCTTATATATATTGCCGATAACGAAAACGCAAGAGTTCTTGTGTGCGACTATGACGCAAATGTGGTTCAGGAAATCACAAAGCCTACCTCAGAGGTTTTCGATCAGAACAGAACATTCCTCCCACAGCGTGTTATTGTCGATAAGGCAGGCAACATCTATGTGGTTCTCGGAAATATAACCACCGGTGCGGCTATGTTTGACTCAAGCGGCGAATTTACAGGCTTCTACGGAGCAAACCGTGTTGAGCCGACAGCTGAAATTATCGGAAATTATATCATGAATCTCTTTACGTCGGAGGAGAAAAAGGCAAGACAGGCAAGAAATGTTCCTACGGGTATCACAAGCTTTGATATTGACGGAGATTTCATATTTACCTGTACATCCTCCACAACTCAGACTACAGACACAGTAAAGAAGCTTAACGCAGCAGGTGATAATATTTTCTCGAGCATGGATCTTACGTTCGGCGACTATACGCCTATGTATGATTCGACACAGAATAAAACAATGTCACCGCAGATTTGCGATATAGATATTGCCGACGACGGTAATATAAACTGCCTTGATTTTACTACGGGACGTGTGTTCCAGTATGATGAGGACTGCAATTTGCTGTTCATTACGGGTACTATCGCAAAGCAGGTGGGCGGCTTCGATCAGGTTGTTGCTCTTGAATCTATGGGAAACAATCTCTATGTTCTGGATCAGCAGAAAAACACCGTAACCATATTTGTTGAAACAACCTTCGGCGAAATTGTACATGAGGCGACAGCTCTCTACAATGCAGGCTATTATGAGGAGGCTCTTGAGCCTTGGTACGAGGTTCTCAAGCGTGACGGAAACTACAGACGCGCTTACATCGGCGTTGCTTCCGCACTTCTTAACGCCGGCGACTACGAGGGAGCTATGGAATACGCGGAGCTTGCCGATATGCCGACTATCTACAATAAGGCGTTTGAGGGCTACCGGTCGGAGTTCCTGAGCGACCACTTTACGGCAATTGTAATCATATTGATTATTTTGGTTATCGCCCTGATTATATTGAGCAGATTCTCCAAAAAACGACGGCTTGCACGAGAGGCCGCGGAAAAGGCGGAGAGGGAAAAGCTCATAAAAGAAATGGAGGATGAGTAAGCGCCATGATGGATTTAACACAAAGACAGTGGGTTAAGCATTCTGTTATGCACCCCTTTGAGGGCTTTGAGGATCTGAGATGGAAAAAGGGCGGATCTCTGAAAATCGCGTTTCTTATTGTAATCCTCTTCTTCTTCGCAACAATCGCCCACGGAAGGCTCTACGGCTTTCAGTTCTACGTGACATACGACAAAACCTTCAACATCATTCCCTACCTCGTTCAGAGCGTTGTTCTCTTTGCAACGTGGGTAGTGGGAAACTGGGCGGTCTGCACGCTCCTTGACGGCGAGGGAACTATGAAAAATATATGCATCTACAGTGCGTATGCTCTTATCCCTTACATCGCTCAGCTTTACATTGATGTTTTCCTTTCGCATTTTCTCATCAGAGATGAATACATATTCATGCAGGCTATACAGATAATCGGAATCGGCTGGTCGGTCATTCTCATATTCTCGGCAATAAAAGCCGTTCATCAGTATACCTTCGGAAAAACTGTTCTCGCCATTATTCTTACAATTGTGGCAATGCTGATAATTCTTTTCCTCCTTGTACTTCTCCTCTCGCTTATTCAGCAGGTTTACGTATTCTTCTCATCAATTTACACAGAGCTTTCATACCGAATGAGAGTCTGACAGAAACGGCGGTGATATACTATGGGAAATAAAATTAAGAAATTTTTGCTTTGTTTGTTAGCCGTTTCAATGCTGACAACTGCCGGTACAATCTACGCTGCCGATGAGGACGAACAAAGCTCGTCAGCTGATACAGTATCCGACGAGGAGGATGAGGCTTCGGAAGAGGAGGAGGAATCCAAACGTCAGGAGGAGGTTGAGGACGTCGAGCTTACGGCGGAGCAGGCTGAAAAGCTTCTGCATAAAATCGGAACTATCGACGGACTCGACATTTATTATAAAAGCGAGGACTATGAGGACGAAATATGGGCGGCTCACGGCGGCAACCCGAAGGACAGCGACGACTATGACAAGGACGCTGAACCGACTCAGGAGCAGATTGAGGCTGAGGAGGAAATTGACCTGCTGAAGCCAATCGGTGATTTTGTTGCGGTTGATCCGGAGACGGGAGCTGCGGTTGCGTCCTTTGACGATTACAGCAAATGCGATGAGGGCAGAATCTATGTCAGCGATGCGGGAAGATATGTTCTCACCGTTGACGAGGAGCTTACCGAGGCAATTAAAATCCGCGAGGTAATTTCAACGATTGACGACCCCTATCTGTTCAGAAGCGAGGATGGCGAAACACTTGAGCTGATGGACGAGGATTATGAGGAGGTTCTCCGAACCTACACCTATGACAGGGAGGAGGACGATATGCTGGTCTATGTCGGCGATGACGATGAAGAGCAGTTTGCCTGGATAAGCACCGATATGACTCAGGTTTACGGCACGTTCAGATATGCTGCGGAAAACGAAAGCTACAGAATGCTTGTTGACGACAGAACAGCTATCATAGGTCTTGAAAATAACGAAACAGGCTATATATGGTGGTCGTCGCCCCTTGGCTCTACACGTGATGAAATCGCAACGCCTCTTCTTATCAATGAGCTTCGCTCATCAAGCGTTCTCAGGTACGGTATTCCCGAAAGGCGAGCTTCAAATAACTGGCTGCGTTCAAATACCGATGACTGCACGGTAACTGTTACCGATATATCAGACGGCATCAGAGTTGTGTACGATTATGAGAAGGTCGGAATCAAGTATCCCGTTGAGTATACGATTGAGGACGACCACATGAAGGCAAGCCTCAAGGTTGAGGAAATCGAGGAAACAAACAGCGCGAATGTTACTACGGAAATAACCCTTCTGGGCAGCTTCGGAGCTGCTTCAACTGAAGAGGACGGCTATTTTGTAATACCTGACGGAAGCGGCGCTCTTGTACGCTTCAACAACGGCAAAACCGAGAAAAATTCCTATTCGCAGAAGGTTTACGGCTCGGACGTTACGGCAGTTCCTACCACAAAGTCAGCCGTAACAGAACAGGTTTATCTGCCGGTATACGGCATCGTAAAAGAGGATAACGCAATGCTTGTTGTGGCTTCGAAGGGCGATTCAAACGCAACTCTCAATGCCAGCGTTTCAAAGCAGTCCAACAGCAGCTACAATCTCTGCAACTTCACCTTCGTGCTGAGAAATACGGACACATTCTATATGTCGGGCAGCAGCACCGAGGAACTGACCGTGTTTGAAAGCGGCAGCATAAAATCCGATGACATAGAGCTTCTTTATTATCCTATTTCAAAAGAGGACGCAAGCTATGTTGACGTTGCGGCACGCTACAGGCAGTATCTTATGGAGGAGGAAGGCGTAACGGATAAAACCGAAGCAGACTCATCCCCCATGTACGTTGACCTCTACGGCGGAACTGAAAAGGAGACGCCTATTCTTGGTATTCCGATAACAATGAAAACATCGTTCACAAGCTATTCGGAGGCTCAGGAAATACTGACTCTTCTCAATAACAGCGGTGTTGACGATATAGTCGTATCCTACAATAACTGGACAAACGACGGCATAAAAAATCAGGTAGATACTGACGCGAAGCCCTCCGGAACTCTCGGCGGCAAAAGCGATTTCAGCGATCTCACCGATTACATCGAATCAAAGGGCTTTGAGTTCTATCCCTCGTCCGACAACAGAGATTTCTATTCGGGCAACGGCTACTATTCATTCACAAGCACCTGCGTAAGAGTTTCCGGCTCGTATTCGCGAATTGTAAGCTATGACAGAGCATACGGCATTCCGGACGGATTCAAGAAAAATATGTCGCTTCTTTCGCCAAGCCTGTTTACCGAGGTATTCGGCGAGGTATCCTCAAACTACAGCTCAAACGGTCTGGACGGAATTTCACTCGGCTCGCTGACAACCTCCCTTTACGGCGATTACGGCAAAAAGGGCATTTCAAGATACGATGCGATGAATCTCCTCACCGAAAGCTATGCGGATATTGACAGCAAGCTTGAAAACGACATTCTCGCGGACAGCGCAAACGCTTATGTACTGCCCTATGTCAGCCATGTTACGGGAGTTCCGTTATGCTCAAGCGGATTTGATATGTTCGATGAGGATATACCCTTCTATCAGCTTGTTCTGCATGGACTTATTCCATATTCCACAGAGGCTATAAACGGAAGTGCGGATTCCGAAACTCTTCTGCTTATGGCAGTTGCAACCGGAAGCAATCTCAGCTACGATATGCTCTATGAGGAAACAAGCACCCTCAAGGATACGGAGTTTGACGTATACTACTACGCAAATTACGCTAACTGGATTGATACGGCTTCAGCGGAATATAAATTGGTTTCCTCTATTCTTTCCGATGTAAGCGACTGCACAATTGACGACTATCAGATCAGTGACGACGGTTCACTTGTTACTGCGACATATTCAAACGGTACGGTAATAAAGGTCGATTTCACAAACAAAACTATCGACGAAAACGGAACAGAGTATGATCTGACCGAATATGCGGAAGAAGGAGGTATTAAATTCTGATGAGCAAAGCTGACGCTAAATCAGGCAAAAGGGCAAGGAAAAAGCTTTCCTACGAAAGAAGAAAAGGACTTTACGGCTACGGCTTCATTGCCCTTTGGCTGATAGGCACTATTATTTTCTTCCTCATACCTCTTGTAAAATCCTTCTGGTATTCGCTGAATGACGTTACAATCGGCGATGGAGAGATGATTACCAAATGGGCAGGTCTTTCAAACTACGACTACGTTCTCACAGTTGATGAGAATTACGCCGATTATCTGAAATCAACTCTCCTTGAAACCCTGTGGAAAACTCCTCTTATCCTGATTTTTTCACTCTTTATCGCGGTTATTCTCAACCAGAAGTTCAAGGGAAGAACAGTTGCGAGAGCTATATTCTTCCTCCCTGTTATTATTGCAACAGGCCCTGTTTACAAGATTATCAACGGAGATATGGGAACTACCGGAAATACCGGAGCAGGACAGTTCTCCACCATGTTCTCAACTGATCTGGTGGGTGAGCTGATGCAGTTCCTTGGAATCTACGGACTCAGCGACAATATGAGTACGCTCATTGAAACTGTCGCCGACAACATATTCGGCATTGTCTGGAGCGCGGGTATTCAGATACTTCTCTTCCTTGCGGCACTGCAAAACATTCCCCCTTCCGCAAAGGAGGCAGCTCAGATGGAGGGCGCTACGGCCTGGGAATATTTCTGGAAAATCACCTTCCCCTACGTAAGCCCGTTCATACTTGCAAATCTTATCTTTACGGTTATTGATTCATTCACAAGCCCCACAAACCTTGTTATGACTCGTATCCTGAAGATGAAGGAAGGCTGGTTCTTCGGCTATGCTTCGGCAATGGCATGGATTTATTTTGGAATAGTTCTTGTTGCGATTGGAATTATTACTGCCATAGTAAATAAATTTATTTACTATGAGGTCGATTAAGGAGGTGCGGATTATTTATGGCAGATTCAAATACAGCAGCTGTTGAGGAAAAGCCTATCGGAAAAGGCATGAGCAAAAAGCAGGCTAAAAAAATCCGTATGAAGTCCATGACGAAAGCGGAAATCAGCTATCTGCGCCGTAAATCTCTCGTGGAAAAGGTGTGGCCGATATTTCGTTTTATAATCCTTTTCGGTCTTAGCTTCGTCATTCTGTATCCTCTTATTTACATGGTAAGCTGCGCGTTCCGTGACCGCTCCGATATGAGCGATCCGACGGTAATGTGGGTTCCGAGGCATTATACCCTCACTATCATTAAGGAAACCATTCAGGCAATGGATTTCTGGAACACGCTAAAAAATACGCTTATCCTTAACATTGGATGCGCATTGGTTCAGGTTCTCTCCTGCGCAGTAACAGGCTACGGCTTTGCGCGATTCAATTTCAAGGGCAAGGGACTTCTCTTCGGAATCGTAATTATGATGATTCTTGTTCCGACTCAGGTAATCTCCCTTCCTCTTTATACGCAGTTCAGATACTTCGGTATCAAGGGACTCTTTTCAATCAATTTGATTGATACAATGTGGACGATGTATCTTCCTGCCATTACGGCAAATGGTATTCGTTCGGGACTTATGATTCTCATCTTCCGCCAGTTCTTCAGGGGACTCCCGAGGGAGCTTGAGGACGCCGCCTATATTGACGGCTGCGGCCCGCTTAAAACCTTTATCAGAGTAATGGTTCCCAACGCATCCTCCGCATTCCTGACAGTATTTCTTTTCTCAGTCGTATGGTACTGGAATGATTACTATGTAAGCTCTACATTCTTTACGAACAACAAAACAGTTGCGCTGATGCTCCAGAATCTTGATTCACAGCTGAAAATCGCGCTTTTCAACGATGCGACAGTTGAAATCAGTCCCCGTGAGCAGATAGTGTGGAAGGAGGCAGGCTGTCTGCTGTCCATCACGCCGATTCTTCTGCTTTACGTTTGTCTGCAAAAATACTTTACAGAGGGTATTGAGCGTTCGGGACTTGTTGGATAATCACAGCAGCATATGCAAAATCAAATATGGCACCTGCCAATAAAAAAGCCGCTTCCGTTATATACGGAAGCGGTAATTTTTTGTCTTAAGCGGTGTTGTCTTAATTAGTTACAGTATTGATAAAATCGGCAGGATCATAGCATACGCCGAGGTATCGGACTTCAAAATGACAGTGATTTCCGGTTGAATCGCCTGTGCTGCCGACAGCTGCAATAAGCTGCCCTCGTGTAACGGTCTGCCCCTCAACTGCATATAATGCACTGCAATGGCCATAAACCGTCTGATAGCCATTCAGGTGGTCAATCATAACGAAGTAACCGTAGCCGCCCGTATTCCAGCCGGCTGCAACAACAACGCCGTCAGCGGCAGCGTAAATATCAGTTCCTGCTGCGGCTGCAATATCCATGCCCTTGTGGTTTCTGTCGCTGAGGAATGGGTCGCTGATATATCCGCCGTCCACGGGCCAGCCAAATTCACCCGTGCCGTAAAGCATAGTCGCAGTGCTGGCGGGCTTGGGAGTATATGTTCCGATTCCGATTTGCTCGGTAACAGGTTCCTTTGTGATCTCCGAGCTGATTACCTTACGTGCGCGTTCAACGCCGTCAATATAGGTAATTTCAACGCTGCTTCTTTTTTCGCCCTTTTCGCCGTTTACGAGAACCTCAGTTGTTCCCACGTTGAGAGAGCTTGTTTCAACCTCAATTGTATCGTAGTCTATGAAGGAGATTGTTTCCGTTTCGAGGACATACTGAATAGGAAGATAGCTTTCGGTTTCGGTGACGGTCACAATTTTGCCGGCCTCGCAGCTTTCCTCAATATCGGGGTTAAGCTCCAGAAGCTCATCCATTGTCATATTGTATTTCATGCAAATGAGGAGAGGCGTGTCGTCCTCCTGCGCAACATAGGTGCTTGAGATTTCCTTTTTCGAGGTGAGAAGCGTTATTGCCTCAGCCTGATTCATAACGCTTTCGGTAAGATAGATTCCCTTTGTGTACTCAATTTTGTTTTTGAAGGCGATGTCCCTGACGTTGCCCTCAACCTTATAGTTGAGCAGAATATCCGACAGAACCTGTTCTATAGGCTCCTTGTCCTCCACAGCTCCGATGAATTCTCCGTCAATATAGATGCCGTAGGCTTCGGTAAGCTCCTGATCCGATACAGCAAGCATTTCATCCGCAAGCTCCGAGGCGCTCACGAAGGTTTCATCATCAGATATAATTTTCAGGGAGAGCTGCGGTGAGAAATCAATTGTTTCGTCGCCCTCCGTATAGGAAATGCGCTGCTGAACCTCCCTTGCTGCGTCGTCAAATTCCGATTCCGCGGAGATTATGCCGATTTCCTTTCCGTTATACTCAACGCAGATTCCATATTCCAGACCTGAGCCGTAGCTGATAACGCCTATGAGAAATGCCGCCGAGATTATCGGCAGAACATAGTTAAAAGCTGTGTAGCATACGCCCTCTTCGCCGAACAGGAATGATCCCGCGCATTTTATAAGCTCTGCGGCGTAGGCTTTTTTGCTGATTTTCCTTGCACGCCGAAGCGACCTCTGCATTTTCGCAGTGAGCCTTATTCTTTTTCGGAGAGGTGAAACAAAAGCCTTCATCAGCTGTATCAGAAGCTTCAGAATCGAGTAAATCAGCTCCCAGATTTCCGAGCAGATGAACCTGACGCCCTTGATAATGCCCAGGAGTATTCCTGCGAAAACCTTGACTCCCACCAATCCAAGACGTGAAAATATACCAATAAATCCTCTATGCGGTTTTTTAGATCCTTTTAAGCCGGAAACGTCCGATGCCCTATTGGCGGCAGGAGAATCGGAATTATCGTCCTGCAAATTTTCAAGACGTTTCTTATCCATAAAAACAGCTCCTTTCATCAGGGGTTACAAATTGGCACTGAAAATTACAAATCAGTTACACTGTAATAATTATAGCAACTTAAAGTGAAAAAACAACTCATATTTAGAAGTTTTTCCTGAATTACTATGTATTTCGTGAAGCTGCAAAAAAACAGAGCGTTACTTTTGGTTGAAATGATAGGAATAATTCAGCATTTCAACTGTATAATTTTCAAGACTTGCCAAAAGAGGAAGAACATCCTTTCGTGCGGATTCAAGGTCATGCTCCTTGTAATTGCCGCATTCCACAGGGGAGCAGCCGGGGATTTCGCCGCTGAAGCCTGCAATGAAGCTATAAGCGTCCCTGACGAGAGCAATTGCGTTTTCGTGCGGCAGATTTCTCGTCAGCAGGTAAAATCCCGTGCGGCAGCCCATAGGGCCTACGTAGATGATGCTTTCGCCGAATTCCGAATTTCTCGCGAATGTGGCGAAAAGATGCTCAATAGTGTGGAGAGAGGGGTTTGAGATATAAACTCCGCCGTTGGGCTTAACCATACGTATGTCGTAGGTGACAATATCGCCGTCAACTCTCGAGATGTACATTCCTACGCCGAATTTTGTGTGATCGACCTGAAAGCTTGCAATTTTTTCCATAATAATTACCTCCGTTAAAGTTTAAGTTAAATATCAAAAAGATTTAAAATATCCTGTGGGATATTTGATTTCACAGTGATTTTCTCTCCGCTGACAGGCTCGCGGAAGGACAGCTCCCCGCAGTGAAGCGCCTGACGGCTGATATGTGTACGAAGTCCGCCGTACATATCGTCCCCTGCAAGAGGATGCCCCATGTAAGAGAAGTGAACTCTGATCTGATGTGTTCTGCCTGTTTCAAGGCGGATTTCCTCCAGGGAATATTCGTTGCTGCACATGAGCCGTTTAAAGTAGGTGACAGCCTGCTGACCGTCCTGCCGCACGCAGCGGAGAATAATAGATTCCTGTTGTCGGGCGATGGGAGCATTGATAGTTCCGGCAGGTTCGGTAATTCCGTGAACAGCCGCATAGTACAGCTTATCGCAGCTTCCTTGCAGAAGATTTGCCGCATGAGCATTTTTGGCGGCAATGCAAAGTCCCGATGTGTCGCGGTCGAGCCTGTTTACGGGGCGAAAGGTCAGTTGGGGATAGAGATAGGCAAAGAAGTTCCCGAGAGTATCGCCCTGATGCTTGATTGACGGGTGAACGGGCATACCTGCCGGCTTATCGAAAACAACAACATTTTCATTTTCAAACGCAATGGGAACATTCAGCTCTCCGTTTGGTTCGAGGAGGCTTACATCGGGGCATTTCAGAATAATTTCATCCCCCGGGAACACCGTATCCACGCTGCGGATGAGCCTGCCGTTACGTGTTATCCCCATATCCTGCCGTTTGAGCCGTGTCAGAAGGCGGCGTGAAACGCCTTTTCGTCCAAGCAGGAAGCTTTGCAGAGCTATCGGCTTGTCCGAGTCTACAATAAGTTTTATTTCCGTCAAGATACTCGTCCTCCTTGAAGCTTATGCTGATGAACAGGGAAACGGCTGCGAAAAGCTTCGGCAGCAGAAAGGGAATTGTCACAATCAGCAGCATTGGTGCGGAACAGCCTATGAAAATTTTAATCAGCTCAAAACGTCTGCCCTTCATGAAGCCGAAGGAGCTGCGGATAACGCGAAAAACGCTTTTTTCGGGAAAACGTATGAGAAGATAGGGAACTGCCGCCATAGTCAGCTTAGCGCGAATCCAGAGCGCAAGAGAGAGAATGGTCATAACTGCGGCGTGAACTGCCATGAAGAGGTGCAGCTCAGCGGAATTTTCCATGCCGCTTTTGATGAGCCTGAATGCCGTGACACCGAATACTGCGGCAGGTGCAAGAAAAATCGCTCCCATGAGCTTTGACATCAGCAGGGCGAAAAGGCTTCTGCCGTAAATGTGAGGATTCAGGATAACAGAGCTGAGCTGCGGCTCGTCCCGATTTTCGCTGCACAGCTGATAATACCAGTAAACGGCGGCATATGCGAGAGGTGCTGTCGTCAGACAGCGCATGAGCGTGAGGAGAAGGGAAATCACCTGTTGCGGGAGGCTTTCGCCGGTAAAAAGACCTGCGGGATTTACAGCGTTAAAATAGAGCATAATGCTGTACAATGCTCCTTCGGCAAGCCGGAAAAAGAGAGCAGCTCCAAGATATGACAGGCAGACAAGCAGCGCCTTCATGCGTTTGCCCTTAAGAAGCTTGTCCGAATAGGCAGTCAGCTGTTTCAGCTTCATAATAATCTCCGTTCCGCCGCGTAACTGAGGGTGCGTCATGCGGCTGTGCAAAATAATTTGCAATTATTATGAAACGCTTTTTGAATAATTATTCATAATAGGTATAATCGTCCGCTTCGGGAATTTTCTCATAGGGGACGACACCCAGTATTTCAAATGCCTGCGAATTAAGCCACATTGACGTGGTGACGATAATTTCATATCCCTCTCCCGGCTCAGGATTAAGATATTTTGCGTCATATTTCGGGATTCCGAAGCAGGACATCATATTTGAAATCAGACCGGCATGAGTTATGACAGCGCAATGGGTAAGACCGTCGTTCATCATATCCATTATAATTTCGTGGAGAGCCTTGTATGTACGGGCAGTAAGCTCCTCCAGACTTTCGCCCCCCGGAGGACGCGTATCCTTTCCGCCCCTGAGCCATTCCTTGTAGTCGTCGCGGTCGATAAGCTCATTGACGCTTTTGTTCTCGAAAATGCCCATATCAAGCTCTCTGAGGTCGTCAACCGTACACATTTCCGTTGCGGGAAAGAGAATATCAGCTGTTTCGGTGCATCTTTTAAGAGGTGAGGAATATACTCTGTGAACAACGGGATAATCGAACTCGTCCATTTTAGCGCAAAGCTCGCTTGCCCCCTTTTGTGAAAGGGGAGTATCGGTTCTGCCGATATAAATTCCCTTTTCGTTAGCCTCTGTCATGCCATGACGTATAAGACTTATTCTGTAGCCTTTCATAATATGCGAAAGCTCCTTTCAAGTTGTTTTGTGTCGGTTAAACTGCACAAAATACAGCCCCGAATTTTTACTGCTTAGTGAAAATGACAAAAAATCGGAAAAAATCCGCCGATTCTTTCATATTTCGTCATATTTACTTATTATACAGTTTGTATTATAATAATGATGTTGCATTTTTTAGGGTTATTCAGAATTATTGATTTTTATAGATATATCAGCTGTCAGGAGGAAAGGTATGAATTCTGATTTTGCAAGAAATATTACTCTCAGGAGAAAAGAAAAGCATATAACTCAGAAACAGGCGGCTGCGGATCTTGGAATATCGCAGGCGCTTCTTTCCCATTATGAAAAGGGAATACGTGAATGCGGACTTGAATTTCTCGTGAAAATAGCAGACTATTATAATGTATCCTGCGATTCGCTTCTCGGAAGAAGCAACGCTGCGGAATCATCTCCTGATGAGGAAAACGGAACGGGGGTAAGCAGCGAGGTCTTATGCGAAGCTGTAAATCAGCTCCTGACAGATGCCGAAAAAAGCGGCAGCGGCAGGGCTGCCGAGGAGGTGTCAGGCTGCCTGATGCTTACGGTGTACAAGCTTTCAAGAATGCTTCATGGCGGCAGCGATAAATCTGGAATTTCGGCGAGAGCCGCAGGAAAGTACGCAGACGCGGTGATTGCCGTAAATGAGGCGGATATTGAGGAATCCGCAGGGACAATTTTTTCGGGAACGGATATGAGCCAGGCTCTGAGGCTTGTAATAAGCCGCAGCGAAGAGAAAATTAACGAATTTCTAAGCTCCGGAAAATGAACCGCGCAGATTTACCTGACGATGCTGTATTATACATTGTATCATTTTTTTGAGGGAAATAAAAGCGTTTTTTCAAATTTTCTCAATATTTTCATCATTCCGGAGCCGGGCTGAGCTGAATGGACTGATAAGGCTGATATATTGGAAACATTTAATCAATACATAGAAAAGTTACAGAATAAATTCGCGTAAACTATTGTATCTCGTGAAACGTTGTGGTATAATTTAGAAGTTGAGTGCGGCAAGCCGCACGACTGCACAAGATATGCGTTGAAACGGAAGGTTGCCGGCGGTATGTCGGGTAATTTCCGCGGAGTATGTCCGATTTAAAACCGGGCGATTGGGATATGGAACACAGTTTGTGGCTTACTTTGCAGCTTGCGTATGCACTGTTATGCTCTTTTTGTGCTTTTGCGACCTTGAAACTCGGAAAACCATACCGTTTTTCGAGTTTTTTTATCAGATGAACCGCGAAACACACGGGAACGTGTAAATCCCATGGAGAGTTTTCTCCGCCCCCAGTAAAATTTCTCAAGGAGGCGAAAAAAAGTGGCAGCCAACGAAAAAATCAGATTCAAGATCAAGGGCTACGATCACGCAACTGTAGATATTGCAGCAGCTAAGATCGTTGAGGCAGCTAAGAGAAGCGGCGCAAGAGTATCAGGTCCTATTCCGCTCCCTACAGACAAGGAAGTTGTTACTATCCTTCGTGCTGTTCATAAGTATAAGGACAGCCGTGAGCAGTTTGAGATGAGAACTCATAAGAGACTCGTGGACGTTATCCGTCCCACAGATAAGACAACAGCTGCTCTTGATAAGCTTGAAATCCCCGCAGGCGTAGACGTTGTTATGGAGGTTAAGTAATCCATTACGCCCCGAATCACCGCTTGGGAAGCGGAATGGCGGTAATCCGCCGGTCATGTTGACGTATGTCAACCAATAACCTAACAGGAGGAAATGCTAAAATGCAAAAAGGTATTATCGGTAAGAAAATCGGTATGACCCAGATTTTCGATGAAGCAGGAAAGGTTATTCCTGTAACAGTAGTAGAAGCCGGTCCATGCGTCGTTGTTCAGAAGAAAACAGTTGAAAACGACGGATATGCAGCTCTTCAGCTCGGCTACGGCGACGTTAAGGTTCAGAGAGTCAACAAGCCTATGAAGGGTCACTTCGATAAGGCAGATGTTGCCTGCAAATCAACTCTGAAGGAATTCAGACTTGACAACTGCGATGCTCTCAATGTAGGCGACATCGTAAAGGCTGACACATTTGCAGTCGGCGACGCAATCGACGTTGTCGGAACAAGCAAAGGTAAGGGCTTCGCTGGTGCTATTAAGCGTCACAACCAGCACAGACTTAAGGAAACTCACGGTACCGGTCCTGTTCACAGACAGGCAGGCTCAATGGGCGCTTGCTCATCCCCTTCAAGAATTTATAAGGGCAAGGGCATGGCAGGTCACATGGGCGCAGAACAGGTTACTGTTCAGAATCTCGAAGTAGTTAAAATAGACGCAGAAAACAATCTCATCGCTATTAAAGGCGCTGTTCCCGGTCCTAAGGGCGGTATTGTATATATCGTTGACAGCGTTAAGGCTTAAGGAAGGAGGAAGCATAAATGTCTACAATTTCAGTTTTTGATATGACAGGTAAGCAGGTTTCCGAAACAGAGCTTTCAGATTCAGTTTTCGGAATTACTCCCAACGAAGCTGTTATGCACGCTATGGTTGTTAATTACCTCGCTAACCAGAGACAGGGCACTCAGTCAACTCTTACACGTACAGAAGTAAGAGGCGGCGGAAGAAAGCCTTGGAGACAGAAGGGAACAGGTCACGCAAGACAGGGTTCAACTCGTGCTCCTCAGTGGGTTCACGGCGGAATTGCTCTCGGCCCGAAGCCCAGAGATTACAGCTATTCCCTTAATAAGAAGGTAAGAAGACTTGCTATGAAGTCGGCTCTTTCAACTAAGGTTCTCGACAACAATATGATAGTTCTTGACTCTCTCGAGCTTGAAGGCTACAGAACAAAGACTGTCGTTGAAATGCTCAAGGCACTCGGCGTTGAAGGCAAGGCTCTCATCGTTACAGCTGAGTCCGACAGCAAGGTTATCAAGAGCGCAGCTAACATCCCCGGTGTTAAGGCTGCTGCTGTAAACACTCTTAATGTTTACGACATCCTCAATTACGATAAGTTTATCGTTGTTAAGAATGCCGTTGGAAAAATCGAGGAGGTGTACGCATAATGAAAGCACCGCAGGATATTATCCTCAAGCCCGTTATCACTGAAAAGAGCATGGACGGACTTCAGGCAGGAAAGTACACCTTTAAGGTTGCTACGGATGCCAACAAAATTGAAATCAAGAACGCTGTTGAAAAGCTCTTCGGCGTTAAGGTTGCTAAGGTCAACACTATGAACTGCAGAGGCCGCTCCAAGCGCGTAGGCAGATACGTTGGCAAGACAGCTGACTGGAAAAAGGCTGTAGTTACACTTACAGAGGATTCCAAGACAATCGAATTCTTTGACGGTATGTATTGATCGGCAGACAGTCGGCAGGTATGGGAGTAATGCTCCCGCAAAAAAACGCATTTTTAAGGAGTGAAATAAATGGCTATTAAAAGCTACAAGCCTACGACACCTTCGAGACGTCAGATGACTGTTACTGATTACTCGCAGCTGTCCAAGGTAGAGCCGGAGAAAAGCTTGCTCGAACCGATGAAGAAAAAGTCGGGAAGAAACAGCTACGGCAGAATTACTGTTCGTCACAGAGGCGGCGGTAACAGAAGAAAATACCGTGTTATAGATTTCAAGCGCGATAAGGACAATATGACTGCAACTGTTCTTACACTTGAATACGACCCTAACAGAAGCGCATTCATCGCTCTCGTTCAGTACGAGGACGGCGAAAAGAGATATATTATCGCTCCAAACGGCCTCAAGGTCGGCGATAAGATTGAATCAGGCCCCGAGGCTGACATCAAGCCTGGCAACGCTCTCAAGCTCGCTGATATTCCTGTTGGTACCTTCATTCACGCAATTGAGCTTTATCCCGGCAAGGGCGCTCAGCTCGTAAGAAGCGCAGGAAACATGGCTCAGCTCATGGGCAAGGAGGATAAGTACGCTCTCGTAAGACTTCCTTCGGGCGAAATGAGAAGAGTTCCTATCGGATGCAAGGCTTCAATCGGTCAGGTTTCAAATATCGACCACGAAAACGTAAACTATGGTAAAGCTGGAAGAGTCCGCAACATGGGCTGGAGACCTACTGTAAGAGGTTCTGTTATGAACCCGTGTGATCACCCGCACGGCGGTGGTGAAGGTAAGTCGCCTATCGGACGTCCCGGTCCTGTAACTCCGTGGGGCAAGCCCGCACTTGGCTACAAGACACGTAAAAAGAATCACAGAACTGATAAGTATATCGTAAAGCGCCGCAACGGCAAATAATCTGAAAGGAGGAACTGATTAATGAGCAGAAGCATTAAAAAAGGACCTTATGTCCAGGAGGTTCTTCTTAAGAGGGTTGTGGCAATGAACGAGGCAGGCGAAAAGAAGGTTCTTAAAACCTGGAGCCGTTCATCAACAATTTTCCCCGATTTCGTAGGACACACATTCGCTGTTCACGACGGCCGCAAGCACGTTCCGGTTTATGTAACAGAGGATATGGTCGGTCACAAGCTCGGCGAGTTTGCACCTACCAGAACTTATAAGGGCCACGCAGGCTCTAAGACATCTAACAACGGTAAGAAATAAGCGGAAGGAGGAGTTCAGATGGAAGCAAGAGCTTATTTAAGAAATGCTCGCATATCACCCAGAAAGGTACAGATTGTTCTTGATCTCATCAGAAACAAGCCTGTAGACATCGCTTTGGCTACTTTAGATCTTACTCCGAAGGCTGCAAGTCCTATCGTTGCTAAGCTTGTTAAGTCCGCTATGGCAAATGCTGAGAACAACTTCAGCATGAATAAGGATAGCCTCTATGTTGCAGAGTGCTTCGTAACACCGGGACCTGTAATGAAGAGAATCATGCCAAGAGCTCAGGGCAGAGCATATAGAATTTTAAAGAGAACATCACATATCACAGTTGTTCTTAAAGAAAAAGAATAATCCCAAGGAGGTTTGAATAATGGGCCAGAAAGTTAATCCGCACGGTCTTCGTGTCGGCGTAATTAAGGATTGGGATTCTCGCTGGTTTGCAGATAAAAGCTCTTTCGGCGATACACTCGTAGAAGACTACAATGTGCGTAAGTACATTATGAACAATCTCAACAGAAGATCAAAGAACCCTTCTGACAAGTGCGTATATGCAGGCGTTCCTAAGATTGAGATTGAGAGATTTGCAGATAAGGTCAGAATCCACATTCACTGCGCAAAGCCCGGTATCGTTATCGGCAGACAGGGCGCAGAAATCGAGAAGCTGAGAGTTCAGCTTGAAAAGATGATGAAGAAGCAGGTTTTCATCAACATCATTGAGGTTAAGCAGCCCGATATGGACGCTCAGCTCGTTGCTGAAAAGATTGCTCATGATCTTGAGGACAGAGTTTCCTTCAGACGTGCTATGAAGCAGTCGATCGGCAGATCAATGCGTCTTGGCGCTAAGGGAATCAAGGTTAAGGTTTCAGGCAGACTTGCCGGAGCTGAAATCGCAAGAAGCGAGAGCTACCACGAGGGTACAATTCCGCTTCAGACAATCCGCGCAGACATTGACTATGGTTTTGCTGAAGCAAATACAACCTACGGAAAGCTCGGCGTAAAGGTTTGGATTTATAAGGGCGAGGTTCTCAAGGGCGATGCTGCTAAGGCTGCCGAGAAGAGAGAAAAGCTCGAAAGAAAGAGCGAGCCGAGAAATAACGACAGACGCCGCCGTGACGACAGACGCGATGGCAACAGACGCGGAGGCAACTATAGAAACCGCGACTCAAAAAGAGAAGGAGGTAATCAGTAATGCTGCTTCCAAAGAGAGTTAAGTACCGCAGAGTCCACAGAGGACGTCTGAAGGGTAAGGCATACAGAGGAAATAAGGTAACTTACGGTGATTACGGTCTTCAGGCTCTCGAGCCGGCTTGGATTACTTCCAACCAGATTGAGTCCGCCCGTATTGCCATGACACGTTACATCAAGAGAGGCGGTCAGGTATGGATCAAGATATTCCCTGACAAGCCGATCACAGAGAAGCCTGCTGAAACACGAATGGGTTCAGGTAAGGGTTCACCGGAATACTGGGTAGCAGTTGTAAAGCCCGGCAGAGTTCTTTTTGAAATCAATGGTGTTCCGGAGGAAACTGCAAGAGAGGCTATGCGTCTTGCAATGCATAAGCTTCCGATCAAGTGTAAGTTCGTATCTAAGGAAGAGCAAGGAGGGGAGCAGTAATGAAGGCATCAGAAATCAGAGAAATGTCAGTTGATGAAATGAACGAGAAGCTCGTCAGCCTGAAAGAGGAGCTGTTCAACCTTCGTTTCCAGCTTGCTGTAAATCAGCTCGAAAACACAGCTCGCCTTAAGGCTGTAAAGAAGGATATTGCCCGCATTAAGACAACTCTGCGCGAGGCAGAGCTTGCTGAGCAGTAAGAAAGGGAGGATTTAGCTAATGTCTACTGAGAGAAACCTTAGAAAAACAAGAGTAGGTAAGGTTGTAAGCGATAAGATGGACAAAACCGTCGTAGTTGCTATCGTTGATAACGTTAAACACCCGCTTTATAAGAAGATCATCAAGAGAACCGTAAAGCTCAAGGCTCATGACGAGAAGAATGAGTGCAGAATCGGCGATCGCGTTGAGGTTATGGAAACACGTCCGCTTTCAAAGGATAAGAGATGGCGTGTGACAAACATTATCGAAAGAGCAAAGTAATTTTCATAGAAGCTTTAATGCTTGAAAGGAGGAACTCGCTGTGATACAGATGCAGACTTATTTGAAAGTCGCTGATAACACAGGCGCAAAGGAGCTTATGTGTATCAGAGTTCTGGGAGGTACACGCAGAAGATATGCAAATATCGGCGATGTAGTTGTTGCTTCAGTTAAGAAAGCAACACCCGGAGGCGTTGTAAAGAAGGGCGATGTTGTAAAGGCAGTTATCGTTCGTTCAGCAAAGGGTCTCAGAAGAGAGGACGGAACATATATCCGTTTCGATGAGAACGCTGCTGTTATAATCAAAGAAGATAAGAACCCCAAGGGTACGCGTATCTTCGGACCGGTTGCTAAGGAGCTCCGCGAAAAGGAGTACACAAAGATCCTCAGCCTCGCACCGGAAGTACTTTAATGGAGGTGTCATAAGATTATGAGTAAGGTTCACGTAAAAACAGGTGACACTGTAATCCTTCTCACCGGAAAGTATGAAGATAAGTTCGAGAAGAACGGCGACAGAAAGACCGGTAAGGTTGTTGAAGTAAGCCCCAAGGAGGGCAAGGTTATCGTTGAGGGAATCAACGTAATCACCAAGCACGTAAAGCCTACAAGAGTGGGACAGAAGGGCGGAATCGTCAAAACAGAAGCTCCTGTTTACGCATCAAAGGTTCAGCTTGTTTGCCCTAAGTGCGGCAAGCCTACAAGAGTAGGTCACGTGATTGAGGATGGCAAGAAGCTCCGCGTTTGTAAGAATAAAGACTGCGGCAAATCATTTAAGTAAGATAAGGAGAAACGACATGGCTCGATTAAAGGATTATTACGTTAGCAACGTCGCTCCTGCTATGATGAAGAAATTCGGCTACAAGAGCGTAATGCAGATTCCGAAGCTCGACAAGGTTGTTATCAATGTCGGCGCAGGAGAAGCAAAGGATAACGCAAAGGTTATCGACGCAATCATGACTGACCTTGCTGCTATTACAGGTCAGAAGCCTGTAGTCTGCAGAGCTAAGAAGTCGGTTGCTAACTTCAAGCTTCGTGAGGGAATGCCCATCGGCGTTAAGGTAACACTCAGAAGCGAAAAAATGTATGAATTCGTAGATAAGCTTTTCAATATCGCATTCCCGCGTGTTCGTGACTTCAGAGGAATCAGCGCAAATTCCTTCGACGGCAAGGGCAATTACTCAACCGGAATCAAGGAACAGCTCATATTCCCTGAGATCGAATACGACAAGATCGACAAGGTAAGAGGAATGGATATTAACTTCATCACAACAGCTGAAACTGATGAAGAGGCAAAAGAGCTCCTGACACTTCTGGGCGCTCCGTTCATTAAGTAATCAGGGAGGATTAGATAATGGCTAAAAAAGCAATGATAAATAAGCAGCAGAAAACTCCCAAGTATTCCACAAGAGCATATAACAGATGCAAGATTTGTGGCAGACCGCACGCATATCTCAGAAAGTTCGGCATCTGCCGTATCTGCTTCAGAGAGCTTGCACATGAAGGTCAGATTCCGGGTGTTAAGAAAGCAAGCTGGTAAAATACTAAAAGGAGGTCATTCGGCATGCAAATCACTGATACAATAGCAGATCTTTTAACAAGAATTCGTAATGCGAATACTGCAAAGCACGCCACAGTTGACGTTCCCGCTTCAAATGTAAAGAAGGCTATTACACAGATTCTCGTTGACGAGGGATATGTAAAGGGTTTTCAGGTCATTGAGGACGGAAAGCAGGGTGTTATAAGAATCACGCTGAAATACGGGGACAACAAGTCGCCGGTTATCACAGGTTTACGCAGGGTGTCAAAGCCCGGTCTGCGTATCTATTCAAGCTGCGCAGATATGCCTAAGGTAAGAAAAGGCCTTGGCATCGCAATCGTTTCAACATCAAAGGGTATCGTAACCGACAAGAAGGCAAGAGAGCTTAACGTCGGCGGCGAAATCCTCGCATACATCTGGTAAGGAGGATACTGATATGTCAAGAATCGGTAAAAAGCCCATCAGCATCCCCGCAGGTGTCGAAGTAAAAAACGACAACAACTGCATTACAGTAAAAGGACCAAAGGGCGAGCTTACAAAGCAGTTCAGCAAGGAGCTTGGAATTGAGGTCGCTGAGGGCGTAATTACAGTTACAAGACCGTCCGATGACAAGGTTCATCGTTCACTTCACGGTCTTACAAGAACTCTCATCTCAAATATGGTTGAGGGCGTTACAAACGGATATTCAAAGACTCTCGAAATCGAGGGTGTCGGCTACCGTGCAGCAAAGCAGGGCAATAAGGTTACACTTAACCTTGGCTTTTCACATCAGGTTATCATTGAGGAAACAGATTCAATCAAGATTGACGTTCCCCAGCCGAATAAGCTTGTGATCAACGGTATCGACAAACAGGCTGTAGGTCAATTTGCAGCAGAGGTTCGCGAAAAGCGTCCGCCTGAGCCGTACAAGGGCAAGGGTATCAGATATGCCGGCGAGCATATCATCCGCAAGGAAGGTAAGGCCGGCAAGGGCAAGAAGTAATTAGAAGGAGCAAATTGCTATGATTAAGAAGATTGACAGCAATAAGGCAAGATTAAAGAGACATCGCAGAGTACGCGCAAAGATTTCCGGTACTCCCGAGCGTCCTCGTCTCAATGTGTTCCGTTCAACAAAGCACATCTATGCTCAGGTTATCGACGATGTAAACGGTGTTACTCTTGCTTCGGCATCCAGCATGGATAAGGGCTTTGAGGGCAACGGCGGCAATATTGAAGGCGCACGTAAGGTCGGAGAGATGATCGCAAAGAATGCAGCTGCAAAGGGCATAAGCGAAGTCGTATTCGACAGAGGCGGATACCTTTATCACGGCCGTGTAAAGGAACTCGCAGAAGGTGCCCGTGAGAACGGATTAAAATTCTAAGAGGGAGGTAAAATAATGGCTAATTATGAAACACAGGGTACTGAGCTCATAGAAAAGGTTGTCGCAATCAACCGTGTTTCCAAGACTGTTAAGGGCGGACGTATTATGAAGTTTGCTGCACTCGTAGTAGTCGGCGACGGCAACGGTACAGTTGGCTTTGGACTTGGAAAGTCAGGAGAAGTTCCGGACGCAATCCGCAAGGGTATTGAGGACGCAAAGAAGAACCTCAGGAAGGTTGCCCTCAAGGGAACAACTATCCCTCACGAGGTTATCGGTGCGTTCGGCGCAGGCAGAGTTCTTATGAAGCCCGCTGCACCCGGTACAGGAGTTATCGCAGGCGGACCTGTCCGTGCGGTAATTGAGGTTGCAGGAATTCAGGATATCAGAACAAAGTCACTTCGTTCAAATAATCCATGCAACGTGGTAAGAGCTACAATCAATGGTCTTACATCATGCACGACGGCTAAGGAAGTCGCTGCAAAGAGAGGCAAGACCGTTAAGGAAATCTTAGGTTAAGGAGGCAGTAACTATGGCAAAGGAAATTAAGCTTGTCAAGAGTCTTATCGGAAGAAAGAAAGACCAGATCGCTACTGCTCAGTCACTTGGCCTGAGAAAGATCGGCGATACTACAGTTCAGCCTGACAATGAGCAGACAAACGGAAAAATCAAGAAAATATCCCACCTCGTTGAGGTAACTGAAGCGTAAGCGACAAGGAGGTGCAAGTTTATGAAGATTCACGAATTAACCCCGGCTCCTGATTCAAATAAGGACGTTAAGCGTATCGGCAGAGGTCATGGATCAGGTAACGGAAAGACAGCCGGCAAGGGCCATAAGGGTCAGAACGCACGTTCAGGCGGCGGTGTAAGAATCGGCTTCGAGGGTGGTCAGATGCCTCTGGCAAGACGTATCCCTAAGAGAGGATTCAATAATATTTTTGCTACAAAGTATGCAATCGTTAACGTAGGAGATCTCAATAAGTTCAAGGACGGCACTGTAGTTGATACAGAGCTTCTTAAGGCTGCGGGTCTTGTAAAGAAGGTGAACGATGGCGTTAAAATTCTTGGCAATGGCGAACTTACTGCTAATTTAACAGTAAAGGCTGCTAAATTCTCACAGAGTGCCATCGAAAAAATCGAGAAGGCTGGCGGGAAAGCAGAGGTGATGTAATGTGTTTCAGACATTGAGAAATGCTTGGCATATTCCGGAAATACGCAAAAAGCTCTTATACACATTACTCATGATCATTATCTTCCGTTTCGGAAGCTCAGTTACAGTTCCCTTCCTCGATGTCAGCTCCGTACAGACATGGATGGACAGCAATGCCACAAACGGCAACTTCCTCGAATACATGAACACCATGACGGGCGGCTCCCTTTCACAGGCAACAATTCTATGTCTTTCGATTACGCCTTATATTAACGCGTCAATCATTATGCAGCTTCTTACCTATGCGCTGCCGCCGCTTGAAAGACTTCGTGAAGAGGGCGAAGAGGGAAGGAAAAAGATCAACAAAATTACTGCATACGTTTCATTGGCACTTTCAATTTTCATGTCAGTTGCTTATTACCTGACACTGAAAAATTCAATGGAAGCTGTTGAGTTCACCTCCGGCTGGGCAATGTATTTCTCAGCTGTGGTTATCATTGCTTGCTTTGTTGCGGGTTCGTCATTCGTTGTCTGGATGGGCAACAGAATCAGCGATAAGGGCATAGGCAACGGCGTTTCAATGATTCTCTTTGCAGGTATCGTTGCAAGATTCCCGAGTGATCTCGGTCACCTTATTTCACTCACACTTGATACTCCAAGCCCGTATCTCTTTATTACGGTTGGATATGTTTTATTCATTATCTTCGAGTTCGCGTTCATCGTATTCATGAACGAAGCCGAGAGAAGAATTCCGATTCAGTACGCTAAGCGCGTTGTCGGAAGAAAGCAGTACGGCGGTCAGAAAACGCATATTCCGATTAAGGTCTGCATGAGTGGCGTTATGCCTATCATCTTCGCAATGTCATTTATGTCATTGCCGGCTACAATCCAGCTTTTCAACCCCGTAGACGAGAACTCCTCAACATTCTACACGAAGTTCTGCGAGTTCTTCAGCACAAGAGGTATTCCCTATGCAATCATCTACTTCATTCTGATCGTTGCGTTCAACTACTTCTATGTGTCTATCCAGTATAATCCGGTTGAAATTGCCAATAATCTCCGTCAGAGCAACGGCGGTATCCCCGGTATCAGACCCGGTAAGCCTACATCGGAGTATATCCAGAGAGTTCTCTCGAAAATTACTCTTGTCGGCGCTGTATTCCTCGGAATTATTGCTATTATACCGATTTTCATTTCAAGAGCAGACAGCAATTTGTCATCCCTCTCAATGGGCGGTACGACAATACTCATCGCAGTAAGCGTTGCTCTCGAAACAACACGTACACTCGAATCACAGCTTATGATGCGTCATCATAAGGGCTTCTTACAGTAAGGGAGGATCCTGAATATGAATCTTATATTTTTAGGCGCTCCGGGCGCAGGTAAGGGAACTCAGGCTGAGGTTGTTTCCGAAGCTCTCGGTATTCCCCAGATTTCAACAGGCAATATTCTTCGTGAGGCTGCAAAAAACGGAACAGAGTACGGACTCAAGGCTAAGGCTGCAATGGATGCAGGCGCTCTCGTTTCAGATGATATTGTTATCGGTATCCTGAAGGAGAGAATCGCTGAGGATGACTGCAAAAACGGCTTCATTCTCGACGGCTTTCCGAGAACTGTTCCGCAGGCGGAGGCTCTTGACGCCATGAGCGTAAAAATTGATAAGGTAATTGAAATCTCAGTTCCTGACGAAACAATCAAGCAGAGAGTTTCCGGCAGACGTGTCTGCGAGGGCTGCGGAGCTTCCTACCACATCGAATTCAAGCCGTCCAAGAAGGAAGGCGTTTGCGATAAGTGCGGAGCTGCAACTGTTATCCGTAAGGATGATCAGCCTGAAACAGTTATCGAGAGGCTTAAAACTTATCACGAAAAGACAGCTCCCCTGAAGGACTATTATGAAAAGCAGGGCAAGCTTGTAACAGTTGAAGGTCAGGAAGAGGTTGCTGCAACTTCAAAGCTGACGCTTGCAGCTGTAGGAGCATGAGCTGTATGATTAGCATAAAATCCAAAACCGATTTAGCTAAAATGCGTGAAGCCGGAAGAATCGCCGGCAGAGCGCTGAAGCTTGCGGGAGAATCAATAAGACCGGGCATGAGCACCCTTGATCTTGATAAAATCGTACATGATTATATCGTGAAGTGTGGTGCGAAGCCGTCTTTCAAGGGCTACGGAGGCTTTCCGGGAAGTGCCTGCATTTCAATTAACAATGAGGTAATTCACGGAATACCGCGCAGCTCTAAAAAAATCTGCGAGGGAGACATCGTAAGCGTTGATGTGGGAGCGTTTTATAACGGCTTTCACGGTGATACCTGCGCGACGTTCCCATGCGGAAAAATTTCTGATGAAGCAAAAGCATTGCTTGAGGTAACGGAGGCAAGCCTTTATGAGGGGATTGCCAAAGCTCAGGTTGGCGCAAGACTCGGAGATGTATCTCATGCTGTTGAGGAATACTGTGCCTCACGAGGCTACGGAATCGTAAGAAATTACTGCGGCCACGGTATCGGCAGAGAGCTTCATGAATCACCGGAGGTTCCGAATTATGGCCGTGCAGGTCACGGACCAAGATTGACTGCCGGAATGACATTCTGCATTGAGCCAATGATAAATGTCAAGGGCGACGATGTAAGAGTTCTCAAGGACGGTTGGACCGTTCTGACGGTTAGTGGTTCACTATCTGCTCATTTTGAGCACGCTATCGCAATAACTCCTGACGGTCCCGTCATTTTGACACAACCCTGACGGAGGGATAATTGTGAAGGTACAAAAAGGCTCAGTCGTAAAAGCAGCTGCCGGAAGAGATGACGGAGGATATTTCGTTGTTACCGGCGTGCAGAACGGTTTCTGCTTTATAGCGGACGGGAAAAGCCGAAGGCTGGATTCTCCGAAGCGCAAAAATATAAAGCACCTTCGCTTTACGAACAGTATGATTGATTTAAATGATATAACTGATAAAAAGCTCAGGACGCTGCTGAAGGAATTTTCAGCCGCTGAGTAAAGGAGGTTATGCAAGGTGTCAAAGGAAGATGCAATCGAGGTTGAGGGTACTGTCACAGATGCCCTTCCCAACGCAATGTTTAAGGTTAAGCTTGATGGCTTTAACGGAGATCACGAGGTGTTATGCCACATTTCCGGTAAGCTCAGAATGAATTATATCAGAATTGTGCCGGGTGACAAGGTGAAGATCGAGTTGTCAAAATACGATCTGACACACGGAAGAATCACATGGCGCGTTAAGTAATAAACAGAGCTGAGAGGCTCTATACCCGCTAAAGGAGGTATTTTCAATGAAAGTCAGACCTTCAGTAAAACCTATTTGCGAAAAGTGCAAGGTTATTAAACGTAAAGGCAGAATCATGGTAATCTGCGAAAATCCAAAGCATAAGCAGCGTCAGGGCTAATCCCCGCGCATTAATGGAGGTGCAAATAACAATATGGCAAGAATAGCTGGTGTTGACCTTCCTAAGAATAAGAGAGTAGAGATCGGTCTTACTTATATCTACGGAATCGGTCGTCAGACTGCAACAACAATCCTCGCCAACACAGGCGTTAATCCCGATACGAGAGTTAAGGATCTTTCTGAAGAGGATGTAGCTAAGCTTCGTGACTATATCGACGCTAATTATACAGTTGAAGGTGATCTTCGCCGCGAGGTTGCTCTTAATATCAAGCGACTCGTTGAAATCGGCTGCTACAGAGGCGTTCGTCACCGTAAGGGACTCCCCGTAAGAGGTCAGAGAACCAAGACAAATGCAAGAACCCGCAAGGGTCCTGTAAAGACAATCGCTAACAAGAAGAAGTAAGGAGGTTATGAGCTTTGGCACAGCAGAAGGGTAAAAAGGTTACTACAGTCAGAAGACGTAGAGAACGCAAGAACATCGAAAGCGGCGCAGTTCATATTCAGTCCACTTTCAATAATACAATCGTAACAATCACAGATACCGCAGGCAACGCTATTTCATGGGCAAGCGCAGGCGGACTTGGCTTCAGAGGCTCAAGAAAGTCAACTCCTTTCGCAGCTCAGACAGCTGCTGAAACAGCAGCTAAGGCAGCTATGGAGCATGGACTTAAAAATGTTGAGGTTTACGTAAAGGGACCGGGTTCAGGTCGTGAAGCTGCAATCAGAGCACTCCAGACAGTCGGTCTTGAGGTTAAGATGATTAAGGACGTTACTCCGATTCCACATAACGGATGCCGTCCTCCAAAGAGAAGACGTGTCTAATCTAACAGGAGGTGTTAATTAAAGATGGCAGTACAGAAAGAACCAATTCTTAAAAGATGCAGATATTTAGGTATCAGCCCCGCAGTAATGGGCGTTTCTAAGAAGGAATCTATCAGATTTAAGAACGCAAACAACAGAAAGAAGGTTTCTGAATACGGACTTCAGCTCAAGGAAAAGCAGAAGCTCAAGTTCATTTACGGCGTTCTCGAAAAGCAGTTCTACCACTATTTTGAAATTGCTTCAAAAATGGAGGGTAAGACAGGTGATAACCTTATCACAGTTCTTGAGTCAAGACTTGACAGCGTAGTTTACAGAATGGGTCTTGCACTTACAAGAAGAGAAGCAAGACAGCTCGTTACCCACAGCCACTATACTGTAAACGGCAAAAAGGTAAACATTCCTTCCTACAGAGTAAAGGTAGGCGATGTTATTGCTCTTCGCGAGAAGGACAGAACTACCGAGAAGTTCAAGTCAACAGTTGAAGCTACAAAGGACAGACTTGTCCCTGTATGGCTTGATGCAAAGAAGGACGATTTCTCCGCTACAGTATCACGTATGCCTTCAGTAGAGGATATTGATTACGAGGCAGCAACACACCTCATCGTTGAGTTGTACTCCAAGTAATAATTTTTCTTGAACTGACAATACTTGAAAAAAACAGTTATTGCGAAATAGGAGGGTTTTATGCTTGAAAAAATAAATAAGCCGGATATCGAAATTGTCGAGCTGCGAAGCGACGGCAAGTACGGTAAATTCGTTTTAGCACCGTTGGAGCGCGGGTACGGTATTACTCTTGGCAACAGTCTCAGACGTGTGCTGCTCTCCTCACTTCCGGGTGTAGCTGTAACCGCCGTGAAGCTTCAGGGCAAGGACGGTACAGTTCACCATGAGTTGTCAACTATTCCGGGCGTAAAAGAGGATGTTACTGAAATCATCCTCAGCATAAAGGGTTTGACTGCTAAGCTCTACGGAGATGGTCCGAAAACAGTCTATATAGAAGCAGAGGGTGAATGCGAAATAACAGCCGGTGATATAAAAACTGACTCCGAGGTTAATATCCTTGACCCCGGTATGCATATCGCTACATTGGGCAAGGACGCAAAGCTTTACATGGAAATTACAATCGACAGAGGAAGAGGATATGTTTCTGCTGAACGCAATAAGAAGCAGGTTAATCTCCCCGTTGATGTAATTGCCGTGGACAGTATTTATACTCCTGTTTTGAAGGTAAACTACACAGTCGAAAATACACGACTTGGTCAGGTTACCGACTATGACAAGCTGACCCTTGAGGTCTGGACTGACGGTACGATTTCCGCAAAGGAAGCGCTGTCACAGGCAGCCAATCTCCTCAACGAGCATCTGAAGCTGTTTATAGGTCTTTCCGAAGAGGCAGGTCTGGCGGAGGTTCTCGTTGAAAAGGACGAAAAGGGTAAGGAAAAAATCCTTGAGATGACCATTGAGGATCTTGACTTATCGGTACGTTCATTCAATTGTCTCAAGCGTGCCGGAATTAATACTGTAGACGACTTGATCAACAAGTCTGAGGAAGAAATGATGAAGGTTAGAAACCTTGGAAAGAAATCCTTCGATGAGGTTAAGGAAAAGCTCCAGTCACTGGGCTTCGACCTTTCTTCGGAGGAGGATCAATAAAACCTAACACTTACAAGGCGCTGCGTGCGCCTAAATGAAAAGGAGTGAATTATATGCCGGGTACAAGAAAGCTGGGCAGAACAACTGACCATAGAAAAGCAATGCTCAGAGGCATGGTAACTTACCTTCTCGAAAACGGTCAGATCGAAACAACCGTTACAAGAGCTAAGGAAGTACGTGCTGTTGCAGAAAAAATGATTACTATCGGTAAAAATAACGATCTGCACTCCAAGCGTCAGGTAATGGCTTATGTTACTAAGGAAGACGTTGCTAAGAAGCTTTTTGATGAGATTTCACCTAAGTATGCTGACAGAAACGGCGGTTATACACAGATTATAAAGACTGGTCCCCGCCGCGGTGATGCAGCTGAAATGGCAATCATTAAGCTCGTTTAATCGCAGATTTATTAAGGCATAAAATGACCGTCCCCGCCTTTGGGGGCGGCTTTTTATTAGAATTATGAAATATAGGTGAATTCACGGGAAAGCACTTGCAAAGCATTCGGAAATATGGTATAATAATTCCAATGTTTATTATGCATTATCATTGATAATCAATTTATTATGTTAAGCCGCAGGCTGCGGCAGATTGGAGTTTCGTATGAATATGAAAAAATTTTGCAGGCTAATTGTTCCGGCTTTATCAGCCGCAGCGGCTTTTTCTTTAGCGTCGCTTACAGCGTTTGCCGAAGATACATCGACGACGGATACAGATAGCTCAAGCAGTATGATGCCCATGATTATATCGCTCGTTCTCATTTTCGCGCTTATGTACTTCCTGATGATTCGTCCACAGAGGAAAAAGGAAAAGGAAACAAAGAATATGCAGAGCAATATCCAGATTGGCGATGAAATCGTAACAATCGGCGGAATTGTTGGCATGGTTATCCGTAAGGGCGAGGACAATGTAGTTATCGAAACAGGCGGCGAGAAAAATAAAATGAGAATCAAGATTTGGGCGATTTCCGAGAATACCTCAGCTATCGAGAGAACTAAGGCAGCTCAGGCTGAAAAGAAGAATCAGACTGCCGCTCTTGCAGCAGGAAAGCTCAAGGACGATTCCTCCGAGGAGAAAAAGTCAAAGAAGAAAAAGAAGAATTCAGAAGAATAAAGGCAATACCGCACAAAGCACGCCTGACGGCTTTGCCGCACATCTGCTTGTATATTTTCCGTCATCTTGCACAAAAACTCCTTGACATACGTCAGTATGCCTGCGTCGCTTTTATACAATCTGACGAAAAATCTAACGGCGCATCTGCACGACAATCCTTGTGCGCTATTACCTTAGGAATTTTTTAATAGACCTCCGCATAAAGTTATTATAAGTAATTTTATGCGGAGGTTTTTATGCGCCGGAATCGTGAAAGCATTTGGACAAACTGCGCGCTTGGCATAGCTGTATCGGCAGCGGCAGGCGTTATAACAACGTTGGTGTGTATGCTGCTGTTTGCGGCGTTCACATATTTTTTCATGGACGATATGGGATTATCAAATATTTTCAGCAGAATTGCCCTGTCGGCAGGAGGATTCGTGGGAGCTAACATCTGCGGAAGATGCAGGCGGCGGAGGGGCCTTGCGGAGGGGCTTATCTGCGGAGCTGTACTCTATGCGGTGCTTACGATAGTCAGCATCATTGCAGTTGGAGGACTTCCCCATATAAAAAAGCTCCTCCTGCTTGCAGCTTGCTGCGCGGCAGGGGGAGTTGTAGGAGTCAATTCGAAGCGTCCGAAGTGGCTGAGAGATTAGATTCCTTAATAATCTCCGGAGGTATCCTCCATGAGCATGAATTCAATCTCATAATAATCTATATTTCCGTTTTCGTCAACGTGGGCGCAGGTTGCGGGAACTGTATCGCCTGCGCTGTACATACTGCTGATTGTGTCGTAAAGGTCGTCATATGTGCTGATAGATTTTCCGTTGATTGCGGTAATGAAATCCCCGACCTCAAGGGCAGTGTTGGAAATATCGGCGTCCTCGGAGATTGAAGCTATATAGACGCCCTTAAAGTCCTCGGGGAGGGAGAATCCCATTAGCTCTTCAATTGCGCTGATATTCGTATCGCTGCTCATATCAATAAGCTCAATACCGATACGGAATCTGCCTGAAACGTAGCCCTGATTGATAAGCTCCTCAATTATAGGAATAGCGTCATTTATGGTAATTGCGAAGCCGAGTCCCTCATAGCTGGAGCTGACGTATTTTGACGAGGTAATTCCAATAACCTGACCGTACATATTGACAAGCGCGCCGCCGGAATTTCCGGGACTAATATCGGCGTTTGTCTGGATGCAGTTCATTTCAAAGCCTGTTGAATCGGATTTGATTTTTCTGTTGACTGCCGAAACGATACCGTCCGTCACAGTGCCTGACAGACCCGCAGGATTGCCGATTGCCATTACCTGTTCGCCTACGACAACCTCATCGGAATCCCCAAGAACAGCGGGCTGGAGAGTGACTCCCGAAACCTTTATAATAGCTATATCGGTTTTGCTGTCTCTGCCGATTATTTTTGCCTCATATGTCTTATCGTCATATGTTGTAATTGTGTGGTAGCCGTCCGATTGAAGAACGTGAGCGTTAGTCACGATATAGCCATCCTCGGAGATGACAATTCCCGAGCCTGTGCCCACGAGGGAGCTGTGCTGAATATCGGAGTAGGTATAAATTTCAACAATTGAAGGTCTTACCTCTGCGGCAATGCCCTCCGTTGTATATTTGCCGTCCTCGTCAATATAATTTTCCTCATCATTTGCGCCCTCGGGCTTGCTTGATTTGTAAATGACAACGCTGTCGGCAAGGGTATAATTGCTGAACGTATCGCTGCTGCGTGAAATATCCCTGATAGATGAAACCACGGCAACAATAATTGTCACGAGGAAAATCAGTGCAAGGAGGAGAATTATAACACGCTCATTTGAGGTGCGGCGGTGCTTTTTCTTTGGCTGCACAGATTCGCCTTCAACGGGGGCGTATTCACCTTCGGAAGATTCCTGATTTTCGAAGCCGATAGGCTCGTACATGAAATCATCGTATTTCCTTTCCGGCGGCGGAGCTTCCGATTCGCACTGAGGCTCATCATGTTCGTCATTTACCTCTGCTTCGGCAGCTGAATTTTCCTCAGCCTCCGACTGAGAAGCATCTGTTTTTTCATCGTTTGAGCTGTCGGGATTATGGCTCACGGTGATAAAATTTTCCTTGTCGTCCATTAGAAAAATCCTTTCTTTAATTTTGTATTTTAGGAAGATTTACGATAAACTCGGTATATTCCTGCTGTATGCTTTTGACTACAATTGTGCCATTGTGAAGTCTGACAATATTTCTTGATATAGAAAGTCCGAGTCCAAGACCTGTGGCATCCTTGCCTCTTGACGCGTCCGTTTTGTAGAAGCGGTCGAAAACCTGTTGTATCTCGTTATTTTTAAGTCCCTCGCCGGTATTTTTAATGCCGATTGAGCAGTTATCCTTATTCTCCTCGAAGGTAAAGGAAATTTCGCCTCCGACATCAACGAATTTGACTGCGTTTTCCACGAGATTGTATATTACCTGCTGAATGAGGTCGGGGTCAACCTCAGCGACAAGGCGGTCGGAGTCAAGACCCACAATTTCAAGCTTTTTGTCCTCGATTTTTTTCTCGAACATGAGAACAGTCTGAATTACAAGCTCAGTGAGATTTGTTTCCTTGAAATTAGGCTTAAGCGTACCCGATTCAAAGCGAGTCATGTTGAGCATGGAGCTTATAAGCATTTTCAGACGGTGTATTTCCTTTGAAGCAAGGACAAGGTATTCCTGCTGACGTGATTTTGGAATAGTCCCGTCAAGTATGCCGTCAACGAAGCCGCCGATTGTAGTTATAGGCGTTCGCAGCTCGTGGGAAACATTTGCGATAAATGTTTTGCTTGTTTCATCGGCATTTTCCACATTGTCCGCAAGAAGATTTACATTATTTGAAATATCCTTCAGCTTGCCGGGAACAGTTATATTGATTCGTTCCGAGAAGTCGCCCTTTGAATATTTTTCGCTGACACGCAGAAATTCACTTGAAGCTACAGCCTGCTTTTGAGCTTTCCTCCACAGAATATAGGCAGCAGGCGCAATACAGATTATGCAGACGATAAACAGGCAGATTCCAAGCTTTCCGGTGAAAGCATCAAGTGTTTTGGTTGAGCTGTAGGCTGTCAGATAATATTGCTGAATATCAAGTTCGTCATTCAGGGTGAAGCGCGTTCCGTAGAGGATAGACTGCTCCTTATCGGAGATTTCGTTGGAGTCGAATTGAATAATGCTGCCGCTGTCGATTTCTTCCTTGAGGCTTGATGAAAGCGACTCATAATTAGTCTTATCGGGAGATAAAATGCAGTTTCCGTCGGAATCGTAGATATAGAAATCAATGCTGTAGTTATCCGTGAAGCCGTCGTGAAGGCGTATGACGTTATCCGAATAGAGTGACTGGCTGCTTTCAAATTCATCACGCAGACCATCTATAAAGAGTGTGCTAACGCCTTCGATTTCCCTGAATTTCTCGTTTTTATAAAGCTGAACGCAGAAGGTTATCATTATAAGCCCCGCTGCGACAACGCTGATTATGAGAATTGTCAAGGATAAGCGAAATTGCTTTATATAGGTACTTGTTTTGGAACTCAATGTAAACACCCCTTGAAAGAGAAGCTAATGCAAAAACATGGGGGACAAAAAAGTCCCCCGAATGTAATTATTCTTCCTCTTCCGCTTCAAATTTATAACCGACTCCCCAGACGGTTTTCAGCGACCACTTATCGGAAGCGCCCTCAAGCTTTTCGCGAAGTCTTTTGATGTGGACGTCAATTGTACGTGAATCGCCGTAATATTCAAATCCCCAGACCTCATCGAGAAGCTGATCACGGGTAAAGACCCTGTTAGGGTTGGAAGCCAAGTAGTAGAGCAATTCGAGTTCCTTAGGCGGAGTATCAACAACCTTGCCGTCTACCTTAAGCTCATAGCGTGTCATGTTGACTGAAAGCTTATCGTAGCTGCACTCTCTTATTTCAGGCTCAGTGTTAGGCATTTTGACACGGCGAGTGATAGCGTTGATACGGGCGATAACCTCTTTTGCGTCAAAGGGCTTAACGATATAGTCGTCTGCTCCAAGCTCAAGACCGATAATCTTGTCAATAGTTTCGCCCTTAGCGGTAATCATGATAATCGGAATATCGGATTTCTTGCGAATCTCGCGGCAGACCTGCCAGCCGTCGATGCCGGGCAGCATAATATCGAGAAGAACCATATCCGGTTTCAGTGCGTTGAATTTGACAACGGCTTCCTCGCCGTCATTGGAAAGTATGACACTGTAGCCCTCCTTTTCAAGGTACAGTCTGAGAAGGTCACAGATATTTTTATCATCGTCTACGATTTGAACTTTGAGGCTTTTTTCTGATGCCATAATATTTACCATCCTCTTTTCTTTTTTTTGCGCGAATTTTCGCAGATTTTGTTTGTTTTATTATAGCATAAAATTCCCAGTCTGTCAACGGCAAAGGCGGAAAAAAATGGCGGCAAGGGATGAATTTCTGTCTGCGGTTTTTTTGTTATGCTGACGAAAAAAGGACGAACTCTCACGAGCTCGCCCTTGTAGGAATTATATATGCATACTTGCAGCAGATTAGTACATACCGCCGTCAGCAGGCATTGCGGGAGCAGGAGTATCCTCCTTGATGTCTGCAACGAGGCTTTCGGTTGTAAGAACCATAGCTGCAACAGAAGCGGCATTCTGGAGTGCCGAACGTGTAACCTTAGTCGGGTCAACGATTCCGGCAGGAATCATATCGCAGTATTCCTCATTGTAAGCGTCAAAGCCATAGCCAATCTTGCGTGAACGCTTAATCTTATCGATGATAACGCTTCCCTCAAGACCTGCGTTTTCAGCAATCTGGCGAACGGGAGCTTCGAGTGCCTTGAGAATAATGCCTGCGCCTGTCTTTTCATCGCCCTCGAGAGTTGCGATAAGGCTTTCAACGGCAGGAATAGCGTTTACGTAAGCTGTACCGCCGCCTGCAACGATACCCTCTTCAACAGCAGCCTTTGTAGCAGCGAGAGCGTCCTCGATACGGAGCTTCTTTTCCTTCATTTCGATTTCCGTAGCAGCGCCGACCTTAATAACAGCTACGCCGCCTGCGAGCTTAGCAAGTCTTTCCTGAAGCTTTTCTCTGTCGAAGTCAGAGGTTGTTGTTTCGATAGCAGCTCTGATCTGATTAACTCTTGACTTGATTGCTTCCTTATCGCCTGCACCGTCAACAATGATAGTGTTTTCCTTCTGGATAACAACCTGCTTAGCCTTACCGAGCTGATCGATAGTAGTTGAATTAAGCTCAAGACCAAGCTCCTCAGAGATTACGCTGCCGCCTGTAAGAATTGCAATATCCTGAAGCATTTCCTTACGTCTGTCGCCGAAGCCGGGTGCCTTAACAGCAGCAACCTTGAACGTTCCGCGGAGGTTATTGAGGATAATAGTTGTAAGAGCCTCGCCCTCAACGTCCTCAGCGATAATAACGAGCTTCTTGCCCATTTTAACTATCTGCTCGAGGAGGGGGAGAATTTCCTGAATTGATGAAATCTTCTTATCGGTAATAAGAAGGTAAGCGTCATCATAGATAGCCTCCATCTTATCTGTATCAGTAACCATGTAAGGTGAGATGTAGCCTCTGTCGAACTGCATACCCTCAACAACCTCGCTGTAGGTGTCAGCAGTTTTGCTTTCCTCGATTGTGATAACGCCGTCGGAAGTAACCTTCTCCATAGCCTCAGCAATGAGCTTGCCGACATTCTCGTCAGCGGAGGAAACTGTACCTACTCTTGCAATATCCTCAGAGCCTTCAACAGCCTTTGAGTTTTCAACGATATTTGAAACGGCAGCGTCAACAGCCTTTGAGATACCCTTCTTGAGGATCATCGGATTAGCTCCTGCTGCAATATTCTTCATACCTTCGCTTACGATAGCCTGTGCGAGAAGAGTAGCTGTAGTTGTACCATCGCCGGCAGCATCGTTAGTCTTTGTAGCAACCTCTTTTACAAGCTGTGCGCCCATATTCTCAAATGCGTCGCTAAGCTCAATATCCTTAGCAATAGTAACGCCGTCGTTTGTGATGAGGGGAGCGCCGAACTTCTTATCGAGGACAACATTTCTGCCCTTAGGGCCCATTGTGATTCTTACTGTATCAGCAAGCTTGTCAATACCTGCCTGAAGGGATTTTCTTGCGTCTTCTCCATATTTAATATCTTTAGCCATAATAATCAATCTCCTTTAAAGTAATAATATGTTTGATTAGTCAACAACTGCGAGAATATCTTCCATCTTAACGATAATATATTCCTCGCCGTCGAGCTTAACATTAGTTCCTGAATATTTAGAAATAAGAACCTTGTCGCCCTTTTTAACCTCCATAGCTACGTCAGCTGTACCGGGGCCAACTTCAAGAACCTCAGCAACCTCAGGCTTTTCCTTAGCAGAGCCTGAAAGAATGATACCGCCCTTAGTAGTTTCCTCAGCCTCAGCCATTTTAACAACTACTCTGTCCTGTAATGGTTTAATATTCATATTGATTCCTCCTAAAATAAAAACTTGTGTTTATAAGAATTTATGTTTAGCACTCTCTTTCCCTGAGTGCTAATTATATTTTATCAGCTTTTTAGGAAAAATCAAGTGCAATCCTCAAATTTTCACAAACTTTGGGCAATTGCACAATTATGGCAAACTATATAAATATATTTTGTATCATTTTTGTGGGATTTCTTTATGATCGGTGTCCTGAAGCTCCTCCTCATATATTTTATACTTATATGCGAAGGCGGATGAAACCGTGCTGACCAGTTCGGGTGCGGACAGTCTCCGCACGGGGAAGGAGCTGTCGCCCAAGAAATTTTCATAAATTCCCCGACGAAAAAGGTCATCTGAAAAGTGATTCAGTGTTTCCTCCACAGACTTAGTGTCAACGCCGTATGCCTCTGCAATCTTGAGAAATAACCTGCCGTCTTCATTTTCCACGAGATCAGGCTCGCAAAGACATTGGCATACCGAGGTGCAAAGGTATCTGAATCCCAGCGCGTTGGCGGGAATGCCGAGTCTGATCATAAATCTTGTAACATATTGGTCGAATTTATATGCGGTGCATAGTCCGAATGTGGAGAGAATATTGAGAAAAACATCGTTTACATTCATTGGCATACTCACGCAGCAGTCAACCCCATGATGCTCAAGAGCAATAAAAAAGTCCTCCGAATAAAAATACATAAACGCAACAATTTTCATGTTTGGAAATATTGTTTTCAGGTTTTTATAGTAATCAAAATATTCGGGGGAGCTTGATCTTGTTTCCAGAATAAAAATATCAGGGATCTGCTTAGCGATTTCTGATTCGCTGGGTATGCTGTTACTTTTAGTAAAGGAAGCTGTAAAGCCATTATGTATAAAATTTCTTGAAATAATATTTCCGAATGTAGACGAGCTTCCGTAAAACAGTACATGAGGATGTTGTTTCATTAAGAGTCACCGGCATAGAGAAATTTAAGGCAATACCGCACAAAGATTGTCGTGCAGATGTGCCATTAGATTTTTCGTCAGATTGTATAAAAGCGACGCAGGCATACTTTGTGTATGGCAAGGAGTTTTTGTGCAAGATGACGGAAAAGATAAAAGCAGATGTGCGGCAAAGCCGTCAGGCGTGCTTTGCGCGGTGTTGCCTTAAGTGAACGCAGAAATACCGCCCGCCTGTCCGTAAGGCAGGTCAGGCAGTATAATGCGTAATTAGTTAAAATTAAGCGCTTTCTGTCCTATATCCTTTCGGTAGTGCGCACCGTCAAAGCTGATTGCTGAAACGCCCTTGTAGGCAGTGTCAAGCGCCTCCTGCAGGGTATCTCCCTTGGCTGTGACACCAATGACTCTGCCGCCGTTTGTAAGAAATTTTCCATCGTCCGAAAGCTTCGTTCCTGCATGGTATACGAAGCAGCCCTCAACCTGACCCTTTTCGTCAAAGCCGTTCATTTCAATTCCCTTGGGGTAGCTCTCGGGGTATCCGCCGCTTGCCATGACTACGCAGGCGCAGCAGCCCTTATGCCACTTTATATCAACCTTGTCAAGCTCATGATTATAGACAGCTTCAAAAATCTCGTATAAATCAGCGTCCAGCATGGGAAGAACTACCTGTGTTTCGGGGTCGCCGAAGCGGCAGTTGTACTCGATAACCTTCGGGCCCTTGGGAGTCAGCATAAGTCCGAAATAGAGGCAGCCTTCAAAGGTTCTGCCCTCTGCGTTCATGGCATTCATAGTCGGCAGGAAGATTTTTTCCATGCATTCCTTTGCGATTTCCTCAGTGTAGCAGGGGTTGGGGGAGATAGTTCCCATACCGCCTGTGTTAAGTCCCTTATCGCCGTCAAGGGCACGTTTATGATCCATTGACGAAATCATAGGAACTATAGTCTTGCCGTCGGTGAAGGAAAGCACAGATACCTCCGGCCCTGTCAGGAACTCTTCAATTACGATTCTTGCGGAGCTTTTGCCGAACTTCAGCTCATCAATCATATCGTGAACTGCCTTAACGGCTTCTTCCTCGTTCTGAGCAATTATAACGCCCTTGCCGAGAGCAAGTCCGTCCGCCTTGATTACGGCAGGATAGCTGTTCTGCTTTCTGAGATATTCTATTGCCTTGTCGCTTTCGGTAAATACCTCGTAAAAGGCAGTGGGAATGTTATATTTTTTCATAAGCTCCTTCGAGAACACCTTTGAGCCTTCGATAATTGCGGCATTTGCCTTTGGCCCGAAGGTCATGAAGCCTTCGCTCTGCAAAGCGTCAACCATTCCGAGGACGAGGGGATCATCCGGAGCTACAACTACCATATCCGGCTTCAGCTTTTGCGCAAGAGCCACAACGCCGTCAATATCTGTTGCGGAAACATCAAAGCATTCGGCGTATTTGGAAATTCCGCCGTTTCCGGGAGTGCAGTAGAGCTTTCCAACGTGCTTGCTTTCGGCAAGCTTCATAATAATAGCGTGTTCACGGCCGCCTCCGCCGACAACTAATATATTTTTCATGAGTATATTCTCCTTTTCAATACAGCTTTACAGGTGAGGGAAGCTTCGATGCCGCCCTCACCTGAGCTGTCGCCTTATCAATGATGGAACAGACGGATTCCCGTAAATGCCATAGCAATGCCGTACTTGTTGCAGACCTCGATAACATTGTCGTCACGGATAGAACCGCCCGGCTCTGCGATATACTCAACTCCGGACTTCTTAGCGCGTTCGATGTTGTCGCCGAATGGGAAGAATGCGTCAGAGCCGAGGCAAACGCCTGTATTCTTTGCAAGCCATGCTTTTTTCTCCTCGACAGTGAAAATTTCCGGCTTAACCTTGAAAATTTTCTGCCATTCGCCGTCACGCAGAACGTCCTCGTACTCGTCGCCCATGTAAACGTCAATAGCGTTGTCGCGGTCGGCACGGCGGATACCGTCAATGAACTGAAGTCCCATAACCTGCGGTGACTGTCTGAGCCACCAGTTATCAGCCTTCTGACCTGCAAGACGCGTGCAGTGGATTCTTGACTGCTGACCTGCGCCGATGCCAATTGCCTGACCGTCCTTGACGTAGCAGACGGAGTTGGACTGCGTATATTTCAGTGTGATGAGTGAAATCATGAGATCATCAAGCTTATCGGCAGGAATATCCTTATTTTCGGTTACGATATTTGAGAGAAGCTCCTTATTTATATCAAGCTCGTTTCTGCCCTGTTCAAAGGAAACTCCGTAGACCTGTTTTGTTTCAACGGGGGCAGGCTTGTAGCTCTCGTCAATTTTGAGTATGCAGTATGTGCCCTTTCTCTTTGATTTGAGAATTTCAAGTGCCTCGTCGTCATAGTCGGGAGCAATGATTCCGTCGGAAACCTCACGCTGAATCATCTTTGCCGTGCAGACGTCGACCTTGTCCGAGAGAGCGATGAAGTCGCCGTAGGAGGACATTCTGTCTGCTCCTCTTGCTCTTGCGTAGGCGCTTGCAAGGGGAGTAAGCTCGCCCAGATCGTCAACCCAGTAGATTTTTTTGAGGTCGTCGGAGAGGGGTCTGCCGATAGCTGCTCCGGCAGGTGAAACGTGCTTGAAGGAGGTTGCCGCGCACATTCCCGTAGCAGCCTTAAGCTCCTTCACCAGCTGCCAGCCGTTGAGAGCGTCAAGAAGATTGATATAACCCGGCTTGCCGCAAAGGACAGTTATAGGAAGCTCCGAGCCGTCAGCCATGTAGACTCTTGAGGGCTTCTGATTGGGGTTACAGCCGTATTTTAACTGCATTTCATTTGACATAATTTTTTCCTCCTGAATAGATATTTGTTCAGCAATTTAAGCTGCCGATTTACTTGTTTTTATTTACAATTCTTGTTTCCTCGCTGCCGTCCTCAAGGTTCACATAGCGAACGAAAAGGGAAACCTTATTGTCCTCATTGAGATTTGTCCAAAGCATATCCGTGAATTCGTCAATGCTGCCGGAAATGCCTATAAGCTTGGGTTCGCCCTCAAAGCTGGGGAGGGGATTTCCATCGCCCATGTAGGTGTGGATAAAATGACCCTCACCCTTAATGGGATTGCTGTAGGAGAATGTATATCTGCGGCAAGAATCGGGATTTCCGTCTGCGCTTTTGAGGATTGACATCTGATAATTGAAATCGTCATTCTCGAAGCTCAGGATTCCCGAAATTCTCGGAGTGTAATTGGGAGCGTCGTCCTCAAACTCACGAGTCATGAGAGCCTGTTCAAATGTTTTAGCTTTTGCCATAAGCTCATAAACAGTGTCCGTCTGATCGCCGTTTGTAACAATAAGCTTATTGTCGAGAACACGAACCGGCGCATAGATTATGAGATGGGGATCGGTGAGCTTGCTTGGGTCGAATGCCTCAGTGCGCAGACCGCTGCCGTCACGGGTGAAAACACGGTTGCGGCTGTTTTCGCTTCTGCCCATAATAAAGTAGGCTGTTACAGCTGAAATGCCGTCGTCGGATTTGCCGATAATGATTCCTCTGCCGGGGTAAGCGTTGCTGCTGAGTTCCTTTGCAATATCAATTTTAATCATATTAACTGTTCCTTTCGCATTATTTAATATAAGCCCTTCCGTCAATGACTTCAATTCTGTCCTGACAGAAAAGGGAAACTGCTTCGGGGAGAATCTTCCATTCAGCCTGTTCCATAACACGCCGCTGCAAAATTTCAGGCGTATCGCCGTTTTCTACAGGAACTGCCTTTTGAAGAATTATAGGGCCTCCGTCACAGATTTCCGTTACAAAATGAACAGTAGCTCCCGTCAGCTTTACGCCCTTTTCAAGAGCCGCCTCATGAACATGAAGTCCATAGAAGCCCTTTCCGCAGAATGATGGAATAAGCGCGGGATGCACGTTCATCATTTTGTAGGGGAAGGCACGGACGATCTGCTCATCGAGAATCGTCATAAAGCCTGCGTAAACCACAAGGTCAGCCTGTTCCGCTATAAGAGCCTCCGTAACAGCCTTTGTATATGCGGCAACATCGGCATAATCCCTGCGTGGAATGATTCGCGTGGATATATTATTGTTCTTAGCTCTTTCAAGGGCATAGGCATCGGGATTTGACGAAATTACACAGGTTATTTTGCCGCCCTGAAGACTGCCCGAATGCTCGGCATCAATGAGCGCCTGTAAATTAGTTCCGCCGCCCGAAACCAAAACGCAAATTTTTTTCATAAATTCCTCCATGTACGGAAAAATCTGTAGAGATGCGAAAGACATCTCTACAGTGGATTTGTATAATCAGCAGATAATAACGCCTTCGTCAGATTCAACAAGCTCGCCGAGAACATAAGCCTCCTCGCCGGTTTCATTGATGGCTGCAATTGCCTTATCAGCGTCATTTTTGTCAACGGAAACTATCATTCCAACACCCATGTTGAATGTGTTGAACATATCATGCTCTGGAATATTTCCCGTTCTTGCGATAAGCTCAAAAATCGGGAGAACCTGAACGGCGTCACGCTCAATTTTTGCGGCAAGATTTTTCGGGAGCGAACGGGGGATATTTTCATAAAAGCCGCCGCCTGTGATATGAGAAATTGATTTAACCTTAACCTTATCAAGCAGATTCATAATAGCCCTGACGTAAATTTTTGTAGGTGTCAGCAGGCACTCGCCGAGTGTTGTTCCGAGGTCGGAAAAATGTCTTGCGAGATTCTGCTCGTTGACGGTAAATACGTTTCTTACAAGTGAGAAGCCGTTGGAGTGAACGCCGCTTGACTTGATGGCGATAAGAATATCTCCTGCCTTCTGAGTATCTGGCTGAAGAATTTTATCCTTGTCCACAACTCCGACAGAGAAGCCTGCCAGATCATATTCGTCAACGGGGTAGAAGCCGGGCATTTCAGCCGTTTCACCTCCGATAAGAGCGCAGCCGGACTGAACGCAGCCCTCCGCAACGCCTGAAACAATATCCGCAATTTTTTCGGGATAATTTTTTCCCACAGCGATATAGTCAAGGAAGAACTGTGGCTTAGCTCCGCAGCAGATAATATCGTTGACGCACATAGCAACGCAGTCAATGCCGACTGTGTTGTGCTTATCCATGAGAAAAGCGATTTTGAGCTTTGTTCCGACGCCGTCCGTACCCGAAACGAGTACGGGCTTGCTGATGCCTGTCATGTCAAGCTCGAAAAGACCGCCGAATCCGCCGATTCCCGAAAGAACGCCTGATGTCATGGTTTTTGCGATATGTTTTTTCATAAGCTCAACTGCCTTGTATCCGGCAGTAACGTCAACGCCTGCCTTTTTGTAGCTGTCTGAGTAACTCTTCATTTATAAACCTCCGTTTAGTTGGAATAGTTGGAATAATATTTAGTCAATCCTGCATTAAACAATTCTGCTTTCAAATTTATCCTTCGGCATTTCCTTTGGAACCTCAATAGGATATTCGCCGGAGAAGCAGCCGACGCAGAACTCGCATCCCGCATCCTTAGCAATGCTCTTTACGCCCTCAATGCTGAGATAGCCCAGAGAATCCGCGCCAATCTGACGGCAGATTTCCGGAATGGTGTATTTGCAGGCAATCAGATTCTCCTTGCTGTCGATGTCCGTTCCGAAGTAGCACGGATTTGTGAAGGGCGGGCACGACACACGGAAGTGAACCTCCCTTGCTCCTGCCTCACGAAGAAGATTGACGATTCTTGCGGAAGTCGTTCCGCGCACGATGCTGTCGTCCACGAGGATAACCCTTTTGCCCCGAACGACCTCCCTTACCACGTTAAGCTTGATTTTAACGGAATTTGTCCGCTGAGTCTGGCTCGGCTGAATAAAGGTTCTGCCCACGTAGCGATTTTTTATGAAGCCAACGCCATAGGGGATTCCCGAAGCGTGGGAAAGTCCGAGAGCCGCGTCAAGTCCGCTGTCGGGGACGCCGATAACAACATCCGCGTCAACGGGATGCTCATTCCAGAGAAGCTCGCCTGCACGAAGTCTTGCGCTGTGTACGCTGCACCCCTGAATTATGGAATCAGGACGTGCGAAGTAGACAAATTCAAATACGCACATTGCTGATTTTTCACCGCAGTGAGTTCTGATTGAGCGAATGCCCTCCTTATCCACAACAACTATTTCGCCGGGGTCAATATCTCTTACAAATTCAGCGCCGATGCTGTCGAGAGCGCAGGTTTCCGATGCGAACACAACCGAGCCGTCCGAAAATTTTCCCATTACAAGCGGACGGAAGCCCTGTGGGTCACGTGCGGCAATAAGCTTCTGCGGAGACATTATAACAAGCGAGTATGCTCCCTTGAGATCGGATAATGCGTGTTCAACGGCATTTTCAATTGAGCCCTGTTTAAGGCGCTGCTCAGTTATGGCATATGAAATAACCTCAGTGTCGTTTGTGGACTGAAAGATACCTCCCATCATCTCATATTTTTCACGCAGTATGTGAGCGTTTACGAGATTTCCGTTATGAGCGATGGCAAGAGGTCCTTTGACATGGCGCACAACAAGAGGCTGTGCGTTGACACGGTTGGAATTGCCGGTGGTAGAATATCTTACGTGTCCGATGGAGATATTGCCCTGACCGAGCTTTTCCAGCTGATGCTTATTGAAAACCTCGGGAACAAGCCCCAAGTCCTTATGATGCGAAAAGATTCCTCTGTCATTAACAACGATGCCGCAGCTTTCCTGTCCTCTGTGCTGAAGGGCATAGAGCGCCATATACGAGAGCGACGCCACATCTGTGGTTTCACGGCTGTAGATGCCGAAAACGCCGCATTCCTCATGCAAGCCTTTATTCAACGGGATTCATTCCTTTCAGTTTGTGCTGTTAGCACGCAAATTTTATCTATTTTTTGCCGTTCCAGCAATATGTACACAATTCACATTCCGGCTTGCCTATGGCTTTTACAGTGCCCTCAAGGGACTGAAATTCCAGCGATGTGAGCTTGAGACGGCGGCATATTTCATCACGAAGCTTTTTTCCACGCTCCGTTGAGGAATTGCTGTATTCCTCAATGTATCTGACACCCTCCGCTCCCTCAAATTCATCTATGATTTTTCTGGCGATAAGCTCCAGCTCGGATGTGCTGCGTGAGAAATTGAGATATTTGCAGCCGTACATGATAGGCGGACAGGCGGAGCGCATATGAACCTCCTTAGCGCCGTTTTCGTAAAGGAACTCCACTGTTTCACGCATCTGAGTTCCACGGACTATGCTGTCGTCCACGAAGAGAAGCTTCTTGCCCTCAATCAGCTCGTGAACGGGAATGAGCTTCATTTTGGCAACCTGATTTCTCATGGTCTGGTTAGTCGGCATAAAGCTTCTCGGCCAGGTAGGTGTATATTTGATAAATGGACGAGCAAAGGGAATGCCGCTTCTGTTGGCGTATCCTATTGCGTGGGGAATACCGGAATCGGGGATGCCGCAAACATAGTCCACATCCGGAAGCTTACCCGATTTAATATCGTTTTCCGCCATAATTTCGCCGTTTCTGGTGCGCATTGTTTCAACGGTTACGCCCTCGTAAACGGCGTTGGGATAGCCGTAATACGTCCACATAAACGAGCAGATATGCTTTCTGCCGTCGCCCGCGGACAGGGTTTCACAGCTGTCGGCGGTAATGCGGACGATTTCGGCAGGCTCAAGCTCCTTATAGGTTGAGTATCCGAGCTTCTGGAACGCGAATGATTCCAGAGAAATGCAGAAGCTGTCGCTGCGTCTGCCGACAACTATAGGCAGACGTCCGTTTTTGTCACGTGCGGCGATAAGGCAGTCCTTAGTGAGTATGACGAGGGACATTGTGCCGCAGATTCTATCCTGAGCGTATCTGATACCCTCTTCAAAGGTTGGCTTTTGCGCTATAAGAGCGCCGATGAGAGAACCGGAATTGATATTTCCGCTGCTCATGACCTCGAAGTTATCGCAGCCGTTTTCGAGAAGCTCATTTGAAAGCTCCTCCGCGTTGTTGATAATGCCGACGCTGCAAATGGCATAAACGCCGAGCCTTGATCTCACAAGAATTGGCTGAGGGTCGGTATCGCTTATGCAGCCGAGGCAAAGCTTGCCCCGCATTGCTGTTGCGTCGTGTTCAAATTTAGTTCTGAAGGGCGAATTTTCAATGCTGTGTATGTATCTCTGAAAGCCAAGCTCCTCCGAGTATGCAGCCATGCCGCCTCTTCTTGTACCAAGATGTGAATGATAATCTGTTCCGAAAAATACGTCTGTAACGCAGTCATTTCCGGACGCTGCTCCGAAAAATCCACCCATGCTTATTCTCCCATAAGTCTCTTCATGATTTCCTGATAAGCCTCTTCAACGCCGCCCATATCTCTGCGGAAACGATCCTTGTCGAGCTTCTCATGAGTTGTGCTGTCCCAGAAGCGGCAGGTATCGGGTGAAATTTCGTCAGCGAGAATGATAGTTCCGTCGGAGGTTCTTCCGAATTCGATTTTAAAGTCGATGAGGTCGATGTTGAGTCCCTTGAAGAACTTGAGCATATAGTCGTTTACCATGAAAGCGTACTTTGTGATTGTATCGATTTCGTCCTGAGTTGCAAGTCCAAGACCGAGTGCGTAGTAGTCGTTGATGAAGGGATCGCCGAGATCGTCGTTCTTGTAGCTGAATTCGAGAGTAGGCTGCCTGAGGGGAGTTCCCTCCTCGATGCCGAGCTTCTTTGAGAAGCTGCCTGCTGCGACATTTCTGATGATAACCTCAAGAGGAACGATAGAAACTTTTTTCACGATAGTTTCGCGGTCGCTGATTTCCTCCACAAGATGGGTGGGGACGCCTGCCTTTTCGAGCATTTTGAACATATAGTTAGTCATCTTGTTATTGATAACGCCCTTGCCTGTGATAGTGCCCTTCTTTTCGCCGTTGAAAGCGGTTGCGTCGTCCTTGTAGTCAACGATAACGAGGTTCGGGTCGTTTGTAGCGTAAACCTTTTTAGCCTTGCCCTCATAGAGCTGTTCCATTTTAACAATATTTTCCATTTTTGATAATCCTCCTGAGAAAAATTATATTATGTCCCGAGGGACAAAAATTGCGTAATTTCGGACAAAGAAATCAAAGAGAATTGATTTCCTCCTGAAGCTTTGCGTCCTTAGCTCTTACGCCGTCAGCCATAGCCTTCTTTTCCGCTTCGAGCTTAGCTGAAAGCTCCTCATCGGCAAGAGCGAGAATCTGCACGGCAAGAACCGCAGCGTTCTTAGCGCCGTTTATAGCGACGGTTGCAACGGGAACTCCCGAAGGCATCATTACTGTTGCGAGGAGAGCGTCCATGCCGTCAAGAACGGAGCTTTTCATAGGAATTCCGATAACCGGAAGTGTTGTGTGGCCGGCGATAACTCCGGCGAGATGAGCAGCCATACCTGCGGCGCAGATAATGACTCCGAAGCCGTTTTCCTTTGCGCTGTCGGCAAATTCGGCAGCCTCGGCAGGAGTTCTGTGCGCGCTCATTACATGGCATTCAAAGGGAACTCCGTACTTTTTCAGCTCGGTAAGAGCAGCCTTAACAACGGGAAAATCACTGTCGCTTCCCAAAATAACAGCAGCTTTTTTTGACATATCAATCTCCCTGTACCGCAGCTCTGTGCGGCAGCCGCTTTTACGGCAGGCGGCAAGCCGAATTTCTCGGCATTTCCGTACAGGACGCGGATATATCCGCCCCATGCGGCAATGCTCTATGTAAGCTGCCGATGCCTGCGGAATCCGTTTATCTGCGAGCTTCCGGGTAAAATTATCGGCAGATTTTGAGTGAATATTGTGAATATTATGTGTTTTCCGGCTTGTCGGCTTCGTCATTATTATCCTTTTCGGGCAGATCCTCCTTTTCGGGATAATCAGGCTCAGACGAAAGAAATTCCCCTGAAACAGCCGTTATTTCGGAACCTGAAGCGTTGAATTTCAGCACAGCTCTGTATGAGCCACTTAATATTTTCACGCTGTCGTTTTCATTTATGTATCTGATCTGCACACCCGCCGTAATTGAAACGGTATAGCTTTGTCCCGAGTCGTCGGATTTATCCGAATAGATAAAAATATTGTCTATATCCGTCAGCTTTCTTGAAACGATTTTTTCATCGTCGGGGAAAAGCATTTTGAAGCTGCCGTAATTGTTCAGATCAGTTATATCGGCAAGATATGTCTGATCGCCCGAAACGGCAAATTCAAGGTAATCGGAAATGCTTTCGGCAACCTTCTCAAGCATGAAGCTGTTCAGCTTTGAGAGAAGCAGTCTGCTTGAAATATTCAGGCTGAAGGAAACATCGGCGGCAGATCCGTTTATATCGGCGAGAGTACAGGTAAAGCCGCTTTCTCCCAGTGAATAGGTGTAGCTGCATTCGCCGCTTTGCAGAATCAGATTATTTTCGCTGACGGTGCAGCTGTCCCACGAGCGCATGAAGCATGGGTCGAAATTTTCGTCATAGATGACGCATGAGCCGTCCGAATCGGTTTCGGCAGCATAGAAAACGCAGTCCTCATAGGAATATTCGGTAATGCTTTTATAGATAAACGGAACGACAGCGTTTCCCTCGTAGTCAATGCAGCCGGTGAGGAGCTTTCCTGAAATCGTTCTTGAGGCAAGGCACATTTCGCCGCCGATAAAGCTAAGCTCGTTCCATTCGGGAGAAACTATAACATATCCGCTGGCGTTGAGAATACCGTAAAAGCCGTTGGTGTCAATGAAAATCTGATTTTTTTCGCTGTCGGAGTCAATTATTTCCGCAACGTCCGCAGTATTTCCGCTGCTTCCCGTATCGTTGGATACGTTCATATAAAATCGGGTAATTCCGACAGCAAGAACTATAATTACGGCAAAAAGTACGGAAACCAAAAGTCTTGTATGCTTATTCAATGATTTCCGCACCTCCGAATTTTAATTTTTATCCGTATGGGATTCTTCCTCATCGGATTTTTCCGTATTGGATTTTTTACTGCTTCTGTATATTTCGTCAGTTTCCTTTGCAATATAAATCGGACGGTTTTTCGTCTCAAGATATGTCTTTGAGAGGTACTGACCGAGAATGCCCGTGCAGAACAGCTGTAAGCCGCTCAGCAGGAAGATAATGCAAATTGTTGTCGGATAGCCTGCCACAGCCTCGCCGAAAGCGATTGTTTTGATTATGGTAACTATCATGAGAATGAAGGCGATAACGCAGCTGATAATACCCAGCAGTGATGAAATCGCAAGGGGAGCTGTGGAGAAAGCCATAATGCCCTCCAGAGAATATTTGAACAATCCCCAGAACGACCATGCGGTTGAGCCTGCGGCACGCTCCACGTTCTCGTATTCTATGTATTTTACATTAAATCCCACCCAGCTGAAAATTCCCTTGGAAAAGCGGTTATACTCAGACATGGACAGTATGGCGTCAACCATTTGTCTTGTCATGAAGCGGAAATCCTGCGCTCCGTCAACGATTTCCGTCTGTGAGATTTTATTCATAATGCTGTAGAATTTCCGCGCGAACCATGAACGTATTTTTGATTCGCCTTTACGGCTTACACGGCGTGTAGTAGCGCAGTCGTACTCGCCGCTGCGGACATAGCTGTACATTTCGGGGAGGAACGAGGGCGGATGCTGCAAATCGGCGTCCATAACGACAACAAAGTCACCCTTTGAATTTTTAAGACCGGCATACATACCGGATTCCTTGCCGAAATTTCTGGAAAAGGATATATATCTGACACGCTTGTCCCTGTCTGCGAGAGAACGGAAAATTTCAAGCGTTTTGTCTTTTGAGCCATCATTAACAAAAAGGAACTCGAATTCAAGCTCAGGGTACTGAACCTTCATGCCGTCCGTTACCTTGATGATTTCATCATAGAACATGGGCAGAACCTCTTCCTCGTTATAGCATGGCACAACAATTGAAACAAGCTTCACGTAAATCCTCCTAATAAATATATTACATTACCGTCGCTGCGGCTGATAACACACTACTAATGATACAACAAATTTTGAAATAATGCAAGAGAAAAATGAGGATTTTTTCAATTTTTAAATTCCCGTGCCATTCGGGGCGGCAGACCCGCGCAATCTGCGGCATTTTTCAGATGAAAATGAATCAATAAGTATTTGGGCACCTCTAAAAACCTCTCGTCACGCATCTGCGGCAAATCTTCGCACCATCTTCCCGCTCCGAAAAGCTTGAAATACATAGAGTATTCCTGCACTTTCCGAAACGGTAATCTGGCACTAATCTTCACCACATCTGCGCAACATCGGTTTTTAGATGCGCCCATTTGTGATTTATTTGTGATTTTCACCAAAAAATATATGACGGGTATAGCCTATGTACCAATTTTTCAAAAAGGTGTTGATTTTTTGTACGGCATCATGTATAATAATCATGATAATGTAGAATCGGTTTTTATGCATTTATGCAAAGCCGGTTCGCCATGCTAAGGCAGCACGTGCAAAAGCTGCCTCAAGAAATGAGGATTAGTTTTAATGGAATACAATGAAATTCTTGATTCGCTCAGAGCAAAGCTCACAGGCGAAACATATGAGGAAAATGCCGCTATTCTTCGTGAAGAGGGCTTGAAATACGGAAAGGTAGGGGACTACGACGGCGTAAAGGCTGTAGGGGAGCTTATGCTTGAGCTTATGCCCGAAAGCGAGAAGGAGGAAATCAAGCGCCTTACTCATCTGGACGGAATCCGCCTTGACGAGTATTACAAGAATATAGTTAAACTCATAAACGAAAAGAATACAATCGAGGCAAAGCCTCTTGCCGAAAAGCTTTACCGCAAAATAACCGAGGAGTACAGAGAGGGCGAAACAGCTAAATTTGTTTCATTGAGAAATCCCTTTGAGGATAATCTCTATCAGCACCTTTTCGAGAACACAAAAACACTGAACAGAGCGCCCTTTGATTTTGCGACATATATAACGGCTTACGGCTATCTTCTTGTGGATTCGGGATCTCCCCTTGACGCGATTCCGGTTCTTGAAAAGGCAATTGAATATAATCCCGTTGACTGCGGCCCGAAGTTTGAGCTTGCGGAGGTTTATAAAGTCCTGAAGAACAAGGCTCAGCTTATTAAATTAACCAAGGAAACTCTTCATGTTGCCTCGTCGCCTATTGCGATTGCACGCTGCTATGCGAATATGGGATATATGTGCGTTGATTTCGGCGAGCTTGATGACGCTGTAGCTTTTTATACCGCAAGCGTAATGATGGCTCCCAATCCTGCAATTCCCCACGAGCTGCGTGGAATTGCCCAGATGAAGGGCAAGGAGATAAAGCAGCCCACTGCTGATGAAATCAATGAGGCTTTTGAAAAATACGGTTTAGAGTTCGGCCCTGACAAGGAGGTTATCTCCGTTGCCGCATATCTCGGCAGCTACTACCTGAACAAGAAGGACATCCCCAATGCTCTCAAGGCACTGAAAATCGTGTATAATCTGACACGTGACGAGGAGATAAAGAAAATCATTCTCAAATATGAACCGGATGCACGTCAGGTAATGCCTGACGGAACACCTGTTTCAGGCAAGCCTAATATTACCAGAACAGTTAATAATAATCCGGAGGAATAATAACGGGGCGGAGCATTTCCGCCTTTTTTATTTAAGCCGTTTAAGAAATCGCCTGAAGGAAGTGATAATATGAATCCAAGACTGCCCTATCTTCGGGAAAAAACGTCAAAGCTGACCGCTTCGCCGGGAGTATATCTTATGAAAAACAGGGACGGAGCTATAATATACATCGGCAAGGCAAAGAATCTGAAAAAGCGTGTGACAAGCTATTTCCGTGAAAATCCCGACCATACGCCGAAGGTGGCTGCGATGGTGTCGAATGTGTACGATTACGATTTTATCGTAACCGACAGCGAATATGAAGCCCTTTTGCTTGAATGCAGCCTTATCAAGCAGCATAAGCCGAAATATAATATCCTCCTGAAGGATGATAAGGGGTATCATTATATAAGAATTTCCGCGGGGGATTATCCGAGAATTACCGCTGAAAAAAACACCTCCGAATCGGGGGAATATCTCGGCCCCTACACAAGCGGCTCCGTCACAAGGGAAGCCGTAAATGAGGCGAACCGTGTGTTCATGCTGCCCACCTGCAAAAAAAGCTTTCCCGAGGATTTCAGAAAAGGGCGTCCTTGTCTGAACTTCCATATAAAAATGTGTATGGGCGTATGCCGCGGCAAAATAGATAGTGGGAGCTATAAAAAGGTTGTTTCGCAGGCAGTTGAGTACATCAAAAACGGCAGTACGGATTCGGTTGAGCGTATGGAATCTGAAATGAACGCCGCTGCGGAAAATCTGGAATTCGAGCGTGCGGCGATGCTTCGTGATAGGATTGCGGCAGTAAAAAAGGCTGCCGAGAAGCAGAAAATCATCAACAACGGAGTGCGCTCAGCTGATGTTGTGGGTGTGGCGGAGTTTTATGACGGAATATACATTTCCGTGCTTATGTACAGGGAAAACCGCCTCTGGGACAAGGCTGTTTTTGAGGTCGAAAAGCCTGATGCGGGGGAGGATATTCTGAGTGCGTTTATGGCGCAGTTTTATCACGGAAAAGCCGATATACCGAAGGTTGTGGTTGTTGACCATATACCTGAGGATTCTGCGCTCATAGAGGAGCTTCTGAGCAGTCAGGCAGGGAGAAGCGTAAAGCTCTGGCAGCCGCAGAGAGGCAGGCTGTATGAGCTTCTGCGGCTTGCGAAAAATAACAGTGCGGAATATGCCGCGCTGAAAAATAACCGAACCGGAAAGGAGGTTATTGCTCTTGAGGAGCTTGGACAGCTTCTTGGACTTGAAAAGCCGCCGAAATATATTGAGGCGTATGATATTTCGAATCTGTCGTCGGAATCAATGGTTGCGGGAATGATAGTTTTTGAGGACGGGCGACCACTGAAAAAAGCGTACAAACGGTTCAATATCAAGGAACAGTCATTCCAAAACGACTATGGAAGTATGCAGGAGGTTCTTCGCAGGCGGCTTTTACGAATCGGTACGGACGAGGACGAATATTTCAGGCGTACTCCCGATCTGATACTGCTTGACGGCGGCAAGGGCCATGTGAACGCCGTACAGCCGATTGTTCGGGAGCTTGGACTTGATATTCCCGTTTTCGGCATGGTAAAGGACAGCAAGCACCGCACACGTGCAATTGCCGCAGGCGGACGTGAGATACAGATAAATAATCTCAAATCGGCGTTTATGCTTGTTACACGGATTCAGGACGAGGTTCACCGCTATTCGGTCAGCTTCATGCATTCAAAGCACAAGAAAAAGGTCTATAAATCGGAGCTTACAAACGTCAAGGGAATCGGCGAGAAAAAGGCGGCAAAGCTTATGCTGACTTATAAAACGAAGGAGAATCTGAAAAAAGCGACTCCCGAAGAGCTTGCCTCGGCAGCAGGAGTGAATATCGAAACGGCACGTCAGCTGTGGGAGATTATCCGGAATATGTAGATTACAAATCAAAAAATAAACATCCCCCGAAATTTGCCGAGGGATGTTTTTGTCTGTCGTAATGTTTTTATTTAGCCTTGTTGATTTTCATTGAAATATCAAAGCACTTAACCGAATGCGTCAACGCTCCGAGAGAAATAATATTAACTCCCGTTTCGGCAACCTGACGTATATTCTCTGAGGTGATATTTCCCGAAGCCTCAAGAAGCGCGCGCCCTGCGGTAATTTCAACAGCCTCACGCATTTCGTCGCAGTTCATATTGTCAAGCATGATTATCTCACAGTTCACATCAAGCGCTTCCTTCAGCTCATCAAGTGTGCGCACCTCAACCTCCACCTTGACGGTATGACCTATCCTTTCACGGAGGGCAGCTACAGCGGCTGTAATGCTGCCGTATGCGTCAATATGATTATCCTTGAGCATAGCAGCGTCCGAAAGATTGAAACGGTGATTCTTTCCGCCGCCGACTGTAACGGCATATTTCTGTAATGCGCGGAGTCCCGGAAGAGTTTTTCTTGTGTCGGTGACATGGGCGTTTGTGCCGTCAATAAGCTGTACGCATTTATTTGTTGCTGTGGCGATTCCCGACATATGCTGAAGGAGGTTGAGAGCAGTTCGTTCGCCCTTGAGGAGAGTCAGAGTGCTGCCCTCCATTTCGGCAATAATATCGTCCTTTTTCACCTTTGCACCGTCATTCATGAGAATTTTAAATTCCACATCGCCGCCTACAAGCTCAAAAACACGCTTTGCGACTTCGATTCCGCAAAGCACGCCGTCGTCCTTGGCAACGTAGTATGCGGAGCTTTTATGCTCCGGCGGAATAAGATTATCCGCAGCTGCGTCCATGTAGTTTATGTCCTCCATGAGAGCAGTGTTAATTATGTTATCTATGTAGCACTGAAGAAGCTTCATAATTCATATCCTTTCCTTTGGCAGAATCCTGTATGGAGCTGCCCTTACTGAATTACATCTTTAAGAATGATATATGCGACTGTGACGAGAGATTTTGCTTCAACGTAGTCCGTATCAACACAGTAGCCGCTGTTGAGCAGATTATCACGTATTTCCTTAACACGCCTGAAGCCCTCTGCGGCAGCCTTTTGATCGGGAATTACAAAATGGCTGTTCTGCATGATTTTGCGTGTTTCCGTGCGGAATCCCTTCGGAATATGCTCGTTTTCGAGATTTGCGCTGAAATCAGCCTCCTCAAAGGTTTTGGGGCATGAGCTTATTTTGCCCGCGATACTCTGAGCCGCATGGCGTGAGAACACAAGTGCCTCCAGAAGAGAGTTGCTTGCAAGACGGTTGCTGCCGTGGACTCCCGTGTGAGAGCATTCGCCGCAGGCATAGAGATTGGGAAGTGAGGTTTCGGCGTTGTTGTCAACATCGATTCCGCCCATGAGATAATGCTGACATGGGAAAATCGGGATTCTGTCCTTTGTCAGGTCGAAGCCCTGTTCAAGAAGCTTTTCGTAAATCATAGGAAAACGCTTTTTGAGGAAATCGCTGTCCTTGTAGCTTATATCAAGGTAAAATTCCGTGGAATTCTGCTTTCTCGATTCAAGAATAATCGCATGGGAAACGACATCTCTCGGGGCAAGCTCAAGGCGCTTGTCGTAATTCTGCATAAAGCGTTCGCCGTGGCAGTTCAGCAGATAAGCTCCCTCGCCGCGGACAGCCTCGGAAATAAGAAAGCACTCACGTGTATTTTTGTTGTTGAAGGCAGTTGGGTGGAACTGTACATAGCTGAGATTCTTGATTTTCGCTCCCATTTCGTAAGCGAAGCAAATGCCGTCACCTGTAGCAATTGCGGAGTTTGTGGTAAATTCGTAAACTCTGCCGATTCCGCCTGTGGCAAGAATCATGAAGTGGCAGTTATGTGTGCTGTATTCGCCGTCCTTCATAACAAAAGCAGAATATCCCACAGATGTTTTTTTGACGCTGCAAAGGAGTGCATTTTCGAGAATATCGACATTTTCGAGAGTCTGAACCTTAGCCAGAAGCTTAGAGGTGATTTCAGCTCCCGTAGCGTCGGCATGGTGGAAAATACGGTGGTGACTGTGACCGCCCTCAAGAGTGCGGTGATAAGTGCCGTCAGGGTTTTTGTCGAAATCAACGCCAAGACTTATAATCCGCTGAATATCCTGTGCGGCTTCGCTGACGAGGGTATGAACAGCGTCGGGATTGTTTTTGAATCCGCCTGCAACGAGAGTATCGTTTTCGTGATACTGAATGTTGTCTGCGGGGCAGTCGTAAACGCCTGCGATACCGCCCTGTGCGAGAGAGGAGTTGCACAGACTCAGTTCGCGCTTGCAGATAATAAGCACTTTTAAGTCAGAGGGCAGATTTATGGCTGCGTAAAGACCGGCAGCCCCGCAGCCTGCAATAATTACATCATAATTTGACATTTTCAGCACGTCCTTTTATATTACGAAGTCAGGGCAGAGGTGTACACGTAAAATACCGAATACGGCTGTCTGCCTTAACATCGATTTTATTTATACATTATCATTATAACATATTTCGTGAAGTATGTCACTATAAAAAATGACAAAAAATAGGGTTAAAATACAGGATAATGCGTGAATTTTCGCAAACGCCTGATAAATTATGCTTAAAAACTGATGAATTTAGTCTTTGTGATGGTTTCGTGTTGACTTTTTGGGGAAGGCATGATAAACTAAACGTAATTAAGAAAGTGGATTTTTATATACAAATTATATTTAACTTCATTTTTAAGGAGGAATTTACAATGAGCAGAAAATTCAGGCAAATCGCAGCGTTCCTGACCTGCGCAGTGATTACTGCTTCATCTTCGGGAACTATACTTCCTGCATCGGCTTCGGTTTCGGCTTCTGCGGAAGGCTCCGCAGATGATTACGATGCGTCCGTGGAGTATTTTGTCCGCGGGGACGCTCTGACGGATTACAGCCTCAGCAACATGGATGCCCTTGAGATTCAGTATTATCTCGCAACAATCAGAGAGCTTGACGATACGTCAATGCTCAGCGCTGACGCAAATGCTGATGGAAATGTGAATATTGCTGACGTTGTAGACGTTATGACATGGATTTCCACAGCCAGCAGGTATATGTATGTGGGCGATTACGTGAAGCTTGATATGTCGCCCTATGATGAGTATTTCGCAGAATATTCGGAGCTTTATAATTCGGTGACGGAAACCGTAAACGAGGGCTTCAGCGGCTCGTCATACGTGAACTTTGACAATGAAATCGGCAGCTCGGCAGCATTTACCGTGAATGTAGATATGTCGGGGAATTACAAGCTGCGTATTAAATATGCCAACGGAACAACCCAGAACCGCCAGATGTATATTTCCGTAAACGGCAGCACACAGGCTGTCCTTGCGAATTTTGAAGGCACAGGCTCATGGACTGATTGGTCGGAGGCTGTTATAGTCGTTTCACTCCCCGAGGGCGAAAATGAAATCAAATTTATTTCAGCTACGGAAAACGGCGGTCCTAACATTGATTACTTCACAGAGTGCCGCTACTGCGGAGTTGCTGACAGCCGTGTTGAAATGCCGTCTGAGGTTATTGACGCTCAGACTCCGGTTGTAACCGAAACTGCAACAACTGCTGCGGAAACAACTGTAACCACAGCTGAAACAACGACAACCACCACAACTACGACTATATCTGAAAGCGCGCAGCAGGTTGAGGCACTCAGCCGCGGAGTTTCAGCAGCTTATAACGGCAGCGGAGTTATGGTCAGCTGGCGAATCCTTGCAACAGACAGCGAGGATACAACATTCAAGCTCTACAAAAACGGACAGACTCCTGCAATATATGAAGGCACTATAGATGAGGCTTCATGCTACTTTGATTCATCGGGTACGGCTTCCGACTGGTACACAATTGATACATATGTGGGAGATACCATGACGGAATTTGCTCAGCTTGCGATTAGTCTTTCCAATGCAAACAGCGGTCAGAGCGGAGCTTATTTTGATATACCTCTTGATGTGCCTGACGATCTGACAATGCCGGACGGCACAACCTGTTCGTACTCTCCGAACGATGCGTCCGTAGGCGATGTTGACGGTGACGGAGATTATGAAATCATACTTAAATGGGATCCTTCAAATTCGCAGGATAACTCAAAGGACGGATATACGGGAAATGTATATCTTGACTGCTACGAAATGGACGGAACTAAGCTCTGGCGCATAGATCTCGGAATAAATATACGTGCGGGCGCTCATTATACTCAGTTCATGGTATATGACTATGACGGCGACGGATATGCGGAGATTGTCTGCAAGACCGCTGACGGAACTGTTGACGGTACAGGCACGGTTATAGGAGATGCTTCAGCTGATTATCGTTCATCGGCAGGAAGAATCCTCAGCGGCCCTGAATACCTCACTCTCTTTGAGGGAGCAACAGGAAAGGCACTTGATACTATTGATTATAAGCCGGGCAGAGGCGATGTCAGCGCATGGGGCGACAGCTACGGAAACCGTGTGGACAGATTTACTGCCGCAACAGCTTATCTTGACGGAACAACTCCAAGCGTTATCATGTGCAGAGGCTATTATACAAGAATGACAGCTACCGCATATGACGTTGTTGACAAGAAGCTTGTTGAACGCTGGGCATTCGACACAGGAAACAATTCAGCTGCTGCCGGATATGGCGACGGAAATCATAACTGCATGGCAGCGGATGTTGATGAGGACGGCAAGGATGAGCTTGTAATGGGTTCGGCTGTAATTGACGATGACGGATCACTCCTCTATACAACAGGTCTTGGTCACGGCGACGCTCTCCATGTCGGCGATTTCATACCCGATAATCCCGGACTTGAAATATTCATGTGCCATGAGGAAGGCGAATCAGGCTATGGAATTTCTCTCCGTGACGCCGCAACAGGCGAGATACTGTTCAGAGAAACAGCAAGCAGCGATACAGGAAGATGTATTGCCGATAACCTCATTCCTTCAAACAACAGCGCGGAATTTTCAGGAAGTCACAACGAAATTATTTACGACTCCACAGGTACACAGATATGCACTTGGGACGATATTACAAAATGGGGGCAGAATTCAGTTGTATACTGGACGGGTACGCTTGAAAGATGCGTCCTCGACAGAGCAATAGTTGACCAGTACGGCTATGGAAGAGTATTTACAGGTGACGGCGTAACATACAACAACAGCTCGAAGTCGAATGCCTGCATTACCTGCGACCTCTTTGGCGACTGGCGTGAGGAAATGGTATTTGCAACGTCAGACGGTACGGCTCTCAGAGTTTTCGGAACAACATATACAACGGAATACGCTATCTATACGCTTATGCACAATGTTCAGTACCGTGAACAGGTTGCCGGACAGAACGTAGCATATAACCAGCCGCCGCATACGGATTACTTCCTGGAAACAGGCTCTCCTCTTCCGGAGTTCCCCGATGTGTACGCAGCTGCAGCCGAATAAGCTAATCAGCTTTTCATATTATTCCCTTTTTACTTCAATTGAAATGTTTTGCCTTCGCTCATCTGCCTTGTGCGGATGAGCGTCTTTTTGTGATATGACGTTGACAAATATCGGCTGCAATGGTATAATTATTATGATATAGTCTGTATGATTTGAGAACGTGTAATACAGACCGTTTGAGACAATGCCTAAAATTTCAGAAAGGAAAGCTTGCTATGAGCGAAATGTTAAAAGATCCGGAATTGAAAATAAAGGAGGTTGCAGAACGAATTAAGGCTGTACGTGAATCTGTTGGCTGCACTCCGGAGGAAATGGCTGTCAAATCCGATGTTTCCCTTGAGGATTATCTTGCCTATGAGGAAGGAAATACAGATTTCAGCTTCACATTTATCTATAAATTCGCAAATGCCTGCGGCGTTGAAATCACCGACCTTATGGAGGGTGTCAGCCCGAGCCTGAGCAGCTACAATATTACGCGAAAAGGGGAGGGAGTTCCGATTGCCCGCCGTGCGGGATTCAATTATGAACGTCTTGCACCCCAGTTCAGAAATAAAATTGCCGAACCGTTCCTTGTAACGATTCCCTACGTTGACGAGGCCTCCCGTGAGCCGCATATGAGCCGCCATAAGGGACAGGAGTTTGATATTGTTATCAGCGGAACTCTTATGGTGCAGATTGGCGATAACGTTGAGGAGCTTCACGAGGGCGACGTGATTTACTACAACAGCGGCGAGGAGCATGATGTCTGGGCAGGTGATGCCAGGGGATGCAGTATTTATGCGGTCGTGCTTGACGAAAATCCCCGTAAGGCGCAGGAGGTTGAATCTGTGGAGCTTCCGGCAGTTACGAATTTTGAGCTTGCAGGCATTAAGGACCCGATTTCCGACAGGTTTGTAAAGGTTTCAACCGACAGCAAGGGCATGATGACAGGCGTTGAGTTCTTTAACGAGGAGGACTTTAACTTCGGCTTCGATATAGTTGACGGTCTTGCGGAAAAATGTCCGGATAAGCTGGCACTGCTTCATGTATCAAATGAATTTGAGGAAAACCGCTTTACCTATGCCGATATAAAGAAATATTCCAACATGACGGCAAATTATTTCAAGTCCCTCGGAATCAAAAAGGGCGACAGAGTTATGCTTGTCCTCAAGAGGCATTATCAGTTCTGGTTCTCTATTATCGCGCTTCACAAAATGGGGGCAATTGTTATTCCCGCAACAAATCTTCTTGTTGAAAAGGATTTCAAATACCGCTTCGACGCAGCAGGAGTTTCCGCAATCGTCTGCACCGGTGACGGCGATGTTGCCCATCAGGCTGAGCTTGCGGCAGCAGCCTGCGATTATCCCATACTCAAAATAATTGCTCATGGCGAGCGTGACGGCTGGAAATCCTTTGACAAGGAAATGTATAAATTCAGCGATGTTTTTGAACGTCCCGCAAGGAGCGAGGAATCCTGCGGCTCCGACCCGATGCTCATGTTCTTTACTTCGGGAACGACAGGCTATCCGAAAATCGCGACACACAATCATAAGTATCCTCTCGGACATTTCATTACTGCACGCTACTGGCATAATGTTGACCCCAACGGAATTCACTTCACCATTTCCGATACAGGCTGGGGCAAGGCTCTCTGGGGCAAGCTCTATGGTCAGTGGATGAGCGAAACGGCTGTCTTTGTGTATGATTTTGAAAAATTCGATGCCAACAAGATTCTCCCCATGTTCGCAAAATACAACATCACCACATTCTGCGCACCGCCGACAATGTATCGCTTCTTCATCAAAGAGGATCTTTCGAAATTTGACCTCAGCTCAGTCAAGTATGCTACAGTTGCAGGCGAGGCGCTCAATCCCGAGGTGTATAATCAGTTCCTCAAGGCAACGGGAATTAAGCTGATGGAGGGCTTCGGACAGACCGAAACAACTCTTTCCGTGGGAAACTTCGTAGGAATGACGGCAAAGCCCGGCTCTATGGGAATCCCGAGCGTTCTCTATGACGTTGATATTGTTCTCCCCGACGGCACAAGCGCAAAGGACGGCGAAACAGGCGAAATCGTTATACGCACGGATAAAGGCTCACCATGCGGACTCTTCATGGGCTATTACCGTGATGAGGAGAAAACCAAGGAAGCATGGCATGACAACGTTTACCATACAGGCGATACCGCATGGCGTGATGAGGACGGCTATTTATGGTACGTTGGACGTGTGGACGATCTCATTAAATCCTCCGGCTACCGAATCGGACCTTTTGAGATTGAAAGCGTAATTATGGAGCTGCCATACGTGCTGGAATGCGCTGTTACAGCTGCTCCCGATGAAATCAGAGGTCAGGTTGTAAAGGCAACGATAGTTCTCACCAAGGGAACAGTCGGCACGGACGAGCTTAAAAAGGAAATTCAGAATTACGTCAAGAAGCACACAGCTCCTTATAAGTACCCCAGAATCGTGGAGTTCAGGGACGAGCTTCCGAAAACTATCAGCGGAAAGATTCGCAGAGTCGAGCTGAAGGAGAGCTAATAAAGGCAGTACCGAACAAATTGCATTTTTATAAACAATTTAAATGTATTAAAAACGTCGCAAAATAGGCAAAGTTTAGCCATTTTGCGGCTTTTTTTATTTGGTGAAACTGTAGAATTTCATTGTGCAGATTCACCAAAAATTTCGATGAAAGCTTTAAAGTTTATTCTTGTTGTGATATAATTAAGTCGAAATTTGATTGGAGGTGTGCGGTATGAAATTAAGGTCATTATTGAATAGGCTATGTGGAATGTTTCTGTCGTTTTTTATTGCAGTTACAAGCGTTTGCGTGGAATTTTGCCGCAGACCTGCCTATGCTGAGGAGATAGTTCCGGATTACTTCAACATCGTGGAGGAAATGGTAATCCTTGTAAATGAAGCTCGTACAGAAGCCGGATTGAAGCCGGTTTACGCTGTCCCCGTGCTGAATAACGCCTCCCTTGTCAGAACACTTGAGTGCGTGGATTATTTCAGCCACACACGCCCTGACGGTACAGGATTTTACACGGTTCTCGAGGAATATCAAATATCCTGCATGGGAGCAGCTGAAAATATAGCTGCCGGAAATACAACTGTTGAGGCAACCTTTGAGCAGTGGAAAAATTCCTCCGGTCACTGGGCAAATATTATGAATGAGAATTATACCCACATGGGAGTTGGCGTTTGCTATCAGGAAGGCACTGTATACGGCTGGTATTGGGAGCAGCTTTTTATTGCAACGGACGAGGAGCTGGAGGATCAGTACATCCCCGAACGTGAAGAGGTAGTTCCCGGCTGCTGCGGAGATCTTGACGGCGACGGCTATGTTACATCATTTGATTTTATTTTGCTTATCAAGCTTTTGCAGGATAAGGTAATTCTGAACGATCTTCAGGTTGAGGCTGCGGACTGTATGTATGACGGAGCAGTTACAATTGCGGACGCTGTTGTGCTGAGAAAATATTTGCTGCATATATATGATTCTCTGCCGAGGTATCCATAGTATTTGAAATTATGCAATTCTAAAACGAACGAAACGACCGCATTTGCGGCCGTTTTTGTATCATCAGGCTTTTTTCCGCATATAATGAATAAGGCAACATCAAACGAAATGTTGCCATGACAATACGGCGTGCCGTATGCCGTGAAGCGGTGGAGAATTTATATGTGCGGAATTGCTGGTGCTGTCAGCTTCGTCAATGATATGCGCGAGGATATGAAGGCGTATGAGCTGATGCAGAAATCTATGCTCAGGAGAGGCCCTGACCAGAGAGGAATTGTACTTAAACGTGAGGCAGCGTTGATCCATACAAGACTTGCCGTAATTGACATATCAGGCGGCAGACAGCCTATGACCTTCACCGACGGCAGCTATGAATACACAATCGTATACAACGGTGAGCTGTACAACACGGACGAGGTGCGTCGGGAGCTTGAGGATGATTTTGAATTTGACACTCACTCGGATACGGAGGTCGTGCTGAAAAGCTATGTCAAATGGGGAGGCAGATGCGTTGATAAATTTAACGGTATCTTTGCGTTTGCAGTTTACGATGAGCGGGAGCGGAGAGTTTTTCTTGCCCGTGACAGGATTGGCGTAAAGCCGCTTTTCTATTACCGGAGCAGGGATTCGCTGATTTTCGCATCCGAAATACCTGCCCTTCTGGAGCATCCCGATGTTCCCCGAGAAATTGACGCAGGCTCGGCTGCGGAATTGATTTTAATGGCTCCCGGAAGAACTCCCGGCTGCGGAGTTATAAGGGGAATCGAGGAGGTGAAGCCGGGCTGGTGCGGATTCTATTCGCAGGAGAGTCTGACGCTTCACGAATACTGGCGGCTTAAAGCGTATGAGCTGAACGAAACCTTTGAGCAGACAGCCGAGCACGTAAGAGAGCTTGTTCTGGATTCCATAAAGCGTCAGCTTGTGTCAGATGTTCCTGTATGCACGTTCCTTTCGGGAGGGCTTGATTCAAGCCTGATTTCCTCGGTTGCGTGCAGCGAGCTGAAAAAGCAGGGAAAAATTCTTGATACGTTTTCCGTTGATTATCGTGATAATGACAAGTATTTTCAGAAAAGCCATTTTCAGCCGAACAGTGATCCGGAATTTATAAACTGCATGGTTGACTATCTCGGCACGAATCATCACCGGACTGTCGTTGATACGCCTGAGCTTGTGGAGGCGTTATATGATGCCGTAGAGGCAAGAGGTCTGCCGGGTATGGCGGATGTAGACGCGTCACTGCTGATTCTCTGCCGTGAAATAAAAAAGCACGGCACAGTTGCCCTGTCGGGAGAGTGCGCAGATGAGCTTTTCGGCGGCTATCCCTGGTACAGGGATAAGGATATACGCATGACGGACGGATTCCCTTGGGCGCAAAGCACGAGCTACCGCAAAAGATTTCTCTGCGATGAATATGCGTCGCAGATTGACGCGGAGGACTATGTATACAGCGCATACCGCAGAACTGCCGATTACGCCATGAAGCTTCCGACGGACAATGAAACGGAGTATCGTATGCGTGAAATGACGCAGCTGAATTTCCACTGGTTTATGCAGACGCTTCTTGACCGCAAGGACAGAATGAGTATGTACAGCGGACTTGAGGTTCGTGTGCCGTTTTGCGATTACAGGATAGCGGAATACCTGTACAATGTCAGGTGGGAGTATAAGGATTATGAGGGGCGGGAAAAGGGGCTTCTTCGTGAAGCGATGAAGGACTGGTTGCCCGAAAAGGTTCTGCACAGAAAGAAAAGCCCCTATCCGAAAACCCACAACCCGAATTTTCTCGATGCTGTTACGGCAAGGCTTTCACAGATACTCGATGAGGGCGGCGGCACGCTGACTGAGCTTGTAAAGCGTGAGGAGCTTGAAAGGCTGATTCGTCATGAGGACCATGTTCAGTGGTATGGGCAGCTTATGAATCTTCCGCAGACAATAGCATTCTTTATTCAGCTGGATTTCTGGCTGAAAAGGTATAAGCTTGAGCTGAAATAGGGCAATAAAAATCAGGACGGCATATTAGCCGTCCTTTTTGATGTATTATTTTTTAATCCTCATATATTTCTTCAAGTATAGCGTAATTGGCATCAAAATCAAATGCAAGGGCATCGCCGCCGATGGAGGTTGTTGTACTCCAGTATGTGCCGTCGGCAGGAATCTGCACCTGTTCAATATCATATCCAAGGCAGAACGGCAGCTTAAGCGAAAGCAGATAGAGCGGCATAGTTTCCATATTCGTTGTAACATCCGGAATAGCATTCTCGGCGATACTGCTGATGTATGACGGATTAAGGGTTTCGAGCTTGCTCAGAACCTCTGTAATTACCTCTCGCTGACGCTCTGTACGCTCGAAATCGGCATTGCCGACATATCTTATTCTTGCGTAGGAAAGAGCCTGTTTGCCGTTGAGATGAACTGATCCGCCGCTGTCAAGCAAATCGGAATCCACATCATCTCCCATCAGCTCATTGACCTCAGCCATAAGAATTGTGTTGATTTCCTCCGCTTCAGAATCGGATATTTCAATATCTATACCGCCAACGGAATCAATTATCGCGGCAAAGGAGGTAAAATTAACCATTACGTAATCATCAATCCGAACTCCGAAATTCTGTTCGATTGTGTCCATGAGCAAATCAGCGCCGCCGTAGGCATACGCGTGATTGAGCTTGTCCTCGCCGTATCCGGGAATGCTGACGTAGGAATCACGCAGAAACGATGTGAGAGTTATAGTATGGGAGGATGAGTTGACCGACAGCAGCATCATAGTATCAGATCTGCCGCTGTCATCAGTAGTTCTGCCGTCCGTGCCTATCAGGAGTATGCTTGTCACATAGCTTTCGCTGAGTGCGCCGGCAGTATGGCTTCGGCTGCCGCTTTCGGAATAGTTCAGCTTTTTTATGAGAGAAATTGCCGTACATGAGTAAACTCCGAAAATGATCAGCAATATTACAAGGAGAATCATAAAGATTCTGAAAAATAGCTTGCGGATTGGGTGCCTTTTTTTACGCTTCGGCGGTTCAGGCTGACGGCGTCTTTGCTGTGGATTGCTATTGGGCGCAGCGGCATTTCCGTATCTCTGACCGTTCTGATTGCGGCCTCGCTGTGGATTTCCGTTATATCCGGCATCAGAGCTGCTTCGGGAACGCTGATAATTGCCCTGCTGTCCCGAATTGTAGTATTGCTGACGGTTAGGGGAATACTGCCTGTTTTGCGGATTCTGCTGACCGCTGTAGCCATTGGGATACTGCCTGTTCTGTGGATTCTGTTGACCATTGTAGCCGTTGGGATATTGTCTGTTCTGCGGATTCTGCTGACCATTGTAGCCGTTGGAATACTGCCTGTTCTGCGGATTCTGATAAGAGCTTGTAACTCGCCTTATTTCGGCTGTGTCTTCGTTGTCGGAATTTGGAGAAATATATTGCGTACTTTCATTATCGGTGTTTTTTATATGCTTATTGCGATTTGAATATTCATCGGAATCATTGTATCTGTTAGACATTATAATCTCCGTTCTGCCACTTGAGTTATGGAAACAAACAGGAAGAAATTCTCCGAAGCGGCTGCGGAGAGCTTACAGAAAATTCCTGTTTGACGAAAATACATAAGGGTGCAGAGAAATCCGCACCCGTTATTTTATAATTTTTTCAAGCTTACTGCTATGCAGGTGAATAAAGTGCAGGCAAGGTTATATATTATCAGCGAGGACGCGGACATATAGTCGTAGTCGAATGCCTTTGACATAATGAGCATCAGGCTGAGTCCGAATCCCAAAAGTATAGACACTGTCTGGAAAATCAGACCGATTATTGATGCGGAATGTACAACCTTTGTGCCTATTATGAGCTGGGCAAGTGACGTGAATTTGCCCGAACAAGCCATTGACGCGCTCAGACGTACTGTACGTCCCGTTTCGGCATCAAATTCCTCGTGAAGCTTCTTTGGAATAATGCGCATCATTTCCTCCGGAATTCCGAAAAGCGATGAGAGCTTTTTCAGGGACAGGCAGGAATCAACGCTTTTGATTATAAGGCAGATCTTTCTCTTATCAAGCTGCTTGACCCAGTATTTTACTTCCTTGTCCGCGGAAACATTTACGATAAACATTGCAGCAAGATTTCCCGAAATGGAGAGATACATTGCCTCCTGAGAAGCAGAGCAGTATTCGCCTTCCTTTGTTTTTGTGGGAATACCCTCAATGTTGTGACTTGTCATAAGCTCACGGTTGCCGAAAAGGACACGTCTGTTGTTTATCCAGCCGCAAAGCCCCATAGATTCCTCGTAGGAGAAATTCTCGATAGGGTAGAGTATTTCCTCCTTGCCGTCAGTGACGTCGCTGAAAAGCTGCTGCATAATGCTTCCCGCATGATGGGTAAGGCTTGCGGCTTCAAGAAGAGCCTCGTCAATTTTAGTGTTGGAGAAGACCTTGATTCCCTCCAGCTTAACTGAATCGTGAGGGAAAAGCTTTTCGGCGTCCACGAGAATAGAGTTCGTGTCGTAGAAGTCGTCAACGCTCTGATAGCCAAGCATAATGCCCGAATCTTTTATTGTTCTGCGAGATACGTTTTTCAGAGGAATATTTGTAACGAGTGGCATGGCAATGCAGGAGGACGCGCACAGGAGCATTGTGAATATGGAGAATCCGAACGAAGCGGCTTCCGCCGTCATAAGACTGCCCATTTTGATAAAGGTGATGAAAATTGAAACGATGATTGAAAAAATCAGGCAAATGGGCGCGCTTCTGCTGCAATAGCTGTCAGTCATGTCTGAGGAGTAGGAATATCTGAGAAAATCCGTAAGAAAATCGGTTTTCCGCATAGAAGCCAGAATCGGGAAATCACCGAGAGTTCCCCTTGTGAGAACCTCCGCGCGTTCTTCGTTGTGGACGTATGTAATTCCGTGGCGGTCGAAATCCTTTGAAACGAATTTGAAATTTCGGGCGGCTCGGTTGATTATAAGCAGCTTTCCTATTGAATTCGTCAGAAGGGCGAGAACGCCGATTGGCATATAAACGTGAATGGTATTTGAAGCTACCATTTCCGGAGCGAAAAAGGCAGGAATTATAGCTATAATGCAGGAAACGGCTGTTATTGCCGTTACGGAGTCGCTGTCCGCCTTCATGAGAAACAGCTTTTTGAATCCGTTGGTGATTACGGCAAAGGACGCGAATATGGATATCAGACCGATCAGGAGATGCGTCAGGAGATAGAGCCGTGTATTTGACTGACTCAGAATATCGATAATCGGCAGCCCGAACTGATTTGCGAATGTGATATACAGGCTGAGGAATGATGTCATGACGAGAATGAAAACACGCACGGATATAGTGCTTTTCAGCTCATATATATCGCGTCCGACATCCTCGACATCGCCGTAATAATTGAAATCAACCATACGCTTCGTACGCTTGTTTTTTGATTTTGCGGAGAGGTATTCCTCCGTACCCTGTGTGATATGCACATCGAGGGAACTTGCGTCATAATCGGGCGATTCGCTAAGATTTATGCTTGTTTTTTCGGCTCTCGGCGCAGGAGTAACAGGCTTTGACGCCTCCACCGCAGCCGGAGATGGAACAATATCGGTAATAAGCTTTTTATTTTCCGCACTTGCCGCCTCCTCTTCAACGGAACGGCGGCGCTTTTTCTTTTTAACCTTTGGCGGAGTGTACATATACTCTCCGTCAGGCTTTTCCCTTTCGTAGGTAAAGCTCAGGCTGTCCCTGCGGCGCTTTTTGCTTTTTTTGATGCTTTCGATTTCCTTTGCCCGTGTGGAATCGGACATACGTCTTATTTTCGGCGAGCTGTCGGAATTCACCTGATTTGTAACGGCAGCGTCGTCATAGCGTTGGCGGCTGCCGGTTTGTGAGGAGTGAATCTCATTCATCGCCTCCGAATTGACAAAGGACACCTTATTTCTGGAAAGGTCGGCAGGCTTGAAATCATCGGCAGGATTCGGACGTCTTGTCATGCCGCCGCCTCCGCCGGTACGTGAATGCTTTCTTACCTTTTTTGTGTTGTCGGTTTTTACAGCTGCTGCCTCATTGGCAGATTTGCCGCTTAGCTTTTCCGCGGAATTGAGAAGCTTTTCAGTTTCAAGGCGGCTGTCACCGACAGATGTTGTATTGGACTGCTCCGAAGAATATTCGTCCAGAATATCTTCGAGAGAATATTTCTGATCCGACATATGTACAGCTCCTTATTTAGAAGATGATCTGCGCTGCCGAAGGGCTTCATACATAAAAATACCTGCTGCAACGGAAGCGTTAAGCGAGGTGATTTTTCCCATCATAGGCAGTTTGATCATGAAATCGCATTTTTTTTGAATGAGTCTGCTGATTCCGAAGCCCTCAGAGCCGATGACAAGAGCCATGCTGCCTGTAAGGTCGGTATCGCAGTAATCGGTGCCTGAAGCGTCGGTTCCGTAAATCCAGACGCCGTTTTCCTTAAGAAAATCAATGCAGGCGGCAAGATTTGAAACTCGTGCGACGGGCACATAGCTTGCAGCTCCTGCGGAGGTCTTGAATACGGTAGCGTTCAGGGAGGCGCTTCTGCGCTTGGGGATAATTATGCCGTCAGCTCCGGCAGTTTCAGCGGTACGTATAATTGCGCCGAGATTGTGGGGGTCTTCGATTTCATCACAGATGATAATGAACGGCTTGGAATTTTTCTCTGCCGAAACAGCGAGAATATCCTCCACCGTGACATATTCGCCGCAGGCTCCCACAGCCACAACTCCCTGATGAGAAGCTCCTCCGGAGAGCTGTGAAAGCTTTTTATCCTGTGCATCCTTGACGACAATGCCTTTTTCCCTGGCAAGGCTGCGTATCAGATTAAGACTTCCTCCGCTGCCGTCTATGTAGATTGTATCGAGCTGCGCGCCTGATTTCAGGGCTTCGATAACGGGATTGCGTCCCGCGATAATATCATCGGGAACGAAATCGCTGTGTTTTTTATTTTCCATTTTTTTTGCGAGGCTGAGCCTCTTCTCCTTTTGTTCTTTTGTTTCTTATATAGGCAGAGCCGCATGACTTTGATGCGGAGTGCCTTTGTTTATTATAGCATGGTTACAGAAAAATTACAAGTCCCAAATATTGATATATCTACTGAATTTCAATGATTGTGAATTCGGGACGGTTGAATATACGTGGAATCAGTATCATTCTGAGCGGTCTTGCAAGCCCCTTGCTGATGATATGAACAGTATCTCCGTAGGTGAACATACCATTCGTGTAATCCGGAAAAAGTCCCTGATCCGGAGCGTAGATGCCCTGTTCGAGAATATGGGGGATTCTCCACTGACCGCCATGTGCGTGACCCGATAAAATGAGGTCGAAGCCCTTGTTAAGGTAGCTGTCGATTTCCTCGGGACGATGAGCGAGAAGAATATTGTAGCAGCTGTCGTCTATGGGCTGCTCGATTGCCTTCAGGCGTGAGGCATACAGAACGCCGTACACCCGAACCTCCTGCCCGTTTATCGTGAACTGGCAGTAATCGCTGTCAAGCACATGAACTCCCAGCTCAGCCACGTCCTCTTCAAATTCATCAAGGTCGCCGCGCTTCAGCTCGTGATTCCCGGGGCAGTAGCAGCAATTATAATTCTCAGATGCTTCTGACATGAGAGTCAGAGCATTGTCTGTTCCGCCGTATTGGTCGATAACATCTCCGCCGAAAATGACAATATCAGGAGATGCTTCATCTATGGCGTCCATGAGCTGCGACTGATCTGAACCGCCGTAGGAGCAGTTATGCAGATCGGATATGAAAACGATTTTGAATTTTTCGGTGATTTTGTCTGAATCCACAGTATAGCTGACGGTTTGCATGGCGTATCCCCAGATATACAGCGCAATTATAATAACTAATAAAATTGATGAGATTGTGAGCAGCTTTGCCCTTTTGGACATTATTTTCTGCCTCTTTCGCAGATTATATTGATCATTTCGCCGACGTTTTTCATTCCCGAAACCTCTTTCATTTTAAAACGCAGTCCGAATTCGTCCTCAACAGCTCCCACAAGGTTAATATGCTCAATGCTGTCCCAGTCCTCAATATCAGCGGAGGTTGTGGATTCGCTGATAACTATGGAATCATCGTCAAAAACATCTCTGAAAACATTTGTCAGTCTTTTTACAACATCATTTTTATTCGTGATCATGGTCTTTCTCGCTTTCTTTTTTTATTACATGATTTTTATTTTCGTAGCAGGATAAATCAAGGCTCCAGACAGAATCTCCGTTTTCCGCTTTTTCCATAAGCTCAAAGCCGAATGAGCCGTACAGCTCGGAAACCATACTGTTCTTTGCCGTCTTGTAATAATATCCCACGATTTTTGATATACCGCGCTTTTTGCACTGTGAAACAAGCTCGTCCAGCATGGCAAGCTCCATGTCACGCTTGAGTACACGGCAGCTCATAAGCCAAAGCTCCACATGGAGAGCATCTCCCTTGCAGCGTCCTATGACAACCGAAACAATGCCGTTGTCGCCGAACTTATCCGTAAGTCTGCCGTATAGCCTGATATGCTCACGGCTTGCGCATACCGCCTCCATATCCTTATCCGAATAGCGCTTCGTTGTGAGGTTAAACTGGTTGCTTTTGTTTGTCAGCTGAGTTATACGCTGCAAATAAACCGGTTGGAAATCCTCGATAACAGCGTGCATATCAAGACTAAGCAGGTAGTCGCTGTAGCTGGCGAAGCTTTTCTGCTGAGCAGCTCGCTGTGCGTTGGCGGCGTACATTTCAGTTCGCTTAATATCGTCCGCGGAAATTGAAGTGATTTCAAAAAAACCGCTTCGGCTGAGGTTATACATGGCGCTGCCGACAGAGGTCAGATTCACAACGGAAACGCCATTTAGCTGGGATTCCACAATAGCGCATTCGGCAGGATTATCATCCACAAAGATGAAGCTTTCCGGCAGAAGATTAAGCTCCGAGGCAGCCTCCTCGATATTGCGGTCCTTGCTTTCCCAGTTGGCTTTAATGCTGACGAAATCATCGGGCTTCAGAACTGTTTCCGGATGATTAAGCCCAAGAAGTGCGTTTTCCCTGTCATTTTTTGAGCATACGGCAAGGAGAACTCCATAGCTCTTGTATTCCCTGATGAAGCTCTGGAATTCGCTGAAGGACTGCGCGACAGCAGTTTCCTGTCCGATTTCAATTCCCTCCTGACCGTCGTCGCCGATAACTCCGCCCCAAAGGGTGTTGTCAAGGTCGAGGTCGATGACCTTTTTATTTTTGCCGTAAATTGATTTGATAATGCAGGCGATGCTGTAGGCGAGGTCGGGAATCACCTCAAGGCTCATGGCGTATTTGTAGAGATACCACGCCTGAGGGTCATGCCATTTTTCCAGTCCGCAGGCGGCGGAGAGGTAGTTAATATCGTTTATGTAGAAGCCGTTGATGCGGCGTGCGTAGTCGGACATTTTCACGTTCAGGCGGCTGATGAAGGCAGATTTACCGTAATATCCCCAGCCGTCATAGCTTCCGGAATGGCGGCAGAGAGGCAGCTCGAAATTGTTCTGAATAATGGGGCAGGCGAATTTCTTAGCGAGATTTATCCAGATCTGCTTGAAGTAATCGAACTGCGCGTTCAGGCGCTCCTCAATCTGCTCGGGGGAATCGGAGGTATTATCGGGCAGCATTGTGATATTGCGTGAGGTTGTGTGAATGTAGATAATATCAGGGTTAAAGCTGTCCAAATCCGGCGTGCCGAACATAGCGTCCTCATAGAATTTATTGTACTCGGAAAGGTAGAATTCAGGCTCGATTCCGAAATTCAGGAGGAACAGCTCAAGCATGAACACAACGTCATCGGCAGTTGAGCCGCCGAGTACAGCGATTTTCTTTTTGATGCGCTGACTGCCGTCTGAAAGCAGCTGCTTCTTTAATTTTTTTCTGTTCTTGCGGATATATTTTCCGTCAAAGGGGTAGCAGAGTTCTTTCATTTTAGTGCCTTTCGGAATTATTTTGTTCTGTTTTCTTCTATATACTTGTAATTATCTCCTGTTGCCGAGAATGTGTTCATAGCAAAGAGCAAATCGGTTGCGCCCACCTCTTGTATGAAGGATATTGCGTTTATGTCAAAGTATCTGACATCGCAGAGGTAGATATTTTCAAAAGAGCTTGTCAGAACAGGCAGCAGAGCATTTCCATAGCTGTCCTTGAAGATAACAAGCGTTCTGCCGTTAGTGCATTCCGTTGCAACATGAGTAATCTGACCATCGCCGCCGAAAACCATATAGTAGCTGGAGTTTGACATATACTGGGGATCAAGGAGAAGCGAGTCCTCATAAGGGTCGGTAAAGGCAGTGGTGTAGCGAGTTGTTATGGTATTCGTGAGAGGCTTGTAGTAAACGAAATCCTCAGGATTATTTAAAAGAGCGTCGCTCTTTGTGTAGCCGTAGAGCGTTCCCACGTAGCCTGTGAGAGTTATGGTTTCGTATTCTGAAAGGTCGGCAAAGGGAACTCCTGCCGCCTCCGCAAAAGCCTGTGCCGCGTAATAAGCTCCAAGGGGCTGCCAGTGATGATCGGTGCGTGAGTATATATCCTCGCTCTTGTGCAGCAGAAGTGTGTTGTACACATCAATGGGAGTTACGTTTACGAGTCCCGAATTTATATTGTCGATGTTATCCTTTTCGCTTGCGGTCAGGTCGAGATAATTTTCGGGCATATAGTAGGAAACGGCAGTCGGGCAGACCATAGAATAAACATTCACGCTGTCGCCAAGCTGCTCCTTGTACGCATTGACGTAGGAGGCATATTCCAATCCGTTTTTGAAGCTTCCGCCGTACAGCATAAGACCGCGGTTGTTTGCCACAACGATATTGTTTGCGATTTCGCCGTCGGCAGCAGGATTGTTGTTGTCCGGAACAGTAGTTGTAGTTGTAGTGGTTGTTGTTTCGGCAGTGGTTGTGGATGCAGCGGTTACAGCCGATGCGTCAGTGCTTGTTTCCACAGGTTCAGTTGTCGGGGGTTCGGTTGTAACAGGCTCGGTTGTGGGTTCGGTTTCGTCCTCCTCCTGATTTTCAAAGCCCGAGCCGTAAAGAGTAATTTCATCCTCGCCGTATTTTTTACCCTTCAGAGGAAGAAGCTTCGATGAGATAAACTCCTTGATTTTGCTTCTGTTGTGGACAGTATCGTCATAATACTCCGCAATACCCTCTGTGTAGTCGCCGCTCAGGTAGCTTGCAATGGAAAATTCCGGAAATTTCGCGAGATTTCTGTTTTCCTCGTTGGATACAGTTTCACGTTCAAATACGAGGAGGTAGACGAAGCCTGCGATGAAAACCAAGGAAATCACAAAGATGTTGATGATTCTCATGTAATGATTTACAAGAACACGTTTGCGGCGTGATGATAATTTTCGCTTGCTTTCAATTTTTATATCAATGCTATTTTCGTTATTGTTATCCGTCATGGCAGTAAGCTCCTCCTTGCTCAGAATCGGAAATAAAGGAACGGATTTGTTGTAGCGTCAACGAGCATAATACTGCTCAGAATGAGCAGAGCTGCGGAGGCAAAGGTTGTTGCAAAGGAAACAACGGTTTTTGCGGGGAAGCTTTTTTCCGTGATTTTTTTGATTCCCGCAAGTATCGGGAAACAGCAGATTACAGCGATAATCAGGAGATACATATTGTTGACGACAGATATTTTTTCCGTAAGCCTGATAAAGCCGTTCCCGCCGAAGCCGAAGATTGTTTTAAAGAAGGTTCCCAGCTGACCGAGATCCTCGAAGTAGAAGATGCCGAAGCCGATAACGATGACGATTTTGCTGTAGATCTGACGAATGACAACAGGAATTTTCTTCATTCTCTTCTTGCCGATTTTCATTTCAAGGAATACGAAAAGTCCGTAATAGAGTCCCCAGATTATGAAATTCCAGCTTGCTCCGTGCCAAATGCCCGTGCAGAGCCATACGAGGAAAAGTCCGCCGTATTTGCGTCTTTTTCCGAAAATCGGGATATATAGGAGATAGTCGCGGAAAAAGGTGCTGAGGGAGATATGCCATCTCTGCCAGAATTCGGTAATATCCTTGCAGATGAAGGGGTGGTTGAAGTTTTCGTCAAAATGGAATCCGAAAATTCTGCCCATTCCGATAGCCATATCGGAGTAGCCGGAAAAGTCAAAATAAATCTGAAGCGCGTAAACTGCCGCACCGTACCATGCTCCCACGAAGGAGGCGTTTTCGATTCCCCCGAGAATATCGTCAACGATAATGCTGAGCTGATTTGCGAGGAGAACCTTTTTGGAAAGACCGAGAATCAGGCGGTTCAAGCCATATGCGAGGTCGGCGGAGGTAGTTTTTCTGTTTTCGATTTCCCCCTCAATTGTGCTGTAGCGGACGATAGGACCTGCGATGAGCTGCGGAAAGAGGGAGAGATAGAGCAGGAAGTTCTTGAATTTTTTCTGAGGCTTAACCGTTTCCCAGTGGCAGTCGATGATATACGAGATTGTCTGGAACGTGTAGAAGCTGATTCCGATAGGGAGCTGAAGCTCCGGCACGTGGAAATCGGCAGAAAAAACGGCATTGATGTTTTCCACGATAAATCCGCTGTATTTGAAGATCACGAGCATAAGGAGGTTATAGAACACCGCAGCGAAAGTAGTAAAGCCGTCGAGCTTCCTGCCCCTGAATCTGTCAATAAGCAAGCCGGCGGAATAGTTGATAACTGCGCTCAAAAGCATCAGTAAAACATAAACCGGCTCGCCCCATGCGTAAAATATCAGTGAAAAAATCACCAACACCGTATTTTTATTTTTAATATTGCCCACAGCCGCATATACAACTATGCAAATGGGGAAAAAAAGGTACAAAAAGAAGAGTCTTGAAAAAACCATGAAAATACCGCCTTAAATTTTGTTCTGCACTTTTGTTATTTTTGTTTATCTATTATCTCTTTGTTTATATTTGTGAATTTGCCTTTGTCAAAACCGAAAACGCAGGTGATTCTGCAATTTGAGAATGTGGAAGCCGCAAAAAAACAAGGCGGAAATTTTGAAATGACAGATGTCAGTTTCCACAAAAATTATCTTATAGGTTAATGCGAATTGTAGCAAATCAACATAAATGAAATTGAAAAAACATTATGTTTTAAATACATTGTAAAAACTATGTCGCATTACAATATTATTATACACCAACGAAATTTTAAATGCAATAGGAAAAAATCAAGTTTTGCGGTTTTTTCGCCCTTTTGACAAAATTCGTCACAAAGAACAAAACGAGCAGATTTTTTCCGCCCGTTTTGTGCAATATTTTCTCGCTCGACAAATCAATCATCGACCGGTTCATATTCCGGTTCTGCCGTGCCACTGTCATCGACAACGCCCTTCAGACCTGCCGCAAGACCTGCAAGTCCCTGAATTTCACTCGGAATAATGATTTTCGTAGCCTTTCCGTCAGCAGCCTTTGAGAAGGATTCAAGTGCCTTGAGCTGAATTACCTTTTCGCTTGGAGCTGCCTTGTTGAGCTTCACAAGGCTGTCGGCAAGTGCCTGCTGAACAAGCTCAATTGCCTGAGCCTCACCGGTTGCCTCGAGAATTTTCTGCTCTCTTACGGCGTCCGCGCGGAGAATCATTGCCTGCTTTTCAGCCTCAGCCTCAAGAATCTGTGCCTGCTTTTTAGCCTCCGCACGGAGAATCTGAGATTCCTTTTCACCCTCGGCAACGAGTACCTGCGATTTCTTATCGCCCTCTGCCTGAAGAATCTTTTCACGGCGCTCACGCTCAGCCTTCATCTGCTTTTCCATAGCGTCCTGAATTTCACGCGGCGGGAGGATATTTTTCAGCTCCACACGGTTTACCTTGATTCCCCAGCGGTCGGTAGCCTGATCGAGGATAGCCGTTATTTTTGTGTTTATAACATCTCTCGAGGTGAGCGTTGAGTCAAGCTCCATCTCGCCGATGATATTACGCAGCGTTGTTGCGGAAAGATTTTCAATTGCCGCAAGAGGTCTTTCAACGCCGTAAATATACTGCTTGGCATTTGTGACCTGATAAAATACGACAGTATCAATCTGCATAGTTACGTTATCCTTTGTGATAACGGGCTGTGGCTTGAAATCCACAACCTTTTCCTTGAGGGAAACCTTTCCTGCCACACGGTAAATAAACGGAATCATAAAATGTATGCCCGTCTGCCATTCAGCGTGGAATGAGCCAAGACGTTCAATTACGAAAACGTGCGCCTGCGGAACAATTTTAATGCAGCGAATGATAATTATAAGCAAAACGACCAGAATAATGAGAACTACGTATTCCATAAAAAACCTCCGTAAAATGTAATAATGTTGATAATGTAAATGAGTCAGGCGTGAACGGACTTTTCGTCTTTCAGGGCAACAACGAGCTTTGCTCCGTGAACCTCCCTGACGGTTACAATGCTTCCCTTTGGAATGACAGTGCCTATGTCCTCCGGAACAGCGCTCCAGTCAACTCCGTTAAGGGTAACTCTGCCTGTGCCGAGATCGCTGTTTATCTCCTCAATGACGGCTGCGCTCTGCCCCACGTCAAGCTCGGAGTTTGTTGCGATTTTTTTGCCGTTAAGCTTTTTTCTTGCAATGGGAAATGACACGGCAAGCAAAATTGCCGACGTGACAACGAAGATTCCCAGCTGCTGCAAAAAAGACAGATCAAGGAAATAGGCGCAGAGCATCGTTATAAGCGCTCCCAAGGCAAACCAGATGGAAATCAGCTGCACCGAGGCAAACTCAACTGCAACCAGAATTACAAAAAGAACAGCCCAGATAATTATTTCCAAAAAAAGTCCCCCTTTCATTGATAATAGGAGATAAGAATCCCTATGTGTATATTCTATCATAAATACTCTATAATTTCAAGAGTAATTTGTGGAAATTCTTTTTTGATTACAGAAATTTAACTTCCATTGACATAAACAGGGTTGTGTGTTAAAATTATAATGAGCGCTACAGGGGAAGTGCAGTGAGAATCTGCCGCAACAGCCATTATCGTATTTGTGCGTGTCACATAAGTCGGAATGCCTGAACGCTCCCGCCGTAAATTTATCTATGCGGCGGAATCGGTTTATAGTAAACCTTGCTATAACACTTTTGGGCATCAGAAGAGTGTAACCGCTTTACATTTTTTCCAAAGTTATAGCTCTGATTTATTGTATCCGAAATTATGCGAAAGGAAGTTTTTACAATGAGGAAAACAATGAAAAACGCGCTTATTTCGGTTCTCGGAGCTTCAGTTATCGTGTCGGCACTGCCACTGTGCGCATACGCCGATGCGGATGATACCGATAACCAGTACAGTGTCAGTGTGCGTGTGGAGGGCATAAGCGAATGCTTCTGCTATGATACTGTGAAAATTGAATCAGAAACCGAGCTTACCGCTGCGGACATTCTCAGGGAGCTTGACGCTCAGTACGATGATCTTGAGATTACATGGACTATCTCCGATTACGGCGATTATATATCCGCTGTAAACGGCGAAACGGCAGGCTGCTTCGGTGCATGGGACGGCTGGATGTATTGTGTGAACGGAGTTTCTCCCAGCGTTGGCGTGGGAAGCTATACCATAGCAGACGGCGATGAAATCGTGCTTTACTATATTTATCAGAGCAGCGATGTAACTCCTCAGTATCCTGAATACGACTACGATTCATCAACGGGTATCCTTACATTCACAAGCATGGATACTGTTGGATATGACGACAGCTGGAATGCCATTACCGAAAGACAGGCAGTTGAGGGCATGACTGTTACACTGTCAAACGCTGACTGCACATATGAGCTTGTTACAGATGAAAACGGAGCTGTTAATCTTTCAGATGCAGGTATAGATGCGGAGGAATATTATCTGTCCTACAGCAAAGCTACTGAGGACGGCGCACCGCTTGTTCTCCGTCCGGAACCGGATCTCACATTTGATGTTGAATACGCTTACAGCATTGGCGATCTTAACGGCGATAACGTCGTTGATGCCGTTGACGCTTCATTGATTCTTTCAATTTACGCAAAAACGGCTGTAGGGGATTATACTGCTTCAGCAATAGAAAAAGGAGCTGCAAATGTAAATTATGACGCAGCGGTAGACGCTGTTGACGCGTCCCTGACTCTCGCTTACTTTGCTTATTCGCAGACAGGCGGAGAGGCTTCGTTTGAAGAGTATCTTTCAGAATAACGGAGATAAAATTTTATGAAATGCAAATCCATGAGATTTGTATGCGCAATAATGACGGCAATCCTTGTCTTTGTATCGGGGATTGCCGTTACTGCATACACAGCGGAATATGACACCTCGGAAATCGGACAGAATATTATTGAATATAAGATGAATTCTGAGGGATATTCGGATAAACAGGCGTTTATTGACGGCTGGCTTACGGAAAACGCGGGAACAGGCTCCGCCGAATGGTATGCCCTGTGCCTTGCCCGTGAAGGCAGCTGGGATTTCTCGTCATATGAGGCTGCCATTGAATCATGCATTACTGAGGAGGGGCTGCGGGCAACGGACTATCAGCGCATGGCGATTGCCTACAATGCCGTTGGCGGAGCTGATATAGATATAGGAGCGGTGATTGACAGCACCTACAATGAGCTTGGCATAATGAGCGAGATATACGGACTGATTCTGCTTAATTCAGGTGATTTCAGCTGCTCGGCTGACGAGAGCGAAATTGTTGAGGCTCTTCTTGCAAGGCAGAATGAACAGGGCGGCTGGGCGCTGAGCGGAAGTGTTTCCGACCCTGATGTAACCTCAATGGCAATTCAGGCTCTTTCGGCATACCGCAGCAATCCGACTGTTCAAAGCAGCATAGATACGGCGCTGAAGCTTTTGTCCTCCATGCAGCAGTCTGACGGCGGCTTCAAAAGCTATGGTACTTCAAATTCCGAAAGCTGCGCTCAGGTTATAATAGCTCTTTGCCAGCTGGGAATAGATCCTCAGGGTGATACAGATTTTATAAAAAACGGCAATTCAATTTTAGACGCCCTCATGACGTATCAATGCGAATCAGGCGGATTTTCTCATATATCGGGCGGCGGCGAAAACGGAATCGCAACATATCAGGCTTATGAAGCAATGACAGCTGTCACATATTCGGGATTTTATTTGTTGAATGAAAAAACCATTGAGCTGAACGAATCCGAAGTCTCCGACGAAAACGATATTTCCGAAGCAAATCAGAATCAGACGGCTTCGTCCGCGTCAGGCGGCGGAGGCACGTCATCCTCCTCATCGGGAAGTGGATCAGGCAGCGGCAGTAATGAGAAAAGCAGTAATAATTCCAATACATCGTCTGTCACGGAATCAGAAAATTCCACACACACGGCTGAATCGGAAAATCAGACTGAAAATGTGGACAATAGCAGCTCAGCCGGCACAGAATCAAAAATCACCTCCGTAACCGAAGCGGCGTCAGCCACGGAGTCTGCTTCAAGCGAAGCTGTCACATCTGCTTCGTCGGCAGCTTTATCCTCCGCCGGCAGCACAGAATCCACAGGTGAGGAAAGCGTAACGGAAAGCACCACAGCAGCTGCGGTTGTTCTTTCTTCGGGAAATGCGGACAGCGGCGGTACAGGTTCGGCAATCGGCTGGAAAATAATTGCGTATGCCGTTATCTTCGGACTTTTTGCCGCATTGCAGATATATCTTCTTGCCCGAAAGCAGTTTTCATGGAAAAGGCTTGCTTCGGCAGGGGCAGTATGTCTTGCGGCAGGAGCGGCAGTTTTCTTTATTAAGATTCAGTCTCCCGAGGATTATTACGGCGGAGAGCTTGGCGATATACAGTCCGACAGCCTTACGGTGACGATTTCCGTCAGCTGCGAAACCATAAAGGACGAGATTGACGGAGAGTATATGATAATTCCCGAAACGGAGGTCGTTCTCCTTGAGGACGATACGGCTTTTGACGTTCTTGAACGTGTTCTGGCGTATTATGAAATTCCCTTTGACTATTCGGGAAACACACGCACGGATTATTACGTCAGGGGAATAAACAATATATATGAAATGGATTACGGAGAAATGTCAGGCTGGATGTATCGGGTGAACGGCGAATTTCCGAATGTCGGCTGCGGAGCGTATACTCTGACGGATGGGGACGATATTGAGTTCCTCTATACGCAAAATATAGGAAGAGACATCGGAATGGAGGAATACAGCGAATGAGGAGCTTTCATCCTGCGGCAATACTCGTTTTCTTTGCCGCAATGACTATTCCGTCAATGATAGCCAACAACCCTGTCTATACAGCCGTTTCACTCATCGGGGCAGTTATGATGCTGCTTCTGAACCGCAGCAGGTCGGGCATAGCTCGGGAGCTTGCGGGATATTTTGTAATCTTCGCTGCAATGTCGCTGCTCAATCCGATTTTTGTTCACAGGGGCAGCACACCGCTGCTTTTCATCAATGGGAAGGCTGTAACCCTTGAAGCCACCCTATACGGAATATGCAGCGCAATGCGGCTTGTGACGGCTGTTATCTGGTGCAGAAGCTTTTCTATCATCATGACAAGCGACAGAATTTTCTGTCTGACGGGAAAGCTTTCGCCGAAAATTTCCGCCGTGCTGACAATGACAGTGCGGTTCATTCCCGATATGATAGCTCAGGGGAGGAAAATCAGCTCCTACAGCCGCACATCCGGCAAATTCGGCGATTCAGCCTACGACAGGCTAAGGAGAGCGCTGAGCGTATTTTCAGCTCTTGTGACATGGTCGATAGAAAGCGCTGTTATGACTGCCGATTCAATGAAGGCGCGCGGATTTGAATTGAGAGGCAGAACTGCTTATTCACGGTTTGTCTGGTCGGCGGAGGATTTTGTCCTTATTGCGCTCAGCGGAGCTTCATGCGCCGCCGCGGTTCTTTTAAGCGGCAGATTCAATTTGCAGTTCTATCCGTCCCTGAATCGCCCCGCATCGGGAACGGCAGCTTTAATTGCGGCTTCGGCTGCGGCTGCGGCGGCATTTCTCTTCCCGATAATTTTTACCTTGATAATTGAAAGCAGGAGAGGCAGACGAAATGAAAATAATTGAGGCAGATAATTTTTCGTTCAGATATAAAAACAGCAGCGATGAAACTCTCCGCAGCGTTTCATTTGAGGCTTCGGAGGGGGAACTGGTGCTTGTCTGCGGAGCTACGGCGTGCGGAAAGACGACGCTTCTGAAGAGCCTGAAGCCGGAGCTTGCGCCCTACGGTGAAAAAAGCGGCAGTATAAGCTTCTGCGGCGAGCTGCTGGAAAATGTACCGGAATCGGTTTCGGCAGCGCAGATAGGCTATGTCATGCAGCGTCCTGAAAATCAGACCGTTACCGACAGCGTTCGCGGGGAGCTTGCCTTTGGCGGGGAAAGTCTTGGACTTCCGCAGAATACCATTTGCCGTCAGGTCGCCGAAGCGGCCGCGTATTTCGGACTGGAGCAGCTTCTTGACCAAAAAACAGCTCTGCTTTCGGGAGGTCAGAGGCAGCTTCTGAATCTTGCGTCCGTTATGGCGGTGGGACCGCGCCTTATAATTCTTGACGAGCCTACAGCTCAGCTTGACCCGATAGCCGCAGGCAGCTTCATCAGGACGCTTTACCGCATAACACGGGAGCTTGCGGTGACTGTCATAATTGCGGAGCATCGTTTCGATGAGCTTCTGCCCTTGGCGGATAAGGTTCTGCTGCTGGAAAAGGGGAGGACTTCTGTTTTCGATACACCTGAAAATGCGGCGGAAATCCTTGCGTCCTGCGCGGATATAAGTCCGTCTCTTCCGATGGGACTGCGCATTTGGAGCGCCTTTGACGAGCTTGCGGAAAAACGTCCGCCGCTGACTCTCGGCGAGAGCAGGAATATGCTTGAGGGCAGTTTCGGGAGAAGCGCTGCCGCCCTTGAGCCGAAGCAGGAAAAATCCTTCGGCGAAACGGCAATACGGCTGAAAAATGTATATTTCACCTACGATCGTGCCAAGCCCGATGTTGTATGCGGAGCTTCAATTGAGGTGAAAAGCGGCGAGGCGTTTACGCTTCTCGGCAGCAACGGCAGCGGCAAAAGCACTCTTCTTTCCCTGACAGCGGGAATCGAAAAGCCCTACAGGGGGAAAATTGAGATCGAGGGAAGACCTATAAAAAAATACAGCGACACGGAGCTGTACAACGGTCTGCTTGCTTATCTTCCGCAGGACGTTCAGAGCAGCTTTCTTCGGGACAGCGTAGGGGAGGAGCTTGGCTTTGCCGAGGACAGCGAGATTTACGATTTCAAGCCCCTTTACGATATGCACCCATATGACCTGAGCGGCGGTCAGCAGCAGCTTCTCGGCATAAAAAAGCTGCTTATGACGAATCCGAGAATTATCCTTCTGGACGAGCCTACAAAGGGACTTGACGGGAGCTGGCGCAATGTAATCGCAGATGTTATAAAATCCCTCCTGAGCAGAAAAATCACCGTTTTCACCGTAACTCACGACACGGAGCTTGCCGCAATGATTTCCGACAGGTGCGGAATTTTCTTTGATGGCGTTATTTCCGCCTGCGGCAGTCCCGAGGAGCTGTTTTGCGGCAGTATGTTCTATACGACAGGTGCGGTTAAGGCTTCACGGGGAATCTACAGCGGCATCTGCACGGCGGAGCAGCTTTTGGAAATCTGCTACAGAAATGGCTTGAAGGAGGAGTTCCATGAAAGCAACGCTTAAAAGAGCCGCCGCTCCGACTGCGGCAGTTCTTCTTGTTCTGGCGGGAGCATATATGTTCAGGGAAAGCCACTACACCATAATTTCACTGCTTGTTGCCGCAGCCGCCTGCGTAGGATTTGCATTTGCCTTTGAGCGGCGTGAGCTGACCTCACGATACGCTGTCCTTGTGGCGGTTATGACTGCCCTTTCCATAGTTGGGAGATTTATTTTCGCACCGCTGCCTGCGTTCAAGCCGATTACCGCAATAGTCATACTCAGCGGAATGTACCTGACGGCTGAAGGGGGATTCCTGACAGGGGCGCTGACGGCGCTTATCTCGAATATGTATTTCGGTCATGGCGTATGGACGCCCTTTCAGATGCTTGCATGGGGAATGATAGGGCTTATGGCAGGTGTTTTCGCAAATCAGCTGAAAAAAAGCAGACTCCTGCTGCTTGCTTTCGGTGCGCTGACAGGAGTCTTTTATTCATGGGTTATGGATATATGGACGGTTCTCTGGTACAACGAGGGCTTTGACTTAGGACTTTACAAAGCCGCCCTGATTACGGCAATTCCGTTTACGGTGACGTATGCCGTTTCAAACGTGATTTTTTTGCTGCTCATAGGCGGCAGCTTCGGGAGAAAGCTTGGACGAGCCGTTACCCTCATTGAGCGATAATCTTTTCAGCTCCGTAAAGGCCATAAGATACGGGGCAATTCCCTTTGCGTCATTTTCAACAGTCGGTTCGCCCAAATAGTATCCGGCAGTTCCGCTGCGCCTTGTTTTTCCGCCCAGACCCGCAACAAGACAAATATTTTTCATAATCGGAATTTCATTGTCCCTTAGTTCAATGAAGCTTTCGGTCACAGCCGACAATGTTCTTACACCGTCGGCTTTTATTTTTTCATCGCATATTCCCAGTCTGTACGCTTTAAGGGCGGCATAGGAAAAGAGGAGAGTTCCGCTTGTTTCGGGATAATTCCCCCTGATTTCAGGCTTTGAGGGGAGCTGATACAGCATATTGTCCGTATATATGCATTTGGAAAGGGCATGAAGCAGCTCATCTAAGGTGCGGCGGCAGGTGGCGTAAAGAGTCGGCACGTTTTCGGCAAGCCCGCATAAATCAGCAAGCGCCGCGCAGAACCATCCCATAGCGCGCAGCCAGAATTCTCCGGAAAGACCTGTCTGACTGTCCGCCCAGTGCATTGTTCGGGATTCGTCATAGCCATGCTTGTACAGCCCCGACTTTTCATCACGCATAATGCGGACTATATTTTCAATTTGATTTTCAATATCCGCATAAATACGGGTATCGCCCGAAAAGTCCGCATATTCCGCAAGAAAAGGCAGCACCATGTATGTTCCGTCAAGCCAGATCTGATATGGATAAATTGCCTTGTGAAAGAAGCTTCCGCAGCTAAGCCTCGGCTGACTGAGAAGCTGACTGCTGTATATCAGCTCAAATGCCCGACGATATTTTTCTCTGCCTGTTTTTTTGAAGAGGTACATGAGATTTTTCGCGCCGTTTATGTTGTCGAGATTGTAGTCAAGGGGATTCATTGAGGGAATCGTGCCGTCCTCCCGAACATAGGAATCAGTGAAGCGTACAGCGTAATTGAGCAGCCGCTCGTCGCCGTAAAGCTCATACAGCATACCTGTGGATTTAATCATGCAGGCATCTATATAGTTCCATTTGCCGCCCTTGGAGAAGATGCGGTTCTCGTTGTTCCACAGGGGATAGAGCGGCTCGGAGGGCAGAATAAGCTTTTCGACATACAGCCTGACTGTTTTTTCGGTTTTCTGTAGATTTATCATCCGGACAATCCTCCCGCGGTAATTCCGTTTATAAATTTTTTCTGTGCAAGAGCAAAAACAGCAATTGACGGTATAAGACCAATTACCGACATGGCGATAATTTTGTTCTGCTCGTAGCCCTGACCTGTGCTGTCCACGGAAAGGCGAAGCGCAAGGGAAAGGGTGTATTTTTCAACTGACTGAATATAAATCAGCGGAGAAAGAAAGTCGTTCATTGTCCAGAGGAACGAGAAAACCGCAATTGAAATGATTGCAGGACGTATGCAGGGCGCAAGCACAAGAACGAGAGTTCTGAGTGTTCCGCAGCCGTCAATTCTGGCAGCCTCGTCAAATTCCTTGGGTACGCCTGAAAAAAACTGAACAAGAATAAACACAAACATTCCCTCGCAGGCAAACAGTGACGGCATTATAAGAGGAACATATGTGTCGAGAAAATTAAATCCAAAAAAGTCGCTCCACATCATGTATGACGGCATGAGAACAGCAATCTGGGGCATAAGCATACTTCCGATCAGCAGTGCGAAAAAGAATTTTTTCAGCGGAAAATCAAATCTTGCGAAGCCATACGCCACAACAACCGATGAGCATACGGCAAAAACCGTCTTTGGAATGACAATTTTGAACGTGTTGAGGAAGTAATATCCCATTGTGTGGGGAGTTACGGTCTGCCACCCCTTTATATAGGCGTCAAAGCTGATATGCTCAGGCATAAACCACACTGAACTGAAAATCTCACTGTTTGTTTTGAATGAAGCTCCGATGAGCCACAAAAGGGGATAGAGCATGACTATGGAAATTGCCGTAAGCAGCAGATAAACAGGGAGCTTTTTCATTGATTTGCCTCCCTGAATTTTGACGTAAGCTTATACATGATAAAAATTATCAGCCCGATTGCAATAAACAGCAGCCATGAAACAGCGTTTGCGTAATTCGGGTTCATGTAGCTGAACATTTCGTCGTATATGAGCATACCGATAGTGTAGGTGCTTTTCATGGGATTTCCGCCTGTAATCATATAGGGCGCGCTGAATTCCTGAAATGCGGAGATTGTCTGCAAAACGAGGTTGATGAATATGACATTTTTCAGCAGCGGAAGGGTGATTCTGAAAAAGGCGCGTACACGTCCGCAGCCGTCAATTGAAGCGGCATCATAGTAATCCTTGGGTATATCCCTCAGCGCCGCAAGGAAAATCACCATAGTTGAGCCGAATTCCCAGAGCCTCAGCAGAACCACGATTGCAAGCGCCGAATCGGGCTGCCCGTACCAGCTGACAGGCGAAAGATTTATAAGCTCCAGCAGCTGATTTACAAGTCCGTCCGAGGTGAAAAGATACTGCCACATAATCACAACCGACAGGTTTGCACCGAGTATGGACGGTATGTAGAAGATAGTCCGGAAAACGCCGATTCCCTTTATTTCCATGTTCAGGAGCATTGCCGTAAGCAGGGAGAATATGAGCTTCAGCGGAACGAGAACAGCGGCGTATTTCAGAGTTACGGCTGCCGCCCTTATGACGGTTTTGTCGTGAAAAATGCGTATGAAGTTGTCAAGTCCGAGCTGACCGTCCTCCGAAATTTTAAGACCGCTGAAAAGGGAGCTGACAAAGGGATAGAGCGTGAACAGAAGAAATCCTGCAATAAAGGGAGCAATCAGAAGAAGTCCCGTTGATTTCCTGACGCCCACGGGATTATGGTAAATTCTTTTCTTTTTCATGCTCATTTTATACTCTCCAGATATTCGGTTATGGAGTCATACATTTCCTGTGCGGCATCGGCTGTGTCAGCGGCATTGTAGGAAACCTTCTCAATTGCCGTGTTGTAGAATTCCTTCATGCGTGTAAGCTCCATATATGGGCTGACGTTTACAGTATCAGCCTCGCTCAGCATAATTGAATTTTCCTGCGCAAGCCCGTCCAGCTGACCTGTTTCGCTCAGGTGATTGAAGGCGTACGACGAGGCAGGAATTCCCCGTGTTGTTCCGAGAATTTCAGCGCACTGCTCATTGTTCAGCAGGAAGTCCATGAACTCCGCGGCTTCGTCGGGATATTCCGTATCTGCGCTTATAGCGTAGAGAAGCGACGGCTTTATCATCCAGCCGCCGGAATTTCCGCTGCCGTCCGTCAGGAGCGGGCCGCTTTCGAGAACACCCTCGTCGAGTACGGATTCATACTTGCCGATAGCGCTTCCCCATTCGAGAACGCCTGCAATTTTACCGCTTATAAATTCAGCCGACTGATAAAGAGCCGCGTTTCCGTCCTCATCGGTGCGTGTCTGAACGGTACGTATAACGTGGTTATCTTCAAGGGATTTATAAAAATCGAGAGCTGCTTTTATATCCTCCACGGTGAACCCGAGATCGCCGTCCATTGAGATAAACTCTCTGCCTGTAGTCTGCTGAACGTAAACCACAGCAAGATACCATGCCGTACCTCCCGTTTGAATATCGAGGTCGAGAGGATAAAGACCATAGCTTTCAAAGGTCGCGCCAAGGGCAAGGAGATCATCCCACGTTTCGGGGTATGACGCGCCTATGCTGTCGTATACCTCGGAATTATAGAACAATCCTCTTCCGCTCATGGATACGGTAACGGCGTTGAGATGTCCCTTGACCTCCCCGAACAGGAGCGTTTCCTCATCATAGCCTGAAAGGTCGAGATTATCAAGTGTGTAGAGGTCGTAAAAGCCCAGACCGTCCTTTGAGAAGTTAATAAGCCAGTCGTAATTTATCTGCATGACATCGGGAGCTGTATTTCCGCTTATCTGCGCGCTTACCTTTTCAGTCCAGCCGTCCCAGCCGCCGTATTCCGCCACGATAGTAATTTCAGGGTGAAGCTCGTTCCAAAGCTCGATTGCTTCGAGAGTAGCCTCATGTCTGTCGTCGCCGCCCCACCACGAGAAGCGGAGCGTGCATTCATCGAGAGAACCGTCAGGCTGAGTATAAGATGCTTCGGATTTGCCTCCGCAGGCTGAGAGCATAAACAGGCAGCAGCATACGGAAATTTCCGCAAGATTTTTTTTCATGTTCCCATGCCTCCGTTTCTGATGCGGTATTACCCTGAATTTCACAGCGGCATTGCTCTGCCGCCTTTATACGTTGAATCTGAACAGTACAATATCTCCGTCCTGCATAACGTAATCCTTGCCCTCAAGGCGAACAAGTCCCTTTTCCTTTGCGGCAGCCATAGAGCCGCATTCCATGAGGTCGTCAAAGGAAATAACCTCTGCGCGGATAAATCCTTTTTCAAAGTCGGTATGAATTTTTCCGGCAGCCTGCGGAGCTTTAGTTCCCTTTTTGATTGTCCATGCGCGAACCTCCGGCTTGCCTGCGGTCAGGTATGAAATAAGACCGAGCAGCGAGTAGCCCTCCCTGATAATTCTGTTAAGACCCGATACCTCAAGTCCCAGATCGGCAAGGAACATTTCCTTATCCTCGTCGCTCATGTCGGATATTTCGGATTCTATCTGTGCGCATATCGGGAGAACGGCGGAGTTTTCCTCAGCCGCGATTTCACAGACCTTTTTATAATTTTCGTTTGTATCGATATTATTTGTGAAATCCTCCTCGCTCAGATTTGCGGCGTATATGACAGGCTTTGCCGAAAGCAGAGGAGTTGATTTGAGCATTTCTCTTTCATCGTCGGTGAAATCGAAGCCTCGTGCGGATTTTCCGTTTTCGAGATGAGCCTTCAGGCGTTCAAGGAAGTCAACCTCAGCGAGATATTTCTTATCGCCCTTTGCCGCCTTTTTAGCTCTGTCGATTCGTCTGTCAACCATTTCAATATCGGAGAAAATCAGCTCAAGATTGATGGTTTCAATATCACGCACAGGGTTAATGCTTCCGTCAACGTGGATAATATTCGCGTCCTCGAAGCAGCGCACCACATGGACGATAGCGTCAACCTCCCTTATATCGGCAAGGAACTTATTTCCAAGACCCTCGCCCTTTGAAGCTCCCTTAACCAGACCCGCTATATCCACGAATTCCAGCGTAGCCGGCGTGAATTTGTCCGGCTCGTACATTTTTGCGAGAGCGTCAAGGCGTTCATCGGGGACGGAAACAATTCCGACATTTTTTTCAATTGTGCAGAACGGATAATTTGCGGATTCCGCCCCTGCGTTAGTGAGTGCGTTAAAAAGAGTGCTTTTGCCGACATTCGGCAGACCAACCATACCAAGTTTCATAGTTTAAACAGTACCTTTCATTTAAGAGATTGATTATGTGCTTCAGCGGCAGATCAATTGCTGCTGTAGGTAATCTTCTTTTCGTTGACGATAGAATTGATTGCGGAGCTTTGAATTTGCAGATCCCCGTCCTTAGTTCCTATATCCATAGGCGTTGCGGCAAGCATTTTCAGGTTCACGTTTGAATTTATAATTGCAATGTTTCCCGTGCCGTAAAGATCGCCGATTCCCGCGGATTCATCGCCTTCGGAGTCGATTACAATATCGGCGTCCCTGATTTTTGTATTTATGCTTCCGTTGAGCGAGCCGATGCATGAATTCTTAGCGGAGCGCATTTTGATATTGATTTTGCCCTTTTTGATAATTATGCTTCCGTCGCCGTCATTGAGCGAACCGATTCCTACTGCCTGCGCGCCCGAGCAGAGCAGATTTATATTGGCTGACGAGGTAATAGAAGCGATTCCGGAGCAGCTGCCTATGCCTGTTACCTTAATTCCGGAAACGGTAAGGTCAAGGCGGCAGTCCTCGCCGATGTCCACAATGGCATCTCCGTTGAAGCTGCCGATAGCAAGACCGTTTTTGGAGTACATATAAATTTTGATAATTCCCGCAAGCAGCTTGATTTCGGAGTCATCGTCATTGCAGCCGCCGCCGATGCAGAGTGTATCCTCGCAGTTGCTGATTATTTCAAGCGTTCCCTGCATATTAACCGTAATATCGCCGTAGTTATGCTCGAAGTCAGTTCCGATTCCGATTCCCGCAGGGGAGTAGCAGTCAATTGTCAGGCTGCCGTCGCCCACAAGCTCAATCTGCGAGCCGAGGGGCACATAGATTCCGGAATAATTGAGCTTATTGTTTTTCGTGACGTTCAGGACGAGGCGTGCGTATTCGCCCACGGAGATGGTAGGCTTGCTGTTGCCGCTGATGATATTGACATTTTTCAGCGTCAGGTCGCAGCTGTGGTTGTCCATAACGGTAATATTCATCTTGACAGGCTTTTCGGGGTCGCCCGTGATGGTCAGCTTGCTCTGATAAATATGAATATCCGTGTATTTTTCGAGAGCCAGCTTGAGAATATCAATTTCCGTATCATTTTTTGCTGTGTAGATTTTTTTCGCTCCGCTTGGGCGTGATTCGAGGTTGGTTCTGATAATTTCGTCCTTTATATCGTCGGAAATTTTATCGAGGAACAGCGGCTTCGGTTTTGATGTATAGCTGCCCTGAATAAGGTCAACGCCGAGTCTTATAACAGTTTTCAGCTCCTGCTTTGTTTCCACGCCCTCAGCAAGGGAGGTGATTTGATTTTCCCGACAGAAGTCGATAATAGACGTTACAAGCTGCTGCTTTTTCAGGTCATTATGAATATCGCTTATAAGTGAGCGTCCGATTTTAATATAATCCGGCGAGAAGTTGAGGAGATTAGCCGTATTTGAGTAGCCCGTGCCGTAGTTGTCGATAGCAAGCTCGGCGTGCATGAAGCTGCATCTGCTTTTCAGCCTTTCGACATTATCGTGAGTTGCCGAGCTTTGTTCGGCAACCTCTATAACAGCTTTTTCCAAAAGCTCCCCATAGGTTATGTAAAGCTCATTGAAATCGTTGTCGGACAGCAGACTTCCGGGGAGGCAGCTTATAAACAGCTTTCTCTTGCCGAAAATTTTCTGATTGTCGCTTATAAGCTTCATTGTATTGAAAAGCGTCATTTTTTCCACGGAATAAAGACTGTTCTGACTCTGAGCAATTTTCAGCATCTGAGATGCGGACATTTTCACATCCGCTGAGGGCTTCATAAGAGCCTCATAAGCGACAATTTCGCCTGTCTGCGCCTCAACGATAGGCTGGAGGTAATAATTCACGAGATTTTCCTGAATGATTCTCGAGAAAATCTGAGCGTTCTTATAGGAATCCTTTTCTCTGATGTAACTTTCCTCCGAGAACCAGTTTATAACGTGTCGCTTGTTTGCTCTTGCCTCATAGAGCGCGAATTCGGAATAATTCACAAGCATATTGAAATCGGAGGCTTCATCGGGATAGCAGGCGCAGCCTATGGCAAGGCTAAGGGAGCTTTTATCGGAAATATCTATAATCTCCCCGAATTCATCTGTCATGACACAGCTTCGGACTGCGGAATCCATGCTGTTGAGAAGGTCGCACACGTACATTTTATCGCAGTCATAAAACAGAACGCATATTTCGTAATTCGATTTTGAGCTGATTATAACATTTTCGCAGGAAAAGCCCTTCAGCGCCTCGGCAACGGAGGTTATGCAGTTGTTTGTGTTGTCCACAGTCAGGAAGGAGCCAAGCTTATCAACGCCGTTGATGTACATTGTGGCAAGAAAGCATTTTTGGACATCAGGCATAAGCTTTCTGACCTTTTGTGAAAAGGACGGATAGGAGGGCAATCTTGTAATGGGGTCATATTCAACGAAGTGTGTTTTTTCACGCACCTCGGAAATCTGACGTGTATAATCCTGAACAAAGCCAAGCCATTCCTCGCTGCTTTCAAATATATTCATTTTAATATATCTGGAGGAATTGTTAATAGTGAATTTATAGATATGCTTTTGTCCCTCAACGGGATTTTTTGAAATTTTTTCGAGCAGATTAAAAAACTCGAACTCATTGATTTTCTCATCCGAGCATGACAGCATATGACGTGCGGCAGGGTCTAAATAGGCTGTTTTTTCCTTTGCTATGTAGGTGAAAGCGCCGATATTTCCCATAAACTGCTGGAAAAGCTGCCAATCACGGCTCAATGTGGGGGGATTCTGGTCAAAATTAAAAATGCTCATATTTACTCCGGAGCTGAGCTGCTGCTCAGCCTCTGCATTTACGGCATACAGACAGCCGGTTTCGGGCAGTCCGGCGTGGGAGAGGATTCCCGAAAATGCCGCTGCCAATAAATCACAATTTTATTATAACCCATTGAATTGATATTGTCAATAAATGATATATTCATAGCCTTGCCAAAAATAAAACCGGTCAATAAATCAAATCGACCGGTTATATGTAAGGGTTACGCCTCGCAGGGACTGCTGTGCAGGATTACGGAAATCGGCAGGTGAAGCCGACAGGCGGACTCTGATCGCCGCTGCCTGTAATTTCCCGAACCCCGGACTGACGGGCGGAGCATCAGTCTTTATCAGTCAAGGAAGTCCTTGACCTTTTTGCTTCTGCTTGGGTGACGGAGCTTTCTCAGAGCCTTCGCCTCAATCTGGCGAATCCGCTCCCGTGTGACGTTGAAGCGCTGACCCACCTCCTCAAGAGTACGTGCCTTGCCGTCGATAAGTCCGAATCTCAGCTTGAGAACCTCTGCCTCCCGATCTGTAAGAGTTGCGAGAACCTCATTGAGCTGCTCCTTGAGGAGCGTATGGGAGGCTGCTTCGGCAGGCGCGGGGGCGTCGTCATCGGGAATAAAATCGCCGAGGTGGCTGTCCTCCTCCTCACCGATAGGCGTTTCAAGGGAAACAGGATCCTGCGCAATTCTCATAATCTCACGAACCTTGTCCACGGGCATTTCAAGCTTCTCGGCAATTTCCTCGGGGCTTGGGTCGTGACCGTTTTCGTGGAGGAGCTGACTTGAAACTTTTTTCACCTTGGTAATCGTTTCAACCATGTGAACCGGAATACGTATAGTTCTTGCCTGATCGGCAATAGCTCTTGTTATCGCCTGACGAATCCACCATGTAGCATATGTGGAGAATTTGAAGCCCTTGGTGTAGTCGAATTTTTCCACAGCCTTGATAAGTCCGAGGTTGCCCTCCTGAATAAGGTCGAGGAACTGCATACCTCTGCCCACGTATTTTTTCGCAATGCTTACAACAAGACGGAGGTTAGCCTCGGCAAGTCTTTTTTTGGCGTAGGTATCGCCAGCCGCCATTCTCTGAGCAAGCTGAATTTCCTCCTCGGAGGTAAGAAGAGGAACTCTGCCGATTTCCTTGAGGTAAATTTTAACAGGGTCGTCAATAGCTATGCCCTCTGTGGACAGAGCCATTTCCAGATCGTCGGTCGTTGTGGATTCAAGACCGATTTTCAGATCCGGATCTACATTCATATCCTCAACGATTTCGATATTGAGATTTTCGCAGTTGTCGTAAAAGGAATTGAGCTGATCCACATCGAAGTCAAGCTCCTCAAGCGCATCGGTAATTTCCTTAGTTGTAAGCTTTCCGGTAGTTTTACCCTGTTCCATGAGAGCATCGATTGAATTTTTCTTATTATCCATAAGAATTCCTCCTATTTTTTACTTTTAAACAGTTCAAGTAAATCATCGTTGGTTATTTCGCCGTCTGCGGATCTTGAGTCTGCCGACGCTTTTTTGAGGACGCCGACACAATCGTCAAAGACCTCACGATTTATATCAAAATCTCGGTTTTTTGCTTCTATTCCGCTTATTCTGCCCATTTCATCGGACGAAAATTCGTCTGCCAGCATTGAAATTGAAAATTTCGTACTGCTCTTCATTTTTTCGAGCATAGCGGTATAGATTTTTTTGTTGAAGGATGTAACAAAAATTTCCGGCGGAGCTTCCTCTGCTATTTTTTCACATTCCTCCGGACGTTTCATGAGATAGTAAATTATATTTTCCTCCGCGCGTGCCTGTTTTCTGAATTTCTGCGCTTCGGGATTTATGTCATCTCTGACGTAGGCCGCATTTGCCGTAATATTGCGCCATTCACGCTTTTTTCCGCTGTTTTGGGATTTTCTCAGCATATCATCAATATGCGTTTTGAGAACCTGAACCGGAATGTCGCATTTTTTGGAGGTTCGGGAAATATACACCTCCCTTTCGAGAGGAGATTCGATTCCCGCAAGAACCCTTGAGGCACGCTTCAGAAGCTCCACACGTCCCGCTTCGGAGGAAAGGTCAAGCCCATCCTCACACTTGTCAAGCATGAAATCCGTAGCGTCGAAGGACTCGTCAAGGAGCATACGGAAGCGATTTGCTCCGAATTTTTTTATATATTCATCCGGATCCTTAGCACCCTCCATATGTATAATTTTCGTGCGCAGACCAACGTCATTGAAATGGTTGATAGCTTTTTGAGTTGCCTTCTGACCTGCGCCGTCGCTGTCATAGGCGATAATAATTTCCTCGGCATAGTGACTCATAAGGCGAGCCTGATCGGGAGTAATGGCAGTTCCGAGGGTGGCCACGACATTTTCAAATCCTGCCTGATTGACGGCGATTACGTCCATATAGCCTTCACAAAGAATAAGGCGTTTTGTTTCGGCATTTTTTGCGAAATTCATGGAGAAAAGATTGCTGCCCTTGTCGAAAACAGGCGTCTTGCCTGTGTTCAGGTATTTCGGCTGAGAGTCATCGAGAACTCTTCCGCCGAATCCGATAATGTTTCCGCGCAGGTCCACAATGGGGAACATGACACGCTTGCGGAACATATCAAAGATTCCGCCGTTTTTTTTGGAACGTCCCCCAAGCCACGCTTCGACGATCTCATCATCGCTGTAGCCGTGATTTTTCAGGTAGCCGCAAAGCTCGTCCCACGAATCCGAGGCATAGCCGAGTCCGTATTTTTTTATTGTCTGGGGTGAGAGTCTGCGCTGAGCAAAATATTGCAGACCCTGTTTATCCCTGCCGCTTACGAGATTGGTGTAAAAAAAGTTGGCAGCAAGGCGGTTCATTTCGTAGATTCGTGTTCTCAGTGCAGCGAGGCGGCTGCTCTCCGGAGAATTCTGCGGCAGCTCAAGACCTGCGCGCTGAGCGAGAAGCTTAACTGCCTCCGAGAAAACGAGGTTTTCGATTTTCATTACAAATGTTATGACATCGCCTCCCGCGCCGCAGCCGAAGCAGTAGAAGCTCTGGGTATCGGTAAAGACGGTGCAGGACGGTGTTTTTTCCGAGTGAAAGGGGCATGAGCAGACATAATTTCTGCCGCGCCTTTTGAGCTGCACATAAGAGCCTATAACCGTTTCGATGGGATTTGCGGCTCGCAGACTGTATAGAAACTCATCATATCGGGGCATATTTTACCTCCGTTATTTCCATGATTTCGGAACGAAAAGCTCGGTGTAGAGGTCTACGGCGTAGGAATCGCTCATGCCGGAAATATAGTCGCACACAGCTCGGTCAATGTCATATTCCCTGATAATGCTGCGGTATTCGTCGGGCATTTTCTCCGGATGCTCGATAAAATAGCGATAGAGCTTTTCAACGAGAGCGACAGCCTTTGTTTCCTCCTGCTTTGCGTTGGGATTCGTGTAAACCCTTTCAAACATAAAGTCCTTCAGATCGTCATGTGCCTTGCGGATTTCCGGCGAAAAGTCAATATCATACGCTCCATGCCCGATTACCGAAGCGACCAATGTTGTTATGCGCTTTGTTTTGGTGTTTCCGAGAACAGCCGTGCAGTCCCGCGGGAGATCGTCCGCTGTCAGGACACCTGCACGTATGGAGTCCTCAATATCGTGGTTTATGTAAGCGATTGTATCGGCAAGGCGGACGACATTTCCCTCCTTGGTGTCGGCAACGGCGTTTGTATGGCACTCGATGCCGTTGCGGACGGCATGAGTCAGGTTAAGCCCCTGACCCTTTTTCTCGAGAGATTCCACAACACGTACGCTTTGCATATAATGCCTGAAGCCGTGTGGGCAGATTTCATTGAGAACAGCCTCTCCGCAGTGTCCGAAGGGGGAGTGCCCGAGATCGTGCCCGAGAGCGATAGCCTCGGTGAGATCCTCATTCAGACGCATACCTCTGGCGATAGTTCGGGCAATCTGTGATACTTCCAGCGTATGGGTGAGGCGTGTTCTGTAGTGATCGCCGACAGGTGACAAAAAGACCTGAGTTTTTCTTTTCAGACGTCTGAAGGAATTGCAGTGGAGGATTCTGTCCCTGTCACGCTGAAATTCGGTGCGGTAGGGGCATTTTTCCTCATAGCGCTCTCTGCGAGTACCCTTTTCGTCCGTGCTGGTGCAGGCATATTTGCTGAGAACACCCATTTCAATTATTTCGTATTGTTCACGTACTGTCATAAGATCACCTCTTTCGAAAAATATGTGCCTATATATACTTATACTTTTTAAGTCGGAAAAACCCTTTAATTTTCGGAAATATTTTTCACCGACGAGAAATCGTAGAACAGCTCGCCGCAGTCATCAGCGGAAACGGCTCCGTTTGTTATTTCCGTCAGTTCCTTCAGGAGTGTGTCGGTTGTTTCCGCGAGGGAGAGAATTTCCAGAACAACATCGCTTCCGAAATCGGAGCTTAGGGTTATTGTATCATAATTGGGCAGCAGATATGCAATTTTCCCATACATACCGTAATCTGTTTTAATTTTAAGCCGTCTGCATCGGCACATATTCATAATATGCGCAGAATCGCACGCCAATGATGCCGCATGGGAGTAGGCGCGCACAAGACCTCCGCCGCCAAGGAGAATTCCGCCGAAATAGCGTGTAACCACAATGCAGACATCGGTCAGACCGCGCTTTTTCAGCACATCGAGGACAGGAATCCCCGCAGTTCCCTGAGGTTCGCCGTCGTCGGAATATCGGGAAATATTATCCTGACGGAGGATATAGGCGTAAACATTGTGCTTTGCCTTGCGGTGCTGAGCCTTGACCGAATTTATAAAAGCCACGGCTTCGTCATTTGTTTTTACCGGAGCGATACAGCCGATAAATTCGGAGCGTTTTTCTATAAAAGAGGCTTTGGAAACCTCGGAAATTGTTAAATAGTTCATATTGTTGCCCTTATAAAGAAAGAATGTTACCTTAGTAGAAAAAAGGCGGTCAACGACCGCCTGTAATAATTACTTGTCCAAATTGAAACGCTTCTTGAATCTGTCAACACGTCCGCCCGTATCAACGAGCTTCTGTTTGCCGGTATAGAACGGATGGCACTTAGAACAGATTTCAACCTTGATATTCTCCTTAGTGGACATTGTTTCAATAACATTACCGCAGTGGCAAGTGATTGTAGTTTTAACAAAATTAGGATGGATACCTTCCTTCATGATTGTCACCTCTTTCAAATTTACGATTTGTAAACCATAGTAGCCCATCATTTCCGTTAGACAGTAGTACTTCCGTTGTACATTACATTTTATAATTATACCGCAGAATCAGATTCTTGTCAATAGCCCTGCATATATTTTTTTCATATAACTAAATCAGGCTTATTCAAAGAATTTTGTAAAATCCCCTGCAATTTTAGCTTCAAGAGCAGCAGCCTCATCATGTGTGGGAGCTTTTGCTGTGAAGTACGTTTTGATTTTCGGTTCTGTGCCCGAGGGACGAACAATAGCCTTTGCGCCGCCCTCAAGATAGAATGCCAGAACATTTGACTTGGGAAGCGTGATTTCCGTTTCCGTACCTGCGGCAATATCCTTTGAAACGCTTGCCTTGTAGTCCTCAAATTTAACGACCTTAAGACCTGCAATTTCCATAGGCGGATTGCTGCGGAGATTGTTCATTATATCGTTCATCTTGTTCATGCCGCTTTCGCCCTCGAAGGTAAAGCTGTGGAGGGTGTGGAGGAACATACCGTACTTTTTGTACATATTCTCACGAGCCTGAAGAAGCGTAATTCCCTGTGTTCTGTAGTAGGCTGCCATTTCGCAGATGAGCATTGAAGCGTCAACGGCGTCCTTATCACGAACATAGCCGCCCGAAAGATAGCCGTAGCTTTCCTCGAATCCGAAGATATAGCGCTCCTCCTCGCCCTTTTCCTCAAGGAACGCAATCTGTTCGCCGATGAATTTGAATCCTGTGAGAACATCAACGACCTCTACGCCGTATTCCTTGGCAATTGAATAAACAATATCCGTTGTAACAATAGTCTTAACGGCAATCGGATTTTTCGGCATAGTACCCTTGGCAATACGCTGGCTGCAAATATATTCAAGCAGCATAGCTCCGACCTCATTTCCGGAGAAGAGAACGTAGCTTCTGTCCTCAGCGGGAACGGCAATGCCGACTCTGTCACAGTCCGGATCGGTTGCAAGAAGAAGATCAGGCTTTACCTCCTCGCACTTTTTCAGACCAAGCTCGAGAGCCTCACGGATTTCGGGATTCGGGTACGGGCAGGTCGTAAAGTTGCCGTCGGGCAGCTCCTGTTCGGGAACTACGGTAACATCGGAGATACCAATTCTTGAAAGGATAGTGCGGACGGGCTTGTTGCCCGTGCCGTTAAGGGGAGTATAAACAACCTTCAGACCGCTGTCTGCGCAGAGAGAGGTGTTAATGCCCTCGGCAAGGACTCTCTGATAATATGCTTCAATGACATCATCACCGATAAAGGAAATATTTCCCTTTGCAAGCTCCTCGCCGAAGGAGGACGACTTGACATCGCTGAAAATATCGAGTGAATTGATTTTTTCGAGTATTATTTCCGCGCCGCGGAGTGTAATCTGGCAGCCGTCATCGCCGTAAACCTTGTATCCGTTATACTTAGCGGGATTGTGGCTTGCCGTAACCATGATGCCGCCCTGACACTTCAGCTGACGAACGGCAAAGGAGAGCATAGGCGTAGGCATAAGCTCAGTGTAAATGTGTACCTTGATGCCGTTTGCGGCAAGAACCTCAGCGGCAGCCTTTGCGAAAACGTCCGATTTAATACGGCTGTCGTAGGAAACAGCAACACTGGGATTCGTGTATTCCTGATTGAGATAGTCAGCGAAGCCCTGAGTTGCGCGTCTGATTGTATAAATGTTCATGCGGTTTGTGCCTGCGCCGATAACGCCCCTCAGACCGCCCGTGCCGAATTCGAGGTCACGGTAAAATCTATCGCTGATTGCGTCCTTGTCATCCTTGATGCTTTTAAGTTCTGTTTGTAAATCCTCATCGTCAATGGCACATTTGCACCACTGCTCGTATAATTCTAATTCAGTCATAAAGAAACCTCCTAAAGGAAAATTACCATCAGAACTATTATAGCACGAAATTTGGATTTTGCAAAGCAATTTTGTGTGAAATAATAAAAAATCATTTTTTAACAAAAGATTTTTCCTTGATTTTTCCATATTTCTTAACATGATTTTTATAAATCCACACATTGACTATCCGAAAAAACGAAAGAAAATGGCACTTGTCAATGAATGTTGTTGAAAATGCACAAAAGATGAAAATTGCATGAAAGAAAAATGGGCGAGCTGAAAATAAATTTTGTAGATATTGACAAATTAGCAAAATTAACTTGACTTTCGGCACATGGAGTGTTATAATAAATGTGGTAAGAACTAAAAAGGTATGATATATATATATATATATATATATATATATATATATATATATATATATAATTTAAATAGTTTTAGTATCTCTGAGAAACAAGATAATAATATTATTTTTAAAATATTTTTTTGT
>JAJQGO010000052.1:30541-35992 GCA_021200415.1 Ruminococcus sp. | reverse complement strand
GCACAAAATCCAAAAAATACTTTTTTAAACAAATTAAAAGGGGCGCTTAAAAGGTTTTTGACAGCCTTTCAAACGTCCCTTTTACGGTGACTCAATCTTTCGGTTTTTTTGGTTTCCGATTTCCATGTTCTTCAAGTATCAGATATTTCCCAGTCTTCTTTTTCGCATTCGGTATGTACTCCAGCAGGTCTGTGATATCACAATCCAACACCTCGCAGATCTTATCGATATGTTCAACATTCAGACGGGAAACTATTTCATGATACCATTCATTAATCGTGGATGCCCGGATTCCAGTGGCGTCCGCTAGATCTTTCTGAGTCATCTTTCGTTCGCCAAGAAGCTTTGATAAATGAATTTTTACCATGACTTTATGCCCCTTTGAAAGCATTTTAGCATAGGGCATAATTTCAAATACCATTTTGTTAGAATATAACGTAATTGGTTATTTATACTCTAAAAAAATAATACTTAATAGTTCCGAATGATCACCTCTTCAAAATTATCAGCAGTATTTTTATTTGTCAAGTTACTGTTTCTGCTGATTCCTTCAATATGGAAATCCTTATACAAGTCACGGATAAACTCATCATCATTATAGGAAAGGATGAACTTTCCTTTAACGCCTTCTAAAACCGTTTTTAAACGAAGATGATCCTCTAATGTAAATCCTGCATCATAATATTTTTCCGTTCCATGATATGGCGGATCTAAGTAAAACAGCGCCTTCGGCCTGTCATATACTTTTATCAGGCTTTCGAAGTCCTTATTCTCTATAACTACATTTTTCAAGCGTTCTTGCACGTCTCCCAGATATGCGATAGAATTTGCCAGGTTTTTCTTGTTTGTTCCAAAAGTCCTTCTATCTGACCCGAAACTTACTTTTATTATATGAAAATATCTCGCAGCCCTCTGGATATCCGTAAGCCCGTCAGACTCCAACTGGCTTTTATGGTCAAAAAACTGCTCCCTGGATACAAGCGTCCATTCTAATTCCCTCTGCAGTTCCTCCCGATGGTATTTTATGCAGCGGTACAGGTTTATCAAATTGCTGTCAGCATCATTAAACACCTCCAGTTCTTTTCCGGCATCTTTGCCAAACAGTACCCAACCTGCACCTCCAAACACCTCAATGTACCGGTCAAACCCATCTTCCGGAAATCGCTCCATAATTGCTTTTCTGAGCAACTTCTTTCCGCCAATCCATGCAATAAAACTATTCATTTTTTAATTTCCTCCCTGATTTTAATGATAAGGGGCATTAAATCAGGTGTTCCGGGAGTTTTCGCTCCCGGAACAATCATTGCTTTCAAATCTTCTCGGCATAGGAAAGGCAGATCCAGACAGGCACAGACTTTCCATCATAGGTCTGTTCTGATTTCAAACGCCCCCATAAGCCTTCCGTTCCATTCTTGCTAACCTTGCCATTCTTTTCCTCAACAATCGTGTAAGTCCCCACCGGGATATAACCAACAGATACAGCATCGATCGTAGCATCCAGACGCATATTTAAATCATTGATCTTCACGCGCACAAGATAGGGCTCAGATACATTTTCAGGATACAACTGCGATCCGGTTTCATCAAAAACAGCATATCCCGGATTCGCGTCGGCGCAGGCTTTTGCATTAGCAATATCATGGAATGCCCCGATCTGGCTCTTTGCATCAGCCCAGGAAATCCTCACACGGTACCATTCGGCACTCTGATTTTCGCTGTCACTCTTCCCATCATAATCAGTCAGTGAATACCGCTCGATGATATCGCAGACCTTATCAACATAGTCAGGAGCCGTAGCATATCCCCCGTCTTTGATGATCTGTACGGCTTTTTTATAATCTTTTTCGCCTTTCAGGCCATCATACCGGAGGGAACTTCCATTCTTCGCACCCAGAAGATATGCCGAATGGTCGGAAATGGAAGTCTCTACATCAGGATAAGCCCTGAAATCAGCGGTAACAGTCACATAGCTGCCATCCACATATTCCTGTGTTTCCTTTGTATACTCACTAACGCCATCCCATGCGCTACCGTCCCACGTATTCCCAGACAGGCTGCACTTCATCCCGAAACAGTTATTTGCCATTTGTGCCAGTTCGGACTTCCCATATCCCGATTCTAATATAAACTGTGCAAGGGATACCGACGCCAGGATACCGGATGTCTCCATATCAGCAGCACACAATTCTCCTATGCACTGGATGATATCTTCATTCTGCATATTAGCCAGTTCCAATGCCTGCAGGCCGGTGCCAGCGTCTGCAATTACAGTGTCTGACGCACCGATAAACGCCGCCATACATTCTGCGCAGGCTTTTGCCAGTTTGTGGAGATTTTCTTCATCCATGAGCCATCTGCAGGTTTCCTCGTTTGTATGGAATGAATGCTCTGCAATCACGCCCGGAACTCCGGCGAGAAAACTGCCGTTGAGTACGCCATAATAATTATCGTCTGTTTTACCATTTCCATCCCTGTCATTACTGGACAGTCTGGAATAAACCTGATAGCCATTCACTCCCATGGTGTTCTCGATCACCTTCGCCAACAGTACCGCAAATTCTGCCGACTGGTCGTCAATCGCAGTATCATCACGTTCTGTCAAGTGAATGACTACAGCGCGGTTCACAGATGCTGTGCTGCAGGCGTTCGTGTGGTTGCTGACAAACAAATCACAGCCTGCCGCCATCTTTCCCCTGGCCGTCAGATCCGGATTTTCATTGATGTCGCTACGTGTGACGGTAACCTCCACACCCATCTGCTCCAGGTATTCTTTTTCATACTGAGTCAGTTTCCACACGATGGCCGACTCATAATAACCGCTTACCGCCCCGGCGTTATATTTTTCTCCGTAATGGCCGGGATCTAAACATATACGCTTTTTACTCATCATCTACCTCCCATACTTTCCTCTCATCCCTCAATTTTGCGATTAACTCATGAATGCTCGTAGAACTGGAGGACAAAATCAATCCGGTAATGATCTCCGATATAAGGGGGAATTCTGTGTTATACCCTATAAGGACAAAAAAATCAATGTCGAACATCAGGGCAAATAACACCCCAAAAGCGACCGCCCATACAGGAGCCTTCACCACTCCCATTACCTTTTCGCCGACAATTTCCTTCACCCTGTCCACCAGGAACTGGATCAGGATTGCGAACACTACAATGATTACCACTGTGTTACTCAAATTAACCATTTTGCTACGTCTCCTTCCTTTTTTTGTATTTTAAAAGGGGCTTTGAAGCCCCTTTAAATACCAATATTGCAATCAAAAAGGAGCCTCATTAAGACTCCTCGTTGTTCAGGAAGCCACCTGGCGTACCTGCCGGGTGAGCGTTTGACATATTTACATCACGCAAACGGCATTCGCTAATATCAAGGTCTTTTTCGATGTTTTCAAATGCCTCCCTGTAATACGTTTTTATTTCTTCAGATACCTGCCTTGTGTGCTCCATTTCTGTTACTATTTCTTTTAGCAGATCGGATTGCCTTGTCGTAATATCGCAAAGCAGGTCTATGACCGCTAATAAGTTCATTTCCCTGCCCTCTTTATGCTTCGCTTTCAGATTCCGAAACGGCTTCCCGTATCTGCTCACGGAATTTTTCCGGCACACTGTCGATCGTCCTTTTTCCTGCCGTCACCAGCTTGATATACAATTCCAGCATCCTATTCACCTCCCATCTGAAGTTCATACAGGTCTGCGATGGCCTGCATAATTGTCATTTGATTTTCTTCCGTCTCCAGCATTTTTTCGTACAGTTCTGCCTGCGCGGCCATGCTGACCAGGGTGTTTTCATTATTTTCCTCCTGCTGGAGATACGTTTCATATTCGTCCTTACTTAAAATTCGGCATTCACAGCTATAAACGACCTCTTTTTCCCCGCTGCCATCTGCCTTATCACGTTCCTCGCTGGTTATGTTCCGCCTCTGGATATATGTGTTCGCATTGACCATTTCCAGTTCTTTAGGCTGTGAGGAGCAGTTTTCTGTTTTCCAGCCTTGCATTTTTATTCGCCTCCTTGTCCATTTTTGATATAATCCTCTTAATTGATCTCACGCTCACATAAGGTTTGATATACATCAGGTACCAGTCATAAGTATCTGAGTGTGTGATCCAGCCCATAAGGGAAATAAAACCCTTACAGAGCTTCAGCGGATATTTTTCTTTTGCCATCTTTTTATTGTGGAGTTTTCTTGCCATCCTCGCTATATGGATTATCGTATGTTTTCTTATGAGCACCCGGTCGCGGAAAAAGAGCCAGCCCATTGCCGATGCTCCCTTTCCCGTCTTTTTCCCATTTTTCTTAGTGTATTCGAAACGGAAAACCTGCCAGTCCCCTTTCATCTTAAGCCTGACCTGGCCGAGCCACTGCCGGATAACAACAAGCGCCCTATGCAGTTTCTTCTTGTTATCATCCGCCAGTGTGAAATTGTCCATATATCGTACATAATGTGCCACCTTAACCTTGCACTTCAAAATATAATCCAGTTCCTGGAGAAGGAAATTTGCCAGCCACTGTGATAAATAAAATCCCAGTGGAAGTTTGTCCGGGAACCATTTCAGGCAGACATCAATTAAATGTATAAACAATATATCATGGATACGCCTCACCAATTTTTCCCTAACAAACCGGTACTTGGCATGGTCATAGAAATGGCGAATATCGCACTGTGCAAAATTCCGGATGCCTTTCCCAGACCGGATCCATCGCCGCATTGCTTTCATCCCTCTGTGCGATCCCCTGTTTGGGAAGGACGAATAACTATGATGATAACTGCTCCCTTCGATGATAGGCTCCAAGATCAGTACGATTACATGCTGGATCCACAGTTCTACCATCGTCGGTACATAAATAATCCTTGTCTTTCCTGCTTCCCTTATGAATACCGGATTGTGTTTTGGTGGTCTAAACTCCATCTCCGGGTCTTCCACCTTCCACCCGGCTGGTTTCGTATTCTGAATAATCCGCTGGATTTTTTCAACCCATGCATCAATGTCCTCCTCTGCTTTCTGGATATCCTTCCTGCGGCTCTTACCCCGCTTCATTCTTTTGAACGCTTTTAGGATAACCCCTTTCTGGCAGGCCAGCGTGTATAAGTATCGGTAACTTTTCTTTCTCTTCCAGGGAATGCCGGTCACTTTTTCAATGTCATATTTTTTCTTATGCATTTATCTTCTATCTCCTCGCCGCTTTCGAACATTTCTACTACTTGCAGCTCCTGACCGGAATAATTTCCACTCACCAAAACCTGTAAAGGCGGATATAACAGTGTTTCAACTGTCTGCGGTGTAAATGACTATCGGTAACATTTTGGATTTATAGCTTCTTGATAGAATTAGGACGCCCCGTAGTTCCACCAGGCGTTAGACGCGACATTGTTCAGCGTGCGAGCGCAAAGCCCGTCATTCAGCCCGTTGTTGCAGTTGCCGAACCGCAGCGAAACC
>JAJQGO010000052.1:0-30441 GCA_021200415.1 Ruminococcus sp. | reverse complement strand
GCCGAACCGCAGCGAAACCCTTGTGCCGCTGGAATTTGCCCATATCCCATCGCAATATCCGAGCGCGGTAGAAGCAACATCCTGCATATCAAATGCCGGGACGGCTCCGAAATCCTTTATTACCCTGCATGTCGGATAATAATGGACACTTGTATCTTCCGGTGTGAAATCCACGCCAGTGTCCAGGTATCCGTCGCCCGTCAGGCTATAAGTATAATCTGGGGACACAAATATTCTTCCTTCAATCAGGAGCATATATGGGTCTCTCTGCCACAGCATATAACTGCCGACCACGCAGCTATGGAATATTTTGTTAAACGACGCCTTGTCGTCTGATCCATAAAACTGCCCTCCGTCAACCACCGTGTTGATCTGAGTCCCATAATATTGGCTTGCATCGTCAACGTAGGTAGAACACATGCCGTAGCCAAATGCTTCCTGGGAGTTCGTACTGCGCGTAAGCATAATACAGATATCTGCCAGCGTATTTGTCAACGCGCCGCCGAAAAACAGCGCATTCTCCGAAGACGCCTGCAGTGCAGTATATTGCTCCGTCGTACCTATCGCAGTACTGTTCAGGTTATTTGACGCGTTTCCTGATGCCGAGAGGCAACTCCACTGCCCTGCGATGCTCCGCATCCTTCCACTGCTATCAAAAGAACCGTAGAACATCGGGATCAGCATATAATCTCGTTCTTTCCCCAGCACATCAAAACCGACCGGTCGGAAATCATCATCTACTTTCCTCTCGCAGAAGTACACATACCGGTCATTCCCGACTTTATACTCCTTCTTGTAAATTTTCTTGATGACTGCCATCGCGTCGCCTTCATAGTCAATGTTTGCTACATCTGAATCGCTCCCATCTTCCTTTTTCGTGTAATCGTCCGGATTCAAATAATAATCAATTCCTCCATCAAAATTACACATCACCGGGACATTCGCTTTCAGCCATTCCCAGTCTCCCCATGACCCATAATTCATGGCGTACGTGCTCATGTTCATGCTCATGGGTGTGAAATCCTTGTTCGCACCAAGGTATTCCACCCTTGTTGACGGATCCAGGTCAGCCGCCTCATGGATGACCATTCCATAGATCGGTGCGTTGTCCTCAATCAGATTTTGCACCAGTGCATCGGTCTGTTTCTGCACTTCCAACAGCGTCTCCTGCTCCGCAATAAAAACTTTTTCCGACATTTTCTACCTCGTTTCCAGCATAATATAACACTTTCGGTATTATATTTGCTTAATTTGTTATAAAATAACGTAACACGTTATTTCCCTTGATTTATTCAGATTCTGTTTCCAATTCCTCATAATACAAATGGCCGTTCTCCATGCCGAGACGTATCTGTACGCCGCTTACATCATCCTCGAAGATCTTGGCATCCCTCCGGTTTGCCTTATCATTATCTAAAAGTTTTTTAAAACGGGTGTTAAAATTAGTTGCATGGGCTGGCGTTGTGGTCTCCAGCGCCTCCATCTCCTCACTATATTCAGGTGAATCACTTACTGTTATATTTGCCATCTTCTGCTCCCTTCTCAGAATGTATCGTCAATATAGAATGTCATGCTCAAATCGGAGTCCTTCCCCTTTGCGGAAAACCGTTTAATATTTAAAACATCCTCATTCGAGTCATACAGGCCGATCTCACTGATCTCATATCCGCCCAGTTCCTCCTCAGCCAACGTACACTGGTAGCGGCAGACCGTATCGGACTGCATCGCGTAAGAATCATAAGACTTGCGGAGTATCTCGTTATTCAAGGCAGTTTCACTGTCCTCCGGTGCAATCACGTTACCGTCCGCATCGACGCCTCCATCGCCAAATACGAAGCCCACGATCTTAGGGAGCTGTATTTCCCCCGCCCTGGCTCGTACCATATTTTTTCTGGCTGTCAACGTGGTGATCTGATTTTGTGACATTTACAATTCCTCCTCCTGCCTCTCGGCGTCTAATATTTTTGTACCATTTAAGGTATATGTGCCATCCAAATACCACAAATCCTTTACAGTTATGGCTTTGTATGACCATGTTTCTGGTATCGGTGCTTCACCCGCTGAAAACACCATCCCGAAAGCATCTTCTTTCCGCAGCTGCTCAAGGCCATAGGCACCATCCAGAAGCCATGTGCCATCCAGTGTCCGTATCTTCCAGAAAAGCATCGTAAACCCAGCCGTTATCTGGGGCATCCGTATCTTTCCGGCCATTTCCATTGCTGTAAACATCTGGAGAGCGGCTGCCAGACCTATGGAAAAATCCATTTCCCCTATATCATACGCGATGCCATACGCATCATCTTTCCGGACTGCGCCCAGATCACAAGATCCATCTAATAGCCATGTTCCATCTAACGTCCGTACTTTCCAGAACAGGATTGCTGTCTGAATGTCCATAGCCTGCAGCAGAAATTCCTCTGTATGTTCATTCGCATACTTAAGCAGGTACATCAGGTCATACTGCAGATGAGCTGGAAGCCATTTTTCCAGGAATTTCCTGACTGATTCAATATCTATTTCATCCAGGCTGCTCACATCCATATCCACATTAACGAGCAGCTGCTCAGCGTCGGCAGTGACTTCAACATCAGCCCCTGTTTTTTCTTCCAGTTTGTTCTCAAGCCAGGTTTCATTGACCAGTTCCTCATGGAGCATCGCTGCCCTTTGGTACATATCATCAATAATGGCTTCCAGTTCCGCCAATATGATATCCTCAGCATCCAGGACGTCTTTCATCTGTCTCATATTCCGGATCCGCGCCGGGAGCATATGGTCATTATTCAGTGACATTGATGATCAACTCCTCCAGTGCAAAATATTTATTGTAATCTGCTACAATGGAGTCCTGTTCTCCGTTGATTTTCAGGCTTTCCACCTCCTCAACGCCGTCCACCCCGCTGATAATATTGCTGATCCGATAATAATTCAAAGAGGATACTCCACTCTGGAAAGCAGTCTCTGTAAAATAGTCCTCTATACTGCTCTTTACCTGGGCTTTTACTGTTTCATCCGTGTATCCGCTTACTTTTATCAGGCTACACACGATCGAAACGGATATTCCCTCCGCTGCAGATACAACCGGATCTGCCCCGACAGGACGCATGCTGTTTATATATTCCTGGACAATCTGGATCTGTTCCTCCGTTGGCGGCGTGGCGTCCGTTGTGAGAATTGCAATCGAAACAAGCCCGGTTCCATCCCTCGGCGTGTCCACTTTCGCATTGCCGACAATCGTATTCCCATCTGCATCAGTGGCCTCTTTCGCCCAGCGCACATAATGCCGCTCGTTTCCGCTGGTTCCCATATCATCCTCCTGGTCAGTCAGCGTCTCCAGAAGCGGCACAATCCGCATGGCCTCAAAACGTGCCAGTTCTTCCGAGACTGCCTGGAGATTATCCATGGAGAAACTGCCTTCCATTTTTGTATCTTCGTTTTTAAGGGATGCTTTCATCCGTGCCAGTATACCGTCCGCTGTATAATCCATTACACCTTCACCTCCTTCACTGCCAGCAGGATAGTGTCTGTTCCATAAATACTGGTAACCTCAAAACTGACCTTCATCCCTGCCGTAGTATTTTCAAAAGTAAAATTGTCAAGGCGTTTTATATATGGATTTGTCATGAGTGCCTCAATAATGAACCGTTCCATTTCCAACCGGACAACATCGCTATTCAAAGCGTGTCCGATCAGCTGATCCTGGTATTCTGACCCAAATGTAAAGTCATAGGCCGTATAATGGAATCGCTCCGTAAGCAACGCCTTGAATATCCAGATCCGCAGCGCTTCATTCTTCTCCACCAGGTAAGTGCAACCATTCTCATCTAAAAGCAGTTCATTATTTTCAAAATCATAGGCGTATTCCTTCAGAACCTCCAAATCGTCCGTCGAATCCGTGCTGGTGCTGCTAGATGAATCAATAAATGGGAAAATGCTCATACCTTGACCGCCTTTCCCGCAATATAAAAAGAGGAGCCAGTCATACACACCACCACCGTATCCCCTTTTTTAATCACATATTTTTCATGGAATTCTTTCAGGAATTCATATACTTCCTGCGGTTCAAACGATGTGGCGAATGGCTTTTCTATGTCCGTCCCTCCATCGGACGCTTCTACCAAAAGCGCTGAATTAATGTATAGGTTGCTTGAAATAGACAGGTTGTGCATCTTAATCGTCAGAGGCTTAACTGACAACACATCTGCCATATAAACGCCATCCACGCCTCCGGATCCGGGAACGCTGCTTCCAGTTCCATTACGGATTGCCTCGACCATATTTACAATATTTCTGTTAGTAGCCATTTTCCCACCTCCTTATCATCCGGTTGTAGTCGTTTCAATATCTTTTTCATCCATAAGATTCTCAAATGCAAGCGTCAGATCCATCTGTGCTTTGCCGCATGAAAACGTATGGGTGTCGCTTTCAATGTAAAATTGGCCATAAAGGCCGGTATCGCTTTCCTGGACAATGATAGAATAGCCGGAAATCGCGCTAAAGTCATTTGGTACGCCGGAGACCGTCGCCGAGGATTCTACAGTAATAAGCATCTTCTGCGCCTCCTCCGTGGCATCCTCGCCGTCATTCTGCCTTAGCACCTTCTGAACCAGCCCGTATTTCTCTATTGATTCCGCATCTTCCACAGTATTGACCAGGTTGTTATTTTTATCTTTTATTAAAACCCTGTTTACAAGGTTTTGAAGGGTGCTTTTATAGGTAGCGTTAATCAGGTTGTAATCCCCTGTCATAACCGCCCCGCACAGCGTCCCCTTCTCAATCACACTGACTTTATTAATGTCAGTCATCAGTGGAATATATTTACTCCCATTCTGCCGCGCTGCAGCCGTGTATGCCATCATGATTGCTTCGTATGCCTTTTTCCCGAAGCACGGCATTGATACGCTGATCCCAGTTGCCGCCATTGTGCCGCTTTCAATTCCAAGATCTGTACATATTTCCGGCACGATTGTTTCCGGGAGTCCGTCAAACTGTCTGTCTACATCAGAATTATTGATATAAAACATCAGGTCATATGCCAGATAGGTTTCCACCTTGGATGCGGCTGCCTTATCAATGTCAAAAATGATTCCTCCAAAAATATCCTTCCCGGCATCATCCTGCATGATGATCTCATCGCCTTCGTCAATGACCACAGTAGGGAAATTCGGATCCTTCTTGTTTTTGGCGATCGTGAACTGGATCGACCGGGAAACCTGCTTTGTATCTCCCGCCCACTTTATAGTTTCAATCAGTTCACTGATATCCTTTCCTCCAGTCAATAATTTCATCTTCCCACCTGCCTATGCTGGGATCGTATATACATCGCCGGGATAAATCCAATGCCCATTATCCGAACTGGACTTCCCGTGGCTCTTTGCACTCGCCTCAATCGTGCTACTGTTCGCGTTATATATTTTTGTATATTGCGCTCCCGCTCCATATTTCTGTTTGGAAATGCCCCATAGCGTATCACCGCTGACTACCGTATAACTTCCACCGGACTGCGTGGTTTCCGGCCTGGAAAGCAGACCATTGCTCCTTACCTTTGTCGTAATCTGGACAGAAGGCACATTCAGTGTCCGGTACTCGGAGAGGGATATCGTATAATAGATATCGTTATCCCCCTCTTTCATGGAATAGTTGAATTCGTCAATCAGCATGGCAAGGTTGACTTTCATGTCGCTGATAATAACACGGACAACTTCTTTTGCCGTCTTCCACTCCTGGAGCATGGAAACATATTTTTCCGGCAGTTCGCTGGCATTCTTGTAAAATGGGGAATTCTCTGAAGGAAAAAAACTGGAAAGTTCCGTATATTTCAATCCCCTTTCCCCCGCGAGATTGGCTTCCCCAATATTGAGTAACGTAATCGTCTGGTTCAGTTGTTTTTCCTTAAACTCAACGGTCGGAGGATTGATCGGCAGTTCAATCGCTTCCTGCCGGTTGTCTATGCTGAGTTCTATAACCCTTGTTTTCATCAGTGCTCCTCCTCTAACCCATATTTACTACTACCTCCAGGACTTTCTTGGCCACCCGGTCGGCCACTTCGTCAATATCCTCATCGTCCCGGACAATGATCTGGTCGGCCAGTTTCTGGATAATTACCTGTGCTGCTCCTGTGATGGATTTTGTCTTTGCAGTATCCGCAGAATAGCCTTCTGTTTGCCCTCCCTGTCGGTTCCTGAGTATCTCCAGGATTTCCCTTATGATATCCATGATGCCATAAAGAGGCTGTGCCTGCCCATCTTCTCCGGCAGTACCTCCAGAAATAATATTCTGGACAACATTTGTAACTGCACCTTTTGCCGCGCTGACCGCCCCAGTACCTGCGCTGGCAACCGAAACGCTCTCTTTATGCGGCAGGATCCGGGAACCCTTCGGCAGATCAACCAGTTCTGCGCCTTTTTCACCGACCCATGTCAGTCCGCCTTTCCAGTTATTATCCCCTTCCGCATTCGACCCTACTTCTGTATCAGAAACACCGGAACCATTGATCGCATCCGCCACATTGCCGAACCATCCGGCAATCTTGCTGACCGCGCTCCCGATTCCTTCTACAATCGGCTTTACAACTCCCCATACCGTTTCAATGATAGACTGGATGCCAGGAAACACTTTCTGGACAACGCCAAAAAGGATCTCAAATGCGCTGACCGTAATATCGAGGACTGGTGAAATCACGCCCCACGCCGTACTGATTATATCGCCAACCAGCGGCGCTACCGTCGAAATCACCTCCTGGATGAATCCCATCCTTTCACTGACAAACCCGATCACACTCCCAACCTTATCTCCAATTTCTGAGAAAATAGTGGAAAATACGGGTGCCAGCGTTAAAACTGCTGTACCAATCCCCGAAACCAGCCCGGATATCACAGGGGCAGCCTGCGCAATAACATTCCCAATGGTGGTCACCACATTTTCAATAACCGGAAGGATGACTGGGAGTGTCGTCTGCACAGTAGAAATAATACTCGATAATGCAGGGACGCAGGCTGCAGCCACTGTCTGTATCGTGGATACCATACTAGTACCGAAAGATGCCAGTTGTGGGATCATTGGCGCAAAGCCATTTGCAAGAGATGAAACCGACGAAACAACGCCCTTTACCCCGGAAATAAAATCCGGGAATGCCGCTACCGCCGCATCGATGCCCCGCCCAATCACCGGAGCCAGGGATGGGAATGCTGCAGAAAGCCCATCCTTCAATCCCTTTATGATCTCCGGTGCCGCCTTTTTAATTTTAGGAGCCGCCTTTTTTACCGCTGTGTTGACTGCCCCAGGCAGCGCCGAGATCACATTGCCGACCATCGGTACCGCATTCCCAATCAGGAAGGTTCCTGCGGATTCTACCAGCTGCTCCATGGATGTCTTTACATCGCCGCCGATTGCCAGGTTCGCAAGCACATTAGAGGCAGCCGCTTTCATGGATGCAAAGGAGCCGCTGAAGGTCTCGCTCGCCTCCTTGGCTGTTGTCCCGGTGATATCCATGTTCTGCTGGATCACATGGATCGCGCTGTAAACATCGGCCAGGCTGCTGATATCATATTTCACGCCGGATATCTTCTGGGCATCACTCAAGAGGCGCTTCATCTCTTCCTGTGTGCCTCCGTAACCCAATTTCAGGTTGTCCAGCATCGTATAATTCTGCTTTGCAAAACCGGAATAGGCATTCTGGATGCTCTCCATGTCGGTGCCCATCTTATTGGCATTGTCCGCCATATCAATGATGGCCATGTCCGCCATTTCCGCTGCCTTCGCCGTATCGCCGCCAAGACTCTGCAGGAGGCTTGCGGAGAAGCCCGTCACGGTCTCCATATAGGAATTTGCCGACATTCCCGCAGTCTGGAAAGCCTTATCTGCATTCGCTTTCACCACGCCGGAACTATCTTTAAACAGCGTTTCCACGCCGCCGATATTCTGCTCCATGGCCGAACCGCTGCTTAATGCACCGCCGACCACAGCCGCAAGACCGGCACCGGTCACCCCGACAGCAATCGTTACCCCTTTGGAAAGAGTGCCAATCATATTTTTGATAGACGACAATCCTGCACTCGCGCCGTCCTTTATCGCAATAACCGGCTTTACAACCATATTGCCGATGGATTTTAATTTCGAGCCTACGGTACCCAGCACCTTGCTTGCCGTATCCTTCACTTTGATGACAGGTGTCGCAATCTTTTTTCCGACAGACTTAACCGCGCTGGTCACCTTCGTGATTTTCGATGTGGCTTCATCCTTTGCTTTGATGACTGCGGTATATTTTTGATCCCAGGCCGCTTTTAATGCACTTTTTGTCTTTGCTACATCATTCCTTAAGGCGGTCTGTTCTTTTTTTATATTTTTCAGCACCGCAGTGGCATTATCCCTGATGCTGATACTTCCTATAACGCTCACAAAACCGCCTCCAAGCTTCCCAGGGCTGCCTTTTTCTCTTCCAGTGCCTGCAGCATGGAAGCGGTGTAAAAACACCGCTCCTCCACGCCAAGATTTAAAAGGTACTCCAGTTTAAAGCCCCTTTGAATGTAATAATGTAAAAAATAAGCGTCAGCGTCCTGGTTTATCAGTTTTTTAACTCACTGACGACCGTTACCTTCCTGTCCCCGGCCACTCCGGAGATCTTCATAACCTCCATTGCGATCTGTGTGACCTCTGACATGTCAAAAATATCAACGATCTGCGTATATTCCCGAATCTCGCCATGATCCTTTAACTCAACCGCAAGTTTACGCAGGTCAGGCTCTACAACAGCCAGGTACACCGCATATTTGTCCGCCTTATTCGGATCATTGGAATCCTCGATCTCCGTACACTCCACGATTTCCGGATAAGTCAGGCTCTGGATCACAATATTTTCATCCAGACTCGGGATATGGAGTGTCTCTGTTTTCCTGACTTTTTTCTCCTGAAGGCGTTTAACCGCTTTTGCGGCGAACGCCTGGAATACAACTACTTTATCTTTTTCCTTATCCATCTTGCCCTCCTACGCTTCGATAGCATCCAGATTCTGCAGGTCAGAAGGCGTGAAGCCGATGGTTACCTCTTCCTCGACAATGCCTCCCTTTTCCCAGTTGACTACCGGCAGTTCATTATGCCACACGTTGTCGCACGACCAGCGTTCGATCTGGCTGTCTACTGCGTCTGGATCAGCTAGTTTCGCGATGATCTCAGCGCGGACATCTTCTCCCTTTGCCCAGCTCGCCAGGATATCCTTTGCCCTGGTATACACCTTCTTTACGGTATAGGAGCCTTCGCCCTTCAGCCCTGTAATCTTACTGTCAACGTCTATCCCGATCTGCACATCTTCCCGGTTGGCTGTTACCTTCATCTCGATCTTTGACATTTCAAAAACCTTTTCCCCGTTGAGCCAGAGTTCTGCCCATGTGCCGGAAAGCACCCTGTTGCCCCTGATTGTATCTGCCATTTCTTACCTCCTACATGTAGACATTCATCGTCAGGTCTTCCATCGCATTCACAAATTTTACATTGCTACTGATGAATACCTTCGTCCCCGTGTTGGCCATCGCGATTTCAATATCGCTCATATTCGACGTGTCCGTTCCTTTGCTCTCCAGATATGCCCTCTGGCTCTCGATATCAACCGACACCGTATTATCAAAGGATTTATCCAGGACATTGCCCAGCAGGCCTTTGTGGTAAGCGCCTATGGCTGACACAAACATCTGCTTCCCGTCGTAATCGTTGATGATCTTGCCGACATAATTATCTTCAAATGTCTCGATAATATCGTCCATGTACAGATCCATGCCCTCCACAATCTTGATAAAACGGACATCCTCCGTTTTCTCTGTAGTGAAAGTCACCAGGCTGTTTACACCACGCCCGATCTTGTATTTTTTACCATCGAAAATAATGACCAATTCGCCGTTATCAATACGGTCATCCGCATCATCCGGCGTTTCTGCAGACGAAATATCCGTCAAAACATAATAGGTACTGCTCCTTGCAAGGGAAAGCCCGGCCAGGACGCCCGCAATTCTCGCGCAGTATTCTGCAGCGGTAAGCGTGCTCCCGGTTATGGTGGACGTGATATTCTCCGTCGTGAAATTGATGATACCCTCATGGTCGCTCTGGCTGTGCGGCAATACCGCCTTGAATGTCTTTCTTTCATCATCCCGGTACTGCTTGATCCAGGCTGCGATTGTTGTCACGTCTGAAGCGTCAATCCCCGGAATCGTCAGGTAATTCCATTTCAGGTCTTTTAATTTCTGGAGAGCCGTTGTATACCCCTCCACATTGGTCGCGAGCCGGATCGCGATGACAGTGGTAGGTGCTCCGTCAAACACCAGTTTCAAATAGTTGTAATTGGTCTCTGTCCAATTTTCAAAATCGACCTCATCCACTTTATTGTAGATATTGGTCTTGCTCCCGCCTTCCGTATCATCCTTCAGGACTATGGCAACAATACCCCGCGCGCTCCGCTCAATGGCGGATACTGCTTTCCCGGTAAAGATCATACTGAGGACTGGTAATCCTAAACTCATTTAATTCACACTCCTTTTTATTGCCACATCCAGTTCGCCCATCGTTTCGAACTCATTCTCAATTTGCCTTGCCTGCCGGAATGAAGCCGTAAAACTGTAATGTAGCACATGGTCTACAATATTCATCGAGGCATCCCTGACTGTGACCTTCCGGTCTCCAAACGGGAACACCGGACGGAACAGTTCATCAATTTCTGCCCCTTTTATCAGATACTCGGTATTGCTCTCGCTTTTTTCGTGGTAAGCAATATCGATCAAAACCCCCATGTCCGTAAAATATTTATCTACCGTTGCGTTCCCATTCGGGACAATATCTACGAAGTAATATGTTTCCGGAAGGGAAAGCCCATGCTTTTCTTCCGTGCCCTTGATCTCCTCCAGGAAAATGTCAGTATCCGCATCCAGCCCTTTTAGTAGAGATAGGATCGCGTTTTTTATCTCGATCAATGGATTTTCCATCACAAGCCTCCTATAATTCATGGGAATTCAAGAAATCATTCAGCCATTCCCTCAGGTAACCCGGGAGGGCTTTCTGCACATCCTGCATCGACAGTTCCATCATGTGGGCACCTTTCACGAAGCCTTTCCCGCCCCTGGTGCGATGCCCGTATTCCACCGGCTCCGCATACTCCACGTTGTTATAGACCTCGATATAATACTCATCGCCGCGCTTTTCGATGTTTCCGACGCGCCATTCATTCATCAGATGCCCGGTCTTGACCGGAGTTTTCTCCGTTACCCTTCCAAACAATTCCGCAGCAACATCTATAACCATTTTTCGGAATTCATCTGGGTATTGGTTCTCGATCACCTGTGAAAGCCTCTTTTCCCACTCATCCAGCCCGTCAAATTTATAATCCGTATCAGACAATCGGCTTCTCCAGGCGGATGGGAATATTGTTATGGGATTTCATACATTCCGGGTACCCGGCAATAGCCTCGACTTCTTTCCCCAGGTGCTTGATTATAAGGAAATCATTTGCCTGGATATCAATCTCCGGTCTGGTAAAAAGGCAGAATGTGGTGTCCGCGCTCGCGGTAGATTTTGACTGTTCCAGCTTCCCGCCGGTATGCGTGGACAACGCACATTCCACATCTTCATACACAACCTCCCCTTCCAGGCCGCTTTTGAAGATACTCTCTCCTTCTTCTGTCGTATCTTTAAACGCCCTGTAAACGGTCACGGTATCTTCGTAGGTTGTAGCAAGGATGTCTGCCTCAGTCATATTTCAGATCCTTTGGCAGGTTTATCTTTTTAAAACGGTTCAGGGATTTTTCATAGTCTTTCATAAAAGCGACGGTATAGTCCTGGTTCTTACTGTCGTCGCGGTAGGAGATGGCGGTATCACCACGGCTGATACTCGCCACATCTTTCCCGGCTTCTACTGCCATATCTGCCTTTAACATATCCTCAGCGATTTGAGCCGCTGTGGAAAGAAGCAGATCCGGAAGGTCTTCCCGGTTGCAGTAGATCAGGATTTTATCTACCGCTCTTCTCACATAGCGCCTGGCTGAGGATTCTTCCGATTCAGACATTTTTAAAACGTCCATCACTTCCGATACAAGCCAGGCCTCCTGCTCCTCGGTCATGGGCAGCCCTCCTTACTTTTTCGCGCTGGCCTTGCCGGTGGTATTCGCTTTTACAGCAGCCTCCAGCTGTTCCTTCGTTCCTTCTAGTTCCAATGTCAAGGAATCGATCTTCTTGTCCGCCTCCTCGGCATACTTCGAAGCCTCTTCTAGTTTTGCCTGCGTATCGGCCAGCTTCGCCTGGACTTCTGCCAATTCTTTCCCGGAATTAGCCGCTTTTACCTTGCCTGCGCCCTTTCCGTCCGTCCGGACAAATCCCTTCGCCATCAGTGCTTTCGCTCTGTCCTCCGAATCAACATTTTTTACCACGTTATCTTTCCTAAGTTCGATCTTCATTTTGTACTAACCTCCCTTATGCCAGAGCCTCTTCAATATTCACGAAGCACTGCTCGATCTTATTGTCGGTAATCCAAAGGTCATGGAATTTGCGGTAATCCATCGCCCAAGCCCTTGCCTTCTGGTTGGTTTCCGGATCAAAAATACGCATCTTGTCCGTCTTGGACACGGCGATCGGCGCATTCTTCGGCGTGATGATCCAGTTAATGCTCTTGCTGGTATCGGTTGCCGCAAAGCCTCCGGATTCCTGGCCGGTGGTCGCGCCATCATTGAACAGGTACTCTGTCTTCAGCCTGTTGCTTCCGACCGGGATCAGCGGATGGATGCCGTCCAAGGTGCGCACCCGGAATGTCACATCGCCCTGTTTAAAATCCGTCACGTCTAGTTTTTTGGACAGTTTCTCGGACATGGACAGGATAGCAAGCACGAGGGTATTGATGGTGATTACAAGCGGCGTATCAGAGCCGACCACATCCTGTACCGCCGCGATATCATAATAGAGTTTCTGCAGGACAGTGTCCTCGGCTGCAGTATACCCTCCGGATGCCCTGTCCTTGTCAATGCAGGCCGTCGCGATCTTGCTGTAGCGGTAAGCATCAATCTCCGGGATAACTTTTACCCTCTGGAATTCTCCCATGACAGTGGCGGCTGTCAGGGCAAAATTGGTCTCGTCTACATCATTCTCATCAAAACTGAAAGAACGCCCTCTGTCCATGGTCATGGTCTTGGTCTGGTACTTAAAATCCACGCTGCCTTCGGTAAATCCGGCCTGCCTGTCATAATCCGCCAGCCCATCCATATCAAGTGTCGGGATTTTGACCTCCGCGCCACCGGCGTATTTAACCAGGTTCTGGTTGACCTCCATCCAGCCGGATGTGGACTGCTCCACAGCAGCTTTGTCCAATTCTGTCTGGATAATTGTTGCGGTTTCAATGGTATTCATTTACTTTTTTCCTCCTTTATAAGCCCCTGATATTCTTTGCGATCTGATCTTTGAGCAGGTTCTCGGACGACGCCGCGCCGCCAAGGCCTTCCGGTGTCCTCCCTTTAAGCCTGGTCTTAATTGCCACCCCAAGGCTCTCTTTAAAGACCGAGGTGGTGCTTTTTAAGGTTTCTTCCATCCGTTCCTTGCTGGAGTAATCTAGTACGTCCGCAAGCCCTACCGGGAAGCCGTCCTGTTCCAACAGTTTGGTCGCGTTCTCGCGCAGTTCTTTCTGCAGAAGCTGGCTTCTTAAACTTGCGATCTCTGTGTCTTTTTTCTGCTGCTCCTCCGCAGCCTTCTCCTCTGGCGAAAGTTTCTTTACCCGCTCCGCCTCCGCAGTCTCATCTAACCACTGCTGTTTTGCCGCCTCCACGGCAGCGTCAATGTCAGCCTGGGTGAAGGTTTTCTCGGCTGCGGCTTCCGTAGCGTTCTCGCCTTCCTCCTCCTTCTTTTCAGGTTCGCCTGGCTCCGTTTCCCTTCCACCGCCGAAAAGCCCGTTGATAAACTTCTGGAGGGCGCTTACTTTCTCCGGCGTGGATTCGGCAGCCTGCTGATCCTGCGGTTCTGCTACAGTATCCTGAGCAGTTGCCTCAGTACCCTGCACAGTGGTTTTTTCATCATCCATCTTCATTTCCTCCTGTTAAATTTTTTTATAACAAAAACACCCTTTAAACCGGAGTTAAAAGGTGTTTATGTCCTGTTTTTATGCAATTTAATAGGCATCCTCATGGATGCCTATTGAATACCGTATTTCTGTCTTAACTTAATTAATTCCTCCCCGTACCATCTGGTAACTTCAGCCAGCTCTTTTTCATCAGGGGCACCGTCGAGGCCATATAGCGTCGTTTCGCTGCTTGTGTGTTTTTCCTCGATAGCCTTCCGCCTCTTCATGACCTCCTCCATCAGTTTTTTACCTTCTTTTTCGTAAGCCGACCACGCCTTTTTATCGTTCCTGTCTTTCATACTCAAAGCCATATTCCTTTGCCAGCCTCCTTACGATAAAATCATACTCGTCCATGTCCGGATCAACTTCCCCGTCAAGCGCCGCCTGCATAAACTCTGTATACAGATCACCCTTATAGGAATGCACCAGCGTTTCCAGGTCGACATACTTTGTCTGATCTGTTCGCGAGATCCGGTAAATGTACTTTTCATCGACGCCAGTCAATTCAGGAAGTTTATATTCCATGAACATGCTGATATCCCTGTCGCTGAAAGAAAAATGTGTTTCCGACGCCGGATGGTTATGTGTTACAAATGCTTCTGCCAGTTCTTCCTTCAGGTCATAATCAGGATATACGGCTCCCGCAGTTCCCTGACACTGGTAAATATCCCCGTTTTTCGTGATACAGACAGCATTTTCTTTTTTATTGTCGCCCGCAATCTGCTCCGTATAATTCTTTATTTTTGATTTTACCAGACGAGTGTTGTTATAGTCAACCTGTCCCAGAAGTTTCTTTTCTTCATGTTCCGGGACACCGTCTACTCCTCCAACCTTTGCCGAAAGCCCTTTTTCCTTCACATATTTCTTTTTCCACTCCTCAAACTTCGGATTGTCTTTCAATGGATTTGCACCTTTGCGATTCTTAAACAGGTCGATGCTTGTTTTAGGTATCGTGGTACATTTGCAGTTCGGATGCATCGGAGGAAGGTTTGTCCCCGCCTCTGCTTCCGAAATCTTGAAAGACTGCCCGTTGAGCGCCATGCAGATATCACAGCCGCCGCCAAGGTAAGTGTATTCCTCCAGCCCCATCTCCCGATAGGAATCAAGGCGTCCCTGGTTGGAAAAATAACTGCTCTCCGTCCTGACCACACGCTCCGCCGCATACCGGCCTTTTTGCATTACGTCGTCAATTTCCTTAGCCATTTTCTGGATGCCGGATCCGGCCATAAAGCCCAGTGTAATCTCCCTTTTAGCAAGGGCTGCCAGCTTATCCGTATTTTCCCATAAGGTCTCCGAATAATTTTCCCCCGACCACGGATGGCGCAATATCCGCATCAGTGTCCCTGTGTCGATCTTCGCCACATTAAATCCAACTTGGAAAACGCTCTGCACATCATAACAATTCCTGTAGTAATTTACCTGGTACAGATCCCCCAAAAGATCAGTAAGTTTCGTTTCTGTATCCTGTGAAAGCGTAATCATCGCCCGGTATATCCCGGAAAGCATCTCCTCTTTCCGGCTGATCCTTGATTTTGCCGAAAGGGTATTCAGTTCCAAGAGCGTCCGGGAATCCCCTTTTGCCTCCTTCACATAGTCATCCATGCTCTGCCGCCACCGGCTGTACTCGCTGGACGACAGAAGCTTGGAAGCCTCTGCATCCGTCAGTTTATTATCGGTAGCATATCTCTGGAACATGGCATTGATATCGGTTTCCAACTGCCATGCAGTTTCATCATACAGGAACATGATCTCCTTTACGGCTTCGTCGGTCTGCTCGGCGTTATCCAGTACCCTCTGTTTGGCGCGTTCGATCCACTCACTGCGTCCCTTCCTGTCCATCTTCTACTGCCTCCGTTCCATTAGCCGTATCCTGGAAAGCTTTGGCAAAATTCTGGTATACCCCGAATTCCTCCTTGTCTTTATTCTTCTCATCTTCCAGTTTCTGGAGTTCATCCTGGACATTCTCCACTCCCGGCATCATCTGGAGCCTTGTCTCACGGGACAGGTCACTCGCCAGCATTGTAACAATCTGCGCCGTTTCCAGGTCGTTCTGCGGCCTGTTCCTGCGGAACTTCGGCATGATGTCCCGGTAATCAAAGGTATATCCCATGACATTTAAAATATTGGCCATCAGTTCAATCCGGCGCTGGAGGCCTTTTTTGAACTTCCGTTCCTTGATGGAACATATCTGCTCCAACCCCCACAGTTTATAGGATATGGCGACACCGGAAAGGTTCCTGCCAAACGATTCATCACTCATATGCGGCACATTTGCGCCTATATGGATATCTTCCCGGAGCCTGTTCTTGTAATTCTCCAATGCGGTATCGTCAATGCTCTTTAAGAGCCAGTCCACATCACCGCCATCCTCCAGAATAATCGCGCCCTTCTCTTTCATGTCCGCAATATCCTGGCTGCTGACGTCTCCAAGTTTTAAGACCTTCAGGATCGCATCGTCATTGTACTGGAAATAATTTGCTGTATTGCTCTGCACCTTATTATAGGCATCAATCTCCGTGATAACGCCCTCGAAGTCACCCATCCGTTCTTCGTTGTTGATATACTCTACAAAAGGGACATCCTGCCAGTAATGCTCCTCTATCGATAGCAGGTTTAAATACCCGCCATTAATGGATTTAAAACGCATCACCAGCTGTGAGTTCCAGAATTCAACCTTACGGATAATGTTATCGTCCTTATCCTTGGATATGACCGTCCGGATGAAAGCCATCGGTGTGGAGAATCCGCTGTCTGTTTCGCAGATCATGATCCCGTCCTTTGCCGGTACCCGCGCCAGCCGGATCTTCGCCTCCTCGTCCAGGTAAAGCATCTCAAAACAGCTTCCGCAGATGCTGCACTGCTTCGCCAATTCCATGTTGTGATCCTGCTCATCGTTATAATCAAAAATATCCTGCACAATCTGCAGGAACTCATCGTTTTGTGAGTCATACACGACCGGCTCACCGACAAAATAGCCGGTAGCCGTATCCGTGATATATTTTGCCATGTTGTTCACAAGACGGTTATTCGGAGCCGTGCTGTCCTTTTTCCTCTCCCGCAGGATCCGGTGCCTGCCAACGTAATAATCATGGAGCGTTCCGTATTTCATGTCGATGCTGTTTTCATCAATGATATCCCGGATGTCCTTCTCGGTCAGGGTTTCAATTGATTCCCTGTCCATGTAAATAACTGACATAGCCTTCCGCCTCCTTCACCTTCTATTTTCCCGCATTTTGCGCAGCGCCTCGCATAGCCGCCGTACTGTCCCCGTGCCCGGAACCAGTGTTTGCGGTATTCATGGCTGCATCGCCTTTGTTTCCACCATGCCATAAGATCCATTCCTGCCCCTCCTACAATCCCAGGCTCTTTTTATCCAGCACCCGGAACCGCTTTGTCTTTTTCGCCAGTGTCCGGCAACCCTCCAGCGCATCCGGGCCATCGTCATGGGCACCCATTGGGAAATGCTCCATCTGCTCCAGGAGGCGCTTATGCCTTTTGTTAAACTTGATATAATGGTTCTTGACGTCCGGCTGCATTGTCTGGATACGCATGGTCTTGTCGCTGGTCTGCGGCACTTCTTCGATCGGCATATACAGCCCAGCCTTCACCGATGCCTTTGCTAGTTCTTCCTTCAGGAACCACTGGAATTGGACAGTCTCACATCCGAATTTCTTATAGCCTTTCCCATAATCCCGGCGCAACCATTTCTCTTTTTCCAGGATATCCGATATGATCCTGTCCGGATGGCGGCGCTCAATATCCGCATCCATAACATACATATACCCTGTGGACTTATGCTTTGCGATCGTGATAATCGCTGAGAAGTCGCTGCGTTTGGTCTTCCCGAGGGAAGGATCAACAAAGCCGAAGAAAAGATATTCTCCGCCTTTAAAGGTAATCTCCGCCTCATTATAAAATTCAAACCATTCCGGATTGAAAATGCAGTCTTCCGGATTGATCGGTTCATTCTGTTCCTCTGAATTAAACGAAGCTTCACCTTCTGTCAGCCTCATAACCATCAAGTCGTAGTAGGAAAGTTTCTCCTCCCACAAAACTTCCGTCCCGGCAAGCATCCGCTCGCGGTTCCTTTCAAAAAATGCCCTGGCATCCTCCTCGTGGTTGCTGTTTGAAAGGTCTGTGAAAATCTCCTCCCATTGCTTCCAAAGGTCATCCTCATTTGAAAAAGAAATAACCGCCCTGTATTTGATAGCCTTATAGCCGGGATTATTTAAGGTTTTCGCCAGGAGGCTGTCGTAATGGAGTAGCGTTCCGATATAAACGATATCTGTATAATCGTCGCCAGCCTTTGAAACGGCTTTCAAAAACCAGCTTTCTAGTTTTGCCCTCTGCTCCGGCGTCCGGACATTCTCATCATTTTCAATATCATCCAGGATAAGGAGATCCGGCCTCCAGTTCCGGTGTTTCCTTCCCCTGATTTTCTTTCCGGATCCGATCGCCTCGATCTTGATATTCGTGCTGGTAACCAGCACGTTGCTCCTCCAGACCTTCCCGACCAGGTTCCCAAAATCCTCCCGAAGCGCTTCATTTTCCTCAAATTCCACCCGGATATTATCCAGAAAGCCCTCCGCCTGGTCAGAACTGTCTGAGATAATGATCGGATAATGCTTGTAACCATAAACAATCGCATGGATGCTGCCTTTAAATGTAAGGCTCGTAGACTTCGCGTGGCCTCGCGGTGCGGCAACCACACGTTTTACACCGTTCATCCGACTGATCTTCCTTACTTTCGCCGGAGTGGTTGGGTACTCCCCTTTCAGCACTCCCTTCTGCCATATATCGTCCAGATCCCGGTGGAACTGCGGCGACGGCCTGGAAAAATAATGTGGGAAGTACGCCCTCCCGAAAAATTCCATGTCAATGGCTCCGAGCCTCTGCCGGATGCCCCCTTGCCCGGTGAGTGGTGCTCCCGCTTCATAATCTTTCAATACCTGCATCCGCTCCGGCGAACTGTCTTTTTTTAAAAAGAGTTTTAAAAGGTCTTTTAAATCATTGGCAGATGCCTCAGCCTCATCATAAAAGGTCTTACTCTCTGCCTCTGCCATCGCGCCGATCAGCGCGTTTATGCTTTCCTTTTTTCCGGCTTTCACATCTACCACCACTCTTTCATAAAAATAAGGAGCGCGTACCGCCCCCGTATTTGCGATTTCCCGCCCCATTGATAATTTCCCCGGCTTCGCCCGTTCGAACGGTTTTAAACGGGTTTCCGCGCGTTTTGAACGGTAATCTGCGGCAATCAGAAAAAGAGAACCGGCAGGCAATGGCTCCGGGTAGGCTCCGCCACCCGGCCAGCACCCTTTTTTGCTGCCCAGTTCCCTCTCAATATGTCCGCTTTCTTCCTGCGCCGGGACGAATCAACCGTGTGCTATCAGGCCGCTTCTTTCAAAAACAATTTCAATTATTCCTTGCTGGCGTCTTCCACTACTTCCGTTGTCTCTGCGATCTCCACTGTGTCCCCATCCAGCTGGATACTCAGCTGCACTTCTTTCTTCTCGCCACAGATCGTGATCTCAAAAGTTGCTTTCCGGTTCCGCTTGTCATATTTAGTGATCCGGTTCTCAAGCTTCGTAAGGACACCGCTCATCACCTTGATGTTGCCATCTTCCTGCACCTTCGCCACGGTCGGCTCGATCGGTGCATTGTCTTTCCCGGTCAGGAGCAGTACCCATTCTGCTTCCAGGTAGGAAAGCCTCGACGGGTTCCCCCTCTCACCAAGGAAGCGGAGCACACCCGGAATGCCCTTGACCTTGTAATAATTCGCCGCATTGTATTTCATATCCAGGAATACATACCCACTGAACAGGATGTATTCCTTTTGTGTCCAGGAGCCGCTGTTGCGCACCAGGCGGTTCTCCTTCGGGACAAGCGCCCGGATACCTTTTCCCTTCAGGTTCCCGGCAATATCGTCTTCTTTCCCAGTTGTTACCTGAATGACATACCACATTGCCCTTATCCCTCCAATCCTTCATTTTTCTTCTTATTGAGGTACTCGCTGACCTGCCGGTACAGATCCGGTTTTTCCTTCGCCATCGCTTCAAAAACAAGGCTCTTAACTGCTTCCAGGCCTGCCTCGTAATTATCGCGGTTCTGTACCTCAATCCGTTTCTTATACGCTGCTGCCCGGATCAGGCCATTGGTCTCCCGGATCAGTTTGTCTACCGGGACGTCCTTCATCTGCTCCTCGTCCACATTGGTCAGCGCATTCATAACATGATGGCTTGCCAGCCGGATCAGCGCTTCCGACGTATCCAGGTCAGGATACCGGTTCATCTCATCCATCAGCATGGAGAAATTGTTCTGCGCGACATTGATCATCTCCACGGTGGCGAGATATTTCCTGGCATAGGTGCAGACCGCCATCTGGCTCATTTCTTCGCCGTTCTCCTTCAGGAAGGCGACGATCTCCTTATATGTGCAGCCGGTCAGGAGCATCTGCTCCACGGTGTCCTTCAGTTCCGGCGGTAACCTGTCCACCTTGCCAGTGCTGCGCCTTCTTTCCTTTGTCTCCATCATCAGCCGCCCAGGTCAACCATGTTATCCGAAATCCCTCCGCCGAGGAGCCGAATGCCTTTTCCCGTAACCTTTGCTTCCAGCGACTGATAATCCGAATCAGAAAGGCTTGCGTCCTCATGGGTTTTTACGTCCCGCAGGCAGATATACCCTTCCTCCGCCAGGAAATTCACGCTGTCAATAAACTCCTGCCTTTCGATCCCCTCGTAACTGACCGCTTTACAGACACTCCTTAAATCATTGTATTTTTCCCGCAGCAGGTTGATTGTCGAGAGCACCCTGCCGTTATTCATCATAAAATTGCCAGCCCGAAGCTGCCTCTTTTCCGCTTCCCTGTCCATTTTGCGCCTCCTATTGTTTATTCATCATCAGATCCAGCATCTGGTCGAGTTTCCTGTCCATCTTGTTCATTTCGCGGATAAAATCATCCTTTGTCAGATAATCGGAACGGATCTGCTTGATATCTGTGCGGCATTCGTCAAAATCCCTCCTGTGCATCTCCTTCGGCGTATAATCATCCCGGATCTGCCGGATCTCCTGTTCCAGTTTCTCTGTCTGTTCCTTTTCTTCCGCCTTCGTGGCCGTCCGGTTAATCATCTCCTGAAGCTGTGTTCCCTGCCTGTCCACCTGTGACATTGTCCGTTTCAGGAAATATGTAATAATGCCAATTCCCAGCGTGATGGCTGTTGTAATCACCCATTCCTCCATATACTCACCCCATTAAAAAAGATACACTTGTGCTTTTAACACTAGTGTATCTCTCTTATCAGAAACATTAAAATAAAGTACTTAAAAAGATATCTTATATATCCATATTGAAAAGACTCATTTGTCCGTCGATCGGCTTTGCCCGGATCTCCCTGGCCTTTTCTAAGACTATATTGCGTATCCACGTTTCTGTCAATCCGTATTTTAACGCCAATTCCCGGTAATTGCCCCCGTCAAATTCTTCCTTGATCATCTCATCGCGCACCGCTTTTTCCAGGCTCTCAATCTTCGGTATGTAGATAGATGTGCCGTTGTAAGCCCTGACCAGTTTCTTGAATTCCTCCAGCCCGATCAGTTCAGCGAGGGTTCTCTGTTCCTCATCCAGGTTATCGATCTGTACCCTGTCCAGCAAGTCCATCCGCCCCACCTCTCTTTCCGGCGCTTGCTACATATCGCTTCAATTTCTCTATCAGGTCATTCCCCTGCTTAAAGGTGACCCATGCAAACGGATTCCGTGCCACCGCATCCGCACCTAACTCCTTCTTAATGACGGCGCAGAGCCTGTCTCCCAGCGGCACGTCGTTTGGCACTTCATCGTATTTTTTCAACTCGTACATTAACGCCCATATCTTTTTCTGCTGCCCGGAAGTAACGCCGCCCGATCTCTCAGGATGCTCCTTTGGCTTCCCGGCTTTCGGCCTGTAAGGAGCTACCTTGCCCTGCAGCCCCTCCAGCCTAGCAATCACTTCGCTGGCCTCGCGGTAAGTCAGGCTCTTGATGGAATCCTTGCCGGTCACCCCAGCAACAAGTGCGTGTAGTTCGTCATTGTCCGTTCCGGAGCCTTTGATACCGAGTGCACTGCCGATCGCAAATATTTTCCTGATCTGGAATGGTTCGATTGTACGCATTTATCGCCGCATCCTCCTGCCTACTTCTCTTTCTCTGCCTCCACGGTCACCTTGATGCCCTCATCCACGATGATAGCCGCCCGTATAGTCTCCACCGCTTCCTGCGGCGTCCCCTGCCACCCGGCAGCCTTTAATATCTGCAGCATCCACTCCCAGTTGATGATCTCCGCAGTCAGGTATGCCCAATCACTGGCTTCCTGCTCCGGAAGCCCTGCGAGTTTCATCAGGCATTCCGTGTCTTTCTCATACTTTCCCTTCAGTTTCTTTTTCAGCGTCCTCTGGATCTTCTCATCCGCCGTGATCGCCCGGATCGTCTCATCCAGGCTGCCCTCTGTATAATTCCCGAGAGCCATCAGTGTCAGGAGCCTTTTACATGGTTCTGTCATTTTATAGGCAGTTTCCTCCTTCACGAAATCCGGGAACACGCTCCCTAACAGTTTCTTTACCATCGTCATAGAGACCGGCTTCACCGTCTCACTGTTGCCGACTACCACCCGGCAGTTTCCACTGCCCCAGTAATCAATGGTCTTTTTCTTCGTGTCCTTTAAGTCATCCGTCGCCAGTTTTTCAAACCATGCCTTAATCTCCTCAATCTCGGCCTTGATCCTGCCCTGCTCCCCAGTCAGTTTCACCAGGCGGTCTGCCTTTTCTTTGATCTGCGCCGCTTCCGCCATCATTTGAACACCTCCAGGATCGCCGCCGCACACGCCGGGCATATTTCAATCCCGCATACAGTCTGCACATCCTCGACCGAACCGCAATGGAAGCACGCTGGGACATGCTTTGAAATGCGGATACCGCTCTCATCCGATACGACGTCTACCGGAACGCCCGGAAGGATACCTGTCTCCTGGCGGATTCCCCTGGGGATTGTGATGCCGCCGCCTTTGGTTATTTTTTTATTTGCCTGCATCTTGCAGCCTCCTCTCCCGCTCTGCATTTTTATGGGCTTGCGACCATCGCCATATGGCGGCTGCATTAGGAGGGGCTTATACTGCCCCTTATGTATCTTTCTTTCCATACCGGAATCCTCCCCGGCTTTTCTCGATCCGGCTGATCAGTTTAAATACTGCCTCAATCCGTTCCACCTCAGAGAAGTCGTCGCTCGCCAGTTCATAAATATATAACTGCCTCCCGTTATCCCTGATATATACCGTCTGTTCCGTGTGGCACTTTATCGCCTGGTCGGAATATATTTCCCCGAACCACCGTATTCTGCCAGCAGTATCAATCACCCTCGGTTCAAAATACATCTCATCCCTTTGAGTCATCCGATCACCTCCCTTACGCATCCAGGATGTCTTCGATATAATCATACAGTTCTTTTGCCTTGTATTCTTTCCGCCCCTCAGCCTTCATCTGGTCGGAAAATGCTTTCAGGTGCATCGCCAATTTCAGACTCTTTGCAACGCCGACCGCCTCAGGCGATACGCGAAAGTTCTTATCAGTCTTCCCAAGCATGATCTCAATCGCCTTGTACAGGTAAACCTCCCATATGAACCATTCACTGCCTCTGTTATTCCACTCTTTCCGTGCCTCGTCCACATACTTTTTGCGGTTGAGTTTCGGTTTGTCCGGAGGCATAAACCCGAGTTCCTGCAGTTCTTTCTTTTTTCTGGCTCTTTCCGCTTTTTCCCGATTCGTCATTTTCTTCCGCTTTGTAGCCACCATGGTTCTCCTCTGCTCCTCAGTTTTGTATACCTGCAGGTGCTGCCATCTTTCCTGGTTCGGACTTCGATCCTCGCTTTCCCCTCCCGGATCAATGTGGCACATATCCTGGCATCATCCCATGCCCTCTGGATATCCTCCGGGATCTTTACCGTCTTATCGCTCATGTTCCCGCCTTCCTGAATGTCCTCGTTTTGCCGGTTCCCTTTTTCAACGCCGCCCTGCTGACTGCCTCCAACATCAGCGGCGTATCCTTCACGATCAGCCAATTCTCCGGCACCAATCCCCGCTCCTGCAGGAACTTTTTCTGTGCCAGCGTAGGTTTCTTCCCGTTTTTCACATTACCACCTCCAGTCCTTAGTTATGCGTGGCGTTAAAATTCTCCATTGCCCACCGGTTCCAGGTTGCCTGCGCCGCCCTCCTGGTACGCTCTGCCGGGTCTGGCTTTCTCCTCCTGGCAACCATGCTTTCCAGGGCTTCCCGCATCCCGCACTCCGGGCAGATATCCGTTTTATTGTCTGCCCTGGAAAGTGCCGGACGCCCGGTATACGCTTTCCCGCATTTAGGGCACATTGCCATGTCCGCATCCTCCTTTTTACTACCTCACTCTGCATTTTTATGGGCTTGTGACCATCGCCGAAGGCGGCTGCATTAAGGCGGAGGCTCCCGCCTCCATGCGGCTTACCGTGCCGCCCGGTCTTGTGTCCGGAAGGATACGCTCACTCCCGGCTGCCTGATAACCAGTGTCTTTTCCTCCAGGCCTCTGCGGTACCCGCTCCGGTATGCCGCCTCATGTTCCTTCCGGATCCGGCTCTGCCTGCCGGTGAGCCATCCGAAAGCAGCTGCCACCGCAATGACCATAACCACCAATGCCGCACCGGCCAGCCCTGTTCCCAGGCCAAAGATAATCTCCACTGCAAGCCCTGTCAGGATTGCCCCTGCCGCTGCCCCAGCGACCGCAATCGCCCCTTCTTTACCGATTCGTTTCATTTTGCATTTAACCTCTCTTTCCTACTTGTTTTTACTTCCAAAATACGCCAGCACGATGATCGTCAGGCATATCACGGTCACGATATAACATCTCTCTATAGCCGCCTCCTATAAAAACCGGATTCCCATTGTGTTCGCCATCTTTTCCAGACCCTCAAACGAAATGTCCTCATTGTTAACAGCGTTATTAAATACGCTGACCATCCCCCGGATGCCCCATTTGCTGTGGCTGACCGAGAGCAGGTAATCAATCTCCTTGTCCATCCCCTGCTCCTCCAGCACTGGAAAGAATTTAACCACGTCCTCCCGGAGTATGTCGGAAGTGCGATACCTGCCGTGAAGTTTCGTCCGGTTAAACTGCTGGGCAAAAATTGCCTCCTGTTTTCCCAGCATCTTGTTATAAACCTCTACGTTACCAATCAGCACAATCCCGATGCCAGGTTTCCCAGTGAAAATGTCTTCATCCACCCATCCCCGGATTTCCTCCAATGTAAGGAACTTTAAATTCTGCGCCTCATCAATGATGATTACCTTGTCCGTCTCACGCAGCTTGTCCTGGATCGACACCGATAAATCTTCAGTGCGCTGGTTCTCCGGCAGTTTCAATGTCCTAGCAATCATCTTCAGAAGACTCCTTGTAGATCCGGTGCTTGGCGTCGCTTTCACATAAACTGTGGTTGAAGGATTATCCTGCAAAAACTTCGCCGCCGCTTTCGTTTTCCCGATACCGGCGTCGCCGTCAATTACTACGATGCCCTTCTCCAGTTGACAGTAGCGGATCAGTTTATAAGCCTCCTCTGAAATGGCGGTCGGTATGTACCCGGCTGATGCCTTAGCCTTGAATGGCTCCGCCTTCTGAGCATTCTCTGTCTTTTCTTTCCGGATCCGGAAGAATTCCTCCAGCCTCTTTTCCACCGCCCCGATGTCGCCCTTGTCGTACATGCTCCTGCGGTACTGGCTGAGCGCCGCCTGGCTGATCCCGAGGATCGGCGCTGCCTTCGCCTGGCTCAAATTTTCTTCCTTCAGGTACTGCTCCAGTTTCTCCTGAAGTTCGATGTTGTACTGTTTTCCCATCATTTACCTCCTTGCCTCCTGGCTGCGTTTCTGTTCATTACATCAAGGTCTGCGCCGCCCACGACTCTCTTAAATGCCGGTTCCTCCTCTGCCCTCTGAATCTCGTACATTTTCGGGTTGGCCTTCCCTTTATAATTACCCTTGTTGCGTTCCGCCTGCTTTAATACAAGCTCCATCGCCGTCACCCTGTCCACATCCGCCAGGATCGCGTTTTCCTTGTATTCCCTGGCGATCTTCTCCAGCCTCCTGGTCTTGGCCATCGCGGCCTTGACATCATCCTTGCTGGCGTTGTAGGAAAGGACTGCGGTACTGTCTGCCGGTACCGACATGATGTATTTGTCCTCCAGATCGTAAATCCTGACCTCGCTCAGGTTCTCCGGGTCATACCGGAAATAAACTTTCTTCCCAAGCATCAGGTGGACAAAATCATCATTCCAGAAATCAATCCGGCCTCCGCCGACATCCAGGTGGACTCCCCTGCGGGTAACCTGCTGCGGCCTGCTGCTCCGCATCAGCATCAGGTTCAACTCCTCCGCCGATGCCGTCCGTTTCTTTACCAGGTGTTCGTTGAATACGTCCATTTTGCATTTGCCCCGGTCGGCGTCTACCGCCCCGTTGTAAGGCTCCATGTTGAAATACCATTCCAGGGCGCCTTCTACATATTCCTCAAACTCCTGGTCGGTATAGATCTGGCCTTTCTTAAGCACATGCTTCAGGCGCTCCGGTTTCTCTACCACGTTCCCGCCGGTATAAGTCTCGAACAGCCTGGATAAATCATCCTTCACATCCCGGAAGCGGCGCTCAATGATTTTGGCTTTCGCGTTCCGGACGATCGCGTTCGTCATGTTGATACCGAGCCGCTTAAAAACGCCCGGTGGCTCAAACTTTTCCCCGCTATCCTTTGGCTTCTTTTTCCGGTGTCCCAGCCCTCCGATATCGAAAGTCAGGAACTCGCGGCCATTATCGACGTAGATGTTTTCCGGTATGCCGTACTTTAGAATCCCCTTCCGTAGCGCAATCAGCGTAGCCTCTGAACACGGATTGTATGTAATATAGAATCCGGTAAAAATACCGCTCCGGGCATCCAGGAAGGCTGTCAGGTACGGCCTGTGCTCATTCCCGGCCTTATCCTTCACGATCACATCAAAGGTATGGTTGTCCGCGATCCACCACTCATTGCTGGCGATGTCTTCATAAATCCTGCGGATATACGGTGCACACCGATCGTTATACGCCTTATGCCCTTCACGCCCCAGCACCTTGACGCCTTCCGGCACCTCATTGGCAAGCCTCCGGTAAAAAGCAGAATAACTCGGGATCCCCGCATACAGTTCCGGCCTTTTCTCCTGTGCCCACATCTTCGTGTACTCCAGGCACCTGCTGATCGGGTGCTGCGCTTCGTCCAGGTAATAGTAGAGGAATGCCTGCCAGACCGTCTCGTCGATGGTACTGGTGCCTTTCTTCCATTTGCCCCTCTTGTCAGTCAGTCCGCGCAGGTCGTCCTCTTTCACCGCTTTCTGTTTCCGGTAAAGGATGTCTATGGAAATATCCCGGTCGGGATACTCCAGCCCGCACAGCATGACAAATTTTTTGTCTACCTCCGCCTTGCATGTCACACCCGGCTTCATCCGGTACTGCTGCCACTGTTCGACAAGGCCGATCCAGAAGTCAATCTCCCGGCGCTCATCCTCCGTGAATTCATCTACCGCCGCCTTCGCCGGTTCCGGCTCCGGAGGCTCCATGCCTTCTGGTGGGCTTTCCGCAGCCATCTGGTACCATTTCTCCTGGAGTTCCTCGTCCAGGGCTTCCAGCGGGATCAGGTAGGTCTTCCGGTTCTTATTATTTACGGTCTCGACCGCACGAAGTTTTCCATCTTTAACTATTTTTTGAACGTATTGAAAACTGCATCCTTTGACCTCTGCCACCTGCTTTGCAGTCAGCATCTGTCCCATCTCATCACCACCTCACAGCCTGTCATCATCAGATGCAGGAGGCTATCCCTGCATGACCGGCTCGCGCCGGTTTCGACTATCCATTATTATTGTTTCGTGGTACAATCTCCGTAGAAAGGAGGTGTTACCATGACCGATTTTGAAGCCTTAAAAGAATCCATTGCCAACAGACAATTTTGTCAGGACCCTTTGGCTGAAGCTATCATGCATTACCTCGGAAAGTAAAACCCTGAAGCCAGCCGACAAATTCAAAGAATCTATGATGAGATTATTGCTCGAGACATTGATAATCTCATTCAGGAAGCCAAAGATAATTAATTACTCCCCATACTCTTGTCAAATGTGGCAATCACTTCTCCCGATAGGTTTTCAATGCGAACCTCCGTGTCGTTGGTTGTCACATTTACAGTTTTTCCAAGATGCATAAGAACTAAGTCATCATCCCAGAACCATTTCCCATCAACCTTTACACCCCTTCGTGTAACCTTTTGATGCGGCAGTTCCCTGTTCTTCTTAAACAAGAAATCACATTCATCCTCTGTGCAAAGGCCGTAATATTCATCTGTCCTGGTAAAGTGGTATTCTATCCCATAAAAATGCTTGATGGCCTTCTGGTATACTTCCCACTGTGCCTGGCACCATGCCAGATCCCGGATGACTGTCGAATCCTCACATCTGTGCCCACGTTCCAGCGCTTTGTCCCAGGCTTGGATGGTTCCCAGCAGTTCCTGCCCAAACTCGCTCTTTAAAAATTTCTTCTTTTTCAGTTCCATACGTTCCTCCTTAAACGCTCTTTAAAAAGTCTTTAAAATCATCCACATCCCCATCAAGTTTCTCTATGATTGGGATAATGTACTTCGTTCCTGACGGTTTCCCATGCGTCGCTTCGCTGATCCTCGCGTGTGGAATTTGCATCTGCTTTGCCAGTTCATTCTGGGAGATTTCTTCCTCCACCAGCCTTATCTTCACCCATCGTCTGAATTCAGCGAGATTCCTTATTTTGTTATTTTTCAACTTCCACTCGCCCTCCTTTAGCGCAACCTGTTATTTTTTCTGTACCAGCGTTACAAAATAACCTATCCTGTTATCCGTTTTCGTGATATAATTCTTGATGTACAGATTGTACATTTTGAGTATATCTCTATTTTGTTAGTTAGTCAAGTATTTTTGTCTAACTTTTTAGAGTGTTTGGAGGGAATTATGAATTTTGCAAATAATTTAGATTTATATATGAATAAACTTGGCATATCAAATTATCAAATGTCCAAAGAAACAGGAATTTCCGATAGTCTTATTGGTTATTGGAGAAATGGAAAACGTAAACCAAACCTCGAAAATTTAATTGTGCTTTCCGATTATTTGAATGTATCTATAGACAATCTTGTTCGCAAAAACGCTTCCGATGATAGCTCTATTTTGTTTGATAGCTTTCAATTATCTGAAGGAGAATCCGAACTTCTCGACACATACAGATCTTTAGACAGTCGAGGTAAGCATCGTGTTCATACAATAATTTACGAAGAACTTGATCGAATGGCTTCTAGTAATGTTTCAGTAAAAAATACCGGCTGAATCATTCTGATAACATCATTTATTTTTAATTGAGCAGGGAGGAACTGATAATGTTTGAAAAAATTATTTTACAGCGAAAACTCAAAAAAGAGCCCAATTACCAATCTGTTCAACAACGTTTGGCTTCTTTTCAAGAGTTAGGCTTAGAGAAATACTCTTTCCTTGGATGTGATGACAATTACGATATCTGCACGGCGCTCAATGGAAAAACTTTTTTGATTGATGATGCTGAATTGGGTGTGAATCTTCCACCTATGCACATTGGATGCCGATGCACTATCGTGCCCTACACTAATATAGATTTGTTTAAAGATCGTGAAAGCGCCAATCCTCTAAAAAACAATCCTAAATTTGAAGAGTGGAAAAAACGCTGGATTCAGCAACACCCTAATAATCCTTGACGTTTTCTATAAATATGCTATATTTATATTGCATTTACCACCTTGCCAGGGCTGCCCCTCTGGCAAAAAAATAACGAGCCGTGTCTTACTTTTGACCGGCTCGTTTTAGTTCGCATTAAATGGTTCGTATTTAGTTGGTATTTGGTTGGTATTAAATTTATTTTAAAACTGCTTTCAAAATTATCTTTTGAACGGTATTTTTAAAGCCATTTAAAATGGGGAAACCTTAGTAAATTCAATGCTTTCAGCATTTTCTCCAACTCCTTTTAAAAATAATTTAAACGCTTTTAAAACTATCGTCTTTCAAAAGGCCTTTACCCTCCTCCATCTCCCCATTTCTGACCGATTTTGTTTTTCAGGTTGGCATTTAGTTCCCATTAAAAAATACGGCCTTTTCAGCCTTTTTAAGGTTAAAAAAGCCCTATTTCATGGGATTTCTGGCCATGTAAGGGGCTTTAAGGGTTTTTAAGGGTTCGTTTGTTGGCATTACCCTTGGTTTATACGGAAAATCACAGCGGATTCGCTTTAATCTGATCGGCAAAGGCGCGCATCCGGTCCTCATCCCCCTT
>JAJQGO010000057.1 GCA_021200415.1 Ruminococcus sp. | reverse complement strand
TCATGTATACAACCTTCTTTTGTAATAATTATTTGATAGTTCAAAGTCTCACCTGCAAAACAGATGAGACTTTGAAAGCTGTTACTTAGAAACCGTCATTGTTGTGCTTCCGGTGCTGCCAGAGGAAAGAATAACAACTTCATGAGAGGATGAAGCTTTTGTAAATCCAGTTCCATATCCTCTTACAGAAGCAAAATCGTCGTTATAATTTGTTTTAAGTGTATCACCCGAGGTAATTGTTCCACCTGTTGTACTTGTTATCTGGGCTGTTATTGAACTGCAAGTTACTGAACAGCTTGTGGATGCATAGATAATTGTTGATGAAACTGAAAGACCCGCAGTAGAGTCAGGGGAAAATGAACGATAACCGTCTGTAGCATTTGCGCTTACGGCAGTCATTCCGACAGCCATTGTCGTGGCAGCCAGAACCGACGCCATGACTTTTTTCAGTTTTTTCATGGCAAAAACCTCCTAAAATTTAAATTTGAGTTTTATGTATGTTCCCTATTTCATAGAAAATTGAAACCATATTTTCAACTCCAATATAATTATATACCATAAATTTCCGCTTGTCAATAGTTAACCGAAAATTTTTTCAAAATTTTTTTGACTCTTTATATTTAAAGGCTTTTCCATTGCTTTTCGAGAAAAAATCATCACAAATATATTGATTTTTGCCCGAATTTATTGTATAATTGTATCAGTAAGCTTTGATTTTGCGGATGATTTATATAAATTTCACACATTTGAATTGCTTATGGATAAATTGAAAAATAGTCGAAAAGAAGTGTTATAGATATGTCTGATATGTTTGATTATTTAAAATGGAGAGGTGACATAACATTCTCACAGTTGCCAATTAACCCTGTTGATACATTGATTTTTTCAACTTTATCGTATATAAATTTTAATGGAATTGTTCCGGATAACCCCATTGACAGCGTTACTCTCGGGTACGCGGCGAAGGCTTTTTTCGATCAGCCGGATTTTTCAGATAAGGTTCACGTGAAGGAGGATGCGGATCTTCTCCATGCTGCCGCAAATACCGCTCGCTTCGTGGACGTCAGAATGTGCTTTTATCGCAGCATTTTTGCCGAGGAGAGGGAAACTCAATTTGCCGCGGTCAGCTTTATCCTCGACAATCGAAGCGCCGTTCTCGCCTTCCGCGGCACTGATAATTCTCTGACCGGCTGGAAGGAAAATTTCAATATGTCTTTTTGCGAATCTATTCCCGCCCAGCGTGAGGCGCTGCGTTATCTCGACGATTTTGCGGAGAAAAATTCCCGTCCTCTCAATCTTGTGGGGCACTCCAAGGGCGGAAATCTCGCGGTTTACGCTGCGGCAAAGTGCAGAGAAGCTATAAGGTCAAATATTTATTCTGTTTACAATCACGATGGCCCCGGCTTTACACAAAATATGATGCAGAATAAGGGATATTTATCAATATTAGACAAAATTCATACATATATTCCCCAGTCCTCAATTGTGGGATCTCTTTTTGAGCGTGAGGACAAGCACACCGTCATAAAAAGCCGAAAAATAGGCATTTTCCAGCATGATCCCTATTCGTGGGAGCTGTTGGGCGGCGACTTTATTTACACTGACGAAACTTCCCACGGCTCGCAGTTAGCTGACCGCGCCATCAGGGAATGGCTCTCCAATATGAACATGGAGGAACGCAGTGATTTTGTTGAAGCAATTTACAATCTGGCGAAGTCAGGAGATGCTGATAAGGTATCAGATATTATATGTCTAAAAAATATCCCCAATCTTATGGGAAAATTCATAAAAGATGAAAAGAATCGACATATAATTTGTGAACGGTTAGAATCATTTGCGAGATCAATGGGAAAGATTCGACATGAAGAACAACTTCTTGATTGATTTTAGAGGAGAAAAGATGTCTAATATAATTAAAATTGATAATATATCATCGCCTGAGCTTATACCATATGCCGCAAGCAACGAAGTGCAGTTAAAACATTTTTATGAACCCGAATTAGGAATATTTATTGCCGAAAGTCCGAAAGTAATACGACTTGCACTTGATGCTGAATATGAACCAATTTCGTTACTCATTGAACAAAAATATATAAACGGACAGGCTGCGGACATCGTACAAAGGTGCGGAAATGTTCCGATTTACACCGCCGAAAGCTCCGTTTTGACCGAAATTACGGGGTTCAAGCTTACGCAGGGAGTTCTTTGTGCCATGAAACGCCGACCACTTCCGACGGTTGAGGAAATATGCCGAAATGCCGCGCGAATCGTCGTTCTCGAGGACGTGATGAATCAGACAAATGTTGGCGCGATAATTCGATCCGCTGCTGCATTGGACATCGACGCGGTTTTGCTCACGCCATCTTGCAGCGACCCACTTTATAGACGTTCAGTTCGTGTTAGTATGGGAAATGTTTTTAAAATTCCGTGGACATATTTTGAATATGGTTCACCTGACTATATTTTGAAATTAAAACAAATGGAATTTATAACAGCTGCAATGGCTTTACATAGCAACACTGTTGACATTGATGATAAAAATTTGTGCCAGGAGAAAAAAATAGCCGTTATTCTTGGAACGGAAGGGGAGGGCTTGCGGAATTCGACAATTGAAAACTGCGACTACACGGTGAAAATTCCCATGGCAAGGGGAGTTGATTCCTTAAATGTTGCAGCTGCAAGTGCTGTTGCTTTCTGGCAGCTAAGGAAAAATATTATGTAACGATTTTGATATTTAGATAAAAGCAAATATGACAAGAGCTATAATAAGTCCAACAATGATAATAATTACATACAATAATCCTAATCCCAACAAACCTGTAAGGCATCCAATGTTTTCATATTTTGTTAATGGATGTGACGGTACTTTTGGATGCTTTAAATGATCCTCTTTAAAGGGAGTTTCAATATCAGGACGCAAAACATTTGATTCAGATATTTTCGCATAAATCTTTCTTCCGAGTAAATGGTCCTGATACCACAAGCAAATATGTATATCATTCTCATCTACATAAATAGCTATATCATTTTCCCAAGTCCAATGATATGGCAGTCGATTATCAAAACCTACAGTAGTATTTTCAACATAAAAGTTAATATAATGCAAACCATGCGACACTTCAAATAATGTAGGTTGATTTTCTGAGAACATTAATGGCTTATATTCGCCATCATATTTAACGTAGATTTTTCGCAATTGATAGGATTGATAGAATGTGTTAAGCTTTATTTTTAAAAATGTTTTGCACTCCATGACTTATTCTCCTTGCTTTGATCGTTATTTCACTCCATTTGTACATTTTTAGTTTACAATAATAAAACAGGTATAAAAATCGCAGCAACCGGTAAACCCACAATCACTAAAAATGCAAGAAAATAGGTAAAAATTATCTTTCCTATATCCGTTTTTGTCGGAGGAACAGGTGTAGGCAAAATGGGAGGTTCTCTATGATTTGCCTCCATTGGACATTTGATTTCAGTACCTACAGCATTTTCTTCTTCGATAATTGCCAATATATCCTTATTGTCAAACAAATGTTTTTTAACTTGTAAGCTTATATGTATATCTTCTTCATTTAAAAAAACGGCAATATCATTTTTCCACGCCCATTTCCAAGAGTATTTATAGTCAGCAACGCTATCCACGCTGCTACGATTAGGATATACAAATATAAAGTTAATATAATGTAAGCCATATGGCAAATCTAAAAGCAGTGAATGGTTCTTTTTAAACACTAATTGCTTATACTTCCCATCTATTCTTAGATAGTATAAGAAGCCATCATATATATATTTTTTATAACTCTTATTTTTTATAATAATTTTTCCATTCATCTGCAAATTCTCCTCACCGATGCAATAAGTATTCTCTATTAGAACTTATTATACTGCATAAATATAATGGAAAAGTGTAATTAAGTTTAAGAATGTGTAAAATTTACAGTCATCCAATTGCTATCTATATAAATAAAAAGCGGCTATAAAGCCGCTTTTTATTGTTTTTCAGTTTATCAGATTTTAAAAATCAAATATGTATAATCCTCACGTTCCTTTGTGCCGCTTCCATTGTTATCACATGCGTAGTAAGTACAAACGCATCGTTCCGGCAGCAGAATTCCTGTACCAAAGTGTGAATTGATTTTTGCGCCAATTAAAATATTTCCTTTCAGCAGAAGCTTCTGAATTCCTTTATAATCGCACAATTTAACGGAATGTTTTTTTAGGTCATCATCGGTTATTTCCCCATATGCCGTTGAATAGAGCCTTCTCGACTCCGTGACATAGTAGTGTTCCATTTGTTGCTCAATTGTTTTACCGGACAGAGCTTCCGCAATCTTCTCGTTTACAACATACTCCGTACCATCAGGCTTATATTGTTCGCAGAAAAAATCTTTTCCGTTTTTATGACGAAATCTTTTTACGCCATTCTCATCTTTAACTAACAGTGTTTCCCATTCATTTTGCTGATCATCATAATCTTCCATGATGTCATCAAGAGATTTATTTTTCATTATCTCCGCAAATTCTTTATCGTTCATTTGTTTCTTCCTTTCAATATACATTATAATATATGAATAATTTGTGTGGATAAAATCTACTCCACCAAAATCAATCCAAAATGATTCTGCATCATACCTTTTTCCCGAAGTGTATGGATTTCCAGACCATTTGCGCGAACCGTTGCGAAAACATCTATCCCGCACGCCTTATTATTAAATTGGTTGTTTATAAATAATAGGTTTACATTATTACCTCAAAATGAAAAAACTGCTCCTGAAATTTAACTATTTCCGCAATTTCAGCCTTTGTAAACGTGAGATTATCGAGTGCTGCGACCCATTTTTCCTCCACATCATCGAAGCGATGGATAACGGCGACAACTACACCTGTAAATTTTTTTACCGGTTCGTTTATACCTATTATATAAACATCCTGCTCTTCGCCATCCGCAGCGAAAATTCCCTCCACATATCCGTAATTTATCGGATAGAGCAAATCCGGAAACCTCGGATGGCGCGTTCCAAGCATTCTGTCGACGGTGGCTGTAATTTTTTTGCCGATTATACTCATTGTAGTCTCCATTTTTTGTATTTTGAGCAACGCAATTTAGATGTTGTAAGCACATTTTTTACTACGTACTATACGTTTCAGGTAGAATTAAAATTGCTTGAACGATAAATTTTTGAACTGAAAGTGCATCCATGTCGTCCAAACCGTCACCGCGTTGATACACATCAGCTCTGTCAATTTGTTTTTCATTTAGGGGATATTTTTCTGTGTTAGAGATGTACGATAAAATTGCAACTGCATCACTTATGGTAATTTTATTATCTAAGTTTACATCTCCATAATAAATTCCAGCGATTGGCTCGGTTGTCGTGGTCGTTGAAGTCGTCGTCGAAGTAGTGGTCGTTGAAGTCGTCGTCGAAGTAGTAGTCGTTGAAGTCGTGGTTGAAGTGGTCGTTGAAGTCGTGGTTGAGGTGGTCGTTGAAGTTGTCGTCGAAGTCGTCGTCGAGGTTGTCGTCGAAGTCGTGGTTGAAGTCGTCGTCGAGGTCGTGGTCGAAGTCGTCGTCGAAGTTGTAGTTGAAGTCGTCGTCGAAGTTGTAGTTGAAGTTGTCGTCGAGGTTGTGGTCGAAGTTGTTGTCGTGGTTGTTGCAACCTCGGCAAAGTGGATGGCGGCATCAGTCAGACAATCGTTGCCCTCGCCAATGGCGATTTCACTCCACTCGCTTTCCGAGCCGAGATAATAGACATCAGTCAAATTCTCGCAGGAATTAAATGCATAATCAAAAATCTTTGTCACACTATTTGAAATTGTTATACTTTTTAGCCCAGTGCAGCCGTAGAAAGCATAATTTCCAATACTTTTTACATTTTCTGGGATTACAATATTATTTAAATTAGTACAATTATAAAAAGCATACGGACTAATATATTTTACACTGCTCGGAATTGTAATATCGGTTAAATTAGTACAATTCATAAACACATCGTATTCAATACTCGTTAGATTATTTGATAGTACAACGCTGTTTAAACTGGTACATCCGTAAAAAGCATCATTCCCGATATATGTTACACTATCTGGAATTGTAATATCAGTTAAACTTGTGCATGAATCGAAAGCGCTCGCTCCAATGCTTGTCACGCTATCCGGAATTGTAACGCTTATTAAATTTGAACAATTAAAGAATGTTAATTGCCCGATTTCCGTCACACCATTTGGAATTTTAATGCTTGTTAAACCGCTGCATCCGCAAAATGTATAACTTCCAATATTTGTTACACCGTCAGGAATTGTAATATCTGTTAATTTTGAACAGTAAGAAAACGCATAATTCCCAATACTCGTCACGCTGTCAGGAATCGTGACAGAAGTTAAATTTGTACACCATTTAAATGCGGAATCCCCGATGCTGACAACGCTCATTCCGTTGATTTGCGACGGTATTTCCACTGCTTCGGCTGTGGAATCACAACCTGATATTTGAATTGTACAATTTTCTAAATATTCAAATTCCAAATCATTATAAGTTTGCGTAGAATATTTATCATACCATGCGGTTTGTGTTTCTGAGACATCACACTCAAGAATGACATTATGTATAATTTCTATGTCAGATTCGTCAATTATTTCATCCGCATTTGTATCAGCATAGATTCTTTCACTGACCGAAAGTGCCTCTACACCGTCAATATAATTTTGGATTATTTCCACATCGGAATCGTCAACAACCCCATCGCCGTTCACGTCACCATACAAATCGGCGTCTACTGTTACGCTTACGACCTCGATTCCTTCTGCATTTGTAGTTATATCAATTGCGTTTTCAACCTGCACGCACGTAAAAAGCATCGCAACAGAAGCGGCAAATGACAGTAATTTTTTGAACTTTTTCATTGCAAATCACCCCGAAAAAAATCGCAATTGAATTTTGCCACGAATGGCGCTGCATTAAGTATATCATTTTTGTCGATTTTTGTCAACAAAATTTTATGCTGCACGCAATTGGCGAGCCGTTTCATTTCGGCACGACAGTGAAAAACGCAGCCCTATCGGAGCTGCGCTTTTTTGGATTATGAATTATACGTTTCGGGGAGAGATGTGATTACCTGTGCAATCAGCTTTTGAACCGAAAGCGCATCCATATTGCTTAGACCATCGCCGCGCTGATACACATCAGCTCTGTCGAGCTGCTCGCTGTTGAGAGGGTATTTTTCTGAATTGGATACATTTGATAAAATTTCTACCGCATCACTTATAGTTATTTCACCGTTCATGTCAATATCACCGTAATAGATTTCCGAGATTTGCTCGGTGGTGACGGGAATTTCAGCGTAGTGAATCGTGGCGTTTGTAAGGCACTCATTAACTTCACCAATGGTAATTTCATTCCATTCGCTTTCCGTTCCGTCATAATATACATCAGTTAAACTGTTGCATTTAGAAAAAGCATAAGAATCGATATACGTCATACTGTTTCCAATTGTAATGGATTTTAAGGAAGTACAATTGCTAAACGTATATTCTCCAATATCCGTTATATTATCCGGAATTGTAATAGTGGTTAATTCTGAGCAATTGTAAAATGTACAATTTCCAATATCTGTTACACTATTTGGAATTGTAATGTCTGTTAAATTTATACAACCCCGAAATGCAGCATCTTCTATTTTTGTTACACTGTTTGGTATAATATAAATTCCTTTTTTGTCTGTGGGACAGCAAATCAATTGTGTTTGATTCTTGTCGAATAAAACACCATCGGTACTACTATAATTTCCGTTATCAACATTTACTGTAATACTTGTTAAACTTGTGCAAGATCGAAAAGCAAAATCTCCAATACTTGTCACGCTGTCAGGAATTGTAATGCTTGTTAAACTTGTGCAGTATTCAAACGCATTATTCCCAATACTTGTCACACTATCAGGAATTGTAACATCGGTTAAACTTTCGCAACATATAAACGCAAGATTTCCAATACTTGTCACACTATTTCCGATAGTAACTGATTCTAAACTTGCGCAATCTGAAAACGCATAATCCCCAATACTTGTCACACTGTCTGGGATTATAACGCTGCTTAAATTGTCACAGCTAAAAAAGGCGTGATTTTTAATTTTCCTTACACTATCCGGAATTGTAACGCTGGTTAAACTGTCACAGGCACCAAATACACAATCTTCAATACTCGTCACACCATTTGGAATTGTAATACTGTTTAATTTGTAACAAAAATAAAACGCATAACCTCCAATAGATGTTACGCCGTCCGGAATTGTAACACTGGTCAATTTAGTACAACTGTAAAACGCTGAATCCCCAATACTCGTCACGCTATCCGGAATAGTGACACTGGTTAATTTTTTGTAGTTATAAAACGCCCTATCCCCAATACTCGTAACCGTATACCCATCAATTTCGGACGGAATTTCCAAATCGCCCTCTGCTGAGGTGTCGCAGCCCGTGATTTCAATCGTTCCATCATCCAGAATTTCATAGGTCAGCAGTGACGTAATGTCGCTCTCCTCCGCACTTGCGGTCATGGAAATTCCCGAATCGTCAATCACCCCTCCAATCGGCACGCACGCTATGAGCATCGCCAAAGAAGCGGCAATTGATATTATTTTTTTGAATTTTTTCATAATAAATCACCTCATTAAAAATTTAGCCGTATTTGAATTTTTTGCCATGTCCGACGTTATCTTTAGTATATCATTTTTTGCAGTCGGTGTCAATAATAAATTGCAAATTTTGTCAACACAATTTTGTACCGTCCGCAATTGACGGGCCATTTTCGTTTCGGCACGGTCAGCGAGTGGAAAAACGCAGCCCCAACGGAAAAAATTTATTCAAACTCTTGCTAAATTTGCGCGGCTGTGCTATAATTAAATGGAATTGGGTGTTTGTCCGCTGACAGGTCGGGCAATTGTGTTAAAAAGGCAAATCGCATCTCGCAACGCCTGTGCCCGATGCAGATTGGAGGTATTATGGATAATGAGGAAAAATGTACTTCCGAAGAGGAGTACATAAATGAAGCAGAGGAGGAAACACCTGTTCCTACGCAGGAGGCTGACACAGAAGCTGAGCCGCAGCAGGATAGCGAGCCTGACCCTGAATCAGACGGCGAATCTGAATCAGACGGTGAACCCGAATCAGACGGCGAACCCGAATCAGACGGCGAATCTGAATTGAGTGCCGAATCCGAAGCGGACGAGCCGGAGCAAAAGGGCGGCATTTTGAATCTGTTTCGGAAAATACGTGATAAGTTTTTGAAATTCTGCAATATCTGTGGATTCCCGCAGATGCTGCTTATGCGTTTCCTTGGCGTGTATATGATAGTGGCAGGAGTTAATCTTCGTGAGCTTCGCTTTAAGTCCGACCCTGCCATCGATCCGATAAACAGCTGGAAGGACTTCGTTGAGGAATCCTCGCTCCCGAAAATGATATTGCTGATTGCAGTCGGGTTTGTTCTTTTAACCGTTCTGCACGCTTTGCTGCCAAAGAAGGCGCGTATCCTTGACCAGATTTCCCTCCTCGGGGGAACGCTTTTCTTCGGAATCGTAATGATGTGGAGAAACAGTAATTTCTACGTCTGCCTTGGAATGATGGCAATTGCCATTGTATTCACGGTATATACCCTTTCCCGTGTGAATCACGAAAAAATCGAAGCCTTCCCCAAATGGCTTACGTTTTTGCTTACATTTATTGCGGCAGCCTGTGTATGCGGCTTTGTTGCGTTTACCACGATATACCGTCACATGACGTTCAGCTCGTCGACATATGATTTCGGAATTTTCGTTCAGATGTTCCATTCTCTTGCGAGCGACCTGACTGCCGTGACAACCTGCGAGCGTGATGAGTTCCTGTCGCATTTCTGCGTTCACGCTTCATTCATTTATTATGTGCTTACTCCGGTTTACGCCCTGTTCCCAAGCGAGTACACGCTGCTTATTTCACAGGCGGTTCTTGCAATGGGCGGAATCATCCCGTTCTATCTTATCCTGAAAAATCACGGATTTAAGGGACTTCCGCAGCTTGCGGCGTGCTTTATGTACATTTTCTGTGCAGGAATTATGTATCCGTGCTACTACGATTTCCACGAGAACGCATTTCTCCCCACACTGCTGATGTGGCTGCTGTACGCCGTCGATACACGAAAAACCGTGCTGTTTTATATAATGTCTATTCTGACGTGCATAGTCAAGGAGGACGCGCCCCTCTATGTAATATGCATAGCTCTGTTCTATCTCTTTGAGGAAACGCCTCTTAAAAAGAAGCTCCATGCGCTCCCTGTAATTCTCCTGTCGGGTGTTTATTTTGTAATAATCACCAAATGGCTGGAGGAAAACGGCGACGGCGAATTTATGGTATCGTCACGTTTCGGAATCCTCACAATTGATTCTGAGGACGGATTTTTGGGAATTATAAAAAACGTCCTGACAGATCCCGCGTATTTCTTCTCGCTCTTCTTTGGGGAGGAGTCGCTGACTTTCTTTTTACAGGTATTTGTCCCGATGGCGTTCCTGCCGTTCATGACGAAGAAAATCCGCCGCTATCTCCTGATGATTCCCTTTATCATCATGAATCTTGTAGTCGGCGCAGGCTACGGCTACGCCTGTCAGCTTGGCTACCAGTACATTTTCGGCCCGATTTGTCTGCTTTTGTACATGGCGGTTCTCAATGCCGCCGACTTTGACAAGGAAAAGCGCAACGGCTTTGTATTTGCCTCCGCCAGCGCGTCAATAATTCTGCTGACAAGCACTATTTCCGGAAATCTCAGCACATATTATAACCGTTATCAGAACAGGAAGGAATACTACCAGGATCTTGAAGCCTTTCTGGATGAAATACCCGAAGATGCGGCAGTAGCTGTCAATACATGGTATCTGCCTCATATAGCTGATCGTGACGAGGTATATATTCTTGACGGAAACGACCTGATGGTAGATCCCAACGATGAAAACAACAAGATTCTCGTTGACCCGACAAGATATGATATGTTTGTCATGAGCCCCGGCGATGAGAACACGAGCTATTTTATCGCAAGCCTCGAGGAAAACGGATTCACCCTGTATGACGAGATTGAGGGATGCGTTATTGCCTACGTAAGCCCCACCTATTCAGCTGAAGACTGAGATTAGAGATTAAATATAAATATTAAACGCCATGAATCTGCTTCATGGCGTTTTTGGATATTGTTTATAGTGAATTCTCCACTTCAAATTTTCCTCCTCCGACTCTTGAAAGAGCAGGAAATTTGTGATATAATCATATAGATAGACTTCAGATGGATTCAGAGCCTGAAAAGGAGTGATGTTTTGACTGACAATAATGCTTTAATTGATGAAATCCGCGCCATTTTGAGAAACAGAAGCCGCAAAGCCTACGTCCGCAGCTTCGGCTGCCAGCTGAATGTATCGGACGGTGAAAAAATCAAGGGTCTGCTGAAAAAAATGGGATACGAGTACACCGAAAATGAAAACGAAACCGACCTGATATTCCACAACACCTGCTCTGTTCGGGAAAATGCGGAGGACAGGGTTTTCGGAATCGTCGGCAGCATGAAGCATCTCAAGGAGCTTAATCCTAAGCTGGTAATCGGCATCAGCGGCTGCATGACGGCTCAGGCGCATATTCCGGATAAAATCCGCAAATCATATCCGCAGGTGGATTTTGTTCTGGGGACTTCGGCTATACATTCGCTTCCGGAGCTTCTCCTGAACGCCCTAAGGGGGCAGAAATTTTCCGCCGATACCGAGGAATACGCAGGTTTTTCCGAGGGCGTTGAGCAGGTGCGCGAGAGCAGCTTTAAAGCCTCTGTGCCGATAATGTTCGGGTGCAATAATTTCTGCACCTACTGTATCGTGCCCTATGTGCGCGGACGTGAACGCAGCCGCAGGGCTGAGGATATAATACGTGAGGTGCGTGAGCTTGCGGAGCAGGGCTACAAGGAAATCATGCTGCTGGGGCAGAATGTGAATTCCTACGGAAAGGATCTTGAAGGCGGAATTGATTTTCCGCAGCTTCTGCGCAGACTCAATGAAATTGACGGAGATTTTGTCATACGCTTCATGTCGTCCCACCCGAAGGACGCCTCAAGGGAGCTTCTTGACGCAATTTTTGAATGCAAAAGGGTTGCGAAGCATCTGCATCTTCCCGTTCAGAGCGGCAGCAATGAGATACTGAAAAAAATGAACCGCCGCTATACGGCTGAGGAGTATCTGGAAATTGTCGATTATCTGCGCAGGCGTGATCCGGATTTCTCCCTGACTACGGATATTATCGTGGGCTTTCCCAACGAAAGCGATGAGGATTTTGAAGCTACGCTTGAGCTTATAAAACGTGTGAAATTCGACAATATCTACTCGTTCATCTATTCAAAGCGAACGGGAACAAGGGCTGCGGAAATGGAGGATACGATTTCCGACGAAACAAAAAGCCTCCGCATGAGAAGGCTTCTGGAGACTCAGCGTGAAATTTCCACGGAGCATTATAAACGCTTCATGGGGAGGAAAATGCGTGTTCTTGCCGAAGGCGAAAGCAAAAGGAGCAAGGGATTCCTGACGGGCAAGAGCAATGAATTTATAATTGCCGAATTTTCCGGTGACAGCTCCCTTATCGGCAGCTTTGTCGATATTGAGGTTACAGAAACAAAAAACTGGGCTGTAATCGGAAAAATAATAGAAAAATAACAGATTAAAAGGAGAATTATTATGGATGTAATTGAAATGGCAAGAGAGCTTGGAAAGGCTATTCAGCAGGACGGCCGCTATAAGGACTACATGAGAGCTAAGGAGGCTAACGATAATAATCAGGAGCTTCAGGAGCTTATCGGCGAATTTAACCTTAAAAGAATGAATCTGAATAAGGAAATGAGCAGCTCCGAAAAAAATGAGGAGCGCCTTAAAGCTGCCGATGAGGAGCTTAAAGCTGTCTACGCGAAAATTATGGGAAACGATGATATGATAATGTTCAATACAGCGCAGAATGAGCTTGAGCAGCTTATCAGCGATGTAAACCAGATTATTACAATGTGCGCGAACGGTGAGGATCCCGATACCTGCGAGATACAGCACGGCTGCTCGGGAAGCTGCTCCACCTGCGGAGGCTGCCACTGAGCCGCATAGGAAAATGAAAGGAGGGGCACGTAAATGGAAGTGGACAGAAGCAAGCTTTCTCCCATGATGAAGCAGTATTTTGAGGTTAAGGACAAATATAAGGACTGCATCCTGTTTTTCCGCCTCGGGGACTTCTATGAAATGTTTTTCGATGACGCAATTGTCGTTTCAAAGGCTCTGGAGCTTACGCTGACCGGCAAGGACTGCGGACTTGAAGAGCGCGCTCCCATGTGCGGAGTGCCCTTTCACTCGGCGGAAATGTACATAAAGCGGCTTATTGATATGGGCTTCAAGGTAGCCGTCTGCGAGCAGCTGACTGATCCTGCCGAGACAAAGGGAATCGTTGTCCGTGACGTAATAAAGGTTGTTACGCCGGGAACTCTCACGGAAAGCAGTATGCTGGACGACGGAGCAAACAACTACATATGCAGCATTTACTATGACGAATCGGAAAAAACCTGCGGAGTCGCTTCTGCGGATATTTCCACAGGAGAAGCCTCCCTGAGCCTGTCTGAGGGAAAGGAGCTTGAATCCGGAGTCATCAATGAGCTTTCACGCTGCCGTCCTGCGGAGGTAATTTTTCCGGAGAGCTTTCTCTCCCTGAAAAATGTCGCGGAATTTATAAAGGTTCGCCTTAACTGCGCAGTGACGCTTCGTGACAGCATTTGCTTTTCCCCGGCCGAAAAAAGAGGTATGCTTGCCGGAGTTTTCGGTGTAAAATCCGTGGCGGAGCTTGGAATCAGCGAATCCGGCTCAGACTGCGCCGCCGCCTGCGGACTCTTCGACTATATCAGCGATACGCAGAAAACCTCCGTTTCACGATTTACATCAATCGAGATTCTGAGCGGCGAGGGCTTTATGGGTCTTGACCTGAACGCAAGGCGCAATCTCGAGCTTACGGAAACTCTCCGCAGCAAGGAGAAAAAAGGCTCGCTTCTGTGGGTTCTGGACAGCACGAAAACGTCTATGGGAAGGCGTCTGCTGAAAAACTGGATTGAGCAGCCGCTGAAAAGTCCGGCGCGTATTATAGAACGTCTTGACGCGGTAGAGGCTCTGTACAGGAACAGCGTAGTGCTTTCCGATATTACCGACCTTCTCGACCGTGTTTACGACCTTGAACGCCTTATGACAAAGGTCATGTACAAAACGGCTAATCCCCGTGATCTGAAATCACTTTCCGCAACTGCTCTTCAGCTGCCTCTCATAAAGGCGGAGCTTGAAAAGCTCTCCGAATCGAAGCTGCTGGCACGCTATAACAGCGAAATATCCGACCTTGGCGAGATAGTTCAGCTTGTGGAGAACGCTGTAGTTGACGAGCCTCCTGTTTCCGTCAAGGACGGGGGAGTTATCAAGGAGGGCTTCAACGAGGAGCTTGACAATCTGCGCCATATTATGAATCACGGCAGGGAAATCATAGACGGAATCGAACAGCGTGAACGTGAAGCCACGGGAATAAAGAATCTGAAAATCGGCTACAACAGGGTGTTCGGGTATTATCTTGAGGTTACACGCTCCTATTATGATATGGTTCCCGAGGGCTACATAAGAAAGCAGACGCTTGCAAACTGCGAGCGTTTTATTACCGAGGAGCTGAAAAATGCCGAGAACAGCATTCTCGGCGCAAAGGATAAGGCGCTGTCCCTTGAAGCTGATATTTTCTCCGAGGTGCGTGATTTTCTTGCAACAAAGCTTGAAAGCGTCCAGAAAACGGCTTCGGCTGCTGCCGCTGTGGACGTGCTTGCGTCCTTTGCGAATGTCGCGCTGCGTAATCTCTACGTGAAGCCCGATATTGCCATTGACGGCGTAATTGATATAAAGGCAGGACGTCATCCTGTTGTGGAGCTTATGCTTCAGGACGAGGTGTTTGTGCCGAACGATGTATATCTCGATACAAAATCAAACCGAATGTCCGTGATAACAGGTCCGAATATGTCGGGTAAATCCACATATATGCGTCAGACTGCCCTTATAACCCTCATGGCGCAGATTGGTTCATTCGTGCCTGCGGATTCGGCAAAAATTTCCGTTGTGGACAGAATTTTCACACGTGTGGGAGCTTCCGACGACCTTACGGCAGGGCAAAGTACCTTTATGGTGGAAATGAGCGAGGTTTCCGACATTCTGAAAAACGCGACTCCCGACAGCCTTGTTATTCTTGACGAGGTGGGACGCGGCACATCAACCTTTGACGGAGTAAGCATTGCCCGGGCTGTTGCGGAGTACATCTGCACCTCAAAAAAGCTTGGATGCAAGACGCTTTTCGCTACCCATTATCACGAGCTGATAGGTCTGGAAAATGAGCTTGACGGCGTAAGAAATTACAGCATTGCCGTAAACAGGCACGGCGGAACAATCAGATTTCTGCGTAAAATCGTGCGCGGAGGAGTTGACGAGAGCTACGGTATAGATGTTGCGAAGCTTGCGGGACTTCCCACAAAGGTAGTGAACCGTGCAAGGGAGCTTCTTGAGGAAATGGAAAAGGCTCATGCAGATGAGAGAATTTCCGAAAGCACTGCCGACAGGGAGCAGCTGAGCTTCGGTGCGGCAAGCCGTGAAACGGCTCTCGATATGCTGGAAAAAACGAATATTGACGAGCTTACCGACGCTGAATGCAGAGAGCTGCTGAAGGATATGCTGAAGGCTATCGGGTAGGTGCATCTGAATGGAGGAGTGAAAAGGAAATGTCGGCAATAAACGTCCTGAGCAAGGAAATATCGGAGCTTATCGCTGCCGGAGAGGTTATAGAGCGTCCCTCATCGGTGGTTAAGGAGCTTGTGGAAAATTCAATAGATGCAGGGGCGGAGCATATAACCGTTGAGATAAAAAACGGCGGAACAACATATATCCGCATTACGGATGACGGCTGCGGAATGGCGTTTGAGGACGTCCCCACGGCATTTCTGCGTCACGCCACAAGCAAAATAACGTCCAAAGCGGATCTCGACAACATATGTACCCTTGGATTCAGGGGAGAGGCGCTTGCTTCTGTTGCGGCAGTTTCCCGTGTGGAGCTTATGACAAAGCAGGAAAATGAAACATACGGCACTCTTTACAAAATCGAGGGCAGCTGTGAAATATCTCATGAAAAAAGCGGCTGCCCCGATGGGACTACTATTATAATAAGGGATTTGTTTTATAATGTACCCGCACGCAGGAAATTCATGAAAAAGGATGTAACGGAGGCAAATGCAGTCAGCCATATACTGCAAAAGATTACCCTGTCCCACCCTGAAATCTCATTCAGGCTCATACGTGACAACCGCATGGAATTCAACTCAAGCGGTGACGGCAAGCTCTTTTCGGCAGTTTACGCCGTTTACGGAAGGGATTTCGCAAGGGACATGATACCTGTTGATTATAATTTCAGCGGAATCGGCGTGTCGGGCTTCGTTATAAAGCCGCTCTACGCCAGAAACAACAGAACCTTCCAGAATTTCTTCGTCAACGGGCGATATGTCAGGTCAAGGCTCTGCTCAACATCTCTCGAAAGCGCTTATGAGAACATGATTATGACAGGGAAATTTCCTGCCTGCGTGCTTATGCTTGATCTTGTTCCTGCGGCAATGGACGTGAATATTCACCCTGCAAAGGCGGAGGTTCGCTTCACAGATGAAAAGCTTGTTTCCGACGCAGTCTACTTTGCGGCGAAAAATGCCCTTATGAATGACGGTCTTATATATGAATTCGAGATGAAGCCCCGTGTCGACTGGACGAAGGAGGGTGCGGAGGAGCCTCGTGAGGTGCTTTTGCAGGAGGAGCTTATGTTCACTCCCGTTGAGAAAATCGAGGAAGCGGAAAAAAATCTCGAGGCTGCGGAGGCTGCCTCAGAGAGTCGCCCGACAGCTGAAGCTGCGGAGGAGAAAAATATTCCTGTTCCCCCGAAGCCGCCTGAAGCTGCCCCTGCGCCTGTTGAAGCTCCGCAGACGGAAAAAATCTCCGAAGCCGCCCCTGCGGACGGATTCAGGTACATAACTCAAAAATCCTTTGCAAAGCCTGTAGTGAGTGAAACGTCTGCACTGGGGGAGAATCCCCCCGAAAAGAGCGAAGAGCCGAAAATACGTGTTATCGGCGAGGCATTCAAGAATTACATTATGGCGGAGGTTGGCGATACCGTTGTAATGATTGACAAGCACGCGGCTCACGAGCGCATAATATTTGAGCGTTTGAAAAGCCGCAATTGCCGTCAGTACAGTCAGATGCTGCTGACGGAGGTCAGGGTTCTGCTTTCGATGAACGAGTTCGACGCCCTTGAAAACAATCGGGAGCTGCTGTCTGACATGGGATTCGAGTTTGATTTTTCGGAGCGTCCGTATGCCGTGGCAAAGGCTGTCCCAACATTTATGACGGAGCTTGACATGGACGAAATAATTCCCGAAATTGCCGAAAATCTCTACCTCGGCAAGCAGAATCCCCAGACGCATATGCTTGACGATATGCTTCATACTCTTGCGTGCAAATCGGCGATAAAGGCAAACGACAAAAACGACATACGGGAGCTTCAATCCCTTGCGGAGCAGGTGTACTACAACGAAAATATCCGGCACTGTCCGCACGGCAGACCTGTCATGTTCACCATGACAAAGGGAAATATCGAGCATCAGTTCAAGAGAACTTAAAAAAGCTTCATACGGTGTTGTCTGTATTTATCAGGAGGAGGTAAAATGGCAAACAGCGAAAAACCATTTGTTCTTGCGGTTGCAGGGCCTACAGCTTCGGGGAAAACAGCTCTGGGAGCTGCCCTTGCGGCGGAATACGGCGGCGAGGTCATTTCAGCCGATTCCATGCAGATATACAAGGGAATGGATATAGCCTCCGCAAAGCCGACTGTCGGGGAAATGCAGGGCGTTCCGCATCATCTCATTGATTTTCTCGACCGTGAAGTATCGTTCAGCGCAGCCGACTATGTAAAGCTTGCAAGGGAGAGGATAGATGATGTTCTCGGCAGGGAAAGGCTGCCTGTAATTGTCGGCGGAACGGGACTTTATATTGATTCGCTGCTGGAGAACATCAGGTTCTCCGAGGGCGGCAGCGATGAATCCTACCGCAGAGAGCTGTATGACTTTGCGGAAAAAATGGGTAATGAAGCGCTCCACAGCCGTCTTGCTGCCATTGACCCGAAGGCTGCGGAAGGCATTCACCCGAACAATCTTGTGAGAGTTGTGAGGGCAATGGAGGTGTATCACGTTACGGGACGCACGTTCAGCGAGCTGAAGGCTGAAAGCCGCCTTGAGGAAACGCCCTATGATTCGCTTATAATCGGGCTTGACTTTGCCGACAGACAGGTGCTTTACAGCCGAATTAACAGGCGTGTGGACGAAATGGTAAAGGCGGGTCTTGTTGAGGAGGCTCACGCACTCTGGCAGGAACGCGGCATGAGGACTGCCGCAAACGCCATCGGATACAAGGAACTCATACCGTATTTTGAAAATGAAATGTCCCTTGACGACTGCATCGACAAAATCAAACAGGAAACACGCCGTTACGCCAAAAGGCAATTGACATGGTTTAGAAAAAATAAACGTATAAAGTGGATAATTATAGGCGAATTTGATAAAAAAACTGAAATTTTTGAAAAATCAAAAAAATGTATAGCAAATTACCGGAATGTATGATATAATGTATAGTGTGTATTTTTAGGCATATTAAAATGCACAGAAAAAATTGACCTGCCGGCTGTCCGGACAGGCTCAATGATACAAAGAACTAATAATAATGAATGGAGAATGTGTATGAACAAGGCAATCAATCTTCAGGATGTGTTCCTGAACCAGTGCAGAAAAGACAGAATTGTGGTTACAATTTTCTTGACAAACGGTTTCCAGTTCAAGGGAATGGTCAGAGGCTTCGACAGCTACGTTGTTATCCTCGACTGCGATGGAAAGCAGCAGCTTGTGTATAAGCACGCTATTTCAACTATAGCTCCGGCAAGACCGGTTTCTATTCTCGACGCTTCTGAAAAAAATGATTGAGACGGTGATTTAAATGGGCTACAGAAGCTCCGGCAGCGATATTTTTTCAAAGATACTGCGAAATATCGTGGTGATTCTGTTTCTGGTGATTTTTATCAGCATCATTTATAACTTCGGCAACAGGGAAAGCGATACCGTAACCGCCCTCATGACGGAAGCATCGGCTTCCACAAGCATCAAGGGTGTCTTTATCCGTGATGAAACGGTAGTCACCTACAGCGGCAGCGGAGTTCTCAGCTACAGCGTTCCTGACGGCGGACGTCTTGGATTAGGCTCGGTTATTGCTCAGGTGTATGACACCGACGAGCAGATTAAGATAAACAGAGAAATCGAAAGTCTTACGGAGGAGCTTGATACGCTGAACAAAATCCAGAATCCGGGAACTGTGGAATCCGCACAGCCTGCGAGCCTTTCGTCAAATATTGAAGAGGTCTACAGAAACATTATTTACAACAGAGATACCGGCGATTACGATTCCATAAAAAGCAACACGGAGGATTTCCTCGTCTACCTGAGTACCTACCAGATAATTACCGATGAGGACGTTGATTTCACCACAAGAATAAGCGAAATCAATACACGCCTTGCGGAGCTGGAAAGCAGCACGGTTGCCCCGATTGAAACGATAACCGCTGACAGATCGGCATATTTTGTAAGCTGCTGCGACGGCTACGAGGATATTCTCACAAAGGAGAATATTGATGATCTTACTGTGGAGCTGCTGAACAGCGTCACCGATAACACTCAGGAAACGGAAGGCGTTGTCGGAAAGCTTATTGACGGCTATGAATGGTATCTTGCGGGAGTTGTGGATAACAGCAAAAAGGAATACGCCATCGGAGATTCCGTATACCTGAAATTTGAGTCCCTTTCGGAAGAGGTAAAGGCGGAGATAATAGACCTGCGTGACGAGGGAGACGATTCGGAAAGCATTATCATTCTTTCATGCGATCAGTTTGATGAAACTCTCGTTCAGCACCGCGCCGAAAATGTTGACCTTATAAAAGGGGAGTATACCGGACTTAAGGTTCCCAGAGAGGCTATACGCTTTGTCAGCATGGAGGAAGAGGTTGTGGATGAGGAAACAGGAATTACCTCAACCGTCACCGTCAGCTATAAGGGCGTGTACATCGAAGAAGGCGAACAGGTGGAGTTCAGAAAAATTGACGTTATATATGAGGGCAGCGATTATGTCCTGTCCGCAGTTCATAATGATGACAGCGATTATCTCGCACTCTATGATGATATTATGATAGAAGGTGTTGATTCGGATGGGTAATGATTTCCGTTATATCGACGAGAATCTGAAGGAAATACGATACAATATCGCCGAGGCTGCCGCAAAATACAGGAGTCCGGAGGAGCAAATCCGGCTTATGGCGGTTACGAAAACCGTATCGTATGAGGCAGTCAATCACGCCGTTTCACTTGGCGTTGAGCTGCTTGGAGAAAACAGAGTTCAGGAATATCAATCAAAAAAGAATTATTACAGCAGCTTGGCAGATGTCCATTTTATCGGGCATTTGCAGACAAATAAAGTAAAATATATTGTAGACAGCGTATCAATGATACAGTCCGTTGACAGTCTGAAGCTCGCCTCGGAGATAAACCGTCTTGCGGAGGCGAAGGGCAGGGTTATGGATGTCCTGTGTGAGGTCAACGTAGGCGGTGAGGAAAGCAAAAGCGGCGTCAGCCCTGATGAGCTGGAGGAGCTTGTTCTGCGAATGTCGGAGATGAAAAATATCCGTGTCCGCGGGCTTATGACAATTCCTCCGCCGGTGGACAGCGATGTCTTTCTTGCGAGGATGCAGGAGCTTTTTCTTGAAACCAAATCAAAAAAAATCGGCGGAGCGGATATGGACGTTCTGTCAATGGGCATGACCCACGATTACGTACAGGCTGTAAAATACGGCTCCACACTTGTCAGAATAGGCACAGGTCTTTTCGGGGCAAGAGTTTATAAATAAATCGACTTAAGGTAACGCCGCACAAAGATTGTCGTGCAGATGCGCTGTTAGATTTTTCGTCAGATTGTATAAAAGCGACGCAGGCATACTAACGTATGTCAAGGAGTTTTTGTGCAAGATGGCGGAAAAGATAAAAGCAGATGCGCGGCAAAGCCGTCAGGCGTGCTTTGTGCGGTGTTGCCTTAATGTCGGCAAAGGTACGAATGATTCCGCATTGTCGTTCTGTACCAAATAAATAAATGCGGAGAAATGGGAGTATTACTATGAAACTTTTTGAAAACATCAGGGATTTTTTCTTTGCAGATGAAGAGGAAGATAACGATCAGGCTGATATGCCAACAACCACACGCCGTGAACGTGCCTACAGCAACCCGAACCTCGCAGGCAATGACAATGAGGAGCAGCCTGTTGCAGGAGAGGGAAGAAGAAACAAGGTTGTGAATATCCAGACAACAGCGCAGCTTCAGGTGGTTCTGGTTAAGCCGTCATCATTTACGGACGCAAAGCAGATCGCGGATCATCTTATCGCCAAGAAAACGGTTGTTCTGAACCTTGAAACGGCTTCTCCTGAAAACAAGAGAAGAATCATTGATTTCCTCGTTGGCGTTGCATATGCAAACGGAGGCAGCCTCAAGCCTGTAGCTAACCTCACATACATCATCACTCCTTATAACGTAGGATTTATCGGGGAGGATCTTGTGGGGGAGCTTGAAAACAACGGCGTGTACCTCTGATGCAGGAATCGCCGGACAGGCTTTTCGCCGCTAAGCTCGGCGATATGGTCAATAGCTGTGAAAGAAGCGGAGCTGCGTCCTTTTCTCATTTTTTCGATGAAAGGCAGTGCGCGGAGGCGGAGCTGTGGTGCAGACGCGGCTGCGGAGAGCTTCGATATAAGATGTGGGGCGGATTTGACGGCGCGTGCAGGAAAATGCTTGCCGTTTATCCCTATTACTGTGAGGATTTTATTGCCGACGAATACCCGATAAGCTGTTTGACGTTCAGCTTCAGAAAAGAGGATCGGCTGACTCACCGTGATTTTCTAGGTTCTTTTATGGCTATGCGTTTAAAGCGTGAAACCATTGGCGATATTATTATTGCCGAGGGCAAGGCTCAGACCTTTGTAACGGAGGTTGCCGCAAGGCTTATTCTCAGCACAGTGAGCAAAATCGGAAGAGTCGGAGTTAAAATCACCGACAGTCAGCCCTTTTCACTTGAGGTGCGGCAGGAGTTTGAAAGCATTGGCGGTACGGCGGCTTCACTGCGGCTTGACTGCGTTGTGGGAATTGCCGCAAGGGTGAGCCGTGAAAAGGCTTCGGGGCTTATCCGTGCCGAAAGGGTGGCGGTGAATCATTTCCCGATTACATCTGTTTCACATATGCTGAATCAGGGAGATGTGATCTCAATAAGAGGCTTCGGTAAATTTGTTCTCAGCGATATAAACGGATTAACCAAGAAAGGGCGCATACACATAACTTTGCGTAAATATAAATAAGAGGTGAAGGTCAAATGATTACTTCAAAGGATGTCAGAAATAAAAGATTTGAAAAGGCTGCTTTTGGCTATAAGCAGGAGGAAATTGATGAATTCTTCGCACAGCTTGAGGCAGAGCTTGACGAAATGGAGCGCGAACGCACAGAAAGCAACAACAAGATTCAGATTCTTGCTGACAAGGTTCGCGAGTACATGAAGGACGAGGACGCTCTCAAGGACGCTCTTCTCGGCGCGCAGAAGCAGGGACATCAGGTAATTGCCGAGGCACGTGAAAAGGCTGATGCAATTCTTGCCGAGGCTCAGGCTAAGGCTGATGAGCTTGTTGATGAGGCTACACGACAGCATGAGGAGGCTATGGAGCGCAACAGAGCTGAAATTGCCAAAGAAAAGGAGGCTCTTATCGTTGCTCAGCAGCAGGTTGCGGATTTCAAGAAGAGCCTGTTCGATATGTATAAGAGCCATCTGGAGCTGATTTCCTCTATGCCCGAAACCTTCGAAGAGGAAGAGGAGCAGGATACTGAAACTGCGGAGGAAATTGCGGCTTCTCTTGCTCCCGGTGAGGAGAATGCGGAAAATGATGAAGCAGGACGCTCGATCAAGGGCGCATATGATTCAAGCTTCGCAAAAAAATAATCTATAATGGCGGACGGAAGGCGTCTGCCGACTGATAAATCGGAAAAATACGGCGAAAGGAGGATTTTTCATAGGCAGTCTATGAAAAATCAAGATAAAGATGTCACAGGATTACAATAACACACTTAACTTACCTAAAACCGATTTCCCCATGAGAGGCAATCTCCCGAAAAGAGAACCCGAAATGCTGGAGAAATGGGAAAATGAAAGACTTTATTATAAAATGGTCGGAAAGAATAAGGGCAAGCCCTCGTATATTCTCCACGACGGCCCTCCCTATGCCAACGGCGAGATTCATCTGGGCACGGCTCTTAATAAAACACTCAAGGATTTCATAGTAAAGTATAAGAACATGAGTGGATTCTGTGCGCCGTATGTACCGGGCTGGGATACCCACGGACTCCCTATCGAGCTGAAGGCTATGAAGGCAATCGGCGTTGAAAACGGCGCAATTCCGCCAACAGAGCTTAGAAAGCATTGTCATGATTTTGCCATGACGCACGTTCAGAATCAAATGAAGCAGTTCAAGCGTCTGGGAACTCTTGCCGACTACGATGATCCCTATCTGACACTCAAGCCCGAATATGAGGCACGTCAGGTTGAGGTGTTCGGGGAAATGGCTAAGAAGGGCTATATGTATAAGGGACTCAAGCCCGTTTATTGGTGCCCCGACTGCAACACGGCTCTTGCGGAGGCTGAAATTGAATACTCAAACGACCCCTGCCACTCTATTTACGTTAAGTTCAACGTAACCGACGATAAGGGAATCTTCACCGCAATGGGACTTGATTTGTCCAAGGTTTATTTTGTAATCTGGACAACGACTACGTGGACAATTCCCGGAAATCTGGCAATCTGCTTAGGCCCTGAATATAACTATACTCTCGTTCATGCGGGTGATGAGTATTACGTGATGGCTGACGAGCTTGTTAAAACAACTATGGAAACCGTCGGCATAACCGAATACACAACAGAGGGAATCTTCACAGGCGCTGAGCTTGAGCATATGAAAACAAAGCATCCTCTCTACGACAGACTCTCGCCTGTTATCGTGGGCGACCATGTAACTCTCGAAAGCGGTACGGGCTGCGTTCATACAGCTCCGGGCTACGGCGTGGAGGACTTTGAGGTCTGCAAAAATTATGACGATATAGGAATCCTTGTCTGCGTTGACGCCAAGGGCAGACAAACCGCCGAGGCAGGCGAATTTGAAGGCATGGATACCGATACCGCAAACAAGGCTATTGCAAAGAAGCTCGATGAAGTCGGCGCGCTTCTTGCAATTCAGAAAATCGTCCACCAGTATCCCCACTGCTGGAGATGCAACAGTCCTATCATTTACCGTGCGACCGAGCAGTGGTTCTGTTCCGTCAACGGCTTCAAGGACGAGGCAATTAAAGCAATCGAGGATGTTCAGTGGATTCCCGAATGGGGCGAGGACAGAATCAAGGGCATGGTTCGCGACAGAAGCGACTGGTGCATTTCACGTCAGAGAACATGGGGCGTGCCGATTCCGATTGTCTACTGTAAGGACTGCGGAAAGCCGATTGTAAATGATGATACAATTAAGGCGATTGCCGATTTGTTCCGTGCAGAGGGAGCTGACGCATGGTGGACAAAGGAAACCTCAGAATTTATCCCCGCAAGCGTCAAGTGCGAATGCGGCTGCGGCGAATTTACAAAGGAATTCGATATTATGGACGTGTGGTTCGACAGCGGCGTATCACATTCCGCCGTTATGGAGCAGTATGACTGCCTCAGCTGGCCTGCCGACCTCTATCTTGAGGGTGCGGATCAGTACAGAGGCTGGTTCCAGTCATCGCTTCTCACATCGGTTGTCTACAAGGGAAAAGCCCCCTACAAGGCTGTCTGCACACATGGCTGGGTAGTTGACGGCGAGGGCAAAACCATGCACAAATCCCTTGGAAACGGCATTGACCCAAGCGAGATTACAGATAAATACGGAGCTGATATTCTCAGACTCTGGGTTGCTTCCTCCGATTATCATTCGGATATAAGAATTTCGCAGCCGATTCTCAAGCAGCTTTCCGAGGCATACAAGAAAATCAGGAATACCGCAAGATTTATCCTCGGCAATCTCGGCAACGGCAGCGGATTCAATCCCGATACCGACTCAGTGCCGGATGATAAGCTCACAGAGCTTGATAAATGGGCAATTATGCGTCTTGACACTCTCATTGACAAGGTGAACGAGGGATACAATTCATTCGATTTCCATATCGCATTCCACGCAATCCATAACTTCTGCGTTATTGATATGTCCAGCTTCTACCTCGACATCATCAAGGACAGGCTCTACTGCGAAAAGGAGGATTCCGAGCTGAGACGTGCCGCTCAGACGACCATGTACAGGATTCTCAGCGCAGTTTCAAGGCTTGCTGCTCCCATAATTTCCTTTACTGCGGAGGAAATCTGGCAGTATATGCCCCATTCGGCGGCTGACGATACCGAGAGCATTTTCCTCAATCAGATGCCCGAAAAGTCCGGAATTGCCTTCAGTGACGAGTTCGTAGCTAAGTGGGACTTCATCTACAGCACCCGTGAGGCAGTGAACAAGGTTCTCGAGGAGAAGAGAAACGAAAAGGTTATCGGAAAATCCCTTGAGGCAAAGGTTATCATTCACTGTGCCGACGAGAAGGCTGCGGAGGAATACAAGGCTCTTGCAGACAACCTTGCGGAGATTCTCATCGTTTCGGGAGTTTCGGTTGAAAATGACGGCAGCGGTGAAACGACCTTCGAGGTTCTCAAGGCGGAGGGCGAAAAGTGCGAGAGGTGCTGGTGCTACTCCACGACTGTCGGCAGCGACAGCGAGTGCCCGACTCTTTGCGCAAGATGTGCAGCTGTTGTTAAATAAAATATTTATAGTACAATATTGCCTGCTGTTTTTGCAGCAGGCTGTATTTGTAAAAGCGGAAAGGAATGCGGATGGCAGTTGTTTTGTTAATTCTGATAATTATCGCACTTATCGGAGCTGATCAGGCAGTCAAGTATTGGGCTGTTGCCGAACTGAAGCCCAAGGGCACAATGGAATTCATTCACTTCGGGGATTTCAAAATCTTTGACCTGACCTACCTCGAAAACGATGGGGCAATTTTTGGAAGTATGTCCGGAAAACGCTGGTTTCTCATTGGTTTTACGGCAATCGTAGTTGCTGCGGGAATCGTGATTCTCTTTAAGCTCAGGAAACGTTCGAAGCTTCTGAACTGTGCGCTCGTGCTTTTCATTGCAGGGGGAATCGGCAATTTAATTGACAGAATCCGTTTTGGATATGTCGTTGACCTGTTTGAACTCAAGCTGTTTAACTTTGCAATTTTTAACGTTGCGGATATTTATGTTACATTTGCAGTTATTCTCATGGTAATCTATGTTTTATTTGTTGACGGAAAAATTGAAAAGAAGCTGAAATCCACCCAAGCCGAGGCTGAAAAAAATGAGTGAAAAAATTACGCTGATTGTTCCCGAGGGAGCTGCTGAGGTTCGTATCGACAAGTACATTTCGGACAATATTGCTCAGCTCACACGCTCCGCCGTGCAAGCTCTTATCAAGTCGGGAAACGTTTTTGTGGGCGGCGCGTCTGTAACGAAAAGCTTCAAAATCCAGACCGGCGACACCATAGATATTCTGCTTCGTGAGCCGCAGCCGCTGGACGCAGTACCCGAAAATATTCCCCTGAATATCGTCTACGAGGACGACGATTTGCTTGTGGTCAACAAGCCGAAGGGCATGGTTGTTCACCCCGCCCACGGCAACTACAACGGAACTCTCGTAAATGCGCTTCTCTATCACTGCGGCGACCGTCTTTCGGGAATCAATGGTGTGATTCGCCCGGGAATCGTTCACAGAATTGACAAAAATACAAGTGGACTTCTTATTGTTGCGAAAAATGATTCGGCACATATCAAGCTCTCCGAGCAGATAAGAGTACATTCATTTACCCGTGAATATGAAGCTGTCGCTGTCGGTTCGTTTAAAGAAACGGAGGGAACTATAGATGCCCCCATCGGCAGGAACCGTATTGAGCGCAAGAAAATGTGCGTGACGCAGGAAAATTCCAAGAACGCCGTCACACACTACTCCGTCATCAGGCAGTACGGCGGATTTGCTCATGTCCGGCTGCGCCTCGAAACGGGACGAACTCATCAGATTCGCGTTCATCTTGCCTATATCGGTCATCCTGTGCTTGGGGATGATTTGTACGGAAAGCCCTACAAGGGTCTTGAGGGGCAGTGCCTTCACGCACGTAAAATCGGCTTCATCCACCCGACAACCGGCGAGTATATGGAGTTCACAAGCGATTTGCCGGATTATTTTGTTTCAATCCTTAACAAGCTTGAAAGGATGTAGGAGGGATTTTTTGTTTGATGATATTTCAAATGTTCTGCTGCTGAGCGACATGGACGGAACGCTTCTCAATTCCCGAAAGCAGATCAGCGACACCGACAGGGCTGCAATTGAAAAATTCATGGCGCTGGGCGGAAAATTCACAGTTGCCACGGGGCGAACGATTCAGTCCTTTCAGTCCTATCTTGCTATGCTCGACCTGAAAATGCCCGTTATCATGTACAACGGAGCGGCACTTTACGATTACGGCAGGGGAGAGCTGCTTTTCACAATGCCCTTGCCCTCTGAAGCGAGAGCGATAACTCGGGAAATCCTTACTGCCATGCCGCAGGTGGGCGGCGAGGTTCTCAAGGCTGACGGAACGTACGTGTTCCGCAACAACGATTATGAAGCCCTTCACACGAAGCTTTGCGGCGTTGAACCCTATTATACGGAGCTTGATTCTGTTCCGGAGGGCGGCTGGCTCAAGGTGCTTTTCGCAATGGCACCGGAGGATATACCGCAGATTGAAATTATCGTGCGGCAAAAGGGATACAGCTCGGTCAGCTTTGTCAAGTCGTCGGACATTTTCTACGAAATGCTGCCGCTCGGAGTCACAAAAGGCTCGGCGCTTGCGGAATACCGCCGTCTTTCGGGAATGGAGGGATTCACTTTTGTTTCTGTGGGGGATTTCGACAACGACATCGAAATGCTTCGTGAAGCCGATCTGGGCGCAGCACCTGCAAATGCTGAGGATTCTGTTAAAGAAGCTGCCGACATTGTGCTGAATAATTCCTGTGAAACAGGTGCGGTTGCGGAGCTTATTGATTACATAATTGAAAGGTGCAAATAAATGAAAAAACTTTTGATTGTTCCTGCACTTTGTGTGCTTCTTTGGGGCTGCGGAAGCGATGAAACCTCTGTCGCAAGCGACACTACGGCTGATGCTTCCGAGGATTTTGAAGTGAAACGTGTCGGGGAAAAGCTTTACGGCTACATTGACGTGCCGGAGGATTGGGATTTATATGAGGACGAGGCTCTTGCCGGGGAGGCTGCTATACAGTACACCGATCCTGACGGATACAGCGTAATAACCATGCAGTATTACGATGATACCGATGCGCTCACAAGCACCATGAATCTCGGAACGCTTCTTGAGGATTCCGTTGAGGAGCTATCATCTGCCGTGGTAGAGCTTGGCGGCTACAAGGCATATCAGCTTGCAGGCTATGCAACTGAAAACGAACGGATTATGGCTTGCTGGCTGTTTGACGGCGATGACGGCTACACCCACGTTGTTTCCATTGAAAGCAACGATGAACAGATACTTGCTCTTTGCGACACGTATGCTCTTGATGAATAAATTTATATTAAATGCGGATAATTCCGTTTAATAAAATAACTGTTATGGAGGTTATTATGGACGATACAATTAAAAAGAATTTGCAGAAAACAGCCTGCAAAGTTAGAATGGGCGTTATAGAGGGAACGTTCAACGCCAAATCGGGTCATCCCGGCGGCTCTCTCTCAATTGCCGATACGCTCACCTACCTGTATTTTGCGAAGATGAACATTGATCCGAAGAACCCCGAAATGGAGGACAGAGATCGCTTCGTTCTCTCGAAGGGTCACACAGCTCCCGCACTTTATTCTGTCCTTGCGCAGAGGGGCTTCTTCCCCGAAGAGGAGCTGAAATCCCTGCGTCACATCGGCGCAATGCTTCAGGGTCATCCCTGCATTCACACTCCCGGAGTTGATATGTCAAGCGGCTCGCTTGGACAGGGCATTTCAGCAGCCTGCGGAATGGCTCTTGCGGGAAAAATCGACAGCAAGCCGTACAAGGTATACGCAATTCTCGGAGACGGCGAAATCGAGGAGGGTCAGGTCTGGGAGGCTGCAATGTTTGCGGCTCATTATCAGCTTGACAATCTTGTGGCAATCGTTGACAACAACGGACTTCAGATTGACGGTCCGATTACAGAGGTCTGCTCACCCGAACCCATAACTGATAAATTTGCAGCATTCGGCTGGCACGTTATTACAATGGACGCTCATGATTTTGACGACATTGAGCGTGCTTTCAACGAAGCTGAAAAAATCAGCGGCAAACCCGTGGCAATTATCCAGAAGAGCGTCAAGGGAAAGGGCGTATCGTTCATGGAAAATCAGGTTTCATGGCATGGATCCGCCCCGAATAAGGAACAGTACGATACCGCGATGGCGGAGCTTAATGCGCAGTTAAAGGAATTGGAGGGCTAAGTATGTCAGAAATAATTAAAAAAGCTACAAGAGAAAGCTATGGTGAGGCTCTCAGAGATCTTGCAAATGAATATGAGAATCTTGTTGTTCTTGACGCAGATCTTGCCGCTGCCACCAAAACAGGCATTTTCAAGAAGGCATATCCCGAACGCTTCTTTGACTGCGGAATTGCGGAGGCCAACATGATGGGCGTAGCTGCAGGACTTGCAAGCTGCGGTAAAATTCCCTTTGCCAGCACATTTGCCATGTTTGCCGCAGGACGAGCATTTGAAATTGTGAGAAATTCCATAGGCTATCCGCATCTCAACGTAAAAATCGGCGCAACTCATGCGGGAATTTCCGTAGGCGAGGACGGCGCAACTCACCAGTGCAACGAGGATATAGCTCTTATGCGAACAATTCCCGGCATGACGATAATCAACCCCTGCGACGACGTTGAAGCACGTGCGGCAGTCAAGGCAGCTCTTGATTTCAACGGACCTGTTTACATGAGATTCGGCAGACTTGCCGTTCCCGTAATCAACGACAGGGAAACATACAAATTCGAGCTTGGCAAGGGCGTTGTAATGAAGGACGGCTCAGATGTAACAATTGTTGCAACAGGACTTATGGTAAACGAAGCTCTTGAGGCTGCAAAGGCACTTGAAAGCGAAGGAATTTCCGCAAGAGTCGTAAACATTCACACAATTAAGCCTCTTGACAAGGAGCTTATCTGCAAGTGCGCACGTGAAACAGGAGTTATTGTAACTGCCGAGGAGCATAGCGTAATCGGAGGACTTGGTTCAGCGGTTGCGGAGGCTGTAACGGAGTGCTGTCCTGTGCCGGTAGTAAAAATCGGCGTCAATGATGAGTTCGGCTACTCCGGCCCTGCGATTGAGCTGCTGAAAAAATTCGGACTTTCCGCCGAGAATATCGCCGACAAGGTGAAAGAGGCAGTTAAAAGAAAGTAAAAATCACCTTAATAAAAAATCAGCCGATGAGCTTTATGCTCATCGGTTTTTTTATCCCCAAAAAATCAAAAACAGTTCCGATTTTTTTGAAAAATTCAGGAACTGTTTTGTATTCTCAAAGAAAAAATCATGTGGTATCATAAGGATGTCGAAAGGAGTTGATACTTCATGAGGATGAGAGGAAAAAGCATAAATGATCTGGACGACCTCAGGCGCAATCTCCAGATAGATGAACTGCTCCACGAATTCTGGAGCGGCGGATTAGAAATATGGCTGCGCAAAATTGGAGAAAAAGAGCTTGCAAGACGCGTTAAAAAGATTCCCGAAAACGCCTATCAGCTGGTACAGCTTTACCGTCTGTTCGGCTGGAATCCGGAGTGGACGGAGGAGAAAATACGCCGTTCATGATTCGTCGGAAACGGCTTTCAGAAAAGCCTGAATAATTACAGTCAGCTCGCCGCGGTGACACGGCGGGCATTGATTTATCATCTGCAAAAGAGCGTCTGCTTTCGCGGCATCTGCATCTTGCTCACCGAACAGAATAAAATCCGTGCTGAGATGCAGAATGTCGGAAAGCTTTGCGAGAGTATTCAGGGACATTCCCTTGATGCCAAGCTCAATATCCGAACAAAATTTTGACGACACCTCGAGCCTCTCCGCAAGCTGTTCTCTGGTATACCCTAAAAGTTCTCTCTGACTGCGGATACGAGCGCCCATAGCCTTAAAATCAATGATTCTCAATAAATTTCTCCTCCTACTGAAAATTGGGCATTTTGACCAGTGCGATAATAATATTATACTATGTTTTTTTACGTCGAGAAACCAACTTTCAGTGTTGACAAAGTAGAACTTTGGGTGTATAATTTGTGTTAGACATATGAAAACTGTCAGACCATAATCAAAAAATGAAAGAGGTAATAATTATGATTTGTAACAAATGTGGAAATCAGATTCCGGACGGTTCAAAGTTTTGCGAGAAGTGCGGCGCAACCCTTGACGGTTCAGGAACAGCAGCAAACAACCAGCCCGTGTATGGCGGCGCACCTGCCCCTGCCGAGCCTAAAAAGAAAAACACTAAGCTTATTATCGGCATTATTGCAGCGTTAGTTGTAATTGTAATTGTCATCGTTATTGTTGTGAACGCTCTGAGCGGCCCTTCGCTGTCAGTTGACGATGTAAAGAGCGGTACGCTTACATCCTACAGCAGCACGACCATTGGAAATGCGTTTGAAAATTATTCCTATTTTGACAATACTTCATGGGATGAATTTGATGGCGTAGATGACGACGGCAATGAGGTTGGAGCAATTGTAGAATTTGACGCAACACTTTACTGCATAGCAACTGATTATGATTATGAAGACTATGAAGATGAAAATGTTAATTGTGATTTCATTATACAGTTCTATCAGGATGAGGATATGGACGACGATGAGTTTGGAATCTGGGGCATCTATATTGAGGAAAAGCGTTTAGACGACATTGACTTTGAACTTATTCTCGACAGCATTTATAATGATGAAGTATTCTATCTCTATCTGTCCGATTACAACCTTGTGGTAGAATAATATAAAGGAGTAACAATTATGTTTTGTAAAAATTGCGGAAATCAAGTAGACGATGGTGTTAAATTCTGTAAAAAATGCGGAGCTGCAATGACTGCAGCCGCACCTGTCGCAGAACCCGTTCAGGCAGCTGCACCACAGCCCGTTCAGGCTGCTCCACAGGGCGACCTGGAAGCTCTGAAGGCTTCGATTGCAGAACGTGAATACAAATTTAAAGGAAATACTACGTCAAGGTCTTTTACAGTTTCTATTATAGGTGGCATTATAATTTTTAAACTTGGCAGAGAGTCGCTCGATATAAACTACGAAGATAAAAATAATACAACGATACCGTATACTGATTTAAAATCATATCGCTATGAAGACAAAACAAGAATTGGTTATATTATTGGTTCATTATTTTACATCTTGCTTGGAGTTTTATTTCTTTGGTTTGGAATAGCAGCAGCATCCTCATCAGAAGAAGGTGGCGTGGTAGCGGCGGGCATTTTTATTGGTTTATTAAGTCTTGTGGTTGCCGCACTCATGATTTTCTATTTTGCTTCGGGTACAGATTTCATTGTGGAAACACACTCCGGTCAGACATTTAAAACAAAAATGAGGCGAATCAGCGGCAAAAAAGAAGCCGATAGAGATGCTTTTGTGCGTGATTTAAATATAATGCTGCAATAAGGAGCATAAAATGTTTTGTAAAAATTGTGGAAATCAAGTAGCAGATGGGGTTAAATTCTGTAATAGGTGCGGAGCGGCAATGACTGCAACCGTACCTGCCGCAGAACCCGTTCAGGCAGCTGCACAGCAGACTGTTCAGACTGCTCCACAGGGTGACTTGGAAGCTTTGAAAGCTTCGATTGCAGAAGGTGAATACAAATTTAGAGGAAATGCTCTGTCACGCTCTTTGATTTTCTCTATTATAGGCAACAGTATAATTTTTAAACTTAGAAAAGAATCACTCGATATAGAAAACGATGGAAAAGATAATATAACAATACCGTATACTGATTTAAAATCATATCGCTATGAAGACAAAACAAGAATTGGTTATATTATTGGTTCATTATTTTACATCTTGCTTGGAGTTTTACTTTTTTGGTTTGGGTTAGAAGAAGCGTCCTCACCATCGTCAGAAGGTGGCGTGGTTGCGGCGAGCATTTTTATTGGTTTATTATGTCTTGTGGTTGCCGCACTTATGATTTTCTTTTTTGCTTCGGGTACGGATTTCATTGTGGAAACACATTCCGGTCAGACATTTAAAACGAAAATGAGGCGAATCCGCGGAAAAGAAGAAGCTGACAGAGATGCTTTTGTGTGTGATTTAAATACAATGCTGCAATTAAACAATCAGCCTGTACTTACAACTGCCGTGCTTAAAAAGAAAAAGACTGAGCTTATTATTGGTACTATCGCAGCATTAGTTGTAATTGCCATTGTTATTGTTGTAACTGTCCCGAGCAGTACTTCAAAGAGCAGTACTTCTCTGTCAGTTAGTGATGTAAAGGACGGCACGCTTACCTCCTACACCAGTACGACCATTGGAAATGCGTTTAAAAATTATTCCAATTTTGACAATACTTCGTGGAAGGAATTTGACGACGAGGTTGAAGTTGACAATGGCGATTATGTTGGAAATATTGTTGAATTTGGTGCGACTCTTTATTATATAGCACTCGATGAAGATGTTTATTGTGAGGATGCATCATGTAATCTCATTATAGAGTTCTATCAGGATGAGGATATGGATGACGATGAGTTTGAAATCTGGGGTATCTATATCGAGGGACAGCGTTTAAACGATGTTGATACTGAGGATTTTCTCGATTGTATTTATGATGATGAGGTTTTCTATCTTTATTTATCCGATTACGGTCTTGTCTTAAACAGAAATGAGTAATAATTATGTTTTGTAAAAATTGTGGAAATCAAGTAGCAGATGGGGTTAAATTCTGTAATAGGTGCGGAGCGGCAATGACTGCAACCGTACCTGCCGCAGAACCCGTTCAGGCAGCTGCACAGCCGACGGATTCGGGCAGCATTGAAAGAATGTACCTTGTCAACAAAAAATACGAGTTCAAGACGAATGCTCTACTTTCGCCCAATACAAAGGCACAGTTTGGGCAGGATAGCTTAACGGCAGGCAGCATTATAAAAAATAAAATTCCGTATAATAAGATTTCTCATATTACAACGGAAGTTAAATTGATGCTTGGCTATAATTTAGTTATTACTGTAGTTGAGCTTGCTGTTTTTGTCGCATTGGCGTATTTTTCTCTCATGGCTGACGCCATGGCAGGCTGCATTATAGGCGTAATTTGTGCGCTTGCGACGCTTATAGGGGCATTCAACAAGTCGAAGATTATCACGATTCACACGACGGATCAGAAAAGCTACAATCTTCTCATGATGGAGAAGCAGGAAAAAGCCGATGAATTTATTCACGATCTTGAAACAATGACAGGTCACAAGCTGATTTAGAGAGATTTAGGGGTGATTAAATGTTTTGTAAAAATTGCGGAAAACCGTTGAAAGAGGGAGCGCAGTTCTGCAACGAATGCGGAGCGAAGGTCACACAGACCACACAGACTGCTCCGCCTGCGCAGACGGATTCGGGCGCAGCATTACAGCCCGTTCAGGCAGCTGCACCGCAGACGGATTCAGGTGCAGCTCCCAAAAAGGAGAAGAAAGAGTACCCGATTTGGGTCCCGAAGCTTGTCGTGGTTATCGCGCTGATTTGCTTTTTCTTTCCGTTTATGACCGTTTCGTGCGGAGTCGAGGAGGTAGGCTCGAGCGCGACAGTTATTGAGCTGACCGGCAAGGATATGATTTTTGGCAACTCCGAAACGAGCGAAGATGTTGCCGATTATTACGACGAAAATTATGACGAGGACGTTGACGCAAGCACCTTCAATATTTTTGTCTGCTTAGCAGCTATTCTGGCAGTGGTGTCGTTGTTTATCAGCAAGAAGTATAGGTCATGGGGAAGCTCAGCTACTATTTGGAGTGCGATATTTTTAGTTATATTCCGTCTGTCTGCAAAATCTTATTACAAGATAGGCGACGAATCGCTAAAAGAATTAGTGAAGAGCGGAATGTTTGACGTATCATTCGGTGTGGCATTTTACATAGCGTTAATTTTGCTGATAGTCGCGACTTTCATATTTACTCCAATGTCAGAATTGGATGACCCTCCTGAAGATTCGAAAAATTCAGAAAAATCGGAGGAAAGTCCGCCAAAGGATTCAACGGGCAATGTAACTTGACACGGAGGGCAAAGTAAAATGTTTTGTAAAAATTGCGGAAGTGAAATCAATGATGACGCTGCTTTTTGTGACAAATGCGGAGCTTCAACTAAGAACGGTGAAATCGAGAAAAATGTTACTGTAATCTATGATCAAAATATACAAAAAGAAGCAACAAGATATGCAAGTACAGCTTTAAAATTTGCTTTGATTGGACTTTTGTGCTGCGTATGCTGTGGATTTCCACTGCTGCTTGGGATTCCCGCAATCTATTTCGGCTCATTAGCTATCAAAAATAACGAATCTGAAATAGAAAAAGCAAAAATTTCAATTGGCATTGGCGTTATTGATATTATAATTTTTATCATAATAATAATTGTTGGTGCAGCGAATCAATGAGTTCATCAGACAATTCAACTTGACACGGAAAGAAAAATGTGGTATATTAAAAAAGTGATATAGCACATGAAAATCTATGATGCAGAGGTGGAAAGTATGTTCTGTACAAACTGCGGCAAAGAAGTTGACGATAACACAATATTTTGTGAACATTGCGGTGCGAGGATAGCAGCTGAAGCTCCGAATCAAAGTGCAAATGTTCCGCCGGTGTTGGAAAATCCGACACCTGAACCGCCGAATATGATTTGCCCGAACTGTGGCAAAGCAATTGACGAAAGCACGGTATTTTGTGAACATTGTGGTGCGAGGATAGCAGCTGAAGCTCCAAATCAAAACGTAAATGTTCCGCCGGTGTTGGAAAATCCGACACCTGAACCGACGAATATGATTTGCCCGAATTGTGGCAAAGCAATTGACGAAAGCACGGTATTTTGTGAAAATTGCGGTGCAAAGATAGCAGCCGAAAATCCCTATCCGACAGCGATGCCGCCGAAAAATGATAAGCCGAAGAAATCGCCGCTGCTGTGGGTAATTGTGGTTCTGCTGGTAATTCTGATTGCGGCAGTGGGAATTGTGGGATTCCTGTATTTCAAAAATGAAAACGAAAAGGACGATGAGCGCGACAGCTCAAGTGTTTCCGAGGTAGAAGCAACCGAGGATGAAACCGAAGCCGAAGAAACTGAAGCAGAAACAACTGAGGCAGAAGCTCAGACTACAACTGCAGCTACAACCGTTGCGGCAACAACTGCTGAACCGACAACCGAACCGGTAGTAATTGATTATAGCTTGTATGATGATTTAATTGATTATGCTTATGAAGAAATGGTTGAGATGGGAGTAACCTACACCTACAGCGAATTTTACCTGTTTGACGCTGATCAGGACGGTGTAGACGAGCTGATACTCAAGGCCGGTACGTACGAAGCCGATACAATTTATGAATTTTATACAATTGAAGACGGCGAAATCGTTGATCTCGGCTCTATTGGCGGCAGTCACTCATCGCTTGCTGTCGATGGCGACACGTTGTATACAAACAAGGCGTATATGGGAACTCAGGAAATTGGCATGGTAGTTATTGACGCCTATGGCGTTTATACCGACGTAATTTACAGTGGCGAGGGTCTGACGGAATACCGTGAAATAGGGGAAACCCTGTCAACGTATAAGGTGCTGAATGTTGCAGCTGAGGAAGTCATTGAGGAAGACGTGGGCGATGGCATTATGGCTATAGACGGATGGCGAGGTCAAATCAACTGCCATGGCACAACTGTTCCCGGATACACCACAGACTACATCTGCTACGGCGGCAGCTACGAAACAGTACGCAAAAGTCTTGGCGATACATGGCACATAACGGCAATGAATGTCTACACAAGCAACGGCACTACATGGTACGAGCTGTGGGATACCGATGACGGCGATTATTACGGCTGGGTTGACTCGTATTACATTGATTTTTATTGATATGACAACTTCTCCATAAATATAAATCCTCTATAAAAAATGCGTGTTAGTAATTTAACACGCATTTTTACTTTATGTGCGTATCTGCCAATCACTTTCCATTATTATAGCTTTTTTAGGCGATTTGTCAATAGCTGGATTTAAGGCAACACCGCACAAAGCACGCCTGTCGGCTTTGCCGCACATCTACTCGCCAATTTTCGCCATCTTTCGCAAAAATTTTTTGACATACGTCAGTATGCCTGCAAAATTTTTGTTGCATCTGACGAAAATATGGACTTCGTATCTGCACGACAATCTTTGTACGGTGTTGCCTTAAAATAATTGCGGTTTTTTCTGCCTAAGAAATTCCCACAAATGAGCTATTGATTTATTCAGCGAAACATGATATAATGAAACAAACTGTGGATTCTCCGCAGTCTGAATAAATCAACAGGAGCGTGATTGCAATGAACAGGATAGCAATAATCGGGGCAATGCCGTCGGAGCTTGCCGATATAAGAAATATGCTTGGTGAAGCGGAGGTAAAAAGAATTTCCGGCTTCGATTTTTACATAAACGAATACATGGGCAAGACAATTATTAACGTTTGCAGCGGAATCGCAAAGGTGAACGCTGCCGTTTGCGCACAGGTGCTGATTGATAATTTCAAGCCTGACGCAGTTATAAATTCCGGAATTTCAGGCGGTATGAATCCCGAAGTCAAGGTGTGCGATATTGTCATTTCAACAGAGGTTATGCCCCATGATCTGGATTTGCACTTCCTCAGGGACTATCCCCCCTACTGCGGAATTTACAAGTCTGACGAGGGTCTGATTGAAATGGCGGAAAAGGTTTGTCGGGAATCCGGCGTAAAAAGCTTCAGAGGCAGAGTCGTTTCGGGCGAAGCCTTTATTTCCAGCAACGAGGTTAAAGAGGATATTCTCGAAAGGCTCGCTCCTCACGCTGTCGATATGGAAAGCTCGGCAATCGGCCATTGCTGCTACCTCAATGAAATGCCCTTTGTAAACGTGAGATGTATTTCCGACAACGCCGATGACGAGGGAGCGATGTCCTTTGACGAGTTTGAAAAAATTGCCGCAAAACGTGTTGCTGAGATTGTACTGAAAATGTGCGCTCAGCTTTGAGAAAATGGAGATGTGTATGAAAAAGCTTGTTTCAATTATTACCGCATTTGCGGCATCAGCTGCAATGCTGCTGCCCATGAGCGCAGGCGCGGACACCGAAAAATACATACCGCTGTACTACTTTAAAGCAAATGAATCCGAAAACGTAACCATCATTTCAGACGATACGGTTCAGATTTCACCTGATGCTCTGGCGGAGGGTGATGTGAGACTGAACGTCGGAGTTTATATTGAGGACGAAACTCAGAAAATCTATTCAGCCTCCGCAAAATGGAGATGTGATTCGGAATATATAACTCTTGAAAATCTTTGCGACCCGACTGTTTCAACGGGAGCTTCAAAAACCTACACCACCTCCGAAGGGGTAACATTTACAACGGATCTGACACCCTTCTGCTATATGGAGGTAAGCGATGACGGAACGGCTTCAATTCCCGTTACTCCGGACATTGCGGAGCTGCCGGAGATAAATTCCATGTATTTTTCCTGCATCTCACTTAATGCAAATGTTTTCAGCGTTCTCGGCGCGGCTACGGATGAATACCCATTCACCTCCTTTGACGCTGTAATCGACAGCGACACGTCGGAGGGAATATACGAAATTATTTTTGCCACGGAGGATAATACTGACGGCGACTCAAGCGTTTTTTCACACGGAGCAATCGCCCTCAGCAAGACGAGCTTTTATAGTTTCCGTCCGCGGACGAAAGGTCTGACCATAATTGTCGGAGACTTTATGCTTGGGGACGTAAACGAGGATAAGGTTATTGACGCTGTGGACGCATCATTGGTTCTGGCTGCCTACGCCAAAAACGCCGTCAGCGGCGAGTACGGTTTAACTGAATTTCAGGAGCTTGCGGCAGATGTCAACGAGGACACCTCAATTGACGCAGTGGACGCTTCGCTGATTCTCAGCTACTATGCGTACAGTGCTGTAGGAGGAAAGCTCGGATTCCCCGATTATCTCGCGGACAGGAACTGATAAATAAATACAAAAAGCGCACCCTTTCGGGTGCGTTTTCTTATGTGTTATTGGTTTGATCTTTCTAATCCTTTATAATTTTAAAGCACACTGTATTTTCATTTATAAGCGGCTTGTTGTATTCAAAATAAACAATTCCCGAAATATCGCTTCTTATGACAGATTTCACCTCGCTGTCCAAGGGATCGAGAATCTTGCCCAGAATATCGTTCTTTTCAACCTTTCCGCCGATTTCACAGCAGCTTACAAAAATTCCCGCTGCTTCTGACTGAATCTGAACGATTCCGGATTCGTGAACTATTTCCGTCATATACCCTTGGCGAACATGATGACTGATAATTCCCGTATTTGCCATAAATCTGAGTATTGCGTCAACAGCGCTGTTTGCTGATTTCACGTCAATTGTATCGGTTTCGTTCGTGTAAATCGAAAATGCCTTCGTTTCCCATATCTGCCAGTTATAATTGAGCGTTGTGGTATCATAGGGCCTTGGCGTTCTGACGATTCCGAAAGGCATCCCAAAGAGCTTCATAAGCTCCTTGTCCGTGAAGCCCGTTTCCATGAGCTTAACGTGGGGCATAAAATTTCCCTGCTGATAGAAGCTTGCCATCTGAATGCCGTATTCAAATCCCTGAAGAGCAGTAAACACTCCGTCGGCAATTCTCTGAGTTGTTTCGCCCAAATCGTATCCGGGGAACATTCTGTTTATGTCCGTATTATCCATTGCCCAGAAGCGCTTGCCAAGGTTCATCGAATAATAGTTGACGCAGGGGATTACAAGAACCTCCTTGCCGGCAGTGATTTTTCCGTTCTTTTCGAGCTTTTTCATTTCCTGAACAAGGCGTGAGCATACATACATCTGCTGAACCTCGTTTCCGCGCATTGCCCCGACAATTGCAATTGCCTTTTCTCCCTTACCGAAGCTGAAGCCTGTCACGTCAAGGCTTTCTCTGTAGGGGGATTTCAGGGAGTAGAGAATTTCCTTTTTCATTACTGCTCGCCTCCTTCCGGAGTATCCGGCATAAGAATTCTTGCCAGAAGCGAGCCGCCGTAAACTATGGGATATTCACGCAGTGTAAAGACCATTCCGTCGCAGACAGCGTTTATTTCCGCAGCTACACGACCTGTAAGCGGTTCGAGAACGTCACCTATACGTTCCCCCTTGTGGACGCTGTCGCCGAATTCCACACACGGCACGAATATTCCCGCAGCGTCTGAATTTACAAAGCCGACAGCTCTGTTCATGGAAACAATCGGCTCACGGACAGGCTTTGCTTCGCCCTTCCACATTCCGATTTTTTTCATAAGATTCAGAATGCCCTCAAAAAGCTGGAAACCGTATTCCTTTGTTATTCTCATTCCGACTCCCATTTCCACAACGAGAGTTTTTGTTCCGATTGAATTAAGTGAATGAGCAAGCGTTGATTCGAGGACGGTTGCCGATTCATGTACCCAGATAAAATCAACATTCAGCATTTTTGCGTAGGGAACAAGCGTTTCCGCCGTCGGCACGCTTATGCGTATCTGTGGCAGCTCCTTCAGGAAGATATTGCTTGAATGAACGTCAATGCAAATATCCGAGCCTGCGATATCGTCGATAATTGAGGAGCATAGAGTTTCCATCATTGTGCCGTCCTTGCTGCCGGGGAAAACACGGTTCATATCGAGGTCGAACAGAGGGATTCCACGTGTTATGGAGTCAATGCCCATAGGGTTCAGGGCAGGGTAAATATCAACGATTCCGTCCAGCAGCTCAATGTTGTCGTTCAGGTGTTTGCCAATGAGATAAGCAAGATACTGTCCCTCAAGCTCATCTCCGTGAATTCCGGTTACGATACTAAGACGTTTTGTACCCGAACCGTTTTTGATTCTGTTTTTTTTGATTTCAAGCTTCTCATTAACCGCAAGCGCAGCTTCGGTCACTGTTTTTATCATTATGCCTCGCTCCTTTATTGTATGAAAAATATGATATTCCGGCGTCACCGCACATCAGCTTCGTGCGGATTATGCCAATGTCAGATAAGATGATATAAGCTGGAGCTGCTTTGTGTACGCTCCAAACATAACGCCTCTGTCGATTGCGCAGTCCTCGAAGTCACGTCCCTGTGAAAGGATAAGGTAGTCGTCGCTGACAGGGCAGTTATTTGTCGGGTCATAGCCTATCCATGATTTGCCGTTCCAAAGCTCAAGCCAGCTGTGAGTTTCACCGTCGCAGCAGGCAAGCCCTGCAATATATCTGCATGGAATACAGTCCATTCTGAGGATTGACAGCATTATGTGGGTGAAATCCTGACAAACGCCCTTTTTCAGTGCAAAAGCCTCTGCTGCCGTAGTTTTTGTATCAGTCACGTTTTTTTCGTACTTCATTACCTCAGAGAGCTTTCCCGAAAAGTAGGCTGTTCTCTCAAAAACGTCCTCACTCAGGCAAAAGGGCTTATGCTCGGCATAAAAGCTTCGGAGGGCATCATCCGGCTTTGTGTATTTCGACTGATACGCATAGCACGGCATGAAATCGGTACGTTCGGCTGCGCTGTTGATTTCGGCGCTTCCGGAGATTTCAAAATCCAGAAAACGATGCTCGCTTTTCAGGTATCCGCTGGTTACATTGTTTCCAAAGGCATCCACAGTCTGCATTGTGGGAACAAACGGAGATATATCGAGCTGACAGGAAATTATATGCTGAACTTCGCACTCCGGCGGTATACAACGCAGGGCAAACGAGTGGTTATAAACATAATTATCAAAGGTCAGCTTCGTGGAAAAGGTGTAGTTTACTTTCTTCACTTCAATCACTCCTTTATATTATTTTAGCTTTTCAAACAAGCGTCCGAGGGCGGAAATAGCATCTGATTTTCCCATCCTGTAATCCTCCGGCGTTCCGAGAGTCTCAACGAGAACCGAAAGCTGCTTTGTATTGTAGCGATACGGCGTATTTTTGGGAACGCGGGCAAGATATTTGCACAAACGGGCGAACTCGGCTTCAGCCGCCTTGAAGTCATATCCCAGACGCAGATAAAGGTCAAGACGCTCCACGCATTTTCCGCAGTAGATGATAGTTTTAATCTCCTCATCGAGAATATAATCATCAATGCAGCCCCAGAATCCGAACAGAATATCCTCAAGTGGCAGAAGATTGAGAATGAGTCCTCTGGAGGAATCCTTTGTTTTTTCAAGCGTATCCATTGCCATCTGAATGAAGGACAGCGCGTCGGTTGAAATTTCCTCACGAAGTACAATTCCGTTGTCGTAGGCTCTTTCGAGGCTGTTGGCAATAGAATTTGGATTTTCCTTTTCATACAAAAAGCTTTTCAGGAATTTATCGCTGCTGCCGTAAATATCGGAAAGACCGAAGCTGTTGAGATATTCAACGTAAAACTGTGGATTCTCATCAATCATTTTATCATAATATTTTTCAAGAACCTTTAAAGTTGTGAAAACTCTTTCAGTATATCGTCCCAGCCAAAAAAGTCTGTCGCCATGTTCTATCGAGATAGTACCCATGTGTCTTTGAAACCTCCTCCTTGTGATGAGTTAACTACGAACGAATCGGGATTTCTCGAAAATCTTGTAAGTCCCGATGCCCATACTCTTGTTGTTTCGCCGGAAAGCACGAACGCTCTCAGGTCAGCCTTACGCATTACAGTTTCACCGTTGTCGATAATCGGCAGATCGCAGAAATCAATTACCTTCTGTGCGATGAACCTGCGCGGCTCATTTATAATAGTATTGCGGAATGCTTCAAGCTGCTCAGGTGAAAGCTCGCTGCCGAAAACGACGCCATAGCCGCCTGCCTCCGCAACGTCCTTGATAACCAGCTTTCCTATATTTTCCAGAACATATTCCTTATCCTCATCATAGAAGGGGAGATATGTAGGAGCATTTTTCAGGATTGCCTTTTCGCCAAGGTAGTAGCTTATCATCTTCGGCACGAAGTAGTAAATTCCCTTGTCGTCGGCAACGCCGTTTCCGGGGGCGTTGATAACTGCGACATTTCCCGAACGATAAGCCTCCATGAGATTTGGAATACCGATAAGCGATGACGGCTCAAAGGTAAGCGGATCGAGATATTCATCTGAAATTCTGCGGTAAAGGGCGCCGATTTTTGTTTTTCCGCCGGAATATGTTTTCTGATAGAGAATATTATCCTCAACGAAAAGCTCGTCATTCTGAACGAGAACGGAGTCAGTCATTTCCGCAAGGTAGGAATGCTCAAAATAAGCCGCGTTATAGCGTCCGGGGGTGAGTATTGCGTTAATTCCGCCGCAGTTTGAATAATCCAGCGTATCCTTGAGCAGCTTTGCGTAATTACGGTTATCCACGATATTGTTCTGTGAAAAAGCCTTAGGCGAAGCGACACGTGTAAATTCCCTTGCTATAAGGGGATAGGAAGCGCCCGACGGGATTCGCAGATTATCCTCAAGAATGTACCATTCGCCGTCCTTGCCCTCTACAAGGTCGATTCCGGATATATGGCTGTAGATTTTGTTAGGCGGAGTAATACCCTCACATTGAGGCAGATAGCCGCTTGAAATGTAAACAAAATCCTCGGGAACAATACCGTCCTTGATAATATTTTTTTCGTGGTAAATGTCATACAGGAACATATTGAGCGCGTCAACACGCTGAATGAGTCCTTTTTCGATTTCCCTGAAATGCTCGGCAGTAATAATTCTCGGAATTGGGTCAAAGGGGAAAAGCTGTTCTTTAAATGTGCCGTTTTTGTAGATACCGAATTTTACACCGTATCTTCGGAGAAGCTCATTGATTTCATCCGCGTTAGCTACCGGAGCGGCGGTCATTTGATTGAACAAAGCTTCTGTCATAAAAATCACATCCTGTCTAAGTTGGGTAGAAGCAATTTAATCAGAATATAAAAAGACGCCCCATAAAAATCATGGAGCGCCCTTGCTTCTGTAAAAATATTCTGTAATTATTATATTCCCTTTTTCAGCCTTTGTCAAGAAAAAAAATCACTGCCAATACTTAATAAAATTAAGGCAACACTGCACAAAAATTGTCGTACTGATGTGAAGTCCATATTTTCATCAGATGCAGCAAAAATTTTGCAGGCATACTAATGTTAGCACGGGTTTACATCGTTCTTGTGGAATTTCCATAAAAAGCCTTTTTATTCAAAACGGCATGACAGCAAAAATTCTAAAAATTATTTTTCGCAGGAAAAAAGGCAAAATGGGACTTGACATTTACGTTAGGCGGTGCTAATATAATAATAAAGGTTGTTATGAGCTGCTAACCAAAGGAGGAAATTATGATGCCTTTAACTTTTGCGAATATTGGCGAGGAGAATATGATAAAAAAGGTCGGCGGAAATCCGGAAACAAGGAAGTTTCTTGAAGCCCTCGGGTTTGTTGCAGGAGGTACTGTCACCGTGGTTAATCAGATCGGCGGAAACGTCATCGTCAACGTGAAGGAGTCGAGAGTTGCCGTTTCAAAGGAGATGGCAAGCAAAATCATGGTTTGAGAGCCAATCCGCAGCTATATTGCGGATTATCGGCTGTTTTGTATAATACAAGGAGGAATATTTATGTCTACATTGCGTGATGCAAAAATTGGTCAGACTGTCAAGGTCAAAAAGCTTAACGGCGAAGGTGCTGTCAAGCGCAGAATCATGGACATGGGGATTACCAAGGGGGTTCCCGTTTACGTGCGCAAGGTTGCTCCGCTGGGCGACCCTATCGAGGTAACTGTCAGAGGCTATGAGCTTTCCCTTCGCAAGGCTGACGCTGAAATGATTGAAACAGAATAAATTTTTAAATTTTTTAATTATGTGTTAGTTTCTTCTAACTCAGAAAGGATTTATTTATATGGAAATTAAAATTGCTCTCGCCGGTAACCCCAACAGCGGAAAAACAACGCTTTTCAATGCGCTTACCGGCTCTAATCAGTTTGTCGGCAACTGGCCCGGCGTTACTGTTGAAAAAAAGGAGGGTAAGCTCAAGGGCAACAAGGATGTTATAATTACCGACCTGCCCGGAATTTACTCCCTCTCGCCCTACACCCTCGAAGAGGTTGTGGCAAGAAATTACCTCATTCAGGAGCGTCCCGACGCGATACTCAACATAATCGACGGAACGAATCTTGAAAGAAACCTCTATCTCACGACTCAGCTTGTTGAGCTTGGCATACCTGTTGTCGCTGCAATCAACATGATGGACGTTGTAAAGAAAAACGGCGACAAAATAAATACAGCTCAGCTTGCAAAGGAGCTTGGCTGCACGGTCTGCGAGATTTCCGCCCTCAAGGGTACAGGAATTCAGGAGGCTGCAAAGCTTGCGATAGCTGCCGCTAACGAAAGCGAACCGGTTATCCCACAGCATAGCTTCTGCGGCTGCGTTGAACACGCAATTGCCCATATTGAGGAATGCGTTCTCCATGATATTCCGGAGGAGCAGCAGAGATGGTATGCTATCAAGATATTCGAGCGTGACGAAAAGGTTCTGGAGCAGCTCAAGCTCAATGAAAAGTCGCATTCGCATATTGAGGAGGATATTAAGGCTGCCGAAAAGGAAATGGACGATGATGCCGAAAGCATTATCACCAATGAACGTTACATATACATTGCAGGAATTATCAAGGACTGCTACAAAAAGAAAAACAAGGGCGGCTTGACAGTTTCGGATAAAATTGATAAAATTGTTACTAACAGATGGCTTGCGCTGCCGATTTTCGCAGTCGTTATGTTCATCGTGTATTTCGTTTCCGTTACAACTGTGGGAACATGGGTAACCGACTGGACAAATGACGTCTTTGCAGGCGAATGGCTTCAGGGCGGAGCATCAACCCTTCTCGAAAAAATCGGCTGTGCCGAGTGGCTTGAGGGACTTATAGTTGACGGAATCATTGGCGGTGTCGGAGCTGTAATCGGTTTCGTTCCGCAGATGTTCGTGCTTTTCATCTTCCTTGCCATTCTCGAATCCTGCGGCTACATGGCTCGTGTCGCATTCGTTATGGACAGAATCTTCCGTAAGTTCGGTTTATCGGGCAAATCCTTCATCCCTATGCTTATCGGTACAGGCTGCGGCGTTCCCGGAGTTATGGCATCGAGAACAATTGAAAATGAGCGTGACCGCCGTATGACAATCATGACAACCACGTTCATTCCATGCGGAGCTAAGCTGCCCATTATCGCCATGATTGCAGGTGCTTTCTTTGACGGAGCATGGTGGGTTGCCCCCAGCGCATACTTCATCGGAGTTGCGGCTATCATCGTTTCGGGAATCATCCTCAAGAAAACGAAAATCTTCGCAGGCGATCCTGCCCCCTTCGTAATGGAGCTTCCTGCTTATCATCTCCCTACAGTCGGCAACGTGCTTCGTTCGATGTGGGAGCGCGGCTGGTCGTTCATCAAAAAGGCAGGAACTATAATTCTTCTCTCGTCCATACTTCTCTGGTTCCTTCAGGGATACGGCTTCTCTGACGGCAGCTTTGGCGCAGTTGATCTTGAAGATTCACTTCTTGCGACTATCGGACACGGTATCGCATGGATATTCTCGCCGCTGGGCTGGGGCGACTGGAAGTTTGCCGTTGGTACGGTTACAGGTCTTATCGCAAAGGAAAATGTTGTTGCAACCTTTGGTGTCCTCATGAGCGGAATCGAAGAAGCAGCCGAGGATGACCCGACACTTCTCACAAGTCTTTCCTCACTTATCGGACCTCTCGCAGCTTATTCATTCCTCATCTTCAATCTTCTCTGCGCACCCTGCTTTGCCGCTATGGGAGCAATCAAGCGTGAAATGAACAACGGTAAATGGACAGCATTCGCAATTGCATATCAGTGCATATTTGCATATGTTATTTCTCTTATCGTTTACCAGTTCGGCTGCCTCTTCACCGGAAACGTTCACGTTGTGGGACTTATCTTCGCAATAATCTTCACCGCTTTTATCATCTATATGCTTGTAAGACCTTATAAGGAGAGCAAAACTCTTAAAACGAATGTCAAAGTCAAAGCATAAGGAGGAATCATTATGTTGGATTTTCTTAAAGAAAACATCGGAACTATAATTGTCGGACTCATAGTTTTCGCGATAGTAGCGTTAGTTGTAATAAAGATGGTTCGCGATAGGAAACAGGGGAAATCCTCATGCGGCTGCGGCTGTGAGCATTGTCAGAACTCTCAGTCCTGCCACGGATCAAAGAAATAAATAATCAAAAAAATGCTGATCGTCATGGTCAGCATTTTTTATAGCATAAAATAATAACAGGGGAGCGTCTGTTTCAGACGTTCCCCTGAATTTGCATCGCAGTTCGGAAATCAGCTTGTTATTTAGCGTCGGAATCCTTTTTCTTTTTGTCGAGAAGCTCCATTGAAAGCGGGAGAAGAACACCGATAATTCCGATTACAATTGCAATAATTCCTGTTGAGTTAAAAGCAAAATCAGCACCCTCTGTTACGACAGTTTCAACGCCGTCAACAATTTCGGTTGAGGTTGTTTCACGGGGCCAGATTGCATAGAACGAACCTACGATAAGTCCGAGAATTACAGCATATGTACCTCTGTGCCATTTTTTCAGGCAAAGAGTAATAACCTTTGCGCAAAGGACGATTCCAAGGACAATTCCGATTGCCACAGGAATGAGAATGGGAAATCTTTCTTTGAGGTTGCTGACAGCCTGAATAACCGTCTGATAGCCGCCAAGGATGAGAAGAACCAGACTTCCGCTAAGACCCGGCATAATCATTGCAGCCGCGGCAATAACGGAAATAATCATCAGGTAGAAGAAATTCGATGCGGTAAGCTCTGTGATAATCGAATTATCCGAAGTTGACTGGCTTATTAAGGTTACGGCAATAATAACGGCAAAACCAATCAGAAAGGGAGCAATATGAACAGGCTGGAGCTTTTTTTCAGATGTTGCCTCCTTGTAGACCATCGGGAGGCTGCCGAGAACGACTCCCATGAAGAAGAACTGCGTCTGAACGTAGTAATTGGTGAAGCAGAAATCGAGAACCTTTGCCGCAAGCAGAACGCCGATTCCCATACCTATAATAATAGTGACGAGAAAGACGAAATTTTCCTTAAGCTTTTTGAGGTTCAGGGAAATAGCTCCGAGGAGACGGTCAAAGACCTTCATAATGACCATCATAGTTCCGCCGCTGACTCCGGGTATAGCGTTGGCAATTCCGATAACAGCGCCTTTGAGTACATTGATAATATGTTCCATTAGTTTGAGATTCCTTTCATTTTTTCTTAGACAATATCCTTATTATCGCATAAAACGGCGAAATAGTCAAGAACAATATAAAAAAAGCGCATTCTGATGAATGCGCTGAAAACATTATGCGTTTTCGGAGTTGAGGATTCTCATAAATTCCTCGCCTGTTATGGTTTCCTTTTCAAGGAGATAGCGTGCAAGCTCGTGAAGCTTATCCATGTTTTCGGAAAGTATGCGTACTGCCTTTTCGTGCTGGAGCTTGACTATATTGTTTACCTCATCGTCGATTTTCGATGCTGTTTCAGGTGAGCAGGCCAACGATGTATCGCCGCCGAGATACTGATTATTGATAGTTTCAAGGGCAATCATATCGAAGCTTCCGCTCATGCCGTAGCGTGTAACCATAGCTCGTGCAAGGCGTGTTGCCTGTTCAATATCATTTGAAGCTCCCGATGTGCAGGAGTTGAAAATAAGCTCCTCGGCTGAACGTCCGCCTGTAAGAGTAGCGATACGTGCGAGTGCCTCTTCCTTGGTGAGCAGAACCTTTTCGCCCTCATCAACCTGCATAGTGTAGCCGAGAGCGCCCGACGTTCTGGGAATAATTGTTATTTTGTGTACGGGAGCGGAATCTTTCTGTTTTGCAGCCACAAGTGCGTGACCGATTTCGTGATAAGCGATGATTTCCTTTTCCTTATGGGAAATAACGGCGTTTTTCCGCTGGTAGCCGGCAATTACAACCTCAACGCTTTCCTCAAGGTCGCTCTGGCAGACCTTATTTCTGCCGTTTCTCACGGCACGGAGGGCAGCCTCGTTGATAATATTGGCAAGCTCTGCGCCCGAAGCTCCTGCCGTGGCGCGTGCGATTGCATTGAAATCAATATAATTTTCCATTTTGATTTTGCAGGCGTGAACCTTAAGTATAGCCTCTCTGCCGCCAAGGTCGGGAAGTTCAACGGGAATGCGTCTGTCGAAGCGTCCCGGACGCAGAAGAGCCGGGTCGAGGGATTCGGGACGGTTTGTTGCCGCGAGAATTACAACGCCCTTTTTACCGTCGAAGCCGTCCATTTCGGTAAGAAGCTGATTGAGCGTCTGTTCACGTTCATCGTTGCCGCCGATATTTCCGTCACGCTTCTTGCCGATTGTATCAATTTCGTCGATGAAAACGATACAGGGAGCTTTTTCATTTGCCTGTTTGAAAAGGTCACGAACCTTAGCTGCACCCATGCCGACAAACATTTCAACAAATTCAGAGCCTGAAATCGAGAAAAAGGGAACATTTGCCTCTCCAGCAACAGCCTGAGCGAGGAGCGTTTTACCTGTGCCGGGAGGGCCTACAAGGAGCGCGCCCTTGGGGAGATCCGCACCGATTTCAGCGTATTTCTGGGGATTGTGCAGGAAGTCCACGATTTCCTCGAGAGCCTCCTTAGCCTCGTCCTGACCCGCAACGTCCGAAAAGGTTTTTCCCGTCTTGGACTTAACGTAAATTTTTGCGTTGTTTTTTCCGAAGGACATAGCGTTCGTCATATTTCCCATTCGCTTGTTCATGCTTCTCATGATAATATTCCATAAAACGATCATGAGAGCGATAGGAATTACCCAGGAGAAGAGGAACTCCAGAATGGGGTTTGTCTCCTCGGTAACGGTAGTAAAGGCAATATCGCCGCTGCTGCTGTAAAGGCGGTCAATCAGGTCGGGGTCGTCCATTTTGCCCGTTGAATAAATCTGCGTATTGCCGCTTTCGTCCTGAACCTCAAACAGGATCTCATCGCTTTGAACCTCAACCTTTGTGACATTTCCCTCATCAACCTGAGTCAGGAAAAAGCTGTATTGAGTTTCCACAATCTGCTGATTCTCAATCATAGGAACAATAACCGCGTTAAAAAGCAGCAGAACAATAATGCTTATAATTGCGTAATAAAGCAAGCTTTTTTTAGGATTTCTTTCTTCCTTCATATTAACATCTCTCCTTCACCGTAAAGGGGTTAAGCCTGTTATAGATATAACAGCTTTTATTTAATTGTATCATAAATTTAAGCTGAATACAATGTGAGTTTTGTGTTATAGGTGAAAATTTGGTGAAAACGAGAAAAAGCGGACAGAATAAACTGTCCGCTTGAATATAATTAAAATCTCAACAAAATCTTAGCTTGAATAGGATTCCGGAAGCTCGCTGAGGGAGTTCGCCAGAAGCTTCTGTATCGCGAGAGCATCCATGTTGCTGATACCGTTGCCGTTTTCGTTGACGTCGGCATTAAGGATTCCCTGATCCGAAAGGGGATATTTTTCCGAATTGCTTGCGTAGCTCATAATCGTAACAGCATCGCTTATATCGATTTTGCCGTCTACGTTTGCATCTCCCCATAACGATACTGTCAGCTCAGAATCGGAAGTTGTCGTTTCGGAGGTATCCTCAGTTGAAACAGTTGTACCGTCAGGCTCAATTCCGCCTACGAGAACGCCATCGGAGTAAACGCATATGTAATCCGTTTTCGTTTCGCTTCCGTCATTGTAGGTGCTGTCGCATATCGTAATGCCCTGATAGCTCCAGTCGTTTGTGGGATCCCACGTATCGCCGTAATACAGACCGAGCAGGAACTGATATTTTTTATTTGAGTTGGCGATTTTATAGCCGTCCCACTTGACCTCCACATAGTAGATATTCGGGTCGAAGGAGGCGTCATACTGATACGGCCCTGAAATAACTCCGTCCGCAGGGGACGCCTCGACAGCCGCCTGATCGTACAGCTCGGAAATCGTGAGGGAATCTATATTGCTCTTGTCCTCGAATTCCTCAATGCTGAAATAGTAGCGCATGGAAAGATCTGTTTTAGGTGTGGTTGAGTCGGTGCGCATAAGGATAGCAAGCTTCGTAACGCCTGCGGTTGTGGATGTCTGGGGGTCGTCAACAGCATAAGCGTCCACCCAGAAGTTATTGCCGCCGCTGCCTGCCTCAGATGAAACAGCGGGAGGAAAATTCTCCGTAGGCTGCATATCCTCCGTTCCGAAGAAAGCGTACAGACCTGCGCTTGCTCCGACAAAGGCTGCGTTGTAGTCGATTGTAACCTCGTTGTAGATGTAATCGGCAGTAACATCTCTGTGGGAATCCTGACCGTCAGGGCCGCCCACAAGTGCGCCGTAGAGAACATATCTCTGCTCGTCCGTGTCCTCGCATTTAGTCAGACCCGATGCCGCGCGGTGATGGGGATATGCTGCGGAATTATCGTTATATCCGACGATAAACGAACGGCTGCCATGCGTTTCGTCCTCGCTGTACGGGGGATCCTCACCGTTGCTTATAGCCGCCTCATTAGCCTCAACTCTTTCGAGATACACAACATCGTTGTCGCCCATGAGGTACTGCATCTGACTTTTTGCCCATTCGCTTGCTTCGCCGGGCTGACCGTCATTTGTATATTTGTCGTAAACAAGGCAGATGAACTGCATTGCCGTATTATATCTTGCCGAGCCCCACTGATTCAGGAAAGCGTAGCCGCCCTCAGTTGTGTAATTTGTACTCCACGTCTGATAAGCCTTTTCAATCTGAAGCCAGAAATCGGCATCCTCGTAAATTGTCTTGCCCTGAGCCGTGCGGTACATATTCTGCAAATCGAGTTCAGGGTATTCGAGATCAATTTCGCCAAGGAGGGTAATTGCGCCGCTCCATACGTCGTTCCAGCAATAGCACCAGCCGCTGGGAGCGTAGTAATCCACATAGGGCATAGCGTCCTCAAGGTAGCTGACATCCTCGGTTGCCTTAAAGAGCCATGCCGCAGCCCAGACGTAGTCGTCCTCCCACTTGTCGGAGCGGTAGTAGCCCTTCGGACCGTCGGAGTTATCGCTCAGCTCCTTTGGATTATCGTTTGCGAATTTATACAAAGCCTTTGCGTATTCAAGGGATTTCTCGGCATATTCGGGGTCTGTGTCCTTGAAGTTCATGTAGTTGATGGCAAGTGACGCAGCGGCGGACACGACATAATCGGTCTGAGGCTTATCGGCGGTAAGGAAAAATGCGGGACGCGCCATATCGTCAATTTCGGGAGCGTTCCAGTAGGCGTGGTCAATATCGCCGTCACCCACCTGATAGCAATGAGCTATAACATCGCCGTTGTCGTCAATGAAGGTACACTTCATTAAATAGTCGTTGAAATACCGGAGAATCGTTTCAATATGCTCGTCCTGACCCGTTGTGACATAGGAATCGCGGAATTCATAATATCCCCAGCCGAGAGTTGCGGCGGAGTAGTTTTCGGGCATACCGAATTTTACGTGGTCGCCTGCGTCATGGAAACCGCCTGCAAGGTCAACGCAGCCGTCGCCGTCGGGATCGAGAACATCTCTGTACTCATCGATAAACGACTGAGAAAGATTAGTTCCGATGCTGTTTGCGTCCATTGGCTGGAGCGGAATTTCCGCGTCATATGTATGGCAGTCTCCGCGCCATGAGTAGCCGTTGTTTTCATCGACCTCCGTTCCGCACATATTTGCGTCATAGAAATAAATCGAATACTGAAGCGCTCTTGCGAAATCGTAATCGAGTCCCGAATCGACAAGCTCTGTTGAATCCGAGGTGTCGTCGTCAGCCGTAACGGACAGCGGAGCTGATACGGAGCAAGCGGCTGTAACGGCGCAGACAGCCGCACACAGAATTTTTTTTGTTGATTTCATATATACCTCCTGACTTAACTTAGGCAAGGCTGCATGGCAATCCTTGTGCAGCGTTGCCTTAAAAATTACACAATTTGATAATAATGATACCACAATGATACCACAAATTTTGAGTAATTGCAATAGATTTCCCAAAAAAAGTTGAGCGAATTTATATTTAATATATATTTTTACTATTTATCATTCAGTTTTGCCTTGAATTGCTTCACTGCGGCTGCGTTCTGATTCCCGATGATGCTGCTTTACGGCGATTACGCAGGAGAGGGCGAAAAATCCGATTCCTCCGCCGGAGAGCAGGAGGATTACCCACAGAGGGACTTTATGTATGTCCAGTGACGAAAGGAAGGGGGACTGAACAGCCTCCGAAGCCTGCGAGAAGGTGATACCGTTTGCTTCGGCATATTTTTCGGCAGCGCTGTCCGTTTCGCCGAAAATCACGAAATCATACCGCACGGAGGAATCCGAGCTGCCGTTTTCAAATCCGACGGCTTCGTAATTTATATTAGTGACGGAGGGCGGAATATAGAGGCTTTCGAGGGAATCGCAGATATAAAACGCGCCGATACCGATTTCCTCAACGGAATTTCCGATAGAAACGTAGGAAAGGGATTCGCACTCGCTGAAGCAAAAGTCGCCGATTTCCGTAATACCGTTCGGGATAACAACCTCCTTCAGGGAGGAACAGCTGCGGAAGCATGATTCGGGAAGTGCTTTCAGGGAATCAGGAATATTTACAGCCGACAGATTTTTGCAGCCGCTGAAGGCTCCCATGCCGATTTCCTGTAAATCGTCCGGAAGAACGATGCTTTCAAGGGCAGTGCAGGAATAGAAGGCGTGATGTCCGATTTCCGTAATGGATGATGGCAGGCTGATTTGCTTCAGGGAGGTGCAGTTGAAGAAAGCGTTGTCACGGAGCTTTGTTACGGGGCAGTCCTCAATTGCTTCGGGAATTTCCAGATACGCAGGCTCGCCCGTGAAGCCGATTATAGTTGCCTCACCGTTGATTATAGTATAGGTGAAATCCGACTCATCCTCAGCAAGGGACGTGATTCGGCAGGGGAAAATTGCCGCTGCTGTGATAATTGCGGCGCATATAATTGATTTTAAACGCATAATTTAAACTCCTTAGGAAAAAATATTTTAAGGCATTGCAGATCTAAGTATATATTAGTATAAATCCAATGCGGAATCACCACTGTTTTATCGCAAAATTCCGCGGATTTGCCTTTGCACTCTCCACGGATAAACATAAATCCGCGGCATTCGGCAGAAAATTTTCTGTTAATATGCGGAAATTTGTAATAATAAGCATTGTCGGAATAAGAAGAAAAAGCGAGTATTTTTAAATAAAAATTATTGTTATCTTTTTATTTACAAAAAAACACATAAAAGTACATAAAGTTGTAACCATTTTGTAGTACAATAAAATACGTGTGATTTTATGGATTTGAGGAAATTTAACGCAACGATTTGAGAGGTTTTTTATGTTGAAAAAAATTAAGTGCGCCGCTGCAATTGCCGCTGCGCTGCTTGCTGCCGGATGCAGCTCAGATAACGTGGTTCAGGAGCTTTCCGTAAGCACAGACGGCAGCACCGAAGGTATATCTGCGGATACGGCTTCCGCCGAATCGGAAACAGATACAGATTCAGATTCAGAGACAAGCGATGAAACCGAAGCCGTAACGATTCAGGCTGACATCAACCCACTGACGGGCGAAAGCGGATACAACACAGAGGCTGCCGGAAAAAGACCTGTTGCCATAATGGTGAACAATCTTAAAGCTGCTCTTCCTCAGTATGGAATCGAGCAGGCGGATATAATTTACGAACTTCCCGTTGAGGGCGGAATTACAAGACTGATGGCTGTTTACGCCGATTACACGGCTGTTCCCGATGTATGCTCCGTGAGAAGCTGCCGCTATTACTATCCGCTTCTCTGCCTTGGCATGGACGCGATTTACTGCCACTGGGGATCGGATCAGACAATTGCCCTTGAAACGCTCAACAGAACAGGCATTGACCATCTTGACGGCGAATCCGAATCGGGTTTGTTTTATCGTGATGCCGAACGTGCCGCAACGTATGCGTCTGAGCATACAGGCTATCTTAAAGGCTCAGAGCTTGCGGATAAAATTGCGGAAAAGGGATTCCGCACGGATATTGCCGATGAGTATGCGGGAACGATTTTCAGCTTTGCTGCCGATGGAGAAATTATTACTCCCGACGAGATGACTGCAAGCTCCGTAACGCTTAATTTTTCAGCTGAATACTACAGCACATTTACCTATGACGCAGCAACAAATCAGTATATGAAATATCATTCTGGTTCTGCCCATGTAGACGGAAAAACAGGCAATCAGCTTGGATTTGAGAACGTTTTCGTGCTTCAGACGAACGTTTATTCCTATGACGGATACCGTCTTGGAATTGACCTTGACGGCGGCTCGGGATATTATGTTACAGGCGGCGGTGCGCAGACGATTACATGGAGCAAGCCGAGCGAAACCTCACCTATAACATTTTATGCCTCAGACGGAACTGAAATTACAGTCAATGTGGGCGAGAGCTACATCGGAATCTTGGGAACTGATGATACAATTTCTATTTCGTAGTCATCTTGAATAAATTTCCGTAATTTGCCAATCATCTCTTTGAGGTGACGCAAATGAAAAAAATATCATGCGCAATAATGGGCGCAGGTCTTATTCTTACGATAATTATTTCAAATATCTGCTCCTTCGTGAAGGACGGCAGCGAGCTTGACGAGCTTCGGGACAGCGTGCTGCGGCTTCATATTCTCGCAAATTCGGACAGCTCCGCCGACCAGCAGCTGAAGCTTTCCGTGCGTGACGTTCTTATTGAGCGAAGCGATGAAATTTTCGGGAATGCCAATTCAAAGGAGGAGGCGGAAAAAACAGCTGCCGAAAATCTTGAGCTGATTGAGAGCATTGCCCGTGAAACGCTGTCTGAACAGGGCTGCGATGAATCTGTCTGCGCGACAGTAACCGATATGTACTTCGATGAGAGGGAATACGGCGATATTACAATGCCTGCCGGCGTATACACAGCCGTTCGTGTGGAAATCGGCGAGGCTCAGGGGCATAATTGGTGGTGCGTCATGTATCCGCCCCTGTGCATACCTGCCGCCTGCGAGGAAACAGCTGACGGCAGCAGAGAAACGGCGGACGAATTTTTTGACGATGACCAAAAGGACATCATCTATAATCCCGAAAAATATAAGGTGAGATTTGCTATATGGGACAAAATCAAAAGCTGGATTGATTGAATATTTGTGCAAAACGACGAAAAAACGGGAAATGCTTGACAAAAGATAACGCTTGGTGTATACTTAGCTTGTAAATAAAGCAGAATTCTGTTCTCACCGTCAGGCTAAGCTGAAACGGTCAATATTTTACTCTCTAAGAGGTATAGAGTTTGTTATTTATTGAATGAGCGCAGGTTAATTCTGCGCTCATTTCATTTTATTTTATTTATGAAAGTGCTTGGAGGTGCTGACTATTAGTAAACAGGAACTGCAGATCAACGAAGAGATAAGAGATAAGGAAATTCTCGTAATCGACGCTGACGGAACGAAGCTCGGTGTATTATCAGCCAAGGATGCTCAGAAATTGGCATTTGAAAAGAACCTTGATCTCGTGAAGATCGCTCCGCAGGCAAAGCCCCCCGTATGCCGCATTATGGATTACGGAAAGTATTGCTTTGAGCAGTCGAAGCGCGAAAAGGAAGCAAGAAAAAATCAGAAGGTCGTTTCAATTAAGGAAATCAGAATGTTTTCCACTATCGACACTCACGATTTTGAAACAAAGGTTAATCAGGCTGTGAAGTTTTTGCAGGGCGGCGATAAGCTCAAGGTATCGGTCAGATTCCGTAAAAGAGCAATTGCGCATCCGCAGCTCGGCGAGGAGCTTCTCAACCGATTCAAAGAGGCAGTTTCAGGTGTCGGCACAGTGGAAAAGCCTGCCAAAATGGAGGGACGCAGCATCGTTATGTTCGTTTCGCCAAAGGCATCAAAGTAAGAACTAACCTGTTCTAAATAAGGAGGATTACACAATGGCAAAGGTTAAGGTTAAAACTCATTCAGGCGCAAAAAAGCGTTTTAAGGTTACAGGAAGCGGTAAGGTAAAGTATCAGCACACAAACAAGAGACACAGACTTACTCAGAAGGATACAAAGCGTAAGAGAATTGCTCGTAACGCAGGCGTTGCAGACTGCACAAACGCTCCTACAATCAAGAAGCTCATTCCCTATATGTAATCGTTTTCCCGTAATTTTATTTTTGGAGGTATAAGACTATGGCACGTGTTAAAGGTGCAATGATGACTCGTAAGAGAAGAAATAAAACGCTCAAGCTTGCTAAGGGTTATTTCGGCGCAAAGAGCAAACACTTCAAGATGGCTAAACAGGCTGTTATGAAGTCCGGCAACTACGCTTATGTCGGAAGAAAGCAGAAGAAGAGAAACTTCAGACAGCTCTGGATTACAAGAATTTCCGCTGCCGCTAAGCTCAACGGCATGAATTATTCTACATTTATGAATGGCTGCAAGAAGGCCGGCATTACTCTTAACAGAAAAATGCTTTCCGAAATTGCAATCAACGATGCTGCAGGCTTCACAGCTATTGCAGAAAAGGCTAAGGCAGCTCTTTAATCGTAATTATGAACCACGCTCCATAAAAAAGAGCGTGGTTTGTTGTATTGCTGATGGACATTTGCGGAGGTGCGTCTTTGCTGAATAACATAATTACTTCAAAGGATAATCCCATAATCAAGCTGTATCAGAAGCTCTCGTCATCAAAAAAAGACAGGGTCGGGTACGGCTTATTCGTGTTGGAGGGGCTGCGTATTGTTGAGGATGCAGTCCGTGAGAATGGCGATATATCGCATCTCATTCTCACAAAAAATGCCGCGGAAAAATTCGGAGATACCTTTTTTCAGGCTGATTTGAGAAACGCAAAAGCAGTTGTTATTTCAAATGAGCTTGGAAATAAAATTGCCCAGACGACGCAGACTCAGGGTGTATTTGCCATCTGCCGCATACCTGTCGGAAGGAAAATGATTTTCCGTGAAAACGGCAAGTATATCGTGCTTTTCGGGCTTCAGGACCCCGGCAACGCGGGTATGATTATCAGAACTGCCGATGCGCTGGGAATGGACGGAATCATTATGTCAGGCTCGTGCGATTTGTACAGTCCGAAGGTCGTGCGTTCAACTATGGGCTCGATTTTCCGCATGAATATTTCCATTGAAAACGATGAGGAGCTGATTTTCGATACGCTTCGGGCAAATGGAATTACCACAAGCGCATCCGTCATTGACACGGACGCGGAAATAATAACACAGTGTGATTTTTCGGGAGGACAGGCTGTCTTTATCGGAAATGAGGGGAACGGACTTCCCTGTGAAACAGCCGCACGGTGTGACAGGCGGATTACAATTCCCATGTGCGGCAGTATAAATTCCCTGAATGCGGCAATGGCGGCAGGAATCGTAATGTGGGAGCTTTCCCGAAGCCGCCGCATATAATGGAGGCGTGTAAACCATGAATAACGTAAAATATTGGGTCTGGCTGACGATGGTTTTCGGCACGGGCAGCAGGCGTGTCTGGGACATTATGCATCTTTTTGAATATGCGGGATACGCTTATAAGGAAATCAAAAGCGGCTATCTCAGTCAGCGCCTTAACGAAAACGAACGCCGGATTGCCAACCATATCACCCTTGAACAGGCTGAAAATCACATTGAATACTGCAGCAGCCTCGGAATAAGCGTTATCGGCTACGGCGACAGCGAATATCCCCGTCAGCTGAGGAATATATATAATCCGCCGGCGGTACTATACTGCAAGGGCAATGCTTCGTGTCTTGGCAGCGAAAAGACTGTAACATCTGTGGGAACAAGAAGAGCATCGGTCTACAGCACACGGGCAGCGGACAGAATCTGTCGCAGTCTCGCTCAGAACGGCGTTGTTATCGTAAGCGGATTTGCCGTGGGAATTGATATTGCTTCGCATCTTGCAGCCGTTTCCGTAAATCGTCCCACAATATGCGTTATGGGCTGCGGACTCGACGTGGATTATCCCAAGGATAATTTCCGTTACCGTGAGGCTGTCCTGAAAAGTCAGGGTCTGTTTGTTTCCGAATATCCGCCGGGAACTGCGCCTCATTCGCAGAATTTCCCCAAGCGCAACAGGATTCTTGCCGCACTCGGAATGGCGGCGCTGGTTTTTGAAGGCTCAAACAGAAGCGGATCGCTTATCACGGCAAATTTAGCTCTCGATCAGGGAAAAGAGGTCTTTTGCCTGCCGCCTGCGGATATATTCAGCAGCAGCTTTTCGGGAAATATTTCCATGCTGCGTGACGGAGCGAAGCTCCTCCTTTCGGCGGAGGATGTTATGGAATGCTTTGAATCCGACGATGACGGAGAATATTACGAAGAAGCGGACAGCGATTACTATGAGGAGCTTCAGGCTGTTGTGAGCGACAAGATAAAATATTCGGAGGAATCCGGTAAAAAAACAGAAAAAAATAAAAATCAGCCAAAAAAAGAACCGACACCGCCGCCATCACCGTCAAATGAGGAGCTTTACGAATCCCTGTCGCCGATACAGCGTGAGATTATCGATCTGCTTTCAAAGGAAGGCGCTCTTCATGGGGACGTTATAGCGCAGCAGCTGAAAATTGCTCCGTCCGAGCTTGTGTTTGAACTGACAGAGCTTGAGATTCTCGGAGCTGTAAACTCGCTGCCGGGAAAAATGTTTGAAAAGGTTTAACTGTGAGGGAGAAAATCTATGTCAGATTTAGTTATAGTTGAGTCGCCCGCAAAGGCGAAAACAATACAGAAATATCTTGGCCCCGGATATGAGGTAATCGCCTCAATGGGGCATATACGCGACCTTCCCAAGTCAAAGCTCGGCGTTGATACGGATAACGATTTCAAGCCGCAGTATACTGACATGAAGGGCAAGGAGGACGTCATAAAGGATTTAAAAAAGCACGCGAAAAAATGTGATAAAATATATCTCGCAACCGACCCTGACCGTGAGGGGGAGGCAATATCGTGGCATATTGCGCAGATGCTTAATCTCGACATGAACGACAATAACCGTGTCGCGTTCAACGAGATTACAAAAAGCGGCGTGCAGGCGGGCATGAGCAATCCGCATAAAATCGACGTCGACCTTGTAAACGCTCAGCAGGCAAGACGTATCCTCGACCGTCTTGTGGGATATAAGCTAAGTCCGTTCCTCTGGAAAAAGGTTAAGAGAGGTCTTTCGGCAGGACGTGTACAGTCGGTTGCCGTAAGGCTTATTGTGGACAGGGAGAATGAGATAAGAAAATTCGTGCCAAAGGAATACTGGTCAATTGACGCCAAATTTACAGCTCCCGGCTCACGTAAGGTATTTGACGCCGCCCTTGTTTCGGTTGACGGAAAGAAGCTTGAGATACCGAACGAGGCTGAAGCAAACGGACTTCTGCAAAGCCTTGAGGGTGCGGAATACATCGTGCAGAAGGTCAGAAAGCGTATTACGAAGAAGCAGCCTGCGCCTCCGTTTATAACATCTACTCTCCAGCAGGAGGCTTCACGCAAGCTGGGCTTCAACGCAAAGCGCACAATGAAAGCGGCTCAGGAGCTTTACGAGGGCGTTGACATTGAGGGAATCGGAGCAGTGGGTCTTATTACCTACATGAGAACGGACAGCCTGAGAATTTCAGACGAGGCTAAGGACGCTGCGGCAAAATATATCGAAACTGTTTACGGCAAGGAATATCTTCCGCCGGAAAAGAGGGTTTACAAATCAAAGAGCAACGCGCAGGACGCCCACGAGGCAATCAGACCTTCAACGCCCGATCTTACTCCGGAGCGTGTTAAAAACAGCCTTACCTCCGACCAGTTCAAGCTGTATAAGCTTATCTGGGAGCGATTTATCGCAAGCCAGATGGCAAACGCTCTTCTTGACACCGTTTCGGTTGATATTGCGGCAAATAACTGCATTTTCCGTGCTTCGGGATATTCTGTAAAGTTTGACGGATTCACCGTCCTTTATGTGGAATCGGGCGATTCCTCCGAGGAAAATAAAAAGATGCTTCCTCCGCTGAATGAAAACGATAAGCTTAAGCTGAAATCCATAAACGGAAACCAGCATTTCACACAGCCCCCTGCAAGATACACTGAGGCTTCGCTTATTAAGGCGCTTGAGGAAAACGGAATCGGACGTCCGAGTACCTACGCTCCCACGATTACAACGATTACAACACGTCAGTATGTGGAGCATGAGGGAAAGCAGCTGAAGCCGACAAATCTCGGAGAGGCAATTACCGAGCTTATGAAGGAGCATTTTAATAAAATCGTGGACGCTAAATTCACAGCGCAGATGGAAAGCGACCTTGATGAGGTTGAGCATGGCAAAAAGAACTGGGTAAGCGCGCTTCATGAATTTTACGACGATTTTTCAAAAACTCTTGAGGATGCCGAAACCGCAATGGAGGGCAAGCGTGTTAAAATTCCCGATGAGGAAACGGACGTGGTATGCGAGCTTTGCGGAAGAAACATGGTTATAAAGTACAGCAAATACGGAAAGTTTTTAGCCTGCCCGGGATTCCCCGAATGCAGAAATACAAAGAAAATAGTTCAGGAAACAAACGGAAACTGTCCTCTCTGCGGAAAGAAAATGCTGCTGAAAAAATCCAAGAAGGGCAGAAGCTTTTACGGCTGCGAGGGGTATCCCGACTGCAACTTCATGACGTGGAATGTGCCGTCCGAGGAAAAATGCCCTGAATGCGGCAGCTCCCTTTTCATCAAGGGAGGTAAATCCGGAAGACTGATATGCGAAAAGCCCGGCTGCGGCTATGAAAGAGAGCTGAAGAAATGATAGAGAGCGTAAGTGTTCTGGGGGCAGGACTTGCAGGCTGTGAAGCGGCATGGCGGCTTGCCAATGAGGGTATGGGCGTTCGTCTGTACGAAATGAAGCCGGAAAAATATACTCCTGCCCATAAATACAGCGGCTTTGCCGAGCTTGTATGCTCGAACTCCCTGAAAGCGTCAAGAATCGAATCAGCGGCAGGACTTCTCAAGCATGAAATGGAAATGCTTGGCTCGCTGACAGTTCCCTGTGCCAAGGAAAATTCAGTTGACGCGGGAGGCGCTCTTGCCGTTGACAGGGAGGGCTTTTCCGACAGTGTAACGGAAAAAATAAAAAATCATCCGCTGATTGAGATAATCGGCGGAGAGGTTACTGAAATCCCCGAGGGAATCGTTATAATTGCCACAGGGCCGCTTACATCAGGGGCTTTAGCCGAGGAAATCAGAAGGCTCTGCGGCGACGGACTTAGCTTTTATGATGCGGCAGCGCCCATAGTTTCCGCGGATAGTATAAATATGGAAAAGGCGTTTTTCGCGTCACGCTATGACAGGGGAGATGCGGATTACGTCAACTGCCCTATGGATAAAGATGAGTATCTTGCGTTCCATAGGGAGATTACAGCTGCGGAGCGTGTTCAGCTCAAGGATTTCGAAACGCACCCTTTCAGTGTATATGAGGGCTGTATGCCTATAGAGGTTCTTGCGTCACGGGGCGTGGACACCATGCGCTTCGGACCTATGAAGCCTGTGGGAATCACCGACAAGCGTACTGGCAGACGTCCATATGCGGTAGTTCAGCTTCGCCGTGAAAACCGTGAGGGAACGATGTTCAATCTTGTGGGATTTCAGACAAATCTGAAATTCGGCGAGCAAAAGCGTGTGTTTTCCATGATACCGGGGCTTGAAAACGCGGAATTTGTGCGGTACGGCGTAATGCACCGCAACACCTTCATAAACAGTCCCTGTCTGCTTAACGCTGATTTCTCAATGAGAGAGAATCCGAACATTTACTTTGCGGGGCAGATAACAGGCGTTGAGGGATACATGGAATCGGCAGCAAGCGGAATCATTGCGGGAATTGCCGCCGCACGCAAAATAAAAGGTCTTGAGCCGATGAAGCTTCCGCCTGAAGCTATGACAGGCGCTTTGTCCGCATACATAAGCGACCCGTACAACAGCGGAAAATTCCAGCCTATGGGCGCGAATATGGGGATTCTTCCCGATATTGGCGTGCGGATAAGGGATAAAAAGGAAAAATACGGCGTCTATGCGCAGCGTGCTGTGGAGGCGCTCAGACACGAAATGGAGAGAATCAGCCATGAAGATAATTGTTGACGCATTCGGAGGAGATAACGCTCCTCTTGAGGTACTTAAAGGATGTGAACGTGCCGTTAAGGAGCTTGGTGTGAAAATCATACTGACAGGCAGCAGCTCAAAAATAAAGGAGTGCGCCGCACACAACGGAATCAGCCTTAACGATATTGAAATCGAGCATACCGATGATGTTTTTGATATTCATGAAGAGCCGAAGGAAATTATAAAATCCGGAAAGAATACTTCCATGGCAGTCGGACTGCAGCTGCTCGGGGACGGAAAGGGCGACGCCTTCGTTTCCGCAGGAAGTACGGGAGCGCTTGTAATGGGCGCAACCTTCATCGTCAAGCGTATCAAAGGCATTAAACGTATTGCGCCGTCACCTGTCATGCCTGCGGATAAGGGAGGCTTTATTCTCACCGACGCGGGAGCGAATACCGAGTGCCGCCCTGAAATGCTTGTTCAGTTTGCCGTAATGGGCAGCGCGTACATGGAAAAGGTAATGGGAATCGAGAATCCGAAGGTTGGGCTTCTCAATATCGGAGCTGAGGATACAAAGGGCAGAGATCTTGAAATCGAAACATATAAGCTTCTGGAGAAATCGGGTCTGAATTTTATCGGCAACATCGAGGCAAGAGATATTCCTAAGGGCGAGTGTCAGGTAGTCGTAACAGACGGATTTACAGGAAATATCGCATTGAAGCTCTATGAAGGAATGGGTTCCTTCTTTGGAAAGAAGCTCAAATGGATTTTCTCGGGAGCGGGAAAAATCGGCGCGCTGTTTTCACTGGGAAAAATCAATAAGCTGAAGGCGCAGATGGACTACAGGGAAACGGGAGGCTCGGCGCTTCTGGGTGTCAGAAAGCCTGTAATAAAGGCGCATGGAAGCTCCGACGCAAAGGCATTTTTCAATGCTGTACGTCAGGCGAAAAAATGTGTTGAGGGCGATGTTGTCGGCGTAATTGAAAGCTACGTTTCCGATATGGCGGAGACTGTAAAGGAGTAGCAGCCGATTTTGCGGCTTCGGCTCAGGGAATCCCTCATGCCGCAGAGGAGATTTCCCTTTTATCAGCGGCGGAATGGAGATCAAATATGGAAGACATTGAAAAATTTGAGAGTGTCATCGGATATACCTTTAAGGACAAGAAGCTGATTCATCAGGCGCTGTCCCATTCATCATACGCGAATGAAAGGAAAAATCCGGGAGGGAGCAACGAGCGTCTGGAATTTCTCGGCGACAGTGTGCTGTCGATTGTCGTATCGGAGCATCTTTATACTCATCTGACGCATATTGCCGAGGGGGAGCTTACAAAGCTTCGGGCATCTCTTGTATGTGAAAAATCCCTCCATGTTTTTGCGCAGCAGATACAGCTTGGAAAATATCTTCTTCTTGGAAAGGGCGAGGAGAATACGGGAGGCCGTGAAAGACCGTCGATTCTTGCCGACGCCTTTGAAGCTGTAATTGCTGCCGTCTACCTTGACGGAGGTCTTGAGGCTGCGAGAAAGCATATTCTGCGTTTTCTGCCCGAGGATTTACAGCATCAGAAAAAGCCTGCGTTTAACGATTTCAAGACTATTTTGCAGGAAATCGTGCAGAAAAATCCCGAGGAAAAGGTTGAATATAATCTTGTCGGGGAGGAAGGCCCCGACCACAACAAACGCTTTGTTGTTGAGGTTTGTCTGAACTCAAATGTTATCGGAAGAGGAAAGGGCAGGAGCAAGAAGGAAGCGGAGCAGCTTGCCGCTAAGGAGGCTCTGGAGCTTATGGGATATGAAGCACAGTAACATTTCAATTTTCGTGCCGCATATAGGCTGCCCCAATATGTGCAGCTTCTGCAATCAGCATATAATCAGCGGAGCGGAATCCGCCCCGACTGCCGATGACGTAAGGAAAATATGCAGTCAGGCTCTTGAGGAAATAAAAAATCCCGAAAATACGGAGATTGCTTTTTTCGGAGGGAGCTTCACCGCAATTCCACGCAGCTATATGACTGAGCTGCTGACGGCTGCCGGGGATTTTCTCGGCGAAGGAAAATTCCGTGGGATCCGCATATCAACACGTCCCGATTTCATTGACGATGAGATTCTGAAGCTTCTGAAGGATTTCGGAGTAACGTCAATTGAGCTTGGAGCGCAGTCCATGAGCGATAGGGTTCTCGAGGCAAACAACAGGGGACATACCGCGGAGGACGTTTCCTCCGCAAGCCGTCTTATACGGAAATACGGCTTCGAGCTGGGATTGCAGATGATGGTGGGTCTTTACAAAAGCACCTGTGACGACGAGCGGCTGACGATGGAGAAAATTCTGGAGCTTCATCCCGACACCGTGCGGATTTATCCTGTTGTGATACTTGAGGGAACACGTCTGGCGGAGCTTTACAAATCGGGGGAGTATGAGCCAGTGCCCTTTGAACGGGCAGTGGAAATGTGCGCGCATATGCTTTGCGAATTTGAGGAAAGCGGAATAGCCGTTATCAAGTGCGGACTTCATGCGAGCGAATTTGTTGAAGCGGACATGGTCGGCGGATATTATCATCAGGCGTTTCGTGAGCTGTGCGAGGGCTTGATTTACAGGGAACGCATGGAAAGGGAAATATCCGAAGCACAGGCGGAAAATGCGTGCGGAGGCTGTGTCTTTTCGGTAAATCCGAGATGTATAAGCAAGGCTCTGGGGCATAGGAAATCAAATGTTGAATATTTTAAAAACAAAGGCATAAACATAAGGGTAATCGGAAATGAAAGCATCCCGAAATATCAATGCAAGCTTAGGAAGTGAATGAATGTATCTGAAATCGCTTGAAATACAGGGCTTTAAGTCCTTTCCGGACAAAATAAGCCTTACCTTTGACAAGGGTCTGACGGCAGTTGTCGGGCCGAACGGCAGCGGAAAAAGTAATATCGGCGACTCTGTGCGCTGGGTTCTCGGAGAGCAGTCCACAAAAACTCTCAGGGGAAACAAAATGGAGGACGTTATTTTTTCCGGTACTGTAGCACGAAAGCCCATGGGATTTGCCGCTGTTACGCTGAATATTGATAATTCGGATAAAAGATTGTCTGATTATGACGACGAGGTAGCCGTCACACGAAAGCTTTACCGAAGCGGCGAAAGCGAATACATGATAAACGGAAAGCAGGTCAGACTGCGTGACATAAACGAGCTTTTTATGGATACGGGTCTTGGAAGAGACGGATATTCCATAATCGGGCAGGGAAGAATTGCCGAAATTGTCGGAGCTAAAAGCAACGAGCGCCGCGATATATTCGAGGAGGCTGCGGGAATTTCAAAATTCCGCTACAAAAAGCTTGAAGCGGAGCGTAAGCTGACAGGAGCGCAGGAGAATATAATTCGTCTGACGGATATTCTGTCCGAGCTTGAGAGCCGTGTTGAGCCGCTGCGGATACAGTCACAGAAGGCGGAGAAATTCATAAAGCTTGCGGAGCAGCGCAAGAGGCTGGAAATATCCGTATGGGTGAACCGCCTTGACGAGCTGAAGGAAAAGCTTGATAAGCTTGATGAAAAAATCCTTGTGAGCCGAAGCGAATATGAAAACGTGGAGAACGACATTCAGCATCAGGAGGAGAAAATTCAGGATGGTTACCGCAAAATGCAGGAAAGCACTGTGAAATCCGATGAGCTGAGGCGCAGAATGCTGGAGGAGGAGCAGTCGGCTTCGGAGCTGAAGTCCGATATTGCCGTTTACGAGAATGACATCCGCCACTGCGAGGAGGCTGTGCGTCAGGCGGAAAAGAACATTTCCGATTCGGAGGCGGCAAGGGAAAGGCTGAAATCCGAGCTTGAGGAAGCCGAAAAAAATCTGGAAAAAATAATTGCGGACAGGGACGGTCTGAAAAAGGAAATTGCCGAAATCACCGAGAAATTCAATGATGTTGAGCAGCAAAGCTCCGAGCTTGGCGAGAGCTTTGACAAGGCAGGCAGCGAGATAAACAATCTTTATATAAAGCAGAGTGAATACCGTTTTTCCTGCGAATCCTCAAAAACCACCGCTGAAGAGGAAACTCAGCGCTTGACGGAGCTTCGGGAGAGCGGAAAAAATTATGAAGCGCAGCTGACAGAATATGCGGAAAGTATTGCGGAATCGGAGAAAAAAATACGCGAGGCTGCGGAAAAGACACAGGAGCTGAAAAATAAGCTCGGCGGACTTGAAAAGCTCTACAGCTCACGCCGCGATGGATTTGAACAGGCAAAGGCTGAATTTGAAAAGGCTCTCTATGAGCTGAAGGAATGTCAGCAAAGACGTAAAATCCTGAATGACCTTGAAAATAATATGGAGGGCTTCGCAGGCAGCGTAAAACAGGTTCTGCGTGCATCGAAGCAGGGCAGAATCAGCGGAGTTCTGGGAACTGTCGCGCAGAATATCAGCGTTGAGCCAAAGTATGCCGTTGCGGTTGAAACGGCTTTGGGCGGAGCTATGCAGAACATCATTGTCGAAAATGAGGACATAGCGAAGCGCTGTATACGCTTCCTCAAGGAGCAAAAGGGCGGACGTGCCACATTTCTGCCGCTGACGTCGGTCAGGGGATATGAGCTGCGTGAACAGGGGCTTGACAGCTGTAACGGATTTGTTTCGTGCGCAAACAAAATAGTTTCCTATGATGAAAAATTCAGCGGAATTATTGCGTCCCTTCTCGGACGAATTGTCATTGCGGAGGATATAGATTCCGCAGCGCTCATTGCGAAAAAGTACGGATATAAATTCAGAATTGTAACCCTTGACGGACAGATAATAAATGCGGGAGGCTCCTTTACGGGAGGCTCCGCGCAGAAATCCGGCGGAATTATCACACGTAAGCATGAAATAGAAACTCTTGACGCCGATATACAGCGTCTCAGCGCAGTGAGGGATTCTCTCCGTGACAAGGCGGAAAAAATGCGTGGTGAGGCTGAAAAGCTTCGTTTTGATATTGAAGCCGCAAAGGAATCCCTGACAGGATCAGAGGCAGCGGAGGTTCGCCTTGGGGCGGAGCTGTCGAGCCTGAAATCCCTTTCGGAGCAGCTCAGCTCCCAGTCGGAAAATTCGGGCAGACTTATTGCCGAATCCGAGCAGAAAATAGCGCAGGCAAGGGAAAATGCGGAAAATGCCGAAAAGGCGCTTGCTGAAATCGAAAAGAAAATAAGCGAAGCAGAAAAGGAGCTTGTTCAGGGGCAGGATATACGTGAGAAGCTTAAACAGGAGCGTGAGGAGCTTTCCGCGAAGCTGTCGCAGCTGCGAATCAGGGATATGGAGCTTGGCAAGGACAGCGAGGCGCAGCAGCTTGAAATCCGGCGCATAAATCAAAGCCGCGAGGAAATAAGCAGCGGCAGAAAGGCCTATGACGAGGAAATAAAGCGTCAGACGGAAATTATCGGGCAGAAAAACGAAAGCATCAGACAGACGAGGGAGAAGCTTGAAAGCCTGAAAAACAACACATCGTCATATAACGAGGAAATCAAGCGTTATCAGAATCTGTATAACGAGCAGAGCCGTGTTGTCAAGGAAATGCAGCTTGGTCTGAAGCAGATTAACGAGGCAAAGGAAAAGCTTTCGGGTGAGGTAACACGTCTTGAGGAGCGCAGGGAAACCGCCTGCCGTGACTATGACGGAATAATCAAGCAGCTTCTTGATGTCTATGAGCTTACACGCTCCGAGGCGGTGCAGATTGCCGAAAAAATCGACGATATGACGGCTGCCCAGCGTGAGCTGAACGATGTCAAGAGTAAAATACGCGCTCTCGGCAGCGTCAATGTTGAGGCAATCGACGAGTACAAGGAGGTTTCCGAGCGATATGAATTTATGTCGGCGCAGCTTGAGGACGTCCGAAAATCCAAGGCTGAGCTTGAAAAAATCATAAGTGACCTGACGGAAGAAATGTGCCGTATTTTCTCCGAGAGCTTTGCGATAATCAATTCCAACTTCAAGGAAATTTTCGTCGAGCTGTTCGGCGGCGGAAAGGCGGAGCTGATACTTACCGATCCTGAAAACGTGCTTGAATCGGGAATCGAAATAAGCGTTGCTCCGCCCGGAAAGGTCATAAAAAATCTCATATCGCTGTCAGGCGGCGAGCAGTCGTTTGTTGCGATTGCCATATATTTCGCGATTCTGAAGCTCAGACCGGCGCCCTTTTGCATACTTGATGAGATTGACGCGGCGCTTGATGAGGTAAACGTCAGAAAGTATGCGCAGTATCTGAAAAAATTCACCGACACAACGCAATTCGTGCTTGTGACTCACAGGCGCAGCGCAATGGAGGAGGCAAATGTCCTCTACGGCGTAACAATGCAGGAGGACGGAATTTCAAAGCTCCTCAAGATGGAACAGGTGGATTTTCAGGAGGACGCAGCGGATATACAATAATTTTACGGAGGTAGAGCTATGGGGCTTTTTTCAAAAATTAAACAGGGACTTCAAAAAACAAAGGATGCGCTTATAGGCAGCTTCCAGAAAATAACCAATTCTTTTACAAAAATAGATGAGGAGCTTTTTGAGCAGCTTGAGGAAACAATGATCATGAGCGACATGGGCGTTGAAACCTCCGAGGCAATCTGTACGGAGCTGCGCAAAAAAATCAAGGAGAGAGGCATAACAGATCCCGCAATGATAATGGATCTCCTCCACGAAATCGTTTCCGACATTATGGGTGACGATACGGGGCTTGACCTTACCGCATCACCTGCCGTAATCATGGTAATCGGCGTAAACGGCGCAGGAAAAACCACAACCATCGGCAAGCTTTGTTATCAGTTCAAAAACGAGGGCAAAAAGGTTATAGTTGCGGCAGCCGATACATTCAGAGCTGCGGCAATAGATCAGCTTCAGGTGTGGACTGACCGTGCGGGAGTTGAGATTGTCAAGCACACGGAAGGCTCAGACCCCGGGGCAGTTGTATATGACGCAATTGACGCGGCGAAGGCAAGGAATTGTGACGTTCTGATTATTGATACGGCAGGACGTCTGCACAACAAGAAAAATCTCATGGATGAGCTTGCGAAAATCAACCGCATTATAGATTCAAAGGCAGGGGATTGCTCGAGAGAGGTTCTCCTTGTCCTTGACGCTACAACAGGTCAGAACGCTGTAAATCAGGCGAAGCTGTTCAGTGAAACGGCGAATATCACGGGAATCGTCCTGACGAAGCTTGACGGAACAGCCAAGGGCGGTATAGTTATATCTATTAAGAATGAGCTTGGAATACCTGTTAAGCTCATTGGCGTCGGCGAAAAAATAGACGACCTCCAGCCCTTCGACAGCAAGACGTTTGTGGACGCTCTGTTTGATATGTCGGATTCCGATACGGACGATGAGGAGGAATCAGCTGAACCCGAACCCGAACCAATTGAACCTGAATCAGCTGAACCTGAATCAGCCGAACCTGAATCAGTTGAACCCGAACCCGATGAAGCTCCCCATGAGGAAGAGGCTGAAGCGGAGGAAGAAGCAGCGGAGGAAATGGCAGACGACAGCTCAGATTCCGGGGAGGATACGGATTCCCACGAGGAGGAGTCTGAGCCTGAAAAGACAAAGAAACGCGGATTTTTCAGCAGACTGTTTCACGGCGAGGAGAATTAAGATGTTAAAAAAATTTGTTATGGCGACAAATAACCCGAACAAGCTGAGAGAGGTCAGGGAAATCCTTGCTCCTCTGGGAATTGAGGTTATTTCGCAGAGGGACGCAGGCGCGGACGTTGAAGCTGACGAAAACGGTTCAACATTCGAGGAAAATGCCGTAATCAAGGCAAGAGCTGTTTATGATATTGTCGGGCTGCCTGTTATAGCCGATGACAGTGGAATTTGCGTTGATGCGCTTGACGGCAGACCGGGAATTTATTCCGCACGGTACGCTCCGAAGAATCAGGAGTGCGAGAAGCTTCTTGACGAGATGAGGGACGTTCCCGAGGGCGAGAGAACAGCACGCTTTATATGCTCAGCCGTACTGCTTGACAGCGAGGGAGCTGCGGCAGTTATGGGAAAATGCGAGGGAACAATCGGATACGAAAAAAGAGGCACAGAGGGCTTCGGCTACGACCCGATTTTCATGTACGGCGATAAATCCTTTGCGGAGCTTTCATCAGATGAAAAAAATAAAGTCAGCCACAGAGCCGAAGCGTTTCGGAAACTATATATACTCATAAAAGAAAGGTATGGAGGTTAATATGCTTACAAGTAAACAAAGAGCCGCCCTGAGAAGCATTGCATCGTCTTATGATACGATTTTTCAGATTGGCAAGGGCGGAGTTACCGAGATTCTTTGCAGGGAGATTGACGAGGCTTTGCGTAAGCGTGAGCTTATCAAGTTGAGAGTTCTCGATAATTCGGGATATACGGCAAGAGAGGCAGCCGATGAAATCGCAGATGCCGTAGGTGCGGATGTGGTTCAGGTAATAGGCAGCAGATTTGTGCTTTTCAAGAGAAATCCCAAAGAGCCTGTTATTGATATAAAGCTGTAAGGGCACAAAGCCAGAACTTTACGTCCGGAGGGATTTAATGAGAACAGCAATTTTCGGAGGGAGCTTCAATCCCGTACACAAGGGGCATATACATCTTGCGGAGTCCGCAATGGAGGAGCTTGAGCTTGACCGTATATTTTTTGTTCCGTCGGGCATATCGCCTCATCGTTCAAGCGCGGACTACGCATCGGGCAGCGACCGTCTTGAAATGCTGCGCCTTGCGTGCAGGGGACACGATAATTTTGAAGTCAGCGATTATGAGCTGCAATCGGAGCGTGTGAGCTATTCCATATACACGGTTGAGCATTTCAGAAGGCTCTATCCCGACGATGAGCTTTTTCTCCTTGTGGGGAGCGATATGCTTCTGAGCTTTGATAAATGGTATAAATTCGAGGAAATTCTGAAAAATGTAACCCTGTCGGTTGTTTCAAGGCAGTCGGGCGATGCCGCAGACCTTCAAAAAAAAGCTCATGAGCTTTCCGCATACGGACGTATTTTTATTAGCTCATCATGCCCTGTGACTGTTTCTTCTTCCGAAATCAGGAAAAAAATTGCAAAAAATTCTGAATGGGCTTGCTATCTTGACGAAAATGTAGTACAATATATAAGATTGAAGGGTTTATATTACCATGACGCTTTAAACGAGGTGAGCTAATGTACAATTCAGATGAAAAGAAAAAATATCTGAAAGATAATCTTTCTCCAAAACGCTACAATCATAGCCTTAATGTTGCATCCGAGTGCCGCAGACTTGCCATGATTTACGGCGAAGACCCTGATAAGGCATATTTTGCAGGACTGCTCCATGATATTTGCAAAGAATTACCGCCTGAAAAGCAAAAGGAGCTTGTCCTTGAAAGCGGATTCTCCGTCTGCCGTGAGGAGCTTGAAACTCACTCACTCTGGCATGGGATTGCAGGAGCTTATTTCATAAAAAGCAATTTCGGCATTGAGGATATTGATATAGTCAACGCTGTCAGGTTCCATACTGTCGGGCGTGCGGGAATGTCCCGCCTTGAGGAAATAGTTTATCTCGGAGATCTTATTTCCGCGGACAGAACATACAAAGATGTTGACAAAATGAGAAAATTGTCTTATAGTAATCTTAACGAAGCCATGCTGGAGGCATTCGCTTTTTCGGTGAAGTCAGTTGTAAAAAAATCAGGTTTGATTCCGCTGTGTACAGCTGAAGGGTATAATTTTTATATGCGTGTATGCCGTGAAGAAAAGAAGATGCTTAACAATGATTGATTCGAGGAGAGAGCAGGAATGAAAAATAATTTTCAGGAAAACAACGAACAGAATGATGTAACTCCCGTGCAGGAAAGCGGCGGAGAAAGCGTATATAAGGGGAGATATGAGGCTGAACCGGCTCAGCCGAACCCATCGGAGGAGGATTACGGCGGTGATTATTCCGAGGACGATGATTATTACGATGATGATTACATTGATGACGATTACAATTACGATGAAGATGACTTAGGCGGCGAGGACTATGACGACTACGATCTTGCCGATGAACCTCAGGCAGGAGGCGCAGCTGCCGTAAAAAAACGTGTCCGCGCAAAGGACGTTATAGTTAAAATAGCAGCTATAATCCTCACCCTTGTAATTATTGTTCTTTTGATATTAAATCTGCCGATTATTGCATATAATAAAAGCGGAAATCCGGTAGAAAATATATCTATCATAACCTTTTTCAAAAGATGGCAGCCCCTTAATATTGAGGGCGATCTTGAAACTCCCTCCCAGAATTTCAATGTAAATTCCGAAATCGTCAATGAGGAATTCAATGACGGACTCGACCTGCCTCAGACAATTGAAGGTCAGTACACGGTTCTGTTTCTCGGATTTGACGAGGACGGCACAAGAACCGATGTAAACTGGATATTCCAGTTCGATATTGCCGCAGCTAAAATAAACGTACTCCAGATTCCGAGAGATACGTATATCCCCGATTACACAAGCAGCATTACAGGAAAGTTCAACAGCATTTACGGATACGGCGATCCTGATAAGACGTCAATTCAGAATGTTGTAGACGCCGTTCAGGATTGGTTTGATATTCCCATTGACGCGTATGTTACAACCCATTGCTACGATATTGTAGATATGGTTGACCTCGTAGGCGGCATACCGATAACCCTTGACGAGCAGATAACATATGAAGCGGATAAGATAATCCCCGCAGGCGAGAGCGTCCTCACAGGCGAACAGGCTGAATGGTTTGTGCGCTACCGTCACGGCTTCTCGGAGGGTGATATCGGACGTGTAAAGAATCAGCGTATCTTCCTTGCTGCCGCAATGGAAAAGCTGCTCAATATCTATTCTGAGGAGGGCAGCCTGACATTCTATGGCTATCTTAAAGAAATATACGACAATGAATATATTCATACCGATCTGAGCCTTGATGAAATCAGCAAAATCGCGGATTTCGCGTCTACGGTTTCACTGGAAAATGTTCAGGTAAATATGGTCCCGGGAGAGGGAGCATGGTATTATCCGGAGGGTCACGATGCCCAGTCCGTATGGTCAGTTCATAAAGAGGCGACAATTGAAATGCTCAACGAGTATTACCGTCCGTATCAGAACGACCTTACCATTGATGATACCGCAATCGTTGAGCTTGTGACGGATTACCTGACGACAAGCAACGATGATACATCCGATACTCTTGAGGATTTGCAGAACGGCGTTGAGCCGGGACAAAATAAAACCGAGGCGGAAACCGAAGCGGAAACCACCACGGAAGAGAATTATTACTATGATGACGATGATTATGATTACTGAAAAAAGGAGTAAATATGACACAGAATGAAAAATTAGAAAAGATAATTAAAACTCTCGACAGCAAAAAGGGAGAGGATATTCAGGCAATAAAAATCAGCGATTTAACTATTCTTGCGGATTATTTTGTAATTGTCAACGGAAACAGCAATACTCACACAAGAACTCTTGCTGACGAGGTTGAGTATCAGCTTTCGCAGGAGGGAGTCGAGCCGCAGCGCCGTGAGGCTGATACGGGAAATACATGGATAATTCTCGATTATGCCGATATTATAGTTCACGTATTTTACAAGGAAACGAGAAGCTTCTATCAGCTTGAGCATCTTTGGGCTGACGGCGAAAAGGTGGATATAAGCGGCTATCTTGACAAGGAGTGATTCAGGTGAGAACAAACAATCAGACGGGGCGTAATTTTTCCCTGTTTATCGGGATTTATATTGTCCTGAAGGCTGTGCTGAATATGATAATCGGCGATGATTCCTTCTGGAACGTCATTTATTCCCTCGTTGAGGCGGTGGCACTCTATACGGGACTTATGTACATAAACTATGTTATTGCCGTGATTCTGGCGATTGTTGTACTTGTAAATCTGAAAAATAATATTACAAACTTCAGCAGCAATTGGATATATTTGTTGGAGGGAATTGTCGATTTGGTTTGCGCAGTCTTGCTTGTTGCGAATAAGGACATCAAGGGACATTTCACTAACAAATGGTCGGAAATTTCAAATTTATTCAGCAGAAAATAATGCATAATAAGTTAAAGGAATGATAAAAATGAGCAGATACGATTACAAAGCCATTGAGCAGAAATGGCAGAAATATTGGGAGGAGCATGATACCTTCAAAGCGTCTGACGACTATTCAAAGCCTAAATTCTACGCTCTTGTGGAGTTCCCGTATCCGTCGGGACACGGTATGCACGTCGGACATATCAAGGCTTATTCGGGACTTGAGGTCGTAAGCCGAAAAAGAAGAATGGAGAATTATAACGTCCTTTTCCCCATCGGATTTGACGCATATGGACTCCCAACTGAGAATACTGCCATAAAAACAGGAGTTCACCCGAGAAAGGTAACTGACGAAAACATAGAAAAATTCACAAATCAGCTTAAAAGAGTCGGATTTTCTTTTGACTGGTCGAGAGTTATTGATACGACTGACGAGAACTATTACAAGTGGACTCAGTGGATTTTCCTCAAAATGTTCGAGAACGGACTTGTTTTCAGGGACAAAACATCTGTAAACTATTGCCCGAGCTGCAAGGTTGTGCTTTCAAATGAGGATTCTCAGGGAGGCAAGTGTGACGTCTGCCACAGCGATATAGTTCAGAAAACAAAGGAGGTCTGGTATCTCCGCATAACCGAATACGCCGACAAGCTTCTTCAGGGACTTGAGGAGGTGGATTATCTGCCTAATGTCAAGCTCCAGCAGCAGAACTGGATTGGAAAATCCACAGGCGCATTTGTTAATTTCAAAATCAAGGAACAGGACGAACAGCTCCGTATCTACACAACTCGTCCCGATACGCTCTACGGCGTAACATTTATGGTAATTGCTCCGGAGCATCCGATTATTCAGAAATACAGGGACAGCATCGGCAATATTGAGGCTCTTGACGCCTACAAGGCTGAATGCGCAAAGAAGAGCGAGTTTGAGAGAACTCAGCTTGTGAAGGATAAAACAGGCGTAAAAATTGAGGGACTGACTGCGATAAATCCCATTACCGGCAAGGAAATCCCGATTTATATTTCCGATTACGTAATGATAGGCTACGGAACAGGAGCAATCATGGCAGTTCCCGCCCACGATACAAGGGACTATGAATTTGCTAAAAAATTTGGAATTGATATAATCGAGGTCATCAAGGGCGGCGATATTTCCAAGGAGGCTTATACCGGCGACGGCGAGATGGTGAATTCCGGCGAGCTGAACGGCATCACCAACAAAAAGGACGCAATCGCGAAAATGCTCGACGTTCTGGAGAAGCTGGGCTGCGGCGAAAAGGGAGTTCAGTACAAGATGAAGGACTGGGCTTTCAACCGTCAGAGATACTGGGGCGAGCCGATTCCGATTGTTCATTGCCCCAAGTGCGGAATGGTGGCTGTTCCCTATGAGGAGCTTCCCCTGAAGCTGCCGGATGTGGAAAACTACGAGCCGGGCACAGACGGCGAAAGCCCGCTTGCGAAAATCGACAGCTTTGTGAACTGCAAATGCCCCAAATGCGGCGGCGACGCAAAGCGTGAAACGGATACAATGCCACAGTGGGCAGGCTCCTCGTGGTACTTCCTCCGCTACTGCGACCCGAAAAACGACAAGGAATTCGCGTCACAGGAGGCACTTAAATACTGGATGCCTGTTGACTGGTACAACGGCGGAATGGAACACGTTACACGCCATATGATTTATTCACGCTTCTGGCATAAGTTCCTCTACGATCTCGGACTTGTTCCAACATCTGAGCCTTACGCAAAGAGAACTGCGCAGGGACTTATTCTCGGTCCTGACGGCGAGAAGATGAGCAAATCGCGGGGAAATGTAATTGACCCGAATGACGTTGTTGATGAGTACGGCGCTGACGTTTTAAGACTTTATGTTCTCTTTATGGGCGACTATGAAAAGGCTGCTCCGTGGAGCCAGTCCAGCATTAAGGGCTGCAAGCGTTTCCTCGAAAGAGTATGGGGACTTCAGGACGTTCTCATTGATGGAGACGACTATCGTGACGAGCTTAAATCAAGCTTCCATAAGACGATTAAAAAGGTTTCCGAGGATATTGAGGGACTTAAATTCAACACGGCAATTGCGGCAATGATGACGCTTCTTAACGAAATTTACGCTATCGGAAATATCAACAAAGCAGAGTTCGGAACATTGTGCATTTTGCTCAATCCATTTGCACCTCATATAACCGAGGAAATGTACAATACAGTATTCGGAAAAATCCTCAGTGAGCAGTCATGGGTTAAGTACGATGAATCCCTCTGTAAGGACGATATGATCGAGATTGTGGTTCAGGTAAACGGCAAGCTCAAGGCTAAGCTTATGGTTGCAGCCGACGCCGAAAAGGACGCTGTAATATCTATGGCTCTTGAGGACGAAAAGGTCAGGGAAACCATCTCCGGAAAGAACATTATCAAACAGATATATGTACCAAATAAGCTTGTTAATATTGTAGCAAAATAACGAAGTTCAGAAGCTTTGAAAAAACTGCTTGACAACCCTGAAAAAAAGTGATATACTAATATTATATTATTTCATGATAATTTGTTGCAGCTGTTGCGTTTCTTGAGGTGATGTGACTAACATCTGTTTCAGATGATTAGTATAGATGTACGGTGCTATTCATCGTACAACCTCTGAACAAGGGAGGGAAAGATAGTGGCAGAAGTTCGTGTCGGCAAAAACGAATCTTTGGAAACTGCTCTTAAGAGATTTAAGAGATCATGTGCAAAGGATGGCGTTATCGCTGAAGTTCGTAAGAGAGAACACTACGAAAAGCCGTCTGTAAGACGTAAGAAGAAGTCTGAGGCAGCTCGTAAGCGTAAGTATTAATCTCTGTTGCGATTTATCAGTTGCAGAAACACTTAAATGTTGATAAAAGCGGGCTGCGGCTCGCTTTTTCATTTGCCTTTTAACATAACCTTAACCCATTTCGACAAAAAATCTGATATAAATGATGTATAATAATTTGGAGGACTTATGCTTTTTAGATCTGATGCGGCTTTCAGGAGAGTTACGGACATCACCGTCCCGTTCCTCAGGGAAAACAATGTGAACGGTCTTGTTCTCGACCTCGACAATACGCTGACAACTCACGATAATCCCAAGCCTGCCGACGGCGTTCTCGATTGGATCAGAACTATGAAGGAAAATTCAATCAAGCTCATGATTGTGTCAAATAATCATCCTCCGCGTGTCAGACCTTTTGCGGATATGCTGGGACTTGATTTCGTCAGCGAGGGCAGAAAGCCACTCACAAAGGGCTTCAGAGAAGCCTGCGCACGTATGAGCCTCCCGAAAAGGGAAGTCGCCGCAGTTGGCGATCAGATTTTCACCGATGTTCTGGGTGCAAATATCTTCGGGATAAAAATGCTTTACGTTTCGCCGATTCAGCATGAAACAACGAAATTTTTTAAAGTGAAGCGTTTTCTTGAAAGACCTTTTATACCTAAAAAGTTTTATTAGTTAAAGTAAGGAGCAGCGAATATGATAAAAAAAATTCTTGTTATACATGGGCCGAACCTCAATCTTCTCGGTGAGCGTGAGCCGGGAATTTACGGCAATACAAGCATTGACGTCCTGAATCAGAATATCATCGACCGTGCCAGGGAACAGGGGCTTAAATGCGAGATTTTTCAGTCGAATCATGAGGGAGCGATAATCGACAAGCTTCACAGCGCACGTCTGAACTATGACGGCGTAATCATAAATGCGGGCGCGTATACCCACTACAGCTACGCAATACGCGATGCCATTGCCGCAATAAAAATTCCGTGCATTGAGGTACATATCAGCAATGTTTTTGCCCGTGACGAATTCCGTTCAAATTCGGTTATAGCTCCCGTTTGCAAAGGCTCAATCAGCGGATTTGGCTTTGGCAGCTATTATCTTGCTGTTCAGGCACTTGCGGAGCTTTAAGGCAACACCGCAAATCTAATGGCACATCCGCACGACAATCTTTGTGCGGTGTTGCCTTAAGGAGTGAATTTTCTTGAATAAATTTGAAAAACTTTTTGCCGAGCTGCCTGAGGACGTGGAAAGCGTTCTCATAACCTCTGATGTAAACCGCAGATACTTTACAGGTATGAAATCCTCTGCCGGAACTGTCATTGCCTTTCGTGACAAGGCTTATCTCATAATTGATTTCAGATACATCGAAAAAGCCCGTGCAGTTGTAAAAAATGCGGAGGTTATCGAGCAGAAGGCCCTTTTCTCGCAGCTTCAGAAGCTTCTTCACGAGCATTCGGCAGGCAATATGGCAATTGAATCACAGACCATGACGGTAAGTGAGCTTGCCCTGTATAAAAAATCCTTCCCCGAAATAAAAATAATCAGCAATGATATGCTCAGCAACGGGATTTCCACATTGAGGACGGTCAAGGACGAGGAGGAAATCACCTGTATCCGCAAGGCACAGGAAATTGCGGAGGCGGCATTCAGGCATATTCTCGGCTTTATCAAGCCGGGCGTCACGGAACGTGAAATTGCCTTGGAGCTTGATTATCAGATGCTTCGGCTGGGTGCGGAGGCTTTATCCTTCGACACGATTGCCCTTGCAGGAGCAAACACATCCATGCCGCATGGTGTTCCCTCAGATAAAAAGGTTGAACAGGGCGAATTCGTCCTCATGGATTTCGGAGCAGTCTACAACGGCTATCACAGCGATATGACAAGAACTGTCTGCGTCGGCGAGCCTACCGATGAGATGAAAAGGGTATATGATATTGTCCTTGAGGCGCAGCTTGCGTGCCTTGAAAAGGCGCACGGAGGCATGACGGGTTCAGAGCTTGATAAAATTGCCCGTGACATTATTGACGATGCGGGATACGGCGACTGCTTCGGGCATTCCCTTGGACATGGCGTCGGAATGGAGATTCACGAGAGGCCCAACGCAGCTCCGTCAAATAAAAATGTTCTCAGGTCGGGCACTGTTGTGACGGTCGAGCCGGGAATTTATATTGCGGGAAAATTCGGAGTCCGCATTGAAGATTTTGTCATTTTGACTGAAAATGGCAATGTTAATCTGACAAAATGTGCAAAAAATATAATATCTTTGTAATTCTAACAGTTTGGGTATTGCAAAAAACAGGAAAATGTAGTAAAATAAGGTATATACTATTTTGAAAATACACGGAGGTATTTATAATGATTTCAGCAGGCGATTTTAGAAACGGCGTTACTTTTGAACTGGACGGCAACGTAGTACAGGTTGTGGAGTTCCAGCACGTTAAACCCGGAAAGGGCGCTGCATTTGTCAGAACTAAGTTTAAAAATGTAATTACAGGTGCCGTTGTTGAGCAGTCATTTAACCCTACAGCTAAATTCCCGACAGCTTACGTTGAAAGAAAGGATATGCAGTACAGCTATACTGACGGCGATCTTTATTACTTCATGGATCTCGAAACCTATGAGCAGCTTCCTATTAACGCATCTGTTCTCGGTGACAGCTTCAAGTTCGTTAAGGAGGAAATGATTTGTAAGGTTCTCTCCTATAAGGGAACTGTTTTCGGCGTTGAGCCGCCTAACTTTGTTGAGCTTGTGGTAACTCAGACTGACCCCGGCTTCAAGGGCGATACAGCTACAAACGCTACAAAGCCGGCTATCGTTGAAACAGGCGCAGAGGTTAAGGTTCCGCTCTTTATAAATGAGGGTGAGAAGATTCAGATTGACACAAGAACAGGCGAGTATATGGCAAGAGCGTAAGTAAAATTGCATACGTGAAGCTTTATAGCTTTTGAAAACAATTATTCTGAAAGGGGGAGCTGTTTATGAAGCTTACCGAAAAAATGTCATACGTTCAGGGGCTTATTGATGGTCTTGATATTGACAAGTCAACCAAGGAGGGCAAGGCATTGCTTGCTATGGCTGATGTAATGCAGGAAATGGTTATGTATGTTGAGGATCTTCAGTCTCAGGTGGACGAGCTTACAGAGCTGTGCGATATTATTGACGAGGATCTCGGATCAATGGAAGAGGATTTCTACGATTACGAGGATTCTGACAGCGATGATGACGATGACGATGATGATTACGATTTTGACGACGATGATGAGCTTTATGAGGTAATCTGCCCTAACTGCGGCGATACAATTCTGCTTGATGAAAGCATAATTGACGAAGGCTCAATGAAATGTCCGAACTGTGATGAGCTTCTTGAATTTGATTACAACGATCTCACAATCGAGGATTTCGAGGAGAGCGCTGAAGATTCCGATATGGAATAATCTGATTCAAACGACACGGCATGATTAAAACCGGCACAAGCCGTAAATTTCGGGATGTCATATGGCATCCCGATTTTGTTTTGCAAGGTCTTGAATAAAATGATGAAGAATGACAATAATAACAACGCAGAGGAAATTTCATTGAACCTCTGCCGGTACTATACTTACAGCTGTTCCGCAATCCGCACTACGGAAGAGCTTCAAGGTGCCGGCGTGCGGAGAAAGGGTGTTATTATGAGCAATCAGAATAACCAGAATAATCAGAATCAGCAGAACAGCCAGAATCAGCAGAACAATCAGAACAATCAGAATCAGCAGAGCAAGCAGAATCAGCAGCAGAACAAGAACAGTCAGAGTAATTCAAGAAATCAGCAGAATCAGAATAACTCGAGCTTCTAAAGAAAAATCCGCCGGAAAATCTCCGGCGGATTTTTTGCTGTCTTGACTTTTTTCTGCCAAAATGATATAATCAATTATCTGATATAAAAAGAGGAATTGCGTAATATGAAGTATAAACAGGTTATAAGCGGCGTTTTTCTTGAACGTCTGAACCGATTTGTGGCAGCTGTAGAGATAGACGGCATAACGGAAACGGTTCATATAAAAAATACGGGCAGATGCAGGGAGCTTCTTGTTCCGCGCTGCAGGGTGTATTTGGCAGCTGCGGAAAATGAAAACCGAAAGACAAGATATGATTTGATTGCAGTTGAAAAAAAGCTGAATGAATCCCACCATCTGCTTATAAATATGGATTCGCAGATTCCGAATTACGCGGCGGATGAGTGGCTGAAAAAGAGCGGTATTTTTTCTGAGAAGGCTCGTTTGCAGCGTGAGGTGAAGTATGGCAGATCACGTATTGATTTTTTTATTGTTGACGGCAAGCGGAAGGCGTTTCTTGAGGTAAAGGGCGTTACACTTGAGGAAAACGGCGTAGCCCTGTTTCCCGATGCGCCGACAGAACGTGGATTGAAGCACATTCACGAGCTGATGGACTGCCTTTACGATGGATACGAGGCATACATATTGTTTGTGATTCAGATGAAGGAAATAACGGTTTTTCGTCCGAATGACGCAATGCAGCCGAAGTTCGGGGAAATGCTTCGCAAGGCTGTAGCCGCAGGAGTTAAGATAATTGCTGTTGACTGCGAGGTTACGCCTGATTCCATAACAATTGATAAATTTATACCGATTGAACTGGATTAGCTAAATTAAACCTCCGAATTTTCAAGAATTTCACCGCTGCGGTAGGCGTTCAGAAGCTCGCCGAGATCCCTGAGCTTCTCGTGAATCTGTGTGCCGAGATCGGTATCCTCAATGTTGACACGCTCAGGCATTTTCTCCACAACGGTAACTGTAGGAGCTTTTTCACGGTAATTTTCCGAGAATGGCGGGTGCTGGGCAAGGTGCAGGCTGTGGGAATCGTAAATCAGGGTGTAGCCCGCAATACCCGTTTTTGTCTGATACGCCTTTGAAATTCCGCCGTCAATGATAAACAGCTTACCGTCAGCCTTTACGGGACTTTCCCCGTCCTTGATTTTAACAGGAACGTGACCGTTGATTATATGTGCCGTTTCGCTGTCAAGAACAAACTCTTCAAGGATTTTCCGACAGGTGCCGGCATTTTTGCTCAGCTCGTAATAGGGCGTGTAGGTTTCGGCGCTGATTTCGTCATCATCAATGAAATATCTTTCAAATGCAGCCATTTTGTCCTTGCCGTAAAGAGGGGAGTTCTTGCCGCACCAGAGATACCACATAAAATCCACGGCATTTTTTCTTTCGGGGCTGTCGGGCTTGCCGAAATATGCCCTGAAGCAAATGGTATTGATGTGTTCCAGCAGAGCTTTTCCGGAGTATTCCGCACCGTCCGCAAAGACTCTTTTAAAGCTGCCGTCCTCGTTCATGGGAATACAGCCGTGGAACAAAAGATTATTGTTAAAGCATTTGTACATCGAGCCGTGAGAATAGAGGAATTTAATATGCTCCTTCAGGGTTTTGCTGTGGAGGAAGGAATTTGCAATGACGTTCATGAGTGATTCCTCTTCAGCGGTAAGGCGGAGAGGATTTTCGGGATCGATAGTGGGGAAACAGGTGTCGGTAAGGGGATATTCCTTTCCGTCAATAACGCACACGTTTCTTTTCAGGTCGATATTTTTCAGCAGACTGCGGTTTTCCATGTCATATTCGGGGTGCTTGGCAATCAGCTGTCCCTCAAGCTTGAACTGAATCACGGCCATTGATTTATGCATTTTTGCGGCAAGGTGAATATCAACAGGGTCGTATTTGTTGCAGTCAAGAACGTGCGGGATAAAATTTGCGCATGGGTCGTCGGCATAAGTTTCGGCGGCAAAAACAGCAAGCGCACGAAGATTGATTCCGTAGCCGTCCTCCAGAACATCGAAGCTGTTGTAGCTTATAGCGATTCGCAGAACATTTGCCATAAGCGCCCTGTTGCCCGAAGCCGCTCCCATCCAGGAAATATCATGGTTGCCCCATTGAATATCAATGTCGGAATATTTCATAAGCTCATTTATTATGATGTCAGCACGAGGGCCTCTGTCGAAAATATCACCGATTATATGTAAATGGTCGATGCACATTACCTGAATCAGCGTACAAATATCGGTAATGAAGTCGTCGGCAATACCGGTTTCGAGAATGGAATTGATAATCTGTTCGTAGTAGAAATCACGGTTTATGTCCTCGCTGACGTGCAGCAGCTCATCAATAATAAAAGCGAATCCCTTTGGCATTTTGCTCCGCACCTTTGAGCGTGAGTATTTAGCCGTAACAGTCTGGCAGACCGTAATAAGCCTGTATATCGTAAGCTTGCGCCATTCATCATTAAGCAGACCGCAATTTTTAAGCTGCTTCAGCTGATTTTCGGGATAGTAGATGAGAGCCGCAAGCTTTTCCTGTTCACGGACGGGCATAGTTTTGGAGAACGCTGTTTCGATTTTAGCACGTATCATGCCTGACGCGCTTTTGAGGAGGTGGAGGAACGCCTCATATTCTCCGTGCAGGTCGCTGAAAAAATACTCCGTACCCTTCGGGAGAGAGCATATGGCGCTGAGATTTATCATTTCGCTTGAAACTGCTTCAATATCTGGATATTCCTTTGCAAGCATCATAAGGTATTTGTTTTTCATAGTAAGCTGTTCGCCTCCTGTAGTTTAATTCTGTCATATGTCGTATTAGTTATGCTTTTGTCTATATAAATAAATTATATCATACAAAGCATTTCAAGTCAACACAGAGTGTACAGGCGGAATTTCTCTCTGATTTGGCATTTTAAAGTACAACAGTGCAAAGTCAAAAAGTTTTTTTCTGAAATCAATTGACAAGGCTGTTTTCATGTGGTATAATAAGAGAGCACTAATGCATTATTGAATGTTTTAAAGGAGCAGTATTAAATGAAGGAAATTTCTAAGCTTATGAATTATCGTTCTGATGTAAGAGTCGTCGATGCTACACTTCGTGACGGCGGACTCGTAAATGATTTTTATTTCACAGACCAATTTGTCAAGGATCTTTATCTTGCCAATATCAGGGCAGGCGTGGACTACATGGAGTTCGGCTACAAGGCATCTAAAGAGATGTTCGATGTGGATAAGTTCGGCAAGTGGAAGTTCTGCGATGACGAGCATATCAGAGAAATTGTCGGCGAAAATAATACGGATCTCAAGATTGCCGTTATGGCTGACGTGGGAAGATGCGACTACAAAAAGGACATCATCAACCGCAGCGAAAGCCCTATCGACCTTATTCGTGTCGCTACATATCTGAATACAATTCCCGCAGCTGTTGATATGATTGAGGACGCAAAGAGCAAGGGCTACGAGGCAAGCTGTAATATCATGGCTATCTCAAACGCTCAGGAGGGCGAGTTAAAGGTTGCGCTTGATATTCTCGGAAAGTCACCTGTTGACGTTTTCTATATCGTTGACAGCTATGGTGCGCTCTATCCGGAGCAGCTTGCAAGACTTGCTGATATTTATCTTGAAGCAGCTGCAAAGTATGGCAAAAAGGTTGGTATTCACGCTCACAATAACCAGCAGCTTGCCTTCGCAAACACTATCGAAGCAGTAGGCAACGGCGTTGACTGGCTTGACGGAACATATTCCGCTATGGGCAGAGGTGCGGGCAACTGCGCAATGGAGCTTCTTCTCGGCTTCCTCCGCAACCCCAAGTATAACGTATACCCTGTAATCGAATTCATCGACAAGCATATGACAAAGCTCCGTGAGGACGGCGTTGTCTGGGGATATGACCTCCAGTACCTTATGACAGGTCTGCTCAATCAGCACCCAAGAACAGCTATCCAGTTCACAAAGGAGAACAGAAAGGATTATGCTGAATTCTACAAGGAAGTCGTTGCACAGGATTAGTTTTATGTATCAAAGAGGATGCAGCTTTTTCGGCTGCATCTTTTTTCTGAATGTTTTGAGGGCACCTCTAAAAACCTCTCGTCACGCATCTGCGGCAAATCTTCGCACCATCTTCACCACATCTTCGCAACATCTGTTTTTTAGATGCGCCCTTGATTTTTCCATGGAAATGCTGTATAATAGATACGAATTCTTATATTAAGGAGATTGTTTATGAAGTTTTCAAAAATGCATGGCATAGGCAACGACTACATATATGTTAATTGCTTTGAAGAAAAGGTTGACGAGCCTGAAAAGGTTTCGGTTATCGTCAGCGAACGCCGCTTCGGTATCGGTTCAGACGGGCTTGTGCTTATTCTGCCATCCGACAAGGCGGATTTCCGTATGCGCATTTTCAATGCGGACGGTTCGGAGGCTATGATGTGCGGCAACGCAACACGCTGTATCGGTAAATATGTTTATGATATGGGCATGACCGATAAAACCGAAATCACTCTGGAAACAAATTCCGGAATCAAATATCTGAAGCTTTTTGTGGAAAACGGCAAGGTTCAGGGCGTTGAGGTCGATATGAATAAGGCTGTTCTGAAGCCGAGGGATATTCCCGTGGACAGCGACCTTGACCTTTTTGTAAGTCAGCCCGTTGAGGTGGACGGCAAGGAATACAAAATCACCTGCGTTTCAATGGGAAATCCCCATGCCGTCATTTTCACTGAAAACATTGATGCTCTCGATCTCGAAAAAATCGGGCCGTTGTTTGAGCATCACAAGCTTTTCCCCAACCGCATAAACACTGAATTTGTAGAGGTTATCGACAGCCATACACTGAAAATGCGTGTGTGGGAGAGGGGAAGCGGCGAAACCTTTGCCTGCGGTACAGGAGCCTGCGCAACTGCTGTTGCTGCTGTTCTTAACGGAATATGCCCCTATGACGAGGAGATTCTCATACATCTTCGGGGCGGCGATCTGCGTATAACCTACAAAAAGGACGGCACTGTCATGATGACAGGTCCTGCGACTTATGTATTTGAGGGAACAATTTCCGATGATTTTATAAATGAACTAAAGGAGAATGTAATATGCCAGCAATAAACGAAAATTTTCTCAAGCTTGAAAAAAATTATCTTTTTATCAACATCGCAAAGAAGGTAAATGCCTTCACTGCGGCAAATCCCGACGCTAAGCTCATTCGTATGGGAATCGGCGATGTTACGCTCCCCCTTGCGCCTGTGGTTGTGGATGCAATGAAAAAGGGTGCGGACGAAATGGGAGTCAAGGAAACCTTTAAGGGATATGAGGACAGCGGCGCAGGATATGACTTCCTGAGAGAGGCTGTTTCGGACTATTACAAGAGCTTCGGCGCTGACGTTTCAGCTGACGAAATCCGCATAAATGACGGAGCTAAAAGCGACTGTGGAAATATCGTTGATATTTTCGGCGACGACAACATAATTCTTGTGACAGACCCCGCTTATCCTGTTTATGTGGATTCCAACAAAATGAGCGGCAGAACGATAATTTATGCCGATTCCAACGAGGAGAACGGCTTTGCGGCTATGCCCGATGAAAGCGTTCATGCGGACATCATATATCTCTGCTCACCGAACAATCCCACAGGCTCGGTTTACACGGCTGAGCAGCTCAAGGTGTGGATAGACTACGCAAAGAAAAATGACGCTGTTATCATCTATGACGCGGCTTATGAGGCATTCATAACCGATCCGGATGTTCCGAGAAGCATTTTCTGTATCGAGGGTGCAAAGGAGTGCGCAATTGAAATGTGTTCGCTGTCAAAGACGGCAGGCTTCACAGGCGTAAGATGCGGATATACCGTTGTTCCGAATGCTTTAAAGGTAACGGCTTCGGACGGAACTGAGGTTTCCCTGGCACAAATTTGGGGCAGACGTCAGGGCAGCAAGTTCAATGGCGTTTCATATCCTGTACAGTGTGCGGCAGCAGCTGTATTCACTGAGGAGGGACAGAAGCAGATTCACGAGAACATTGCCTACTATCAGGAAAACGCAAGGATAATTTCGGACACCATGACAAAGGTCGGAGTTAAATTCACAGGCGGAGTCAATTCGCCCTACATCTGGTTCAAGTGCCCGAAAAACATGGGAAGCTGGGAATTTTTTGACATGATGCTTGAGAAAATCGCAGTTGTCGGAACTCCCGGAGAGGGCTTCGGCAAGAACGGCGAGGGCTGGTTCAGGCTGACAGCGTTCGGCGACCGTGACAATACAATTGAAGCTATGAAGCGCTTCGAGAAGCTTGTTTCGGAGCTTTAATCAGAGTGTGTTCACATAAAAATAAGGCAGGGAATTTACCCTGCCTTTTATTGTGATTATTATTACTTAACGATAACCTTATGGAAAACCTTTTTGCCCTTTCTGATAATCGTTTCACCCGAAAGATCAATCATAGCCTTGGGGTCTGTAATCTTCTTGTCGTTTACGGAGATACCGCCCTGCTGAACGAGCCTGCGTCCCTCCGAGATTGACGGTGTAAGACCTGTCTTAACGAGAAGATTGAGAATGCCCATAGCTCCGTCAGTGATTTCAGCTGAGGGAATTTCCGTTGTAGGCATATTTGCGTCTGAACCCGAGCCACCGAAAACAGCCTTTGCCGCGTCACGGGCCTTGTTTGCCTCATCCTCACCGTGAACGAGCTTAGTCAGCTCATATGCCAGAAGCTCCTTAGCCTTGTTGAACTGTGCGCCCTCCATAGTTTTTTCCATTTCCTCGATTTCCTCAATCGGCACGAAGGTGAGCATTTTCAGGCACTTGATAACGTCCGCGTCGTCCACGTTTCTCCAATACTGGAAGAACTCGTAGGGAGATGTTTTTTCGGGGTCGAGCCAGACTGCGCCCTTTTCGGTTTTGCCCATTTTCTTGCCCTCGGAGTTCAGCAGAAGCGTAATTGTCATAGCGTATGCGTCCTTGCCGAGCTTACGGCGAATCAGCTCCGTGCCTCCCAGCATATTTGCCCACTGGTCGTCGCCGCCGAACTGCATATTGCAGCCGTATTTCTCATACAGCACCAGGAAGTCATAGGACTGCATAATCATGTAGTTGAATTCAAAAAATGTAAGACCACGCTCCATGCGCTGCTTGTAGCATTCGTGGGAGAGCATTCTGTTTACGCTGAAATGGACGCCAACCTCACGGAGAAGCTCAACGTAGTTCAGGTCAAGAAGCCAGTCTGCGTTGTTTACGACAATTGCCTTATCCTCGGAAAAATCAATAAAGCGGCTCATCTGCTTTTTGAAGCAGTCCACATTATGCTGAATAGTTTCCTTTGTCATCATTTTTCTCATATCGCTTTTGCCGGAGGGGTCGCCAATCATAGCGGTACCGCCCCCGAGAAGAACGATAGGCTTGTTGCCTGCCATCTGAAGTCTTTTCATAAGGCAGAGCGCCATAAAATGTCCCACATGGAGGCTGTCGGCAGTCGGGTCGAAGCCGATATAAAACGTAGCCTTTCCCGCATTGATAAGCTCTTCGATTTCCTTTTCATCGGTCAGCTGAGCCAGCAGACCACGGCGTTTAAGTTCTTCAAAAGTAGTCATATTTTTACTCCTTGTTTTATTTGTTTGGATTTTTCGGGCGGACGCCCAAAATGCGTGCCGAGCGAGGGGTAATTGAGTACATAAAACAAAAGCCCCGGACGGCAAAAAGCCGCCCGAGGACGAAATTACTCGCGGTACCACCTCGGTTTATCGGAATCAAAGGAATCCGACCTCAAAAGCTGTAACGGGCAGACCCGACTTAACCTACTGTGAGTTCAGAGAAGCAGCTCCCGAATGTAACTGACTGCGAGTCTGTTTTTCCTTGCACCAACCGGAAAATCTCTGAAATCAGGGAATCGCAGCTAAAATTCGTTCAACGCTTTTCTATATGATAGCACATTCTCAGGAGCTTGTCAAGGGATTCAAAAGTTAATATAATAAAATATATTAAAAGCACTTGACATTCCTGCGAAGCTGATGTATAATATAAAGCGTTGATGCTGATGTGGCACAGTAGGTAGCGCAACGCCTTGGTAAGGCGTAGGTCGTCGGTTCAAATCCGATCATCAGCTCCAGCAAATCATCAGGAAAAGCATTTCTTCATTGTGAGATTATGAGGAAGTGCTTTTTTGTTATTGAAATTTTCTGAATCGGATTGCTCTTATCATCTTTTTTGAAATTAGGTATTGACAAATCAATCGTTTTATGGTATAATAATTGCGTTGCCGCTGTGGTGGAATAGGCAGACACAAGGGACTTAAAATCCCTCGGAGTAACATCCGTACCGGTTCAAGTCCGGTCAGCGGCACCAAAAAATATCAAGAAAAGCATTTCCTCGTCATGAGGGAGTGCTTTTTGTTATTATATTTTTCTGACATATTGGCTGCCCAGAGAAATCCAGCCTGCGCCTGATTTGAGCTTTCCCCACTCAACAGAGCCGTTCATTTTCGTTTCAACGATTGTGAAAACCTCGTTTTTCTTGACAGTTCCGTTGACTTTGTAGGACGTTCCCGCGCCGTTTCTGATATTCAGAACATCGCAGATAACTTTCACAAGGAACGAGCCTGATGATGCGGACGCGCCGGAGCCGGCAGAGCCTGATGCTGTACCGCTCATTTTCGCCTTAACATCGGACTTAAACCTGTTCCATGCGGTTGAGCTGTTGTCGTCCGTACCGCCGTCCTTTTCGGGAACAAAGCTTTTCGGGCAGACCTTGCCTGTAACATCAAAATGGCGAATCAGGTCGTTGGAGGTCAGATTGTACTTGTTCAGCAGCTGAGCGCATAGCTCCACAAGCGAGCTGTAGGTCGCCGTATTGAATTTGCCTGTCGAATCAGGGTGGCACGTTTCAATGCTGATGCTGTAGGAATTTGCGGAGTTCGTGCAATAGGCGATTTCATCGTCCGGCACGCAGCGGATAACCTCGCCTTCAAGGCCCACAATGTAGTTGCTTGACACGTAGGTGTGTGTTGTTTTGCAGTTCTCGAAGTAGTTGCGGTTTGCGATAGCCGTACTGCCCGGATTTGCCACATAGTGGACGGCAATTTTTGTTGTACTGCCGCGCTTGATTCCCGGGCGGCTGTACTGGTTTACGGTAAGTAATTTTTCTGTGATGGTCATAATTATTCCTCCTAAATCATATGACAGTTATATTCGGATGCGTCACGAATTATTTTATGCTGTTCCGATCAGGAGTGTGAATAACATGGCAGATTGTTCAATATGCTTATTCGATTTGCAAATTTACGTCGTAAATTTCGCAACGAGATTCAAGAATTTCAATCATTTCATAATAGGCAAGATTTCTACCTCTCTCAAAATCATCAGGATTCTTGCCAAGCTCAATATCAGATTCGGATCTTCTTGTCTTTAAAGTATCATAGAAATCTGTTAAAACATACTCAAGGTTTTCTTTTTCGTTCATTATTCTCACCTCACTTTAAACTTATTATGCCATTTCTGTTGAGGTCTGTCAAGCTGCGCAGTGTGAATTCGTGCTGTATTCATAAATCTCTCCCAAATGCACAAAAATTTCTGCGGCACTTTATTTTTCAAACAGGATATGGTATAATTATAATGTACAGGCTGCGGTTACAGCCGGAATCGTCTTAAATCGTCTATTGCGGAGAGAAAATATGTTAATTGGAAATTTTTTTGGTCATCTGAAAACAGTTTTAGGTCATCGCCACAAGGTTTTTATCCATTGCTGCAAGGCGGGAATCATCTGGCGCGGATTAACTCATGATTTGTCAAAATTTTCTCCGACAGAGTTCATTCCCGGAGTAAAATATTATCAGGGCAGCCGGAGTCCCAACGAAATGGAACGTGAAACTATCGGCTTCTCTAAGGCGTGGATGCACCACAAGGGCAGAAATCGCCATCATTTCGAGTATTGGTCGGATTATAACACTGACACCAAGCTCCTTGAGCCTGTCAGAATGCCTGACGTTTTTATTTATGAAATGTTTTGCGACAGAGTTGCCGCTTCGAAGATATACAACAAGAAAAAATATAACGATTCAATGCCCCTCGAGTATTTTATGCGCGGCAAAAACCGCAGGAACGTCGATCAGGAAACCTCCGATATGCTTGAAAAGCTGCTCGTTATGCTTGCCGAAAAGGGCGAGGATGAAACATTTAAATATATCCGCAGCGCAAAAAAAAATAAAAAAAACGCTTGACAAAAAATGACAGGCGTGATATAATAATAAAGCATTGTTTTGGCAGTGCAGTTATCCTTGCTCGCAGTTGGTTGCGAGCGGAATCCAGAAGGAGGTGTTTAATATGGCAAAGGTATCAGCTAAGTATGAAGTAATGGTTGCTTTCAGCCTCAAGAACGGCGAGGAGGGCGTTAAGGCTCTCGTTGAAAAGTTCAAGGCAAGCATCGAAAAGCACGCCGGAGCTGTTGAAGTCAACGAGGATTGGGGCAAGCGCAAGCTTGCATATCCGATTAACGACGAAACAGAGGCTTTTTATGTAATCTATACATTTGAATCCAAACCGGATTATCCGGCAGAGCTTTCAAGACGTCTTAATATTACTGACGGCGTTCTTCGTTCACTCGTTACTGTTATGTAATTGATTCATTTATTCTAAGGAGAAGGTCAGATGAATAAAGTTATTATTATGGGCAGACTCACTGCCGATCCCGAATTAAGACAAACTCAGAACGGCATTGCATCATGCAGATTTACTGTTGCTGTTAACAGACGTTTTGCGGATAAGAATACTGGTGAAAGACAGGCTGATTTTATCTCGTGTACAGCATGGCGTCAGACGGCAGAGTTCGTGTCGCGCTATTTCAGAAAGGGAAGCATGATTTGTGTGGAGGGTTCTCTCCGAACAGGCAGCTATGCCGACAGAAATCACCCCGACGTAACTCACTACACTACCGATGTGATGGTGGAAAATGTCGAGTTCACGGGTTCTAAGAGCGAAACACAGGGCAGCTCATCAGCAGGTAATTATAATAACAATAATAACAGCTATCAGGCTCCTCCTAAGCAGCAGGCAGCTCCTCAGCAGCCCGCTCAGAATAATGACAGTATGTCTTATGGCAGCTTGAGTGATTTTGAGGAAATACTCAGTGACGGCGACGTTCCGTTTTAACTTTTACTTTATATTGAACAGGAGGTATATGTCATGGAGAGAGAAAGAAATTCGCGCCCTTCAAAGAAGCCGCGCAAGAAGGTTTGTATGTTCTGTGCAGACAGAGTTGAGAAAATTGATTACAAGGATCTCGCTAAGCTCAGAAAGTGCATGACCGACAGAGCTAAGATTCTTCCAAGACGTGTAACAGGTACTTGCGCATATCATCAGCGTGAGCTTACAGTTGCTATCAAGAGAGCAAGACACATCGCTCTTCTTCCTTACGTCAGCGACTAATTGAATAATAAAAAGGGAGGTTTCAAAGCCTCCCTTAATTTTTTATCTGCACGGCATCAGGCAGATATAGATTTATCGGTCGTTCATGCCGACTGCATAGTCCTCGTTCGTGCGGAAGAGAAGCGAAATACACCAGACAGCAGAAATTGCCACAAGAATGTACAGCGCTCTGCTGATTATTGCACCTGTGCCCCCGAAGAGCCATGCGATAACGTCAAGCTGAAATATCCCGACTAATCCCCAGTTTATTCCTCCGATTATGAGAAGAATAAGAGCTATTTTGTCCCACATATGTGAACACCTCTTTATTTGGGATTTATCAGGCTGAACCTGATATGACATCACCCGTGCCGAACGGATTTTGTCCGACACGTAAAAATGCCCTGTTTGTATTATTGCATGATTCAGGGCAATTATTCATTTGATGCGAAATCCAAAAAATTCATTTAAAACTTGTAAATTATGAAGCAGACAGCAGCAATTTCAAGAATAAGTATAACGGGAAGTCCAATGTAAAATTTGGGCTTTCTTGTTTTGTGGTGCATGATGTACATTCCGCAGAAGCCGCCGATAATTCCGAATACGGCGGATATAATAAGTGCGGATTCGGAAATTCTCCACTTATTTTTAATTGCCTTGCGTTTATCAATTGCAAACATTCCAAATGAGATTAAATTTAATATAGCATATAAAGCTGCAATGTGCATTCCATTTTTAAACCATTCAATAATCAAAGCATATTCCTCCCAGTCAAGACTAACATGAGCTGACATGATTATAGCACATTATTTTTCATTCGTCAAATTTGGACTTGACATTCCTACAATGGCGTGGTATAATAAAAGTCATACAGGGGAGCTTGTAAACGAGCTGAGAGGAAGATGTGAGCTTCGACCCTTTAACCTGTCGGGATAATGCCTGCGTAGGAAGTATGTTATGTTGATTATATCGTAAATCGGCGAAGCTTCCGCGTGGAGCTTCGCTTTTTTTGAAAGGACTGAATAAATTATGAAACAGTACAGCACACAGATGGAGGCTGCTAAAAAGGGAATAATTACTCCCGAAATGGAAACAGTCGCAAAAAAAGAGAATATTGACGCATCGGTTCTTATGGCAAGAGTTGCGGAAGGCTCTGTCGCAATTCCCGCAAATATCAACCACACCTCCCTCTCTCCGGAGGGAATCGGCATGGGACTGAAAACAAAAATCAACGTGAATCTTGGAATTTCCGGTGACTGCAGGAATTATGACGTGGAAATGGCAAAGGTTGACATGGCACTTAAATTCGGGGCTGAGGCTATTATGGATCTCAGCAACTACGGCAAAACAAATACCTTCCGAAGCCGACTTATTGAAAAATCTCCCGCAATGATAGGCACAGTCCCTATGTATGACGCAATCGGTTATCTTGAAAAGGATTTGCTTGAAATAACTGCCGATGATTTTCTCAGAGTCGTCCGTGCCCATGCGGAGGAGGGCGTGGATTTTATGACGATTCATGCGGGAATCAACAGACGTGCAGTTGAAGCCTTCAGACGTGAGGGCAGACGTATGAATATCGTTTCACGCGGAGGCTCTCTCCTTTTCGCATGGATGGAAATGACGGGCAATGAGAATCCCTTTTACGAGAGATATGACGAGGTTCTCGACATTCTCAGGGAATTTGACGTAACCATAAGCCTTGGCGACGCGCTTCGTCCCGGCTGTATTGACGACAGCACAGATGCAGGTCAGATAAGCGAGCTTATCGAGCTTGGCAATCTCACGAAGCGTGCATGGGAAAGGGACGTTCAGGTTATGGTTGAAGGCCCCGGGCATATGGCAATGAACGAAATCGAGGCAAATATGAAGCTTCAGAAGCGTATCTGCCACAATGCGCCATTCTACGTCCTTGGCCCGCTTGTAACCGATATTGCTCCGGGCTACGACCATATAACATCAGCAATCGGAGGAGCAATTGCCGCCGCAAGCGGAGCTGATTTCCTCTGCTATGTGACGCCTGCCGAGCATTTACGGCTTCCCGACCTGAATGACGTCAAGGAGGGAATCGTGGCAAGCAAAATTGCAGCTCATGCCGCCGACATTGCAAAGGGAATCCCCAATGCGCGTGACATCGACAATAAAATGGCTGACGCGCGCCACAGAGTTGATTGGGAGGAGATGTTCAGATATGCCATCGATCCCGACAAGGCACGTGAGTATTTTGAAAGCACTCCGCCCTCCGACAGACACACCTGTTCCATGTGCGGAAAAATGTGTGCTGTCAGAACCACAAATATGATACTTGAGGGCAAGAAGGTAGAATTCTGCACTGAAAAGTAAAGGCAACACCGCACAAAGATTGTCGTGCAGATACGAAGTCCATATTTTCGTCAGATGCAACAAAAATTTTGCAGGCATACTGACGTATGTCAAAAAATTTTTGCGAAAGATGGCGGAAATTGGCGAGCAGATGTGCGGCAAAGCCGACAGGCGTGCTTTGTGCGGTGTTGCCTAAAGGCTGTATGCCTGAATAATCCACATTGGCTGCGGGGAGCGCCGCCGCCGGGCTGCATGGCAGCTTCACAAGCGAGGGAATCCGTGTTTCGGAGTGAGAGGATGCAATTGAGTATCGACCGCATTACAGGATAACTGTTTGCGGTGACAATCTTGATAATCCGCGGACAGATAGAATAAATATTTTATAATGTCAGGAGAAATCAGTATGAAAAACACACAATTGCGTAAACTTACAATAGCTGCTCTTCTTGCGGCTCTTGCAGTGGTATGCTCAACCTTTTCAATCCCCGTTGGAGCTTCAAAATGTCTGCCGGTGCAGCATTTCGTCAACATTGTCGCAGGAGTTTTCCTCGGCCCGGGATATGCTGTTGGAGCTGCCTTTGTAACAAGCCTTATCCGTAATTTTCTGGGAACAGGCTCACTTCTCGCTTTCCCGGGAAGTATGTGCGGAGCCTTTCTCAGCGGTATGCTGTATAAGCTGTTCAAGAAGCTGCCTTTTGCCTATATCGGGGAGCTTTTCGGAACGTCCGTAATCGGAGGCATGATTTCATTCCCCGTTGCGACACTCATTATGAGCAATGAAGCGGCATTGTTTACATACGTGTTCCCGTTCTTTGTCAGCAGCTGCGGAGGAACTATAATTGCCGCAATACTCGTTCCCGCACTGAAAAAGGCAGGAGTTGTAAGATTTATAAACGGTTCGGAATCAAAGGAGAGAGTTAAAGATGCTGGGAAAAATGCTTGAAAACGTCAGGGAAAAGCACCCTCTGATACACAATATCACAAACTACGTCACAGTAAATGACTGCGCGAATATTCTCCTCGCCTGCGGAGGCTCGCCCATTATGTCAGATGATATTAACGAGGTGGAGGAAATCACTACAATTTGCAGCGGACTGAACATCAATATCGGCACGCTGAACAGCAATACAATCAAGTCGATGATGGCTGCCGGAAAAAAGGCAAACGAGCTTGGACATCCTGTCCTCCTTGACCCTGTAGGCGCAGGAGCGTCAGGACTCCGCACGGATACGGCGTGCGAGCTTGTAAAGGAAATAAAATTCGACGTGATACGCGGAAATATTTCCGAAATCAAAACGCTTGCGGGAGCTTCCGCCGCAACCTCGGGAGTTGACGCGGATGAAGCTGATGCTGTTACCGAGGATTCGCTGGAGAGCGTCATAAATCTTGCAAAAAGCTTCTCGGCACGTACAGGAACGGTAATCGCAGTCACAGGCGCAATTGATATAGTTGCGGACAGCTCAAAGGCATTTGTAATCCGCAACGGAAACCCGATGATGAGCAGAATTACAGGTACAGGCTGTATGCTGTCAGCGATGACGGCGGCGTATATTGCTGCAAACCCCGATAATTTCACGGAGGCTGCTGCGGCTTCGGTCTGCGCAATGGGAGCCTGCGGAGAGCTTGCCTTTGAACGTCTTTCCGAGAGGGACGGCAACTCAACATACCGCAGCTATATCATTGATGAAATTTACAATCTCACACCTGAAAAGCTTGAAAATAGTGCGAAATATGAAATTAAATAAGGAAAATATGCTGCTTTACGCAGTCACAGACCGTAGATGGCTCGGGGATAAAACCATTGCTTCACAGGTTGAAAAATCAATCGAGGGGGGAGTTACCTGTATTCAGCTTCGTGAAAAGGAGCTTGACGATGAGAAATTCCTGAACGAAGCCCTTGAAATAAAGAAAATCTGCAATAGATATAACGTGCCGTTTATTATAAACGATAACGTGGAGGTTGCTTTGAAATGCGGAGCTGATGGAATCCACGTGGGACAGAGCGACATGAACGCAGGAAGTCTGAGAAGGCTTGTGGGCGAGGAAATGATTATCGGCGTCTCAGCAGGAACAGTTGATGAGGCGCTGGAGGCTGCCGCAAATGGCGCTGACTACATCGGAACAGGTTCGGTTTTTGTCACCTCAACCAAGGACGATGCCGACCATGTGACCTACGACACGCTGAAGGAAATATGCAGCGCTGTTGAGATACCGGTTGTTGCAATCGGCGGCATAACAAGGGAGAATGTCCAAGAGCTTCAGGGCAGCGGAGTTGACGGAATTGCCGTTGTATCGGCACTTTTTGCGCAGGAGGATATAAAATCTGCGGCAGCGGAGCTTCTGGAGCTGTCGGGAAGGATGGTAAACGGAAAATGACCGGAAAGGTTCTGACGATTGCAGGCTCTGATTGCAGCGGCGGCGCAGGCATACAGGCGGATATAAAAACCATAACGATGCATGGCTGCTACGCAATGAGCGTTATTACGTCTCTTACGGCACAAAATACAACGGGCGTTACGGGAATTTCCGATGTTTCGCCGGAGTTTACGGCAATGCAGCTTGACACTGTTTTCACGGATATTTTTCCCGATTCGGTAAAAATAGGAATGGTTTCAAATGCGGGAATAATTCATGTAATTGCGGAAAAATTAAAGCAATACGCCCCGAAAAATATTGTGGCTGATCCGGTTATGATTTCAACAAGCGGACATAATCTGCTTGAACCGGATGCGGCTGAAGCGCTCAGACGGGAGCTTCTGCCTCTTGCGGCAGTTGTGACTCCCAATATTCCCGAAGCGGAAAGCCTTTCGGGAATCACCATAGAGAATATGGCTGATATGAAGCGTGCGGCGAAGAAGCTTTCGGAGGAGCTTGGCACGGCAGTTCTTGTTAAGGGCGGTCATCTTCCGGATGAGGCGTCCGACGTTTTATGCAGCAGGGCAGGGGAGATTACCGTTTTTGAATCCGAGCGTATCGCAGTCACCAACACGCACGGAACAGGCTGTACTCTTTCATCTGCAATTGCATCGAACCTTGCAAAGGGAATGAATCTTAACGAGAGCATCAGAAGGGGCAAGGAATATCTTGCAGGAGCGCTGCGTCAGGATTTCAACCTCGGAAGGGGCAGCGGCCCGTTAAAGCATTTTTATCTGCTGGACAAATAGAATCAACGCTCTGACTGTAAGGTCAGGGCGATTTCTTTCAGGCAAAAAATCATGCAATTCCTTGTTGCATTGACTAAAAAAAAGTGGTATAATATTACTCAGTGAAATTTAATGAAAGAAGTGTATTGCAAATGACAAAAATTACAATTTTTTCGGGATTTTTAGGTGCAGGAAAAACGACACTTATAAAAAAGCTTATTGCTGAGGGGTATACCGGCGAGAAGCTTGTTCTCATTGAAAATGAGTTCGGGCAGATTGGTATCGACGGCGGATTTCTTCAGGACGCAGGCGTTGAGATTACTGAAATGAATTCCGGCTGTATCTGCTGCAGCCTTGTGGGAGATTTCGGAAAGGCGCTTGAAAAGGTTCTCGAGGACTATCACCCTGACCGCATTCTCATTGAGCCCTCCGGCGTTGGCAAGCTCAGCGACGTTATCCGTGCAGTTCAGAATATTGACGCTCATGATGTTGAGCTTGACGGCTTTACAACTGTTGTGGACGCGAAAAAATGCAAGATGTATCAGAAAAATTTCGGCGAATTTTTTAATAATCAGATTACCTATGCAAGCTGCCTGATTCTCAGCCATACGGCAGGTCTTTCGCAGGATAAGCTTGACGATTGTATGCACCGTCTGCGTGAATGCAATCCGACTGCCCCGATTGTTACAACTGAATGGGATCAGCTTACAGGAAAGCAGCTTATAGATGCAATGACTCAGAAAAATACTCTTGACGATGAGCTTAAAGAGCTTCTTGAGGAACAGCACGAGCATGAGCATCATCATCACGACCATGACGAACACGACCACGAACACGAGCATCACCATCACGAGCATGATGAACACGACCATGACCACGAGCATCACCATCACGAGCATGATGAACACGACCATGACCACGAGCATCATCACGAGCATGACGAGAACTGCACCTGTGGCTGTCACGATCACGACCACGACCATGAGCATCATCATCACCATGCCGACGATGTGTTTACAAGCTGGGGTGTTGAAACTCCCAATGCGTACACGGTTGAGGAAATCACTGCCGCACTTGAAGCTCTCTCAGACGAGGAGACATACGGCACGATTCTCAGAGCAAAGGGAATTGTCGCAGGAACAGACGGACAGTGGATTCACTTTGATTACGTTCCGGGAGTACCCGATGTGCGCCACGGCTGCGCGGGAACTACAGGCCGTCTTTGCGTAATTGGTTCAAAGATTCAGGAACCTGCAATTGCAAAGCTGTTCAGAGCTGAATAAGGAGGGAAATTTAGAATGCCTTCGAGAGAAAGGGAAATGATTCCGGTTTACCTGTTTCTTGGATTTCTGGAATCGGGAAAAACTAAGTTTATTCAGGAAACGCTTGAAGATAAACGCTTTAACACAGGTGAAAGGACGCTTCTCCTTATCTGCGAGGAGGGTGAGGAGGAATACGACCCGTCACGATTCCCGAAAAAGGACGTGTATATGCGTGTAATCGAGGATAAAAACCAGCTGACGGAGGAAAACCTCAGCAGGCTTCTCCATGAATGCAGAGCTGAACGTGTTGTCATTGAGTATAACGGTATGTGGACTGTTTCCGACCTGTTCAGCAATATGCCTGATGATTGGGGAATATATCAGGTCATGTTCTTTGCGGACGCCTCAACCTTTATGCAGTACAACGCAAATATGCGAAGCCTTGTTGTGGATAAGCTGAATATCTGCGAGCTGACAGTTTTCAATCGCTTCGATAAGAGCATGGATATGATGGAATTCCACAAAATTGTCAGAGGCGTCAGCAGAAGATCGGATATTGCCTATGAATATACAGACGGCGAGGTCAAGTACGATGAAATTGAAGATCCGCTGCCCTTTGACGTTGAAGCAAAGGAAATAACTATCGAGGATAACGATTATGCGCTGTGGTATCGTGATATTATGGACGAGCCTATGAAATATGACGGAAAGATAATCTCCTTCCGCGCCATAGCTGCGAGAAATCCGAAATTCCCGAAGGATACAGTTGCAGTGGGACGTCACATAATGACCTGCTGTGTTGAGGATATTCAGTATTGCTGGGTTGCGGCACAGCTTGACGGGAAATTTGAAGTCGGAAACCGCAAATGGATACAGGTTAAGGGACTTATAAAGGTTCAGAAGCATAAGCTTTACCGTGGAAAAGGCCCTGTTTTATACGTGAGTGAGATCAAGGAAACAACAGCTCCCGAAAAAGAGGTTGCGACATTCTATTGATTTGTTTCCAAAGGCAAAAAATCGGCTGATGCATTTGCATCAGCCTTTTATTTTATTCTGTGATTTTTCTTGCTTCGATGTAGTATCTCTTATCGGCAGCGTGACCCATTGAGAATGTTTTTCTGGGGAGCGCTCCGTCCTTGATTACAGTCGGGAACAGCTCTGACTTATCCATATCGGGAAGTATAAATGCGATTCCGCCGTGGCGTTCCGCAAGAGCCTTTACCGTGTCCGCACCGTGAATATAATCCACCTTGCCGCCGTTCTCCCTGAGCCAGGAATCGAGGAAATTTTGGAGCGAGCCGACCGTGAGATTTGATGATTCCCTGCCGATTGAAGCTGTCTTGGAGGAGCTGCCGTAAATGTAGGTGAAGGACTGTTCACCCGAGCCGTCGGAAAGCATCAGAGCGTTCTCCATATCGGCAATAAGCTTTTCGCAGTCGGTATCATATACAAGGCGGTGTATTGCTTCGAACTCCAGCGCAGGACTGTGGAGGTTGACTATTTCGGCGAGAGCATAGCGTGCGGGGTGATTTGATAAATCCTTATCCGGATTTGCTTTTTTCAGCTGCTCATAAAATTCCTTTGCCGTTGCGAGAGAATGATTTCCATCGCCCATTGCAAAAAGAAGAACAGGGGAATTTTCAAGTCCGTATTTTTTATTGAAGCTGTCGGCATCGGCAAGTCTGCACAGGGCGGAGTTTATTTTTTCCTGCTGCTCCGATGAAACGAGATAGCCGCTGATGCTTCCGCCGCCCTGCATAAGCTCCGTATCGTAGAGCTGCTCAAGCTGCATATCGGCAAGCGGCTCAATGACGGTATTTTCGGGGTCGTCAATAAGAATCATAATATGCGGAAGCTCAAGAGGAGCGTTCTGTCTGACCCTGATTCTTGGGGGAATGCGTTCGATGACAGTTGCTTCGGTTGCACGAACCTCCGATGAGCTGCCCTTTGAGAAGTCATATTTTTCAAGGTCGATTTTTCCGATAATTCCCTGACGGAGAATGCCGTTGCTCTGGGTACGGCGCACGTAAATCATAGCATCCTTGTATTCGTCAAAAAAATCGCTGCTCAGATAGGAATTCATAGCGGAGTGAATATTATCAATGCGTTCCTGAACATTGCTGTCCTCAAGATAAATTTCGGGGAGAATCAGATTCAGGGAGGAAGGCTCAGAGCCGACAGCCTCATAGACGCTGTTCCAGTATTCAGGCTCGCCTGTGTATTGGTCGCAGGCTACAACTGCCCATTTGCTCATGTCAGCCGATTTTTTGGGAATGAGAATATTTGCAGGTTGAAAAGCAGTATTTTTCATGGTAATCTCCTTAATAAATTTTTTTAATTCAATATTTAGCGTTGATACGGGAAGTCCCACAACATTGAAGTAATCGCCGTCAATTTTTTCGATGAGAAGCGCACCCTTTCCCTGAACTGCGTAGCCGCCCGCCTTATCGTAAGGCTCGTCCGTTGAGATGTAGCTTTCGATTTCCTCCTGTGAGAGCTTGCGGAAGGTCACAGATGTCGCAGTGGAAAAGCTTTTGCGAAGGCTGCCGCAAATCAAAGTGCAGCCGGTAATTACAGTATGGGATTTCCCTGAAAGCAGGGAGATAAATTCTCTGCATTGGTCTTTGCTGTGGGGCTTGCCAAGAATCGAGCTGCCGCAGATAACGGTTGTGTCGCAGCCGATAACAATATCCTCCGGAAAGAGAGCTGCCGCGGCATTTGCCTTAACAGACGAAAGATATTCAGCGGCGTTTTCGGCAGGAATATTTTTCGGGAGAGCTTCATCGGCGTCAGTGCTGACAGCTGTGAAATCATCAGTAATAAGCCTTAACAGCTCACGCCGTCTTGGCGAAGCGGAGGCAAGAATTATTTTCATAAAAATCTCCATTCGTTTTGCATAAGTCTATATCATCATTATAGCACATAATCCCGAAAAAGTCTATAGTCTTAAATATAAAAGCACCGCACAAAACTGTGCGGTGCTGAATTTATTTTGGATATTATGAAGTATGAAGCGCGTCAATAGGCTGCAGCCTTGATGCCTTTGCCGCAGGATAGCTGCCGAACGCCACGCCGATAACTGCGCAGAATAAAATTGCGGCAGCTGCAATTGATCCGTTCATAACAACAGAAGCGCTTGCGATGATGTTGTAAATGCGAATTGTAACGAATGAAAGAAGAAGTCCGATTAAACCGCCAAGGACGGACAGGATACAGGCTTCGCACAGGAATTGCAGCATAATGTGCCTTCTCTTTGCTCCGATAGCCTTACGTATGCCGATTTCTCTTGTACGCTCCGAAACCGAAACCATCATTATGTTCATAATGCCAATGCCGCCTACAACAAGTGAAATTGCAGCGATTCCCGCAAGCAGCAGCGACATTGTATCTGTAACGTCCTCCATTGTGTCCAGAACGTCGGAGCTGTTGCTGACGGTGTATGCGTCCTCGTCACGTGTTGCCTGAAGCAAAAACATACTGATTGAATTAACGGCGGAGTTTACCATGTTGTCGTTTGTCGCCTTTACATAGAAGCTGCTGACGCCGCTCTGACCGCTTATGCGTGCCGCTGTGGAATAGGGGATAATAATCGAGCTGTCGTCTGAGCCTGACAAGCTGCTGCCCTGTTCCTCAATAACGCCGACAACCTTGTACACCTTATCGCCAATGGTAATTGTACCGCCGACGGCATCCCATGTGCCGAACAAATCCTCCGCAACGTCCGTTCCGATAACTGCGACTCTCGTTGTCCATTCCTCATCTGATTCCGCTAAAATTCTGCCGCTTTGCACGCCTTCGTCCTGAACCTCAAAATAAGAAGCTGTAGTTCCTATAATCGAGTAGGAACCCGACTCTGTGCCCTTAGTTACGGTTTCATTAAGGGAGATAATCGGAGCAACGCTTGAGATTGATCTATAGTTTGTCAGCTCCTCTACGTCCTCCGCCGAAAGTGTAACGTCCTCATCGGAGATAGTCGCCGTAATAAGGGAGGATCCCATGCTGGAGATGCTGTCCGTAATACCGCTTGTTGCTCCCTCCGTAATGGAAACGAGAATTACAACTGCCATAACGCCGATGATAATTCCGAGCATGGTCAGGAGAGAACGCATTTTGTTGTTGTAGATTGCTTTCAGAGAGAGCTTAATGATTTTCCATGTCATACTGCTTCCTCCTTTTTATCGCTGAGTCTGCCGTCGCTTACGTATACCTTTCGCTGTGCCTGATCGGCTACTGAATTATCATGCGTAATGAGAACTATAGTGTTGCCCTGCTTCCACAGATCCTTGATGATTCCCATAATTTCCGTGCCGGAGGTGGAGTCTAAGTTTCCGGTAGGCTCATCAGCCAGTATAATTGACGGCTCAGAGGCAAGAACTCTTGCGATTGCTACACGCTGCTGCTGTCCGCCTGACAGCTGTGAGGGCTTATGATGCATACGATCCTTTAAGCCGACCTGTTCCAGCGTGCGCTCCACACGTTCCTTACGCTCCGCCTTTGAGATTTTATGATACAGCAGCGGCATTTCAACGTTTTCGTAGGCTGTCAGATCCGAGAGCAGATTGAACTGCTGAAAAATAAAGCCGATTTTCGTACCGCGTATATCGCTCAGCTCGTCCTCCGTGCAGTTATCCACATATGCTCCGTCTAAGATATAGTCGCCGCTGTCGGGAACGTCCAGACAGCCGATAATATTCATCAGCGTGGATTTGCCGCTTCCGGAGGGACCTAAAATTGACACAAATTCATGTGGCTTGACATGGAGATTGACATCCTTGAGTACCGGCACATCCACTTCGCCCATAGCGTAGGATTTATAAATATGACGTAATTTTATCATGCCGATTCACCTGCCTTATTGTCCGCCCATTGCAGGCATATTGCCGAAGTCCATGCCTCCGCCGCCGCCGAAGTCCATGCCGCCGCCCATGCCGCCGCTCATTCTGCCGAAGCCTGAAGAGTCGTCGCTGTCAGAAGCTGTTGCGGTTGTGGAGATTTCCGTCATAATGATGAGGTCGCCCTCCGCTAACTCATCGCTTTCAATCATAATATAGCTGCCGTCGGACATATCCGTTGTAACGGTTACCTTGGTAAGGTCGCTTAAATCAAGCTCGTCCTCGTCATATTCAGTGCCCTCGTCCGCATCGGAGGGTGCAAGGTAAACATAGCTGTCGTCACCGGAGGTATGTACGGCATCAACAGGTACAAGGAGTCCGTCGCCGCTGGATTCGATTACAATTTCCGTTGCCGCAGTCATGCCGGAGTAGACACCCTCCTCGTAATCCATGGTAACAGTCAGCTGATATGATGTTGTGCTGCCGTTTGATGAGCCGTTATAGGAAAGATTTGTAACCTCGCCGGTAAATTCATCGTTTACGGCATCTACAGTAATAGTAGCCTCCTGACCGATTGCAACATTGGCGATTTCTGTTTCATCAACAGACAGGCTTACAGTGAAGCCTGTATCCGTTCCCAGAACGATGGCAATTTCACTTCCTGCGGACAGGCTGTCACCCTCCGCAGCGGCAAGCTCCGTAACAATTCCTGCACAGGGAGCTGTGATTTCCAGTTCCTCCTCTGTTGTTTCCTCGGACATCTGCATAGTTCCCTCATCAACGGTGGTTGTTGTGATAGTTTGTGTTACAACTGCGATAACATCGCCCTCTTCGACCGTGTCGCCGACAGCAACGTCAATTTCGTCCACGACGCAGGGATTGCTGCAGCTCAGCATTTCATTTGTTACAGGTGTCAGCGAACCGCTGCCGCTGATTGTGGAATCCACATCGCCGTATGTAATAGCCTCTGTGTAATACGTCGTGACGATTTCTCCGCCTGCGTTATTCCGGAGAGAATATCTCCACAAGCCAATTCCGCCTGCTGCGACAATAGCGCACACAACGGCAATTGTAATAATACGCTTTCGGATTTTTGCTGTACGTTTTCTTTGGGATACAGTTTTCTGGGGTATAGCTTTCTGCGGCATTGTTTTCATTTCCCTTCCGGTAGATTTTTTTGCTGCGGAGGAAGCCGCAGTATTTTTCGGAGCCTTTGTTTCAACGTGTTCCTTCGGCAGAGGCTCAACGTCCAGCTCCTGTGATAAGACATGATCCAGGCTTGCCTGAACGAATTCCGGCACTTCAACCTCTGCAAGACCGCTGCCGTCGGTGTTGCGGAATTTAGCCGAGAGGGTAACAAGCTGAGTTCCGCTGCTTCTTTTTACGGATTTTGCGTGTTCGATAATTTCCGTTGAAGCGTCCTGCACCAATCTTTTTGAGCGGTCAGACGATACGTTCATGAGCTGTGCCATTTTTGCGGTGCTCAGACCGCCGAAGGTGCAAAGCAGATAAGGAGTACGTTTTTTTTCGTCCATATCAGCGAATTGATCAGTAAAGACCCGAAAGCTTGGGGATACCTCCGGTGGAGGACAGTCGGCGAAATCCTCGTTTGGTTCGATGTCCTTCTGAGATTCTGAGTAAATCTCTGCGGCAACCAATTCGAGAAAGCTTTCGTTGGGAGCTTTCTTTGCCTGCATCAATCTGCCGAGTGTCTTAGACCAGGCCTGAATAAGAAGGGGAGCGGCAGTTTTCGTGTTTTGTGTCAGGTGATAGCAAATGAACCAGCAGCGAGGCAAAAATTCCTCTTGAAGCTTTTCCATGGTTCGGGGACTTGCTTTTTTAATGCGTTTCAGTTCTTCAATATCCATAAATGTACTCCATTTCCTCAAAGATGTTTCTATTTTAATGGGTTTATTTTAAATTTTACTAATGAAGCTGTGATAAACTTCTGAAAATTCCTATCACATAAAATACAAAAAAGCATATCTGAGGGTAATCTCGAATATGCCTTAAGGTTTGTGTGAAGCTGCTGTGGGAATTCCTCGGAAACGATTGACAAGCAGAAATACACATGGTAAAATATGCATGGATGTTGGTTTGCGTTTATATACTACAGAGAGGTTCAAAGAAGGAGAAAATCTGATGGCTGCACTTCTCAAGCACATTTGGGCAAATCGTGGCTGGACGCCAAATGAATTACATCAAAAATATGGAAAGACACTGCCGAAAACAATTTGCTTTGGTTCCGGACTTCAGCAAGCATTTGCAAACGGTGATATTGATAAAAATGAAATGATTGAAAAATTAAAAGCTATGGGTATATCTGTGGAGGGGGAGATAGCTGTTGCAGGAGCTTTTCATAGTATTTTTTAAACATATTTATTCTTTCTTTTGTTTTGCGAGTATATTAAATTGTATAATCTTATATAATTGCAAGAAAATTATATGTAGTCCAATCCTACCATTTACCAATCAAATTCCTTGATTTTAATATTGCGAAAGGAAAAATCGTCGATATACTCGCATATCTCGACCTTGCCGAGATGCAGGGATTTATCGGGCTTCTGACCGTATATGTGAGCCGTAACCGTAACATCGCCGGGATCACGAATATCAAGATAAAGACAAATTGCGTTAACAAAATCCGGCATATTATTTTTACACGTCATATTACTATTCTCAACAGCACTATTTATAAGCTTGCCATCTCCGTAAAATTTTAACAGAATAGACTTTCCACTCATGATATATCTGATTTCCTCAACTACGTTATCGAAGCTGGTCATTTTCTTATTATATTTATATTCATAACCGTAATATTGCAAAATATATTCATAATGGTCAAAAAGCACTCTGATTTCCTCGTCCGGATCAGGTGTAACAAAAAGCGCATATTTCATGTTGTAATCGTCAAGAAGCTGCCTGATTTTTATGTCGGGGAACGCAGCTCTCAGCATTTTTACTTCGTTTAAAAGTCGCATATAATCACCATATTTATCATATTTTTTAGATGCAAGTCAAATTCATCTATGTATATTTTACCATGGATGTTTCTATTTGTCAATCGTTTTTGAGGGATTTTTGCATAAAAACATTAAGTATATTTTTGCGGTGTTGTTTTAATAGTGGCTACTGTCGTCTGAATAAGCAGAGAAGCGTATTTCCCAGTGATACAGCGCTTCTTAAGGCTTTGTATCTGGCAACACATGAGATCGCTAATAAAAGGGCTATGCTGATCAGAAAGTGGGACAAAGTGTTTGGCAAGCTTAAAATAATATATCCCGACATACTTGGCCAAGCCGCCGGATATCAGTCTGTTTTCATTCCGCCACGCTCCATTATAACGCTTTTTATCACAGTTTTTGAATTTACAGAGATTTTTTGCAGAACTGAATGCTCCAGCCAACATCGCAGATCAGTCTCAAAAAACTCTCTTGTTCCCTGCACATATTCATCAACCTTATATAGTGTGGCGGTATGACACCTTATTGTGCAAGCCCCTCCAACCAATTGCAAATAGT
>JAJQGO010000035.1 GCA_021200415.1 Ruminococcus sp. | reverse complement strand
GAAGCACTTCACGTGATGATTTGTTCACGGCTATGATAAATGGAAATGCGGACGAATTCGAAACACTTTTAGGCGATTGGCTCGACGAAACAATCAGCTACTATGACAGCAAAGAAAACTATTATCATGGCTTTTTATCGGGACTGTTGGTTGGTTTTAAGGGATACGATGTGAAGTCTAATCGAGAAAGTGGTGATGGACGTCCGGATTTGCTCGTATTAGAACGGAAGCGACATAAATTAGCTGTGATTTTGGAAATCAAAGTAGCAGAGAAATTCCGTGATTTAGATGCTAAGTGTGACGAAGCATTACAGCAAATCGAAACGAATCGATATGAAGCTGAACTGAAATATGACTGTTTCCAGAAGATTTTGAAATATGGCGTGGCGTTTTGTGATAAGGCTTGTCGGGTGAAGTTGGAAGAAGAATAAAAAATTCTATTCAAAAATCCCTTTCATCAGAGAAGAATCTCCGATGAAAGGGATTTTACTGTTAATCCTATTTTTATCAACATTATTTTAACCAGAAATCTGCCTTTTGATAAGCCAGTTCTTTGGATTGCAGCTTCAATGAAACTTCGCTGTTGATTGCCGAAATCTGTGCGTATTTTGCGGCAATTGCAGTGTTGTTCATCGTGATTTGTGCAGTTGCTAAAATTTGTTGATTTTGCTGATAAATCTGTGCATTGGCTTGTGCTTGCTAAACTATCGCTGTGTCATGCAGATGAACCACGTTGAGCGATGCGGAGAGTTCACCGATGCTGTAAGCATAGGTGGTATCTGACGTTCTGCCTGATGATCTCGCTGATGTTCCGCACCAACTCTCTGCGGTCGTTTCCGGTAAGGCAAGTGTTAGATGTAACGAAATATCGGGTGGAAAACGGTTGATTTTATGGGTGGGATATGATACAATTGAAATACGGTAATAAGCAGCAGCTTGCTCGTGAAAATTGGAATTTGACTATCATGAAAGAAGGTTGTTTTTATTATGGATGAAAGAATTACCTTGTGTGGAGATAATTGCATTGAGTGTCCTCGCTACAATGCGCATAGTGATGAGGAATTAAAAAGAGTGGCAGAACTATGGTATAGAGTAGGCTGGAGAAATTCTATTGTATCAAATAAAGAAATTAGCTGTTCCGGTTGTGCCTCGCATAAACAATGTACATATAACTTAGTAGAGTGTATCAAAGAACATAATGTAGAAAAATGTAATCAATGCAGCGAGTTTCCATGCCTAAAAATTTCTGATATGCTGAAACGTTCTGAAGAATATCAGAAGAAATGTATGGAGGTTTGTACGGCACAAGAATATGAAAGTTTGGCAAAAACTTTTTTTGATAAAGAAAATAATTTAAAGAAGTAATTGGACTTTGAATTTTGAGGAATATAATAATAAAATCGTCCGGAGTGGGAGTTTTATTGTGACTATATAGCAACAACAACATGACAAATGCAAAGAGGGGATATAATTTTATGAAGTTATTTGGCATTATTATAACTTCATATTGATACATATAAATCTAAATCGGAATTTAAATGAGGATTATCATGGGTAAAAAGAAAAAATTTAAAAACAAGAACTATGGTTGGATACTCCCAACGGATTACAAAACTTATTTCTATGCATCATCAGATGATGAATTCGAAGGAAGACATCCTATTGGATACTTTTTTCTGGTGATTCTTGGCATTTCAATATTGTTACTACCTGCGTATCATTTTTGATTGGCGGAATTATGATGCTGGTTAGTTGGCTTTTATGCAGATAATTAAATTCCAGCTTGTCGAGCAACTTAATTACATATCGCAACCCCTTTGATTCGGCTTGCCATGTGGTCACCTCTTTTCAAAAAAAATTGCTTGCAAACACTTGCATTTATTTGCAAAACGTGGTATAATAAAGCCAAAGGAGTGTGATTTCCTATGGCAAATACAACAGCTGTATATGCTCGTATTGATACAAATTTAAAAGAAAATGCTGAAGCAATTCTCTCACAGCTTGGCATTTCACCATCCAGTGCAATTCAAATGCTGTATAGTCAAATTGTGCTTGAAAATGGCATGCCCTTTACTTCAAGACTTCCCATTACAAAGCCGACTGCAATTGGATGTATGTCTAGAGACGAATTGAATGTGGAATTAACTAAGGGCATAGAATCTATGAAAAGTGGAAAGTTTTACACAGTCGATGATGTCGATGCAGAGTTTCAAGAGGAATTCGGCGTATGAATGATTTTTATCTTGTTGTATACACACCGCTTGCTACAAATGATTTAAAAGATATCTATCGCTACATTGCAAAGCAGTTAAAAGAGCCACAGACTGCTGCTAAACTAATAAAACGGATCAGGGAGAGTATCAAGGAACTTAAATTCTCACCTGAACGTTTTATTCGTTTGGACTTTGAACCTTGGTATAGCATGAATATGCGACATTTTCCTGTCGGAAATTACGAAGTCTACTATATCGTGGATAAAGACACTGAAACTGTTACAATCGTCAGAATTTTCTATGGTGGCAGAGATGTTGAAACAATGCTGAACGATATCAACTAAAAGACATCAAAATCACTTTGCGATGCCCTATATGGATAGTCAAACGTATCATTTTCTTTTTCCGTAAACATATCATTGACAACGCCAATCGTCAGCAAATCCAACTCGGTCATGGAAAGACCGAGTTGTTTGCATCTTAACAGAAAAAGCGGTGTATTCATCACTCGGTCAGTTTGACGATGTTTTTTTTAGCAGTCGACTGCGTTTCCATATTCAGCCCCCACAGTTCTAAAAGCTGTGGTAAAACCTCATAAATGGAGAAAATTCCAAACTGCACCATCGTTCAAATCCAAGCGATGGACGCCCACTCACCTCAAGCAGAATCCTGCCTCGGTTCGGGGTGTCCAGCCACTCATCTGGTTCACTGGGAACGCCTTTTGGATCTACAACGGGCAGAGGAAAGTGCCCGTTGCACCTCCTCCCTAAAATCGGTCGGGGTGCGTGCTTAGCCATGATGTACACTCCGCATCTTCAGGCGGTGCGTGCGGACGCCATTTCCGCTGGGCGTCCGTAGGCGATGTTCTCGAAAATTTCCAGAGATTCAATTCCCATTATGGATTGTTCCGGATTGTTTTCTTCGATACCGCTTTCTAATTTTGCAAAATCGATGTAGATATCTCTGCGAAATTTCAAGCGATAGAGCCTTGGCACGGCAGCGCTCGCCTTGAACGGGACTTCCTTTCCGTCCACTACGATATTCTTCTGTACACCCATTCGATCACCCTCTCACTTAAGTCGTACTGGGAGAATACGGTTGATTGTACCAATTTTCATAGGTACTGTCATCTGTCGATTCACAAGTCTTTGACTTTACAAGACCGGTCGGCAGTGCGGAAGCGGTCATAGACAGTGTTTCCGTCTTTACTTCTGTGGAATCCTCTCGTGTCTGTCCTTCCGTTGCAGGACGACTTGCCGAGCATCGATACAGCACATGACGAATCTTATTCTTATCTCCTGTAAATTCAAACAGCAATGCGAATTCCGTGGTGATAAGGGCAATTTATAACGATAGGTAATCCTTTGAAATAATCTCCGAATTTTCCCCCGTTCCGCACCGTGCATGCGACTTTCACCGCACACGGCGTTCTATCAATATTACAAATTTGTCATATGATCAGATATTTCCAAAGCATTCAGAAACTTAACCAGTAGGATTTTTTTGCAAAAATTCTTAACTTATCGAGCTTTTCAAATTGAAATTTTGCAGATTTTTAGTTAAAGATTTGAACAAAGCTATTCAGGAGCTTCAATCCCCTTCTGAGTGCAAACCTTATGCTTAATGATTTTTCTATAATACATCTTGGAATCCTCATTCCAATTGTAATTATTGTGGCATATGAAATAAAATACTCTAATTTATTTAAGCTCCACAAATAAATTATACGGAAATCCCACTGAAATGTCAGTGGGATTTTTTCTATCATCAGCTAAAAAAATCGCCCTTATTTGTTTAAATAAAGGCGACAGTTGGTGAGACATGAGGGATTTGAACCCTCGACCCTACGCTTAAAAGGCGTATGCTCTACCAACTGAGCTAATGTCTCACAACGTTTTCTATTATACCAAATTTCAGAATTCTTGTCAAGCAAAATTCCAAAAAATTTCAAAATGTACGTATCAGATATATTTCACCAAAAATTGTGCCTGTTTTTGTGCAATTAAACGATTTCGTTTTTCAGGAAAATTTTTTCTTGACAAGTCTTCCCAACTGTGATATAATAGTAAAGTCGCAAGGAAATGTGCCCGTAGCTCAGCTGGATAGAGTGACTGGCTACGAACCAGTAGGTCGGGGGTTCGAATCCCTCCAGGCACGCCATATTTTCATCAAAGCACGCATCAGCGTGCTTTTTTTCTGCAAAATTTTATTTAAATCTGTCTAAAATCTGTCTAAGCCCTGTCCGCAAGCGAAAAGCTCTCGCAGATATCGGGAATCACCACGTTCAGCCCGATTTCCTCCGCCTTACGGCGAAAACGCTTCGGCGGATCGTCCCAGCCGTGATCCGACAGCACAAACGCTCCCCAGTGAATCGGCACAGCAGCCTCCGCACCGATAGCTTTTGCCGCAATCGCCGATTCTTCGGGATAAAGATGACTCGAATGCCACCTTTTATTATACTGACCGCACTCCATGAAGGCAAAATTAAAATCACCAAACCGCTTATGAATCGCCTCAAAATGGCAGCCAAAGCTTCCGTCGCCGCTTGCGAAAATTTGGAAATCACCGAACCTCATCACCCACGAACACCAAAGCGTCGTGTTCTGCGAAAACAGTCCCCTGCCCGAAAAATGCCTTGAGGGCGTGCAGGTAATCTCAAAATCCCCCATATTCTCGGAATCCCACCATGAAAGCGGGATTATTTTTTTGTCCGGAATATCCCGGCGCTTCAGGATTTTATCAACTCCCACAGGGACAAAATACCGCTTCACCTTGCCGTTCAGCTCCTTTATAGTCGGGCAGTCGAGATGATCGTAATGGTCATGGGTTATCAGAACTGCGTCAATCTGCGGCAGCTCCCCTATTCCAACAGACGGAGCTGTGAATCTCTTCGGACCTGCAAAGCTCACCGGCGACGCTCTCTTCGAAAAAACAGGGTCAATCAGCACCCTTTTGCCACCCATGCAAATCAGCAGCGAGGAATGCCCGAACCACACTGCATACGGCTCAGCCATATTGAAATCAGGCGTGAAAACAGGCAGCTTTTCCGTGGGGACAGGCGGATTTTCAGATACCCTCACATCGTCCTTTACGGCAAATTTACACCACTGGGGAGGATACCTGAATCTTCTTCCTTTTTTAATAGGAGTCAGCATAATATCACCTCATCTGTTAATGAAAATTCCAATGGGAATACACGGCAGAAGCACAATAATCGTATTTCTTATCATGCGTATATGAAGCCTTTTCCACTCCTTTTCCGTAAGGTCGCGAACCTTCGGAATATCAAGAACCGCAAGCACAACTGCTGACGAGAGGAAAATAAAATAGCTGTTCACAAGGAAGAGATATGCCGCGCCCCCGAGCATTTCCCACTCCCCGTTCGCTATGGAATATCCGCAGGTGCATAGGGGCGGCATCAGCGCTGTGGCAATTGCAACTCCGGGAATTATATTGTTGGACTTGTCCTTTCGCGTCTGTCCCACGATTCCTGCCGTGCCGCCTGCGATTGCAACAACAACATCAAAAAAGGACGGCGACGTTCTTGCCAGAAGCTCGGACGTAGGCTCCTTGACAGGTGAAATCAGGAAGTAGACAGTCGCCGCAAGAACGCTGATTCCTATCTGAACAAGAAATCCTATTAAATGATTTCGGGCAAGCTTGTAATCAGCCGAAACATTTCCGTAGGCTATGGCAAGGATACTTCCCATAAGCGGTGAAATCAGCATTGCTCCGATTATAACCGCGGCGGAGCCTGTATTCAGTCCCACGGAAGCTATGAGTATCGCACAGACCATAACTACCATATTTGTGCCGGTTATGCGTCCGCCTGAAATAAGTCTGTCACGTATTTCATCATGAGATGCGGAGTCCTCGTGAATTGAAAATATACGCTTCACCGTTGTTCCTATTTTTTCATTGTATTTTTTTACGCTCATGAATTAACACCCTTTCTGTAGCCCAGCACACCATATGCCGTAAGATTTGGAACAAGCTTTATAAATTCCTCCTCGGAAATATCATGCTCCCTCTCATACCAGAAGCCCAGCATACCGATTATGGAGGAATAAATAAAATTTATGATATAGTCAATATGTTCTGTATCATTAGGCAGAACCTGAAACGCAAGAAGATTTTCCTTCATATGCTTTCTCAGCAATCCGCTGAATTTCGGGTCGCCGTGACTTCCGATCAGCACAAAGAGCTTCTCCTCATATTTCCTGAAAACAGGCGTAATGCGGCTGAAAAGTATATTGAAATCATCACTTGACGAAATCTCATCAGCGACGCAGCCGAAAGCAGATTTCAAATCCCTGTTCACGTCCTCAAGGAGCTTGTCTTCAATCTGCTCGAGCAAATCATATACATCAAGAAAATAGTGGTAAAAGGTTGAACGGTTGTTCCCCGAAATTTTTGTTATTTCGCTGACTGATATTTTCTCGATTCCCTTTTCCTTATAGAGAGTCCAGAAAGCATCTATAAAGCCCTGTCGGGTAGCAGCTGTAACCTCCGGTTGTTTTTTCATGTCATATCTCCTTTCATCTGTCATGCAGAGCTATCATGCAACATTTTAAAAGATATTGTTGCTTGACTTCACTATACTCTGTGGATATAATAATTATACGACAACGTGTTGTTGATGTCAAGCTTGATAATGAAAGCCAATGCAAAAAAAGGTGAAAAAATGATGAAAGGAGCAATATATGACTGTTATAGACGTAAATAATCTCACAAAGGATTTCGGACATGGCAGAGGCGTTTTCAATGTTTCCGCCCACGTCGAAAAGGGCGAGTGCTACGGATTCTTAGGACCGAACGGCGCAGGAAAAAGCACTGTTGTACGCCATCTTATGGGATTTTCAAAGCCGCAGAAGGGTACGGCAGCCATCCTCGGCGAGGATACATGGAACAAAACAGCCCAGCTTCAGGAAAAGGTCGGGTATCTTCCGGGGGAAATTGCTCTGCCAAACGGCATGGCAGGCACACAGTTTCTGAAAATGCAGCAAAAAATGAGAGGTATTTCAGATACAGCCTTCCTTGAGCATCTTCTCGATATGTTTGAGCTTGACCCGAATATAGGTCTGAAGCAAATGAGCCTCGGAACTAAACGTAAGCTTGCTGTTGTGACGGCTTTTATGCACGACCCCGATATTCTCATTCTCGATGAGCCGACAAGCGGCCTTGACCCGATTATGCAGGAAACATTCATTGAATACATTCTGGAGGAAAAGAAACGCGGCAAGACGATTTTCCTGTCCTCACATATTTTCCATGAGGTTGACGCCTGCTGCGATAAAATTTCTATTATACGCGACGGGCAAATCGTATCGGAATTTGACCCGAACGTCCTGAAGCGTGAAAGCGATAAAATTTACCGTGTGACCTTCCGCAAAAAGGACGACTGGATAAAATTCACGAAATCAGATTATAAATTTACGTCCACAAACGAAAGAAAGTTTCGTGCAAGAGTTCAGCTGAAAAATGAAAGCATACCTGATTTTATCGCCGACCTCTGCAATTATGACGTATGTGATTTTACGGAATATCCCTTCTCCCTTGAGGACTATTTCATGAAGTTCTACAAGGAGGATAAGGTGTTCGAGGGGGTGAAATGATGAGTGAAATTGTTCTGAAAACAGAAAATCTGACAAAGGATTACGGTGATAACCGCGGAATCTTCAATATCAATCTACAGGTAAAAAGAGGCGAGGTTTTCGGGTTCATCGGCACAAACGGTTCAGGCAAAACAACTACAATCCGCAATCTTATGGGATTCATTAAGCCCGATAAGGGAAGCACCTCCGTATGCGGACTTGATTCGTGGAAAAGCTCGGCTGAGACTATGGAAAACGTTAGCTATGTTCCGGGGGAAATTGCATTTCCCTCACTTGCGACAGGTACTGAATTTCTGAAATCACAGGCTGAATATCTCGGAGTCAAGGATTTCAGCTACATGAATCACATCATCGAGCTTTTGCAGCTCGACCCGACAGCAAAGCTGAAGCGTATGTCCAAGGGCATGAAGCAGAAAACAGCTATCGTTGCCGCCCTTATGGGTGAAAAGGATATTCTCGTCCTTGACGAACCTACAACAGGTCTTGACCCGCTTATGCGTGACGCTTTTCTTGATTTGGTTCGTGAGGAGCGTGACAAGGGACATACCATTTTTATGTCAAGCCACATTTTCGAGGAAATCGAAGCCGTATGCGACAGAGTCGCAATGATACGTGACGGCAGCATAATCGAAACCGTTTCCCTCTATGACCTGCGTCACCCGAAAATCAAGGAGTTTATGGTTGAATTTGCAAATGACGGGGAGCTGAAAAAATACACCTCCCATACCGAATTCAATATTTTGAAAACAGAAAACGGAATCTGCTATATAAATGTTCCCACGGAAAAGCTGAACAGCTTTTTCAGGGAATTGAAATCATACAAAGCAACAAACCTGCGTGAAACTCATCTTTCACTGCAAAAGGAATTTATGAAAGCGTACAAAGGAGGCAGCAGCAATGGAAGCAAGTAAAAAGACAGCCAAATTTTTTTCAAAACCGCTGATGCACCAGAACATCAAGTCAAACTGGGTGCTTATTCTGGCAATAACACTTGTAATGATTCTTATGGGAAATGTTATGAACTACGCAATCAGCATGATGGAAACGGAAAAATCAAATGTTGACGTAACTGAATATCAGCAGGATTTCTACGGATATTTAGGCTCACTTGCCGCATACAACAGTATGACCGGATCGGAGCTTTCATATGAGGATTTCATTTCCGGTGAGAACACAGAAGCATATGAAGCAGCATTTGAAGCTCTCAGCGCACAGTCTGATACGGAATTCAGCACAGAGAATTTCCAAAAGGCTATTGACGGACTTTCGCTGTCAAATATCGACCTTGAAAAATACGTCACACAGTTTGAGTACAGCTATGCCCTTGCGCAGCAGACAGGCGCATTTGACGGCGCGGAGCTGACAATTCAGGGATTGCTTGACGTAACCTTTGAGCTTATGGGCGTTGATTCTGAAATGATAAACAAAATGAGCGAAATGGATACGACAACCATGATGAATCAGATGTACTATACACTTGCGGGACTGCTGCCGATTTTCATTCTCATAGTAATTCTGGCGAACGGTCTTGTTGCCGAACAGGTTGACAGAGGCTCGATGGCATATGTTCTTTCAACTCCCACGAAGCGTTCAGCCGTAGCCCTGACGCAGATGATTTTCATGATTGTTGTACCTCTCGTTGTTATAGGAATCGTATGCGCTACGAGAATGTTCACAACGACTCTTTTCTTTGATGAGTATAATCTCAAATCAGTTGCGGCATTGTTCCTCGGTATGTATCTTCTTGTTGAGGCAATAAGCGGACTCTGCTATCTCGCAAGCTGCTGGTTCTCACAGAGCAAAAAGGCAATGGGCGTTGGCGGAGGACTTACGGTATGGTTCTTCCTTGCATCAATGATTGGTATGTTCGGTTCGGACGATATGGTAAACGCAGGCATGGGCGTTGAGGAGCTGAGCATATTCAATAATCTTACAATCATCGGACTTTACGATGTACAGTCCTTGGGAACAGTCGGTACAGGCGATGTGAGCTACAATTTTGTATGGAAGCTCGGCGTACTCCTTGCGATTGCAGTTTGCAGCTACGCCATAGGCGCAAGAAAATTCTGTAAAAAGGATCTGCCGCTCTAATTGACCTGAGCATAAAAAAATGATATAATAAGCTTATAAGAATTTATATGGAGGTAATTGTAATGAACGAAACAATCAAAGCCTTGACAACACGCAAAAGCTGCGCAGACTTCAAGGATGAGCATCTTACCCGTGAAGAGCTTGACACAATCGTGCAGGCAGGACTTAATGCACCATCGGGAATGAACTCGCAGGACGCACTTTTTATCGTGGTTCAGGACGATAAAATGGTAAAGAAGCTTTCTGAGCTTAATTCGGCTGTTATGAGAGATACGTTTGCGAAAATCAATCCCGCAATGCTTGATAAACCTCTCCCCGACCCCTTCTACGGCGCAAGAGACGTTATTGCTGTTGTAGCGAAAAAAACTCCCACAAGCATTTATGACGGCAGCCTTGCAATGGGCAATCTGATGAATGCCGCATGGAGCATGGGAATTGACAGCCGCTGGATTCACCGTGCTAAGGAGGTTTTTGATTCGGATGAGGGCAAGGCGATTCTTGAAAATCTCGGAATTACCGAAGAAGTCGAGGGAATCGGATTCTGCATTCTCGGTCATGCCAAAACGGAAAAGACTAAAACCGAAATCAAGCCGGACAGGGTTTTCTACATATAAAAGCATAAAATAGATAAAAGCATAAAAAAACTCCCGATTTTATTCGGGAGTTTTCGCATTTATGTATCCGCAGAATCTCAGCTCTCCGGTATCTCCAGCACATCGCCCACATGGATAATATTAGACTTGAGGTTATTGAGTGCCTTAATCTCCATGTATCGTGAGCCGTCGCCAAGCAGCTTAGACGCAATCGCCCAAAGCGTGTCACTCTCGGCAACTGTGTAGGTTGTCGTGCTGTTGGTTGCTGTCGTGGCGGTTGTTGTATCCGTAGCAGTCTCCCGATAGCCGTCGTCATAAGTGCCAAGCTCGTTTGGGATGCCTGATATTGCTGATATATCCTTATGCTGTCCCTTTACGCCGCCGACCCTGACGCAGTAGTGGCAGTGCGAGCCGGTTGAGTTGCCTGTACTGCCCTCAACGCCGATAACGTCAGTAATTTTTACAGTCTGATTAACCGTCACACTGATTTCCGAGAGATGCCCAAAATAATAGTAATCGTCCGTGTCGGTCTGCTTGATTTTGACGTACTGTCCGAAACCCTGTGAGTGGTCTGATGAGTTTTCCCAGCCTGCGTGCACAACCGTGCCGTTGACTGTGCTGTGAATTTCCTTGCTGTCGATGCCCACGAGGTCAAGACCGTCATGCGTCGAGCCTTTGTATTCCTGCGACACCCTGAATTTGCCCATATATGGTGAGTTCATGATTATTCCTCCTTATTTTTGAGTTGTTCCAAAACGTCTGTCAATTTCTTCGGCAGCGGCAGTCCGATATTGCCGGCATTTTCCAAAATTGATATGCCCTCATTTGCGAGATAGAAGCCGATAACCGCGGAACGGCACACCGAGCCTCCACCTAAAACGTAATCGTCAAGCAGATGCCCTACCGCCACGAGAATCAGAATCAGAACCTTTTTGGCGATGCCTGTGAAGCCGACCGCAGACGACAGCTCCTTGTGAATCCAAGCGGAAATTAGCCCCGTCAGGTAGTCGAGAACCATGAAGGCAATCAGCGCGTAAAGCAAGCCGTCAAGCTGTCCCCACAGGAAACCTCAGATTCCGCAAACTGCTGCCGTGATGCATTGTAAAATCTTGTCCATGCGTGCCCCCTTATGATGTCAGCTGCTTCCAGCTCATGCCGTAAAATGTACCGCTTGAATTTGCAGCGTTAAACGCCCTGACGTAGATGTCGCCGTTGGAACACAGCATAATCTGCATACCACGGTTAGAACTGGTGGTGTGCATGACGATAAGCTCGAAGCCGTAGGTGTTTTGCGCAAAATTGGTCAGCGTTGACGGAGAAGTCGCTTTGTACTGTCCGTCTGTGGTGTAGTCGTCCGCATCGGATTCATCGGGGATTGATTCGGACGGCAGACTGTAGCTGATTCCGCTGTTCCAAAGCGTGCGCTCGTCGGTGGTGAGGTGTACGTCGGTGTCGCTGATGTGAGTATCCATTTGTGTGTTAATTGTTTCAACATTGCTGTCCAAATTCTCCTGAACGTCCGTTATCAGGTTGTAAAGAGTGCTGTAATCGCTGCCGATTTTCACTCTTAGCTCCGCGTCTGTAGTCTGCATTTCCGTTATTTTCGTATTGATGGTCGTGATGTCCGCTGCGTTTGTGTCCGCCAAATCAAGATGTGCGTCAATTTCCGCTCCTGTGTATTTACTCGTGTATACAGCCATTATTTTTCCTCCTCCGCAGCATTAAAAATCATATCGTCCGACAGTTTTAAATAAAGTCCCTCCGCCGTCCTGAAGTTTGCCGTCAGACCCGGTATATCCCCCATTGCCCTTGCAATCCACGCTGTCGGCATATCGGGAGGATATTTCAGCAGAAAAAATCTCAAAATTCCCCACAGCTTCATCATACCCACTCCCTCGCGTTGTTGAGTATCATAATTTCACGCGTATCCGCAACAAGAACCATACTTCCGACACTCCAATGCTCCTCGGCAGCAGGAATATCCGCTGAAGTATCGACAACCAGATCCACCCTCTGCATGGTACGGTGATCCTCGAACTCCATGAACTCGCTGTTTATTATTGTGTACATATACTTACCTCCTTGAAATTTTTTAGCTCCCATAAGAGGTGAAAAAACCGCCCCGATTCAACTCAAAAGCATTGAATAACAGAAAAAGTTTACAGAATATTTACATATAAAAAATCCGCATAAACCTCGGGGATTTATGCGGTGATGCTTTAGATTAAATTATCTCATCAATTATATTCAGCTTCTGTCTGAACTCATTATTTTCAATGCTGGACTGATATTTTTTCGGCGTAAGACCTGTAAACTGCTTGAAATCACGAATGAAGTGAGCCTGATCGAAATATCCGAGGTCATCGGCAATTTCCGTAAGCGATCGCCCAAGCGGCTCATTGAGGGCGGAAACGGCTGTCTGGAAACGCACAATCTTTGAAAACTGCTTCGGACTCAACCCCGTTGCGTTGTGAAAACATTTATTTATGTATCGCATGGTGTAGCCTGTATCATCCGCAATCTGTTCCATGCTTATGCTGCCGGAGGAGCGTATCAGCAGATTAAGAGAATGAAGCACAAGCAGACTTCTGTTCTCCGCGGGACAAACCCTGTTGTAAATGCTCATGTACGATTTCATGAAAATGCTTATCTGTCTGCGGAAATCCGTTGTGCCCAATATTCCCTCCGCCATGCGTCTGTCATTGATAAGCACTTCAAAGGGAACGCGGCGGTTAATCAGCTCGCTCATCATAACATTGCTCCCGAGAACAGGGTTATATCCCGGCAGGAAACGGACTCCGAAATAATATGTATTTGAATTGAGCAGCACATTTTCGGGTGTAAGGACAGTTCCGCAAATTTCGGCATAGGGATTACTGCTGTCGCAGCAGAACACCATATCCACACAGCCGTCGGGAATGGCGTATCTGGGAGCATTCCCCGTTTTGCACTGGTAAAAATGAACAATCCCGAAGCGATTCATGACGTACTTTATATAATGCTCCGAGGACGTGACAAAAAAGGGCTGCTTCGGGGTCATATATATCTGTTTTTCCATGTGCTGAACCTCCTTCCGCAATATCTGGGAATATTATATTATCCTTTTCCTGAAAAATCAAGACGGATTTTGTTATCTAAAGTCTTTCCGTGGAATTTTCTAAAAACAGAAAGCGGACTTCCTGTTTTATTTCAGAAGTCCGCTGTAATTTTATTGTTCCGGTCTTGTGCCTGTGTTTGTATCAGCGCTGACGCTGACTACCTCCGGCTTCGCATTCAGCCTGAGCTTCTTTGCGAGGCGTGGGTTGTGACTTATCTGATAGAGGTCGGATTCCATTGCCATGACCTCTTTAATAGTATACGACTTAAACAGCGGACGCTTTATTACAAGCTTCGTCCAGAATACGGCGTATACCGCCAAAACGGCAAGCACAATCAGGAAAATCGAGTAAATCTTCTTCTTTACGTCCCAGCTCGGATCAATATTGTAAATCATAAACGCATTGCCGATTATTCCGATTATAGGTATAACAGGGCCAAGAGGCAGCTTGAACGTTCTCGGAGCCTTCGGCAGACGTTTTCTCAAAGCAAGCACATCACAGTGCAGAATTATGTATGAGAATATCCAGAATGTGCAGCCTGTCAGAATCAGGAACGTGATCTGATCGCTTGTGGAAAGTCCCGTAGCATTTATGATAACCATGATTACGGCTACAAGAAGCAGACCGATATAGGGAGTTCCGAATTTATTGCGCTTCATAAAGAAGCTTGGCATAAGATTTATCTTCGCCATACCCGAGCATATCTGGGATATAGAGAACATTGCGGTATTAAGCGTGCTGATAACGGCAAGAAGCGAAATTATAGTCATCCACGCTGTTCCGAATTTTCCGTACAGAAGATTTCCGTAGAGAACGTGCGGTATGGTGCTTGCTCCAAGCTCATCCCAGGGAGTGTAATTGCTGAAGCCGAGAACCATGAATATCTGCATTACAAGTATAACCAAAAGGCTGATTACCATGCCGACCGGCACCTTGCGGCGCGCGTTTTCCACCTGCGAGGATATGGGGACAATAAATTCTACTCCGATGAACAGGAAAAACGCAAGTCCCAAAAGTGAAAAAATATCTGAGGGCGATGAGGAAATTACAGTCTCCTGTTCCACAACCTCACCTGTGCCAAGCTTCAGCATACCTGCAATCCCGAGAATTATAAGCGAGCCGATAAGACCGTATGCCACGATATTCTGAATTTTCGCGAACATATCAACTCCGAAAAGATTCAGCACTGCAAGAATTGCTATAAGGGCAATTGAAAATACCCAGCCGGGAATAGATACGCTTGTGAATACGCTGCTGAGGGTATTGCCGAACATTGCCGCCTCGGAGCTTCCCATAATCGTCTGGCAGGTAAGATAACCTCCCACAGTTATGACAATCGAAACGAACGGACCGAAACAAGCAAGTGTGTACTGAGCCATGCCGCCCGTCAGATTGGGCATAAGCGCGTTCAGCTCGCATATTGAAAGGGCAGTGAGTATATTGAACACACAGGCGATTACCATCGTGATAATAAACGGAGTTCCGATAGCCGCAGAGCCTTGCCCGATAGAAAGCAGACAGCTTGTGGCAACAATAAGACCCACACCTGTGGCAATTATGCTCGGAAGTCCAAGCTTTTTTTCTTTCATAAGGAATTCCTCCCGTCTGTATAATTATTGGTCGCCGTAGACAAGCGCGTCGAGATTCTCCTCACCTGTGCGGACACGTACAACTCTTGTAACGTCGGAAACAAAAATTTTTCCATCGCCGATATGACCTGTGTAAAGCTCCTTCTTTACAAACTCAAGGAGATCGTCAAGCTCCTCCGTGGGGAGAACTATCATAACAACCTCCTTCGGAAGAAGGCTTATTTCCTTGTTTTTCTCCTCGATTTCAAATTCCTGCGTTCCGTGCTGAACACCGCAGCCAAGCACCTGATAAACAGTCATGCCCGAAATGTGGAACTTCCCCAGCGCCTTTTTCAGCGGCTCGATTTTGGAAATGCCTGTGATAATTTCAACTCTTGATAATTTCATACTAAAACCTCCATAAATAAAAACAGAAAAAGCGTCGGAAACCTCTTCCCGACGCCTTTGTCTTAACTGCTATTATAATAGCATATTCTCACATGAAAAAATTGTAAAAAACGGAACTGCTCATCAAAACCTGTCGTACCTGAAGGCTGAAATGTCAAGTACAGTTTCCTGTTCCATTGCAAGCTGTGAAAGAAGAAGTCCCACTGTGGGAGCTATGCCGAATCCATGGCCTGAAAATCCGCAGGCAAGAATAAGTCCCGGAACCTCGTCAACATTGCTTATAACGGGAACGTGGTCGGCGCAGCTGTCCATCCAGCCTGCCCAGCTCCTGACGACCTTAATATCCTTAAGGCTCGGGAAATAGCGCATGATTCCCCGACAGGCAGCCGATGCGGCTATGCTTGAGGAAAGGGGCTTGCCGGGCTTTGCGTACGGCTCATAGCCGGAATTAAGTCCGAACACGAATGAGCCGTGATCCGTCTGATGACCGTAGAAATCAGCATCCGCCGTTCCGAGCATCTGCCAGAACATGGGTGCGACTGCCTCCGTTACAAGAGCTTCGAGAAGCACCTGCTGCATGGGAACGTCAATTCCCACAGTTGAAGCGATATATCTGCTTTCGTAGCCTGCGGAAAGTATGATTTTATCGCCCTCGTAAACATTTCCCGACGCCGTGATAACCTGCCGTGCAGCTCCCTTTATCTTGCGTATTTCAGTTACCCTTTCATCCGATATGAAATGCGCTCCGAGGCGGCGTGCCATTTTGTAATATCCCATAGTCGCCATAAGCGGGTTTGCATGGCCGTCCGTAGGACACCAGCTTGCGCAGTACACCTCATCCGAAAGATACGGATTTATTTCTCTCGCCTCATCGCCCGAAATCATTTTCACGTCAAGTCCGCCCTTAACGGCACGGTCGGTAAGCCCCTGAAGAATCTCCCTGTGGCGTTCATCTCTGCCAAGACGAAGATTGCCCTGTCTATGATACTCCACATTCGTATCGAGCATTTCGGAAAGCTTCGGCCAGATATTTTTTATTGCGTACATAACAAGGGGAAGCTCACGGGGGTCGCGTCCCGACTGACGAACGCCGCCGCCGTTTCTGACAGATCCTCCGTTGCCGATATTTCCGCTGCCCTCAAGGACAATTACAGAAACGCCGTTTTTCGCAAGATTATACGCAGCCGAGCAGCCTATGATTCCGCTGCCGATAATTATTACATCTGCATTCATTTCGTTCCCTCCCCGTCTTTAGCCAAAATGCGCATTTCAATCGGACGCATGGGCGCTCTTCCTGTCGCAGGCTCAAGCTCATCGGGTCTGACGCCAAGCTCTCTCGCAACAATACCCTTAACAAGCTTTGTACACGTCTGTCCCTGACAAAGTCCCATTCCGGTACGAAGGTAGCGTCTTATTTCCGTCAGTGTAAACATACCGTCATGCACCGCCCTTCTGATTTCTCCCTTAGTTATCTCCTCGCAGCGGCAAACTATCATATCGTCATCGGGCGCGGGAATAAACTCGCCGATATCTCTGCTTCTGTCATTCATCTTTAGTCCTCCCTCCGGAAAAATCTTGCTTTCATGGCAAATTCTGCGGGCACCTTCATAGTCAGCAGATTTGTATGGTCAAATGCCTTGGTGCTTCTCACCCCGACAACCTCCGCGCTGCATACTGCCTCGCCGCTTCTGCTGAGAGCTGTACCCTTATCGCCCTTTTGCGGAAGGGGCAGAAATTCATACGGCAGCGTAACCTCCGCCGTGCCGTCGCCGCAGTCCTCATTCACAAGGAAAATTGCCTGTCCCGAGCATGACGCAACGCACATTCCGCAGCCTGTGCATTTCACCTCCGGATCTATTGACGGAAGAGCCGTTATATTGCTTCCCACTCTGATGCAATGCTTCGGGCAGGCGTCCTGACAAGGATTGCACGGAATATTCTGCGTACATTCGATTACTGGGTGTATGCCCTTGCTGTGGGTAACTCCCGGAAAGCGCTCGATTTCATCATCTGCCACAAATCCATGATTCAGAAGGCTCTGCGAAAGAGGAACTCCCTCCTCCGTTTCACTGATTGCCTTGCCGCGCATTCCCGGCGCGAACATTCCCTTGCGCAGTCCGTCAAGAGCAGCCTCCTGCTTTGCGGCTTCGTCATCACGCTCCTCAACCGTAATAAAACCAAGTCTTGCGGCAGCCGCAATACCTGCGATTCTGCCCTCTATCATTGCGCTGGACGCCTCCTCAATTCCCGATACGTCACCTGCGGCGTAAATGCCTGCAACCGATGTTTCACCGAATTTATCCGTTTTCGGAACAAATCCTGCCTTTGCGGGATTATCCTCCATTTCGCAGCCTGCCATATCGCAAAGCTTTGACATTGGGGAAAGTCCGACAGCAAGACAAATTGTATCAACGTCAAAATGCTTTTCCGTTCCGGGAATAATTTTCCAGCTCTTATCAACCTCGCCTATGGTAACTCCCGTAACATGGTCGTCGCCGTCTGCGGAAATAATCGTATGTGAGAGATAAAACGGTACTCCGCAGCGTGCAACTTTTGATGCGTGAACGCCATATCCGCCGACTCTCGGAGCAGCATCCGCAAGAGCTACAACCTCGCAGCCTGCCTGCATAAGCTGAAAGCTTACAACAAGTCCGACATTGCCCGAGCCGAGCATAAGCACACGCTGACCGGGTAGGATTCCGTGAAGATTCATCATTGTCTGAGCTGCTCCCGCGCCTATAACTCCCGGAAGAGTCCAGCCCGGGAATGTAACCATATTTTCACTTGCTCCTGTTGCGATAAGAACCGTATCGCCCTTGATATGCTCCACGCTTTCGCCGATTTTCACCGTTATTTCCTTTTCACGGAAAAGTCCGATAACAATTGCGTTCAGCACAACCTCAACACCGAGAGCAGCGGCTTCGGAAAGAAGCTCCTCGCCGATTTTGAAGCCTCGGATTTTCGCCTTATGCTCCTTCGAGCCGAAAAATTTATGTATCTGCTTGAAAAGCTGACCTCCCGGCTTTTCGTTTTCATCGTACACAACAACTCTCAGTCCACGCCTTGCAGCCTCTATAGCGGCGGAAAGACCTGCCGGTCCTGCGCCGACGACTATCATATCATATCGTTTCATTTTGTCACTGCTCCTTCCGGCTGTTCTGCTGTAACGCCATACTGCGTTCTCACGTCCATACCTGCTTCAAGAGGGGTGATACAGGTTCTCACATTCGGCTTGCCGTTGACAACCATAACGCAGTCCGTGCATCTGCCGATTGCGCAGAAAATTCCACGGGGCTTGTGTTCCTTTTTTGTATAGCGGTGAACCATAACGCCTGCGTTTTTCAGAGCCATTGCAATCGGTTCTCCGGCGCAGCCCTCAAGCTCCCTTCCGTCAAAGGTGAACCGAACCGTTTCGCCCTTATTATATGTACCAAGAATAGGATGCTCCTTAATTCTCATTTTCTATGCCTCCTGTCTTAAATCATCTGCGGTGTATCCCAAAGCTTCAGCTTCGTTCCGATGCCCTTTTCAAGGGCGTTTCTGTATACAATCGTTCCCCACGCGATGTCCTCTACGGGCATACCGCCGATGGAATAAACTACAATTTCATTTTCATCACGGTGAACGGGAATTTTACCCAGAATTACATCTCCGAGGTCGTCAATCTGATCCCTGCTCATTTTTCCCTCTTCAATAAGATCCATTACACGTACCGCAGGAATCGGTATAACGTTGTATGCGTCCGGCTTCATTTCCTCCTCCCACGCCTCGTAGAGCATGATGTTATCCGTGACCGTTCTTGCTCTGTTTATAATGAAATCGTCGTCAAACCTGAGTGCGGCTGTCGAGCTTATCATAGCTCCCGGCTTAATCCATTCCTCCGCGATATAGGGATAATCCTCAGGGTTGCCTGTGGGAGACGAGGTGCTGACGGATACTATATCCGAGCCGCGGACAGCCTCTTCGATTGTATCGACTGCGTATATATCCGCCTGTGGGTAGCTCTCCTTAGCCTGCGCAATAAATTTTTCAAGAGAAGCCTTTCCTCTGCCCTTGACCTTGATTGTTTCGATATTGGGACGAACGGTCATTATAGCGGCAAGAGCCGTCTTGCTCATAACGCCGGGGCCTACAACTCCAACTACCTTTGATTCCTCCTTCGAGAAGTATTTATATCCGACTCCCGGAACAGCTCCCGTGCGGTAAGCCGAAAGAATATTTGCCGACATATACGCAACAGGCGCTCCCGTATCCTTATCGTTCAGCGTCAGCATGAGAATAGAGCGTGGAAGTCCCTTTTCCTTGTTCTCAGCGTTTGAGCCGTACCATTTCATTCCTGCCATGTCGAATTTTCCGCCCAGATAAGCCGGCATTGCCATAAAGCGTCTGTCCGGTCCGTCTGTAGGCATTTCCGGAAACGGCGACGACTCCGGAAACATTACCATGCATCCATGAGAATTTCCGTTAGCACCGCCCATTCGGTAGTTGCCTGCCTTCATGAGCCTGAACATTTCCTCCATTGCGTCAATGCAGCCTGCCATATCCTTAACACCTGCAGCGATCATGTCATCCTCATTCAAATACAAAAAATCAACTCTTGGATATTCCATTACAGTTTCCTCCCGACAGAAAAATTAAAAGAGTCCGAATCATGCCTTTATGATCCGAACTCCTTTGTTCACTTAGTATTGTACTACAGCCGACGGGGAAAAAATTGTAAAAATCGGAACTAATTTTCGATTTTTATTCAGAAAATAAATTCTGTCTTGATTTTTTCTTATACGTATGCTAAAATGTATTGGTTCAGCTCAGATTTCATACAAAGGGAGAGGTAAATATGTATTCACTGCTGCTTGCTGTAATATATCTTGCATTTATAAGTCTTGGTCTGCCCGATTCGCTGCTCGGCTCGGCATGGCCCACAATCCGCGGAGAATTTGACATTCCCCTGTCGTACATGGGAATAGTTTCCATGATAATTTCCGGCGGAACTATAATTTCCGGTCTTATGTCGGAGCGTGTCACGAAAAAATTCGGGACAAAAAACGTGACGATTATCAGCGTTCTTCTCACAGCCATTGCCCTGTTCGGCTTTTCCGCGTCAACCAAATTTTACCATTTGTGTCTTTGGGGCATACCGTACGGTCTTGGCGCAGGAGCAATTGACGCTGCTCTGAATAATTACGTTGCGCTTCATTACAAATCAAGGCACATAAGCTGGCTTCACTGCTTCTGGGGAGTCGGAACGATTATAAGTCCCTACATTATGAGCTATGCCCTGACTCATGCCGCATGGTCTGACGGATACCGCATGGTTTCGTATCTGCAATTCGGAATAGCCGCCGTGCTGCTCATAACCATGCCCCTGTGGAAAATCAACGGAGCCTCCGCCCAAAATGAGGAAAGCACAGCTGTTCTCGGAATAAAGGGTGCGCTGAAAATAAGAGGTGTTCCCTTTCTGCTGACCGGATTTTTCTCATACTGCGCTGCGGAATCCACAACAATGCTCTGGGCAAGCAGCTATCTCGAGGGCACACAGGGTGCCTCAAAGGAGGAGGCGGCAGCGTTCGGCTCGCTCTTTTTCATCGGCATAACCGCAGGAAGATTTATCTCGGGCTTCATTTCGGACAAGCTGGGCGATAATAAAATGATTCGGCTCGGCACGGGAATTGCGCTGCTGGGAGTTCTGCTCATTGCGCTGCCCATTAAGACGACGGCTCTCATAGGCTTCATTGTAATAGGCTTCGGCTGCGGCCCTGTTTATCCGTGCATTATTCACTCGACCCCTGCCAATTTCGGAGCTGAAAATTCTCAGGGCATAATCGGAATCCAGATGGCGAGCGCCTATGTCGGCTCAACCCTTATGCCTCCTGTTTTCGGACTGATTGCAAATCATATCAGCCTGAAGCTCATGCCCCTGTTTCTTGCGTTCTTTTTCGTGCTGCTGCTTTATATGATTTCCGCGACGGAAAAAAGATGTAGGGGGAAATAGAAAAAATCCGGCTGTATTGAAATACAGCCGGTTGTTTTACACTGTCGGGAATTCACTTATTTTCCTGAGAATATATTCCTGCAAAAGAACAATATCGTTCACCTTATATTCACCGCTTTGATCCACGTCCGCAGCAATTGACGATGCTGTTTTTTCAAATCCGCTGATAAATCCGATTCGTGCGGAAACCAAATCAAAGGAGTCGATTGTTCCGTCAAGATTCACGTCGCCAAGAAGTATATCAGGCGCTTCGCCCGCACCGGAAATTATAGTTCCGCCAACCGCGCCGATTGCCTCATCAATGTAAAAATTATTCGTTGATTCGGCAGTTTCAACATACAGCAGCATATCCGATGCGTCCTCCGGAATAAGATAATTTGTATTCGCAAGCTGTATCCACTCGCCCTTGATTCCCGTTCCCTCGGCAACCGTAGCATATCGGGTATCTCCGTTTGCGTCTGTATATTGAAGCTTCAGGTAGAATTTATCTGTCGCCGAACCGTCAAGATATGTGACGTTCACGCTGAAGCTGTACTCGTTGCCCGGAACGAAAGCATCCGTATTCAAAACTCTGTACACGCCGTTCCATGAGGCTGTTCTGTCCTGAACAAGAAGAGCCTCGCCGCCCTCATAGGCTGTGCGTCCGCTTATGAGAACTGTGGCATCGCCGCGTCCCTGCCAGCTGTCGGTGTCCCCCTCAAAGGTGCTGTGGAAATACCAGCCGTTATCATCGGCTTCAACCGGCTCATCAGCGAGAGTTACAACAAATGTCGAAACGCTTTCCGCAGGGAGCTGCGCCCAGAAGCTGTTGCCGGTGTACTCCAGATTTACCGTTTCGGCAATGTTTTCGGTGCTTGAGGTTCTGTAGCGGTCGATATTCGTAATCTGCGAATCGGAGCTGACGGAAAACTGCTGTGCATAGCCCTCAGAGCCTTTATTTATGGCAACTATAGTCACCTGATTATCGTCCCCCTTGTAGGCTGAAATATACACATCGTCCGCAGGCTGCTCAGTTGCATCTATACGGACATCCCCGGGGCGAACGTATTTTGAATACTGCGCCATGCAGTAGCCGCGCTTGCTTATTGCTCCGTCCTCGGTCATTAAGCCGTAGCTTCTGCGGATATACCACCATGTATAGGCGCTCATATTTCCCACAACCATAGCGTTGTGAATATTTTCCGCAACGTCCAGAGCCTCCGGATAATTATTTGCCGAATCCGCATTGCTGTTGGGAACGTAAACCTCGGTCATCCAAATTTCCTTGCCGCAGCTTTCAAGCTCAGGATAATCCATCCACTCTCTTTGCGTGCCGTAAAAATGAGTGCCGAATAAATCGCAGTTTTCCATAGCCTTGCTGTTGTTCAATATTTTCTGATAGAAGGTTTTGCCTCCGTCGCTTACCCATGAAGCCGTCAAAGGAGCATATTGAAACGATTCGGGCGACATAAGCCTTGTACTTGTTATCATATCGCCGTAATTTGCGATAAAATCGGTTGTTTCGTCTGTTGACCAATAAGTCCATTCAGAAGCGTAATCGGGTTCATTCTGAACCGATATTGCATAAAGATCAACACCGTTTTCCTTCATATAGGTACCGAAATCATTGAGATGCTGTGCATAGGCAGCGTAATTTGAGCTTGGAAGATGAAGCTTGCCGTTGCTGCCTCCCGATTCGGTAAGCTCAGAAGGCGGTTCCCACGGCGAAGCAAAAACAGTAACCCCCATGCTCGAGGCTGTCTGAGCTGTCGGAAGTGCCTTATACCACTGGGAGCTGTCGGGATTCACGTACACTCTTAAAATAGTAAGTCCCAGCTCGTCATCACCGTTTCCGAAAGCAGTTTGTCTTTGTTCCGCTGTCAGATCCTGTCCTGTCCATTCAGGATGATTGATACCGCCGAAGCCCCTTATTGTCTGATATTCGACAGAGGTATCAACAACACATTCGCTTGCCGCCGAAATATCCTCCTTTGGAAAAAACGACAAGGTTGACAGCACAAATGCAGATGCGGTAAAGGCTGCCGTAATTTTTTTCAGATTCATTTTTAATTCCTCCCCTTAGTTTATTCAACAAACCTGTTAATAGAATTCTACAATATTCCTCCAAAAATGTCAATAAACAATGTTGCTATTTTATAGTACAATCGTGCGATAGGAAGGCATCTCTCCATGATTCCATGAATCTGTGTCTGACTGAAAAAAACAAAAAAGCGGCTATAAAGCCGCTTTTATTTTCCCGAGGGGGATTATTTTATTGCTTTATTCCTCGCCCGTTTCTCCGTCGTCCTCCGCGGGAGCTTCAGTTGGAGTTACCGGCGGATCTGTAGCCGCCTCCGTAGGAGCTTCTGTTGCCGCGGCTGTAGGTGCTTCCGTTGCCGCCGCTGTGGGAGCTTCAGTTGCCGCCGCCGTAGGAGCTTCTGTTGCCGCTTCGGTTTTCGACTCGGTTGTCGATACTGACGAATAGTCGCTGCCTGACGTGCCTGAATCGTCTGACGAGGAGTTGTCCGATGATGTATTGCCGTATGGCTCGGAGTCGCCGGACTCATAGTCGTTTACGCCCTCTTCACCTGTGCTGATATAGCCTCCCGAAAGGAATCCGCTTACTGTAGTTGACGTTGCGCTTGTGTTGGCAGCTGCCGTTGTCGTGGTAACGGTAGTCGTAACATAATTTCCGGTTGTGGTTGTTGTGGTTGTCGTTTCAACCGTTTCGTCACCGTCCTGATAAACAAGCCCTTCGCTTCCGATTTTGGCAATTGCCTTTTCCGACGGTGTAATCGGAAATATCATAAAAAATATCAATATTAACAATGTCAGCAGAATAAAGCATCCGCACGAAATCAATGTAATCCTCGTAGATTTGGATAATCCGCTGAAAAAACTCTTAACCTTGTTCATGATACATGAAACACGCTCCTAAAATAACTACTATACGTTTTATTTTAGTACATCTTAGAACAAAAGTCAAGTAAAAAATGCCATAAAATTACAAATTTCCTTTAATTCGATTTATCGCGCCCTTTTCGAGGCGTGAAACCTGCGCCTGTGAGATACCGATTTCATTTGCCACCTCAACCTGCGTTTTCCCCTGCAAAAATCTGAGATGAAGTATATTGCGCTCACGTTCGCTAAGCTCCTTGATTGCGTCACGTATGGAAAGCTCCTCAAGCCAGCTTTCAACGTCGTTTTTATCGCCGATCTGATCCATGATGTAAAGTGTATCTCCCGAATCCGAATAAACCGGCTCATACAGCGATATCGGGTCGCTTATGCTCTCGAGAGCTATTACAACATCAGACCGCTTCGCTTCAATTTCCGCCGCTATTTCCTCGATATTCGGTTCACGCTGATTTTTTATCATAAGACGCTCCTTTGCCTGAATTGCCTTGTAGGCAAGATCCTTTAGTGAACGGCTGACCTTTATTTGCCCGTAATCCCGCAGATACCGCCGCAGCTCACCGCTTATCATAGGTACGCAGTAGGTGGAAAAGCGTACCTCCTTTGTCAGATCAAAATTATTGATTGCCTTTATAAGTCCCACAACGCCGATTTGAAAAAGATCGTCAATATCCTCTCCCCTGCCCGTAAATTTCTGGATAACGCTAAGCACAAGGCGCAGATTTCCGTTCACGAGCTTATCCTTTGCCTCCTTGCTGCCCGTTTCCTTAATTTCCCTGAGAAGAGCCATTTTCTCCTCCTCCTTCAGGACGGTGAGTTCAGATGTATTTATTCCCGATATTACCACTTTGCTGTAAGCCATTACAATACTCCAACAGCCTCTGGCTGCTCCGCTTTTCCGGAAGCGGATACCGAATTGCTCCGGTATTATTATTGACAGCAATTTTTACTGTAATCATTGGAAATATTTTCTATATGATTATATTTCCGTAATTATATACAGTTATTTTTAAAATTGTCAGCAAAATCACAATAATCTCAAAAATTTTTCCCGATACTTGAAAATCGGAACGGTATGTGTTATAATTGTTATATAGATATTCTATTAGTTTATGCTAAGGAGGCTTATAATGACTGCCAAGGAAGAATTTATCTCTATTTATACCGAAAATATCAAGCGCGCAGGCGCTGATAAGCTTCTCGATTACCTTACAAATAAGTGCGACTTCTTTACCGCTCCCAGCAGCACACGATTCCACGGAGCTTATGAGGGAGGTCTTGTTCAGCACAGCGTGAATGTTTATCACTGCCTGAAGGATTACCTTGAACGCCAACGCGTTAAGGATGTGTACGGTATGAGCTACTCCGAGGAAACAATCGCCATCGTTTCGCTTCTTCACGATTTGTGCAAGATAAATTTCTATACGGTTGATTACCGTAATGCCAAAAACGCGGAGGGCGTATGGGAAAAGGTTCCCTATTACACAATTTCCGACAGTATGCCGTATGGCCACGGCGAAAAATCAGTTTACATAATATCAGGATATTTTTACGGTGACAGCCGCCTTTCCCGTGAGGAAGCCTTTGCTATCCGCTATCACATGGGATTTTCCGGCAATGAGGACAAAAATTCTATCGGCAAGGCTCTCGAGCAGTATCCCCTTGCATTCGCATTAAGTGTTGCCGATATGGAGGCTTCCTATTTTCTTGAGGGAAGCAATAAATAATTTTACTTGCCGCATAACGGCAAAGATTGGAGTTTCTAATGAACTGGTACGATAACGCAATAATTTATCACATCTACCCTCTCGGGTTCTGCGGCGCGCCTAAATTCAACGACGGCGGCGAGGTCGTTTACCGACTGGATAAGGTGCTTGACTGGATCGATCACTTTAAGGAAATGAACGTTGACGCAGTATACTTCGGCCCTGTTTTTGAATCTGTCGAGCATGGCTATGATACAACTGACTACAAGACCATCGACAGACGTCTGGGCGATAACAATTCCTTCAGACATATCTGCAATAAGCTCCACGAAAACGGCATAAGAGTTATCCTTGACGGCGTTTTCAACCATGTTGGAAGAAAGTTCCCACAGTTCGTGGACGTTCAGCAGAACGGTCAGAATTCGGGCTACTGCGACTGGTTCCAGAACCTCAACTTCGGCGGAAAGAGTCCGTGCGGAGATAATTTCTGGTATGAGGGCTGGAACGGTCACTATAACCTCGTTAAGCTGAATCTGAGAAACGTAGGCGTCTGCGACCATCTTATCGACGCCATTAACTACTGGATTGAGGAATTCGGCATAGACGGAATACGCTTCGACGCGGCTGACTGCATTGACTTCGACTTTTTCAAAAGACTGCGCAGCTTCTGCAAGGGCAAAAAGCGTGATTTCTGGCTCATGGGTGAGATTATTCACGGTGACTACAAGCGCTGGGCTAACCCTGAAATGCTTGACAGCGTTACAAATTATGAGTGCTACAAGGGACTTTATTCCTCCCACAACGATAAAAATTATTTCGAGATTGACTACTCAATTAACCGTCAGTCAGGCGCATACGGCATCTACAAGGGCGTAAATCTTTACACCTTCGTTGACAACCACGATGTAAACCGTCTTGCAAGCACTGTCAACAATCCTGCATATCTGCCCCTTATCTATACCCTCATGTATACAATGCCCGGTATTCCGTCAATTTACTACGGCAGCGAATACGGCATTCAGGGAAGAAAGGAAAATAATTCCGACGACAATCTCCGCCCCTGCCTCTATCTCGCAGATATGGAAAAGGAGAACACCTCCCTCTACAAGCACATCGTCAAGCTCGGACGTATATACCGTGCTTATCCTGCCCTCAGAACAGGCGAATATCACACAATCACTGTCCGCAATCAGCAGCTTCTTTTCAGCAAGGAACAGGGCGGTCAGACCGTTTACGTTGCGCTGAACCTCAGCGACAGCGAATCAGAGTTCAGCTTCAACACATCAGTGCCTGCACTTGTAGATGTTATCAGCGCAAAAACAGTCAGCGTCAGCAACGGCAGCGCAAATATCAAAATGCCGCCGTTCTCGTCAATGATAATCGTTTCCGATGATATTGTAAACAATGAGCCTGAAAAGACGGAGCTTCCCAAGGCGGAATCCATTACGGAGGTTACTGTGGGAGCTAAATACCGCCACTACAAGGGCGGCGAATATGAGGTTATCGCAGTTGCCCGCCACACTGAAACGCAGGAGGAGCTTGTTATTTACAAGTCCCTTGAAAACGGCGCAGTATGGGCAAGACCGAAATACAACTTCACCGACAAGGCAGGAAACGAAAACCGTTTCACAATGATAAAATAAAATAAAATTTACTGCATAAAAAATCACCGTGCTTCGTATATGAGGCACGGTGATTTTCTTTTAGAGCGTTGTATTTTTATTTGCACACGCTTTGATTACTCGAAGGAGTCAAGGTCAAGCTCCGCAAGAAGGTTCTTCAGATCGGCAAGCTCATCGGCAGTAAGCGTAACGCCCTTTCCCATTTTTGAATGATCAGGCGACCATTCGCGAATATCGTACTTAGGTTCACGCTCATTCCAGCTAACCATGTTAAGCTCCTTTGTCCATCCCTTTGCGTTTTCGGATATAACTCCTATTTTTTCGGTAATTTCAAATTTGAGTTCAGCCATAAATCTCACTCTCCTTTTAGTGTACATTCTACCACAAAAAAGAAAATTTGTCCAGCCCCTTTATATCGAAACGCAAAGATAATTCAGCGCTTTGTTATAGAGCTGCTTCGGCGCGACTCTGCCGCTTATGAGCATTTCCGCAAAATCGACGGCATCCTCCATATTTCTCGAAAAATCGGGAATTGCTTCCTTTTCGCCGCTGCAATAATCCTCCGCCTCGATTCCATATGTATTTACCTCGCTGCCGAAGGATTCGATTTTTCCGGTTATCACACGATACGCCACCTTATTGTCCCCGAAAACCTCCATATAAACCGTTCTGTCCCTGACCTCTCTGTTTACCCTTCTCAATATACCAAACATTTTATCTCTCCTTTCGCAAATGCTTCTGCATTCGCACTTTTGTTCAATTTCAATTGTATCATAAAGGTAAAAAAAAGTGAACGATGAAAAAAATTTCTTTGTGTCGAACTATATGAAATACGGCAGAATAAAGGCTCTCCAATCTGATTGAAGAGCCTGAATAAATATTTTATAAACTAATCTATCTCATTTAACTCGTTGAATATACGCTGCATCTGATAATCCGTTTCGGAAATTTTATCGGCACAGTCCCGAAGCTGCTCCGAAAGCTCCTCGGGAACCTTTTCAGAGGATTTATATTTGAGCTGATGCTCAAGGCTTGCCCAGAAATCCATAGCAATCGTCCTTATCTGAATTTCCACAGGCGCATACCTCTTTTGCGTCGAGAGATAAACCGGAACATTGACCACCATATGAAAGCTCCTGTAGCCGCTTGGCTTCGGATTTTTTATGTAGTCCTTTTTCTTGATAACGACAAAATCATCACGCCTGCTCAGCAAATCGGCAATTGCGTAAATATCGCTGATGTAGCAGCACGTCACACGTATGCCCGCCATGTCAAGCAGATTTTTCCTTGCGGCATCCGCCGTAAGAGGGAGTCCCTTTTTCTGAAGCTTCCCGATAATTGACTGGGGACTTTTCAGTCTGCTCTCGATATTATGTATTGGATTGCGCTGAAATTTAACGCTGAACTCACCGTCAAGTATATTGAGATATGTTTTCACAACCTCTATTGCGGAATCATAAAGATGCTGAAGCTGCATGAATTCATAGAAAACCTGCGTCATCTGCTCGTAAACCGATTCATTCTGCTTGCCATTATCGCTGACAGCCGGCAAATTTTTTATAGTTTCGATATAAAATTCCTTTTCGTCCATTAAGCATCCTCCCTTTCCTTGAAATGTTTACCTATAATTATAGCATAAAAAAGTAAAATGTCAATTATGGGAAAATACATATTTTTGTAATATCTTGGCGAACATTTTCGGCAGCTAACTTAATTTCGGTAATTTTGCCCAAAAATATCAACTGTATCAATGCAATAAGACAGCTTTTCAGGTGAAAATTCGGATTTTCCATCGGAAAATATTTTGTTAAAATTTATTGTGTTAGATTCATGAAAATCTGCTGAAAATTTCCGCATGAAATCTTATCCCGTACGACTTATTTCAAAGTAAGCTCATATTTCGGATTAAATTCCTCCGAATGCGCATAATCAAGCAGACCTGCCGCAAATGCCTGAACCTCCGGTCTTTCGGAAATTTCCCACAGGCGGCTTGTGCAGACAAGAACTCTGCCCCTGCCGCATTTTCCCTCATAGAGTATTCCAAGCTTATGGTTGCGCTCAAAATTATCAATCATCTGAACTATGGGGACGAACTCCTCCGGAGTATCGTCAAGAACTGCGCACTGTGCGTGAGATACAATATGATACCACTGGGGAGTTGAATATTCCTCACATGGGAAACCCTTGAGCGCGGGATGCTCATTGTTAATGAGAAGTCCCATTGTTCCGACAGGAACAGCCTTGTTCATGCTCTCGGAAATCGAGCGGAACATGGGATAGCACCAGAAATCGGTGCAGTAAAATCCCTCAATGCTTTCATGCAGCTCATTCGGCAGATACAGCACCTTTTCTCCCCTTGCAAGAAGCTCCCTTGCCTCGTCAGAAGCCTCGGTAATATAAACTGTGTCGCCGTTTTTCACGGATTTGCCTGACAGCTCAAATTTTTCGGCAGCCTTCGGATATACCCACAAATCGTAGGAGTTGCAGGTGTCGGTCGGGAGATAGTCATTTTCCTCACGAACCGCCTTTGCCTCAAAGGAAAGATGAAGCTTGTAAGCCTCCGTGCTTTGGGGCAGCTCAAACGCAGCCTCCCCGACGTGTCCAAGTCCGTAAAATCCATCGGGAACTGCAATTTCACCCTGAGCCGCAATTCTGCTGCCGACTGACGCACTCCAGCTGATTTTTTTGCCCACGAGGGGAGCTTTTCCCGAATATCGGAACAGAACAGGAGCATTGAAGCTTTCTCCGCATTGAGCGACAAAGCTTTCAATTTCCGCAAGAATAACGGCATCGGAGCAAAATCCGTCCCAGACGTGACGCTCAATGAGATTTTTGCTGTCCATGAAAGCATCAAGCATTCCCACAAGAGCCGTTCCCTGTCCGCTGAAATCCTGTAGGTCAAGAAGCTGAAATCCTGCTATACTGCCCGAACGCATGGCAGCTTCAATTTCAAGCTTATAGCACGCCGCCGAAAGCTTTCCCGAAGCTCGGAAAAATTTATCTGCCAGATGAAGCATTCCCTTTTCGGCAAGGCGTTCACGGAATACTTCAAAATTTCGTGCCTTGAGAACTCCCGTATACTTGCCGATTTCCCTAAAATCAGGATAAACGGCATACTGTCCGACCTCGTGAGTTACAATAGGCTTTGTGGGGATAAAAGCTCCGTCTGACGAATCCGCCCTGACCTTTTTTACGCCTGTACCGTACTGTATTTCAATTTCCCGAACGCCGCCGCCCGATTGTGATTCGTCCGCCTGCGGAAAAATCAGATTATCATAGGAATGAACAGTATTCGGCTCTTCAGTCTGAACAAATCCCAGGGGAGCGTCACACATTGCGTATGAGCCTCGGATAAGACGTTCCCGACTAAGGCGCACGCCTGAGAAAAAATCGTCCTCATTCAGAATGTTCGGCATGAACTGGAAATTATTGCTCCCCTGCGTATAGAGATGACGATTATCGAGATTCCGGTATTCACGGAGAATCTCCCCGAGCCTTTCTCTGCTGCCCCACAGCTCGTTGCCCATTGACATCATCACAAATGAGGGGTGATTGCCGAATGTACGGAGAATCCTTCTGCCCTCCTCAATGAGATACTGCTGCTCCTCCTCATTGTGATTCTCGTCATTTTCGGCAGTAATAGTTCCCCAGAACGGCAGCTCAGGCTGCATATAGATTCCAAGAAGGTCAGCTGCCGTGAAAGCTCCGTCGGGGGGACAGCAGGTGTGAAAGCGATAGTGATTTATACCCCAGCTTTTTGAAATGCTTAGGATTTTCATCCACTCTTCAACTGCTGTCGGCGCAGCTCCCGTGAGAGGGAAAATCATGCCGTCATGCTTTCCGCGGAGCTGCGTTTCCGTGCCGTTTACAGTGAAGTGCATTCCGTCAGCCTTAAATGAGCGCAGACCAAAGGACACCTGACATATATCAGCCGAACCGTCAATTGCGGCAGAAAGGGTATATACAACAGGATTATGCTCGCTCCAAAGCGGTGCATCCTCTCCGAGAGCAATTGTGATTTCCCCCTCCGCGCCGTTTACATCGAATCCCTGTCGGTCAACCGTGCGTCCGTCAGATGAAGCTCCCCAGACGGATATTCGGGCGGAATCAGCTCCCACAAGCTCAAGCTTCAGTGTAACCGATCTGCTTTCGGCATCGGGGTAAGCCTGAATATTGGAAATGCGCTGCTTTCCGCTTATGCGCAGTGAAATTTCACCTGTAATGCCGTTCCAGTTGGACTGCGTGTCGGGAGATGTCATATGCCCTCCCTTTGTGGGATAGCCCGTATTGCTGACCATTACGGCAATACGATTCTCGCCGTCCCTTATAAGCTCCGTTATATCGTAAATGTGCGGAGTGCAGAGGCTGGTGCGGCTGCCTGCGTGGACACCGTTAATCCATACCGATGTAAGCCTTGTGCGTTCCAGAAAAAGCTCCACGCTTTTGCCCTCGGCAGCTCCACACAGATTCACCGTCCTGTAGAACCACGCATATCCCTCATAGGCATAGGAATCGGTGAGGAATCCCGTTTCCGCCTTGGGATTGGGCTTGCCCTTTTTGGAAATTGACGTTGTTGACGGCAGATTTATTGTATCATTTCCGCCTTTTTCGTAATATTTTTCCTGAATTCCGTGCATTGCCTCATCCTCACGGAATCCCCATTCTCCTGATAAATCAATCTTATTTAGCATAAAAACTCCTGATATGATTATATTTTAAATTGCCGGCATTACCCTGCCGCCTGAAACAGGGATATACGCTCCTGTAGTAAAGCTTGCCAAATCGGACACAAGAAACGCCGTCATCTGCGCAATTTCAAGATCCGTTCCCCTTCTGCCCAAAGGAACTGTTCTGTCGTATGCATCCTGCTTTTCGGTATTGTTTTCCCTGTCAACATAGCTTATCGTCCAGCCGGGCGCAACCTGATTCACGGTTATATTATGTCCGCCGACCTCCTTCGCAAAGCAGCGTACAAATCCGTCAAGACCTCTTTTTGCCGAAGTATAGGCGCTGCACCCTGCCTCCGCAAGAGCTGAGCATTCCGTATTTACCGCAATGAATCTGCCGTAATTTTTTTTCTTCATGGCAGGTACAAATGCCTTTGCCATGTAGACATTCTGCATTACGCAGGACTCGAACTGGCTGTAGTAATCGGAAATATCCTGTTCCAGAACAGGCTTCCACTCGTACTGTATAACGGCGTTGCACACGACAATCTGCGGATTTCCAAGTGTATTCTCAATCTGCCGCTGCATTTCGCTGACGGACTCATAATTCGTTATATCCGCCTGAAAAGCGGCAGCTCTCAAGCCCTTTGCCCTGACGGAGCGGACAAGTTCTTCCGCCTTTGCACAGTTTGAATTATAGTGAACGGCAATATCCGCTCCGCAGTCGCTGAGAACATCCGTCATAACGCGTCCGAGCTGTCCTGTTGCTCTTGTTATAACGGCAAGCCTACCTGTCAAATCAATTTTAACCTTTCAGAAGCGTAATAATCTCATTAAGCGCGCCCTCGTAGTCATCGGCTTCTGCAAGAGCGTCAGCCTCCTCAAGAGCCGTATCCAGCGTATCGGGAAGTGTTCCGTCGGAAACAACAGTAAGCGTTTTCGACTCCGTATCAAGCATTATCATAATGCCCTCCCCATCGCTGTAATGGCGGTCATAATAGGTGCGGCAGATTTCCTCATTGGTGCTTTCGGTGGAGTTGCTCGTAGCGAGAACGGATATATCCGTATCTCCGCCCGTACACAGGCTTTCGAGTGAAGCTATCTGGTCGCTGGTGAAAATTCCGCCGTTATCGAAAACGTGCTGAGGGCAGCTTTCGCCAAGCTCAAGAAGACGCAGCACAGCGCTTTTATAGTCGCCGCTGATTATCTCCTGAGTTGCCCAATAGAACTCAATTGCCTCATCGTCCTCGGAAATTGACGCAAGACACGAGCCTGTTTTGTACAGATAATCCTCATTTGTGTCGTTATTTATCAGCAGAAGCAGACCGCTGCCCCTGCCGCTGTACAGCTCAACATAGGCGTCCTCGGCGTATTGCTCCGGAGTCAGCTCCTCCACATCGTCTGTAATAACAACAGCGGCATTTATCAGGTAGTTTTCATAAAGCCACTCCGCGTAATCATTGCATTCGGCAAAATCCTCCTCTGAGAGAATCCCCGCATAGTCGTATACATATGTTCCCTCGGCAGGCTCAATATCGCGTTCAAGCTCATGATTTTCAGGCTCTTCGGCAGTTGTTTCCTCCTCCTCGGAGGCATTATGCTCGATATCAGATTCTTCGGAGGATTCCGCCTCCTCCGAAGCTATTTCGGACGCAGACTGTTCGGCGGTTGAGGAATCCGCCTTTTCCTCGTCATCGGAGCAGCCGCAGAGCATTGCAGCTGTCAGAAGGAACGTAATAATGGTTACTGAAAATTTATTCAAAAAAATCAATCCTTACACTTGTATTGTCCTTTATATTTTAGTATAATTTAATAGAAAAATCAAGTGCAAAACCGCATTTTCGCCAAATTTATTTTAGGAGCTGTTTTTTATGGATTATACTGTCAAAGGGAACGATATATTTGTGCATGAGGAGGATTTTGATCTCGATGAGACTCTGGACTGCGGACAGGCGTTCCGCTGGAAAAAAATACCATCCGATTACGACTGCACCTATGAGGGCAGCTTTGTCAACGAACATCTGACTGTTTCGCAGGCGGGTTCGGGGAGCTTTATTTTCCACAACACCTCTGAAGCCGATTTTCTCGGAAAATGGTTTGATTATTTTGATTTTGGCACGGATTACGGCGAGCTGAAACGCCTGTTCTCCGAAGATGCAACACTTGCGAGGGCTTGCGGCTTCGCAGGGGGCATACGTCTGCTGCGTCAGGACAGCTGGGAATGTCTTGTTTCGTTTATCATCTCCCAGAACAATAATATTCCCCGTATCAAGGGCATAATCGAGCGTCTTTGCGGCAATTACGGCGGAATGTTCCCGACCTGTTTTCAGCTTGCCGAGGAAACAGCCGATTCCCTTTCCTACCTGAGAAGCGGTTTTCGGGCAAAATACATAGCTGACGCTTCCCGCAAGACGGCCTCGGGAGCTGTAAATCTCAGGGAAATCGCCGCCATGCCGATTGACGAGGCACGCCGTGAGCTGAGAACAATAAAGGGCGTCGGTCCGAAGGTTGCGGAATGCGTGCTGCTCTACGGTATGCATCGAACTGAGGCGTTCCCCGTGGACGTGTGGATAAAGCGTGTCCTCGAGCAATACTACCCTGACGGATTCCCCGAATTTGCGCGGGAAAAGGGAGGTATAGCGCAGCAATATCTATTCCACTATATTCGATGCAATAGTTGAAATAACCAAACTTTCCCCCGAAATTTCATCGAAATTTTACACGCGTTTTTTCAATTTACCGTCAGTAATAAATTTCAGGCGACAGCTTTTAACATTTCCACTCAACAGTTTTTTTGCGGTCATTTCGTTGATTTTTCCACTGTTTCCACAGAGTTTTCAACAGTCAGGTCAACGTATTTCCACCGTTTCCACAGAGTTTTCAACAATCATTTTTTCAGGAAAATTTCTACTGCTTGTATATTTCGGTGAAAAAATGCCCATATTTTACTTGTAATCAACAGAAAATTTCTTGTAAAATCACGGAGGGCATATGATAAAGGGAGTAAATAAAAGAATTATTGAAATCAACAATCCGGACAGCATCTACTTTGAAAAGGCGATTTTTTATCTTAAACCAAATGTTCGTGAGCTGCCGACTGCTGTTTCCGAGGCTGAAATAAGAAAATATATTGATAATCTCGGCATTGAGGATTTCAGCAGCAAACCACATAAATTCAAAAAAATTTTCCCATTTCTTCTGGCAGCTGCGGCTGCGGCAGGAATCGCCGTGCCATTTCTGACATGACTAAAGCAATATTTTCCTAAATTTCCTGTCGGCGCTGGACAAAAAACGAATAGTGTGATATAATTTTATTACATTATTTACCTGTCGGCAGGAGCTTTTTTACGTTGTCGGCAGGATTCGGGGGGAACTCAAAAATGGAGCAACATGAATCAAATAATTTCAAAAATAAGCTCTCAAAACGCATTATCGGAACTCCAAGTCCTACTGCAAAATCGACGTTTTTCTATATGCAGGAAACGGGCTGCCTCAAGCCTGACGATGCGGCTTCAACTCAGCGGCGCAATCTCGATTCGTTTCTCTTCGTTGCTGTTGTTTCCGGCAGGGGCGAGCTGATTTTCGACAACGAAACCTTTTCCCTTGGGCAGGGGGACTGCTTCTTTATAGATTGCCGTGTGTCCCACAATTACAGAAGCTCCGCCGACGACCCGTGGGAGGTTGTGTGGATTCACTTCAACGGCAGCACGTCCGAAAAATACTATGAGTATTTTATTTCCCAGTCGAAAAATGTTTTCTGCCCCACCTCATTTGAACGTGTGGCTGCCACACTCAACGACATTATAAGCACCAACGAGCTGCAGCGTCCCGATGCGGAGGTGCTGACCTCGAAAATGATTGTGGATTTGCTGACGCTTGCACTTACGTCCTCGGAGCATTCAGGCGAGTGTACAACGGCGCTCAATCAGAAGCTTGCGGCTGTTCATGCTTATATTGAGGAAAATTTCAGCAAGGACCTGTCGCTGGAGAAAATCTCATCAGAATTTTACATAAGCAAATATTATCTGACACGTGAATACAAAAAAATTTACGGAAAGACAATTTTTCAGCATATTATCATGCTGAAAATAAATTATGCAAAGCATCTTCTCAGATTCTCGGATATGTCAATTGAGGAAATTGCGCACCTTTGCGGATTCAACGACCAGAGCTACTTTGCGAGGCAGTTTAAAAAATCCGAGAACATGACTTGTTTTGCCTACAGAAAAAAATGGCGTGATTGAATTTTTGCAACTCATGGTTTACTTTCAGGCTGCAAATCAACGGAAAATATATGATATTTTAATTATATATGGAGG
>JAJQGO010000004.1:33455-37210 GCA_021200415.1 Ruminococcus sp. | reverse complement strand
TGTGGCTGACCGGTTTCGATGTGCCATCTCTTGCCACCATGTATGTGTACAAGCCGATGTCCGGTCATAATCTGATGCAGGCCATTGCCCGCGTAAACCGCGTCTTCCGTGACAAGGAAGGTGGACTTGTCGTGGACTATGTCGGCATTGCGTCTGCTCTGAAACAGGCAATGAATGATTATACCGTCCGTGATAAGAAGAATTATGGCGATACAGATGTTGCGAAAGTGGCATATCCGAAGTTCTTGGAGAAGCTGTCGGTCTGCCGCGACCTATTCTACGGCTTTGACTATACTTTATTTACCACAGGCAGTGACCTCGAACGAGCAAAGACAATCAGCGGTGCTGTAAACTTTATCGTTGACCGAAATAAGGAAGAAGATAAGAACACATTTGTCAAGGAAGCACTGATGCTCCATCAGGCTTTATCGCTCTGTTCATCTCTTGTACCGGAAGATTTGCGATTTGAGGCTGCGTTCTTTGAGTCTGTTCGTGTTCTCACTGCCCGGCTGATGAATCAAGGCGGTGGCAAAAAAATATCGTTGCCGGAAATGAACCAGCGCATAAATGACCTGTTGAAGCAGAGTATTAAAAGCGAAGGTGTTATAAATCTGTTTTCCGATGTTGAGCAGGAGTTCTCGCTCTTCGATCCAAAGTTCCTTGAAGAAGTTTCTAAGATGAAGGAAAAAAACCTGGCTGTGGAACTCCTGAAAAAGCTGATTGCTGAACAGGTGCAGGTCTATCGCCGTACAAATGTTGTAAAGTCAGAGAAGTTCAGCGAGATTATACAGCGAACCATGAACGCCTATCTCAACGGGATGCTGACTAATGAGCAGGTAATTGAAGAACTCATGAACCTTGCCAAGCAAATATCTGAGGCGTACAAGGAGGGCGAACAGCTTGGTCTGACTGCCGATGAGCTGGCCTTTTACGATGCACTTACAAAACCGCAGGCAATAAAAGATTTTTATGAGAACGAAGAACTGATTGCTATTACTAAGGAGTTGGCAGATACACTCCGTAAGAACCGAACTATCGACTGGCAAAAGAGGGATTCTGCCCGTGCCAAGATGCGGATGCTGATTAAAAAGCTCTTGAAAAAGCACAGGTATCCACCGGAAGGCATGGAGGATGCTGTACAGACGGTTATGACACAGTGTGAGCTGTGGACTGATAACGCAGATTTCGAGGAGTCAGACTAGAAAGATGTTTGTGATGATTTTCAGGGCGATAGTCATCTGAGAATGGTAGCAAAATCCGCATCACTCAAAGGGAAGAAAGAATGATTACATAGATAATATGTACAGTGTAGTGTATAATTCTTGTTACTATCAAATTCTTGGCATAAAAAAAGTCGCCACCAGAAAATTATCTGATGGCGACTGATTTTTTATCCTACCCAAGTTTCTCATCAATACTTGCTACGTGTTCTAAAATCTGTTCCAATGTATTTGTTGAAGAATTGTTTTTCGTTGTCGTTGTCGAGAAATCGCTCATGGCATAATCCAAATCCACATTTCCCGAAATTCCATCCACGCTGCCGGTATTGCTGTATTGCCAAAGCTGATAAGTTCCGGTGTAACTGCAAGCGGATGCCCACTGTGCCACCCAGATTGCATACTTTGCTTTGGTTTCAGCAGAAAAATAGCTGTCAAGCATGGACTTGGACGAGTAAATCATGGCTGTGTAACCTGCATTCTCTAACGCACTACAAAAGGCATTTGCAATCGTGTCAGCCGCTTTTAAGCTGTTCGTTTCTTCAATATCATAGGCGATGGGATATGTGAAGGCTTTCCCAGAAAGTGCCGATAAGCAAACTGCCACCTCTTGCTTTGCTTCGGCAGCAGTGGTGGCATAACTGTACCAATATGCTCCACAGGGGATACCCAATCGTTTGCAAGCGGTATAGTTTGTCTCGAACTGCGTATCAATTTGGTTAGATTCCTTTCCGTAGCCAGCACGGATCATAACAAAGTCCACTTTACCGGAAGCTTGTACTTTATCCCAATCAATCGTCCCTTGATGATGGGAAACGTCAATGCCTCTCACATAAGATGTATTCGTGTCCGTTGCCTTCGAAATGCCGAAATACGTATAAAAATCAGATGTCACTGTATTCGTTCCCTTAATTTCATCTCCGTAATAAGTTCCGCTCGACCGTACATCCAAGTGGGTAGATTGGTAATTCGTATTGATATTTGCGATACCAGGGAATCCTAAATCCTGTGCTGTGCAGCAAACCGTTTTCGAACTAATAATTTCTCCATTCGCATCGTAACAAATCACATCTGCGGCTGTGCCTTTGGTATGCTGTCCACTGCCGGAGCCACCGACCGCTTTGTCATGACTGGCACAACGATAACCGCTGTTCACAATAATTTTGGAGCAGTTCAGTTTGCTGTACAAATCCTCCAGCTTTTCACAAAGTTCTGTGGAAATGAGCGTGTCATGTGAGCCACCGCATTTACAAACAAATTCACTTGCTTTGAAATGTTCTGTGATTTTCGTGGTATCCGTCGATTTGTAAGTCTTAATTGCCATTTGAATCGTCCTCCTTTTCTGTTTTGCCTGCTTTCTTTTGCAGCAGTTCTATTGCATTTTTCAGTCCCTGTGGATAAGGGACGCCTGACAGGCGCCCGTCCCCTCTGTCTCACTGCGTTCGACATCCTTGCCCAGCCCTTTTGTCACTTCGTGACATTTCCCCACACAGTGGGGAATCACCCACCCCGTGGGGAGTCACCCATGAATACAAGCAGCGTCACCAAAGCGGAATCCCATCCGCCGAAAATAGCTGCAAGAAAAGCACCAATACAGCCAACGACCGTACAAAGTAATTCTTTCATATGATCAACCTCCTATTCGATCGGCACAGATGCCGAAAAAGTTAACGTTGTCCCAGCCGGCAGTGCATCTACTGCATATGCTCCAACAATTCCATTTGTTACAACGCCCATTGCCTGTAAAGTGGTATCTCCACTTTTTGTCAGCGCAGGAAAGTAACAGTTGTAGGGAGAAACTTTGGATAGCTCCGATGTTTGAGAAATGGTCAGAAGCATATTTGCATCGGTGTAATTTGCAACGGTCGCATTAATCACACGCACGAACATAACGCTGCCGATTTGTCGGCATTGTACCGTGCCGGACGAAAAATCGCTTTCCAGTGATAGGTCGATCCAGCCGGAATCCGTAGAGACAGCATCTGCACCTTTCAGATTATCCGTGAAAAGAGTCTTGATTTCACTATCTTCCTGATAGGTGATTTTTAAATAGTACCCCGATTCGGCTGTTTCTTCGTTAAAAATCACCTGACCCGTTGCAGCAATTCCTGCAGATGTCCAGATACCAATAGAATCATAATCCGACACGTCCAGTTCTGCACTTTCTCCGTAGCTAAGTGTTATGATTTCCGTTTTTTCTGTAACACCGCCATTATTGAAATTGAACGTTAAAGGCATCGATTCACCGGTATCATTCCACCAAAGTATCACGCTGACAGTGTTTAAGGCGGATACATCAAAAGTCGTTGCAGAGGTATCATCCCCAAAATAGGCTGCATTGTAGGCGAGCATGGTCCAAGATTCCGACTGCTTGAAAACCTCAATAGTAGGTGAGTATCCGTCTTGACCGTCTGCACCATTTTCACCTTTCAATGACAACAGCCACACATCCAATGCTCCGGAATACCCGCTTTCCACAGCCAATTCATATGCTGACTTTCCATCTACACCATCTGCTCCGTCAGACCCATTTTGACC
>JAJQGO010000004.1:0-33355 GCA_021200415.1 Ruminococcus sp. | reverse complement strand
CACCATCTGCTCCGTCAGACCCATTTTGACCATCCACACCATCTTCACCTTTTAACGACAATAGCCATTCTTCCAGCGTTCCTGAATATCCACTTTCCACTGCTAATTCGTAGGCTGATCTCCCGTCAACACCATTTTCGCCATCAGAACCGTTTTGTCCATCTGTGCCATTCTCACCTTTCAGTGAGAGAATCCACTCTTCCAAAGTTCCAGAGTATCCACTTTCTATTGCTAATTCATACGCTGACTTTCCGTCAACACCATCCACTCCGTCTGCTCCATTTTGACCATCCATACCATCTTCGCCTTTTAACGACAAAAGCCATTCTTCTAATGTTCCAGAATATCCGTTTCCCACCGCCAATTCATACGCTGATTTTCCATCAGTGCCATCTGCTCCATCAGAACCATCCTGCCCGTCCGTAATCGTAGCCGTAGTTGTTCCGTTTGCATCGGTAGCAGTAATTGTCGCAACAGAATCTGACTTTTCAACTGTAACGTAGGCACTTGTGCCATCAACTCCGTCTTTGCCATCAGAACCGCTCTGTCCATCTGTGCCATTCTCACCTTTCAGTGAGAGAATCCACTCTTTCAAAGTCCCAGAATATCCACTTTCCACTGCTAACTCATAGGCTGATTTCCCGTTTGCACCGTTTTCTCCATCAGAACCAGTATCGCCTTTCAATGACAACAGCCAATCTTCCAAAGTTCCAGAGTATCCGTTTTCCACCGCCAACTCATAGGCTGATTTTCCATCAGTGCCATCTGCTCCATCAGAACCAGTATCACCTTTCAATGACAAAAGCCACTCTTCCAGCGTTCCGGAATATCCGCTTTCCACCGCCAATTCATAAGCAGATGCACCACTGTGAATTTCGCCAATCTGCGCCAAAAGCTGTGCATATAGATCCGGTGTGGGTGGAATCTCCGGATTGCCATCACCCACAAAACCGGACGGGCGAATGTGCAGAACTACCGGTACCGTTGTTGCACGAAGTCCATCCATGTTCTCGGCATCATAACCAAACAGCGACATTTTCACCACACCGGAATGCAGCTCGGATGGCAATAGACATGATGTCCCATCTGTTCCCAGAACACGGTTGTATGTTTCACCTTCCTGTGTAAACTGTACCACCTTGTGAAAACTTTTCCAGCCGCCCTCAAAGATGAATTTGACCGTGACAAAAGCAATCTGGTCGGATGCAATTACCTCTCGTTTCAAAGTTTCCAATCGCTGATTTTTCACCAAAAATTTTAGCATCAATCCGACACCTCCTCCCATGCGCTTGTTTCCGAGTTCCAAGCAAGTATACCATTCATGCACGTAATTCGAATCGTTGTGTCATCCAACAGAGCGGAGAAAATTGACGCCGTAATGGTACTGTCTCCGTCTGTCTGAATCTCCTTCCATTTCGCCATAGTACCGTTGAACTTTACGCTTGGAGAGCAAAGTGCCTGTAAACCGATAAATTCGACCTGACCGGGAATGATGAGTCTCGGTAAATGGGAAATGGACTGTACGGAGAAATAGGCATACAAAAGATTGCTGAATCCCGTGCAAATACTTGTAATTCTGCTGTCAAAGGTAATCATCATGTCTCCATCAGAAGCCGTAATCGCCTCTGCCAGGCAGTCAATAAATGCCCGATTGAGCGGCGTAGAAAGTTCGCCCTCGCCAAAAATCCGAGCGCAGCCGTTCGCATAGGCTGCCGCAATGCTGCTTTCTCCGACTGCTTGTGATAGAAGCGTCGATTGGGATTCCAGTGTCTCAACTCGTGTTGATAGGCTTTCGATTTCTTCCTGCATTTCTGTGATCTGAGAGTCCAAGTTCTCTTGTACATCTGCAATTTGAGATTCCAGACTTGTGATCTGTAACGATAGGCTTGATGTACCGCCCTGTAAATCCGTTTCCAGATTTCCGGTGCTTTCCTCCAAAGCAGTCAAACTCTCCTGCAATGCTTCAATGGCTGCCTGCATACTGTCCAGCCCATTCGGACAAGCTCCCAGGATACACCGCATATACTGCCGCATATCTGTGATACTGCTAATTTCCGTCATGCCATATTCAATTTTCGCCGCTGCAAGCGGAATGTATCGCACCCCATCCTCATCCGTATAGGTGATGGCATCTTCGTCTAAAGTGTAAGACAGTTCCGGTGCGGCGGTTTCACTTGCTGCAAGCACATTTCCTGCAACTGCCCGAATGCCGCACTCCCGATTTGTCGTGTCGCAATAGACACAGAGAATGGCGTAACCATAGTAACCACTCAGCGGTTCGATGACACCGGTCAGGTCGATTTCCAATCCCTCGGAATTCACCAGATAATGCCCGTCGATCCAGGCTTTTCCTGATTTTACTTGCACGGTAAGACCACTGCTTTTCGTCACCTGTAAGTTATTCCCATAGTTTTTCTGAATACCGTTGCAGACAAGACTTCCCAGATAATCACAAAAATTCTCTGCGGTATAGGTTCGGTCGTATTTGCTGCCGCTTTTGATTGCATTGAAAAAGCCAAAAGTTACTGCCATGCATTATCCCTCCAAAAATGAAAATGTCGGTGTAAGCGTTCTGCCCGATTGATCAAAAGATTCAATCATGCCTGTGAGTCTTGCCGCTAAAGATAATCCCCACTGCTCGTAACGAATCGATACGATATCGCCTACTTTGTAATCGGTTCCATATGTGTATTGTCCGCCATCCACCACAATTTCTGCTTCGGCGGCATAGGTTGGCGAGGTGAGTGCTTCCAGTCCCACTTCCATCAGGTCACAACTGTTTGCGATCTCGCCATCTGTTTCATCACCATTGGTGGCGGAAACAAACAACTCTCGCCGGTCAAAACCGGTGGCAGCATTCTTTTCTGTGTGGGATGCCGCAAACTTTCGTGCTATGCCCTCACCGCTGCCAAAAGCATAGGCAAAGCTTGTGTAATTCGTGAAGTTCTCACTGTAGGACATGGATGCAATGCTGTCCAGTGCATCCGAAAAAATCACACGATCTTGCAGGTCTTCGCCCTCCGTTAGAATCAATGTCATATAGGAAAACGTAGTATAGGATGTGTGCAGATTTGCCATCAAATTACTTGCGTCGATTTGAATCGTACCGCCCACCATTTCACAGACCTTGTAAATCCAATCCATGACGTTTTTTCCGGTTACTTGCATCGTGCCGCTTGACGTGTTGTCATCTGAAACATCGTCACCGGACAGCGTACCAATTCTGGCACTCCAGGCGGTGGAATACCTGTCCTGTACCCAAAGCCCCGGAATCATACGCCGCCCGTTTCGTGTGTTTACATTTTCCATTACCGCTCCGCCCTTTGTTCCCACAACACCGGACACAATAGAACCTGCGCTGGTATTTCCCGCCAAAATCCAGGAATGCCCCTGACTGCCAAGTAAGACGTATTTTACCATGTTGCCATAGGTCTTGGCAAGAGTCGATAACTGTGGGCAGTTTTCTCCTGTAATTTTGGTAGAATACGCTGTGGGAAACACAATGCGTCTTGCCAGCAAGCTCTGCAGAAATCTGCCGGAAATCGTCATGAAATCTCCATTCTCTGCATCATGCTCGATTGCAATTGCTTCAATGATGCCATAGTTGTTCGTATCGTCCGAACGTGCCACGATTCGATCCATCTGAAAAAGCGATAGATTCTCCGCCGTGGCGGGCAGGTAGATTTCAAAACTGCCAACTGTAAAGTATTCAATATCCCAAAGCAGACTGGTGTACTGTTCGATGAACCCCACATAAGTGAGATACGTGTAATGTGTGATGGAGTCGAAATATTCACCTGCCTGCGTCAGTGGATAATCGTGAAATTCATAAATACATAGCATCGGTGCCTTTTGAAAAGCCATGTTACACCCCCAGATAGACATTTGTGTGTTCTATTTGCATTTCCAAGCTTTCTAAACAGGACTCGTCCTTTGGCGTCACTGTTACCGTAATTTCGTTTGTACCGGTAACAAGGGTCAGCCATTCTGAAGCGGCAAAGTCCACATAGGAAAGATAGTCCGTCTTTGCTTTTCCTGCTTTGGTGTAGCTTTGAACTGATTTCTCGCCGGTTTTGGTGTTGATCAGAAGATACCCACCGGATGCGTTCAACTCAATTTCACTGGAACTGGTCGAAATGGTGAGCGCCTGCCCCGTGGTCTTGTTTTTGCATATTATCTGTGTCAGGTATGCCTTTTCACTGCCGTTGTTTAGGAGCTTGAGAACAAGTCCTGTTTCATCACCGTCGTTTTCCACCGTCAAGGAAAAGGATGTGGAAGCTTCCGCAATTTCTCCCATTGCCGTTTCATAAATACCTGCTGTATTTTCTGACCAGTAGGCATTGGGAAATGAAAAAAAGAAGCGACCGGAAACAGCGTTGTCTGCGGTAGAAAGGCTAACGCTATCGAAGCTGTGCCAGAAGATATCGGGACAGAGAATGGAAATCTGTCCGCTGGTTTCATTCGAAAAATTTTCTATCTCCATCGATTCCACATAACCGAATGTCCACACATTGCGATGGGGACTTCGGTAATGAACCTTAATATACTTTGAAGGCTTCACCACACGGTAAAGCGTCTGTCTGCGTGACTCTATGTCCACACCACGCATGGCAAAGGAAATTACCAGATTGCGTTTTTCTGTGTAGGCGTTGGTCAGGTAAGAACCATCCGCACCTACATATCCTGCCGTGGAAATGGTGCTGTCCGGCGGAGATAATCCTTCGATTTCTGTCGTCATGTACTGACTTACAGTGTTCGTCATATTTAGCTGTTCGCTGAATTCGTTTTCTAAGATAAGCGCAAATTTCATGTTTTTTCCTTTCATAGGATTGCTCTTTTAAGAGAAATGTGGTATAATGTAAAAAAAGCGTAAGAAGGAGAAGCTATTTATGCTTGAGCAGTTTATAAAGAGTTATTGGAATTACTACTTAGAACTTGAACATCAATTGTTGGAAACAAAACGATATGTTGAATTTTGTATTTCAAACAAACGTACCTACTCGGTTGAATATTTAAAATTATATCAGGCAGTGTGTAGCGAAATAGATGTGGTAGGTAAAGAAATAGCGCAATGGGTAAATGCTGAGTTTAAATCTGATGAGCACACAAACATACAAAAATGGGGTTACGAAATACAACAAAGATTTGGAAATATAAAGGATATGCAGGTCTTATTCAATGGCGATCAGTCCTTGCAGCCTTTTAAGGGCTGGGAATATGAGCAATATAAAGATAAAAAGAATAGAGAACGTTTGCGACCTGCAAACAAAAGCACAAATAATGTTATACCATGGTGGAAAAAATATCAAAAAGTTAAACATCAACGTATCGGTTTAATATCTCAATCCACCAATTTCGAACATGCCAACCAAGAGAATCTAATTTCTGCTTTTTCTGCCCTATTCTTATTGGAATTCGTGTTTATCGATGCTTTAAAACAAGAAGAAAATAACACTAGCATTAAAATTAGTAATAGCGACTTATTTTCAATTGCTTAATGAATCTACTGTTTCAGCGCATTCCTCGTTTGTCTATAAATCTCCAGCCGTGACAGAGACTTTGGAGAATTGTTCGTTTGATTGACCGTTTTGCTGTTATCGTTTTGGTAATAATTATTGACGACACTGGAGGATGTCCCTGTGGCGGTCAAAGCGCCGAGATCCCAATCACCGGAAAGAGAAGCTTGTGCTGCCGTCATCACGCTGTCGCCCATCGATTTGACAGCCTGTACAGCCGTTTTTACTTTGTCGTCCACACCTTCCGCCAAACCGTACACCAAGTTAAAGCCAAGTTCCTTTTTGAAGAGTTTGGATGGGGAAGCAATGCCGAAGAATCCTGCGATGTTGTCCCAAATCCCACTGCAAAAGCCGGAAATCTTATCCCATAGCCAGGATGCCATATCGCCGATTCCATTCCAAAGCCCCTGTACAATATTCGAGCCAATGCTGTAAATGCGATCCGGCAGTCCCTTGATGCCATCCACGAGGTTATTCCAAAGCTTGCTTGCTCCATCTTTCGCCTTTTCTCCCAGATTTACACCAAATGTGGCAACCTTGGTAACGACTTTTAAGAGCCAGCTCCAGACTTCACTGGGAAGCGTTTTTAATTTGCTGATGATTTTACTGAAAAATCCAGAAATCGCTTCGTTCGCTTTGCTTTGCAGATTTAAGCTCCAGGATGCCACGTTCGTCACGACATTGCACAGCCAGTTCCAGACTTCGCTTGGTAAGTTTTTCAGTTTGTTGACAATCGAATCCCAGAAATTCGAAATTGCCTCTTTTGCCTTATCCCAAATATTCGATGCCCACTCTGCCACCTTGTCGAAAAGCGAAGAGAAGATAGCACTCCAGGAAGAAATGACAGCTTCTCGAATGGAGCAGATTCCGTCCCAAATTGCCTGCAGGATGCTGACGCCAAGCCCCAGCCAGTCCGTTTCCATAAAACCATTCACCAGTGCGCCGACAAGTTCCGGAATGGCAGCGAGTAACTGAGGAATGGCGGAAATTAAGCCGCTTACAAGACCGGAGATGAGATTTGCTGCACAAGTAATCAATTGCGGAAGCGCACTAAGTAAACCACTTTGCAAACCACGAATTAGCTGTAAGGCCGCCTCCAGAATTTGCGGCAAATTTTGAATCAGACCATCCACCAATCCCATAATCAGTTGAATGGCAGCTTCCGTTATACTCGGCAAGCATTGCAGAATTCCTTGAATTAAGCAGTCAATCATCTGCAAAGCCGCACTCAAAATCTGTGGTAAATTTTCTAATAGTCCATTTACTAATTGCAGAATGAGCTGTACGGCGGTATTCAGAATTTCCGGCAGATTTTGTATCAATCCATCACAGAGCGACTGAACAAACTGCAATGCGGCATCGACCAACTGCGGTAACGCAGTCAGCAAGCCGGATATCAGACCTTCCACCAACTGCAAAGCAGCCGCAATCAAATCCGGCAGAGCATCCAGAAGTCCACTGACCAGTCCTAACGCAAGATTTAAGGCGGCTGAAACAAACATGGGTAAATTGGTGGAGATGTAGGAAACCAGTTGATTGAAAATAGATCGCAAAGCGGAGAGAAGAACCGGTGCGGACTGAGAGATTGCTGTTCCGATTTGCGATAATGCAGAAGAAACGCTTTCTAAAAGGGTCGGCAAGGATGTGGAAATTTCTGTAGCCAGACTTGTCAATAGGTCCAAAAAGAACTGTACCAGAATGGGCAGAACCGTTTCAATCATGGGCGGCAATAGTGTCCCTAAAGACTGAAACAGCGTGATGAATATTTGATTGAACCCTTGTAAAAGATCCGGCAAGATTTCCGGCAGCTTCGATGTCATCGTTTCGGCGAGTTCAGAAACAAGTTCTCCCACACGCTGCAAGGCGGCAGTTAAGCCGCCTTCGTTGAAAACGTTCACAATATCCGTCAGCGACTGCACGGCTGTATTTGCCGCAGGTGCAAGCTTTTCCCCAATGGAAATGGCAGCGCCTTCTGCAGCAGAAGACAGCAGTGTCACAGAGCCTTTCAGGTTATCCAGTTTGATTTCCGCCATCTCGGATGCCGCACCACTGCAATCGTAGATGCTGTCTGTCAGACTTTGATAATCCTCATCTGTTGCATTGATGATGGCAAGCATTCCAGCAAGGTTCTGCTTTCCGAAGATAGTAGCCGCATTTTTTAGCTGCTCTGCCTGTGTCAGTCCCTCTTCTGTTTGACTCAAATCGGCGATGATGTCATCGTATTCGCGCACATTGCCTTCGGCATCTACCAAGTCTACATTGACTGCTCCCATTGTACTCCGGAGAACGTCCATAATCTCCTGCAGAGATTTGTACGAACCATCTGCATTGGTGATTTCAATCCCAAGGCTTACAGCGTTCAAATCCTATCGCTGCACGCCCCTCACCTCGAACAGAATCCAAACTCGGTTCGGGGTGTCCATCGCTGCCCCCACTTCGGTGGAAGTGAAGGCCGTAGTAGAACCGAGTTCCTGTGCCTTTTCGGTCAGGCTATCCATTGCGGTGTCCAGTTCTTCTGTGCTGTCGCAAGAGCCAGACATCAAGGCTTTGACAGTCGACATCTGACTTTCAAAATCAGCATAGGTGGAAAGAGAAAAGGATGCCACTGCGGTTGCAAGACCAGTAACTGCTGCGGTATATGCTTCAAATGCCTGGATGCCCACTTCTGCACTTTTGACCAGTCCTGTTCCAAGAGTGGAGGATAGTTTGGAGAATCCACTTTCACTATCCGCCGCCTTATCTCCCGCTTCTTTGGCACTATTGCCTGCGGCATCCATGCTTTTGTCGAAACTGTCTGCTGCCGCTGTCGCTTTGTCCACTGCTTTTTCTTCCGATGCAATCTGACCGGATAGGGTTTTGATTTGCTGTTCCAGTGATTTGGCTTCGCTGGAATTTTTTCCGTATTGTGCAGCAGCATTTACGTATTCCTGCTTTAGCTTTGTCAAGTCCTGTTTTTGTGAGGACAGCTTTTGTGTCAGACTTTGCTCTGCTGTGGTCAGCTTCTTCGCTTCGCTCTCCATACCGGATAGCTGTTTGGTACAGCTTTGATGCTCCGCAGAGAGCGTCTTTATTTTGGCTGCCAGACTCTGTGCCTGCGACGGGCAGAGGAAAGTGCCCGTCGCACCTCCTCCCTAAAATCGGTCGGGGTGGGTACTTTGGATATTTGCATTCACATTCTTTAGTGCAGTCTGCAGTTTCGTGGTATCTCCACCAATTTCGACTGTGATGCCTTTGATTCGGCTTGCCATGTGGTCACCTCCTTTGTATATAAAATTTATCAGTTTTTTTATCAGCAAAACCGTTGACTTTTTCAAGAAAAGGAGTTATACTATAGGTGGAGGTGATAGTATGAATCTCATGACAGCGATTCAAAATACGGTTTCAATTTCTCTTTTTAATCGTGGACTTGCTGGAAAAATTTTTCAAGAAGTAAACACAACTGGTGCAAAAGTTGTAATGAAAAACAATGCTCCAGAATGTGTTCTACTTTCTCCGCAGGAATACGTAGACTTAATGGAAACGGTACAGGATGCAAGGCTTCTTTTGACTGCCAACGAAAGAATGCGAAACTATGATTCTGACAAAACGATTCCTGCAGAAGAAGTACAGCAAGATTTTGGAATTACAGATGCACAGCTTGCAGGATTTGATGAGGTAGAGTTTGAATGAATTGGAAAGTCCTATATCTGCCTGAAGCACAAAAGGATCTAAGGAACTTAGATGGCAGTCAAAGAATTCTTGTTCTAAAGGCAATCAAAAAAATACAAACAAATCCACTTCCTTTTACAGAAGGTGGCTATGGAAAACCACTGGGAAACAAAAATGGAAATGATTTATCTGGATTCTTGAAAGTTAAAATCAAGGCGGCTGGGTTGCGTATCGTATATAAGATTATCCGTTTGGAAAATACGATGCTGATTGTTGTTATTGGCGCAAGAGAAGAGATGGAAGTTTACGAAACAGCACAACGAAGAATAGAAAAAAATGAATTGTGATACAGTTATTCGCTGTTAGAGACTGAAAATTCGTCTTTAACAGCGAATTTTTTCAAAATGTGTCAAAATCACTTTGCGATGCCTTATATGGATAGTCAAACGTATCATTTTCTTTTTCCGTAAACATATCATTGACAACGCCAATCGTCAGCAAATCCAACTCGGTCATGGAAAGACCGAGTTGTTTGCATCTTAACAGAAAAAGCGGTGTATTCATCACTCGGTCAGTTTGGCGATGTTTTTTTAGCAGTCGACTGCGTTTCCATATTCAGTCCCCACAGTGCCAAAAGCTGTGGTAAAACCTCATAAATGGAGAAAATTCCAAACTGCTCCAGCCATTCGTCAGGTTCGCTGGGAACGTTCTCTGGATCTGCGTGCTTAGCCATAATGTAGGCAATGTTCTCGAAAATTTCCAGAGATTCAATCCCCATCATGGATTGTTCCGGATTGTTTTCCTCGATACCGCTTTCTAATTTTGCAAAATCGATGTAGATATCTCTGCGAAATTTCAAGCGATAGAGCCTTGGCACGGCAGCGCTCGCCTTGAACGGGACTTCCTTTCCGTCCACTACGATATTCTTCTGTACACCCATTCGATCACCCTCTCACTTAAGTCGTACTGGGAGAATACGGTTGATTGTACCAATTTTCATAGGTACTGTCATCTGTCGATTCACAAGTCTTTGACTTTACAAGACCGGTCGGCAGTGCGGAAGCGGTCATAGACAGTGTTTCCGTCTTTACTTCTGTGGAATCCTCTCGTGTCTGTCCTTCCGTTGCAGGACGACTTGCCGAGCATCGATACAGCACATGACGAATCTTATTCTTATCTCCTGTAAATTCAAACAGCAATGCGAATTCGGAAGATTCCGCATCATTTCGCTCCACCAGTACACCCCTGTTATCCAAAATTTCTCCCAGAATATCCGTTGCAAATTCCGTGGTAATCAGAGCGACCTCCAAATCTCCCTCATAACCGGAATTGTTGCTGCAAACATAATACACAATGTCGTCCGCATAGAACGGTTCATTCTCTCCATTGGCATCAATTGACAGAGAAACAGCACCGGGCAAACTGACCGGTGTCGCATAAACCGGCGTATTCCCATCGGCTGACCACGCTGTAATTTTTGCATAGTGAACGTTCTTTAGACCAAATTTCACTTTATTCTTATCCATGTTTATACCTCCAGTTCATAAAGGATTTCATAAAGCCTCTCGCTTTCAATCCAGGTTTCAGTTTTCGTGTAAAAGAGATGATGCCTGCAAAGAACATCTTCGATTTCTGCCTCCCGTTCCGGTTCTTTTTTGTCGGTGTAAAGTTCAATATCCAGTTCCTTGAAACTGAAATACATCCGGTCATCTGCTGCAAAGGTTTCTTCTCCAGGAGACAGAAAAATTAAAAATGGCGGCTTCGGACTTGCTTACCGCCCGTCCCCCTCTGTCTCGCTAAAGCTCGACATCTCCCCCACACTGTGGGGGAGTCTTCCCTCGGCAAAGTGATGATAAGCGAAAGGCAGTCCCATCTCCGTCACCATATCACAAATTTCTTCATAGGTCATGATAACGCCTTTCCGAGTAACTCATCCAGCAGCTTTCCCCCGTTTTCTTCTGCGGGCGCAATGTGCGGCTGTGCGGGAACTCGTCCGCCATTTCGTTTTGCATGCCCTTTTTCCAGCAAATGTGCCAAGCGGTAATGCGGCGGAGCCGCATACACGGACATCTGCAAGAAGTGACTGTTTTCAAGCCGCTTGCCTGACGTCCAGCTTTTCGCATAGCTGCCGGTATCCTTGGGTGCGTTTGCCTGAATTTCTTTCTTGACCGATGTGGCAGTCTTTCGGACTGCTTTTTTCATTTCCGTATCGGTCAGTTCTGCATACTCCTGCAGTCCTTTCACGATTTCACGGCTTAATTTGTCGATATCAATCACATTCGAAGCCATCTCCCTTAGCCTCCCTTTCTGCTGTGATTTTCAGATAATCCCGCTTCACATAATCAGGAATGATGCTCACAATGTCATACACATCCCCACGAAATACAATACGAAATCCGGTTGTGGTAATCTGACGTGAATAGGAATTTTCTCGAATCCAAAACACAAGCGTTTGCTTTTCAGCAGTAACGCCTGCATTGTTTTGTTCATCGGATTTTGAAACAGTTACATACGCCCATACGCAGAATGCCTCTTCCCATTTCGATGTATGATTGCCGATTTCATCTACAACGGTTCGATTTTCCAAGAAGATAATCCGCTGATTCAGTTTTGAAAATTCCATCAAATCACACCCTCTCGCTGTGCAAAGAGCAGTGAACGGAGTGTGAGCGTTAGCTTTTCAAAATCTGCACCATTGCGATTTTCATAGAGATAGCCCACAGTATACAGCATTGCCATTCGAACCGTTTCTTCATTTCCTGCGAATTTCTCCTCGCTCATTCGCCCCACATCCATCACCAGCTTTTTTGCTGTATCCAGAAGGGATAAAAGAAGCGCATCCTCGTCATCGAAATCAATGCGCAGATACGCTTTCAATTCTTGCAATGTCACCACCCACATACCACCCCTTTCATCCAATTATGCCTTCATGGTTAGTGTCTTCACTGCCTCTGGCACCCCGACCGATTTTAGGGAGGAGGTGCAACGGGCACTTTCCTCTGCCCGTTGCTGAATCAATCGTCCGTCCACACGCTGCGAAGCAAGGAAACCAACTTGTCCGTTCATGGCGAACAATTCATTCAATCGTTTCATGGAACGTCCCTGTCGGTCTGCAATCCAATAGTAGGAAAAGTCACCAAAAGCAATGGCTTTGTTTCCTGCGTCCGGCGTGGGCGCATAGACAGAAGTCACATAAGGTCGATTCAAAATGGTATCCGGAATGCCCTGAGAAATCGAAGGCTGCCAAATATAGTTCCCGTTCGCATCCTTCAACTTCCGCAGTGCTTTCAGCGTTTGTTCGTTCAGCAGCCAGACTGCCTTTTTGCGGTATGGCGACTTTAACGAATAGAACAGTTCCAGCATATCATCAAAGGTGATGTTTGCCGTGGAGGTTGTCCCACCGTCTTCCGCACCACCGGTTTCTGCAAAAATACCGGTCGGCTTGCCTGTTCCATCCCCGATGAGAAATGCTTCTTCTTCCTTTGCACCGATTCGTCGGGCAAACTCACTGGTGATGTAAGAAGCAAGGTCAAATACTGAGTCATTCAGAAGCTCTTCCGAAATCTTAATTGCCGTACCGACCTTGTATGCCGAGAGCGAAATCTGACCAAATGCATCATCGGAAAGGGTGTATGCCTCCTCTTCCTCCATCCAGACTGCCTCGCCCTTTGACGTGATAATCGGAATCTTGCGGTCACCGCTGGAGGTGTTGATTTTCGTAGCAAGCGGACGGAATACATTTTCTTCTTCCAGTGCTGCAATGAGCTTCTTTTCAAACTCGTTCGGCACTAAATAACCGCCTTCCGAATCTTCACCAATCTGTAGATCATTGTGAACATCGGCGTAGTTGCGGTTACGGATACTATTCCAAAAAGCAGTGCTGTACTCGGCAGAAGCTCTGCCTGTCTTTTCCGAAACTGCGTGTTTGCCCGGCGTTTCAGTAATCGGTGTCTTAGTCGGCTTCTGCAATTCGGCATCAATTTCTGCCTGTCGTTCCATGCGCTGAATTTCTCTGCCGAGGTTGACAATGGTCTGTTCCATGCTGTCATAAGTCTTGCTGTCCTCTTCGGAAAGGGTTCCGTCAGCCTGTCGCTTGCTGTCAAGGAAATCACGGGCTGTATCCCATGCTTTCGTTCTCTTTTCTCTGAGTTCCTGAATAGTCATAAATATTACCTCCAATCAATATTTCAAAAGTTCCAGCCGCTTTTCCAACTGTTCGATGGGTATGCCGCTTTTTTGGGCAGATACGATTCGCAGGAAAGAAGCCGCTGTTTTCGAGGGCGAATACAGCATAGAAGCCGTGTTTTTCTTCCTCTTTTCATCCGGCATATCTTCTTCCTCATCCGGTGTATCGTCTTCTTCAGATTCTTCTTCCTGCTCTTCCTCTTCTTCTGACTCTTCTTCCTCCGGAAATGGTTTGTCTCTGTCGGAAAAGAGAATGCCGTCCACAAAACCCCATTGCAGGGCTTTTTCAGCGTTCATCCAAGTTTCCTCATCCATCAGCTTTGCGATTTTATTGCGGGAAAGACCTGATTTTCCTGCATAGGCATTGATGATGGATTCTTTGACTTCCTCCAGCAGTTCAATTGCCTTTTCCATATCCGCCTTATTGCCCTCAGCAATGGTCATGGGATTATGACACATGAGCATTCCGGTGGGACTAATCAGCGTTTCATCACCTGCCATTGCCACAACAGATGCCGCACTTGCTGCAATGCCATCAATTTTCACCGTGACCTTGCCCTTGTGATTGCGAAGCATGGTGTAAATCTGTGAAGCCGCAAAACAATCACCGCCTGGACTATTCAGCCAGACGGTGAGATTACCGCTGATTTTTGAAAGTTCGTCTCGGAAAAGCGCAGGTGTGATTTCGTCACCAAACCAAGTATCGGATGAAATTGGACCATTGAAGAGAAGTTCTGACTCCATTGTATCTTCGTTCTTCACCCAGTTCCAAAATTTTTTACTCATTCGTAGATTCCTCCTTTTTCGATTCATAAGCAGCGCCTGCGTCAGAAAGTTTTGTAAAGGAGCCGTTGCAAAGATACAGATTGCCGCCTAATTCATCGGGAATCAAGTTCATATCTTCCAGTTCTCGGATATCGTTTGCCGACATCCAGCCATTTTGTCGTGCAGTCGCATAGCCGCTCATACGACTGGCATAATCTCCGCGCAGCAGTCCTTCTACATTGAATTTGATAAAATATTTTCCTTTTTCAGAATCTGACAGCAGTGCTTTTTGCAAAGTCAGCACCTAACAGGTGCCCGTCCCCTCTGTCACTTCGTGACATCTCCCCACCCCGTGGGGAGTCACCCACCGGACAATCCAAGGGTCTAAGGTGTATTTCACAAATTCCAAGGACTGCTGTTCGATATTGGAAAAGGTAGCATGGTCTAAATCGCCAATCAAATGGAGCGGTACACGGTACAGTCGAGCGATTTCTTCCAATTGAAATTTTCTGGTTTCCAAGAACTGTGCCTCGTTATTGGGAATGGAAATCGGTGTGTATTTCAGGTAGAGTAGGCAAGTGCCGCCGTGCATTGTTTCCAATGTCGGTTTGCACAAGCCTCTCCCCAAACCGTGCTTACACCTCTCGATGTACACGGCTTTCCATTTATGCTCTTACGAATGATGAATTGCAATATGGCAATTCTTACAAACGACGAGAGTTTTTCTTTTTCTTGCAATCATAGCTCGTTCCCACTGTTCTTTTCCGCTGAGATTTTTCAGTTTATTGATATGATGAATTTCCAGTGGTATATCCGATGCTCCACAGAGTTCACATTGATTTGCACATAACCTATCCTCCAATGCATTGCTATTGTTAAAGTGAATGTGATGTGTAACTGTATCTGCATTGTGATATACAGCACCTTTTTTCAGGTCAGAGAATTTTATTATCATCATTCGCTTTTTACCGCTTTTGGTTTCGTAGGGAATTCCCCATGAATGACCGCATTGGTACATTTTCTTGATGGCGGATATTCTGCCTTTGTGCTTCTTTGCAAGTGTTTTCAGACAGCTATATTCCATAAGATAAACGAAATACGTTAATTTGCTGAAATTGCTTGCAAGACTGTAATAATTGCAAATTCCTCGTGTTTGTGAATTATAGGTATCTACTACTTCTAAATCTGTCAGTCCAGCCATTGCACCCCGTTGCCAAGGTATCAATGTACCGTCCTTTGCTTGGATAACGATTTCACGCTGATACATAAACTGCTCGATTTTTTCAAACGGCACTAAAAGTTCCACGGATTGATTCAATGTCCGTTGTACTGTTCCTTTGGCTGTCCGTTTGGTTTGGTTGTTTCTTCTTACATTGATGTCGTAACCTAAAAATCGTGCGTTTTCTGAACTGTGCGTGATTTTTGTTTTCTCGTTGCTGAGTTCCAGTTTCAATCTTTCTGATATGAATGTTGTAAGCTCTTGCTTGATTTTTTCACAGTCCTCCCGTGAACCGCTAACTCCTATCAGGAAGTCATCCGCATAGCGGACATAGACAATTTTCTTGCCTGTTGCATCCTTATACGGCAGCTTGCGTTTCTGCACTTCAAGTCTGTGAATTTCGTTGAGCAGAGTTTTCTTTTCTGTTTTGTCTGTCAGTTCACCGTACTGCTTACGCAGCTTGTAAATTCTACGTCTGGCTCTTTCATACTCGTAGGAGCATGATTTCGGAGCAGACTTTGAAAAATCACTTCTGAGCTGTTCTATTTTCTTATCTAATTCATTCAGATAGATATTTGCAAGAATCGGTGAAAGAATACCGCCCTGAGGAGTGCCGCTATAGATTTTGTGATACTTCCAGTTCTCCATATATCCTGCCTTCAAGAATTTTCCTATGAGATTGACAAATTTACTGTCTTTTATCTTTTCAGAAATTAAATTCAGCAGTACGGTATGGTCGATATTATCAAAACAGCCTTTGATGTCACCTTCGATAAACCATTTTGTACCACGAAAATATTTACTTGCCTGTTGCAATGCCGTGTGACAGCTTCTATTGGGTCTGAATCCATGTGAGAAATCGCTGAAAATAGGTTCGTATATTGATTCAAGAATCTGTCTGACTGCATCCTGTACCAGTTTATCCTTGAATGAAGGTATTCCCAGAGGACGCATTTTGCCATTGCTCTTTTTTCTGTATGTCCTTCGGACAGGCTTCGGACTATAATTTTGTGCTTTTAGTTCAGTAATTATTTGCTGTACATATTCCACACTGAATCCGTCAGCCGTATCATTGTCCACACCTTTTGTCCCTGCGCCATTATTGGCGTACAGGTTTTTGTAGGCAGTTATATAAATATCTTCACGCAGTAAATATCTGTAAAGTCTTGTGTAGATACCATTGGGATGTTCTCCCGAATTCTGATACATTCGTTTCAAAATTTCGGATGTTGGTTTCATGTGAGGTTTCTCCTCCCTTTCATCTTTCCTTTTGAAGTTACATAAACTGCATTCCTTTGCCATGTAAGAGCCATTAACTCTCTCAGACTACTACGAATGCTCCGTACCCATGAGTCATATTCAAGTCCTGTGACTATAGCCTTTCGGCATTGACTTTTAGGGTATCTCCAGTTAACGTTACTACTAGGCATTTTTGTATTTTCGGTTTTGCTTTCGACTCTTTAATACAAGTTCTCTTGCTTGTGCCGTGATATTGCAATCATTCCGATATTGAAGGATGTAATATTGGACATCACGGGATAGGTATCAGACTATTTTCCTATCTTCCCTAGAAATGAACACTCAAGTCTCACATTCAGTAAATTCAACTTAAACCTTGTATACAATTGTTATTGCGATTCAGTCGTATCCGATAATCTTTAGATAACTTACCGCTTTCTTGTCGTGCTATGTTCCCGTGTCGGCTTTCGCTTTTCGGTTAGACAAGTTAACTCATTCATGATTGTGAATGACAGTGCCTTACACTGTTATTAGTAACGCCCTATCTGGACGCACGCCCTCCTCTAAAATAGCCGTGCGATGGGAATTGGCAGAACCGTATGCCGCCTGCCATGCCTGCCGCACACGTTCCGGATTTTTGATAACGCCTGGATGTTCCAATACACCGCTTGGCGATGCGCCGTTGGCAAAGAAAGTCGCACCGTATTCCTCGCAGGCGAGAGAAATACCAATCGCATTCTTTGCCATGGCAATCGGAGAATATCCCACCAATCCATCAAAGCCAAGCCCCGCAATATGCAGGATTTCATCGGCATACAGAACGATATCGCCTTGTTCCTTGAGATTGGGATTCGCTTCATCGTATCGGCTGTAAATATATATCAAGCGATTTTTATCGTCACGATCCACCTTCATCTTATCCGGCATCAGCGGATACAAGCCAATGACATCCCCTCTGCCGTTTCGCAGAATCTGTGCGTAGGCATTGCCGTAGATGAGAATATGACTCATCAGCGTTTCTCGAAAGATGAAACTGGTCATCTCTTCGTTCGGTTGGTCGTGCAGCAAAAAATAGAGCGGATGCTCCTGCACTCGCTTTTTCCCATTCTCTGTATATTCATAAACATGAAGCGGAAGCTGTGCAATCGCTTCACTTAAAACACGCACACAGGCATACGCTCCGCATCTTCAGGCGGTGCGTGCGGACGCCATTTCCGCTGGGCGTCCGTACACAACGGCATGCTGCATGGCGGTGCGGTCGCTGACACGCTTGCCGCTGCCGCTTCGACCAAAGTAATAATTGTAGGACGGACTATCGTAACTATTTTTCGGCTTGTCACGACTTCGGAAAAGTCCGCTGAAAATGCGCATGTGAATCACTCCCTCCAATAGAAAAGGAGCCTTACGGCTTCTTGTTTAGATTGTTCCGTCAAGGATGTAATCCTCCAACATATCCGCTGTCACCAGAATGCCATCGCTTTCCATATCCAAGGTAACATCCATCAGGTATTGTGCATCGCAATCATATTCTTTTGCCAGTCTCTTTATATCGGTTTTTGTGATTTGTTTCATTTTGGTTTCCTCCAGAATTTTATTCGGTTTTCCGTTCCGTTGTACCCATATTACCATAGGTAACAAGATATATCAAGCGGCTAATTGTACAGAATAAATCGATGAAAATCTGTCATTTTTTGTGTATCATATGCCTATATAATCAGCAAATCCCGCTCATCATAAACGCTGGATTCCGGCTCACCGCTTCCACATCGAATTGCCAAATCCAATGCCATGACCGTTGCCACGGCACCGTCAATCTTTTCCGTAGATTTTTCCTTATCCATCTTGATATTCCCAGCAGGGTCACGCTTAATAAAGATGTTATCCATCATCCAGCGCAGGACTGGCTGTCCATCATGGGCGATTTTTTGTTCCAATGTCAGTTTCATCAGTTCTTTTGTGGGCGGTGACATATCTTTGTAACCTTGTCCGAATTGCACTAAGGTGAAGCCCAAATCGCTCAAGTTCTGCGACATTTGCACAGGCTAACCGCCCCGTCCCTTTTGTCACTTCGTGACATTTCCCCGCACTGCGGGGAATCACCCCAGCGGTCGAATGCGAGAGATTGGATGTTGTAGATTTTTCCTAATTCATCAATGAAATTCTCGATAAATCCGTAATGTACCACATTCCCTTCGGTAGTTTTTAGATAGCCCTGTCTCTCCCACACATCATAAGGCACATGGTCACGGCGAACTCGAAGGGGAAGTGTTTCTTCCGGCAGCCAGAAGTATGGCAGGATGTAATAGTGTTCGTCCTCTTCAGTCGGCGGAAAAACAAGCACAAAAGCGGTAATATCTGTGGTGGATGATAGGTCAAGTCCTCCATAGCAAATGCGTCCTTTTAACATTTCCGGTGTAAAAGCCACTTTACAGGCATCCCACTTTTCCATAGGCATCCAGCGCACTGCTTGCTTGACCCATTGGTTCAATCGCAGTTGTCGAAATGCGTTCTCTTCTCCTGGATTTTGTTTTGCGGACTCGCAGGCGGTCTGCACCTTATCAATCCCGACTGTAATATCAAGGGACGGATTCGCCTTCTTCCAGACCTTCGGGTCTGTCCAGTCTTCCGATTCGTCTGCTCCGTAAATAACAGGATAAAAGGTCGGGTCGATTTTACGTCCTTCCAGAATATCTTTTGCCTTTTGGTGTGTTTCATAGCAGATGGAATGCGTATCGGTACCGGCAGTGGTAATCAGAAAATAGAGCGGCTGCATACGAGCGTCACCGGAGCCTTTTGTCATTACATCAAAGAGTTTTCGGTTCGGCTGTGCGTGCAGTTCATCAAATACTACGCCGTGTATATTAAAACCATGCTTGGAGTAAGCCTCCGCCGACAGAACCTGATAAAACGAGTTCGTGGGCTGGTAAACTATCCGCTTCTGTGAGGTCAGGATTTTGACACGTTTCGACAATGCGGGACACATTCGAACCATATCCGCCGCCACATCAAACACAATCGTTGCCTGCTGTCGGTCGGCGGCACAGCCATACACCTCGGCGCGTTCTTCACCGTCCCCACAGGTGAGGAGCAGAGCAACCGCAGCGGCAAGCTCGGACTTGCCTTGCTTTTTCGGTATCTCCACATAGGCAGTGTTGAACTTCCGGTAGCCGTTTGGTTTCAGGATGCCAAAGATGTCACGGATGATCTGTTCCTGCCAGTCGATGAGTTCAAATGGCTTTCCTGCCCACGTGCCTTTGGTGTGGCAGAGCTGCTCGATAAACATGACGGCATAATCTGCCGCCTTTTTATTGTATTTCGAAGTTTCTGCCATGAACCGTGTGGGTTTGTACTTTTTCAGCTTTCGCATTGCCATTTGAATCACCCCCAAGCATGAAAAAAGCCGCTTACTCTGCGGTTTGCGTTTCTGTAAATTCGATGGTTAGTTTTTGACCGTTCATGAAATAGTCGACCGTAGAATTGCCTTTTGCATGATCAATCAATCGTTTCACGGCTTCTTCTCCAATCAAATCCTGTATGACCTTTCTCGTGATTTTCTTTCCGTCAAGAGAAAAGGATGTTTTTATTGCCATATCATCACCTCCGGAGCGTAAAGACCACCACCGCATAAAGATTGTGCGGTGTGGCCTAAAACAGCCGCAATTTTGCGGCTGTTTCAAATTGATATGTACAAGAGACACAAGCCTTGCGGCTACCGTCTTTCTTGTTTTCTTCGGGCAGTTGGCGGACTTAAAGCTGGCTGAATCCCCACTGAATGGCGGAGCCGCTGTCCGCAAAGGATGTTTCGGCAACGGCAATGCGGTTCAATCGGCACTCGATTTCAAGCAATCCGATTTCTTCCGGTGTCTCAACAAATTCATAAACTGCCGCTTCGTAAGCACCCCGGCAGTTCATTGCGGCAACTACCACATGCTCTTTGAAAATGACCTGTGCGCCGCGGCAAGATGTGAGGCGTCCCTCCAGACATTCCATTGATGTAACCTGTTCCCATTTCATTTTTGTATCCTCCGATTCATTTCAATTTCGGTCGGCTTTATGCCGCTTCCGTTGTGTTACATATTACCGCATAAGCGAAGGATAGTCAAGCAATTTCGGAAGAATATATTACACAAAGATAAGCCAAGAATACTGTGCTTTATTGACAACGCCACAAAAGCCGCTATGTTCGCTTGTGTGGGGCTATTAACTATCCCAGAACAAGCGGAAAGCCCGACACGTGGGAACCTGGCTGCCGACAGGTGGTCTGTGTGGGCTTTCTCAGTCTGCTTATTGATATTTCTTCAGCAAAATCGCAAGTGCAACATCAGCTTCCGATGTCTGACAATCCATGTCCAACCCTCTGTCGTAATTGTAGACCTTCCTGCCATTTTGCGTAAGCGTCAGCTTGGAGATTCTTCCTTCTTCAATTCCGTATATACTGCCCACATCGTAGACCTTTGCACAATATCGTATCTCGATAATCTCGTCGTTCTCCGTCGGTATTCTAACTGTTCCTTTTTCCCACATAATGGCTACCTCGCTTAATTTGAATTTCGGCGGGCTTTGGGTCTCGCCTGTCGGCTCGGTCGGTGCTTCTTGCTTCGCAAGAGGTGTCCACCGGACACCCGCACCCCTTCCGTTGTGTCACATATTACCGCATAAGCGAAAGATAGTCAAGCAATTTCGGAGGAATATATTACACAAAGATGAGCCGAGAAAACTGTACTTTATTGACAACGCCCCACACGGGGCAACGTGTAGGGCGTAAAGGAAATGATGGGTTGACAGAAGTTATACACGAAATAGGAGTCCGTGCTTCTTTTCAAAATCTCCCGTTATGCAATCGCGGAAAGGTGTGTTGATTTCAATCAGTCCCTCCAAGGTACAGCCGTTCTGTTGGAATAGCCATGCGGTTTCCGTCGTGTCCGTGCAATGCGAAGAAAAGGTGAATCGTTCGATTCCGTTCGCACGCATGCAGGAAATCAAGGGTTCGACATCCTTGTCCCAAATCACCTCATGGAGGTCTAAGTATGCGTTTCCACATTCTCTGGCATCGCTGTAGGCATTCCAAATTCTCCGTGTTTCGTTGCTTCCCATATGCTCAATCTTTGCTAAAGCATCGTGGTATGCCTTTCTGGCGAGTTCTTTCTCTGCCTCACTTGCTGCGGCTTGGAATGTTCGTTTGATTTCCTGTACCTTCTCGTAGGTGCTTTCAAAAAAGTTGGTCATTATAAATTCCTCCGTAATTTTGTTTTTTCGCCCTTCGGCATGATGTATGTTACCATACTTCCAGAAGAATAGCAAGCGATTTCGGAAGAATATATTACACAAAGATAAGCCGAGAATACTGTGCTTTATTGACAACGCCACAAAAGCCGCTGTGTTCGCTTGTGTGGCGTTGTTTTCGGCGAAGGGTAACCATTCCCAGAGCAAGCGGAAAGCCCGACACGTGGAAAACGTGTGGCTTTCTGGGACGGTTATCTTCCCATTGCCTGATGGATAATTGATAGAATTTTCTCACGCTCTTCCGTGCAAATTTCGAGGCTTTCCAGCGATTCCAAAATGCCGCAATCCGGGCAAATAGGTGTGACATAATCTACTCTGGAAATTGCTGGATAGTCATGATAACTTTTGCCGCATTTCGGGCAAACAGCTGTTTTGAAATTCTCAGTTTTCATTTTGAACACCTCTCTTACTGAAATCGTATGCCAACCGCAAAAACTCCAAATCAAATCCGAAATCATGGTAGCCTTCCATGCAGACTTTTACATAGCTGCAGGATGGAATGCCAAACGGTCTGCTTTCATGCATGATGTACACTCCGCATCTTTAGGCGGAGCGTGCGTGCGCCATTTCCGCTGGGCGCACGTAAACAAAAGTCATCAGAGTTTTGATTTTTCTGTTTGCCAGTTTGACAGGCAATGCCAGTTCTTTTTTGTAGTAGAAATTCGGAAATCCCTCATAGCGGTCGAGGGAGCGCTCGCCCTCATTTGTCACTGCCCAGACTGCAACGGGAACAATGCCATTCTTTGCCTTTTCGATGGTCAGATACGAGCCAGTCTTGCTGCCTTTGAATAGCAGTTGATAGCCGTGGATTTCGCTCGTGCCGACAATCTTTGCCGTAGGACATCTGAATTCCATCTGCTGAACATTTAGGTTTGAACCATAAGCAACGTAGTATTTCATTTCAAAAACCTCACTTTCTACCACCGAAAGCCTCCGTCCGGAGGCGTGGGTGTTTGGGTTTTGACCTTGCTTATCGTCCAAATCGGAATGCGGCATCTCCCTCAAGGTTCTTGGTTAGGAACATTCTTGCAGTCTCGAATTCAGGCCCTACCATACCAAGACGAATCAGCCAAGTGCGCATGGCGAATTTGGGATTCTCGGTTTGCTGTGGCTTGGGACTCGCTGTTTTGATGTCCTTTGCCATCTGACTCAGTGCAAGGCAAAGTTGAATGTAGCTTTTCAATTGCCCTGCGTGGAGTCCGTTTTTTCTGCCGTTTGCAGGCTTGTCGAATTCAAAAAGTCGGAATTCAATCGTGCCTTTTGTAAATACTGCGTGGTAATTCGTCATGTGATATCGGCTGTCATTGTAGTGATGGTTTCTGCCGTATTCTGCATGGTTTGTTGTATACCAGATGTCTGCAAGGGCTGCCATTGTTTTGGGCTTTTTCTTATTGAGCCGTTCCACGAAATCTGGATTAATGGTTCTGCAGTAATGGTTCATTCTGCCTTGGTCAATTTTCAGGGCATCTGCAATCAACTGTTCGTGACTGCTCATCAGATTTGCTAAATTTCTGAGGCTCTGTGGACGACTCCCCCACAGTGTGGGGGAGATGTCGAACGTCAGTGAGACAGAGGGGGACGGGGCTGTTAGCCATGTCCGTTTGCTCCAATGTGGATGTGAACCCCTGCACCAATCCCTGCGTGGCTGATTGCTCCAGCTTTGCGAAGTTTTCGAATCAACTCTTGCAAAAGTTCAATGTCCTCGTAATGTAAAATCGGTGTCACCAATTCGCATTTTTCTTCGCTCGGTCCTGCAATGGAAACATCCCTTTGGAATTTCCATTCTCTGCCCTCTGCGTCCCAAGCCGACCAAGTGAAGTATCCGTTTCGGTTTGCTGTGTTCTGAAATCTGCCTGTTCCGAAAAGGTCTGCGGCAATCTTTGCGGCTGCCGCCCAACAGGCGCCGTCCCCTCTGTCACTTCGTGACATCTCCCCACACTGTGGGGAGTCACCCTGGTGATGTTGTTCATCTCCACCTCTACTCCAATGGTCTGCTTTTTCATGTTTTCAGCCAAGGCATAAGTTCGATAACGGAAATCAGAGATTTCCTATCTCACTTAAATCTGCGTTCTCGTTTTTTCGTTCATTGTATTTTCCTCCAGTGTTTTAATCTTGGCACTGTACACCCACTCACCTCGAGCAGCATCCTGCCTCGGTTCGGGGCGTCCGAATTTTCGTTGTTTTCGTAGGGGCTGGTCTCGCCTGTCGGCTCGGTCGGTGCTTCTTGCTTCGCAAGAGGTGTCCACCGGACACCCGCACCCCTTTCGTTGTGTTACATATTAACTCTAAACGGAGGATATATCAAGCGGCTAAATGTACAGAAAAAACGGCGTGTATCTTGGCGAATGATTGTGTAATATATACCTACGCCCCAACGGAAATGGGCTACGGATACCTCGCCTAAAGATGCTCGGCAACCCTTGATAAACTTGCGATTCTATGGTAAAATACAGTACGATGGAATAGAATCTCGATTATTTTTTTCTCCAATGGCGGTATGCCAATTACAGCTTCTGCACCATGTCAATTTCGGGAATGAATGCAAGTCCTGAGCCATTCTCCCAGTGCGTGTGTACGCTGCCGATATCGTCAACAAACTCGACCACGCCGACTGTTCCAACAGGAGGTGCTTGCTTGTCGTCCATTTCAATCAACCGAACCTTTGTCCCGACAGGATATTCCTGTCGGATTTTTTCGATTTGGTCTTTATTCGGAAACTGCATTGTCATTACCTCCATTTGGTCTGCCGTCACGAAATGCTGAGCTTCCACTCAGCTTGCGAAGAAGAACCTTTCGTGCTGCTTTGTATTCATTTCCAACCATACCAATTCGAATGAGAAAGCATCGAAAAGCATACTTTTCATTGGTAGATTTATCGAGCTTGTTGTTGATACGTGTTTGCTTCTTCGCAAATTCGCAAAGCTTAGAAATGAACTGCGTGTAGCTTTCTGCATCTTCATCTTGTTCCACTGTAAACCACGGGAAGTCGATGGTGTCATCGGTTTCGAGAATATCCAGAAAGCTGGCATCCAAGGCGTGTTTGATAAGTAACGACTTGTTTTCAATTAGCTTTTTCAGATTCTCCAAAGCCTCATATGTGAAGTAGGATTTTGGCATGGAAATCGTGAGAGTATCCTCGTTTTCACCCTGTGGCTCGAACTCGAACCCTGCCTTTTCAAGAGAATCAATCAGATTTTCTACTTCCTCCGAATCGGCTCTGTCGCAGATTTCAAGGTTGCCTTCGCGGGTTACCGTATAGAAATCAGCGATGGTGTAAGCACAGCTTGGCATATATTGATACTCGGCAGGTGCGCCGATAATTTCGCTGACCTTCTTTGCAAGTGCCTTTCTTTGTTCTCCTGTTGCATGGTAATAAATTGTCATGTATATGACCTCCTTTTCATCCAATGTCGGCATACCTTCGGCTTCGAGCGGCATCCTGCCTCAGTCTCAGGCGACCTCCTTTGTTTTTGGTAGTCACATATTACCGCATTTCCACGCATATTGCAAGACTGTAAAATGGAGAATATCCAGCGATTTCTGTAGCTTACAATTGTGTAGGATTGACAAGAGCGGATTTTTCACTTGCCGCCCAAACAATACCGGCAAGGACAAAATATCCATTGCCCGCATAGATACCGTTTCCCCACATCTTATACGCTGCCGAATCCGAGTACGGATTTTTCAGCCACTTGATTATTTGGTTGCGTGTTTTGGGTTTGACAGTTTTTCCAAGCGCCTGTGCATATTCTGCAAAAATCTCCGTCCATTTTGCAATTTCTGCATCCGTAGGGTTTTCAGACTCCAATCCGTCACACCACCATGTAGGCATTCCTTGCAGTAAAGCACACTCCCGCGGAGTCAGGCGGCGGACAATGTATTCAATTTCAGAAGCAGGGTCATTCACAAGCGGTGGATCTTTGTAATCGGACGCAACGAGTGTATTTGCAAGGTTCTTTTCAGCAATTGTATGATGTGAATTCTTGCTGGTGGAGTAAATCTCCGTAGGATGCGCAACGCCGCCAGCACCGGATGCTACGAGCGTCGGTGATTTTTCTTCTTCTATCTGAAAACTGAATTTTGCGTTGTAGCCTTGATTCATGGCAGGTCTGCCGATTCCGTACACTCCGCATCGTAAGGCGGCGCGTGCGGACGCCATTTCCGCTGGGCGTCCGTATGAAACAGAATGATTCTCTACACAATTCAGCGTGTACATCGTTTCCGATTCTTTGTAACCATCACCGTGATGGGAAGGTCGGCTGCCATTTCCTTCAAGCACGACAATGCCGCCTTGATTTTTACAAGGCGACTGATTGCTCGTATCGATTGTCCGAGAAGTATTTGCTTCATAAAATCCACTGCTCGGATTATCGGATAGCATGGAATTACTCTTCTTGGAACAAATGCCATAGGCTTTTGGGACGAAAAGTGTCTGGTCATTGGTGCAGGAGAGTGTTGCTGATTTATTCTCCTGCACCAATGGACCACGTCCGCCGCTTCCATGCCCGCACCGAATTTTCAGCGTAGCGGGAATTGTACCTGCACGTAAGGTTGGTGAGACTTCGCTTTCGCAACCGATGCCTTGTGCTTTTGCAGAATGCTCCGTGCGGAATTCTGCAGATTCTACTACGAAAGGCTGATTATTTCCACCTGTGCCGTATGTAGCAGATACAGTTTGAGAAATGGCAAGAGGTCCCACATACCGGCTGTCCTGTCCATGATTTTCAAACATCATTCCTGCGCCGCTTGTCGTTCCAATGCAATCCGCAGGACTTCGGGAAGCTGCTTGCCACGCACGGAGTCTTACCGACCCGTCCCCTTTGTCACTTCGTGACATCTCCCCACACTGTGGGGAGTCACCCTCCGCAGAATACCCTGACAGTCTTACCGACCCGTCCCCTCTGTCACTTCGTGACATCTCCCCACACAGTGGGGAGTCACCTTCCGACTCAAATAGTACTTTTCCTGCACATTCACCATCAAAATCTGTGACAAGGTAGATACGTTTTCTTCTTTGGGGAAGACTCCCCCACAGTGTGGGGGAGATGTCGAGCATCAGCGAGACAGAGGGGGACGGCGCGGTTAGCGTACCCCAGTATTGCGCATCAAAAGTTCGCCATGCGAGGGAAAATTCGTCAGCCAGGATTTCTCCTGCGTTTGCCCATTTCTTAGGTCTAGGAACAGAAACGGATTCGTCTTTGATTTTACAGAACGCTTCGAGGACACATCGGAAGTCTTCTCCGCCGTTGGAACTGTAGACCCCTGTGACGTTTTCCCACACTGCGTACCTTGGATATTTTCCATTTGTTGCACACCTCATTTCTTCGATGATTCGGATTGCCTCGTGGAAGAGACTCGAACGACTGCCTTCAAGACCAGCTCGCTTGCCGGCAACGGACATATCCTGACATGGACTTCCGAAGGTGATGATGTCAACGGGCGGAATTTCACCGCCGTTGATACTGCCGATGTCACCGAGGTGCTTCACGAAAGGCAGTCTTTTCGTTGTAACTCTGATTGCGAACGGCTCAATTTCCGAAGCCCAGACAGGCTTGATACCTGCAAGGAGTCCTGCCAGTGGGAACGCTCCGCTGCCATCAAACAAGCTGCCGAGAGTAAGCATTTATATCCCACCTTTCATAATTGGGTTCATTGTGAAATTCCGAATGACTATCAACTCTGCAGTTGAAATCAAGTTCAGCTTGACACAAGCGTTTAATCGCCTGTTTCGTTCGTTCTTGATTCTTCGTTCCGACCTTTTCAAGAAGAAAGTGCTTTATTTTATCCAATAGTGCTATCTTCAACGAAACTTCTAAATCACCAACATCGGTTTTATGGTCTCTATTCAGCCATGCATCTGAACCATTTAAAATTTCAACGCAGAAATCATATACAGCCGCCGCAGTTGCCAGCGTGTCATATGCGCCGGCATATAATTTTTTACCGTTGAATGCAATATGTACACACCAAAAATCCTCTCGTTTCTGATCATGCAAAACACCTTTATATCCACTAATCCCATTACCATTTCTTTCTCTGTAATCGTAGTGAATGGTTGAAATATCATAATTAACGTTATTTGCAAATTCGTTCAGGCGTTCCCTTGCACGAATCAACAATCGTTGATCCCACCATTCTATCTCTGATAAAGCACGATTCAGTTTATTGAGAACATTAGGAACATAGCTTTCATCTAAATTTGCCGGTACACCATCTACATGTCCATGATTCTGCCATGAGAATTCACCAAACAGAATTTTAGCAGAAAGGTCGTATGCTGCGGCCGCTTGATATGGACTGAGAAATCCTTCAGCGTGTATATCGTGTTGACAAAAAGTAATTCTCATCTTCCATTTTCCTTGCTTAACTTGACTGACACCTTTCATACCACTCGTATTTGATTTCGGCATTCCCTGATTAAATGCATTTTCTTGCAAGGAGCAAATACGTAGATTGCAACGCCTATTGTCTGTCTTATCAAGATTGACGTGGTCAACATATACACTCGATTCATAATTTTCAAGTAAAAAATTGTGGAGATACCTTTCTTTACATTTTACATTTGCTGTCACGTAACCTCTACCCTTAAATCCCCAGGAATAGTGAGATACCCTTTCGGCATCATCGGTATCAATCAAATAGCACTTGCCATATTTGGTATAACCGTAGGTTACACAGTCGTCAGCAATCATGGTATGAAAAAAGAGCCCGTCTTCTCTTTGACGAACTCTAGTTTTTGTTTCATCAGGTAAATCTTCAATGTTTAGCATTGAATTCGGCCTTTTACACTGATTGCAGTATCCGAGTTTTGAAACTCGTTTTAATGCATCGGGGCGCATGACTCTTTCATTACCACAATCACAGCGACAATTCCAGTAATTGCATCTTTCACTTTTATGATTAAGGCTTTGAACAATCCAAGAACCAAAACGCATATTTAGCAAATCATCAAAAGCTCTCATCATGTCTGCCCTCACTTTACTGTTGCGCCATCAACACCAGAAATGAAATCTTCCAGGCTACAGGGTTCATCCATCTGAGCAACAACCTTTTCAAGAGATAGTTCCTTGCCATTGCGGATACAACGGACGTTTTCAAAATTGCCCTTATTGTACTGTGTCCATCGGCGGACGATAACATCCATGTACTTCGTATCCAATTCAATACCACGGCATACACGTCCTGTCTCTTCACAGGCAATCATCGTTGCGCCACTTCCAAGGAATGGATCAAGTACGATTCCGTTTGTCATAGTTGAATTCTTGATTGGATATGCCATTAGCGGTATTGGTTTCGCTGTAGGATGGGCTGCATTCTTCTTTGGCTTCGGAAATTCCCAACAATTCGTTTCTGCTCTGCCGGTGTACCAACAATGTTTCCCTTTGGTCTTCCAGCCGAAAAGAATACTTTCTGTAATCCACTGATAAGGACTGCGCCCAAGTACAAGGCTATCCTTTTTCCAGATACAACAACTTGAAAGATAAAAGCCAGCATCGTGAAACGCCCTGCGGAAAATCAGACCTTTTGAATCCGAATGAAAAATGTAAATGCTGGCATCGTTTGCCATAGCATCGTGCATACAGTTCATCGCCTTCAACGTGAAGTCGTATGCCTCACCATCAGCAAGGTCGTCATTTTTGATTGTTCCAGCCGTGCCTTTGTAGGAAACAAAATATGGCAAGTCACTCAATACCAGATTGACTTTTTCTTCACCAAGTAGCGTTTTATAGCTTTCGGATAATGTAGAGTCTCCACATAAAACACGATGATTTCCAAGTAACCACACGTCACCTAATTTGGAAAAATGAGGTTTTTCCAGTGCCTCATCAATATCAAATTCATCCTCCTGCGCCTCATCGTCAACAGCGAAGAGGTCGGCCAGTTCCTTTTCATCAAATCCTGTGAGACCAAGGTCGAAACCGAGATCTCGCAGTTCGGACATTTCCACGGCGAGAAGTTCCTCATCCCAGCCTGCATCCAACGCCATTCTATTATCCGCCAAAATGTAGGCCTTCTTCTGTGCGTCGGTGAGGTGGTCAACATAGACACAGGGAACTTCCGTGATGCCTTCTTCCTTTGCTGCTGTGATTCGTCCGTGGCCGGCGATGACATTAAAGTCGTGGTCGATGATAACGGGATTCACAAATCCAAACTCTCGAAGAGATGAGCGAAGTTTATTGATTTGCTCTTTGCTGTGTGTTCGGGCATTGTTGACGTACGGTATCAATTTATCGATCGATACCAGTTCCAATTCTGTTGTCGTCTGCATTAGTTATACCTCCTTCGCAGGACCTTCTGCAGCCCTTTTCTGGCGTCCACAATGTACCCGTTTTTCGCTTGTCCCTTCAAAGTACAATATTGCTGTTTGGTTAGGTACTGACGATTGTTCTTCAAGTCACGCCAGAACTGTATATCTTCTCTCATAAAAGTCCTCCATTATGGATTCTTAGAACGAAGCAGCTTTTCCATGATATCATCCTGTGGACTGCCTTGAAATTCCATCGAGCAGTTTTCACGGACGATTTGAAAAATCTGCGCCCATATCTGATTGGCTTGTTTCATGTAATTTTGTGACATTGAAACATAAGGGGAAGCGATGGCCGCATTTGTGGTCGGATGTTTAGAGATGTACCCATACTTAGACACAATCTGTTCACAATGAATCCAGCGGGAAATACTCATAGCATATTGCTCTACCAATTGTCGGTTGACGAGCCTCTCACACCCACGTTCCCTCAGCCATTGATACGTTTCTGTGTACACTTCATCTGCAAGCAGTTTCGTTCCATCACGCTGCAATTCTTGCATGAATTCTCTGACCGGTGGTACATCTTCCGATTCAATCTCAGCGGGCTGCATCATGACCTTTGCAGATTTGCCTTCAGCAATTTTCTCGGTGAGTGCTTTCTTGGGTCGCCCTGCACCGGGTCTTGCACCGCCTCGGTTTGTTCCGTCTCTTGCCATGATGCCATCACCTCCTGAAAATCAAACAAATTCAAACAAAAATGGCAAATGCGCATAAAAAAACCGACCCTTCTGAAGTCGGAAAAAGTTCGTATTTTCGGAGATTTCCGAATTTTTTAATTTTGATAGGGTTAATAGGGCGTTTGAATATGGAAAAATGTGTATTTGAGGGCGGCTCGGTTTACAGAAAATTCACATTTAGAGATTTCACATCCCCCTACCTGTGGTGGTCACCTTCATAGGAGTAGACTGTCTCGTTGTGGGAGCGAGTGCCCATCTCTTGTGCGCCCTGAGCGACAGCGAGGAAGTGCCCTTGGGGCAAATTTCCGCATGACACTTATGGCAGAGACTCACGAGATTCGTCGCATCGTTTGTGCCGCCATCAGCCAAAGGCTTGATGTGATGCACCTCCTCGACCGGAACGTAACGTCCAGCCTTCATGCGCCGTGAGCGCAGCGAGGAAGTGCCCTTGGGGTGCACCGTTCACAGAGTGGGTGCATATGGACATAGGCTTTTCGGATTGCTTGCCAGTTCCGACCGTAACGTTTGCTGTGATGGGAATCCCGTCCGTGCTGTTCATACTGCCGACTGACAAGATGGCTGTGTTCCTCGCAATAAGTGTCGTTTGTCAATCGAGGACATCCAGGATAGGAACATAGCCTCTTTGCTTTATGTGGCATCGTAGTCGTCCTCTCCGCTTCGCTCTAAGTGTCTGTCGATCCGTTTCAACGCCTTATGGTGCAGTCGTTTTACTTCATCCACGTCCATGCACATATCGTCTGCGATAAACGCAAACGGAGTGTCTGCCAGATAGCGCATTCGGAGAATCTGCCGAACATCAGAACGATGGAAAGAGTCGATAATATCCTCGATGTTTTTCTTCGTAAGGAACAGTGTGATTAACTCAGATTCCACGTCTTCCAGAATGTCATTCAAAACGCCATCCTCATATTGCTCCGCAAAGTTCAGCCACCCCTTGTAGGCATCGAGCTTTTCCTGAATTCGGTTATCGATATCAATTCCGCCTTGCATTACACTTTTCGCCAGCATAAAACTTCTCCTTTCGGACATAAAAAAGCCGCTTGTGATTTTCCACTTAGCGGCTTCCTTTATCTTTTTTCCTATTTTACAGTATAGCACAGCTTGACACTATTATCAAGTATCATTTACTATCATATTTTATTTTTTGCAAAGCTTCTCGATGAAGCCGGTACAAGTGTGGCTTGCTATATCCCATTTCCACAGAAATTTCTTCCCACGATTGGAGGTATAAGTAGCGGTGTTCAAGAACGGTACGCCCTTTTTCGTCGGGGACAGTAGCGATTGCTTTTTCAATCTCCAGACGTTTCGTTACCAGTTCGTCTATCAGTGTATCTGCTTCGGATTCGTAATCAGCAATTTTAACTAGAACAGCTTCTATGCCACTGCCAGCACTGTTTGTGTGAACGCCGGACTGTTCGTAATTGATGCCACGTCCATAAAGGCTTTGACGCAGCATTTGCGCCTTTTTTAGTTTTTGATTAATCTGCTTGTCAATAACCTGTACCTGTTCTAAGTATTCTCTTGCAGTCATCCCAGCACCTCCTTTTTCAACATCTGTATCAGTAGCTCACCGTCCAGGTTCGTGAGTATTCGATACCATTCACTCCGAAAGAATCGCTCCAGACTTCGTCGACTTCCATCGTTTTGGGGAAGAATAAGAATTTTTCGATAATCATCTGCCGCTTGTGCAATAATCGCATTTGCCAAATTTTCATACACAGTCATGATGCACCTCCTTCAATCCAATGTCGGCATGCCTTCAGCTTCGGGCAGCATCCTGCCTCAGCTTCAGGTGACCTCCTGTCAATGTGCCAGAATGCTTTGACGTACAGATTCTCGTCGAAGGTCACGTTCTGTTCCCGTGATATCCGGTATTTCCCATTCAATCAATTGTTCAATTACATCGATTTGTGAAATGCCACAATACCTTGCGCGGCTTTTTGTCGATTTTCTTTGTCTCACTGTTCCCATTGCACGAAGATAGGCAGGATTTCCGGTTATCTTCTGGCATACACTCGCCCAGTCCATTAAAATTCTACTGCTCTCCCACATGACAAGGCTCCTTTCACTTCCGCTTTTACGGCTACAGCGGTCAAATCCGATCGCTGCACGCCCCTCGCCTCGGGCAGCATCCTGCCTCGGTTCAGGGTGTCCATCAATGCTGTTTGTGTTTTGTCCTTTTCCTGTAGTGCTTTTACAATATGCTCATCTATCGTACCTTTCGTGATGATATGTTGAATGATAACGGTCTGAGATTGCTGCCCTTGTCGATATAGTCTGGCATTGGTCTGGCTGTATAGTTCCAGACTCCACGTTAAACCAAACCAGACAAGACACGAACCACCTTGCTGCAGATTCAGACCATGTCCCGCACTGGCAGGGTGAATCAGTGCTACAGGGATTTCACCGTTATTCCATCTCCGTATATCTGATGCAGACTTCATTTCGCTAAACGGAATATGTTTTTCTTGCAGCCGTTTCATAATTCGTTGTA